>CAXXKO010000015.1:0-62718 GCA_963666705.2 Alphaproteobacteria bacterium | reverse complement strand
GAATAGCGCGTTACCCCACATGTGGTAGGCCATGCCGAATTTGGGATCGCTCTCGAGGGCCAGTTCTACATGGCCAATTGCAGCCTGGTGGTCCATCTCCGCCAAATCGACTCGTGCCCACAGGGTATAGAGGCGCTTTATGTCGCTCGCTTTATGCCCGTCAGGCTTATCAGGATTCAACCCGGCCTGGATCGCCCCAAGCGTTTCGGTGAAATCGCCCGATTCCTCCTCCCTGCCGAAATAATAGACGGCAAGGACATAGGGGTCCGCGAAGCGCAGCGCTTCCTCCGCCGCCCGGGCGATCAGGTCGTCGATATCATGCGCGGTACCTTTCTCCACGGCCACCATCATGCCACCTGTCGTTGGAAAGCCGCGCAGGCGGAATTCGAGGCCCTCCACTCCGTTCACGAGCTCGCCCTGGATCTTGAACTGCTTGATGTCGAGCTGATCGCGCACGATCCAGACGGGTCCCGAAATATCGAGCTCTTCCTCGAGGGCCGATATGGTGGTTTCCTCGCTCCCGAGGCTGACGCCCCGGCTCTCCTCGTTCGTCTGACTGAGCTCGTGAATTCGGTGCATCTCCTCCGTGACGTGGTCTGAGACGACCGTCGAGGAATAACCCTTTTTCATCAGATCCTCGGGCACGCTGATCGGCTCGATCACCACCGCGTCGGGGTCGACAGCGTATGCGAGGGCCAAGATCGTCCCCGCGGTAAAAAGGGTGATTATGACCACTCCGGCTTCAAGCATCGCTCTCTCCTCGTGTCCAAAGCTTCGGCGAAGCTATCACACCGGCCTAGCCCCGGTTTGAAAATTTTCGTCGTTCGTCGAAGCAGCGCCATGGCGCCGCCACGAACGGCCGCGCCAATTCTCATACCGCAATCGCCTCGGGCTATTCATCCTTCCTCAGGTGCAGGAGCGTGAACAGGCCGAACGGGGACAGGGCGCGCTTTTCCAGCAGGCGCAATCCCGAGCCCGACAAGACACGGTCGATCGAAAAATCCGGCTCCCAGCCAACTGTATTGGCGAGCGGCGCGAGGCGCTTCTCGACGAAGAGGCGAAGCCCGCTCTCGGCCGCGAAGTGATTGACGATAACCACGTCGCCGCCGGGTCGGCAGACGCGCTCGATCTCGCGCATGACGGCACTTGGGTCGGGTACCACCGACATCACGTAGGCGGCCACCACCACCTCGAAGGACGCGTCGGCGAACGCGAGCTGACTCGCGTCCATTCCCATCAAAGCCCTCACGTGACCGAGGCCGAGGTGCTTTACGCGCCGTCGCGCCACGGACAGCATCTCCGGCGATATATCGATGCCGGTCACGTCGTGATCCCGGCGGTAATGGGGCAAGGTCAAACCCGTGCCCACCCCAACCTCGAGCACGGGACCTGTCCGGCCGTTGGCGGTCACGGCGGCGATGGGCCGCCCCTCGCGACCTAACAGCAGCCCGAACGTGCGATCGTAGATCGGCGCGTAACACGCATATGCCTTGATTACCGCGTTGGAATCCATCCATTCCTCAATAGGCGCTGTCGCGCACCGTACCAGCACCAGGCCGGTTACGATCGCCGGTGCACAGTAGGGTGGCAGTTCGACTCATTTGCCTCCCCTACATACCGCCAATGGTCAATGCTTCCAACGCCTCATGAATTGTACCTGCGTCCTAGAGTGTTGACCTGCCCGCCCTGACGTTGCGCGCCCCACGCCGGTTGAGATAGAAACACTGAATTCGGCCCTATCGGAAGTGGCCATTCATTCGATTCGGACGGCGAGGCCAAATCACCGCATGGCATCCTACCAGTACATTTACGTCATGAAGGGCCTCGGCAAAACATATCCCGGCGGGCGCCAGGTTCTTCGTGATATCTGGCTGTCCTTCCTGCCTGGCGCCAAGATTGGCGTTCTCGGCCTCAATGGTGCAGGCAAGTCCACCTTGCTACGCATCATGGCGGGAATCGAGGAGGAATTCGTCGGCGAAGCCTGGCCCTCGGAAGGCGTCAATGTCGGTTATCTGCCGCAGGAGCCGGTGCTCGACCCCTCGAAGGACGTTCAAGGCAATGTGCTCGAGGGTGTGGCCGAAACGAGGGCGCTCATCGACAGATTCGAAGCGGTCAGCGCGCGCTTCGCCGAAAAGCTCGACGCGGGCGAAATGGACGCTCTCATCGCCGAGCAGGCCGAGCTTCAGGATCGGATAGAAGCGGCCGATGCCTGGGAGCTCGACCGCACGATAGAGATCGCCATGGATGCCCTGCGCTGCCCACCGGGCGATGCCGACGTGACGACGCTGTCGGGTGGCGAGCGCCGTCGGGTCGCCCTCTGCCGCCTCCTGCTCCAACGACCCGACATGCTGCTGCTGGACGAGCCGACCAACCATCTCGATGCTGAATCGATCGCCTGGCTCGAGCGTTTCCTGGACGAATACCCGGGCACCGTGGTGGCGATCACCCACGATCGCTATTTCCTGGATAACGTCGCGGGCTGGATACTCGAGCTGGACCGCGGCCACGGCATCCCGTGGGAAGGCAACTATTCCTCCTGGCTCGAACAGAAGGAACGGCGGCTCGCTCAGGAAGAGAAAACGGAGTCGGCCCGGCGACGCACCCTTCAGCATGAGTTGGAATGGATCAGGCAGTCGCCCCGCGCGCGCCAGGCCAAGAGCAAGGCCCGAATATCGGCCTACGATCAGCTTCTCAGCCAAAGCCGCGAGCAGGATTCCGGGGCGGCCCAGATCGTCATCCCGCCGGGTCCGCGGCTCGGGGACCTGGTTTTCGAGGCCCGCGGCTTAGGCAAAGGGTATGGCGAGAAATTGTTGATCGACGGCTTGAGCTTCATGATACCGCCTGGCGCCATCGTCGGCGTCATCGGCCCGAATGGTGCTGGTAAATCCACTCTGTTCCGCATGCTGACCGGCCAGGAGAAGCCGGACGATGGCGAGCTCCGCCTGGGCGAGACGGTCGTTCTCGGCTATGTGGACCAGTCGCGGGATGCGCTCGGCAGTGAGAATACGGTTTGGGAGGAGATCTCGGAAGGCCAGGAGGAGATCGACCTTGGCCGGCGAAAAGTAGCCAGCCGGGCTTACGCTGCGACGTTCAACTTCAAGGGCCCAGACCAGCAAAAGAAAGTCGGTCAACTCTCAGGAGGCGAGCGGAACCGCGTTCACCTCGCTAAAATTCTGAAATCGGGCGCGAATGTGCTCCTCCTCGACGAGCCCACCAACGACCTCGACGTCGACACCTTACGTGCGCTCGAGGAAGCCGTGCTCCTGTTTGCCGGTTGTGTCGTGGTGATCAGTCATGACCGATGGTTCCTGAACCGGATCGCTACGCATATTCTCGCGTTCGAAGGCGATAGTCGAACGGTCTGGTTCGAGGGGAATTATCAGGCATATGAAATCGATCGGCGCCGGCGCCACGGCGCGGATGCCGACCAGCCGCACCGCATAAAATACAAGCGCCTCGTCAGGTAGGTTGGCCGTACGCAAGGCACCGCGCCCTGATGGGCGCGGAGACTGACGTGACGATAGGCTTGACGAGGCGCGGTGTCAGGAGCTCGAGCCGGCGTCGGCGGTCTCCAGCCGTTGGATCATCTCGCGCAGCGCATCGAGAAACGGACCGAGATTTCCGCCATTGCGCTGAATGACCGCGACAAATTCGTCGCGCTGGGTGATCGCCATGCTGATTCCTTCGACCAGGACATCAACGATCTTGTAGTTCTCACTGGGCCAGCGAACGCGCCAATCCAAACGAATGGGGGAGCTTCCCGCGCTCGGAGAGACAATCTCGCTCTTCACCATCGCACCGTCCTTGCCGTCTCCCACGACCTTGCGGACGTTGAACGCTTCGCCACTGTAGACGGCACCCAGCCGAGCCGAATATGTCTGCACGATGAGGTCGGTGAAGAGGCGCACATACTCCTCTCGCTCCTCGGTCGTGGCCTTGCGCCAATATTGCTTGATGCAAAAAGCCGCGATGGCCCTCACATCGAATCCTTCTTGGAGCAGCGCGCGAAATTCGCGATCCCGAGCGGTCTTGCTCAGCGTATCATCTGCCAGGACACCCAGCGCGCGGTCGCCCAGACTCTGGATGAATACGCCCGCTCCATCGCGAAAATCATCGGCCGTCGCGCGTACCGAGCCACTTGCCAGCGCCAATGGCACCACTACCAGCGCGGCGATAAAAATTCGATGCGTGCGCATGGCTACTGTACTAGCAAGACTTTGTCGACGGTCGGCCTGGAATCCTCGTCGGCATTCAATTCCGCCACCGGCTCGACCGGCGTCTCTTCCTCGAGGAACTCGAACGAGATGCTGGGGGCCGGAATATTCGCACTGGACTCGCCCTGACGCACCTCATCCGCGCGCCGCTGGCGATAGAGGCTCCGGATCGTCGCGTAGAATTCGACCGACGTGCGTTCGAGGTCGTCCAGCACCTCGAGAACATCGGCTCGCTTGTCGATACCTTCAACCGCGCTCCGGCTGAATCGGAACGCGAACGGCGCGATATAGCCGAACGGATCCATAAAGCCGTCCACCACGAGGCCCACGGTGTCACGCGGGTTCGATGGCCCGAACACGGGCAACATCAAATAGAAGCCCTCTTCAAAGCCCCAAACCGCCAAAGTCTGCCCGAAATCTTCGTTATGGCGCTCCAGCCCATAACCGCCGGCCACATCGAAAAGACCGGCGAAGCCGAGGACGCTATTGACCGCAAACCGCACCAGGGTCTCTGCCGCGCGGCCCGCCTCTCCCTGCATAATGTCGTTGGCGAAGATGACCGGCGAACGGAGATTGTGTAGAGCATTATTCACGCTGCTTCTGAACCCATCCGGGAAAAGATCCCGATAACCGGTGGCCGCGGGTTTGAGAAGATTGCGATCGAAGCCCTGGTTGAAATCAAACAAAGCACGGTTCATCGGCTCAAGGGGGTCATTGGCCTCCTTGTATGCCTCCATTGCCTCGGGATCCGCTGGCGGAGTCGCGCAACCTGCCGCTATCAGTGCCGCGATGAGGGCTCCGCCCAAGCGTAGCCGCCATCCAAACAATTTCATCGATCCCATAACGGTGCCACCACCCGTTTTCAACGTTCCGATTTTACGATGACCCAGCCAGACGCCAGGACCAGCCACATTCCCACTCCTACACGGGGAATTCCCATGCTTTATCTTGGTAGCTTCCCCCTTTTCAAGAGCCGCATTGAGCCACCAACATTCTAAAAATCAATTAACCACGCTCCCGGATTGCGCTTATGTAGCGATGCTTCCGATCAACGGGGTATCACAGGAAAAGCCTGATTTCCAGCAGAGTCAGACTTGGAATTTTTCATCACGCAAGGTCTGTTGTAAATTTGCAACGGCTGTGATCGCCACCGCTTTGGGCCTCCCTCGAAATTCCGCACCCGCGTCCGCCACTGCGGACAATCCGCTTGGCCTCCAAGGCGCTGTCCCGGCAAACTCCGGGAACCGGTTCAGCACCCCAGCACTAAAACGACCATCCAGCGCAACACCGCAGGAGTCGATAATAAATTATATAGACATATCTTTATATGTGTATTATATTATTCCTTGCAGGCAGGTTCCGTGGGCTTGAGGCCACGGTTTGCCCAAGTGGCATATACGGTGGGGCTGGCTCGATGGAATTCGTTTTGGCCGGACTACGGGCAGCAGCAGAATCCACGCGCCTCAGGATGCTCGCCCTGTGCGCCGAGGGCGAGCTGACGGTCGGCGAGCTGACCCAAATTCTGGGCCAGAGCCAGCCCCGTGTCTCACGTCACCTGAAGCTTCTCTGTGAAGCTGGATTGCTGGATCGGACGCGCGAAGGCGCTTCCATATTCTATCGTGTGGCGCATGAGGGGAATGGCGCGTTTATGGCCGCGTCATTGACCTCGCTCATCCCTCATGGCGACAGCTCGCTTGCGCTCGACTTCGAGCGGCTCGAGGCCGTCCGGAAGGCACGCCGAGAAACAGCGGCGCGCTATTTCGACAGCAATGCCGCCGGTTGGGACCGGATCCGTGCACTCCACGTGGACGAGAAGGAGGTCGAACAGGCATTAACACGGCTATTCGATGGCCTGACGATCGAATCGCTACTCGATATCGGAACCGGCACCGGCCGTGTCCTCGAGCTGTTCGCGCACTCGGTGGCGCGCGCGCTGGGGGTCGATCTCTCGCGGGAAATGCTGGCCGTGGCCCGTGCGAGCCTGGAACGCGCGAACTTGCGGAATTGCGCCGTGCGCAAGGCCGACATGTACCAGTTGCCAATTCGGAGCAACTCCCACGATGCCGTCACTATCCATCAGGTCCTGCATTTCGCGGACGATCCGGGCGCCGTGATCGCGGAAGCGGCGCGGGTCCTGGACGAAAACGGTATCTTGGTGATCGTGGACTTCGCGCCCCATCAGCTCGAGTATCTCCGGGCCGAACATGCCCACAGGCGTCTTGGATTCAGCGATCGACAAATCACCGAATGGTGCAGCGCGGCGGGCCTTCGGATCGGCGAGGCCGTTCATCTGCCCGGTGACCCACTGACGGTGGGCCTTTGGCCCACGACGAAACCGGCCGCCGCGGTCGATTTGGCCCACGTGGCGCCGGTGGCGCAAGCGGGAGCTGGCCGATGAGCCTGCACCACGGCCCGGCCGGTCGCTTCGAGATGCCCGCATACGCCGCGCCGTCCTCGGCGCGGCTCGGGGTGTCGTTCGAGTTCTTTCCGCCCAAGACATCGGAGATGGAGGAAAAACTCTGGATCGCGGTCAATCGGCTCGAGCCACTCGCCCCGCGCTTCGTGTCCGTCACATATGGAGCGGGCGGATCGACGCGCGAGCGGACCCATAACACGGTGCGGCGCATGGCCGCGGAAACAAGCCTCGTTGCCGCGGCGCACCTCACGTGCGTCGGTGCGACCCGCGAGGAAGTCGACGCGGTCGCGCGCGATTACTGGGCAAGCGGCATCCGCCATATCGTCGCACTGAGGGGCGATCATGCCGAGGACGAAGAGCGATACACGCCGCACCGGGACGGTTATGCCTTCGCGGTGGATCTCGTGGAGGGGCTTCGTCGCGTGGCCGATTTCGAGATCAGCGTCGCCGCCTATCCCGAGGTCCATCCCGAGGCCGCCAACGGCGAAGCGGATCTCGACAACCTGAAGCGCAAGATCGATGCCGGTGCGACCCGTGCCATCACACAGTATTTTTTCGACGAACAGGTGTATTTGCGTTTCGTCGATCGGGCGCGGGCGGCGGGGATCAGTGTTCCCATCGTGCCTGGCATCATGCCGGTGACGAATTTCGCTCAGATTGTCAAGTTCAGCGCGGCTTGTGGCGCCTCGGTCCCGCACTGGCTGGCGGCGCTGTTCGAAGGCCTCGACGGGGAGCCGGAAACCCGCCGCCTGGTGGCGGCGACCGTAGCTACCCAGCAGTGCCGCGTCCTACAGGCCAACGGCATCGACCAGTTTCATTTTTATACTTTGAACCGCGCGGATCTGGCATACGCCATTTGCCATATCCTGGGGATCCGCCCCCAGACGGCGGGCGCGACAGGGGAGACGAAGGCCGAATGAGCGTCATCCATACCGTAGAAAGCCAAAATCAGAACGCTCGGTCGCGGGAAAGTCGCGAGTCGCTCCTGAGGGAAGCGCTCGACGCAAGGATTCTCGTGCTCGACGGGGCGATGGGCACGATGATCCAGGCCTATGAGCTGGGTGAGAAGGATTATCGCGGCGAGCGCTTCGCCGATTGGCCGACCGAGCTTGGCGGCAATAACGATCTGCTGTCGCTGACACAACCGGCCATCGTTCGCGCGATTCACACGGCGTTTCTCGACGCCGGCGCGGATATCATCGAGACGAATACCTTTAATTCGACAGCCATCTCCCAGGCCGACTACGGCATGGAGAAGCTGGTCTACGAGCTCAATCTCGAGAGCGCCCGCCTCGCCCGGGCGGCGGCCGACCGGGCCACGAGCTCGTCGCCTCACAGGCCCCGCTTCGTGGCCGGCGCATTGGGGCCCACCAATCGGACCGCCTCGCTCTCGCCCGACGTCAGCGATCCCGGCTTTCGCAACGTCGCATTCGACGAGTTGGTGGCCACCTACGGCGAGGCGGCGCGCGGGCTCGTGGAAGGGGGATGTGACTATCTGCTCGTGGAGACGGTATTCGATACCCTCAACTGCAAGGCCGCGTTGTTCGGCATCGAGGGGCTCTTCGACCGCGTAGGTACCCGCCTGCCGGTCATGGTGTCGGGAACCATCACCGATGCCTCGGGCCGCACCCTCTCGGGCCAGACGCCGGAGGCATTCTGGAACTCGATCCGGCATGCCTCACCGCTCGCCATCGGTCTCAACTGCGCGCTCGGTGCCCGTGACCTGAGGCCCTATCTCGAGGAGCTGAGCCGGGTCGTCGACGTGTTCTTGAGCTGCTATCCGAACGCGGGTCTCCCCAACGCCTTCGGCGGGTACGACGAAACGCCCGAATACATGGCCGGCGTGCTGCGGGAGTTCGCGGAAAGCGGTTTCCTGAACATCGTCGGCGGCTGCTGCGGGACCACGCCGGAGCATATCGGGGCCATCGCGGACGCGGTCGCCGGATTGGCGCCGCGCGCCATGCCCGAAATCGAGCCCTGCTTGCGCCTCTCGGGGCTCGAGCCGCTGAACGCGAATTCCGACACGGGCTTCGTCAATATAGGCGAGCGCACCAATGTGACGGGATCGGCCAAATTCGCCAAGCTCGTCCTCGACGGCGACTACGAAGCCGGCCTCGAGGTTGCGCGCCAACAGGTCGCGAACGGCGCGCAAATCATCGACGTCAACATGGACGAGGGCATGCTCGATTCAGAGCATGCCATGCACACCTTCCTGAACCTGATCGCCTCCGAGCCCGATATCAGCCGGGTCCCGATCATGATCGATTCTTCGAAATGGTCGGTCATCGAGGTGGGCCTCAAGTGCGTGCAAGGCAAGCCCGTCGTGAATTCCATCAGCCTCAAGGAGGGGGAGGCCGAATTCATCGCGCATGCGCGCCTCGCCCGGCGATACGGCGCCGCCGTCGTCGTCATGGCCTTCGACGAGGACGGCCAGGCCGACACGGTGGAGCGAAAGGTCGAAATCTGCCGGCGCAGCCATCGCATCCTGACCGAGGATGCCGGCTTTCCGTCCGAGGACATCATCTTCGACCCGAACATCTTCGCTGTCGCAACCGGGATGGAGGAGCATAACGACTACGCCCGGGCCTATTTCGAGGCCACCCGACTGATCAAGGAATGTCTGCCGCAAGTCTCCATCTCGGGCGGACTCAGCAACGTATCTTTCGCCTTTCGCGGCAACAACGCCGTGCGGGAGGCGATCCACTCGGCGTTCCTCTATCACGGCATCAGGGCCGGCATGGACATGGGGATCGTCAATGCCGGTCAGCTCGCGATCTATGACGACCTGCCCAAGGACTTGCTCGAACGGGTAGAGGACGTGCTCCTCAACCGGCGCGAGGACGCGGCCGAGCGCCTTTTGGAGGCCGCCGAGTCGCTCAAGGGCCAGGGCGGGGCGAAGCGCGAGGTCGACCTGTCGTGGCGCGAGAGGCCGGTGGTCGAGCGCCTGAGTCACGGCCTCGTTCACGGCATCGCCGACTGGGTCGTCGAAGACACGGAAGAGGCGCGGCTCGCGCATGCCCATCCCATCGAGGTCATCGAAGGCCCCTTGATGGACGGCATGAACATCGTCGGCGACCTGTTCGGATCGGGAAAGATGTTCCTGCCCCAGGTCGTGAAGTCGGCCCGCGTGATGAAGAAGGCCGTGGCCCACCTCGTTCCCTTCATCGAGCAGGAAAAGGACGGCCGCGGCGACAACCGCTCGAGCACGCGTATCGTCATGGCGACGGTCAAAGGCGACGTGCACGATATCGGCAAGAATATCGTCGGCGTGGTCCTCCAATGCAACGGGTACGAGGTGATCGACCTCGGGGTCATGGTGCCTGCACAGCGGATTATCGAGACCGCCCGCGAACAGCAGGCCGACATGATCGGCCTCTCGGGCCTGATCACGCCGTCGCTGGACGAGATGTGTCACATGGCGGCCGAATTGGAGCGGGAAGGTTTCGACATCCCCCTCCTGATCGGCGGCGCGACCACCTCGAAGGTTCATACGGCCGTCAAGATCGCGCCGAACTATCACGGCCCAACCATCCATGTCACCGACGCGTCGCGCGGCGTCGGCGTCGCGAGCAGCCTGATGAGCGACACCCGCAAGGCCCCGTTCGTGGAAATGGTTCGCAGCGACTATGAAGACGTGCGCGCGGCCCATGCCCGCACCCGCACCCCGGACCGGCGGCGCACGATCGCCGCGGCAAGGGCACACCGGTTGTCCCTGGACTGGGACGGATCGACGCCGACGAGGCCAAGCTTTCTCGGGACGCGGGTGTTCGACGACTATCCGCTGGCGGAGCTGCGGGAAAGGATCGACTGGACACCGTTCTTCCGAACCTGGGAGCTGGCCGGTGTCTATCCGCGGATCCTCGAGGACGCGACCGTGGGCGAAGCGGCGACCAGCCTCTATGCCGACGCGCGAGCGATGTTGGATAGGATCGTGGAGGAAGGGTTGCTGACCGCACGCGGCGTCGTCGGCTTCTTCCCGGCGAACGGCACGCCTGACGACGACATCGAGATTTATGCCGACGACTCTCGTCGCGAGGTCCGCGCGACAATCCACTGCCTGCGCCAGCAGATGGCCAAGAGTGGCGCGCGCCCGAACCTCAGCCTAGCCGATTTCGTCGCCCCCAAGGAAACCGGCGTCGCGGACTATATAGGCGGGTTCGCGGTCTCGGCCGGATACGGCACGGAGGCGCTAGCCAAGAAATACCAGGACCAGCACGACGACTACAACGCGATCATGGTCAAGGCTCTCGCCGACCGGCTCGCGGAGGCGTTTGCCGAGCGCATGCACGAACGGGTCCGGCGCGAGCTCTGGGGCTATGCCCCTGGCGAAGCCCTCGACAACGATGCGCTCATCCGCGCGGCCTACGACGGTATCCGGCCGGCGCCCGGCTATCCCGCCTGTCCGGACCACTCGCAAAAATTCACCCTATTCGAGCTCCTCGGGGCGGAAGCACGGATCGGCCTGCGGTTGACCGAAAGCGCGGCCATGACGCCCGCGGCCGCCGTCAGCGGGTATTATTTTTCACATCCCGATTCCCGCTATTTCGGGATCGGGAAAATCTATCGCGATCAGGTCGAGGATTACGCCCGCCGCAAGGGCGTGATGCTGGACGAGGCCGAGAAATGGCTCGCCCCGAACCTCGATTACGATACGGGCGAGGCAACTTGACCGCACACCACCGTCAAGCGCGCGCGAGCGCGGACCAATCTTCCTCCGACAGCACGGTAACGCCGAGCGCCTCTGCCTTCTTGAGCTTCGAGCCCGCGCCCGGTCCGGCGACGACGTAATCCGTCTTCGCCGAGACCGACCCCGCGACCTTGGCGCCGAGCGATTCCGCGCGTGCCTTGGCCTCGCCTCGGCTCATGGTTTCGAGCATGCCCGTGAAAACGACGGTCCTGCCGGCAACGGGCGAAGCGGATTCCGGAGCGGTGAAGTCGCCGACCCGTAATGCCGCCGCCAGGCGCTCGAGGACGGCAAGGTTATGGGGCTCGGCGAAAAAGGCGAGCAGGTCGCCGGCCACGGACGGGCCGACGCCATCGATATCGACGAGCTCGGCATAGGCCGGCCCCTCACGGTCCTCGGCCGCGATCATCTCGCCGCGCCATGCGTCGAGGGACCCGTACTGCTTGGCCAGCAGACGCGCGGTGGCCTGGCCCACTTGGCGGATACCGAGCGCGTAGATGAAGCGCTCCAGCGGTATCGAGCGGCGCTCGGCGATGGCGGCAAAGAGGTTGCTTGCCGATTGCCCGCCCCAGCCTTCCCGCTCGGTGAGGACCTCGCGCTTGTCCTCGAGCCGGAAAATATCGTCCGGGGAGCGAACGAGCCCGTCTCGCCAGAAGGCTTCGATATGCTTTCGCCCCAGTCCCTCGATGTCGAACGCATTGCGCGAGACGAAGTGCTTGAGCCGCTCCACCACCTGGGCCTCGCAGATGAGGCCGCCGGTGCACCGGCGCACCGCTTCGCCCGTCTCGCGAACGGCGAGGCTGCCGCACACCGGGCACTTGGTCGGAACCGTGAAAGCCGCCGCATCCGCCGGGCGCTTTTCCATTACCACGGAGACCACCTGCGGGATTACGTCGCCCGCGCGCTGGATCACGACCGTATCCCCCTCGCGGATATCCTTGCGCGCGATTTCGTCTTCGTTGTGGAGGGTCGCCCGGCTGACCACCACGCCACCCACGGTGATGGGCTCCAGCTCCGCAACGGGGGTGAGGGCACCCGTGCGGCCGACCTGGATCGTAATGCGCTGGAGGACGGTCCGGGCCTGCTCGGCGGGAAACTTGTGGGCCAGTGCCCAGCGCGGCGCCCGGCTCACGGTGCCCAGGCGCTCCTGCCAATCGTAGCGGTTGACCTTGTAAACGACGCCGTCGATGTCGTACGGCAGGCCGCTCCGCGTATCACCGACCTCACGGTGGAACGAAAGAGCTTCCTCCGCCGTTCGGCACAGTCTTGCGAGCGGGTTGGTCTCGAACCCCCACCCTTTGAGGCGGTCGAGAAACTCGGCGTGTGTCGCCGCCACTGTCTCGGACACCTCGCCCGCGGCATAAGTGAAGTAGCGCAGCGGTCGCCTGGCGGTGATGCCGGGATCGAGCTGACGGACCGAGCCGGCGGCCGCGTTTCGCGGATTGGCGAAGACGGCTTCGCCTTCTTCCTGGCGCCGGGCGTTGAGGGCGCCGAACTCCGACCGCACCATATAAATCTCGCCCCGAACTTCGAGCACGTCGGGGGTGGCACCCACCAGTCGTTTGGGCAGATCGCGGATCGTGGCCAGGTTGCGCGTAATGTCCTCGCCGGTCACGCCATCGCCACGTGTGGCGCCGAGCGTGAGCCTGCCACGCTCGTAGCGGGCGGACGCGGAAAGGCCGTCGATCTTGGGCTCGCCCATGACTTCGACCGGCGCCTCGGCATCGAGGCCGAGGAAACGCCGGATCCGTGTGAAGAATTCGCGGACCTCGTCTTCGTCGAGGGCGTTCGAGAGCGAAAGCATGGGGCGGCTGTGCGTGACCTTGGCGAACCCTTCCGCCGGGGCCGCGCCCACGCGCAGGCTGGGGCTGTCGGCGCGGATCAGGTCGGGATACAGCGCCTCGATCGCGCCGTTGCGGCGCCTTAGGGAGTCATACTCGGCATCGGACAGCTCGGGCGCGTCCCTGCGGTGATAGAGCTCGTCATGGCGCGCGATCTCCCGCGCCAGGTGCTCCAGCTCCTTGGCCGCGGCCGCGCGATTCAGCGCCTCGACCGGAACGTCGGCAGCGGCCTCGGTCATAAGGCCCCCTCGGCGGCCCGCTCTTCACCGATCAGCCGGTCCGCCGCCGCGCGCGCCTCGTCGGTAATCCTCGCACCGGAGAGCATGCGGGCGATTTCCTCGCGGCGGGCGGTGTCGTCGAGCGCGTCCACCACGGTCACCACCCCGGCCGCCGTTTCAGCCTTGGCCACGCGCCAGTGGTTTTCGCCGCGCGCCGCTACCTGCGGCGAATGGGTCACGACCAGGACCTGCTGGTCGCGGCCGAGCTGGGCCAGGCGCTCGCCCACCGCGGCCGCGACGGCCCCGCCGATACCGCTGTCGACCTCATCGAAAACCAGGGTCGATCTCGTGTTGCCCCGGGCCATCGTCACCTTGAGGGCGAGCATGAAGCGCGCGAGCTCCCCGCCCGAGGCGATTCGCGCCAGCGGCCCGTATGGCGCGCCCGGATTGGTCGATACCTCGAATTCGATCCGGTCCATCCCATCGAGGCCCCACTCGGATTCCGCGCGGCGCTCGAACCGGGTGCGCAAAGTTGCCTTTTCGAGCTTGAGTGGCGGCAGCTCGGCGGCGATGGCTTCGTCCAGTCCAACGGCCGTGGCGACGCGCTCCTGGCTCAAGCGCTCGGCGAGCTTCTCGTAGGCCGCGCGCGCGGCGCTCGTTTCGGCGGCGCGCCGTGCCAATTCCACGTCGCTTTGGTCCACCATAGCGAGCTTTCGACCAATCTCCTCGCGCAGGGCCGGAAGTCGGTCGACCTCGCAGCGATGCTTGCGCGCGACATCGCGCAGGGCGAAGAGACGCTCCTCCACGGCCTCGAGGGTGGTCGCGTCGGATTGAATTTCCCGGCCAACCGCCTCGAGCTCGGCGAGTGCTTCCGCCGTCGCCTGCGTCGCGCGGTCGAGAGCCTCGATGACGGCGTTGAGCCCACCGCCCGCCTTGTCCGCGACACGTGCCAGCGCCGCTTGGGCGGCGCGCAGCAAATCCTCCACATTCGGCGAGCCGGATACCCCCTCATAGGCCGTCGTCAATGCATCCACCAATTGTTCTCGGTGCTTGAGCAGTGCGCGCCGCTCCGCCAGCTCGGCTTCCTCTCCCGGTCGCGGCTCGAGAGCATCGAGCTCGCCCGCGGCATAGCGGAGAAATTCCTCGTCCGCGCGGGCCCGCGCCAGCGCCTCCTCGGCGGCGGCCTCCTCTCGCATGGCCGAGCGCCAGATGGAATAAGACCCGGCCACCTGGCCGCGCAGCATGGCGAGGCCGCCATATGCGTCGAGCGCGTCGGTGTGCGTATTGATGTCCAAAAGGCCACGCGCCGCGAACTGGCCCTGGATCTCGACCAGCAAATCGCCGATCTCACGAAGCAGGCCGACACTCACGGGCTGGTCGTTGACGAAGGCCCGGCTCCGCCCATCGGCGGTCAGGCTGCGCCGTAGGATCAGATGTTCGCCTCCCTCGACTCCGCGGTCGACGAGGATCGTGTGCACGGGATGATCCGCGCCGATATCGAACGCGGCGGTGACGACTGCCGACCCCGCCCCGTTGCGGACGAGGCCCGCGTCACCGCGCGCGCCGAGAGCGAGTCCAAGCGCGTCGAGCAAAATGGACTTGCCCGCTCCCGTCTCTCCCGTCAATACGCCGAGCCCGCGGCCGAATGTCAGTTCGAGGCATTCGATCAGGACGACTTCTCGGATCGACAGGCCGACGAACATCGGGCCTCAGAACAGCCAACCCCAGAAGGAGCCTTCGTCCCCCTCGCCGCCCGGCCCTACCTCGACGCCCTCCACCAGCTGGTAGCTATCCGTATACCAGCTACTCTCGGGGAAATTATACCCGAGCACGGCGGCCGTCCGTCGGGCCTCGTGGCGCAGGCCGAGAGCCACATAGGCTTCGACCAGCCGGTGCAACGCTTCCGGGGTATGGGTGGTTTCCTGGTAATCGTCAACCACGATGCGGAAGCGGTTGATGGCCGCCAGATACTCGCCATTCCGCAGGTAGTAGCGGCCGATGTCCATCTCCTTGCCAGCCAGATGGTCGAACGTGAGGTTTATGTTTTCGTGGGCGTCGCGGGCGTATTTCGAGTTGGGGAAGCGGCGCACGACCTCCTCGAACGCATCGAGCGCCAGCTCGGTCATCTTCTGGTCCCGTTTCACATCGGAGATCTGTTCGTAATAGGATAGTGCGCGGAGGTAATAGGCATACGCCACATCGCGGTTGCCTGGATGCAGGGAGATGAAACGGTCGAGCGCGTTCAGCGCGTCATCGTAGTCGCTCGCCTGATAATAAGCGTACGCGGCCATGAGTTGGGACTTGGTCGCCCAAACGGAATACGGATGCTGGCGCTCGACTTCGCCGAACATCACCGCCGCTTGCTTCAATCGCTGTTGGAGCATGAGGTCCATGGCGTCGTTGTAAAGCGATTCGACCGACGCCTCGACATACTCCTCTTCCTCTTCGCCTGAGCCACAACCCGCGAGGAGCGCTACGACGAACAACGGCGCCAAAAGCAGCACGAGGCGCCTCGCGTGAAGGCGGGAAAGCAGCGTCATGGTCCAAGAACAGTGTCCAACATGGGCCCCAATCGGCCCTCGGGCGCACTATAACATCTTGCCCCGGTCACAAATAGGACGTTTCGTCGCGGCACCGGGGACACATCGACCGGGCGCGGGCGTGCCTCACGCGGATCGAACGCTATCGGGCGCAGGCTGGTACGGAATTACGCGCTGACTGCCAAGGCACCCGACCGCCAGGCGCCATCGGCTTCATTCGTCGATCCATCCAGCACCGTTTCGCACCAAGCCGTTTCATCGGCAAAGAGTGCGCGCAACAGGGCATTGTTCATTTCATGCCCGGTCCGGAGACCGCGGAAATGGCCCATGATCGGGCCGCCGGCGAGATAGAGGTCCCCAATGCTGTCGAGCACCTTATGCCGGACGAATTCATCCTCGAAACGCAGACCCTCTTCATTGAGGACTTTGTTGTCGCTGATAACGACCGCGTTTTCCATCGAGCCGCCACGCGCGAGGCCGGCGGCGCGCAGCCGGTCCACCTCATGGGCAAACCCAAAGGTGCGGGCGCGACTGATCTCGGACTTGAAGGCGCCGTTGTACAACTCGACGCTGAACGACTGGCGCGCGATCAGATCGGTGTCGAATTCGATCTCGCAACTGACGCGGAAGCAATCATCCGGCAACAGCGCGGCCGTCCGCCCCGAATCGATGACGGTCACGGGCTTGAGCACCTCGATCGCGCGGCGGGCCGCCTCTTGCTCGACGATACCCGCGCATTCGATCAGGAACACGAACGGCGCGGCGCTCCCATCCATGGCCGGAACTTCCGAGCCATCGACCTCGATCAGAGCATTATCGACATGACAGCCCGCGAGCGCCGCCATGAGGTGCTCGATCGTCGCAACCCGGACACCATGTTCGTTGCCGATCGCGGTACACAAGAATGTGTCGACAACACGGTCCCAACTTGCGGGGATCAGGGAGCACCCACCATCGAGATCGGACCGCTTGAACACGATTCCCGTGTCAGGCCCGGCCGGGTTCAGGGTCATGGAAACCCGCCGGCCCGAATGCAAGCCGACGCCACTGCAACTGATGGCGTTTTTCAACGTCCGCTGCGGAACCAAGCCCGCCCTACCCGCCAGTCTCGACATAGCCCCCTACGTCAAACAGCCAACCCAACATTTATCGTCTCGTGGGCCCGTGCTGGCTCGTTGACTCGAGCTCGCTTCGGGCGCGAGGTGTAAGGAAGGTGTAACAAGCCCCCCTGAATCGTACAAATCACTATTTGTTACGGAATGTTACCTCCTTCGGCACACCATGCCGAATGCTGCGTCAATTGGCATGTCGGCGCAAGAAAGCCGGAATCTCGAGAAGATCCTCTTCCTCGGACTGCGACGTCTTGATCCGGTCGGCCGGGTCGAGCCCGCCAAGCTTCGGCTGTGCCGGCTCGGCCACCCGGTCGCGCTTCGTCTTCGGTGGCGCGGGAGGCGGCACGCTCTCCACCGACTTGTTTCGCCCCGCGCCGGTAACCCGGGCGAAGAGGCTGGCGCCGAGGCGTTTGGGCTTGATTTGGGCACCATCCCCATTGGCGAGGTCCGCCTCGGCGAACGGATCCACGGGCTTCCCGCCTTCGGTTTGGCGGTTGACCGGCATCGCCGGTGGCGGCGCGATGAACGGCGCCTCGCTGGGGGGGGCCGGCCGGCTTGCCACCGGCGGCTCCACCGGGGTCGCCAAGGGCGGCAGATTGACCCGGGCCCGAGGGACCGGCGAATTCAGCTCGGCGGCGCGAGCGGCCGCGGGCCTTTCCGCCTCCCTGGCCCCTGCCGCCCCGGCATTGATGGCGGGCGCCGGCGGCTTTCGATCGACACCCCGGTCCAACTCGCGGGCGGCTGGCGGCTCGGGCGGCGTTTCCATTGCCGTCCGGCCCGCGCCCTCCCGGTCGAGCTCGGGATTCCGGAGCGCCGCCGTCGTGGCGGCGCGGGCGGGCGCCTCGTGCCCATGTTTCGCAGCCGGGCCGCCCCTGTCGCTCACGAGGCTCAACGGCGCCGGCCTCGGTGACGCGGCCTGCTCCGCGTCGATACCCGTGGCCACGACGGAAACCCGCATCTGCCCCTCAAGGCTCTCGTCGAAGGTCGAGCCGAAGATGATATTGGCTTCGGGATCGACCTCGTCCCGAATGCGGTTCGCCGCCTCGTCGACCTCGAACAGAGTCATGTCGAGGCCACCGGTGATGTTGATGAGCACGCCGCGCGCGCCCTTCATGGAGATATCCTCCAATAGCGGATTGGAGATGGCTGCCTCGGCCGCATCCGTGGCGCGTTTCTCGCCCTCGGATTCGCCGGTCCCCATCATGGCCTTGCCCATTTCGCTCATGACCGTGCGGATGTCGGCGAAGTCCAGGTTGATCAGGCCAGGCATCACCATAAGGTCGGTCACGCCGCGCACGCCGGCATGAAGCACGTCGTCCGCCATCTTGAAGGCGTCGGCGAAGGTCGTCTTCTCATTCGCCACCCGGAAGAGGTTCTGGTTGGGAATGATGATCAAGGTATCGACGAACTGGGTCAGCTCCTCGATTCCCTGCTCGGCGATACGCATGCGCTTGGCACCTTCGAAGTGGAACGGCCGCGTCACCACGCCGACCGTCAGCATGCCCATCTCTCGTGCCGCGCGGGCGATGACCGGGCCGGCGCCCGTCCCCGTGCCACCACCCATGCCCGCGGTGATGAAGACCATGTGGCTGGATTGCATATGCTCCAGGATCTGGTCCATCGCCTCCTCGGCCGCCGCGCCCCCGACCTCGGGCCGCGAGCCGGCGCCAAGACCCTGGGTCACCGTCAGGCCGAGTTGAATCTTGCGTTCGGCACTCGAATGAGAGAGCGCCTGGGCGTCCGTGTTGGCGACCAGGAACTCGACACCCTCGAGCCTGGATTGGATCATATTTTCGACGGCGTTCCCGCCGGCGCCGCCTACTCCAACGACGAGAATGCGCGGCTTCAACTCCGTCTCCACCGTTGGCATCGAGATACTGATGGTCATTGTGGCCTCCTCTTCCAGGCGACTGCGATTTGGTGTTCTGTCGGGTTCGCTCTCTGCTCGCGTTCACGCTCGCCGGGTTCGAGTCTCGGCGATGAGTGATTGGGTTTCACCGGTCGGTTCATTCAAAAATTCTCCCGCAGCCAGCCGCCGAACCGTCCGAGAAAGCCGGACGGCATGCGGTCGGAATGGCGATGCTGCTCGAGGACGGCTTGCGGCTGCTTGTGCACGGCGTAGCTCAGCAATCCGGCACAGGTGGCGAATGCCGGGCCGCCGGTTGCCTCGGCGATACTGCTGACTTGCATCGGCCGGCCAAGGCGAACCTGCTTGTCCAGAACCAGCCCGGCCAGCTCGGTCACGCCCTGCAATTGACTTGCACCCCCCGTCAGCACCACCCGCCGCCCGGCGGTGCGGTCGAGGCCGCTACCTTCCAGCCGCGCGCGGACCAGCTCGAATGTCTCCTCGAGGCGTGGCCGGATGATGCTTACGAGTATGGATTTCGGCACATGGTTGGGGTGTGCGTCCCGGTCCTCGCCGATCTGCGGCACGTCGATGATCTCGCGCTCGTCCGTGGGCGAGCGAACCGTGCTGCCATAGAGTGTCTTTATCCGCTCGGCGTCGCTGAGAGGCGTGGTGAGGCCGCGCGCGATATCGTTGGTCACGTGGATGCCGCCCACGGGAACGGTCTCGCTGAATACCGCTTCTCCGCTGAAGAACACCGCGATCGAGGTCGTGCCACCGCCCATGTCGATCAGGGTCACGCCCAAATCCATCTCATCGGGAACCAAAGTCGAAAGACCCGCCGCATATGGCGACACCACGAACGCCTCGACATCGAGATGACAGCGCTCGATACAGTTCGCGAGGTTCCTCAAGGCACTCGTGCCTGTCGTGACTACATGCATATCGACGCCCAGGCGCTCTCCGAACATGCCGCGGGGATCGCGTATGCCGTTGCTTCCGTCGATGGTGAAACCCACGGGGATCATGTGCAGGAGCTCGCGCTCATCGGGCTCTTCGTGGAGGAGTCCCTGTTCGAGCACCCGCCGGACATCGACATCACCGACCTCGTGGCCCGCGATCGAGAGCTCCACCGCCAGGGTTCGCGAGGAGGGCTGACCGCAGGATACGTTGACGATGACCTCTCGTATGGTCTCGCCCGCCATCTGTTCGGCCGCATGAACCACATTGCGAATAGAGGCCTCCGCGGCGTCCATGTCGATGATCGCCCCCGCGCGCACCCCCTTCGACATCTGATGACCGATGCCGACGACGCGAATGCCGGCGCCTTCGTCGGCGCGCGCGATGAAGCAGCACAGTTTCGTGCTTCCGACATCGACGGCCGCGATGGTGCCTGTGCGGGGCTTGGTCATGCGCTCAAAATCTCATGTCTCGTGACCCGGCGAATCGGCCGGGCCATCCGCTTCGGGCGCGACGAGTTCCGGCAACCGCACGACAAGGCGGTCGGGCAAGCGCAAGTCGAGGGTCACGAGATCGCGATCGAGCAGCCGATGCTCGCGTTCCATGGCCGCCAGCCAGGACCAGGCCAACTGGGCGTCTTGCTCGGGAAGCTTGACGTCGACGGTGCCGTCCAGACGCACGTCCCAACGCCTGCCGCCGACGCGTGTGGCGGCGGTCACGCGCGCGGCGAGTACGGGCTCGGCGGCAAGCATCGCCACGAGAGCCGCCGCCCGCTCGATGACGTCCACGCCGACGATCAGCGGCAGGTGCCCGAAGGCCGCAATGCCGACTCCGGAAATCTCATCCCCATCGGCTGCGATCAGGGCGAGCCGCCCGTCACGCTGCCAGATAGCGAAGGGCGCGCGCTCGCGAAGCCGAATGTAGAGCGTCCGGGGCAGATGGCGCGCGACGTCGGCGGACCGAACCCACGGCAGCGCCTCCAGCTTTTCGCGCGCCCCGTCCAAATCGAGGGCCAGAATCGGTTGCCCGCGATACAGCTCGAGGGCACGAATGACGTCCTCGCGAGGCGTCCTCGTCCTCCCTTCCAGATACACCTCGTCAATGTAAAAGCCCGCGTCAGCGGAGAGCCCGATGACGCGATCGGCGGCCCATTGCGCCATGAGCGACACGCGGTCCGATGCCCACAACCATGTGCCGGTCGCCAGGAAGACGGAGATCGAGATTGAGGCCAAGATGACGGCCGGGCGGCGGAACGCCTGCCGGCGCAAGGCGGCAACCCAGCTCCCCTTGCGGCCACGCTTGCGGGACTTGCGTCTTTTCCGCGACGGGCTCGATATCAGGCAGCGCGGGCTCAGGCTTCGCATGCCGCGTTCTCCACCATCCAATGGACGAGCTCGGGGAAGGAAATACCGGCATAGGCAGCCTGCTCCGGCACCAGGGACAAGGGCGTCATGCCGGGTTGCGTATTCACCTCGAGCATGAAGAAGCGGCCTGGCTCGCCCTCCGTGTCGTCGTAACGGAAGTCGGCGCGCGAGACGCCGCGACAGCCCAATGTCTTGTGCGCGCGCACGGCCAGCGCCATCGCCTCGTCATAGGCCGCCGCATGGATTGGCGCCGGGACCACATGGCGCGTCTTGCCCTCGGTGTATTTGGCTTCGTAGTCGTAGAAGCCTTCCCCCGGCCGCAGCTCGGTCACACCCAAGGCGCGGTTCCCCATCACGGCCACGGTGATCTCGCGCCCGGGGATGTAGCGCTCGACCAGGACTTCACGCCCCCAAGCCCAGCCACCCGCGCCGAGGGCCGGCGCGTTATCGCCCTCCCGGACGATCCGCACGCCCAGGCTCGATCCCTCGCCCAAGGGCTTGACGACGTAGGGCCGGACCATCACATCCCCGACCAGAAGCATCGCGCTCGGCATCACCTTGCCTTCCGGGCAAGGGATACCGGCATCCGTGAGGAGACGCTTGGCGACGGGCTTGTTCATGGCGATGGCCGAGGCGAGAACGCCCGAATGGGTATAGGGGATACCCAGAATGTCGAGGATGCCCTGAATGCGCCCGTCTTCGCCAAATCGACCGTGAAGCGCGTTGAACACGGCGGCGGGCCGGGGCTCCAGGGCGACGAGCAGGGCCGGGATATCGCAAACCACATCGAGCTCACGTACGTCGTACCCCCCCTCGCGGAGGGCGGCGGCCACGGCGCTGCCTGTCACGAGCGATACCTCGCGCTCGCCCGTCCAGCCGCCCTTGAGCACGACGATCTCGGTCACGGCATGCTCCGCGGGGCGCGTGCGCCGATGCACTCGATTTCCCATTCGAGCGCCACCCCGGTTGTTTCAAGGACGCGGCGTCGCACTTCCTCTCCGAGCCGTTCGAGATCCTCGGCGGTGGCGCTGCCCCGGTTGACGAGGAAATTGCAGTGCTTCTCCGAAACCATGGCATCGCAATGACGAAGCCCCCGGCAGCCCGCCCGATCGATGAGCTCCCAGGCCTTGACGCCGTCGGGATCGCGCCCACCCGGGTTGAGAAAAGTGCTCCCGCCGGTGAGGCCACGGGTCGGCTGGCTCTCTTCTCGACTTGTTTGAATTTCTCCCATCCGCCGGGTAATCGCCGACTTGTCCCCCATCCGCCCGCGCAGCAGGGCTGAGGTGAAAATCAATTCGCGCGGCGCGGCGCAATGACGATAGGAGAGGCCAAGATCGTCCCGCGAGAGCTTGTGCCGGCGGCCGCGGGCGTCCAGCGCCTCGGCCTCGATCAGCACATCCACGATCTCCGTCTCGAACGCTCCCGCATTCATGCGCAGTGCGCCGCCGATGGTCCCGGGTATGCCGCTGAGGAATTCGAGGCCGGCAATCCCGGCGTCGCGGCAGGCGAGGGCAACACTGAGATCGTGCGCGCCCGCCCCGGCCCGCACCAACTCCCCTTCGACATCGATGTCGGCGAAGCCGCGTCCGAGTCGGATCACGACACCGGGGAGACCGCCATCGCGAACCAGGATATTGGACCCGACGCCAATGACCGTCTCGGGGACCTCGATCGGTTTCGCGGCCAGGAAATCAGCAAGGTCGCCCGCATCCTCGGGCCGGAAAAATACTTCCGCCGGCCCGCCCACACGGAACCAGGTATAGCGGGACAATATGGCGCACGGCGTGTATCGGCCGCGGACCGGCGGCAGACGATCGATCAGCGCGGCGGGGACCGTTCTCTCGGCGGCCATCATCGGACACCTCCCACTTCGGCTTTCTCGCTATTGCCCAACAGGCCTTGAAGCTCCGTCGGCAGCGCCTGGGCCCAAGCCGTGATGTTGCCGGCGCCCATGCACACCACGAAGTCACCCGAATTGGCGATATGACGGATCATCGAGGCCAGCGCGCCGCTGTCGGACAGCGGCAGGACGTGACGGTGCCCGCGCGAACGCAGGCCCACGATCAGGGCGTCTCTGTCGAAACCTTCGATCGGTTCCTCACCCGCCGGATAGACATCCGCGACGATGACCGTGTCGGCATCATTGAAGCAGGTGCAGAAATCATCGAAGAGGTCGCGCAGTCGGGTAAAGCGATGGGGCTGTACGACCGCGACGACGTTGCCGCCGCACGCCTCGCGCGCGGCGCCGAGCACGGCCAGGATCTCCACCGGGTGATGGGCATAGTCGTCGATCACGGCAATGCCCCGGACCTCACCGGTTTTGGTAAACCGGCGCTTGACGCCCGAAAATTGTGCGAGCGCCCCACAAATGGCTTCGTCCGCAACGCCCATCTCGTGTGCCACGGCGATCGCACCAAGTGCGTTCAACACGTTGTGACGGCCGAACATAGGCAGCCGGAGACGCTCGAGGAGCGCGGTCTGACCATGGCCGCGATCGCTGTAGGCCACATCGAAGACCGCACCGTCGGGCGTGGTCTCGATATCGATCGCACGCACGTCTGCTTGCGGGCTCACGCCATAGGTCACGATCCGCCGATCCGCGACCCGCGGTATCAGTGCCTGGACTTCGGGATGGTCCACGCAAAGAGCGGCGAACCCGTAGAAGGGAACGTTGGCCACGAAGGCGTGGAAGGCATCGCGAACCTTGTCGAACGAGCCGTAAAAATCGAGATGTTCGGGATCAATATTGGTAACCACGGCGATGGTCGCCGGCAGCTTGACGAAGGTGCCGTCGGACTCGTCGGCCTCGACCACCATCCAGTCGCCCGCGCCAAGCCGCGCGTTGGTGCCATAGGCGTTGATGATGCCGCCGTTGATTACGGTGGGATCCAGTCCGGCCCCATCGAGCAGGGCCGCAATCAACGAGGTCGTGGTGGTCTTGCCGTGGGTGCCGCCGACGGCGACCGACCATTTGAGCCGCATCAGCTCCGCCAGCATTTCAGCCCGGCGCACCACCGGAAACAGCCGTTCGCGGGCCGCCAAAACTTCGCAATTCGTCTGCTGGACCGCCGATGACACGACGATGACCTCGGCCTCTCCCAAGTTGCTGGCCTGATGGCCGATCCGGACGTGGATTCCAAGGCTCGCCAGCCGCCGTACGTTGGCGTTCTCGGCGATATCACTGCCTTGCACCTTGTAACCGAGGTTGTGCAGGATCTCGGCGATTCCGCTCATGCCGATGCCGCCGATGCCGACGAAATGAATGGTGCCGATATCGAGAGGCAGCGCCCTCATGCGACCGTCCCCTGGGCGCTCGTGGGCGCGGCGAATCCCCCGCAATTGCCGTTGCACCGAATGAGTGCGGCGGCAAGGTCCGCAAGACCGCGCGCGGCGCTAGGCGCACCCGCCGCGCGCGCGCACATGGCGGCCGTGCCCAGCATGACGGGATGCCCGAGGATGTCCGCCAGAAGCTGAGCCAGGCGGTCCGGCGTGAACTCGGGCTCGGCGATGAGCCAAGCCGCGCCCGAACGGTCCAGGGTGCGGGCATTCGCGGTCTGATGGTCTTCCGTCGCATGGGGGTAGGGCACGAGAATGGACGGGCGGCCCGCGACGGTCAGCTCGGCGATGGTCGACGCGCCGGCGCGGGAGACGACCAGATGCGCGCCGGCCAGTAACGGCGAGATGTCGTCGAAGAATGTAGCGAGGCAGGCCTTCACACCAACCCGCGCGTACGCGGAGGCCACCGCCGCAATATCTTCCGGCCGGCATTGCTGGCGGATGGAGAGGCGTCGGCGCACCGCCTCGGGCAGGCGGGCGATGGCGTCGGGCACCACGCGCCCAAACACGCTGGCGCCCTGGCTGCCGCCGAGAACGACCAGACGCAGCGTTCCGTCACTCGACAATGTGGGATAGGGGCGGTGAGCCAGATCCGCAATTCGCGCCCTCACCGGATTGCCGGTTATGCGGACCTTCGCGGCGGCCGCCGCCTTGATACCGCGGACCTCGTCGAAGGATGTCGCGATTTGCGTGACACGCGAGGCAAGCAGCCGATTGGCCCGGCCAAGAACGGCGTTCTGCTCGTGTATGACCGTGGGAATCCCACGGCGCGCGGCGGCCAGCATGGTGGGCACCGACGGATAGCCGCCGAAGCCGATCGCGGCGTCGGGGCGGAGGCGGTGCAGGATTCGCTCCGCCTCGAGGAGGCCGAATGCGATTGCCACCATGCCGCGCAGGCGCCCGAGGGGGCTCCCGCCCGCAAGGCCGCCCGCGTGGATGTGGTGGGTCTCGACCGCGCCGAATCCGCCGCCCAGGCGGGCGCCTCGCCGGTCGGTGACGAGAGTCAACTGGTGCCCGCGCGCCGCCAGTTCCTGGGCCAGCGCCTCGGCCGGGAACATATGCCCGCCCGTCCCCCCGGCGGCGAGGACGATGCGCTTGGCGCCTTCGGCGCTCATGGCCGGCCTCCCACACCAAAGCGGCGCCGGGTCAGTGCCAGCACCATGCCCATGGCGAGCGCCAGGGCGAGCAACGACGAGCCGCCGTAGCTGATGAAGGGAAGCGTCATCCCCTTGGTCGGCATCAGGCGCAGGGTCGAGGCCATGTTGACCACGGCCTGCAACCCGAACTGGGTCAAAAGCCCGGCGGTCGCCAAGAGAACGAAGAAATCGCGCTCCTGAAGCAGTCGGCTGAAGCCGCGTAGCACGACGAACGCGAAGACGGCCACGATGCCGAGGCAGGCAAGCAGCCCGAATTCCTCCCCAGCCACCGCGAAGATGAAATCGGAATGCGCGTCCGGCAGGATGCCCTTGACCGTACCCTCACCAGGGCCACGGCCGAATAGACCGCCATTCATGAACGCTTCGATCGCGGTCGCGACCTGAAATGTGTCGCCCGTCGAGGGATTGAGGAACCGGTCGATTCGGCTCGCCACGTGTTCGAACTCGAAATATCCGGCCGTGAGAAGCGCCAGGCCGATCACCGCGCAAAGAGCCACTAGGGCAAGCGGCAGCCCGGCCAGGAAGAACTGCGTGAACCACACGGCCGTGACCACGACGGCCATGCCGAAGTCCGGCTGTATGACGAGCAATCCGGCAACCAGCGCATAGAGGGCGATCGAAAGGGAATTTCCCGGGAACCCCTCGCGCAGGCGGCGCTCCGCGAACATCCAGGCCGCAACCACGGCGAAGGCGGGCTTGATGAACTCCGAGGGCTGGATCGACAGGGCCCCAACCCCGATCCAGCGCCGGGCCCCCTTGGCCTCGACCCCAAGCCACGGTGTCAAAACGAGAAGGACCAGCGCCACGAGGAAGAGACCAACCGCGAGGCGGCGAACACCAAGCGGGGAAAGCAGCGAGACGCCGAGCATTCCCGCGACGGCGAGCGGTAGATAGAAGAGCTGGCGATTGAAGAAGTGGAAGGAGCCGAGCCCGATTCGGTCCGCGACGGCGGGGCTTGCCGCAAGGAGCAGCAGGAACCCCGCGCCGATCAGCAGGCCGAGTGCCGCAAGCATCAAATGGTCGACCGTCCACCACCACCGGCCGAGCGCGCTGTTATCGGTGCGGGTGAAGGTACTCACGGCCTCGCCTCTTCAAGGCGCGCACCGGGAAGCCCCGCCACCAGGTCGCGGAAGGCATCGCCCCGCGCCTCGAAATTGGGGAACTGATCGAACGAGGCGCAGGCGGGCGAAAGCAGAACCACGACGCCGGGGGACCGCTCGCGCGCGGCGCGCCCGAAGGCCGCTTCGACGGCATGCTCGAGCGTGCCGCAGATCGTGTACGCAACATGCCCATCGAGCCTGCGCGCGAATTCGCCCGCGGCCTTGCCGATTAGAAAGGCATGGAGGATGCGCGGGAACTCGGGTGCGACGGCCTCCAGGCCGCCTTCCTTGGCCAAGCCGCCCGCGATCCAATAAATCGCATCGTAGGTGGCGATTGCTCGCGCCGCGGCATCGCCATTGGTCGCTTTCGAGTCGTTGACATAGGTGACGCCGTCGACGGTCGCGATCCGCTCCTGACGGTGGGCCAGACCCGGGAAGCTTTCCAAGGCCGCGACGATCGTCGGCCGGTCGACATTCTCGGCCCGCGCAACGGCGTAAGCGGCGGCGGCGTTCTGCCAATTATGCCGGCCGGGCAAGGCCGCGAGCCTGCGGAGATCGACGACGATTTCGTCTCGACCGTCGCCGTCGTCGCGCAGCATCCCATCTTGCGCGTAGATGCCGCCGGGGGCCGACCCGTACCCGGAGACCGGCATGATTCGGGGGCCGGCCGGACACTTCGAGAGGGCCTCGCGCATATCGGCGGAATCAGAGTCGTCGACCCCGATCACCGCGACATGGTGGCGGTCCTGCCCTTCGAAGAGGCGCTTCTTCGCGGCGACGTAACCCTCGAATCCGCCGTGGCGGTCGAGGTGGTCGGGGCTGATGTTGAGGAGCACGGCGACATCGAAGACGAGCGAGGGGGTGAGCTCGAGCTGATAGGACGACATCTCGAGCACATAGGTGCCGCCGGCGGCGAGTGGGGCGAGCGAGAGGGCCGGCATTCCAATGTTTCCGCCCGTGGCCACGGCCCGGCCCGCCCGCTCGAGGATGTGTCCGATGAGCGAGGTCGTCGTGGATTTGCCGTTCGTGCCGGTCACGCCCACATAGCGGGCGGCGCGCTGCGCGCGGGCAAGGAGGTCCACATCGCTGACGATGGGACAACCCGCCGCGCGCGCACGCTCCGCCAGGGCATGGGGTGCCGGATGGGTGTGTGGGATGCCGGGGCTCAGCACCAGCAGATCGATCTTCGACCAGTCCGCCGCATGAAGGTCGATCGGCTCGATATCTTGCATGCGCGCGTCGGCGCGGACGGCTTCGCTGTCGTCCCACGCAAGCATTTCGATGCCGCTGGCGGCGAGGGCGCGGGCGGCGGCCATGCCTGAGCGACCGAGGCCGAGAACGGCGACGCGCGAGGAAGCGAGGAAGGAAAGGTCGATATTGGCCAACGCACCCATCCCTACCGCAACTTCAGCGTCGCGAGGCCCGCGAGCGCGAGAATGGTTGCGATGATCCAAAACCGAATGACGATGGTCGGCTCCTGCCAGCCCTTCTGTTCGAAATGATGATGAAGCGGCGCCATGCGGAAGATGCGGCGGCCGGTCAGCTTGAACGAGATCACCTGAACGATGACCGATACCGTCTCGAGCACGAACAATCCGCCGACGATGGCGAGCACCAGTTCGTGCTTCGTAATCACGCCGATGGCGCCGAGCGCGCCGCCCATGGAGAGCGATCCCGTGTCGCCCATGAAAACCATGGCCGGCGGCGCGTTGAACCACAGGAAGCCGAGCCCGGCGCCGACCAGCGCGCCGCACAGTACCGAGAGCTCCCCTGTCCCGGGCACGTAATGGAGCTGCAGGTAGCCCGAGAACACGGAGTTCCCGACGAGATACGCGATCAGGGCGAACACGCCGGCCGCGATCATGACCGGGACGATGGCCAGGCCGTCGAGGCCGTCGGTCAGGTTGACCGCGTTCGACGCCCCGACGACGACGATGAGCGCGAACGGGATGAAGAACCAGCCGAGGTCGAGCAGGACGTTCTTGAGAAAAGGCACCGCCAGCCCGCTTTCCAGCGGGGCGGGCGCCATCCGCATGATCCAGACGATGACGACCGTGCCCACGATGATTTCCGCGAGCAGCTTGACGCGTCCCGGCAGGCCGCCGCTGCTGCGCCGGGTCAGCTTCAGGTAGTCATCGACAAGCCCGATTGCGCCGAAGCCCATGGCGACGGCGAGGACCGCCCAAACGTATCCATTCCGCAAATCGGCCCAGAGCAGGGTGCTGAACGTCATGGCCACCAGAATCAGCACGCCCCCCATGGTGGGCGTGCCCTCTTTGCGAAGGATATGATCCTTGGGGCCGTCCACGCGGATGGGTTGGCCGGGTCCCTGCTTTTGCCGCAACCATCTGATGAGCGAAGGGCCGGCGAGGAAGCTGATGATCATCGCCGTGACCACGGAGCCGCCCGTCCGGAAGGTCAGATAGCGGAACAGATTGAAGAGCGGGAGCTCCTCGGCGAGCGGAACAAGCAGGTTGAACAGCATCGCGCGGCCCGCTCAGCCGTGGTTGGCGACGCAGCGCCGGGGAGCGGCCAGGGCAGCCAGGGCCTCGACCACCTGTTCGGTCCGGATGCCGCGTGATCCCTTGACCGATACCACGTCACCGGCCCGCACGGCCGCCGCGACCAAAGGCGCGAGGTCCCTGGCGGTCGCCGCATGCTCGCCGCGCATGGCCGGCGGCAGGACGTCGTGCAAGTGCTCCATCTCATTCCCCGTCGTGAAGACGAGGTCGATGCCGCTTCGGGCCAGGGTTTCCAGCAGAGCCGCATGGATGGCCGCGGAATTGGGGCCGAGCTCCAGCATGTCGCCCAGCACCGCGATCCGCCGCCCACCGCCGCCCGGGGTCACGCCCGCAAGCGTCTCGATCGCGGCTCTTACGGCCGCGGGGCTCGCGTTATAGCTCTCGTCGATAAGCTGGAGCTCGCCGGTGGGGAGCCGAATCAGCGCCTGCCGGCCGCGTCCCGCCGGCGCCTGGACATCACCAAGCGCCTCCGCGGCCTGCGCGAGATCGGCGCCTAGCGCAATCACGGCACACAACACGGCCAGGGAGATCATCACCCAGTGGCGGCCGGGCACGGAAAGTTGGTAATCGATCGGGCGCCCGTCGATCCGGGCGCTCACCCTTTGCCCGCCGTCTTCGCCATCGACACACATCAGCCGGGCTGTGGCCTCGGGATGGGCACCGAAACTCATCACCCTCTCGACGCCGGCGACGCACGCGGCGGCGACGAGAACGGGGAAATAGGGGTTATCGCGATGGAGCACCCCAACACCCCCCGACATGCCCTCGAAAATCTCCGCCTTGGCGTCCGCGATGTCGAACGTCGAGCTGAAATGAGCCATATGGACGGCGGCGATCGTGGTGATTACGGCGACGTCGGGATGCATCAGCCGGGACAGAGGCGCTATCTCGCCAGGGCGGCTCATTCCCAACTCGAACACCCCGTACGCCGCGTCGGCCGGCATGCGCGCAAGGCTGAGGGGAGCGCCCCACTCGTTGTTCAGATTGCCGAGGCTCGCGGTTGTCTTGGCTTGCCGCGAAAGGACGGTTCCGAGAGCATCTTTCGTGCCGGTCTTGCCGACGCTTCCCGTTATCGCCGCAACGCGCCCCGTATGGCGCCGCCGGGCCTCCCGGGCGAGCGCGTAGAGCGCCTCCCGCGTGTCGTCGACAAAAACGAGGCGCGTCTCGTCGCTCGCGCCCTTCGGGATGCGGCCTACGATCGCCCCCGCCGCGCCGCGGTCGAGCGCTTCGGCCACGAAATCATGCCCGTCGTGATTGGGGCCGCGAACGGCAACGAAAAGGTCGCCGGCGCGGATGGCGCGGCTGTCGATGGCCACGCCCATGGCGCGGAAGTCACCACCCGCCCGGCCGCCGGTGGCCTTCGCGGCCTGACGCGCCGTCCAGAGTGCGGCGGCCCGAGTCATTCGGGCCCCCCCGGGTCCAGGGCCGCCGCCAAAGCCACCTCGCGGTCGTCGAACGGCCTGGATTCCGATCCGACAGTCTGAAAGCGCTCGTGGCCCTTGCCGGCTATTACGAGGACATCGCCCGCCTCGAGCCCGTCAATCGCCTCATGGATGGCTTGCGACCGGTCACCGACTTCGCGCGCGCCCGGACAGCGCGCAACGATCTGACGCCGAATTTCGGCGGCGGCCTCCCCGCGCGGATTGTCGTCGGTCACGATGACAGCGTCGGCAAGCCGGCTGGCGATCTCGCCCATTTGCGGACGCTTTCCAGCATCGCGGTCGCCGCCACAGCCGAAAACGACGACCAGCCGGCCCTCGGAGTGGGGTCGCAGTGCCCGCAGAACATTTTCGAGGGCCCCCGGCGTATGGGCATAGTCGACATAAATCGCGGCGCCGTTCGCGAGGTGGGAGACGAGCTGCAATCGGCCCGGCACGGCCCGCAGCCCATGGAGCGCATCGGTCGCCAGGGTGGGGTCGGCACCGCCCGCGACCACCAGGCCGAGGGCGCAAAGCGCGTTCATGACTTGAAACTCGCCGACGAGCGGCAGCACGAATTCCTTGGCTTGGCCCAGGACCGAGAGCGCCACGCGCTGGCCCGAAGAAAGCGCGTCGACGGCATCGAGCCGGATGTCCTCGCCTCCCCTTCCATAGGTGATGATTTCGCGGCCGCGGTTGCGACAGATACGCTCGAGCCCACTGCGCTCGGGCACGTCCGCATTGATGACCGCATACCCGCCTGGCATCAGGACGACATCGAACAAGCGCGCCTTGGCCGCGAAGTAGTCGCCCAGCGATCCGTGATAGTCGAGATGATCGCGGGTCAAATTGGTGAAGCCCGCGGCCGATACCCGGACACCGTCGAGACGGCACTGGGATAGGCCGTGGCTCGAGGCCTCGAGCGCCAAATGGTCGAAGCCGTCATCCACGAGCGCGGCCAGCATCTCGTGCAGCTCGATCGGGCCCGGCGTGGTCAAGCCAGCCTCGATATCGAGGCCCGGCCCCTGCAACCCGAGGGTGCCGAGGCTTGCGGCCCGGTAGCCGAGCGCGGCCCAGATCTGCTGGGTGAAGCTGGCGACGGAGGTCTTGCCATTCGTTCCCGTCACGGCCGCGACCGTGCGCGGCTGCCGGCCGTGGAAGCGCGCCGCCATTCTCGCCAGTCGCCGGCGCGGGTTCTCGTCGAGGATGAAAGGGACATTGCGATTGTCTTCCGCAACACCCGTGTCGGCCGGCGCCAGCACGGCGACGGCCCCGCGTTTGATGGCGGCCGGGATGAAGTCGCGGCCATCGACCCGACTGCCCGGCAGCGCGGCGAAAACATCGCCGGCCTCGACCGACCGCGAGTCGGACGTGAGGCCGCGAACTTCGGGGTTCAACTGGGCCATCTCAGCGCTCAATCCGCTTTCATCTCCTTCGAGCAACTCAATAAGACGCAAGCGTCGTCCCTCTCGGGCTCAGGTCGACAAACATGGCCTCCTGAAGCTCCGGATTAGATTCGTCGATGGGCTGGATGCCGACTATGGGCGCCATTTGGGAAATCAACCGGCCGACCGTCGGCGCGGCCACCCAACCGCCCGTGGCGTAACCGAAAGTCTGTTCCGTGCCCTTCGGCTCATCGAGCAACGCGAAGACCACATAGCGCGGATCGTTCATGGGGAAAGCCGCGACGAAGGACGAGATGAGCGCCTTCCGCACGTATCCGCCGGCCCCGCTCTTCTCCGCCGTCCCGGTCTTGCCCCCGACCATGTAACCAGGTGCGGCGGCGTTCCGGCCAGTGCCGTCGGTCACCACGAGTCGCAACAGCTTGCGCATGTTCTCGGATGTTTGCTCGGAGACCGCACGATGGCCCGGCGCCTCGCTTCCGTGCGGGCGCATCAGCAGGGTCGCTGGATGGCTAATGCCGCCGTTGACCACGGTCGCGACCGCGCTCGCCAGTTGGACGGGGCTGACCGCGAGGCCGTGGCCGAACGCCACGGTCATCGTATTGATGTCGCGCCAGGGCGAGGGGACCATCGGCGCCCCCACTTCCGGCACTTCGATACTTGCGCGCCGCAGCAGACCGAGGCCACCGAGGAAGGCGCGCTGGCCCTCCGTGCCCACATCGATCGCCATCTTGGCGGCACCGATGTTCGATGAATACATGAAGATCTCGGGCACCGAGAGCCAACGCCTCTTGGCGTGGAAATCGCTGATCGTAAAGCGCGAGACCCGGATCGGATCGGTCGCGTCATAGCCGTCCGACATCGTGACCTTGCCGGAATCGAGGGCCATGGCGGTGGTGAAGATCTTGAAGGTCGATCCCATCTCGTAGACGCCGAGCGTGGCGCGATTGAACCTGTTTTCCGGGCTTGCGCCACCGGCATGATTGGAATCGAAGTCCGGCAACGAGACCAGGGCGAGCACCTCACCACTCCGCGCGTCCATGACCAGCCCCGAAGCGCCGATGGCGCCGAACTCGAGCATCGCCGCGGTCAATTCCGTGTGGAGGAGATGCTGGATGCGAATGTCGAGCGCGAGGACCAGCGGCGAGCCCGACCCGACACTCAGGACATCTTCGAACGATCGCTCGATGCCGGCGATCCCGTGGTTGTCCACATCGGTGTAGCCCAGCACATGGGACGCGAGGGGCCCCTGCGGGTATACCCGCCTCTCCTCGCGCTGAAAATAGAGGCCCGGCAACCCCAGCCGGTTGACCGCATATTTCTGTCGTGGGGTCAGATTGCGCCGCAGCCAGACGAAGCGGCGTTCGGCGGAGAGCTTGGCCAGCAGCTCGGACTCGCCGAGGCCGGGCAGGACGGCGGCCAGCCGCCTTGCCGCCTCGCCGGGGTCGAGAACGAGCGTCGGATCCGCGTACAAGGAGGCGGTTGCAAGGCTGGTGGCGAGCAAGACGCCGTTGCGGTCGCGAATGTCGGCGCGCTCCGTCCTGAACGCCTCGGTGCCTGTGGTCTGGGCGAGGCGGGGCTCGTTGCCGTCCGTCAGGACCGCGAGATCCACGAGCCGCGCGCCCAACGCGGCGAACGTCAGGGCAAAGAGGGCTCCGGCGACGACCAGTCGGTTGCGCCCGACCTCGAGCGCCTGCTTCGTCGTTCCCTCGAGCTGAACCCGTCCGTGATGGGAGGTAACGGTCGGCATGGGCCGCCGCTTCAACCGTTTTCTACAGCCGATCATCGGATGATCCTCGCGCTGGCAAGAGTGGCACCCGTGGGCGGCGGCCCGGCTGGCGGGAGGTCAGGCTCGTGCGTGGGCGGGCCCTGTTCCGCCGGCGCCGAATCCCCCGCGTTGCCTCGTGGCAGGCCGGCGATGTCGCCGATATGCGCCTCGGAGAGTGGCCCCAGCCCAAGATGCCGGTCGTTCAACGCCTCGAGGCGCGCCGGCCGGTTGAGGTAGCTCCATTCCGCCTCGAGCACATGGATGGCTTCCTGCTCCGCCAGAATCGTCCGGTTGAGGCGCGCGAGCTCGTCCTCCAGGTCCTGGACCTCGTAGGTGAGCCAGAACAGGCCGAACCCGACGACGGCAATCGTCCCGATGAGCAGCAGGATCGGGCGGCGGACGATCATGCGCTTCGCCCCCGCGTCTCGCCGTCCCGCCACGCGGGGGCGTCCATCCGCCGGCCCGCGCGCAAGCGCGCCGATCTTGCCCGGGGGTTGCAGGCGAGCTCCTCCTCACGCGGCCGGCGCGCGCGTCGGGTCAGGAGCTCGAAGGTAGGTGCGGCGGCGCCACCCGACTCTCCAGCCGGGAGGAACCGGGAGCCTTTGGGCGCGCCGCCGCTGCGGGTTCTGAAGAAATCCTTGACCCGCTTATCCTCAAGCGAGTGGAACGAGACGACGACCAGCGCGCCGCCAGGCGAGAGGATCGCCTCCGCGCCACCGAGGCCGCGATCGATCTCGTCGAGCTCGTCGTTCACGTAGATGCGTAAGGCCTGGAAGGTGCGCGTCGCCGGGTCGATCCGGCCGCGGTCGGCCCGGGCAGCGGGCGCCGCCGCGCGAACCACGGCCGCCAGCTCGTCCGTGCGCCTGATGGGAGAGTGGCGGCGGGCTCTATTGATGGCGCGCGCGATGCGCCTGGCCCGCCGCTCCCCTCCAAATTGAAAAATGATGTCGGCGAGCCGCTCTTCGTCGGTGTCGTTGACGAGGTCGGCCGCCGTCGGGCCCGCGCGCTCCATGCGCATGTCGAGGGGCCCGTCGGTCTTGAAGGAAAAGCCGCGCTCGGATTCGTCGAGCTGTTGGGACGAGACGCCCAGGTCGAGCGCGACGCCATCGACCGAGCGCACCGACCGAGCCGCCAGAAGCGCCCGCATCTCGCCGAAGCGGCCGGCAAGGACCGTGAGCCGCCCCCCGTAGGCCGCGGCCATCCGCTCGCCACGCTGGACGGCGTCGGGATCGCGGTCGATGGCCCAGACGATACAGTCCGCGGCCTCCAGAATGGCGCGGCTGTATCCGCCCGCACCGAACGTCCCGTCGACATAGATGCCGCCGTCGCGGGGTGCCAGCAGCGCGACGGCGTCTTCGATCAGCACGGGCTTGTGGCCGCCGGGGGACCTTGCGGTCTGCGGGCGGGCGGTCATCAGGCGCCCCCGTCCCGCGGGCCGGCGCCGCGAAGCTTGAGGGTCATGCCGTGCTCGCGGGCGCGGGCGCGGGCATCTTCCTGATGCCTGTCGAAGGTCTCCGGCTCCCAAATCTGGAAGTGCCGCCCCTGGCCGACAAATGCCGCCATGTCGGTGATACCGGCGTGCGACGTGAGCGCTTCGGGCAGCATGACGCGGCCTTCGCCATCGAACGCGAGTTGCACCGTGTCGGCGAAGATGGTCGCCGAAAGATCGTCGTGCTCCTCGGAGAAGAGCGCCAGCTCGTCGGCGCCCTCGGAGATCGCCTCCATCCGCGACATGTCCAGCGCCTCGATCGCGGGCAGGCGATAGGACCTGAAGGCGACGAACCCATTGAAGCTCTGTCCTGCAAGCGCGACACGGAAGGCCGCGGGCACGGATACGCGGCCCTTTTTGTCGATCTTCTTCGTATAGGTCGACAGGAACAGTGCCATCTCCGCCCCCCCCCCCGAGCCTCCTCTCTCCAGCCTTCTCCCCGAACGCATCCAGGCATGTATTTCTGCACTTCGGGAAACCTTGGGTTTAATTGGGATAACATGGGTTTATCTGGGCGTCAATGGGTTTAACAATAAAACTTCGCGAGAATCAAGATGTTGTTATGAATTACCAAAACGACAATTTATCTGGCACCAAAAAGCGTTGGTGTACTGCGGGATACGGCGAGGAATTCATCTTGCGCCGAAATATGGCGGAAGTATGTTCTATGTATGTTCTATTTCAGGTAATTTGCCTTAGACCCGCCGCATGGTCTCGTCATCAATCATTTTTCCGTGCCACGGGACCGATCAGCCGGAGCCATGCGAACGTCGGATATGTCGTTGGCAAAGGCAATGATTCGGTCAAGTATCGTAGCAGGAGTCGTGAATAGTCGCGTGGCGAATACTTGGCGCCGCCAGGGCGTGGAATTGTGGCGCCGGTAGGATGTGGGATTGCGGCGCCGATCGGATGGTGCTTACCGGGCGATATCGCCAGGGGTACGATGCCAGACGGCCTGTAAGCCGGGTTCTGTCCCCGCCGAGGCGGATGACGGCCATTCATCTGGGACGCCTGTCGCCAGGCGCCTCGCGCGGCCTACCCGGGCGGCGATCCGGAAACGGATTTGAATGCCGCCCCTATTTGGCCTTGCTCCCGGTGGGGTTTACCGTGCCGCCTACCGTTGCCGGAGGCGCGGTGCGCTCTTACCGCACCCTTTCACCCTTTCCGCCGCGAACGGCGGTGGTTTGCTTTCTGTGGCACTTTCCCTGGGGTCGCCCCCGCCGGGCGTTACCCGGCACCGTGTTTCCGTGGAGCCCGGACTTTCCTCCCACCGGCTCGCGCCGGCCGGCGGCCGTCCGGCCGTCTGGCAGTATTGACGTGGCTATCGGGCGGCCCGTTTTCAAGGCGCCCTTCTGTCTTCGCCGATCGGTGCGAGGAGAGCCTCGATGCGCGCCCTGGTTTCGGCATCCGCCACGCCGTCGACGCGATGCTGGCGGAAATGGCGCTGGAACGCCGTCGTGACGAGGCGGGTGGCCCGGTCCATGGCCCCGGTTGCGCCGATTTCGTAGCCGAACCGGGCCAGGTCCCGTTGGAACGCGGCAAGACCCCGGTCGCCAGGCTGGCTTTGGGCCGGCCCTGCCGCGGTCGGCGGCTCATCGGCGAACGGCCACAGGCCGACGCCGGCACGCGCGAGGTACGACCAATCGAACAGCTCGCCAGGATCCTGCTTGCGCGCGGGTGCCACGTCTGAATGGCCGAGGACCCGCTGGGGGGAAATCGGATGGCGGCGAAGGATGTCGCGGGAAAGCTCGGCGAGCGCGTCGAGTTGCGGCCCGGGAAACGGGCGATACCCGAACTCGTGGCCAGGGTTCGCGAGCTCGATGCCGATGGAGCGGGCGTTGATGTCGCGCTCGCCGGCCCAGAAAGCCACGCCCGCGTGCCAGGCCCGGTCGACTTCCGGTACCAGGACATAGATCGCGCCGTCCTCGTCGATGAGGTAATGGCTGCTGACTTTGGCCCCGGCATCGGTGAGCCGGTCGAGCGCCGCGGAAGCGCTTCGCATCCCCGTATAGTGGATGAGCAGGATGTCGATGACCCCGCCGACCGGCCGCGGCCCGCGGTTGGGGGAGGGACGGTCGATCGGCCGGACAGTCACGGCCGGCTCGGGCCCTCGGGGCCGAGCGAAGCTTGGCGCGGGCGGCGGATGGTGATAATGGCCACGCCGACCAGGACGGTGAGGCCGCCGACGATCACGTTGCGCGTGAGCTCCTCACCCAGGATCGAGACACCGCCCACGACCGTCGTCACCGGCACCAGCAACAAGAAGGGCATGACGTTGTTCACCGGATAGAGGGCTAGTAAGCGATACCAGCAGGCATAGCCGAGCGCATTCATGATGAGGCCGAGATAGACCACCGTCGCCCAGCTCGGCCACCCGGCGCTCAGCACGGCGGCCATCTGCCCGTCCTCGAACAGGAAGGACACGACGAAGAGCTGGGGACCGGCGAAGACGGCAACCCAGGTGACGAGAAGAAAAGCAGGCACGCGGCCGGCGAGGGTCTTGATCAACACCTGGCCGACGGCCCAGGTGAAGGCACCGCCGACGATGAGCAGGACCGGGACATAGGCGTCTTGCAGGCGCGGCTCCCCCACGATCAGGCCGATTCCGAGAAAAGCCAGCGCCATCCCGAGCGCCCGCCGCCAGCCCAGGGGATCCTTCAGGAAGATCGCCGCGAGCAACGCCGCGAAAGGGACTTCGAGCTGGAGGATGAGGATGGCGGTCGAAGCATAGACGTCCCTGAGGCCCGTGAAGGTGAGGCTGTATTGGATCGTGGCGCTGATGAAGGCGATTGCGGAGATGCGCAGAAGGAACCCCTTCGGCGGCCGGAAGAACCAGACCAGCACGATCGCGGTCAGCGAGAACCGTAGCGCCATCAGGAAGATTGGCGGGAACTCACCGAGGGCCGCCTTCGAGATGGTGAAGCCGAGGCCGAAGATCGTGGCGACGGCGAGAGCCATCAGGAGGTGGATCGGCTTCATGGCGCGCGGCGCCCCGTCACGGTCCGGGCGGCTCGCCGACCGGCAGGGCGCGAGGCCGTCTTGGCCGGCCCACCGTGATGATCGCGACGCCCGAAATGACGATAGCGGCGCCGAGGATGGTCACGAGCGTCAATTCCTCGCCCAGCACCAGAACGCCGCCCGCCATGCTCGTGACCGGGAGCAGCAGCAGGAAGGGCATCACCTGGTTGACCCGGTGCCGGCCGAGCAGGTGGTACCAGGTGGCATAGCCGAGTGCCGTCATGATCAGGCCCAGATAGAGGACGACCGCCCAGTGGTGCCAGTCCGCGCTGGTCAGGATGGCCCATTGATTCCGCTCGAAAATCAGCGAGGAGACGAGAAGCTGCGGCGCGGCCAGCGCCGCGACCCAGGCGATCAGCCGAAAGCCGCTCACCCGGCCGCCGAGGGTTCGCACCAGAACCTGGCCGACGGCCCAAGCGACGCCGCCAGCGATGACCAGGAGCAGCGGGATGGCATCTTCATGCAGGCGCGGCTGCCCGGCGATCAGGCCGACGCCCACGAAGGCCAGGACCATTCCGGTGATGCGCCGCCACCCCAAGGGATCCTTGAGGAAAATCGCGGCGAGGATGACGGCGAACGGCACCTCGAGCTGAACCACGACAATGGCTGTCGAGGCATCGAGGTCGCGCAAGCCGGTGAAGATGAGGCTGTAGGTAATCGTCGCGCTGATCACCCCGATCACGAAGATCCGCCAGAGCTCCTCCCACGGCGGCTTGAAGAACCAGATCAACACCAGGGCGGCGAGGGTAAACCGCAGGCACATCAACAATATGGGCGGGAAATGATCGAGCCCGGCCTTGGCGAAGGTAAACCCCATTCCCCACAGGATCGGCACCAATATGGCGAGGAGGATGTCGGTGGGTCTCACTGGGCGGCTCCCGCCGTGCCGTCCCGGTCGTCGGCGCCGCTCTCGGCCTCCTCGCGCATCAGCTCGAGCTCGAGCCAGCGCTCCTCCGCCTCCGCCAAGGCGCTACGGGCCTCTTCGAGCCGGCTCACCGCGGCCTCGAAGCCGGCCGGGTCGCGTGCGTAGAGCCCGCCATCGCCCAGGCGCGCCTCGATTGTCCCGATCTCGTCGGTGAGCGCCTCCATCCGGCCCGGCAAGAGCTCGAGCGCGCGCTGATCCATGTAGCCGAGTCGGAGGCGCGGCGCGGCCCGGCGGCTGGGGCCGGCGACGGGCTTTCCCGCCCCACGATCGGGCCGCTCCTTGCCGCCCGTCTGTTTCGCGGCCCAATCCCGGCGTTGCGCGAGATAGTCCTTGTAGCCACCGGCATACTCCCTGACCTCGCCACCACCCTCGGTGGCGATGGTGCTGCTGACCAGACGATCCAGGAAATCGCGGTCGTGGCTGACCAGAAGCAAGGTGCCCTCGTAGTCGCCCAGCATCTCCTCCAGAAGCTCGAGAGTGTCCATGTCGAGATCATTGGTCGGCTCGTCGAGGACCAGGAGATCGGCTGGGCTCGCCAGGATCTTCGCCAACAGCAGGCGGTTGCGCTCACCGCCCGAAAGGCTGGCGACCGGGCTCTTGGCTTGGTCGACCGTGAACAGGAAGTCCTTGAGATAGCCCACCACGTGGCGCGGGCGGCCCCGGACCATAACGCTGTCCCCACCCCCGGGGCACAGGGTTTCCCACAGGGTCTTGCCGGCGTCGAGCTGGGACCGACGCTGGTCGAAATAGGCTACATGCATGCGCTTGGCCAGGCGTATGCGCCCGGAATCAGGGGCGAGCTCGCCCGTCAGGAGCCTGAGCAAGGTCGTCTTGCCCGACCCGTTCGGGCCGATGATGCCGATGCGGTCGCCGCGCAGGATGCGGGTCGTGAACGCGGACACGATGACGCGCTCGCCATCGGCTGTCGTGAAGCATTTGGAAATCTTCTCGGCATCGATCACGAGGCGGCTCTTGATCTCGCCTTCCGCGATCGTGGCGCGGACACCCGACCGGTCCCCGATGATGGTGGCGCGAATGGCGCGCATCTCCTCGAGCCGGCGGAGGCGGCCCTGGTTGCGGCGGCGCCGCGCCGTCACACCCCGGCGCAGCCAACGCGTCTCCACCGCCATCTTTTGGTCGAGCCGCGCCAGCGCCTTCTCCTCGGCGTCGAGGACCTCTTCCGACCAATCGTCGAACCCCGCGAAGCCCCGGTCGATGGCGCGTACGCGGCCGCGGTCGAGCCACAGGGTCCGGTCGGACACATTGGCGAGGAAGGCGCGGTCGTGGCTGACGATGAGAACGCCACCCGCATAGCCCGCGAGCATGCGCTCGAGGCGCTCGATCGTCGCCAGGTCCAGGTGGTTGGTCGGCTCGTCGAGCAGCAGGATCTCCGGCGCGCCGACGAACGCCCGCGCGAGCGCCACCCGCCGCCCCTCGCCACCGGACAGCGAGCCGAGGCGGGCTCCCGGGTCGAGCTCGAAACGATCGACCATCGCCTCGGCTTCATGGCGGGACGGCGCCTCTCCTTCCACATAGCCGAGCACCGTCTCGTCCGGGTCGAGCGCGGGCTCCTGCTCCAGATAGGACACGCTGATGCCCGGATGTACGTATAGCTCGCCCGCGTCGAGCTCGATCAGGTGGGCGAGCGCCTTCATCAGGGTCGACTTGCCGCTGCCGTTCCGGCCCACGAGGCAAATCCGCTCTCCGCGGCCCACCCGTACGTCTACATGGTCGAAGACGGGTGCGCCACCGAAGCTGACGCGCGCTTCGCGCAGCCTGATGAGGGGGGGGCCGGGTGGCATTCGCTCTTCGTGGCCGCGGCTACTTGAACCCGCGGCTTCGTGCGATGCGGTCGTAGGCGGCGTTGATCGTGGCCATCTTCTCGTTCGCGAGGTCGATAAATTCCTGGGGCATGCCCTGGGCCACGAGAAGGTCGGGATGGTTCTCGCGCGTGAGCTGGCGCCAGACCGCCTTGATCTCGGCTTCCGGAGCATCGCCCGCCACGCCGAGGATCACGTACGGGTCGCCTTCGTCGATGCCGGCCTGCCCCGCGCTGACGCGAGCGAAGGCGTCCGGCCCGAAACCGAAGATCTCGGCCACATCGTTGAGGAACTGGCGCTCGGCGGGATGAACCACGCCATCGGCCTTCGCGATATGGAAGAGGGCCGCCAGCAGCTCCTCCAGCACGGCGGGCTGGTCGCGGAACATGCCGGCGATCTGGCGCGCATAGGGCTCGTAGCCGGAGGCTTCCTTGCGGGCTTGGTTGAACAGGCGCCCCACACCCTTGAGCTCGCTCGGCGGCATCGGGAATATCTGCTTGAAGGCGTCGACCTCGTCACGCGTGACGACGCCGTCGGCCTTGGCCATCTTGGCGCTGAGCACGATGAAGGCGATGGTGAACGCCGCGCGCTTGGCCTCGATGCCGAGCGACGCGCGGCCCTTCGACCGCGCGCTGTCCACGGCGTGGCCGGCCAGGGTGCCGATTATGGCGCCGATCGGCCCGCCGATGGCGAAGCCCGTCACGCCGCCCAGAATTTTGCCCCAAATCGACATTCGCGCCCGATCTCCGTCTGGCGAGCGATCCGTACGCTCACCTCGAGGGGCGGTGAAGATAGTACGATCCGGCCCACCGTGGCCAGAGACCGCATGGATGTGTCGTCAGGATGGGCAGCCGTCATCCGGATCGGGATTTGCCGCCCGCGCCGGGATCACGACAGGCCGGACAACGTTGCGGCATGAGCCACGGCCGAGCTCCCCCCAGGCGTACGTCCTGGACCCTTCCATTGCGTACGCTTTGGTCCATTGCGTACGCTTTGGCGATGCCCGCCCATATACGTACATACGTGGGCTGGCCTGGACAGGCCCATGCCACGTGAAGCGGCCCCGCGGCACCGGCTCGGTCATGCTTGACGGGCGGTGGCTGACGGCTAGGGTGCGCCTTGTCTCACCACCATGCCAACTTCCTCACGAGACCGCCATGATCGGAGACGTAAGCGAAGGCCGCTGGCAATTCTGGATCGACCGGGGCGGCACGTTCACGGACATCGTCGCCCGCGGGCCCGACGGCGCGGTTCGGTCGCACAAGCTGTTGTCCGAGAACCCGGGCCGTTATGAAGACGCGGCCCTTCAGGGCATACGCGAGCTCCTCGGCCTGGGCCGGGACGAGGCCATCCCGGCGACGGCGATCGAGGCGGTCAAGATGGGCACGACCGTGGCGACCAACGCGCTGCTCGAGCGCAAGGGCGACCGGACGGCGCTCGCGACCACGCGTGGCTTCGCGGACGCGCTCCGCATAGCCTACCAGAACAGGCCGAAGCTGTTCGAGCGCCGTATCGTGTTGCCCGAGCTGTTGTACGAGCGGGTCGTCGAGATCGATGAGCGTATCGGCGCCCGGGGCGAGGTCCTGCGGCCGCTCGACCTCGAGAGTGCCGCGGCTGCCCTCCGCCAGGTGTACGCGGACGGCATCCGGTCGCTCGCCATCGTCCTGATGCACGGCTACCGTTTCCACGCCCACGAAAGCGCGCTGGCGGCACTGGCCGGGGACATCGGCTTTACCCAGATCTCCGTGTCCCACCGGGTCAGCCCGCTCATGAAGCTGGTGAGCCGCGGCGACACCACCGTGGTCGATGCCTATCTCTCGCCCATTCTCGGGCGATATGTGGACAGGGTCGCGCGCGATCTCGGCGCCGCGCGGCTCATGTTCATGCAGTCGAACGGCGGCCTCACCGACGCCCGGCTGTTCCAGGGCAAGGACAGCATCCTCTCCGGCCCCGCGGGCGGCATCGTCGGCGCCGTCCGGGTCAGCGCCATGGGCGGCTTCGGCAAGATTATCACCTTCGACATGGGCGGCACCTCGACCGACGTCGCGCACTACGACGGCGAATATGAGCGCGCCTTCGAGACCCTGGTGGCCGGCGTGCGCATGCGCGCACCCATGATGCGCATCAACACCGTCGCGGCGGGCGGCGGGTCGATCCTGTTCTTCGATGGCGCGCGATACCGCGTGGGGCCCGAGTCCGCTGGCGCCAACCCCGGCCCGGCCTGCTACCGGCGCGGAGGGCCGCTCACGGTGACCGACTGCAACGTCATGCTGGGCAAGATCCAGCCGCGGCACTTCCCGCGCGTCTTCGGCCCCGGCGCCGACGAGCCCCTCGACCGCGACGTGGTCGAGGGCAAGTTCGCGGCGCTCGCCGCGCGCATCCGCGAGAAGACTGGCGATACGCGGTCGCCGGTCGAGGTGGCGGACGGGTACCTGCGCATCGCCGTCGCGAACATGGCCAACGCGATCAAGCAGATATCGGTCCAGCGCGGGCACGACGTGACCGCGTACACCTTGTGCTGCTTTGGTGGCGCCGGCGGCCAGCACGCCTGCCTCGTGGCCGACGCGCTCGGCATGAAGAGCGTCTTCATCCACCCCCATGCGGGCGTCCTTTCGGCCTACGGCATGGGCCTCGCCGACGTGCGGGTAATCCGCGAGCGGGCGGTCGAAGCGGTCCTGTCCGATGACGTGGTAGCGGAGCTCGAGGGCGTTTACGCGGCGCTCGAGGCGGACGCGCGCGGGGAGGCGGCGAGCCAGAACATCGCCGAGGACCGCACCCGCGTGTTGCGCAAGGTCCACCTCAAATACGAGGGCACGGATACCGCGCACGTCGTCGACCATGGCGACCGCGAGGCGATCGTCGCCGGGTTCGAGCGGGCCCATCGCCAGCAGTACGGCTTCGTGATGCCCGACAAGCGCCAGATCGTCGAGGCCGTATCGGTCGAGCTCGTCGGCGAGACCGAGACGATCGAGGACCCGGTGCGCCCGGACCGTGCCACGAGCGCCGCCGGACCCATTGCAGTCACCGGCATGTTCGCCGAAGGCACCCAGTGCCAGGCCCCGATCTACGACCGCGCGAAGCTCGAGCCCGGTCACCTCGTGGATGGCCCCGCCGTGATCATCGAGGCGATCGCGACGACCGTGCTGGAGCCGGGCTGGCGCGCGGAGGTCACGGCCCGGGACCATCTCGTGCTACGGCGCGTAAAGGCCCTCCCCAAGCGCGTGGCCGTGGGGACGAGCGTGGACCCGGTCATGCTCGAGGTCTTCAACAACCTCTTCATGTCGATCGCCGAGCAGATGGGTGTCACGCTCGAGAACACGGCCTATTCCGTCAACATCAAGGAACGGCTCGACTTCTCCTGCGCCGTCTTCAATTCCACTGGCCGGCTCGTGGCCAATGCCCCGCACATGCCGGTCCATCTCGGCTCCATGAGCGAGAGCGTGCGCGCGACCATTCGGCAGAACGAGGGCCGCATGAAGCCGGGCGACGTATTCTGCCTGAACGCCCCCTACAACGGCGGCACCCATCTCCCCGACGTGACAGTGATCACGCCCGTCTTCGATCAGGCGGGGGACTCGATCCTGTTCTTCGTCGCCGCGCGCGGTCATCACGCCGATATCGGCGGCATCACGCCCGGCTCCATGCCGCCCGACAGCCGCACGGTCGAGGAAGAGGGCGTGCTGATCGACAACTTCCTGCTGGTCGATGGCGGCGTGTTCCGTGAGGCCGCCCTGATCGAGCTGCTGTCGTCCGGCGCATATCCGGCCCGCAACATCGGCCAAAACGTCGCCGACCTGCGGGCCGAGATCGCCGCGTGCGAGAAGGGCGTCCAGGAGCTGCGCAAAATGGTCGACCACTTCGGCCTCGACGTGGTCCACGCCTACATGCGCCACGTCCAGGAAAATGCCGAGGAGCAGGTCCGCCGCGTGCTCGGCGTCCTCGAGGCCGGCGCCTTCACCTACCCCCTCGACAGCGGCGCGCAAGTCTCGGTCGAGATCGCGATCGACCGCGAGGCGCGTAGCGCCCGGATCGACTTCTCGAAGTCCTCGGCCCAGCTCGGCGACAATTTCAACGCCCCCGCCGCCGTCTGCCGCGCGGCCGTGCTCTACGTCTTCCGCACCCTCGTCGACGACGATATCCCCATGAACGACGGCTGCCTCGAGCCGCTGGACATCGTCATCCCCGAGGGGTGCATGTTGAACCCGCGCTACCCGGCGGCCGTCGTGGCCGGCAACGTCGAGACCAGCCAGATCATCACCGACACGCTCTATGGCGCGCTCGGCGTCATGGCCGCGTCCCAAGGCACGATGAACAACTTCACTTTCGGGAACGAGCGCTATCAGTACTACGAGACGATCTGCGGCGGGTCGGGGGCGGGGCCGGACTTCGACGGCACCTCGGCGGTCCACACCCACATGACGAACTCGCGCCTCACCGATCCCGAGGTGCTGGAATGGCGCTTCCCGGCGCTGGTGGAGAGCTTCGGCGTGAGGCGCGGGTCGGGTGGTGCTGGCGCTCATCGGGGCGGCGACGGGGTCGTGCGCCGCGTGCGCTTCCTCGAGGACATGACCGCCGCCATCCTCTCGGGTCATCGCGAGGTGGCGCCGTACGGCATGGCGGGCGGGGAGCCGGGTGCCGTGGGGCGCAACTGGGTCGAGCGCGCGGATGGCGGGCGCACCGAGCTCGGCGGCACGGACAGAGCCGAAGTCCATCCCGGCGACGTGTTCGTCATCGAGACGCCGGGCGGCGGCGGCTATGGCGTCGCCGAAGCCGAGAGCAAGCGCTCGGGGCCATCGTCGTAGGCTTATAAAAATTATGCTGATATGTCCATTTTCCATACAAACAACCTGTTTCTGACGAGCGGTGTCGTATGAGGCATACAAACCCTTGGCCCCACCGCAAACCGCCGTCAGCACGCCTTGATCGCCGTCATTCGACGCGCTAGCGTCACTGCAAACGAGCGCGCCTTGCGCGCGAAATTCATTCATCGTTGGGGGCGAACATGGACGCGGATGCGAAGAAGACCGTTTTGCGGATGATCCCATATGGCCTTTACGTCATGACAGCCGAGGACGGCAACGGTGAGATCGCGGCGGCGACGGTCAATTGGGTGACGCAGACCTCCTTCGCCCCACCGCTCGTCGTCGTCGGCGTGAAAGTCGAGTCGGGCGCCTACGAGATCGCAAAAAGGGCCGGGGCCTTCGCGCTCAATATGCTCGGCAAGGACCAACAGGGCCTCGCCTTCTCGTTCTTCCGTCCCGCCGAGCGCGAGGGCCACACCATCAATGGCGAGCCCTACCGCGGCGGCGACAATGGCGCCCCCATCCTCGAGAACTGGCCGGCAAGCGTGGAGTGCCGCATCCAACGGATCGTCGAGCTGGGCGACCACCACTTCTTCCTGGGTGAGGTGACGGGTGTGGAGCTGCGCAAGGCGCCAGAGGGGCGGGCCGACGAGGCCATCCTGCACATGCGCGAGCTGGGCGAGAACGTCTTCTACGGGGGCTGAGCGGCCCCCGTCACCCGCTCGGCCACGTATTTCCCGAACTTCCAGACGCCTTCCTCCATGTGGGAATAGCGGCCGGGCGCCGAGAGGCGTGAGGTCATGCCGCGCTGAAGCCCACGGCAGACCTCGAGGTCTTCGGGCGCATAATAATGGTAATAATCCACGATCCGCTTCATGGCCGCCTCGGCGCCGGGCGCCCGCATCTGCTCCGCCGTCGCGCAGAAGGTCTTGGTCAGGCGGACCCGCGCCGGCCCCTCGGGGAACACCCGGTAGTAGTCCGTGTGGTCCGGATAGATGGCGAAGAGGAGCGTCGGAAAGACCTGGAGGATGGCGCCCCGCCCGCGCTCGGCCCCGGTCAGGCTCTCGAGGACCGGCAATCTCGGCCCCTCGACGGGCCGCCCCGGCACCGCCGGGCCGTGGCCTTCCCGGTAGGGCATCTGCATCACGGAGTAGGGGCCCTCGTCGGGCTCGAAATAGGTACTGCGACCAGGCATGCCGGGCTCGAGGCTCTCCCGGTGGATGGTCGGATGGTGGTAGCACTCGATGTAGTTGTCGATCATCACCTTCCAGTTCCACGGGTAGTCGAGCTCGAAGGTGGCGACACTGGTCATCTCGTCCATGCGCCAATTCGCGATCAGCGCGGACAGCGTCCCGAGTCGTGGCCCGAAGGGCGCGGCACCATCGTCGAAGTTGACCATGATGAAGCCCTGCCAGACCTCGTGCCGGACGGTCGGCAGACAGATGCCGGAGGCATCGAACCCCGGCGTCCGGCCCATTTCGGGCGCGCCGACCAGGCGGCCGTCAAGGGCGTAGGTCCAGTTGTGGTAGGGGCAGACGAAGCTCCTCGCACTACCCGCCCCCTCGACCACGGCCATGGAGCGGTGACGGCAGACGCGCGAGAGGACCCTCAGCCCACCCTCGGCATCGCGCAGGACGACCAGGGGCTCGCCCACCATGTCGACACAGAAATAATCGCCGGGCGCCGCCACCTGGTCGACGCGCCCGACGCAGAGCCACTCTCTGCGGAAGATCGCCTCGACCTCCCGCTCGAAGAAGGCGGGCGCGGTGTAGCAGGCGGCGGGCAGGGTCGAGGCATGCTCGAACGCCAGCATCGAGGCGGAGAGGTCCCAGCCCTCGGGCGCGCCCCCCGGAATCGAACCCGGAATCGAACCCGGCATCGGGGACGGCTTCCTATCGGCTCACCGCGCCTCGGCGCCGGGGACGCGCTCGTCCACGTAGCGCGCGAACTGCCAGATGGGTTTCTCCAGGTGGCAGAAGATGCCGGGCCGCGCGAAAGCCGAGGACAGGCCGCGCTGGACCGCGAGGCAGATATCGATATCCTCGTTGCGAAACACCTTGAAGGATTCCACCACCCTGTCCATGGCGGCGTCGAAATCCGGCTCGTCCATGGCGGCGGAGGGGGCGCAGAACATCTTCTCGAGATAGATCCGCTCCGGCCCCTCGGGGAACATGCGGTAGAACTCCATGTGATCGGTGTAGAGGGCGATCAGCGTGCTGGGAAAGACCTGGATGATGACGAAATCTCCACGCTCCTCCTCGGTCAGACCGGCCAGGGCCGGAAGCCAGGGGCCGTCGTCCTTCGCATCCTCCGACGGGCTCTTGCCCGAACGATAGCGCATGGTCACGACGGAGTAGGGGCCGTCCGTGTCCTCGATCGTGCCCAGGCGCGCGGGCAGGATCGCTTCGAGCGATTTCAGATGGGCGCCGATATGGTGATAGGGCTCGATGAAGTTGTCGCACATCAGCTTCCAGTTCCAATTGCAGTCGAAGTCGAAAGCGAGTCTGCGCACGGTCTTCATGTTCGCCAGGTCGTAACGGCGGATCCGCTCCGACAACCCCGCGAGGGTGGGGCCGAGCGGCTCCGCCCCGGCATCGAAATTGATGAAGAGGAAGCCTTCCCAAACCTCGTGGCGGATGGGGGAGAGGCCGCAACGCGACGGATCGAACCCCGGCGAGCGCTCCATCTCGGGCGCGCCGACGAGGCGGCCGTCGAGGGCGTAGGTCCAGGCGTGATAGGGGCAGACGAACGATCGCGTATTGCCCGCGCCCGAAGCCACTTTCATCGCCCGGTGCCGGCAGATCGCGGAGTGAACGTGGATCGCCCCGTCCTGGTCGCGGACCACGATCAGCGGCTCGCCGATGACTTCGACCGTGAAGAAGTCGCCCGCGCTCGGGGCTTCGTCCACCCGCCCGACGCAGAGCCACTGCTTGCGGAAAATATGCTCGATCTCGAGGGCGTGGATCTCGGGCGAGCTATAATGAGAGGGCGCCAAGCCATGGGCACCGGGAAACTCGCTGGGGACGGCCGGCCGATGTTTGCCCGCGATCCCGCCTCCGACATCGTGCGTCATCCGACCGATCCATCCGTTGTGAGATCGCCTCGGAAAAACCTTCGCAGAAGTCCGGGCTCAAGTCCACGGCCCGCGCGGGTGTCATGGGCGTACCCGCTTGTCCCCTATCTCCCACCACGCTAGCTTAGGGGCTGCCGACCCAAACAGGGAGAAGCGCCGATGACGGCCCGTCCCGCCCCCAACCATGCCCTCTTCGCCGAGCTCGCGGATCTGCTCGGTGACCGGCTCTCGACCGCCACCGCGGTGCGCGAGCAGCACGGCAAGGACGAAAGCTATCACCGCGCCGCGCCGCCGGACGCGGTCGCCTTCGCCGCATCCACGGAGGAGGTGGCGGCGATCGTCGGGATCTGCGGCCGGCACGAGACGCCTGTCATACCGTTCGGGACCGGGACCTCCCTCGAAGGGCACGTGGCCGCGCTCCATGGCGGGGTCTGTATCGACATGAGCGGCATGGACGAGATTCTCTCCGTCAACCCCGAAGACCTCGACTGCACGGTCCAGGCCGGGGTCAGGCGCAAACAGCTCAACGAGCACCTGCGCGACATGGGCCTCTTCTTCCCGGTCGATCCAGGCGCCGATGCGTCCCTCGGCGGCATGACGGCGACGCGCGCCTCGGGCACGAACGCCGTGCGCTACGGCACCATGCGCGAGAACGTCCTCTCGCTTACCGTCGTGCTCGCGGACGGCCGCGTGATCCGTACCTCCAAGCGGGCGCGGAAGTCGGCCGCCGGCTACGACCTCACCAGGCTCTTCGTCGGCTCCGAGGGCACGCTCGGGGTCATCACGGAAGTGACCCTTCGCCTCCATGGCATCCCCGAGGCCATGTCCTCGGCCGTGTGCTCGTTCGCGGACCTCGAGGGCGCCATCGACACGGTGATCGCGACCATCCAAAGCGGCGTCCCGATCGCGCGCATCGAGCTGCTCGACGGCATGACGATGGATGCCATCAACCGCTATTCCGGGCTCGAATATCCCGTCTCGCCCACCCTGTTCCTCGAATTCCACGGCACCGAGGCCGGCGTGCGCGAGCAGGCCGAGACGGTCGGCGCCATCGCCTCTGATTTCGGCGGAGCCGGCTTTGAATGGACCACGAAGGCGGAGGAGCGCAACAAGTTGTGGCAGGCCCGTCACGACGCCGCATACGCGACCATGGCCTTGAGGCCCGGCTCCAAGATCTGGGCCACGGACGTCTGCGTGCCGATCTCGCGGCTCGCCGAGTGCCTGATCGAGACCAAGAAGGACACGGACGGGTCCGAGCTGCTCGCCCCCATCGTCGGTCATGTGGGCGACGGCAATTTCCACGTCGCCTTCCTCATCGATCCGGACGAGCCGGCGGAGATCGCGGAGGCCGAGCGGCTCAACGAGCGCCTCGTCCACCGCGCCCTCGCCATGGAGGGCACCTGCACCGGCGAGCATGGCGTGGGCTATGGGAAGATCGAGTTCCTGGTCGCCGAGCATGGTGAGGCGGTCGGCGTCATGCGCGCGATCAAACTGGCGCTCGATCCCGGGAACCTCATGAACCCAGGGAAGATCCTGCATGTCTGAGGCCGCCCGAACGGGCCCATACGGGGTCGCCCTCACCGGTTGACGGGCGGGCCTCGCCGGTCTCGCCCGCTCCGTTCGGGCTCACGGAGCACAACGAGCTCACACGCGCCCGCGCGGTGTGACGGGGAACACGGTCACGCCACCCGCCGCGTGCTTTAGTTTGCCCTCGCCAGTTCCTTCACCTAGCCTAGAGCAGCTCCACCTCGACTGGAATTGCTCCAGGCCGCGAGGCGGCCCGCTGGCAATCCGGCGCGCCCGCGCAGGCGCGGACCACTAGGTCCGCTGCCGCGAGCGACAAAAAAAGGCTAGAGTGGGTCCGATCGAAGCGGAGCCGCTCTAGCGTGACGGTATCGGCGACCGTATTCGCCCCTGGGGAGATCGCCACTTGAAGAAGGCCCTCATCATTGCCGGCGCTCTCGTCGTGACGCTGATCGCGCTGGTCTTGATCCTACCGAGCCTGATCGATTGGAACCAGTACAAGGGCCAGATCACCGAACAGGCGAGGCTCTGGACCGGGCGGGAGCTGGTGATCGCCGGCGATCTCGATCTCACGGTCTTCCCGTCCTTGGCACTCAAGGCGGACGATATCCGCTTCGCCAACGTCGCCGGCGCGACGAGCCCGGATTTCCTCGCGCTCAAGGCGCTGCGGCTGCGCCTCGCGTTCCTCCCCCTGCTCAGCCTCGAGGTGGCGGTGCAAAGCGTCGTCCTGGTCGAGCCGACGGTCGAATTCGAGGTTCTCGCCGACGGGCGCACGAGCCTCGATTTCGAATCCCCTGGGAACGCCCCGGGCGCGACGGGCGGGGAGCCCGGTGGCCCGTCCGCGAGCGACGGTGGCATAACGATCCGGCTGGATCGCGTCCTGGTCGAGGATGGCACCCTGATCTACCGCGACGCGCAGTCAGGGGTCGTCAACAAGCTCGAGCGGCTCAACGCCGAGATCCAGGCCGAGACGCTGCAGGGACCATTTCGCGCCACGGGGCAGGCGACGACGAGCGGGGTTACAATCGCGTTCGAGGCATCGTCGGGCCGGCTCAACAGCGCGGACAGAGTCCCGATCGGCCTGTCCTTGGGTATCGACGGCGTGGCGGCGGCGGCCGCGCTCACGGGTGCCCTGTCCTCACGCGGGGGCGCGCCCGAGCTCGAGGGAACGCTCTCGCTCGAGGCCGAGAACCTGGCCCAGGTGATGGCGGCGCTTGCGCCGATGCTCGGCCCGGACGCGGTGATGTCGCCGGGTCCGCGGCACCCCTTCCGCCTCGAAAGCTCGGTGACCGCATCCGCCGTCGGCATCGACCTCGACAATATCGTCGCCTCGTTGGGCGAGACGCGCTCGACGGGGGCGCTCAACGTGTCCCTGGGCGCCGTCCCGCGCGCCGATCTCGCCCTCGTCGTCGGGCCGATGGACCTCGATAAGTGGCTCGCCGGCGCACCGCGGACCAGCGCGGGCGACCAGCAAACGCCCGCGCGCGCCGAGGAGGGCGCGGGTGAGGCGGAGGCCGAGGCCCCGGCGGCCGCCGCGTTCCGCTTGCCGGAGGGCGTCGAGGGCATGGTCGACGTGCTCATAGACGCGGTTGCCTACAAGGGCGGTGTGATCCGCAAGGTCCGGGTCAGCGCGGCGCTGGAGAGTGGCGAGCTGACCCTCAATCAGGTTGCCGCCGAGCTCCCGGGCGGCTCCGAAATTACCCTTTTCGGCTTCCTCGCCCCGCAAGACGGCGCGCCTCGGTTCGAGGGCCATATCGAGCTCACGTCCGACAACGCGCGTGGCCTGCTCGATTGGCTCCAGATAGACCTCGCCGGCGTGCCGGCCGATCGCCTGCGAAAGCTGGAGTTCAAGGGAATGGTCGTCGGCACCCAGGAGGAGGTGCAGATCTCCAACGCCGAGATCGCACTCGATTCCTCCAACATGACCGGCGGCGTCACCGTTGCCCTTCGACAGCGGCCGGCCTTCGGCCTCAGCATGTCCATCGACCGCATCAACCTCGATGCCTACATGCCCCCGCCGGCGGCGGCGACGGAGGGGAGTGGCGACGCTGGCGGGGACGGCGCGACGGAATCCGGCGGCGCCCCGAAGAGGTCCGAAGGCCTCGGTTTCGCCGGCCTGAACGAGTTCGATGCGAACCTGCAGGCGAACATCGGCCGCCTCACCTACAATGATACCCAGATTCAGGGAATCAGCTTCGACGGTACCCTCTATGCTGGCGCCCTGACCGTGCGGAACCTGAGCGTCGAGGACCTCGCCGGCGCCCAGGCCAAGCTTACGGCGACGGTTGGCGACTTCGCCACGCAACCCACCGTAAAGGGCGCGCTCGATTTTCGCGCCGAGGACCTTGGCCGCCTGTCCCGGCTTGCCGCGCTGACGCTGCCCGTGCCGCCCGAGCTGCTGGGCGCTGTTGCCCTGACCGGAACGGTGGACACCGACGGCGACACCATGACCGTCGACGTGAATCTCGCGGCCCTCGGGGGCAGCGCCGACGTCGCCGGCACGCTCAGCGGGCTGGGCCACGCCCCGAGCTACGATTTCGCCCTCACCCTCGAGCATCCTCAGCCCGGCCACCTGCTTGCGATCTTCGCCGCCGATGGGGAGGCGTCGGCGACCGACCTCGAGGCGATGGAGGTGGCGGCCAAGGTGAAGGGCGGGCCCGGCGGCGATGGTGGCCAGGACATCGCCCTCGATGTCGACCTCAAGCTCGCGGGCGGCACCTTCAGCGGCGCCGGCACCATCGCTGGCCTTGGCGCCCGAGCGATCTACGACCTGGACCTGGCGGCGGATTTTCCCGACCTCGTGCGCCTGGTTCGCACCCTCTCGCCGGACTTCAAGCCGGCCGGGCAGAATCTCGGCGGGCTCAAGGTGCTCGCCGCCGCCAGCGGGACCGACGACGACCTCAAGCTCTCCGGCCTTCAGGGCTCGATCGGGCCGGTGAACGTCAAGGGGAACGCCGCCATCGGGTTCGGCGGGCCACGCCCGAGGGTCGATCTCGCCCTCAGCACGAGCGAGGTTTTCGTCGATCTCTTCACGCCGGCATCCGCGCCCGAATCGGAATCGGGAGGGTCGGCCGGCACGGGCCAGGGCGGCGGCACGTCCGCGCCCACGGCCGGCGAGGCGGCGCAGCGCTGGTCGAGCGAGCCGATCGACATCTCGTTTCTGCGGGATTTCGATGGCGGGCTCAAGGTCTCGATGGTGGTCCTCACGTTCGGCAAGTACCGCATCGTCAAGCCGCAGGCGGAGATCGCGCTCGCGGACGGCGTCGCCGATGTGCGCCAGCTGACGGGCGAGATTTTCGGCGGCACGATCGATGCGAAAGGGCGCATCGACGGCGCCGGCCAGACCCCCGGCGCCCTCATCGAGCTCGAGGTGAGCGATATCGATGTCGAGGCCGCGCTCGCCGCCCTCGCGGACAGCGACCGGGCCACGGGACGGGTCTCGCTCGAGACCAGCCTGCGCGCCACGGGCCGCAGCGAGAGCGAGTTGGTGAACGGCCTCTCGGGCCAGGGACGGCTCGACGGCACCATACGGGTCGAGACGACCGGCGAAGAGACGGCCGGCGCCATCCTCCTCGGCCTGCTCGCGAGCGAAGTGCGCGAGCTCCAGGGCGTCGCCGGTGTCGCCGGGGCGGCCATGACCGCGTTCGGGACCGGCCCCGCCGCACTCAGCGGGACCTTCACCATCGAGCGCGGCATCGCGCGCACGACCGACACGAAGCTCGAAGGCGAGCGCGGCATCGCCAATGTCGCGGGCATGATCGACCTGCCCCCCTGGGTCATCGATATGGACGGCACGGTGGTCCTGCGCGAGTCGCCCGACGATCCGTTCTTCACCGCCAGGGTGAGGGGGCCCATGGAGGCGCCGGACATCAAGGTCGGCGGCCGCGCCCTGTCCTCCGCCACCCTCACGCCGGTCGAGGGGATCCTGGACAAGCTGCTGCCCGGCCTCCTGGGCACCCAACAGCCGGCCCCGGCGGCGCCGGCCACGGACCCGAACGCGCCCCCGCAGCCACCGCAAACCGAAGAAGAGAATCAGTCCGCTCCCACGACCGAGCAGTTCATCCAGAACATCCTCAAGGGGCTGGGGAACTAGCTTCCCCGGCTCTGGGCCTCCGCCAGGACGAAGACGCGGATCGCGCTCGAAAGGCTGCCCTCGCGGGCGCGGTCGACATGCTCGATCAGTTGCGGCACGCTGACGCCGCGCTTCGCCGCGATTCCCCGCAGCGCGCGCCAGAACGGCTCCTCCAGGGAGACGCTGGTGCGGTGGCCGGCGACGGTCACCGAGCGCTTGCGGACACCCAGGGGGGCCATGTATTTTCTAGGCGCGCGGGCCCAGCATGTTCTCGGGCCGGACCCACTGCTCGAAATCCTCCGACGTCACGAGGCCGAGCTCGATGGCCGATTGCTTGAGCGTGAGGCCCTCGGCATGGGCGTGCTTGGCGATCTTGGCGGCGTTGTCGTAGCCGATATGGGGGTTGAGCGCCGTGACCAGCATGAGGGACTCGCCGAGCAGGCGGCTGATGCGGTCCTCGTTCGCGCGGATGCCGGCGACGCAGTTGTCCGTGAAGCTCACCGACCCGTCCGCGAGCAGCCGGATCGACTGCAGTAGATTGAAGATGATGACCGGCTTGAAGACGTTGAGCTCGAGATGGCCTTGACTGCCGGCGATGGTGATGGCCACGTGGTTGCCCATCACCTGGCAGCAGACCATGGTCAGGGCCTCGGCCTGGGTCGGGTTGACCTTGCCCGGCATGATCGATGAGCCGGGCTCGTTCTCGGGCAAGGCGAGCTCGCCGATGCCGCAGCGCGGCCCGGAGCCCAGGAGGCGTATGTCGTTGGCGATCTTCATCAGCGACACGGCCAGGGTGTTGAGCACGCCCGAGGCCTCGACCATGGCGTCGTGCGCGGCCAGCCCCTCGAACTTGTTGCGCGCGGTGATGAAGGGGAGGCCGGTGATTTTCGCCGCCTCTTGCGCGAACCGCCGGTCGAAGCCCTTCTTCGCGTTGAGGCCGGTGCCGACGGCCGTCCCGCCTTGCGCCAAGTGCATGAGGCGCGGCAGGACCCCCTTGACCCGCGCTATACCGAGCTCGACCTGGCGCGCGTAGCCCGAGAACTCCTGGCCCAGGCTGAGGGGCGTGGCGTCCTGCAGATGGGTGCGGCCGATCTTGACGATCTTCGCGAACGCCTTGGACTTGGCGGCCAGCGCCCCGTGCAGGTGTTCGAGAGCCGGTCGCAGCCGGTTATGAATCTCCTCGGCCGCCGCGATATGCATGACCGTGGGAAAGGTGTCGTTCGACGACTGGCCCAGATTGACATGATCGTTGGGATGGACCGGGCTCTTGCTGCCGATCTCTCCGCCCAGCAGCTCGATGGCCCGGTTGGCGATGACCTCGTTCGCATTCATGTTGGTCTGGGTGCCCGAGCCGGTCTGCCACACGACGAGCGGGAACTCGTCCCCCAGGGTGCCGTCGATGACTTCGCCGGCGGCCTTCTCGATGGCGCCCGCGCGGCGAGCGTCGAGGACGCCCAAGGCACGGTTCGCGCGCGCCGCCGCCTGCTTCTGGATGCCGAGCGCGCGCACCAGCGGCACCGGCATGCGCTCGCCGCCGATCTTGAAGTTCTGCAGGCTGCGCTGGGTCTGGGCGCCCCAGTAGCGGTCCGCCGGGACCTGGAGCTTCCCCATGGTGTCGGATTCGGTGCGGGTCTCGATCTTCGCCGCCATCGTGGTCGCCCCTTTCTGTTTAGCGCTCAGGCGCCGCTAAGGCTCCTCGCTAGCGCTCCGGCGCCCTGTCGGGCTTGCCGGCGAGCCGAGTAGGCGGCTCGCCGGGGCCTACTCGATCTCGCTCAGGCGCCGCTATGGCTCCTCGCTAGCGCTCCGGCGCCCTGTCGGGCTTGCCGGCGAGCCGAGTAGGCGGCTCGCCGGGGCCTACTCGATCTCGCTCAGGCGCCGCTATGGCTCCTCCCTAGCGCTCCAGCGCCCTGTCGGGCTTGCCGGCGAGCCGAGTAGGTGGCTCGCCGGGGCCTACTCGATCTCGCTCAGGCGCCGCTATGGCTCCTCGCTAGCGCTCCGGCGCCCTGTCGGGCTTGCCGGCGAGCCGAGTAGGCGGCTCGCCGGGGCCTACTCGATCTCGCTCAGGCGCCGCGCAGGTTCCTCGCTAGCGCTCCGGCGCCCTCTCGGGCTTGCCTCGCGCGCCGAAATTGCCACTCGCCAGTTGCTTTCCGGGCGCCGCATACTGGTAACATATCGGAGTCCAGATGGAGAAGGGAGCGATCACCGCAATGGCAACCGTCACGCCCGCGCCGCCCTGCCAGGGCCCGCACCCCAACCCGGGCCAGCCGCGGCGCGCGCTCCCGCCCGGGACCGTGGATACCCACTTCCATATCTTCGGCCCCTTGGCGCGCTACCCCTACGCGGACGACCGCGGCTTCACGCCGCCCGAGGCGCGCGTCGAGCGCTTCGCGGCCCTCATGGACCGCCTCGGCGTCGAGCGCTGCGTGATCGTCCAGCCCAGCGTCTACGGCACCGACAACAGCTGCCAGCGCGAGGCCATGGCGCATCTCGGCCCCCGCTGCCGCGGCGTGGCGGTGATCGACGAGGCCTGCGGCGAGCGCGAGATCCAAGCCCTGCACGAGGTCGGGTTCAGGGGCGTGCGCTTCAACCTCCTGTTCGCCGGCGGCGTCGCCCTCGATATCCTCGAGCGGGTAGCCGACGCCATCAAGGCGTTCGGCTGGCATCTGCAGCTCCTCATCGACGGGCGCACCCTGCCCGCGCTGGCCCCGCGCCTCGCCCGGCTCCCCGTCCCCATAATCGTCGACCATATGGGCCATGTGCCCGTGGCCGAGGGCATCGACCATCCGGGATTCGAGGCCCTGCGCCGCCTCATGCGCGCTGGATCGTGCTGGGTCAAGCTCTCGGGCGCCTACCGGCTCACGGATGCCGCGGCGCCCTACCCCGACGTGGCCCCCCTCGCCCGCTCGCTGATCGCGGCCAACTCCGACCGCGTCGTCTGGGGCACCGACTGGCCGCACCCGGCCCATGGCGGCACCATGCCCGACGACGCCGCCCTCGTCGATATGGTCGCCGACTGGACGGAGGACGAAGCAGTCCGGCGCAAGCTGTTCGCGGAAAACGCGGCGGCGTTCTACGGCTTCGACGCGACTTCGGGACCGCGGCCAGAATGAGCGGGCTCGGCCCCGGCTCGAACCTTGACATCTCCAAACATTTCGGGGCTTTCGTGCGCGCGCCGGAAGGGCGAGTCGCGGCCCATATATAGGTACTATTTCCCATGCATCAAGTGCACATGCATAGAGCATGAATTCATGGTCGAGCAATCCAGTCCGGCGCCGTTCATCGGTTGCCGGGACGAGTCCAAGAGCACCCGGGACATCGGCCCGGGTGCGATTCCGGCACGGCCGCCCCCGCCTTCTGCCCCCACCATTGACGCTGGCGCTCCGCTGATCGCGCGTCCACGACCACTCGGGAAGATCGGGTCGCCGAACGGCCCCTCTCCCGGCCGTGGCCGGTGAGAGAACAGCGCGGATCAAACATAGTGCGAACACGACACGACAAGCCCCGGCGTGATAGCCGGAGCTTGTGCGCAGTATGTTGATTTAGATTACTGCTTTGGTTGCGGGGGCACGCAACCCCCTTTACCGAACTAAGCGTCGTTGGTCGTGGGAAGTGAAGAACACAGAGCAAAATCAAGCGCTTGCGTAATTTGTTCGACGCGAGCCGGCTTGGACTGCAGGTATCCAGCTCCGACCGAGCCGTCGATTCTCCGTCCTGGCATTTCGTGGACCGTTACTCCTGAGCATACTTCTCGGGCGATCTGGCGAAGGTGCCGGTGGTGCGTCAGGTAGATGACTTGCCCACGCTCGCCATCTCGCCGAACAGCCCGAACGCCTCTTCTGCCCGGAAATCGTCAAACGTCACTATGAGGTCGAAGAGGTCCGAGTTTACGACTGACCGCCCGAGATCGCGCGTCATGCCACCAAAGCCGCGCTCACCGGCACAAGGCCGCGCCTTACAACAAAGTCACGATGATCATTCCGACGACCGTCGCGGCGCGCGCTAGATCGGCCCATTTCTGGTCGCCTTGATACTGCTCGGCGCTGCGCCAGACGGCGACGATAACGAAAATATTGTAGGGCACCGGCAGCAGAAACGCGGGCACCAGCAACCACGGGCTCATATCCTCGACGATCAAGATCAGGAACAGGCCGCTGGTGACAAAATTCGCCAACACGCCATATGCGACGGCGTACCACCAAAACGCTTCCGGCAAGGGCACGTCGCCCGCCCACAGGGATTTGAGCTTATTCGTCATCGCTGGCCACGGGCACGATAGCGCCTAGGTTATCTCGTCGAACAGCGCGACCGCCATCGGAATTCGGTCTGCCACTGCGGCGCCGAGCGCCGCAACGTCGATAGTCCTCATGGCGCGAACACGTCCATGATCTCGTCATAGTTTCGGCTGAGCGGAATCAGGATCAACTGGTCGAGCCCGGCGTCCATCCAGCGCTGGGCGCTGGCGAGGCATTCGTCCGGCGTGCCGTAGGCGATCAGATCGCCGACCATGTCGTCGTCGACCAGCGCCATGGCGTCTTCGATGCCGCCGTCGCGCGGCGGCCAGCCGCCCATCACCTGCTTGATCTCCACCAGCCGATCTTCCGGAAACTCGCAAGCTTTCGCGAAATGGGGCTGCTGACCGAGATATTGTGTCACCAGCCGCTTGGCGTCGTAGAGCGCTTTCTCGCGTTCGGCATTCATCGAGATGTTGACGAGCTGCAGCTTTTCGACATCGTCGAGCGAGCGCCCGACGCGCGCCGCGCCGGCGGCCATGCGCTCCAGTGAACGCACGGTATATGACGGAGAAAGGATGCCGTTGATCAGCGCGCCGTCGGCAATTTCGCCGGTGAGTTCCATCATTTTCGGACCCGTCGGGCCGATGAATATCTTGACGCCTGGCGGCACGCGCGCATCGCCATGCCCGAGATCGAGGGTGAGGTCGCGCACCTTCACCAGTTCGCCCTCATAGGTCACCCCTTCTTCGAGCGCCAACAAACGGCGCAGCACACCAATATATTCGCGCATCTGGGTAAGTGGCTTGCGGCGGTCGATGCCTTGCTTCCAGGCGAGCGGGTTCCAATAGGCGCCGAGCCCGAGGTTCATGCGCCCGGGCGCGAGATTGTCGAGGGTAGCAAACGTCACCGCCATCAGCGCCGGCCCGCGCGTCCAGCTGTTGACGATACAGGTGCCGAGGCGGATGCACTCGGTGACGGCCGCCATCGCCCCCAGCACGGAGACCGCGTCGCGCGCCAGCCGCGTCTCGGTCACCCACAATGAATCATATCCCAAAGCCTCGGCCTTGGTGGCAAGGCGCAACTGTTCGCACACCCCGGGGCGGTCGAGAAAACCGAAGCCGATCTTATGTTTCATCTGCGGCCGCCTCTTCGGCTTCAATGGTAACTGGCTCTTCTAGGCGCTGGCTTTGTCCAACATGAATCTCTTTGCGGCCTATATCCCAAAGCCTCGGCCTTGGTGGCAAGGCGCAACTGTTCGCACACCCCGGGGCGGTCGAGAAAACCGAAGCCGATCTTATGTTTCATCTGCGGCCGCCTCTTCGGCTTCAATGGTAACTGGCTCTTCTAGGCGCTGGCTTTGTCCAACAGCGGTTGGCGGCTGAGGTCGATCTTGCGGGCGACGTAAGCGCAGGAAGTGATACGCTCATAGCGCGGCGGGTTGCCGGCACTATCGGTAGAAGTATGCCATGGAACTAGCCGCCAACCGCTCCGGGGCAAGAACGCGACTTTCGGCGCCAATTTGCAACGGGTTTCACGATCAATCTTAATGGGGCCGATAATGGAGGTCGACTTTCAAGCGCAAGAGTGACCCCCACTAGGTAGTCGCATGCAACTGGTTGCAAAGCCGCGAGCTTTGGATAAAAACATATCGTCCCTATCCGGTTAATGCAGGTAGCGCGTCGTTGGGTTGCAGACCGTGGATCAACTGGCGGTATGTGATGGTTGGCCGGGCCATGGCGCGGCTCAGGACGAAGTCGCCGAGGTCGTCGATCCGCCGGCGGCGGTTGAAGCGATAGGCCCATTCCCGGCCATAGCGCGGCAAGTGCTTGGCGCTGACGCCATGGTAGGTGCCGTTGAGCCAGGTCTTGAGGTTGCTGAACAGGACGTGGATGATCGGCATCTGCGTCTCGGCGTTCTTGCCTTGGCCTTGGACGGTGGGCTGGTGCCGGTAGACGGCGCCGAGCCCGGCATAGCCATTGAAATCGTCGGTCAGCAGGCGCGCGCGCGGCGTCACGGCGGCCCGCACGAAGCCGCCGAGCTGCTCGGCATTGGCCCGGGGCAGGATGGCAAGCCGCGCCCGGCCGGCGACGAAGCCGCTGCCCTCGACCCCCTTGCCCGGCGCCACCGCCACCTTCTCCACCGCCAGCACGAGCAGGCTCTTGTTGGCATTGGCCATCCCGCGGCCCCGGCTCTCGGGCTTGCCGCGCCCGCCGTAGTAGCTCTCATCGACCTCGACCATGCCGTCCAGCAACGCCTCCGGCCGCTCCGCCAAGCCATGGCGCAGCTTGTGAGCCATCAGCCATGCGGTCTCATAGCGAAGCCCCAGCTCGCGCGCCAGGAACAGGGCCGAGACCCCGCGCTTGTCCCGCCCCATCAACCACGCCGCCAGGAACCATTTGGGCAACGGTGTGCGGGTGCGGTGGAAGATGGTTCCCGCCGTCACCGACTCTTGACGACCGCAAGCCGCGCATTCGAAGACGCGCGCCCGCGCCTTGTGCCGATAGCCCCGCCGGTGCCCGCAGCGGGCGCACGCAAACCCAGACGGCCAGCGTCGATCCGCCAAGGCCAGGATGCACGATTCCTCGTCTCGGTAGCGCTCTTGGAACGTCAACAAGCCGCTCATGCCCTGTCTCCCGACCAATCCTCAGAGGCGGGAACAGTACACCCTTAGAGCGAACATATAAAGAACACTCGGTCGCTACCTGCATTAACCGGATAGGGACGAAACATATTTCCGAGTAGGGCAGATTATCGTGTATCCACCACGCGAGGACCTGCCAATCTCCAGTTTCCTCGTAGCGGGGCACGAACCACCGAACGACGATGCAGGCCGTGGCCCCCATAACCGTCCACGAAACCGGGGCAACTCCAGTCGAGGGTGACGCGCCGGGGAACGCGCTCGAAGCTTTCGCAAAACAGACCGATTATGGACAGCCCCATGTGCGCAAGCGCGCGCCACGATGGCGCGTTCTCGAGGCGCGACAGGGTTGGTTGGCTCATCAGGTCGACGCGCGTCTGGGCAACTGCGAGTTACTCGAGGACGCATAGTCTCCGCCTCTGTGGCGTCATCGCCGCGACGTAGCCCGTCGCGCTCACTGGTCATTCAAAGTTTCAGCACGTTCCGGAGGTCACGCGTCGCATCGTCGAACTGGTCCTCGATCCACGGGTTCACCCCCCTCAGGCCGACCGCCACTCCCTCTGCCCATTCGAGATACTCAAGGCGACGCTCGTGGCTCCAATCCGTCGGCGGGCTCTTGGCGATGGAACGCAAATTAGAGGTCTTGTCCGCGAGCTTGAGGACCTTCGCCCGGTCACTCTTCCGCGAGGCGGTCTCGATCTGAATTTCCTTGCGCCGATCTTTGTCCAGTGATTTGTCGTCAGTGACTTCCGCGACCAACTCCGCAACATCAGCGTTGAATAGATCGCGCAATTCCGCTTCTCGGGTATTTGTGTCCTCGATCGTGTCATGTAGGACCGCCGCCGCCACTAGGTTAGCATCCGTTCCACCCGTGGCTGTCGCCACCAGTTCGGCGACTTCAGCCAACCCGGATTATTCACGGCGCGCTGTGAAAGGGTTGGTGAGCGTGGATTAACCTATTGAGATTCCGTATGATTTCGGTGTTGAAGCCAGATCACGCGGCAACGGGAAAACCCAGCTCACCATGAACGAGACTATCGCCTATCTCCCCGGCTTGTCACCCGTGGCGGGCAAGGAATTGTGTGCCCGGTTCGACGGCGGGCGGCTGTCGTCGGACGGCGGCGTATTGCTGTTTCCCGGGATCGAGAGACGGCTCGGGATTGCCGACTTGCTGGCCTCCTGTGTGGCCGACGAGCAGCGACCCTTCGAGCACGACCCACACTTAT
>CAXXKO010000014.1:0-214987 GCA_963666705.2 Alphaproteobacteria bacterium | reverse complement strand
CAATCTCCCTGTTTTGAGGCCGTAATCGCAAAAATTCCCCTGTTCCCGCCAAACTCACCCTTGCATCGCGCTCGCGGAGACCGCACGCCGGGAACCCCGGCAATGGCCGGAAATGCTCCCGCGTTCGGGGGCTCCGAATTGAGATTGACTGCGAAAGAGGCCCTGTTTTCCGCGACTTGGCCGCGCCAGGCGATGAAGAGACTGCTGCGCCGGGGTGGCTGGCTGGGGGACCTGGATTCGAACCAGGACTACGCGGTCCAGAGCCGGGCGTTCTACCGTTAAACTATCCCCCAACCGGGGCACGCGGGCCGTCGCGCGGCCGCCGGGGGCAATCGTGTAACACATGGCGGGCCGCATTTGAATAGGTCGCGCGGGGGGCGGGTCCGGGCATCCGGCCGCTCCCGCTATGGGCAAGGCCCCCACGATCGGGATAGACTGGCCCCAGAGGGCGAACCAGTGCCCGGCCCGCGAGAGGCCGGCGCGCGAACCCGGAGGAGGCGGCTTGGGGTGACGGTCGAGACGAGCCCCCGACAACCACGGCGCGGGCTGAGGCGTGGACGCGGCGCCCGGCCCGACGTCTATGCCGCCCTCGACCTCGGCACCAACAACTGCCGGCTGCTGGTCGCCCGGCCGGCGCGCGACGGCTTCCGCGTCATCGACGCCTTCTCGCGCATCGTGCGCCTGGGCGAAGGGCTGGCCGCCAACGGCGAGCTGTCGGAGGCCGCCATCGAGCGCACCATCGACGCCCTCGGGGTCTGCGCCGCCAAGATGCGCCGGCGGGGCGTCACCCGGGCGCGCAACGTGGCCACCGAGGCCTGCCGCCAGGCCGGGAACTGCGGTGGCTTCCTCGACCGGGTTCGGGACCGGACGGGCATCGAGCTCGAGATCATCTCGACGGTCGAGGAGGCGCGCCTCGCGCTCGAGGGCTGCGTGCCGCTGTTCGATCCTGGCTCGCCCCAGGCGCTCATGTTCGATATCGGCGGCGGCAGCACCGAGCTCTTGTGGATCGACAACCCCGCCGACGGCGCACCCGGAATCATCGAATCCGTCTCCCTGCCCTGCGGCGTGGTCGGCTTCGCCGAGCGCTACGGCGGGCGCGATGTCACGACCGGAATCTATGAGGACATGGTGGCCGAGGTGCTGGCCATGCTCGCCCCCCTCGAGGCCCGCCACGGCATCGCCGCGCGGGTCCGGGACGGGGCGGTACAGATGCTCGGCACCTCGGGCACCGTCACAACCCTTGCGGGCATCCATATGGGGTTGCCGCGATACGACCGCGCCCGGGTCGACGGCTGCCGCCTGACCTTCGACGAGGCCAACGGCGTGGCGCGCCGGCTGGTCGCCATGGATTACGACGGCCGCGTCGCCCATCCCTGCATCGGACCCGAGCGCGCCGACATGGTGATCGCCGGCACCGCCATCTTCGAGGCCATCTGCCGGCGCTGGCCCGTGGGCCATTTGCGCGTCGCCGACCGGGGCCTGCGCGAAGGCATTCTCCTCGGCCTCATGCGGCGCACCCGCTCGGCGCCCCATGTGGCGGAATAGCCGGCGCCCGGCCATTCTCCCGACCGTGCGATGAGTGGGTCGCGCAAGGGCGGGCGCGGCGGGCGTATGGCCGGGCGCCGCGACCCCGCCGTCCGGATCAGGACGGCCAAGCGGCGCAAGCCTTCCTCGACCCGGTGGCTGCGGCGCCAACTCAACGATCCCTATGTCGCGGAGGCGCGGCGCCAGGGCTGGCGCGGACGGGCGGCCTTCAAGCTGATGGAGATCGACGACAAATTCCGCCTGCTGCGCCCGGGTGCCCGGGTCCTCGATCTGGGCGCGGCGCCCGGCGGCTGGACGCAGGTGGCGGTGGCGCGCGCGCGGCCGCGGGAGAGCGGCGGCCGGGTGGTGGCCCTCGACCGGATCGAGATGGACCCGGTCGACGGGGCCGAGGCCCTATTGCTCGATATCCATGACGACGACGCGCTCGCGCGCATCCACGCGGCGCTCGGCGGTTCGGCGGACCTCGTGCTGAGCGACATGTCGCCGGCTGCCACGGGGCATGCTGGAACCGACCACCTGCGCATCATGGGCCTCGTCGAGGCCGCCCTCGAGGTCGCCCGCGTCGTGCTGGCGCCCGGCGGTGCCTTGGTCGCCAAGGTGTTCAGCGGTGGGACGGAGGCCGAGCTGCTCGCCGTCCTCAAGCGCCTGTTTGCGAGCGTGCGCCATGTGAAGCCGCCCGCGAGCCGCGCCGAATCGGCCGAGTTCTATGTGGTCGCCACCGGGTTTCGCGGATAGGGCGCGTTACACCTCAGGCGAAGGCCTTGAAGGCGATGGTGGTGAAGGTGTCCCTGACGCCGGGCAGGGTCTGGACGCGCTCGTTCACGAAGTGGCCGATATCGACCCCGTCGTCGAGGTAGCACTTCATCAAGAGGTCGTACTGGCCCGAGACCGAATGGACCTCGGAGACCTGTTCGATCTCGAGGACGGCCGCGTCGGCCACCTCGTAGGCCTTGCCCAGCTTGCACTTCACGTTGATGAAGATCGTCTGCATGGGTCCACTCTAACCCAATCGCCCGCTTCGGTGCGGGGTCAAGTATCGCGGTCGGGCGGGCGGCGGAGCAGGAAGGCCGGGGCGTCGTCGGTCGAGCCATAGGGCTGGCCCTCATCTGCCCGCACCCGTTCCCGGGCTGGCTTGCGCCCGCCGCCGTTTGTCTGCTTGGGGCCGCGATCCTCACTGCGTCCCCCACGGGAGCCGCGTCCCCCGCGGGAGCCACGACCGCGGCCCGCTGGCGCTTCATCGGGCCGCGCTTCCGCCGTCTTGGGTGAAACAGCGTCTACCCTCGCGCCGCGGCGCGGGCGCCGGTGTCGGGGTGGCCTCTCCCCGCCCTTCGCCTCGGCCGCCGGCTCCGGTCTCTCATTCGTCACTACCTCGGCCGTCGGCTCCGGTCTTTCGACTACCGTCGCCTCGGCTGTCGCCGCCTTGGGCTCACTCCGTCTGGCGCGCGGCCTGGCCCCGGCCGGCTTGCGCGGGCCCCTGCCGCGGCCCCGGCGCCGGTCGTCGCCCTCCTCGAGGGCGAGGGCCGGCATGTCCCCGACCTCGACGCGCGGGATCTCGCGGCCGATTAGGGCCGCGATGGCGGCCACGTATTTGCCGTCCTCGGGCGATGCGACGGTGAAGGCGCGCCCCACCTTGCCGGCGCGGCCCGTGCGGCCGATGCGGTGGATATAGTCCTCGGCGGTATGGGGCACGTCGTAATTGAACACGTGGCTGAGGTCGTCGATATCGAGGCCGCGCGCGGCCACGTCGCTCGCGACCAGGATGCGGATCTTGCCGTCGCGGAACTTCTGCAGGGTCTCGGTGCGCACCGCCTGGTGCATGTCGCCGTGAATGGCGGCGGCGTCGAAGCCGTTGCGCACGAGCGACGTGCGCAGCATGTCCACTTCTTTCTTGCGGTTGCAGAAGACGAGCGCATTGTCCACGTTCTCGGCGTTGAGGAGGGTGCGCAGCGCTTTGCCCTTGTCGCGCTCATCCACGATCGCGAGGTGGTCCTGGACCGTCTCGGCGGGCGAGGTCGGCGCGTCCACCGAGATTTCCTTGGGGTTCATGAGGAAGGCGTCGGCGAGGCGCCGGATCTCGGGCGGCATGGTGGCGGAGAAGAACAGGGTCTGCCGAATGGGCGAGGTCATGGCGACGATGCGCTCGACATCGGGGATGAAGCCCATGTCGAGCATGCGGTCGGCCTCGTCGATGACCAGGATCTTCACGCCGCTCGTGAGGATATGGCCGCGCTCGATCATGTCGAGGAGGCGGCCGGGCGTGGCGATCAGCACCGTGATGTTGCGCTCGAGCCTGCGCTCCTGCTCGCTCATGGAGGAGCCGCCGATCAGGAGCGCGCTCTCGAACTTGTGGTACTTGCCATACTCCTTGAATGCCTCGTCCACCTGGGTCGCGAGCTCGCGCGTGGGTTCCAGGATGAGAACGCGCGGCATACGGGCTCTGGCCCGCATGCCGTCGAGGATGTCGAGCATGGGAAGGGTGAAGGACGCGGTCTTGCCGGTGCCGGTCTGGGCGCAGCCGAGAACGTCTCGACCCATGAGCACCTGGGGAATGGCCTTGTCCTGGATGGGTGTGGGCTCGGTATAGCCGAGCTCGTGGACGGCGCGGAGTGTCTCCTCGCTCAGTCCGAGGTCTTCAAAACTCATGCGTGATTTTTTCCGGGAATGGGTTCGATTTTCATATGTAACTGATTTGTCCTTCAAATGGGGGGAGAATGCAAGATTACAATGGATTTTTGAGGGCTTATCGCGAATTCCCGTATAGCGCCCGTAACGCTCCCCGTGACCTGGGCGAAGGGCCCCGGAGCGGCCCGTCGCGGTCGACGTTGAACATCGAGCACTCTGGGGCGCGGCAAGAAGAGGCTTGCCAGGGCGGTCCAAGGCGCCAGAATCGGGTATCTTCCAGTGCCCGGTGAGCCCCATGACACCCAAGACGCCGCTCCTCCTCATCCCCGGCACCATGTGCGACGCGGCGCAGTGGCGCCATCAGATCGACCATCTGGGCGACCTGGCCGAGATCACCATCGCCGACCACACGCGCGACGAGCACGTCGATGACATGGCCCGGCGGGCGCTCGACGCCATGCCCGAGCGCTTCGCCATGGCCGGCCTGTCCCTCGGCGGCTTCATCGCCCTCGCCATCATGGCCCAGGCGGGCGATAGGGTGACCAGGCTCTGCCTCTTCGACACCTCCGCGCGACCGGACGCGCCGGAGCAGGCGGCCCGCCGGCGCAAGCTGATCGGAATGGTCGATTCGGGCGCCTACGACGAGGTGGCGGCTCTCATGCTGCCCCTCTTCGTCCAACTGGACCGGGCGGAAGAAGAGCCGCTCCGCTCCGATCTACTCTCCATGATCGAGCGAACCGGCCCCGAGGTTTACTTGCGCCAGCAGAAGGCCAACGCGAACCGCCCCGACCGCCGACCGGGGCTCGGCGCCATATCCTGCCCCACCCTCGTCGTCTGCGGCCGCCAGGACGTCCTCCTGCCGCTGGCGCACAGCGAAGAGATCGCCGCCGCCATCCCCGACGCGTCTCTGGTCGTGATCGAGGACAGCGGCCACATCCCCACCATGGAGCGCCCCCAGGCCGCGACGGCCTTGATGCGGTATTGGCTGTTGGGGTGAGGGCGGAGGCACGACACGCCGATAGTTCGAGATGTCGAGTGGGGAGAGCGCGACATAAGAATCCCCCTCTCCCGCGGTGGGGAGAGGGTTCGAAGCGCGGGGTTCGATTCCCTAGGATCGGTCGATCCGGCAACTGAAGCAGTTGTTCAGGGCGGATCGGACATGGACGTAGCGCACCGCGTCACGGTCGAGGATCCTGGACGCGGCCTTGGCGATGCCGGCCGATGGGACGATCTGTCCCGTCCCGTAGACGATGCGATTCTCCGGGCCGTAGCCTTTCAACAAATAGCTTTCGCGTTCGAGGAACATGGCGGGGACCCGGTCGGTTTCCGGATAGCGCTCGCACGGGTCCGCATGAAGGAAGACGGGGCCGGTCTCCGCATAGGGCTGCGGCGCCGGGAATGGCCTGTAGGCGAGGATCAGGTAGCGCTCGCCACTGGCGACGTCCCGCTGGCAGTGGCGGCAGGGGACGCCCGCGCCGTTCGAGACATGGGTTTCGGGCTCGTGTCCGTTGGCATCGCCGGCGCCGGCCCAATAGGCCTCGGCCTCGGCCGTGGGCATGGAAGAAAAGCGGATGTCGGTCATGGGGTGGCCTCGCTTTGCTGGGTGGGAACTGACCCAGCATGCGGCCGGCCGCGCCGTCGCTCTATCCGATTCGTGCGGGCGTTCTTGCGGGCCTTGGCCGTCAGTACGGCCGCTCGCCCTCGATGACGATGCGGCGCATGAGGCGGCGCTGGCCGGGATAGTCGTTGTGCGCGTAATGCAGGCAGCTGCGGTTGTCCCAGATGGCCAGCGTGCCGGGCCGCCAGCGGAAGCGGCAGGTGAAATCGGGCTGGATCGAGTGGGCCCACAGGTAGCGCAGCAGCGGCAGGCTCTCCTCCTGGCTCATGCCGACGAAATGGGCGGCATAGGAGCTGCAGACGTAGAGCGCCTTGCGCCCGGTCACGGGATGGGTGCGCCCGACCGGGTGCGCGGTTTCGATCTTCAGGTCGGCCGCGTAGGCGGACTGCGTGGTCGACTTGCCCTGCACCTCCTCGCTGCCGTAGTGGCCGCCGAAGGACAGCGCCGCCGAGTGGACCGTGTGGAGCGTATCGAGCATGCGGCGCATGTCGGCCGAAAGGGTGTCCCAGGCCATGTATTGGTTCGCATAGGACGTATCGCCGCCCACGGGCGGGCACTCGACGGCGTAGAGCATCGTATACATGGGCGGGCGCTCGATCTGGGGTGTGTCCGAGTGCCAGGTGCCACCGAAATTATAGACATCGCCGGGCTCCGTCAGCAGCTCGGAAAGGTGCGGGTAGCCCGGCATCGGCTCGACATAACGATATTGCATCAGGGGGCCGAGGCGCTCGGCGAACGCGATCTGGGCCTTGGGCTCCAGATCCTGGCCGCGGATGAAGAGAACCAGGTGGTCGGCGAGCGCCTGCTCGATCTCGGCGAAGGCCGTATCGCCGGCCTGGCGCAAATCGATGCCCTCGACATCGGCGCCGAGCGCGCCCGAGTTGGGCGTGACGCGGAAATGCTCGTAGTTCCGCGATTGGAACTGCGGCGGGTGCCCGGCCGCCGCCGGCATGCTGTAGGTCGCCTGATACGCTGGCATGGCCCAATCTCCCCCTCAGCCGCGCGCGTGGGCCGGATTGTTCCAGAACGCGCGCTCGTAGGCCAAGATAATCGTGGGCCATCCACCAGGGCGACGGGCTCCCGATCGCTGGAGCTGACTTGGCGGCCGTCTTCTAACCCGCGCAGCAGGAGAGCTTGCTCACGTCCTTCTCGAAGCCCTGGGCCGCCAGCTTCAGGCCCTCGACCGTGGTCAGGTAGGGGAAGATCATGTGCGCGAGGTCGCCGACGGTGAGCCCCTGATGGATCGCGAGGGCCGCCGTCTGGATACTGTCGCCGCCCTCGGGCGCCAGGATGTGGGCGCCGAGGAGCCGTCCCGTGCCGGCCTCGGCCACCAGCTTCACGAGGCCCCGCGTATCGCGCGCCGCCAAGGCGCGTGGCAGAAATTCGAGCGGCAGCACCGAGGTTCGGACCGCCATGCCAAGGCCCAGCGCCCGCGCCTCGGTCATGCCGACGCATGCCGCGTTGGGATCGGTGAATGCGACGGCGGGCATGGCGCGCGCGTCGTAGCACCGGCCCGCGCCGCCCAACGCGTTCTCGGCCGCGATACCGCCGCCATGGGCGGCCATGTAGACGAACATATGGCGGCCGGTCACGTCGCCCGCCGCATAGGTCCCGGCGCGCGTCGTTCGCATGCGGTCGTCGACCAGCACGCCGCCTTCGGTGGTGAGCGCCACGCCGGACTCCTCGAGCCCGAGCCCCGCCGTGTTGGGCCGCCGCCCGGCCACCACCAGCAGCATCTCCGCCTCGATTACGCTGTGGGACTTGCCCGCCCGCAGCGCGATCGAGACGCCCGCCGCCGTCCGCCGGACCCGGTCGTACGCGACGCCGCAATGGACGCCGATCCCTTCCGCGCGGAAGCATCCCGCCAGCGCCTCGCTGACCTCCGGCTCGCCCTCGGGCAGGAGGCGGCTACGGCAGAGGAGGGTGACCGCGACGCCGAAGCGGGCGAAGAGCTGGGCCAACTCGCACCCCACATAACCGCCGCCGATGACGATCATGGACCGGGGCAACCGTTCGAGGGCCAGGGCGGCGGTGCTGTCGAGCCACGGCAACGTTTCCAGACCCGGGATGGGTGGTGCCGCCGCCTGGGCGCCGGTTGCGATGACGATGCCGCGCGGCTCCAGGCAATCGCCGTTGACCACCACGCCGCCGTCCGCCAGGCGCGCCGGTCCTTCCATATAGGCGATCCTGTTATATTCGGGCAGGAGGTCGGTGTATTTGGCTTGCCGCAAGCCATCGACCAGCGCGTCCTTCTGGGTCTGGAGCGCGCCCCAGTCGGCGAGGTCGAGCCGCCCGCGAATACCGGCGAAGCGCTTGGCGGCCTCGCCCCCTTGCAAGGCCTCGGCCGCGCGGATCAAGGTCTTGGACGGCACGCAGCCGACATTGACGCAGGTCCCGCCGATGGTGCCGTGGCCGACCAGCGCCACGCGCGCGCCCAGCTCCGCCCCCCTGATGGCGGCCGAGAAACCGGCCGAGCCGGCGCCGATCACCACCAGCTCGAAATCGCCACCACCGTTCATTCCGCCACCTCCCGCGCCCGCCTGTGGATCGTCCAGGCATAGACGGTGAGCGCGATGAAGGCGAAGAGCGCCGGGAACAGCACGTAATCGATCCAGCCCAGCCAGGCCGACAGCCCGACCCCGACGAGAAGCAGGACGAGGATCGGTGTGAAGCAGCACAGGAGCACGAAGACCGTGCCCACGACGCCGGTATAAAGAAGCGATTTGCTCGACATGGGAACCTACCTTTCGCGTTCGCCGCCCGGTGCCGACGGCCGCATCATGGGCCGGAAGATGGCCTTGCCGACTTCGAGCGCCTCGGCGGCGGAAAGCCGGTGCCCGCGGCCCCGGGATGGCGCTGCCGCACGCCACGGGCGCAAGTGATCGTCACCGCAAAAGAAGACGATTGCGGTGCAGAGCGACGTGGCGGCGCAGCCGCCTCGGTACTGGATGCCGGCCCAGACGACCGCCGCCGGGAGCTCGATTTCGGCCAACAGCTCCCCATGCCCGGCCGTCGCCGCGCGGATCGGCGCGCCGCACTGGCGGCAGCGCGATTCGACGACCGCGTCCTGGCCCACCATGGCGCCCACGCCGAGGGCATCGATGGCGCACATGGCGTTGAGCACTATCCCACCCAGGCGCACCCGGTGCCCCGTCGCCCGCTCGGTGAAGGGGTAGGCGCCGAGGATGGCCTCGCCGTCGCCATCCAGAACCACGCGATCGCGCGCCCGCAGGCGGGCCAGATGCCCGCGCACCTCATCGACCGTCAGCGCGGCTTCTCCGGCGAGGCGCATCGTATCGGGCGCCCAGCCATCCGCCACATAACAGCGCAGAACCGCCCGGCGCACCGCGTCCTCGGCCACAGAATACCCGTCCCAGCGCCGGTCGTCCCCGAAGGCGCCGAGCATGGCCTCGAGCACATCCCGCGCCGCGCCGCTTGTGATAGCGCAGAAGTCCGGGGTGGGCGCCGCGGCACCGGTGGCCTCGGGCAGGTTTGCGTCCGGCATATCGTCCTCAGTCCATCGGAGCGGAGGGAAAGCCGTATGCCGCCGTCGCGGCGACGAGGGCTTGAAGCGGCGTCTCCACATCGTCGTAGGTGACGACCGCTGTCTTGCGCTCGCAAGAGACCTCCGCGCTCTTGACACCCGGCACCCCCTCGAGGGCGCGGCCGACGATATAGGGGCAGCTCGCGCAGGACATGTTCTCGACCTTGAGGGTCACCGTGCGCTCCGCCGCCGCGGCGGCACCGGCGAGGAGCGCGAGCGCGGCGCAGGCCGCGAGCATACATCTCATGGCGTATCCTTTCGCATCGATCTAGGAGCCGAGCAGCACGGGCGCCGCGTAGGGAAAGGCCGCTGCGGCGGCGACGAGAATGGCTGCGGACCATAGCGCTATCCGCGTGATCCGGCTCGAAAGCGGCAGCGCGCACGCCACCTTTCCCCGCCGTCGAGCCAGCTAGAATCCGCCCGCGACGAAGCCAAGGCTGACGGCCACGAAGATCGGCTGATAGGGGCTCAGCGACACCAGGCTTCCGATCCAGGCCCCGCCCGCGCCCATACTGAAGAGGGCCAGGGGAAGGATGCAGCAGGAGGCCGCCCCGATCGCCGCCAGCATCCCGCCCGTGGCGGCGAGGCGGGAAAGAAGCGTCCGCGCCCCGCCACCGGCCAGAGCCTCGCCGGGTGGCGGCGCCGTCATGGGCCCAGACTCCACACGATCCGCCAAATGATTCGCGCGCAAAATTTTACCTCACCCTTGCCCCATGTCTCAGCTGGAGCTATGGCCAGAAGTTGGTGACGGCGTGAAGGGTTAAGGTGGCGTATCGTGGGGGTGATTGAGCCTCCACTTCTCCAGCAAAGGAGTGATACGCCGTGACCGACAATAACGTTTTGAAGCTTTCCCAGCCATCGACGTTTTCCGATCCGTTGACCGAGGTGCTGCGCAACGGCGCCCGTTCCCTTTTGGCCCAAGCGGTCGAGGCCGAGGTGGCCGCGTTCCTCGGGAGCCACGCCGAGGAGCGCACCGATGAAGGCCGCCAACGGCTGGTGCGCCACGGTCATCTGCCGGAACGCGAGATCATGACCGGCATCGGCCCGGTCGCGGTTCGCGGGCCACGGGTCCGCGACCGCACGGGGCTGGGCGCCGATCGCATCCGCTTCTCCTCGGCGCTGCTGCCGCCTTATGCGCGGCGCTCGAAGAGCCTCGAGGTCCTGATCCCCATCCTCTACCTCAAGGGCATCTCCACCGGCGACTCACCGAGGCGCTGGCGGCCTTACTCGGGCCGGACGCCGGCGGCCTCTCGGCCTCGTCCATCGCGCGGCTCACCGAAGTCTGGGCGGGGGAGCACGCACACTGGCTGAAGCGGGATCTGTCGGCCCGGCGCTACGTCTACTTCTGGGCCGACGGCATCCACGTGCAGGCCCGGCTCGAGGACGACGCGCAATGCCTGTTGGTCATCATCGGCGCGACGCCCGAGGGCAAGAAGGAACTCGTCGGCCTCATCGACGGCGTGCGCGAGAGCACCCAATCATGGCGCGAGCTGCTGCTCGACCTCAAGCGGCGCGGGCTCGCGATGGGGCCTGAACTCGCGGTCGCCGACGGCGCGCTCGGCTTCTGGAAGGCGATCGAGGAAGTGTGGTCCCGGACGCGCGGCCAGGAGCTATGGCCAGAAGTTGGTGACGGCGTGAAGGGTTAAGGTGGCGTATCGTGGGGGTGATTGAGCCTCCACTTCTCCAGCAAAGGAGTGATACGCCGTGACCGACAATAACGTTTTGAAGCTTTCCCAGCCATCGACGTTTTCCGATCCGTTGACCGAGGTGCTGCGCAACGGCGCCCGTTCCCTTTTGGCCCAAGCGGTCGAGGCCGAGGTGGCCGCGTTCCTCGGGAGCCACGCCGAGGAGCGCACCGATGAAGGCCGCCAACGGCTGGTGCGCCACGGTCATCTGCCGGAACGCGAGATCATGACCGGCATCGGCCCGGTCGCGGTTCGCGGGCCACGGGTCCGCGACCGCACGGGGCTGGGCGCCGATCGCATCCGCTTCTCCTCGGCGCTGCTGCCGCCTTATGCGCGGCGCTCGAAGAGCCTCGAGGTCCTGATCCCCATCCTCTACCTCAAGGGCATCTCCACCGGCGACTTCACCGAGGCGCTGGCGGCCTTACTCGGGCCGGACGCCGGCGGCCTCTCGGCCTCGTCCATCGCGCGGCTCACCGAAGTCTGGGCGGGGGAGCACATACACTGGCTGAAGCGGGATCTGTCGGCCCGGCGCTACGTCTACTTCTGGGCCGACGGCATCCACGTGCAGGCCCGGCTCGAGGACGACGCGCAATGCCTGTTGGTCATCATCGGCGCGACGCCCGAGGGCAAGAAGGAACTCGTCGGCCTCATCGACGGCGTGCGCGAGAGCACCCAATCATGGCGCGAGCTGCTGCTCGACCTCAAGCGGCGCGGGCTCGCGATGGGGCCTGAACTCGCGGTCGCCGACGGCGCGCTCGGCTTCTGGAAGGCGATCGAGGAAGTGTGGTCCCGGACGCGCGGCCAGCGCTGTTGGGTGCACAAGACCGCGAACGTCTTGAACAAGCTGCCCAAGAGCCAGCAATCGAAGGCAAAGCGTGCTCTCCAGGACATCTGGATGGCCGAGACCAGGAGCGACGCAGACAACGCCTTCGACACCTTCATCGAGACCTACGCCGTCAAATACGAAAAGGCGGCTGCATGCCTGGCCAAGGATCGCGAAACGCTGAAGGCCTGGCGAGGCGCTCGCCACCAGGAGCGACGCAGACAACGCCTTCTACGACTTTCCCGCCGAGCATTGGAAGCACCTGCGGACAACCAACCCCATCGAAAGCACATTCGCCACCGTGCGACACCGTACCGTGCGATCCAAGGGATGCCTCTCCAACAAGACGGCGCTCGCCATGGTCTTCAAGCTCACCCAGGGGGCACAAAACAGTTGGCGCCGCCTCGACGGACACAACCAGTTGCCCAAGCTGATCGTCGGTGTAAAGTTCATCGACGGCATCGAAGCCGTCAGGCAACAACCGCAAGCCGCCGCCTGACCCATACCGTCACCAAGATTCAGCCATAGCTCGTCTCAGCTAATATGGGACCTGTAGTCACTACAGGTACAAGGCCAATGCTTAAAAAATTTGTCGATGGGGAAAGTTCGCGCCTGGGGATCGGCGCGCTGTCGCGCTCGACCGGCTGCAACATCGAGACAATCCGCTATTACGAGCGCATCGGCATGCTGCCGGCACCCCCGCGCACGGCGGGCGGCCACCGGGTCTATGACCGGGAGCACCTGAAGCGCCTGGGCTTTGTCCGCCGGGCGCGCGAACTTGGCTTCACCTTGCCCCAGGTGCGGGAGCTGTTGCGCCTGGTGGATGGGCCGGACGGCACCTGCGAGGAGGTGAACGAGATCGCCCTCTCCCATTTGGGCGAGGTCCGGCGCAAGATGGCGGACCTTCGCCGCATCGAGGGCGTATTGTCGGCGATGGCCGACCGGTGCGCGGGGGGCGAGGTGCCTGATTGCCCGGTGGTGGATGCGCTTTTCGCCGCATCGCCTCACGCCCGAGGGATATGATCGCCGGCCATATGGGGAAGGGACGCGAAGCGATGCTCGTGATGAGGCGCCTTACGCTGGCGTTCGCGCTGTTTGCGGGGCTGGCATTGACGTTCGCCCCGACGACCGGTCCCCGCGCGGCGGATGGAGGCGCGCCCACCTATCATCTGCGCGTCGATGGCCTCGCCTGCCCGTTCTGCGCCTACGGCATCGAGAAGCGCCTGATCGCGGTGGTCGGCGTCGTCCGAACCGAGATCGACCTGTCCGCGAAGGAGATGCTGGTGCACCTGGAGAGAGGAGTCGTGCTCGAGGAAGCCGTCGCCCGGCGGGTCGTCACGTCCGCCGGCTTTACCCTCGAGGGCTTCCGGGTCGAGGGCGCGGCGGAATGAGCGTACGCATCCGGCCGGGCTTCGGGTAGGGCCGGCCGGCTTGCGGCGCGGGACGGCCCTCAAGGCGGCGATCGCATCGCTCGCGATGCTGCTCGCGGCCCTCGGCGCCGCGGCCTGGGTGTTGTGGCTCCCCGCCGCCAAGGAGCCGCCCTACGTCATGGTCGCGGCATGGGGCGAGCTCGGCACCGGGCCGGGCCAATTCAGCGATCCGACGGGCATCGCCGCCACGGATGCGGTGGTCTACGTCTCCGACGCGCGCAACGGCCGCGTCCAGGTCTTCAATCACGACGGCCTCTATCTGCGCGAGATCGGCGTGGGTGGGGACGGGGCCGAGGCTCTCGCCCGCCCCATGAACCTGACCATCGCGGGTGCGGAGCTCTACGTCGCCGACTTCATGGCCGACCGAATCGCGGTCTTCGACCTCGATGGCCACTGGCGGCGCGACGTCGGGCGGCCCGGCAGCGGCGAGGGTGAATTCGACGCGCCCGGCGGCGTTGCCGTGGGACCGAACGGTGACCTCTACGTCGCGGATTTCTACAACCAGCGCATCCAGCGCCTCGCGCCCGACGGGCGCTTCATCCGCCAATGGGGGCGGACGCGCGAGGCTGGGTCCCGCTCGGGTCGCTTCAACTACCCGACCGATGTCGCCCTCGGCCCGGACGGCACCCTCTACGTGGCCGACGGCTACAACGACCGCGTCCAGGCCTTCGCCGCCGATGGCGCCAATGCCCGGCGCTGGGGCGGCCCCTTCGGCATGAACGTCAACGGCCCCTTCAACGGCTGGTTCTCGACCGTCACCAGCATCGAGGTGGACGCGGCGGGCGACGTTTTCGTGGCCGACTTCTACAATCACCGCATCCAGAAGTTCGCACCCGACGGCACCTTCCTCACGGCCTTCGGCCGGCGCGGCGATCGCGTGGGCGAGATGACCTTCCCCAACGCCGTCGCCGTGGCCCCCAACGGCTCCGTCTTCGTCGCCGACTTCGGCAACAACCGAATTCAGAAGTGGGTTCCGGGGGAGCGGGGGGCGACGCCGTGACTCGGCGTGCGAACAACTCCGGCAGGTCGCGCCCGACCGGGGAATTTGGCACGGCCGGTGAGGATCATTTCGGTGGCGCTTGCCGCGCCCGCGCCGCCGCGCGTTGCCGCCACCCACGGAACCAACGGGTTGATGGTCGGCCGCATGGAATTTTCCTTCCGCCGCCGCCGGCCCGACGTGCCGAGCGCCGGAACGCTTGCGTCGAGTAGCGGCGGGCGGGGTGGCGCGCCGGTTGCGGGCGAGTCCGACGGCGGGCGGCCAAATGACCCTTCGTGGCGCGCCGGCACGCGCCCCTTCACCCCAGTCCTCTCCCAGAGGAAAGAGGGGGATGCCTGTCGCGCAATTTCTTCACAAGGGCTTGTGCCGTCAGTACTGCCGCATGAGGCCGATGAGGCGCCCTTGCACCTTGACCCGGTCGGGGCCGAAGATGCGCGTCTCGTAGTCCGTGTTGGCGGGTTCGAGCGCGATGGAGGCGCCCTTCTGGCGCAGGCGCTTCAGGGTTACCTCGATGTCGTCGACGAGCGCCACCACGATGCTCCCGTTGTCCGCCAGCTCCGACCGCTCGATAATCACCGTGTCGCCGTCGAGGATGCCGGCATCGACCATCGAATCGCCATCCACTTCGAGGGCATAGTACTGACCGCGCCCGAGCATGGCCGTCGGCACCTCGACGCCGTTCGAATGGTCGCGCAGGGCCTCGATCGGCGTGCCCGCGGCGATGCGGCCGTAGAGCGGTAGCTCCACGGTCTCGCCCCGCGTCTCGGACGTCGGTCGCGCACTCTTGAAATCGCCGCGGATGACGTTGGTCTCGAGGCGCTCGGGCGGGCTTACCTTGCCCCGGGCCGTGACGGCCGCCGTGTCGGGCAGGCGCATGACCTCGAGCGCGCGGGCCCGGTGCGGCAGGCGGCGGATGAATCCGCGCTCCTCGAGCCCGGTGATCAAGCGATGTATGCCCGACTTCGACTTGAGGCCAAGCGCTTCCTTCATCTCGTCGAAGGAGGGCGAGATGCCCGTCTCCGCGATGCGTTCGTTGATATACATTAACAGCTCATGCTGTTTCCTGGTCAGCATCGGCACCCCCTTTTGCATTCACCCACTAGATCTGGAACAAAACCAAAACTTCAATACATGTTCTAGTTTGGTTCACATGTCAGGTCAACACTTTTTTTGACCGCCGTCCGAGAATTCCACAGCCCTGCCCTAGCCGGTACTGAATTGGGCCCTCGCGGAGGCCCGTCAGATGCCGAGGATGCCACCCGCGAGGGGGATGATCTCGACCCGATCGCCGGCCTCGGCCGGCGGGGCGAAGGGCGGACGGACGACGAGGCAGTCCGCCTTGGCGATCAGCGAGACCATGGAGCTGTCCTGGCGGTCGAAGGGCGTGGCCACCAGTTTGCCATCGCGATCGCGCCCGAGGCGGGCGCGCAGGTAGTCCCGCCGCAGGTCGTTGGCACCGATGCCCGCGGCAAGCAGCGCCGTGGCGGCGGGCGCCTCTTCCCGTTCGATGCCGAGCAGGCGGTCGAGCACGGGGCCGAGGAAGAGGACGGCGCAGACCACGGCCGAGACAGGGTTGCCGGGCAAGCCGAGCATGGGCGTGCCGGCAAGGTCGCCGAACATCAGCGGCTTGCCCGGGCGCATGGCGATGCGCCAGAAGTCGAGCGCGAGCCCGTCCTCGGCCAGGGCTTCCTGGATGATGTCATGGGCGCCGACCGACGCCCCCCCAGTGGTGATCAGCAGGTCGGAGCCCTTGCTTCCCGTGGCCAGGGACTGGATGGCGCCGGCCGTGTCGCCGGCGATGCCGAGCAGGCTCGCTTCCCCGCCGCGCGCGGCCACGAAGGCGGCGAGGGCGTGGCCGTTGGAGCTGACGATCTGGTTGGGGCCCACGGGATCGCCCGGCATGACGATCTCATCGCCCGAGGCCAGGATGGCGACGCGCGGCCGCCGACGGACGCTGAGCCAGGGCACATTCATGGCGGCGGCGAGGCCGATGTCGCGCGCGGTCAGGACGCGGCCGGCCGAGAGGCCGACATAGCCCTCCTCGAAATCGAGGCCGGCGGCGCGGATGTAGTGGCCCTTCGGAGCCGAGGCCCGAATCTCGATCTCGGCGCCGAGGGCCGCCGTATCCTCCTGGATGACGATGGCGTCGGCGCCCTCCGGCACCGGGCCGCCGGTGAAGATGCGCACCGTCTCGCCAGGGCCGACGCGGCCCGCGTAGGCGCCGCCCGCGGGCGCCTCGCCCACTTGGCGAAGCGTGACGGGGATTGTGCGGACATCCGTGGCTCGCACTGCGTAGCCGTCCATCGCCGAGACGGCCACGGGCGGTTGGGTGAGCCGGGCGCGGACCTCCTCGGCAAGCACGCGGCCGAGGGCCGTCGAGAGGCTGACCTGCTCGGCGGGCAGGGGTGCGAAGGCCGTGAGGATGCGCTCGAGCGCTTCCTCGACCGGGATCACGCCTCTGCCTCGAAGGTGCCGGATTTGCCGCCCGACTTGTGGATGAGGCGGATCTCGGTGAGGCGCATGCCCCGGTCCACCGCCTTGCACATGTCATAGATGGTGAGCGCCGCGACCGAGACGGCCGTCATCGCCTCCATCTCGACGCCGGTGCGCCCGCGCGTCTTGCACGTGGCCTCGATATCGACCGCGCTCCGCTCCGCATCGACGGTGAGCTCGAGCGTGACCGAATTGAGGGGCAGGGGATGGCAGAGGGGGATCAGGTCGGGCGTGTGCTTGGCCCCCATGATGCCGGCGAGGCGCGCGATCCCCAGCACATCGCCCTTCTCGACCCCGCCTGCGAGGATGCGCTCGACCGTCTCCGGGCGCATCAGCACGGACCCGGCGGCGGTCGCGGTGCGCGCCGTCACGTCCTTCTCCGAGACGTCCACCATCACCGCCTTGCCCTCGGCGTCGAAATGGGTGAAGTCAGCCACGGGCGCGCTTCACCGTCTCGGCCGGCCAGGGATCGGCCAGGAGGGTCCGGGTCGCCGCCTCGACGTCGTCGTGCGACATGAGGGATTCGCCGATCAGGAAGGCGCGCATGCCGGCCCGCGCCATGCGCGCCAAGTCCGCGGGCGTGCGAAGCCCGCTCTCGCAGACGATATGGCTGGCGGCGGACGCCAGGGGCGCCAGGCGCTCCGCCGTCGCCAGATCGACCGTGAGTGTCTTGAGGTTCCGGTTGTTGATGCCGAGGAGCCCGGCGCCCAAGCGGGCCGCGCGGTCGAGCTCCGGCTCGTCATGGACCTCGACGAGGATATCCATGCCGCGATCGCGCGCGGCCGCCGCCAACTCCGCTGCCTGTCCGTCCCCGAGCGCCGCCATGATGAGCAGGATACAGTCCGCGCCGATGGCGCGGGATTCGACGATCTGGTATGGGTCGAGCATGAAGTCCTTGCGCAGAACTGGAAGTGCTGCGGCGGCGCGCGCGGCCGCGAGGTGATCGTCCATGCCCTGGAAATAAGGCGTATCGGTCAGCACCGAGAGACAGGCGGCGCCCCCCGCCTCATAGGCCGACGCGAGCGTCGAGGGGTCGAAATCGGCGCGGATCAGCCCCTTGCTGGGGGATGCGCGCTTGATTTCCGCCACGAGCCCGTAGCCCGCTACGGCGGCCGCGGCGAGGCGGGCGGCGAAGGGCCGGGGCGGGCCAGCCTCGTGGGCGGCAGCCTCCAGCGCCGACAAGGGTCGCTCGCGCTTGCGGCGCGCGACCTCGGCGCGCTTGTCGTCGCAGATGCGGGTCAGGACGTCGCTCATGCCTCGTGCTCCGGGACGGGCGACGGGCTCAGGCCCCGCCCTCGTTGGTGATGGCGACCAGCTTCGCGAGCGCGGTCGCGGCGGCGCCCGAATCGACCGCCTCGCCGGCCTCGGCGACGCCGCTTGTGAGGTCCTCGACCCGGCCGGCGACGATCAGGGCCGCGGCGGCGTTGTAGAGCACGAAGTCACGCAGAGGGCCGGCCTTGCCGCCGAGTATATCGTGCATGGCGGCGGCGTTCTCCTCCGGCGTTCCGCCCTTGAGCGCCGCGGCCTCGCATCGCGCGAGCCCGGCGTCCTCGGGCGAGACCTCGAAGCTGCGCACGCGGCCCTCGTCGAGCTCGGCCACATGGCTCGGCCCCGTGAGCGTAAGCTCGTCGAGCCCGTCCGCGCCGTGGACGACCCAGGCTCGCTCGGCGCCCAGGTTGCCGAGGACTTGGGCGATGGGCTCGACCCAGCGCCGGGCGAAGACGCCGACCAGCTCGCGCGTGACCAGGGCGGGGTTGGAGATCGGGCCCAGGAGGTTGAATATCGTGCGGGTGCCGAGCTCGACCCGGGCCCCCATGACGTTGCGCATGGCGCTGTGATGGCGCGGGGCCAGCATGAAACAGATGTTGGCCTCGACCAGGGCCCGCTCCACCAGGTCGAAATCGGCATCGAGGTTGACGCCGAGCGCGGCCAGCATGTCGGCCGCGCCCGATTTCGAGGTGACGGCGCGGTTGCCATGCTTGGCCACGGGCACGCCGCAGCCGGCGACCACGATGGCCGTTGCGGTCGAGACGTTGAAGGTGCCGGATTCGTCGCCGCCTGTGCCCACCGTATCGATGGCGCCGGGCGGGGCGGCGATGTGGCGCGCCTTCGCGCGCATGATCTTGGCGGCGCCGGCGAGCTCGTCCACGGTCTCGCCCCGAACCCTGAGGGCCATGAGGAAACCGCCCATCTGGGCCGGTGTGGCGTCGCCCGACATGATGATGTCGAACGCCGCCTCGGCCTGGTCCTGGCTCAGCGCGCCGCCGTCGGCGACGATGGCGAGGAATGCCTTCAGGTCGCGGGCCGCCTCGGTCATGCCGCCAGGTCCCGGTCGCGCACGAGGTCGAGGAAGTTGCGCAGGAGGTCGTGGCCGTGCGCCGTGGCGATGCTCTCGGGATGGAACTGCACGCCGTGGATCGGCTTTTCCCGGTGCATCATGCCCATGATGATGCCCTCTTCGGTCTCGGCCGTGATCTCGAAGCAGGCGGGCAGGCCCTCACGCTCGACCACCAGCGAGTGATAGCGCGTGGCGCGGAACGGGCTCTCGATCCCGGCAAAGACGCCGCGGCCGGTGTGGTGAATGTCACTCAGCTTGCCGTGCATGGGCACGGGTCCCCTGACCACCTTGCCGCCCAGGGCCTCGCCGATGGCCTGGAAGCCCAGGCAGACGCCCAAGAGGGGCACGGACGCTTCGGCGACGGCCGAGACCAGCTCCAAGCAGATGCCGGCCCGTGGCGGATCGCAGGGGCCGGGAGATATGATGATGCCCTCGGGCCCCATCGCCAGCGCCTCGGCCACCGTCACGGCGTCGTTGCGCCGCACCTCCACCACCGCCCCCAGCTCACCCAGGAAATGGAAGAGGTTGTAGGTGAAGCTATCGTAATTATCTATTAGAAGAAACATTTCTGGCTCTTACACAAATTTTCTAAGTTTTTCATTTAACTTGACCGATGCGCCCGCTCATGGGTTGTGGGCGGCGAAGCGGACTGCCTCCTCAGCCGCGCGGACGAGGGCGCGGGCCTTGTTCCGGGTCTCCTGATACTCGGATTCAGGGTCGCTGTCGGCAACCACCCCACCGCCGGCCTGGACGTACATGACACCGTCCTTGACCACGGCCGTGCGCAGGGCGATGCAGGTATCCATGGCGCCGTCGGCGGCGAAGTAGCCCACCGTCCCCGCATAGATGCCGCGCCGCGTCTCCTCCAGCTCGTCGATGATCTCCATGGCCCGGATCTTGGGCGCGCCCGAGACGGTGCCGGCTGGAAAGCCGGCGACGAGCGCCTGGAGCGCGTCGTATTTGGGGTCGATCTCGCCCTCGACGTTGGAGCTGATATGCATGACGTGGGAATAGCGCTCGATCTCGAACTGGGCCGTGACCTCGACCGAGCCGACCTTGGCGACACGGCCCACGTCGTTGCGCCCAAGGTCGAGCAGCATCAGGTGCTCGGCCCGTTCCTTGGGGTCGGCGAGCAGTTCCTCGGCGAGGGCCCGGTCCTCCTCGGGCGTAGCGCCCCTGGGCCGGGTGCCGGCGAGGGGCCGGATGGTCACGCGGCCGTCGCGCACGCGGACCATGATCTCCGGGCTCGAGCCCACGATGGAGAAGGCGCCGAAATCGAGAAAGATGAGGAACGGCGAAGGGTTGAGGCGCCTGAGGGCACGGTAGAGCGCGAAGGGCGGCAAGCGGAACGGCACGGAGAAGCGCTGGGAGGGGACGACCTGGAAGACATCGCCCGCTAGGATGTACTCCTTGGCCTTCGCGACCATGGCGTGGAAGTGCTCGCGCGTCATGTTCGATGTCGGCTCCGGCATCGTGGCCAGGCCCGCGGCCGCCTCGCGCCGGTAGGGCAGGTTGCGGCCCAGGTCCGCGATCACGTCGGCCAGGCGCTCCCCCGCCTGGTTGTATGCCGCCTTGGCGTCCATGCCTGGGTCCGGCCAGACCGGCGTGACGATGGTGACCAGATCCTCGATATTGTCGAAGATGGCGATCACCGTCGGGCGGATGAACATGCCATCCGGGACGCCGAGGTCGTCGGGGTTCGAGTCCGGTATCCGCTCCATGAGGCGGATCATGTCGTAGCCGATATAGCCGAACAGGCCCGCGGCCATGGGTGGCAGGCCGTCCGGTATCGCGACGCGCGATTCCGCCACCACCGAACGAAGGGACTCGAGCGCGCCCGAGTCGCAAGGCTCGAAGGCGTCGGCATCGATCCGGGCGCGGCGGTTGATCTCGGCCGCGTCGCCCCGGCAGCGCCAGATGAGGTCGGGCTTAAGGCCGATGAAGGAATAACGGCCGCGCACGGCCCCGCCCTCGACGGATTCGAAGAGGATGCTGTTCGGCCGGCCGTCGGCGAGCTTGAGCATGGCCGAGACCGGTGTCTCGAGGTCGGCGACCAGCGTGGTCCAGACCAGCTGCGGCCGGCCGGCCTCATACGTGGCGGCGAAGGTCTCGAAATCGGGCGTCAAGGTCCACCGCCCTACATGAACTGGTCGAAAGTGGCACGGTTGACCTCGACCGGGTAGCGGCTCATGAGGGCGCCCTGGAACTGGGACATGAGGTCGTTCTCGATCGCTTCGCGAAGCTGGGCGCGCAGCGCCTCCGCGGCTTCGCGGTCGGTCGCCGGGTCGGCCGCCTCGATGCTTTCGAGGCGCGCGATCAGGTATCCCCCCGCCGATGGGGCCATCATGGCCTCGCCCAAATTGAGGGCGAAGATCTCCTGTGCCATGGCCTCGGTGATGCCGAGCACCATATCGGGCTCACCGCGGGTGAAGGGCGCCGTCCTCTCGAATCGGAGGCCGTTCACGGCGGCCAGGGCCTCGGCGCTGCCGCCGATCTTGATCTGGGCGAACAGCTCTTCGGCCCGGGCCTTGGCGGCGGCGTCCTTCTCTTCCTCCAGCCAGGCGGCGGCGACGTCGTCGCGAATGGTGGCGAGGGGGCGGATGGCGGGCGGCGTCACGCCGTCCACGCGGAGGACGAAATAGCCCTCCGTCCCGACCTCGGTCATCAGGCTCTCTTCGCCCACGGGCGTCGTGAAGGCGGCTTCGAGGAGCTCCGAGCCCGACTGTGGCAGGTCCGGCAACGGCTCGCCCGCCGCGTCTCGGCCCGTCGCATCGATACTTTCAATAAATCGGACGCGGAGGTTGAGGCTGCCGGCGGCTTCCTCGAGGCTGGCGCCCCCCGCGAGCTCGTCGTCGAGCCGGTTCGAGAGGTCGTAGATCGCGTCGGCGGCCTCGTCGAGCGCGGCGGCGCGCGCAAGGTCGTCGCGCACCTCCTCGAAGGTGTGGCGCACGGCGGGCTCGATCTCGGTGACCCGCAGAACATGCCAGCCGAGCGGGCTCTCGACCGGCGGCGGAACTTCGCCGATGGCGGTGCCGAAGATGGCCTCGGCCAGGGCCGGCTCCTGCCCCTCTATCATCGCCCGCTCGATCGGGCCGAGAGGGAGGGGCGGCGCGCCCGCGACTTCCTCGGACACGGCGGCGAAGTCGCGACCCTGCTGGATCAGACCGTAGGCACGCTCGGCACTCTGTGCGTCGGCTAAGAGAATCTGTTCGAGCGTGCGGCGCTCGGGCTCCTCGAACTCGGCGATGCGCGCCTCGTAATCCTGCCGCAGGCGGTCCTCCGAGACGGCGATCTCCTCCGCCAGGTCCGCCGCCATCAGGGTGACGGCCGTGAGCGCGCGGAGCTCCGGCGCCATGAAATCCTCTCCGTGCTCCCGGTGGTAGGCGGCCAAGGCCGCGCCGTCGGGTGGCTCGATACCGTCCACGTCATCACGCGTGACCGGTATGGCCGCCACGACGCGCCGCTCCTGGCGATATTGGAAGAGGGGGTCGAGAAGGCCGTCGGGCGCGGCGCTACCGGCGATCACCGCGCCCGCCACCTGGTCGCGGCCGAGCGCGCGGCGCAGATCCGCGAGATAGCCGCCCTCGCCCAGGCCGCTGTTGAAGACGGCGCGATCGAAGCGTGCGCGGTCGAACTCGCCGCGCTCGCTCTGGAAGGCGGGCGCGGCTCGGATGCGGTCGAGGATGGCCGCGTCGCTCACTGTCACGCCGGCGTCGCGCGCGCCGAGCTCGAGCAGGGTGCGCAGGACCATGCCGGACAGAACCTGGTCGAAGATGCCGAACTGGCGCGCCTGCTCGGTATCGAGCTGGCCGTTGAACAGGGGCTGAAGCCGGCGCATCTCGCGCTGCAGGTCGCGGTTGAATTCCTGAATTGTGATGGCGAGGTCGCCGACCTCGGCCACTTCCTGGGACTGGCCGCCGCCGCGGAACATGTCGCCGATTCCCCAGGCCGCGAAGCTCATGATCAAAAGCCCGAAGAGGAAGATGGCGAGCCAGCCCTTGCTGTGCTTGCGCATGGATTGCAGCATGGCGGAGCGTTTCCCCGTAAGTTCTTGAATTAACGCAATATCACGCCGCCCAGCGGCGCGCCGCGCATCATAGGATCAGGCTTTCGTGTGAGCAATGCCCAATTCGGCGCCGGCGCCGCCGTGCGTTGGCAATGCCTCCGACCCTGTGCTAGAGAGCCGGGCGTGCCAACGCAACCGGGAACAGGGCTCCGAGCATGGCCGCGCGGCGTCAGCTCATCGCTGGGAACTGGAAGATGAACGGCCTCACCGGCGACGGTGTGGGGCGGGCGAAGGTGTTCGCCGCGCGCGTTGGCGCGGCTGGCGTGGGGCGGGCCGACCTCGTTGTTTGTCCGCCGGCCACCGTCCTCGGCGCGGTGGGCGAGGCCATCCGGGGAAGCGGCATCGCCCTCGGCGCCCAGGACTGCCACGCCGCCGATTCGGGCGCGCACACGGGCGACATCAGTGCCGCCATGCTGGCGGACCTCGGATGTAGCCATGTTATCGTCGGGCATTCCGAGCGGCGCGCCTCTCATGGCGAGATCGACTCGGTGGTGCGCGAAAAGGTGGTGGCGGCGCAGCGTCACGGCCTCGTCGCCATCGTCTGCGTGGGTGAGAGCCTAGCCGCCCGGGAGCGCGGGGAGACGCTCGAGCTCGTCGGTGCGCAGATTGCTGGCTCGGTGCCCGAGGCGGCGGACCCGGCACTGATTGTGATTGCCTATGAGCCGGTCTGGGCCATCGGCACGGGCCGGACGCCGACCGTCGAGGATGTGGCGCGAGTCCACGCCATGATCCGACGGTGCCTGTCGAGCCACGGCCTGGGCGGGGATCAGCAGATCCTCTATGGCGGATCCGTGAATCCGGGCAATGCTGCCGCGCTTTTGGCGACGGAGAATGTGGGCGGGGCGCTGGTGGGCGGTGCCAGCCTCGATGCCGACGACTTCCTCGCGATCGCCGAAAGTTGCCCGTGAGCCACACATGGCGCTGGAAAGACAGCGCGGAAACCGGTACAAACCCGCCCGACGCTGCCTGATGGGCGCGTGGGCCACTGTGGCCCGCCGCCGGCCGGAGCCCAGATGGAAGTCATTATCCTGGTCAGCCACCTTCTGATCGCGGTCGCGCTGATCGCGACCGTCCTCCTGCAGCGCAGCGAGGGCGGTGCGCTCGGCATGGGCGGCGGCGGGGCGGGTGGCGGCGGCCTCATGACCGGCCGCGGCGCTGCCAACGTCTTGACACGGGCGACGGCGATCCTGGCCGCCTGCTTCATGGCGACGAGCATCACCCTGGCGATCCTCGCGAGCTCGGGTGGCCAGTCGGGGTCGATCGTCGATGAGCCCGCACCCGCGGCGGAGGCACCGGCGGGCGAGGGCGTGCCCGGGACTCCGAGCGCGCCGGAGCGATGAAGCGGTCCGCACAAGAGGTAAATTTCATGGGGGCGGCGTTTTGCCGCCTCTTTATACTTGGGTCCGGCGGCCTGCTCGGTTAGTATTTAGGTCCATGACCCGGTACGTCTTCATCACCGGCGGCGTGGCTTCCTCTCTCGGCAAGGGCCTTGCGACTGCGGCGCTCGGCGCGCTCCTCCAGGCGCGCGGGTTCAAGGTGCGCCTGCGCAAGTTCGACCCCTACCTCAATGTCGATCCCGGGACCATGAGCCCCTACCAGCATGGCGAGGTCTACGTCACCGACGACGGGGCCGAGACCGACCTCGACCTCGGCCATTACGAGCGTTTCACGGGCGTGCCCTCGCGCCGCTCGGACAGTGTCTCGGCCGGACAGGTCTATTCCAACGTGCTGGCGAAGGAGCGGCGGGGCGACTATCTCGGCGCCACCGTCCAGGTCATCCCCCATGTGACCGACGAAATTCAAGCGCTGATCCAGCGGGATGCCGGCGAGGCGGACTTCGTGCTGTGCGAAATCGGCGGGACCGTCGGCGACATCGAGAGCCTGCCTTTCCTGGAGGCCATCCGCCAACTCGGATACGAGCTCGGGCGAGAGCGCTGCCTCTACGTCCATTTGACGCTGCTGCCCTACATCGCCACCTCGGGCGAGCTCAAGACCAAGCCGACCCAACATTCTGTCAAGGAGCTTTTGAGCGTCGGTATCCAGCCCGACGTGCTGCTGTGCCGCTCGGACCAGCATATTCCGGACTCCGCCAAGCGCAAGATCGCCCTCTTCTGCAATCTGAAGGAAGAGAACGTCATCTCCGCCCTCGACGCCGAGACCATCTACGAGGTGCCGATCCGTTACCATGAGGAGGGGTTCGACAAGGTGGTGTGCCGCTATTTCGGCATTGCGGACAGCGGGCCGGCGCTGGACAACTGGCGCCATATCGTGACCCGCGTCCTCCACCCCGACGGCGACGTAAGGATCGCCATCGTGGGCAAATACACGAACCTCCTGGATTCATACAAGTCTCTGGTCGAGGCGCTGACCCACGGCGGCATCGCCAGCAATGTGAAGGTCGAGCTCGACTGGATCGAATCGGAGGTCTTCGAGAGCGAGGACGCGGTCCAGCACCTGGAGGACGTGAACGGCATCCTGGTCCCCGGCGGCTTCGGTCAGCGCGGCACGGAAGGCATGATCGAGGCGGTCCATTTCGCGCGTATCCGCAAGGTGCCCTATTTCGGCATCTGTTTCGGCATGCACATGGCGGTGATCGAGACAGCGCGCGAGCTCGCGGGCCTGCCGAGCGCGGGCTCGACCGAGTTCGGGCCGTGCCAGGACCCGGTCGTGGGCCTCCTCACGGAATGGCGGCGGGGCAACCTGGTCGAGCAGCGCGCCGAGGACAGCGACCTGGGCGGCACCATGCGCCTTGGCGCCTACGACTGCCAGCTACTGCCCGGGACCCGGATTGGGGCGATCTATGGCACGGACGGGATCAGCGAGCGCCACCGTCACCGTTATGAGATCAACATCAACTACAAGGAACGGCTCGAGGAGGCTGGGCTTCGCTTTTCCGGCATGTCGCCGGATGGCGTCCTGCCCGAGATCGTCGAGCGCGACGACCATCCCTGGTTCATCGGCGTGCAGTTCCATCCCGAGCTCAAGTCCAAGCCCTTCGAGCCCCACCCGCTCTTCACCTCCTTCATCGACGCGGCCGTCGCCCAGTCGCGCCTCGTCTAGGGAAACAGCAAGTGACAGCGCCGCGACACGTCACGGTCGGCAACGTCCGCATCGGCAACGACGCGCCGCTCGCGCTCATCGCCGGGCCCTGCGCGCTCGAATCCCGCGCCCATGCGCTGGAGATGTCCCAGGCGCTCAAGGAGATCGCGGACCGGCTCGGCATCGGGCTCATCTACAAGACCTCGTTCGACAAGGCGAACCGTACGAGCCTGGACGCCAAGCGCGGCCTCGGCATCGAAAAGAGCCTGCCCATCCTCGCCGAGGTGAGAGAGGTGACGGGCTGCCCCGTGCTGACGGACGTCCACACGGCCGAGCAGTGCGCGCATGTGGCCGAAGCGGTGGACGTGCTGCAAATCCCCGCCTTCCTGTGCCGCCAGACGGATCTCCTCCTCGCCGCGGCGGCAACGGGCAAGGTCGTCAACATCAAGAAGGGACAGTTCCTCGCCCCCTGGGACATGGCGAACGTGGTGGCCAAGGCGGCGAGCACCGGCAACCACGACCTCCTGGTGACTGAGCGGGGCGTGAGCTTCGGCTACAACACCCTCGTCTCCGACATGCGGGCGCTGCCGGTCCTCTCGCGCCTCGGCTATCCCGTGGTGTTCGATGCCACCCATTCCGTGCAGCAGCCGGGCGGCCTCGGTGGCGCCAGCGGCGGCCAGCGCGAGTTCGTGCCCGTCCTGGCGCGCGCGGCCGTGGCCATCGGCGTCGCCGCGCTTTTCATCGAGACCCACCAGGATCCCGACAACGCGCCGTCGGACGGGCCAAACATGGTGCGCCTCGACGAGATGGAGCGCATGCTCGCGATCCTGACCGCGTTCGACCGGGTGGCCAAGCAGGCCCTGCCCGAATAGGAGAGATCCGACTCCCCCATGACCGCCATCATCGACATCCATGCGAGGGAGATCCTCGACAGCCGCGGCAACCCGACCGTCGAGGTCGACGTTATGCTCGAATCGGGCGCGACCGGGCGCGCGGCGGTGCCTTCGGGTGCATCGACGGGCGCGCACGAGGCGGTCGAGCTGCGCGATGGGGATTCCGCGCGCTACGGCGGCAAGGGCGTTCTGAAGGCGTGCGACGCGGTCGAGGGGGAGATCTTCGATGCCGTCGCCGGCCTCGAAGCTGAGGGCCAGGCAGAGATCGACGCGACACTTGTCGGGCTCGACGGCACGCCCGACAAGGGGCGGCTCGGCGCCAACGCCATCCTCGGGGTCAGCCTGGCCGTGGCCAGGGCGGCGGCGGCGGAGGCCGGGGTCCCGCTCTACCGTCATTTGGGCGGCATCGGCGCGCGGGTGCTACCGGTGCCGCTCATGAATATCCTCAATGGCGGCGTGCACGCGGACAACCCGATCGATATCCAGGAATTCATGATTATGCCCGTGGGCGCCGAAAGCCTGGCCGAGGCGGTTCGTGTGGGTGTCGAGGTATTCCACGCGCTCAGGTCCGGCCTCGCGGCGGCGGGCCACAATACCAACGTGGGTGACGAGGGCGGCTTCGCGCCCGCCCTGTCGGGCTCGGAGGAAGCCCTCGGCTTCATCATGAAGGCCATCGAAGCCACGGGGCGCAAGCCGGGGGAGGACGTGACCCTCGCCCTCGACGCGGCTGCGAACGAGTTCCATGAGGATGGCCAGTACGTCCTCGACGGGGAGGGCAGGACCCTCGATGCCGCAGGCATGGTGGCCTATTACGAGGATCTGGCCGCGCGCTATCCCATCGTCTCCATCGAGGACGGCATGGCCGAGGACGACTGGGACGGTTGGAAGGCGCTCACCGACGGGCTCGGCGGTCGCGTCCAGCTCGTGGGCGACGACCTCTTCGTCACCAATCCCGCGCGCCTCGCGGACGGCATCGCGCGCGGCGTCGGCAACGCCATCCTCGTCAAGCTCAACCAGATCGGCACCCTCTCGGAGACGCTCGAGACCGTGGGCATGGCGCAGCGCGCCGGCTACCGGGCCGTGATCTCGCACCGCTCGGGCGAGACCGAGGACACGACCATCGCCGACCTCGCCGTCGCCACCAATTGCGGGCAGATCAAGGCCGGATCCCTCTCGCGCACCGACCGGCTCGCCAAGTACAACCAGCTCATCCGCATCGAGGAGGAGCTGGGCGCCACGGGGCGCTACGCGGGCCGGGACGTCCTGCCCTGAGCCCATCCACCGATTTCCCATCGAGGAGAGACCGAACGTGGCCGAAATTCGCATCGACCTCTACAGCGACACGGTAAGCCGCCCCACCCCGGCAATGCGCGAGGCCATCGCGCGGGCCGAGGTGGGCAACGAGCAGTCCAAGGAGGACCCGACCACCAACCGGCTTCAGGCCATGGTGGCTGAGCTTCTGGGCAAGGAGGACGCGGTCTTCCTGCCCTCGGGCACCATGTGCAACGCCATCGCCTACCACGTCCACTGCCGGCCCGGCGACGAGGTCATCCTCGATAAGACCGCGCACACGTTGCACTTCGAGACCGGTGGCCCGGCGGCGCTGAGCGGGGTCATGAGCCAGCCGCTCGACGGCGAGCGGGGCATCTTCGACGCCGATCAGGTCCATGCCGCGGTGCGCCCCCCGCGCCACCACGTCCCGCGCTCGCGCCTGCTCCATATCGAGCAGACCAGCATGATGGGCGGCGGCCACGTCTGGCACACCGAGCGCATCGCCGAGGTATCGGCCGCGGCGCGCGAGCACGGCCTCTCGATCCATATGGACGGCGCCCGGCTCATGAATGCCGTGGTCGCCAGCGGCAAGCCGGCCCGGGAGCATACGGCGGCCGTGGATACGGTCTGGGTCGATTTCACCAAGGGCCTGGGGGCGCCCGTCGGCGCGGTGCTCGCCGGGCCGGCCGATTTCATCGAGCGGGCCTGGCGCTTCAAGCACCAGTTCGGCGGTGCCATGCGCCAGTCGGGCATCATCGCGGCGGCCTGTGTCCATGCCCTCGAGAACCATGTCGACCGCCTGGCCGAGGATCACGAGAACGCCCGCGTGCTGGCAACGGCGCTGGCCCAAGTCCCAGGTATCGGCGCCAACCCCAACCTGATCGACACCAACATCCAGTTCATCGACGTGAGCGAGACCGGCATGGACGCCAAGGACATCCACGAGCGCCTGCTCGAGCGCGGTATCCGCATCGGCGTCTTCAACCCGACGACCATGCGGGCGCTCACCCATCTCGACGTGGACCGGGCGGGGGTCGAGGAAGCCGCCGCCGCGCTCGCCGAGGTGGTGGCCGCGGCTTAGACGGGCTCCAGGTCCGGCGGGCGGCGGTCCCACCAGGGACGCGCCGCTTCGATCTGGCTCGAGATACGAATCAGGGTCGCCTCGTCACCGAACCGGGCGCCTAGCTGGACGCCGACGGGCAGCCTGTCCGCCGTCCAATGGAGCGGCAGGGTGGCGGCCGGGCAGCCGGCGGCGTTGAACTGGGGCGTGAACTGGATGTGATTGCCGAGGGCCTCGTAATAGCGATCCATGTCGTCCCACATCATGTCGATGGCGCCGAGGGGCAGCGGCGGCTGGGCCAGGGTGGGGGAGAGGAGGAGGTCGTAGTCCTCGAAGAACTGGCCGAACCGTCGGCCGGTCACGTGGATGGCGAGGACCGCGCGGGCGTAATCGGCGCCGCTCGCGCGCAGCCCTTCCTCGGCCCACAGAGCGGTGATGGCCTCGACGTCGCCCTCACGCTGCTCCCGTCCCAGGGCGCGCAGACGCAGGTCCATGACCATGCGCACGTTGGACGCGACGATGGTTCGCAAGGCCTTGAGCACGGCCTCAATGCTGATTTCGGGCGACGCCTCCTCGACATCGTGCCCCAGCTCCTCGCAGAGGCGGGCCGCGGACTCGGTCGCGGCCACGCATTCGGGGTCCACCGGCACGCCCGAAGGTGCTGAGGTGAGGAGGCCGATGCGCAGGCGGCCGGGATCCGCGCCCACCTCCTCGGCGAGGGGGCGGGCGAGGGGCGGGGCCCAGTAGGGATCGCCAGGCGCCGGCCCCGCGACCGCGTCGAGGAGGGCGGCGCTGTCGCGCACGCTCCGGCTCACCACATGGCCGCTGGCGAGCCCGCTCCACCCCTCGCCGATATCGGGGCCGGAGGGGTTGCGCCCGCGGGTGGGCTTCAAGCCGAAGAGGCCACAGTTGGCCGCGGGGATGCGGATCGAGCCGCCGCCGTCGGTCGCATGGGCCATGGGCAGTATGCCGGCGGCAACGGCCGCGGCCGCCCCGCCGCTCGACCCGCCGGCGCTGCGGGCGGTGTTCCACGGATTGCGCGTCGCGCCGTGGACGACCGGCTCGGTGGCGGCGTTGAGGCCGAACTCGGGCGTGTTGGTCTTGCCCATGACGACGAGCCCGGCGGCGCGCATGCGGGCCACCAGGGTGAGGTCGTGATCGGCGACGAAGCCACCGAAAAGACGGCTGCCGTTCGAGATCGGCGCGCCTGTGTAGAGAGCATAGAGGTCCTTCAACATGAAGGGCGCGCCGCTCAGGGGGGCAGTCGGCAGGCCGGCGGCGATGGTTCGGCGGGCCTCGTCGTACATGGTGTGGACGACGGCGTTGATGCGGGGGTTGCGCGCCTCGGTGCGCGCGATCGCGGCCTCCAGGACCTCTTCCGCCGTCACCTCGCGCCGGGCGATCAGCGCCGCCAGGCCGAGCGCGTCGAAATCCTCGTATTCACGGAACGCCGCCATGCCTCGTGCCCTCCCCGAAACACATACTCAGCTTGGCCAACCTAACAGGGTGCCAGGCCGGAACACAGGAAATTGCAGCGGCGGGAGCGCGAGGAAAGCAAGGTGCGATGTTGGTCGAATCGCGTCTTTCTACTGAGTCTCTACTGAATTACGCTCCCGCGATATCCTGAATATATTTGTTTTTGCTTGACCGTTGGGATTCAACTGTGATTCTTTCAGGCCATGAGACTGATGGGGGAGATTCGCCGGCGCGCGCGCTTTGTTGTTGTACCCGTTCTCGGCAGCTTGCTGATCGGGTATTTCGGCTATCACGCGCTGACGGGGGAGCGCAGCCTCATCACCCTATGGCTGGTGAAGCAGCGCCTCGCGGAATCCCGGTTCACGTTCGCGCAAGTGAGCGCCGAGCGCGTACGGCTGCAGAACCGTGTCGATTTAATGTCGTCCGACCATATCGATCCCGACATGCTGGACGAGCGGGTGCGCTGGACCTTGGACTACGTGGCACCGGGGGAGCTGGTCATCTTTCGCGATCGCGGGGAATAGGCCCCGTAAGCCTCCCGCGGCCGGAACTACATGCTGGGTGCCCGCTCCGGGATTCCAGAAAATTTCGATATTTCGCTTGTATATCATAAAGTTATAGTTATCTGGCGAATCGAGCCAAGCATATTAGGGCTGGCCGATTCCCGCGCCATGTCCTAGGTTTGAGGCGATCAATGGCGTGTGCTCTCCGGGGTGAGCGGGAGGATAGATGGCTGAGGCAAGGGCCGGCGCCGCCAAGGGTGCCAAATCCCGGAAGTCCGGGGCCAAGGCCGGCAACGGGTCGGCCGAGGCCGTCGACCATGGCGCGGAGGAGCTGCTCGACCACTACAGGGCGATGTTGACCATCCGCCGGCTCGAGGAGAAGGCCGGCCAGATGTACGGCATGGGCCTCATCGGTGGGTTCTGTCATCTCTATATCGGTCAGGAGGCCGTCGTCGTCGGTATGCAGGCAGCGGCGGAGCCGGGCGATACGGTGGTGACGAGCTACCGCGACCACGGCCACATGATTGCCTGCGGCATGGAGCCCAGGGGCGTCCTCGCCGAGCTTACGGGCCGGCGCGCGGGCTACTCCAAGGGCAAGGGCGGCTCCATGCACATGTTCAGCCGCGAGCGTAACTTCTACGGCGGCCACGGCATCGTCGGCGCGCAGGTGCCGATCGGCACGGGCGTGGCCTTCGCCCACAAGTATCGCGAGGACGGCGGCGTCAGCCAGACCTATCTCGGCGACGGCGCCATCAACCAGGGACAGGTCTACGAATCCTTCAACATGGCCGCCCTGTGGCAGCTTCCAGTGGTCTATATCATCGAGAACAACAAGTACGGCATGGGCACCTCCGTCGAGCGCGCGGCGGCCGGCGGCGACCACTTGTGCAAGCGGGGCGCGGCCTACGGCATCCCCGGCAAGCAGGTCGACGGCATGGACGTGCTCGAGGTCAAGGCCGCGGGCGAGAAGGCGATCCGCCACGCTCGCTCGGGCAAGGGCCCGTTCATCCTGGAGATGAAGACCTACCGCTACCGCGGCCACTCGATGTCGGACCCCGCCAAGTACCGCAGCCGCGAGGAGGTGCGGAAAGTGCGCGATGAGCGCGACCCCATCGACCATCTCAAGGGCAAGATCCTCGAAGGGGGCCTTGCGGACGAAGCGGCCTTGAAGGAGATCGATAGGGCGGTGAAGGCGGTGATCGCGGACGCGGCCGAGTTCGCGCAGAACAGCGCCGAGCCCGACCCCGCGGAGCTCTACACGGATGTGCTCAAGGAGGAGCGCGCGGGCGCCTGAGCGCGCGGCTGACCCGAGGCTCGATTTTAGGAGTTGCGATGCCAGTCGAGGTGTTGATGCCGGCCTTGTCCCCGACCATGACCGAAGGGACAGTGGCGAAATGGCTCAAGGAGGTCGGCGAGGAGGTTGCCTCGGGCGACGTGATCGCCGAGATCGAGACCGACAAGGCGACCATGGAGATCGAGGCCGTCGAGGAGGGTCGGCTGGGCCGCATCCTGGTCGCCGCCGGCACCGAGGGCGTGGCCGTCAACACGCCCATCGCCCTGATCCTGGGCGAAGGCGAGAACGAGGCGGCGCTCGCGAGCGCGACCCCGGCGCCAAGCCCGCCCGAAGCGCCCGTGGCGGCCGTAGTGGTTGCGGCGGTCGAGGCGCCCAAGCCGGCAGCGGCGCCGACCGCTCCCGCTCTCGCGCCAGAGGCCGAATATACCGGGCCGACCGTGAGGCAGACCGTGCGCGAGGCCCTGCGCGACGCCATGGCGGAGGAGATGCGGCGGGACGCAAACGTCTTCCTGATGGGCGAGGAGGTCGCCGAATATCAGGGCGCATACAAGGTCAGTCAGGGCCTCCTCGAAGAGTTCGGCCCCAAGCGCGTGATCGACACGCCGATCACGGAGCACGGTTTTGCCGGCCTGGGCGTCGGCGCCGCCTTCGCGGGGTTGCGCCCCATCGTCGAGTTCATGACCTTCAACTTCGCCATGCAGGCCATCGACCAGATCATCAACTCGGCGGCCAAGACGAACTATATGTCGGGCGGCCAGATGGGCTGCCCCATCGTGTTCCGCGGGCCCAACGGCGCGGCGTCCCGCGTCGCCGCCCAGCACTCACAGGACTACGCGAGCTGGTATGCCCACTGCCCCGGCATCCTGGTGGTTGCACCCCATTCGGCGGCCGACGCCAAGGGTCTCCTCAAGTCCGCCATCCGCGACCCCAATCCGGTGATCTTCCTCGAGAACGAGCTCCTGTACGGACAGAGCTTCGAGGTGCCGGAGGACCCTGACATGACCGTGCCCATCGGCCGGGCACGGGTCGTGCGCCGGGGCGATCACGTCACCATCACGGCCTACTCGCGCATGGTTACCATTGCGCTCGAGGCGGCCGAAGCGCTGGCGGGCGAGGGCATCGAGGCCGAGGTTATCGACCTCCGCAGCCTGCGCCCGCTCGATACGGTGGCGATCGTCGCCTCGGTGCGCAGGACCAACCGGATCGTCAATGTCGAGGAGGGTTGGCCCGTCGCCGGTATCGGCTCGGAGATTGCGGCCTTGATGATGGAACAGGCCTTCGACCATCTCGACGCGCCGCTCGTCCGCGTCACGGCGGTCGACGTGCCTATGCCTTACGCCGCCAACCTCGAAGCCCTGGCCCTGCCCGACGCCGCGCGCGTGGCGGCCGCGGCCAGGGAGGTCTGCTACCGCGGCTGAGCGCCAGCGCGCCCGCGCGGGGCAGGCGACCCGCGCACCAGTGGCCCACGGAAGAGCGAAGATGACCATAGAGATCACCATGCCCGCCCTCTCGCCCACCATGACGGAGGGCACCCTCGCCAAGTGGCTCAAGAAGGAAGGCGATATGGTCGTGGCCGGCGACGTGATCGCCGAGATCGAGACCGACAAGGCGACCATGGAAGTGGAGGCGGCCGAGGAGGGCAAGCTCGCCCGCATCCTCGTCGCCGAGGGCACAGAGGGCGTGGCCGTCAACGCGCCCATAGCCCTGCTTCTGGAGGAGGACGAGGACGAATCGGCCCTCGCTTCCGCCCCCGCCCCCGCCACGGCCCCGGCGGTGCCCGAGATACCGACGCCCGCACAACCAGCGGCACCCGAGCGACCCGTGGCGACGCCAGCGGCACCGCCGCCCGGTGTCGACGCCGAGCGCATCTTCGCGAGCCCGCTGGCCCGCCGCATGGCGGCACAGGCGGGTTTGGACCTGGCCTCGATAGCCGGCAGCGGTCCCCACGGCCGCATCATCAAGATGGATATCGACGCCATCGTCGCCGGGGGCGGCACGCCGACGCCCGCGCCGGCACCGGCCAAGGCCGAGGCGGCGCACGCCGCCGCCTCGCCGACGCCATCGTCACCCACGCCCGACGAGGGTATGCCGCCTTTCGAGGATATCCCCCACAGCGGCATGCGCAAGGTGGTGGCGCGCCGGCTCGCGGAGTCCAAGCGCGAGGCGCCCCACTTCTACCTCACCGTCGATTGCGAGATCGACGCCCTCCTCGGGGTGCGGCAGGATCTGAACGCGCGCGCGCCGGCCGACGGCCCGGACGCCTACAAGCTCTCGGTCAACGACTTCGTCATTCGCGCCGCCGCGCTCGCGCTCATGAAAGTGCCGGCGGCCAACGCCTCCTGGACCGACGCGGCCGTGCGCCGGTACAAGCATGTCGATATTTCGGTCGCCGTCGCCCTCGACGACGGCCTCATCACGCCCGTGATCCGGGGGGCCGACGGCAAGGGCCTCGCCACCATCTCGCGCGAGATGAAGGACCTCGCGGCCCGGGCGCGGGCCGGCAAGCTCGCGCTCGACGAATACCGGGGCGGCACCTTCAGCATCTCGAACCTCGGCATGTATGGCGTGCGCGAGTTCGCCGCCGTCATCAACCCGCCCCAGGGCGCCATCCTCGCCGTCGGGGCGGGGGTCGAGCGCGCGGTGGTGAAGGACGGCGCGCTCGCCATCGCGACAGTGATGAGCTGTACCCTTTCCGTCGATCACCGGGCCGTGGACGGCGCCGTGGGCGCCGAGCTCATGGCCGCCTTCAGGGCGCTCATCGAGGATCCGCTCAGAATGCTGCTCTGAGGCGCCAACAAACCGAGATCAAAGCATGGCAGAGACGAATTTCGACGTCATCGTCGTGGGCGGCGGCCCTGGCGGGTATGTGACCGCGATCCGCGCGGCGCAGCTCGGGCTGGCGGCCGCGCTGGTCGAGCGCGAGCACTTGGGCGGCATCTGCCTCAATTGGGGCTGCATCCCCACCAAGGCGCTTCTGCGCACGGCCGAGGTCTTCGGCCTCATGACGCACGCGGGTGACTTCGGCCTCACCGTGGGCGAGATTGGGTTCGACCTCGACAAGGTGGTCAAGCGCTCGCGCAAGGTGGCGGGGCGCCTCAACCAGGGTGTCGGCCATCTCCTCAAGAAGAACAAGGTCGCCGTGTTCGACGGCCACGGGCGGCTCGACGGCCCCGGCAAGGTCAAGGTCGAGAAGGATGGCGCGGCCGTGGCCGAGCTCAGTGCACCCAACGTCATCCTCGCGACCGGGGCCCGCGCCCGCGCGCTGCCGGGGCTCGAGCCGGACGGCAGGCTCGTCTGGACCTACAAGGAAGCGATGGTGCCCGAGATCATGCCGAACTCGCTCCTGGTCATCGGCTCGGGCGCCATCGGCATCGAGTTTGCGAGCTTCTACCGCACCCTGGGTGCTGAGGTGACGGTGGTCGAGGTGCTGCCGCGCGTCCTGCCGGTCGAGGACGAGGAGATCTCGGCGCTCGCCCGCAAGGCGTTCGAGAAGCAGGGTATGGTTATCCACACCGATGCCAAGGTCACGAAACTGGCACCCGCCGCCGACAGCGTCACGGCCACCATCGAGGCGGCCGACGGCACGGCCACGGAGGTCACGGTGGACCGGGTGATCCTCGCCGTCGGCATCACCGGCAACGTCGAGGATATCGGCATCGAGGGCACCGCCGTCGCGGTCGACCGGGGCCACATCGTGACCGACCAATGGATGGCGACGGGCGAGGCGGGCGTCTACGCCATCGGCGACGTGGCGGGGCCGCCCTGGCTCGCCCACAAGGCCAGCCACGAGGGCGTCATCTGCGTCGAGCGCATCGCCGGCCAGGACGGTGTCCACCCGCTCGATACACGGCTTATCCCCGGCTGCACCTACTGCCAGCCGCAAATAGCGAGCGTCGGCCTCACGGAGGCGGCGGCGGGGGAGGCGGGCCGCAAGGTCCGCGTCGGGCGCTTCCCCTTCCTCGCCAACGGCAAGGCCATCGCGCTCGGTGAGCCCGAGGGCCTGGTCAAGACCATCTTCGACGCCGAGACGGGGGAACTCCTCGGTGCCCACATGATCGGCGCCGAGGTCACCGAGCTGATTCAGGGCTACGCCGTCGCCATGACCCTGGAGACGACGGAGGCCGAGCTCATGCGCGCGGTCTTCCCGCACCCGACCCTCTCCGAGATGATGCACGAGTCCGTGCTTGACGCCTACGGGCGGGCTATCCATTTCTAGGGAACCCCAAGCCCGGCAACCGGATACCGCATGACCAAGGCCGCCAAGGCGGACGAGCGCCACCCCGAGAAGGCCAACCGCCCCCTGACGCCCGTCCTGCGCAAGCCCGACTGGATCAGGGTCAAGGCGCCCACCTCCGACGGCTATGGTGAGACGCGGCGCCTCATGCGCGGGCTCGGCCTCAAGACCGTTTGCGAGGAGGCGAGCTGCCCCAATATCGGTGAATGCTGGGCCAAGGGCCATGCCACGGTCATGATCCTGGGCGATACCTGCACCCGGGCCTGCGCCTTTTGCAACGTGAAGACGGGCATCCCGGGGCGCGTCGATCCGGGTGAGCCGGCGCGGGTGGCCGAGGCCGTGGCCGCGCTCGGCCTCAACCACATGGTTGTCACTTCGGTGGACCGCGACGACCTCGACGATGGTGGCGCGGGGCATTTCGCGCGCATGATCGAGGAAGTCCGCGCGCGCGCGCCGGAGACGACGATCGAGGTCCTGACGCCCGATTTCCTGCGCAAGAAAGGCGCTCTCGAAGTGGTCGTGGGGGCCAAGCCCGATGTCTTCAACCACAATCTCGAGACCGTGCCCCGGCTCTACCCCACGGTGCGGCCGGGCGCGCGCTACTTCCACTCCCTGCGCCTCCTCGACCGGGTGAAGGAGATCGACCCGGCCATGTTCACCAAGTCGGGCATCATGGTGGGCTTGGGAGAGAGCCGCGAGGAGGTCTATCAGGTCATGGACGACCTGCGCTCGGCCGATGTCGACTTCCTCACCATCGGCCAGTACCTGCAGCCCACCCGGCGCCACCACCCGATCGATCGCTTCGTGCCGCCGGATGAGTTCGAGGCCCTCGGGCGGATGGCCTACGGCAAAGGTTTCCACATGGTCGCCGCTTCGCCGCTTACCCGCTCCTCCTACCACGCGGGGGAGGATTTCGAGCGCCTTCGCGCGGCCCGCGCGGCACGGCTCGCCGCGGGCTAGGGCGGCCGTGCCGCGTCACGCTGAGAAACGGGTGCTGGCCTACGAGCCGGCGCGGCTCTTCGATCTCGTGGCCGATATCGGCCGCTATCCCGAGTTCCTGCCCTGGTGTGTGGCGGCGCGCGTTCGCGGGCGCGAGGGCGATGTGCTCCACGCCGACCTGGTGATCGGCTTTCGCATGATCCGCGAGCGCTTCACCTCCCGCGTGGTGCTGCGGCGGCCCGATCGCATCGACGTGACCTATGCCGAAGGGCCGTTCCGCCATCTCGAGAACCATTGGACCTTCGAGCCGGCGGAAGGGGGCGGCACGCTGGTCGATTTCCACGTCGACTTCGAGTTCCGCTCCCGCGTCCTCCAGGCCCTCATCGGCCCCCTGTTCCACGAGGCGGTGCGGCGCATGGTCGCCGCCTTCGAGGATCGCGCAGCGGTGCTCTACGGGCCGCCGGCCTCAGACGAAATCCAGCAGCGGCGCGCCGTAATGGATGGACAGGTAAAGCCAGACCAGGTGTAGCGAGTTGTGAGCGGCGTGGACGGCGAAAGCGGCCCATAGGGTGCCGGTCCACTCGTAGATCAGCGCGAATGCGATGCCGAGGACGAACACCGGGATCAGCACCTCCAGGTAGAGGTGGGGCAGGCTGAATACGAGGGCGCTCAGCACGGCCCCCGGGCCGACGCCGAAGCGGGTACGCGCCCAGCCGTAGATCACGCCGCGGAACAGTAGCTCCTCAGACCAGGGCATGAGGATGCCGACGAACAGAAGGGCGCCCGCGAACCGGGCCGGCGTCTCGAGCAGAATCGCGAGGTCGTCGATCTGACGCGCGCCCTCTTCGACCTCGAAGACTTCCGAGCCGAGCCCGAGGACGAGCGCGATGATGGGCAAGCAGACGAGCCAGACCCCGACGGCGCGAAAGAGCGCCCGCCACGAAAGGCCGCGAAAGCCGAGGGCGCGAGGTCCGATACCATATCGGCGCGTCGCTACCAGATAGACGCTGCCCCAGATGGCGAGGGCCTGCAGCGCGAGCCCCGCATAGAGCACGGGAAGCACGGGGACGGCTGCGCCGCCCCATTCGACGGCCAGCGAGACCGCGACGACAATGGCGCCCATGAAGAGGCCCGCGAGGGCCACGATAGCCAACACGTTCCAGCCTGAGAGGGATGGTCCATGACCCGGAGCGCGCGGCGCGCCGCCGGCCGCGGGCACGGAGCTGGGCGGCGGCCCGCCCGCTTCAGGCGATCCGTCGCTCAATGAGGTCGAGCGCGGCGGCGACGGCGGCGAGGCGGATCGCGGTGCGGTCGCCAGGGAAGACGTGCCTTTCGTCGAGAGTGGGCCGGGTGCCGCGGGCGGCGGCGATGTGAACCAGGCCGACGGGCTTCTCGATCGATCCGCCGCCGGGGCCCGCGACGCCTGTAACCGAAATGCCGAGCCCGGCGCGCGATCGCGCGATCGCGCCTTCCGCCATGGCCCGGGCCACGGGCGCGCTCACGGCCCCGTGGGCGGCGATCAGCGCCACCGGCACGCCGAGGAGCTCGATCTTCGCCTCGTCGGCATAGGTGACGAAGCCGCGCTCCACCACGTCGGAGGAGCCGGCGACGGCGGTCAGGCACCCGGCGATCAGGCCGCCCGTGCAGGATTCGGCGGTGGCGAGCCGCAAGCCGGCCCGACGGCACGATTCGAGGACCCGTTCAGCTTGTCCGAGGAGGGCGTCGTCGAACATGTTTCAGCCGATCCACCAGATGACGAAATAGAGGCCGGCACCAGCGTAGACGGCGGCGAACACATCGTCGAGCATGACCCCGAGCCCGCCATGGACGCACCGGTCGGCCCAGGAGGCCGGCCAGGGCTTGAGGATGTCGGCGACGCGGAACAGCAGGAAGCCGATTGCGTAGGCAAGCCAGTCCACCGGCACCACCGCGAGGGTGAGCCATTGGCCCACCACCTCGTCGATCACCACTGGGCCCGGGTCGGGCGTGCTAGTGCGCCGCATGTAGATGGTGGACGCCCAGCATCCCAGGGGGAAGAGCGCCGCCGCCGCGACCGCCAGGGCCCAGGGCTCGAAAACCGTGGCGATCGCCCAGGCGAAGGGCAGGGCGGCGAGCGAGCCCCAGGTCCCCGGCGCCACCGGAAGTGCCCCGGCCCCGAACCAGGTGGCGAGCCACCAGGCCGGATGCCGGCCGAAATCGCCGACGGGCGAGGGCGAGGGCATTACGGCCCCGCGCCACCGTCGCGCAAAGGCAATCGTACGCTCGCGGCGGCCTGGGCCGCGATGCCCTCGCCCCGGCCGGTGAAGCCGAGGCCCTCGGTGGTGGTGGCCTTGACGCTGACCCGGTCCTCGGCAATTCCGGTAATCTCGGCGATCCGCGCCACCATCCGGGCACGGTGGGGGCCGATCCTCGGCCGCTCGCAGATGAGCGTCACGTCGAGGCTCGCGACCCGCGCGCCGCGCGCGGCCGCGAGGGCAACGGCGTGGGCGAGGAAGCGGTCGGAGGCGGCGTCCCGCCATTGCGGGTCGGAGGGCGGGAAATGATGGCCGATATCGCCGGCCCCCACGGCCCCGAGGATGGCGTCCGTGAGCGCGTGCAAGCCGACATCGGCGTCGGAATGGCCGATCAGCCCCCGGTCGTGGTCGATGCGCACGCCGCACAGCCAGACATGATCGCCCGGGCCGAAGCGGTGGACGTCGAAACCGAGTCCGGTGCGCGTCTCCCATTCGCCGGCGTGTCCGCGCGTCGTCAGCAGACGCTCGGCGCGGGCGAGATCCTCTTCCGTGGTCACCTTGAAATTCTCCTCCGCCCCCATGACGAGGGCGACGGCGAGGCCCGCCGCCTCGGCCACGGCCGCGTCGTCGGTTAGCCCTTCGGCGGGCGCGGACTGGTGGGCTGCCATGATCTCCCCGTAGTGGAAGCCCTGGGGCGTCTGGGCGCGCCACAGGTTGCATCTTTCCACGGTGCCGGCGCTGGCGCCGTCCGCGCCGCGCTTCAAGGTGTCGACCACGGGGAGGGCGGCAATGGCACCTGGCCGGTCGTCGAGCGCCGCGAGGATGCGGTCGATGATGGCGGGCTCGAGGAAGGGGCGCGCGGCGTCGTGGATCAGCACCCGCGCCGGCTCGATGCCGGACAGGCTTTCGAGGCCGCGGCGGACCGACTCCTGCCGCGTGGCGCCGCCCGCGACCGGCGGCAGGAGGTCGAGCCCCTCGGCCGCGGCCTCGTAGAGCGCCCAGTCGTCGGGGTGGAGCACGACGCGTACCGCATCGACCTTCGGATGGGCGCAGAGCGCGTCGAGGCAATGGCGCAACAGGGGGCGGCCGCCAAGCGGGCGGTATTGTTTGGGTATCTCTCCGCCCAAGCGGTGGCCGCGTCCCGCCGCGACCACGATTCCGATGCAACCCGCCGCCATCGCCCCGTCCGCTTCCTCGCCTCTTGTTTCGCGTGGCGCTTCATTACCATGGCCTTGCCGCGCCTGGCACGCGGTTTCCCGTTGCATCGCAGGGCGCGCGCGGGCATATTGCCCAAAATCTCATCAATCTTTGAAAGTGCCTAAATAATGGGCATCCAGGTGGGGCCTGTCGCGCTCGCGGAACCCGTGATCCTCGCGCCCATGTCGGGCGTGACCGATATGCCGTTCCGCCGCCTGGTCAAGCGGAGCGGGGCCGGGCTCGTGGTCTCGGAGATGATCGCGAGCCAGGCCATGATCCGCCAAAACCGCCAGTCCATGAAGCTCGCGACCAACTGCGCCGAGGAATTCCCCATGGCGGTGCAGCTCGCCGGCCGCGATCCGGCGGTGATGGCCGAAGCCGCGCGCCTCAACGCGGACCGGGGTGCCGCCATCATCGACATCAACTTCGGCTGCCCGGTCAAGAAGGTGGTGAAGGGTCATGCGGGCTCCGCCCTGATGCGCGACGAGGCGCTCGCCACGCGCATTCTCGAGGCGACCGTCCGCGCCGTGGACCTGCCCGTGACCCTCAAGATGCGCACGGGCTGGGACGACGAGAGCCGCAACGCCCCCGCGCTCGCGCGCATCGCCGAGGCGTGTGGCATCCGCATGCTCTCGATCCACGGCCGGACCCGGTGCCAGCTCTACAATGGCATCGCGGACTGGAAGTTCATCCGCACCGTCAAGGAGGCGGTCGGCATCCCCGTGATCGCCAATGGCGACATCGAGACCCTGGAGGATGCCCGGCGCTGCCTCGATGAATCGGGGGCCGACGGGGTGATGATCGGGCGCGGCTGCTATGGCCGGCCATGGTTCCCGCGCCAGGTCATCTACTATCTCCGCACGGGCCAGCGCCTGCCGGACCCAACCCTCGACGAGCGTATGGTGACCGTCCTCGCCCATTACGAGGATATGCTGAGCCATTACGGCACCGAGACGGGCCTGCGCGTCGCGCGCAAGCATATCTCCTGGTACAGCAAGGGCTTGCACGAATCGGCCGAGTTCCGGTCGCGGATCAATCGCCTGGCGGAGCCGGAGGCGGTCAAGGCCGAGATTCGAACTTTCTTCTCCCGCGAGCTCGACCGGGTGGCGGCGTGAGAGTGGCGGTACCGACGCCGGCGCGGCGGCTCGATCGCGAGCCGGAGATCGGGGCGGAGGCGGTGCTCAACGCCCTCGCCGACGCGACGATCGTGGTCGATCCCCTGGGGCGGGTCGCCTACGCCAACGCGGCGGCCGAGCAGTTCTTCAATGCCGGCGCGCTCCGCCTTCACGGCCGGGCGCTCGACGGGCTGATTCCGGCGGACAGCCCGCTCTTCGCCCTCATTGGAGAGGTTCGCGAGGGGGGCGGCAGCCGGACCGAATACGACCTCACCATCGAGACCCCGCGGATCGGCTCGCATCTCGTCACGGCGCTGGCCGCGTATTTGCCCGAGGCGCCCGGTCATCAGGTGGTCACCTTCCGTGCCCAGTCCGTGCCGCGCGCGATCGACCGCCAGCTCAGCCACCGCAACGCGGCACGCTCCATCACGGGCCTCGCCGCCATGCTGGCGCACGAGGTCAAGAATCCGCTTTCCGGCATTCGGGGCGCGGCCCAGCTCCTGGAGTCGGGCGTCTCCGAGGAGGACCGCGCGCTGACCAGCCTGATCTGCGAGGAGGCGGACCGCATCTGCGCGCTCGTCGAGCGGGTCGAGGCCTTCTCCGATGGGCCGCAACCCGAACGCGGTGCCGTCAACATTCACGAGGTGCTCGACCGCGTGCGCCGCGTCGCCGAGGCCGGCGCGGCCCGCGGGGTGGCGATCGTCGAGCGCTACGACCCCTCGTTGCCGCCCGTGTTCGGCGACCGGGACCAGCTGATCCAGGTCTTCCTCAACTTGGTCAAGAACGCGGCCGAGGCAGTTTCCCGGGATGGCGGCGAGATCGTGCTCTCGACCGCCTACCGGCATGGGGTGCGGGTGGCGCCGGCGGGCGTTGGCGGGCGCGTCCACCTTCCCATCGCAATCAGCGTGGCGGATAACGGTGCCGGCGTTCCCGAGGGCCTGCGGCCCCACCTCTTCGATCCCTTCGTGACGGGGAAGCCCGCGGGCAAGGGGCTGGGCCTGGCCTTGGTCGCCAAGCTGGTCGACGACCATGGCGGCGTGATCGAGCTCGAGACTGGTGCCGGCGGGACCGAGCTCCGCGTCCTACTGCCAGCCCACGAGGCCCGATTGGCGGGTGTGCCGTGAGTGCGGCGACCATCCTCGTCGCCGACGACGACCGGTCTATACGCACCGTCCTCAGCCGCGCGCTCGGCCGCCTCGGCCATGAAGTGCGGGCCGCGGGCGACGCCGCGACCTTGTGGCGATGGGTCGTCGAGGGCGAGGGCGACCTGGTGATTACCGACGTCGTGCTGCCGGACGGTAACGGGCTCGACCTCATCCCGCGCATCCGCGCGCTGCGCCCCGGCCTTCGTATCATCGCCATGAGTGCCCGAAACACTCTTTTGACCGCCGTCCGGGCGGCCGAACAGGGCGCCTTCGAATACCTGCCCAAGCCCTTCGATTTGGGTGAGCTCACGACCACCGTCGAGCGGGCGCTCCATGCCCCAGCGGTGGCGGAAGGCGTTCAAGGCGCGGAACACCCGCCTGGGCAGGACGGCGAGGAACAGCTTCCCCTCATCGGCCGCTCGCCCGCCATGCAGGACATTTACCGGGTCATGGCGCGGCTGATGGGCACGGACCTGACCGTCACGATCGCGGGCGAATCGGGCACGGGCAAGGAATTGGTGGCGCGCGCGCTGCATGATTACGGCAGGCGCAAGGCGGGTCCGTTCGTGGCCGTCAACATGGCGGCGATTCCGCGCGAGCTGGTGGAGAGCGAGCTGTTCGGGCACGAGAAGGGCGCATTTACGGGTGCCACCGCGCGCCGCAGCGGTCGGTTCGAGCAGGCCCGGGGCGGCACCCTGTTCCTCGACGAGATCGGCGACATGCCGCCCGTCTCGCAAACGCGCCTCCTGCGTGTCCTGCAGCAGGGCGAATACCGGGCCGTGGGTGGGCGCGAGGCCGTCCGTGCCGACGTTCGCATCATCGCCGCCACCCACCAGGACCTGCGCCAGCTCATCCGCGAGGGCCGCTTCCGCGAGGACCTGTTCTATCGCCTGAACGTGGTGCCCATACGCCTGCCGCCCGTGCGCGAGCGCACCCAGGACATCGGCCCGCTGGCCCGGCACTTCCTCTCCCGCGCGGCGGCGGACGGCCTGCCGTCGAAGATACTGGGTCACGGCTGTGTCGAGCGGCTCGAGGACCATCACTGGCCCGGCAACGTGCGCGAGATCGAGAACCTTATGTACCGTATCGCCGCCCTCTATGCCGATGATGTAATACCGCCCGAGGTCATAAAGATGGAGCTGGCGGAGCCGATGGGGCAGCCCATCGTGTCGCTGGGTACCGGCGGCGACGACAATCTCGGCGAGTCCGTGGGCCGCCACCTCAAGATTTATTTCGACGCGCATGGGCGGGATCTACCGGCTTCGGGGCTCTATCGCCGGGTTTTGAGGGAGATCGAGCGGCCATTGCTGAGTCTCGCGCTCGCGGCGACTCGCGGCAATCAGATCCAGGCCGCGAAGCTCCTCGGCCTCAACCGCAACACCCTGCGCAAGAAATTGCGCGAATTGGACATCGACGTGGCGAGCAGCGTAAAATGACCGCGAGCCGGCGCCCGACACGGTTGCAGCGTAGGTTGGCATGACAGCCGATACGGCTGAATCTCAGCAGAAGAAATCGACCAGTCTCCTCCGCCGGTTGCGGCGGGCTGGTTTGGCCCGCAAGCTGGCCTTTGTCCTCGCGGCGGCGGCTCTCGTGTCCGGGGTTGCCACCTACGTCGAGCTCACGCGGTCCACGCCCTTCGGGCCCGATCCCGATACGATCCTGGTCCTGCTCAACGTCGACCTGGTGCTTCTCCTTCTGCTGGGAGCGGTGGTCGCGCGGCGTATCGTACAGGTCTGGGTCGAGCGGCGTCGCGGCTCGGCGGGCTCGCGCCTCCACGTGCGCCTCGTCGTGCTGTTCAGTTTCGTGGCCGTGACGCCAGCAATCGTGGTGGCGGTGGCTTCCGTCCTGTTTCTCAATTTTGGCATCCAATCCTGGTTCAGCGATCGGGTTCGCACGGCGCTTAGCGAATCACTCGCCGTGGCCCAGTCCTACCTGAGCGAGCACCAGCAGAACATCCGCGCCGACATCCTCGCCATGGCCTATGCCATCGAGCAGGAGAGTCCCGTGGTGCTGGGCGACCCCAGCCTGCTGAGCCGGCTGCTGAGCGCGCACGCGGAGCTGCGCACGCTGCCGGAAGCGATCATTTTCGATGGCCGGGGTCGGGTTCTGGCCAGCTCCGGGCTGAGCTTCGCCCTCGAGTTCGATCCCGTGCCCGCCTGGGCCATCGCGAAGGCGCGAACGGGTGACGTGTCCATCATGACCACGGACAGCGGCGACCGGGTGCGGGCCCTCGTCCGCGTGAACCGGCTGGTCGAGATGTTTCTCTATGTCGGCCGTTTCGTGGACCCGGGTGTGCTCAACCACGTGCAGCGGACGCGCGAGGCAGTCGAGGAGTACGAGCGGCTGGAGGGCACCAGGTCGGGTCTCCAGATCAACTTCGCCATGATATTCGGGGTGTTGGCTCTGTTGTTGCTGCTGGCGGCGATCTGGGTCGGGCTCATGTTCGCGACCCAGATCACGCGGCCGGTCAGCGCCCTCATCGCGGCGGCGGAGCGGGCGCGCGCGGGCGACCTTTCGGCGCGGGTGCCGGAGATACCCGAGCGGGATGAGATTGGAACGCTCAGCCACGCCTTCAACCGAATGACGAGCCAGCTCGAGACCCAGCAGGGGGAGCTGGTGGAGGCCAACCGCCAGCTCGATACCCGCCGTCGGTTCACCGAAGCGGTGCTCGCGGGCGTCTCGGCCGGTGTGATCGGGCTCGATGAAGAGGGCAGGGTCAATCTGCCGAACCGGACAGCGTCCTTCCTGTTGTCGACCGATCTCGATGCCCTCATCGGCCGGCCTCTCGGCACTGCGGTGCCGGAGATGGCCGATCTCGTGAAGGCGGCGCGGCACAGGTCCCGGGGGCATGTCGAATCGCAGATTGGGATCGGTACGGGCGGCCGCTCGCGGACACTTCTCGTGCGGGTGACGGTCGAGCGGGACGAGCAGGAGATTCTGGGCTACGTGGTCACGTTCGACGACATCACGGCGCTCCAGTCGGCTCAGCGCATAGCGGCCTGGGCGGACGTAGCACGCCGCATCGCCCACGAGATCAAGAACCCGCTGACCCCGATCCAGCTCTCCGCCGAGAGGCTCAAGCGCAAATACCTGAAGGAAATCAAGAGCGACCCCCAAACCTTCGAGAGCTGCACGGACACCATCGTGCGTCAGGTGGGTGACATCGGCCGCATGGTCGACGAGTTCTCGGCCTTCGCCCGCATGCCGGCGCCGGTGATGAAGGTGGAAGACCTCAACGACGTGTGCAGGCAGGCATTGATCCTACAGCGCACCGGCAATCCGACGATCGAATACGAGGCCGTGCTGTCCGAACGCCAGGCGTTGTTCGATTGCGACAGCCGCCAGATCGGCCAGGCGCTGACCAACCTGCTCCAGAATGCGGCCGACTCCATAGGCGCCTGCAAGGCGGAGGACGGAGGTGAGCCGCCGCGCGGGCACATTCGACTCGCCATCGTCGAGGAGGGAGACCAAATCGCGATCGAAGTCGCCGACAACGGCATCGGCCTGCCCGCGGAGGAACGGCATCATTTGACGGAGCCCTACGTGACGACGCGGGCCAAGGGCACGGGCCTTGGTCTGGCAATCGTCAAGAAAATCATGGAAGATCACCGCGGCGACCTGAGCCTCGAGGACCGTGAAGGCGGCGGGGCGGTGGCCCGGCTCGTATTCGATATCCCCAATGCCACGAACGCCCGGCGGATGGAGCCGGCGGACGAGGCGAGGGACTTGGAAAAGACCGCTAATGTCTCATGACATCCTGATCGTCGATGACGAGGAGGATATTCGCGCCTTGATCGCGGGTATCCTCGTGGACGAGGGATACGAGCCGCGCGAGGCGGCGGACAGCAAGAGCGCCCTCGAAGCCATTGCCACGCGCCGGCCGAGCCTCGTGGTGCTCGATATCTGGCTGCAGGGCAGCGAGCTCGATGGGCTCGAGATCCTCGATGTCGTGATGGCGGAGCACCCCGAACTGCCGGTGGTCATGATCAGCGGCCACGGCAACATCGAGACGGCCGTGGCGGCCATCAAGAAGGGCGCCTACGACTTCATCGAGAAACCGTTCAAGGCCGACCGCCTGCTGCTCTTCATCGAGCGCGCCATCGAGGCGGCCAGCCTGCGCCGCGAGATCGCCGAGCTGCGCCTGCGGGCGGGTGACGTCACCGAGCTGGTCGGCGCGTCGCCGGCGATCCAGCAGGTTCGCCAGGCCATCAATCGGGTCGGGCCGACGAGTAGCCGCGTGCTTATCACTGGGCCGGCCGGTGTCGGCAAGGAGATCGTGGCGCGCCTGGTCCATGCCGGCTCCCGGCGCGCCGGCGGGCCCTTCGTCGCGCTCAACTGCGCCAACATGGAACCGGGGCGCATGGAGGCGGAGCTGTTCGGTATCGAGCCCGGCGCCAACGGGGCCGAGGGGCCCGGCAAGGTCGGTACCTTCGAGCGTGCGCATAACGGTACCCTCCTCCTAGACGAGGTCGCGGATATGCCGCTCGAGACCCAGGGCAAGATCGTCCGGGTGTTGCAGGAGCAGACCTTCGAGCGCGTCGGCGGCGCGGGCCGCGTCGAGGTCAGCGTGCGGGTGATCGCCACCTCGAATCGCGACATCCGCGCCGCCATCGATGCCGGCCGGTTCCGCGAGGACTTGTTCTATCGCTTGAACGTGGTGCCGATCGAGGTGCCCCAATTGCGCGAGAGGCGCGACGATATCCCACCTCTGGCGGAATATTTCGTCGGCCGTGCGGCGGAGGGCGCGGGCCTGTCGCCGCGGCGCCTCGGCGACGACGCCATGGCCGCCCTTCAGGCCTACGACTGGCCGGGAAATGTGCGCCAGCTTCGTAACGTGATCGACTGGCTGCTGATCATGGCGCCAGGCGAGCAGGACGGCGTCATTGGCGCCGACATGCTGCCGCCGGAGATCGCCGCTATCAGCCCCGCCGCCCTCAACGGCGACAAGGCGGGGGAGATCATGGGCATGCCGTTGCGCCAGGCGCGCGAGGTCTTCGAGCGCGACTACCTCCTGGCCCAGATCACCCGCTTTGGGGGCAACATCTCCCGCACGGCGAGCTTCGTCGGCATGGAGCGCTCGGCTCTGCACCGAAAGCTCAAGAGTCTCGGCCTCGTCGGGGCGGATAGGGCCCAGGGCGCGGATGTTCCCTAGAGCTCGCCGCGCGACCGCCGCGCGCGACCGGGCGGCGGCATGAAAGTCATCGTCTGCGGCGCCGGGCAGGTGGGGTCGAACATCGCCCGACACCTTGCCACCGAGGACAACAACGTCACGGTCATCGACCAGAACCCGGAGCTCGTTCGGAAGATCAGCGATTCGCTGGACGTGCGCGGGATTGTCGGCCACGCCTCCCACCCCGCCGTGCTCGAACGGGCCGGGGCCCCGGATACCGACATGCTGATCGCGGTCACCTATGCCGACGAGGTCAACATGGTGGCCTGCCAGGTGGCCCATTCCCTGTTCGAGGTCCCGACCAAGATCGCGCGGGTGCGCAGCCAGACCTACCTCCAGCCCATATGGGCCGACCTGTTCAGCCGCGACCACATGCCGATCGATGTCATCATCTCGCCCGAGATCGAGGTGGCCAGGGCCATCGGACGGCGGCTTCAGGTGCCGGGCGCCTTCGATTCCGTGCCCATGGCAGGGGGCCGGGTGCGCGTGATCGGAGTCCACATCACCGCGGAATGCCCGATCATAAACACGCCGCTGCGGCAGCTCACGGGCCTGTTCCCCGATCTCAACATCACCGTGATCGCCATTCTGCGCGAAGGCCACGCCACCGTGCCACGCGGCGACGAGCAGATGCTGCCGGGGGACGATGTTTATTTCGCCGTCGATAGCGAGCACGTGGCGCGCGGCATGGCCGCTTTCGGCCACGAGGAGAGCGAGGCGCGGCGCATCATCGTCGTGGGCGGCGGCAATATCGGCCTCTATCTCGCCCAAGAGATCGAGGAGCATCACCCAGGCGTCAATGCCAAGGTCATCGAGCTGAACAAGGACCGGGCCGAGTTCGCCGCCCAGAGCCTGTCCCAGACCATCGTCATCAATGGTGACGCGCTCGACCCCGATATCCTCGACGAGGCCAACGTGCGTACCACGGAAGCCATCGTCGCCGTGACCAACGACGACGAGGTGAACATCCTCTCCTCGCTCCTGGCCAAGCGCTACGGTGCCCGGCGGGCGCTCACCCTGGTCAACAACATGACCTTCGAATCCCTCATCACCGAGCTTGGCGTCGATGTGGTGGTGATCCCGCAAGCCATCACCGTCTCGACCATCCTCCAGCACGTGCGCCGCGGCCGCATCAGGGCCGTGCATTCTCTGCGCGAGGGGGTGGGCGAGGTGATCGAGGCCGAGGCGCTCGAGACGTCGAGCCTGGTGGGAGTTCCGATCCGCGCGGCGCACCTGCCGCGAGGGATCATCGTCGGCGCCGTCCTGCGCAAGGACGAGGTCATCATCCCCAAGCCCGATACCATCGTCCGGGCCAAGGACAGGGTGGTCATCTTCTCGACGCCCGAGGCGATCAAGGACGTCGAGAAGATATTCGCCGTCAGCCTCGAGTTCTTCTGAGCGCGGGCGGCGAGGGTAGGCGGGCATGTCGAGGATAGCCTACGTGAACGGCCGCTATGTGCCGCACGCCGAAGCAGCCGTCCATATCGAGGACCGCGGCTACCAGTTCTCCGACGGGGTTTACGAGGTGGTGAGCGTTCATGGTGGACGCCTCATCGACGGCGGGCCACATCTCGACAGGCTGGACCGCTCCCTGGCCGAGGCGCGAATTGCCCGGGCCATGTCGCGGCGGGCGCTCTCGCTGGTGATGGGTCAGGTGATCCAGCGCAACCGGGTGCACGACGGGATCATCTACATCCAGATGACCCGCGGCGTGGCGCGGCGCGACCACGCCTTCCCGGCCGACGCCAGAACCGCCGTCGTGATGACCGCGCGGCGCTCCAAGCGCCCAATATCGGACCCGGGAGCCGAGGGCGTGAAGGTCATTACGATTCCGGACGTCCGCTGGCACCGCCGCGACATCAAATCGGTCTCCCTGCTGCCCAACGTGCTCGGCAAGCAGCAGGCGCGGGAGGCGGGAGCGTTCGAGGCCTGGCAGGTGGATCTGGACGGCAGGATTACCGAAGGCACCTCGACCAACGCCTGGATCGTGACGGCGGGGGGTGATCTCGTGACGCGGGATCCGGGCGCCGCCATCCTCAACGGTATCACGCGCCTCGCGGTGCTCGGGATTGCCCACGAGCTGGGAATCCCCTTCACCGAGCGCGCCTTCTCATTGGCGGAGGCGAAGACGGCGCGGGAGGCCTTCGTGACCAGCACCACGTCGTTTGTCCTGCCGGTCACCTATATCGACCACGAGGCCGTCGGGGACGGCCGGCCGGGGCCGCTCGCACGCGCGCTGCGCGAACGCTACGTCGCGCACATGGCAGGTGAGGCGGCCGGGCATGCCTAAAGTCCCGGCGCCGCGGGCCATCCTCTTCGACTGGGACGATACGCTCGTCGACAATTGGGCCGCCATCGGCGACGCGCTCAATGCCGCCTTCCTTGCCATGGGGCGTGAGACATGGACCCATTCGGAGACCAGGGAACGGGTGCGGAAGTCCTTGCGCGACAGCTTTCCCGAGATGTTCGGCGGCCGCTGGGAGGAAGCGAGGGATATCTTCTACGAGAGCTTCGCGGCGAACCACCTCGGTACTCTCACGGAACGGCCGGGTGCCTCGGCCATGCTCGATACTCTGCACGCGGCCGGCCTCTTCATGGCCGTCATAAGCAACAAGCGCGGAGATTTCCTGCGCCGTGAGGCGGAGTATTTAGGCTGGGATGGTTTTTTCGGCCGCCTCGTCGGTGCCGGCGATGCGGCCGCCGACAAGCCCGACGCGGCGCCGGTCGCGATGGCGCTCGGGCCAAGCGGCGTCGAGGCGGGGCGCGAGGTCTGGGTGGTGGGCGATACATGGGTCGATCTGACCGCGGCCCGAGGTGCTGGCTGCGTGCCCGTGCTTATAGGCCCGGGCGACCCGCATACGCCTGAGTTCGCATCCAATCCGCCCGAGATTCACATCGAGGACTTCGAAACCCTGCTAAGGGTTGTGCGCGAGGGCATCGTAACCCAGATATAGGCATAGGATCGGGGAGGTCGGGACATTTCAGGGACGCGTCCGCGGGGCGCCGACGGTCCACCGGTCCATAAACCAATAAGACGAAGGACGTGCGATGCCTCCCGAAAAAACAGCGAATTTGCAGGACGTGTTCCTCAACCACATTCGCAAGAACAAGACGGCCGTCACCATATTTCTCGTCAACGGTGTCAAGTTGCAGGGCGTGGTGAGCGCCTTCGACAATTTCTGCGTCCTCCTGCGTCGCGACCATCATTCCCAGCTCGTGTACAAGCACGCGATCTCGACGGTCATGCCGGCGGGCCCGGTCCAGCTCTTCGAGCCGGAGCCGGAGCCGGAGCCGGAGCCGGAGCCGGAGAAATCGGAACAAGAAGCGTAATTTGACCGCTGGATCAGCCGCGACCGGCAGGGCGCTCGTCCTGCATGCTGTTTTGCGGGGCGGGCGCGCAAGCGATTCCCGCGACCCCGAAAGTCGCCTTGCCGAGGCCGTCGGGCTGGCGCGCGCCATTCGCCTGACGATCGTCCATGACGAGGTGGTACTGCTGCCGCGCGTGCGCCCGGGGACCTTTCTCGGGACCGGTGCCGTCGAGGCATTCGGCGAATTCGTCGGCGCCAACGAGATCGATCTCGTGGTCATGGACCACGCGCTTACACCGATCCAACAGCGCAATCTGGAGCGCGCCTGGTCGTGTAAGGTGATCGATAGGACGGCCCTCATCCTGGAAATTTTCGGCGCCCGGGCGCGCACGCGGGAAGGGCGCCTGCAGGTCGAGCTAGCGCATCTCTCCTACCAGCGCAGCCGGCTCGTGCGCTCCTGGACCCATCTCGAGCGCCAGCGCGGCGGGTCCGGGTTCCTGGGCGGCCCCGGCGAATCCCAAATCGAGACCGATCGCCGTCTGATCGACGAGCGGATCACCCGCATCAAGAAGTCGTTGGGCAGGGTCGTTCGCACCCGCGAGCTGCATCGCGGGGCGCGCCGCCGGGCACCCTATCCGGTCGTCGCGCTCGTGGGCTATACGAATGCCGGGAAATCGACCCTCTTCAACCGCCTGACCCACGCCACCGTTGGCACCCAGGACATGTTGTTCGCGACCCTCGACCCGACCATGCGCCGGTTCGACCTGCCGTCGGGCCGGGTCGCCATACTATCCGACACGGTGGGCTTCATCTCCAGCCTGCCGACCCATCTGGTGGCGGCTTTTCGCGCCACCCTGGAGGAGGTCCAGGAGGCCGAGCTCGTCCTCCACGTGCGTGACGCCTCCCACCCCGATACCGATGCCCAGAAGCAGGATGTCGAGAAGGTGCTCCACGACCTCGGGCTAGGGCCCAGGGTGGAAGAAGGGGAGGTTCTCGAGGTTTTCAACAAGCTCGATCTCATGGGCCCGGATGCGCGGGCACGGCTCCACAATCAAGTGTCGCGTGGCGCCAACGGAAGCGTCGCTGTCTCCGCTCTGACCGGAGAGGGGTGCGACACCCTCCGAGAGGCTCTCGATCGTCGCCTCGGCGCGGGCCTCGAGGTGTTCGATTTTTCGGTGGATATCTCTGACGGTCGCACCATTTCCTGGCTCTACGGCCACGGCGAGATTATCGAGCGCCTCGACGACGACCACTTTGCCCACCTCAAGGTCCGGCTCGACGCGAGGGACCGCGCGCGATTCGAGAGTCTGCGGCACGCGCCGGTGCACTGATGGGCAAGATAGTCCACATCGGCATCTTGACAGGCCGATCCTAGCCCACATATAAGCTTGGCACTCTAAACCATCGAGTGCTAACAACCAGTTCATTCCGCCTCGGCCAAGTGGCCGGCGCGGCCCATCCATCAGGCGAATGGCGAGAGGTATTCATGACGTTCAGGCCGTTACACGACCGTGTCCTGGTCGAACCGCTGGAGCAGGAAGAGAAGACCGCAGGCGGCATCATCATCCCGGACACCGCGAAGGAAAAGCCCATGGAGGGCAAGGTGGTTTCCGTCGGCTCCGGCGTCCGTGGCGACGACGGTAAGCTGAACCCGCTCGACGTCAAAAAGGGCGACCGCGTCCTCTACGGCAAGTGGTCCGGGACGGAAGTCAAGATCGACGGCAAAGACCTTCTGATCATGAAGGAATCCGACATCCTCGGCATTATCCAGTAAGGGGCTTTTCATGGCAGTCAAAGACGTAAGATTCGGTGACGACGCCCGGCAGCGGATGCTGCGTGGCGTCGATATCATGGCCGACGCGGTCAAGGTGACTCTCGGCCCCAAGGGGCGCAATGTCGTGCTCGACAAGTCCTTCGGCGCGCCGCGCATCTCCAAGGATGGCGTGTCCGTGGCCAAGGAGATCGAGCTTGGCGACAAGTTCGAGAATATGGGCGCGCAGATGCTGCGCGAGGTGGCGGTGCGGACCTCCGACGAGGCCGGTGACGGCACCACCACGGCCACCGTGCTCGCACAGACCATCGTCCGCGAAGGGGCGAAGGCGGTCGCCGCGGGCATGAACCCGATGGACCTGAAGCGCGGTATCGATCTCGCCGTCGCCGCGGTCGTCGCGGACATCAACAAGCGCTCGCGCGCCGTCAAAACCCACGAGGAGATCGCCCAGGTCGGCTCCATCTCCGCCAATGGCGAGCGTGACATTGGCGAGATGATTTCCGAGGCGATGGAGCGGGTCGGCAAGGAAGGCGTGATCACCATCGAGGAGGCCAAAGGGCTCGAGACCGAGCTCGAAGTGGTCGAAGGCATGATGTTCGACCGGGGCTATCTCTCGCCCTACTTCGTGACCAACACGGAGAAGATGCTGGTCGAGCTGGAGAACCCCTACATCCTCCTTCACGAGAAGAAGCTCTCCGGCCTGCAGCCGCTGCTGCCGGTGCTCGAGACCATCGTCAAGTCGAGCCGTCCGTTGCTGATCGTGTCCGAGGACGTGGAGGGCGAGGCCCTCGCCACCCTCGTCGTCAACAAGCTGCGTGGCGGCCTCAAGGTCGCGGCGGTGAAGGCGCCGGGCTTCGGCGATCGCCGCAAGTCCATGCTCGAGGATCTCGCCATCCTGACCGGTGGCCAGGTGGTCAGCGAGGATCTTGGCATCAAGCTCGAGAACGTGACCATCGACATGCTCGGCACCGCGCGGCGAGTCTCCATCACCAAGGATGAGAGCACCGTCATCGACGGCGCCGGCAAGAAGAAGGACATCGCGGCGCGCTGCGGCCAGATCCGGCAGCAGATCGAGGAGACCAGCTCCGACTACGATCGTGAGAAGTTGCAGGAGCGCCTCGCCAAGCTCGCGGGCGGCGTCGCGGTGATCCGCGTCGGTGGTGCTACCGAGGTCGAGGTGAAGGAGCGCAAGGACCGCGTGGACGACGCCATGCACGCGACCCGGGCCGCCGTCGAGGAAGGCATCGTGCCGGGTGGTGGCACGGCGCTTCTCTATGCCGGCAATTGCCTCGCCAAGCTGGTGGCCGTGAACGACGACCAGAGGGTCGGCATCGACATCGTGCGCCGGTCCCTGCGGACCCCCGCGCGTCTCATCGTCGAGAATGCTGGTGACGATGGCTCCGTCGTGGTTGGCAAGCTGCTCGAGCAGAAGGACCACTCCTTCGGCTACGACGCCCAGACCGGCAAGTATACGAACCTGGTCAAGGCGGGCATCATCGACCCGACCAAGGTGGTTCGCACGGCCCTTCAGGACGCGGCTTCGATCGCCGGCCTGCTCATCACCACCGAGGCCATGGTGGCGGATCATCCGGAGAAGGAAGCGCCCGGAGGCATGCCCGATCCGGGAGGAATGGGCGGCATGGGCGGCATGGGCGGCATGGGCGGCATGGGCGGCTTCTAGCCCGGGCACCATTTTCGCCGAGATCGGGGGCCGCGTTTCGCGGCCCCCTTTTTCATCTACGTCCCCGGCACCCTGGCTTGATAGGCTTGCGCCGGCACTGCCAGGAGGTCGCGGATATGGCGAGGAATGGGGCGGACTACATCGCGAGCCTGCGGGATGGCCGCGCGGTCTACCACGACGGCGCGCGGATCGACCATGTGACGGCGCATCCCGCCTTTCGCAACGCCGCCGAGTCCATCGCCGGCCTCTATGACATGCAGGCGGCGCCGGCGAACCTGGAACGCCAGACCTTCGAATCGCCGACGAGCGGCGCCCGGGTCGGCCGCATGTGGCAGTTGCCGCGGTCCTATGGGGAGTTGGTGGAGCGGCGCGAGGCGCTCACGGCCGTGGCGGAGGCGACCTGCGGCATGATCGGCCGCTCGCCCGACCATGTCGCCTCGGTCCTGGGCGGCATGGTCATGGGCATCGAGGTCTTCGAGGCCTACGATTCCAGGCGGGCGCGGGCGCTCGTCGACTACTTCGCCTACGCTCGGGACCGCGACCTCTACCTCAGCTACGTCATCATCAATCCCCAGGCCGACCGCTCGAAGACGGTTCGCGAACAGCCCGACCCCGATCTGGCCGCCCATATCTGCGACGAGGATAGCCAGGGCATAACGATCCTGGGTGCCAAGATGCTGGGGACCGGCACCATCTTCTGCGACGAGGTCATGGTCGCCGGCTTCCAGGTCTATCATGAGGGGGACGAGGACTACGCCTTCACCGCCATGGTGCCCGTGGCCGCCAAGGGAGTGAAGATTCTCTCGCGCAAGTCCTACGAGGCCGCGGCCGATTCGGCTTTCGACCATCCGCTCGCCAGCCGCTTCGACGAGAACGACGCCGTCGTTTATTTCGACGAGGTTAAGATCCCGTGGGATCGGGTCTTCATGCTGCGCGACATCGCAATGGCGCACGCCCAGTGGCACGAGACCCGGGCGCATGTCTTCCAGAACTACCAGTGCCAGATCCGCTTGATGGTCAAGCTCCGCTTCCTCCTCGGCCTCGCGCGCCGCATCGCCGAGGCGAATGGCATCATCGCCTATCCCCAGGTGCGCGAGACCCTCGGCCACCTCGCCGCCCAGGTGGGTATGATCGAAGGGCTGGTCAAGGGGATGGAAGCGGGCGGTGAGGCCTATCACGGCTATTTCGTGCCCGACCGGCGGCTCCTGTGCTCGGCCCAGGTGCTGGGCCAGCAGCTCTACCCCGACGTGGTGATGGCGATCCGCAAGCTCGCCGGCGGCGGCGTCATCATGCTGCCCTCCAGCCACAAGGACTTCGCCAACCCGGAGATCGCGGACCTCATCGGCCGCACCCAGAAATCCCCGGTCCTCGTGTCCGAGGAGCGGGTCAAGCTCTTCAAGCTGGCCTGGGACGCGCTCGGCTCCGAGTTCGGCTCGCGTCACCTCCAGTACGAGATGTTCTATTCGGGGCCGACGACAGTCACCCGCGGCCACGCCTTCCGCAACTACGACTGGGACAACGTGACGGGCATGGTGGACGGCTTCATGGCCGGCTATGGGCTGGACGGAGGGGCCAAACAACCATAAGCCCCCATTTCCCAAGTGAACTCGATATTCCATGCCCCGTGATGGGAATTCTGCTATAAGAATCAATATGTTGATGCATTGATGGAGCAGCAGGTATGGGACACCCGATGGGTGAATCGAAACGGGACAGTTTACGGGTCGATTTTGACCGTCGCTTGAAGCTTGAATTCCATGGTTCCAAGATTACTTCTGACGCCGGGTTGCTCGCCTACCGGGAGCTTGACGATGCCCTCGGCCTGACTGAGATGGCCGAGGGTGTTTTCCAGGATAGCCGTACCGGCAAGAACGGATGGCACGGCAAGACGGGTCAGTTTCGCCAGTCCGTTTTCGGGCGCCTTGGCGGCTATGACGATGTGAACGACGCCGACCGTCTGGGACGCGATCCCGCCATGCGCTGGATTGTTGGCGGCAAGGCCATCGAAAGACAGGCCGCTTCCACCAGCCAGATGGGACGCTTCGAGACGGAGCTATTGGCCACCGACGAGAACGTTGAAGCCTTGGTCGACATGAACGGGGTGTGGATCGACAAGGTTCATGACCGCCATCCGCCGAAGATGATCATTCTCGACATGGACAGCAGCGTCAGCCCGACCCATGGCGAACAAGAGGGAACAGCGTACAATGGTCACTTCGGCTGTACCTGCTACCATCCGCTATTCCTGTTCAACCAGTTCGGCGACTTGGAGAGATGTTCCCTGCGCCCCGGTAATGTTCACAGTGCCGACGGATGGCGGAATGTTCTGGAGCCGGTGGTGATGCGCTATAAGGAAAGGAAGGTGCGGCTGTATTTTCGTGGCGATGCCGCCTTCGCCTCACCGGAGATATACGAATATCTCGAAGCCGAGGGATTACTCTACGTCATCCGCCTCAAAGCGAACGCGATTCTCCAGCGGAACATTGCCCATCTGCTTACGCGACCTGTCGGTCGCCCGCCCGACCATGTTCGCCGTTTCCACGCCAGCTTCAGCTATCAGGCCGGATCGTGGAACAAGAAGCGCCGTGTCGTGGCCAAAGTGGAGTGGCACCCCGGCGAGCTGGTTCCTCGCGTCGGTTTCATCGTCACTAATCTGTCGCGCCCTACCAAGCGGGTGGTGGCGTTCTATAATCACCGTGGCACGGCGGAGCAGCACATCAAGGAAGGCAAGAACGCCATCAACTGGACCCGTCTGTCATGTCGCAAGTTCCGCAACAATGCCGTTCGGCTCCAGCTTCACGCCCTGGCCTACAATCTGGGCAACTTCATGAGGACACTGGCTTTGCCGAAGGAGGTGGAGCACTGGTCGATGACGACGTTGCGCGACAAGCTGGTGAAGATCGGGGCCAAGGTTGTCCGACATGGCCGCTACGTTACGTTCCAATTGGCTGAGGTGGCGGTGCCGAGGGACCTGTTCCGGAAAATCCTGAGCTTGATTGATGATCTGCGACGAAGACCCGCTCCGGCGTAGGCCGAGGGAATCGACGGCGAGGAGAAAGCGACAGGAGAGGTGTGTCTGGATGGCGAGAAAAATGACCGAGTGGCCTTCCAAGCGCGGGCCGATTACCAAAATCATGCCATCGGATGGCTGCATAGGGGATACAGTTCCCTTGGCGGTGGGAAAGTGGTACGATTTCCACGAATTTGGATGGTATATGGGGAATGTCGGTATAATAATAATTTGACAGATTGGGGGAAGCTCATGGCTCGTATTATAGCGATATTGGCTCTTGTACCCCTTCTTGGGGCATGTGCGACTATCGTAGAGGGAACGTCCCAAGAATTTATTGTAAACGTAAGTCCAGATAGTGCGTATTGTCAGCTTACAAGAAAAGGCGTTCCAATTTCATCAATAAACGGTGGAAAAAATTTAATTACTTTAGAAAAAAGCCGAAATGATATTATATTTGACTGCACAGCGCCAGGTTATGAACAAGAATTGATTAAAATAGAGTCATCTGCGACTGGGTGGGGTGTCGTGGGATGCATTTTTATTGATCTCTGTATCACGGATTACTCTACGGGTGCATTGAACAGTTATGCTGACAGTGTTAATATTAGTCTGAAGAGAAAGGGTCAAGGTGACGCGGTCCTTGGTAACGCGACCCTTGCGCCGCCTCTGGACGCTACATGGCGGAGCATCAGCATCAGCTCGAATCCGCCTCAGGCGAGTTGCCAATTGATCAATAACGGTCGGGTCGTTGGCTACGTGCAAACGCCCGGGGCAATCCAGATTAAGTTGTCCTCGACGTCTCAAGTGGAATTCTGGACAGGATAGATCGCCGCGTCGGACCCTGCCACCTTCCAAGACCGGTCGCGAACGCACCCCTTGGTCGAGGGTCGCGATCCGTCGAGAAGTCACTGTATCGCCGTCAAGCTCATGGTAGGCACGGGTCGGTCATGCGCAAACAATCGGCCTTGCGGTCGAGTGGTTCGCCTTACCCGATGGCCCTGGCACGACATCCCGGTCGAAACCGCGTTTCATGACGCGCCTCGCGCGGTATGCGGTATGATGGCGGGTCTTCCCGCGCCAGTGAGGAGCCGGCTTCGCCATGACCGTGCCCATTGTGCCGCCCGAGCTGCTCGAATCGGTGGTCGAATATTTCCGGCCGCGGCGCGTGATCCTGTTCGGCTCGGCGGCGCGCGGCAATGCCGGCCCGGACAGCGACATCGACCTCCTCGTCATCCTCGACGACGACGCCCCGCCCGAACAGCGGACGTTGCGCGCCGGCGACCGCGCGCGGCGCGCCTACCGCCGCGCCGTTGACGTGATCCCGATCCGGCAGACGACGTTCGAGGTCAAATCGCGGATCGCGGGCACCCTGTCGCAGGCCGCCAAGGCCGAAGGAATCGTCGTTTATGAGCGAGGCTGACGCGCGCGCAGTCCGACGCCAGATCGAGGGTTGGATCGCCGTCGCCGAAGTCGACCGGCGCGCCGCCCATGCCTGTCTCGCGGCCGCGCCGCCGTTGCCGTCAGTCGCCGCCTTCCATTGCCAGCAGGCGGCCGAGAAGCTTCTGAAGGGGTTTCTCGTGCACGCCCGTGTTGTTTTCCGCAAGACCCACGATCTTCGTGAGTTGGGCGACGCGGTCGCGGCCAGGTTCCCAGACATCGCGCCGTCGGTCGACCTGATGGAGGACTGGACGATTTGGAATGTCGCCTATCGCTACCCCGTGGAAGAGTCGCCCGAACCCGAGCCCGAGCCCAATGAATTGTGGCAGGCGCTCGCCGTCATCGACGCTGTCGCGGCGCGTCCGCGGGCATTGGCGGCCCGGACCGGCGGAACCTGACGCCGGTGCGGATCCACACGCTCACGCGGGACGCGAACGAACGCGACGCCGCCCTTCGTTTCCCGGTGGAACACCATGTGCCGGCCGATGGCGACGCCGCGCCGTAGCCCGACCGGATGTCACCGTGCCGCACCCCAGTGCCGCTCGGTATACCGGGCGATGCCTCCGAGGTCCCCGCGCGCCACGTCCGTGACGACGAGCTTCCTCATATGCGGGCGAAGAACTCGCTTAGCTCGTCGTCACCCGAGAGCGTGGTGAAGCGGCCATCAGCAAGGTCGCCTTCGCCCCTAGCCAACTCGTCCCGCAAGCGTTCGAGTTTGAGGCGCCGAACCTCGTCGTGCTCCCGCAGGAGTCGCAGAGCCTCGCGCACCACTTCGCTGGCGTTATTGTAGAGGCCGGATGCGACCTTCTCGCGGATCAAATGCTCCAGGCTCGGGGTCAGGGACACATGCATGGCAATCCTCCTTCGCTTTTTTTAGAATGAGGACGGCCACTGTCAACGGCGGAGCAAAATTAGTCCACCCGGGCGGAGCAAAACTAGTCCACTTGACGTTATGCGGTACGCGGTGTTGGGGGGTTGTCCCGGTAGTCCATAGGAGGGACCCGCGCTGCTTCGTGTAGCGCTTGCGTTACGCGGAGCGAAGCAGCGTGGGAGGTTCCTGTGGACCCACCGGGTCAACCATTGCACCGGCGGTCAAGCAGGTATTTTTGGGGATTTCCGCCGTTTTTGGCTTTGGTTGAGACGATAGCTCTCGCCGTTCATTTCCAGGATATGGAATAAGGTGTCGGTAGGGTACAGTGGCACGATCGGATATCCAATGCTTGTCCCCGTCGCATTCACTGGAATAACGCTCGGTGCCCTCTTCCTCGGCGCCGTCGCCATGGCCGCCGAACCGGCGGTCATCAGTCCCGCCGAAGCGAAAATCTCCTGGACCGGACCCATCTTTGAAAATGCCCAAACCGTCCATCATCTTCGAGAGCACGAGAGCCTGAAGCGATTCGAGACCGCCGGCTGGTTTGAGCCGGACCTCCCCGTGCCCCGAATGGGCGTTGCCTTCGAGGAGTTGCCGCCGCAACGCGTTTTTGTTGATACCAGGGTCTTGTCGCTCGACGAACAAATCCAAATATGGTTTGCGCGTTTCGTGGGGACGGTGCTTCAGTTGCCGGGGGGCGGCGGTGGCGAGCCACCTTACGGGACCTGGGAAACACGCAAGTTCGACATCAGACACCCCGATCGGTCGTGCCTCTGTCAATGGCGGAGCAAAAAGGGACCACCTCGGCGGTGTAAGAAGGGACCGCTTGGCGGCTGCGGGCTTGTCCCCGTAGTCCACGGGAGGGCTCCGCGCGCGACGCGGTGTGCCCTCAACAGGCTGACGCGGCGGCGCGCGCGGGAGGGACCTGTGGGCCCACGGGGTCAAGCGTGGGCTGGGTGGTCGGTTCAGTTAGCAGTCGGGGTTTGACGCCTGCGGCTCTGGTTGAGCCTGTAGCTGTCACCGTTCATCTCGAGGATGTTGACGTGGTGGGTGAGGCGATCGAGGAGCGCGCCGGTGAGGCGCTCGGAGCCGAACACCTCGGTCCATTCGTCGAAGGGCAGATTGGTGGTGACCAGGGTCGAGCCCCGCTCGTAGCGTTGGCTGAACACCTCGAACAACAGCTCGGCGCCGGTCTTCGACAGCGGCACGAAGCCGAGTTCGTCGACGATCAGAAGCTTGTAGGTGGCGAGCTTCTTCTGGAACCTCAGCAGCTGCTTGTCATCGCGGGCCTCGATGAGTTCGTGGACCAGCGCGGCGGCGGTGATGAAGCCGACCGAGAGGCCCTTCTGGCAGGCCGCCAGGCCGAGACCGAGGGCGATGTGGGTCTTGCCGGTCCCACTGTTGCCGAGCGCGATGAGGTTCTCGCGGCGCTCGATGTACTCGCAGCGGGCCAGCTCCAGGACCAGCGCCTTGTTGAGCGAGGGGATGACCTTGAAGTCGAAGCTGTCGAGGCTCTTGACCACGGGGAAGCGCGCCGCCTTGATGCGCCGCTCGACCATGCGGCGCTCGCGGTCGATCAGCTCGAGCTCGGCGAGTCTCAACAGGTAGCGGACGTGATCGACGCCTTCCGAGGCGCACTGCCGGGCGATCTTGTCGTACTCGCGCAGGAAGGTCGGCAGCTTCAGCGTCTCGAGGTGGTGGGCGAGCAGCACTTGCGGTGTGTCGGTCATGCGCCGAGCCCCGACAGCAGGCTCATGTACGACTTGGCGGACGTCATCGCGACCCGGGCGCGCGGCAGATACGGATAGACGTCGAGGTTGAGCCTGGGCGGCCGCCGCTCGATGCGGCACAGTACCAGGTGCTTCACCGCATCAAAGCCGATTGCGCCGAGCCGCAGGGCGTCGCCGACCGCACCCTCGACCTCCTCGAGCCGGAAGGTCTCCAGTAGACGGAGCACCTGGACGTACTCGCGCTTGCCTGCCTTGCCCATACGAGCTTCGAGGAGCCGCCGCAGAGTGATGAAGGCCTCGGGCAGGTCCCAGCCCGCCAATGGCGCGGCCTGGTCGAGGGCGCCGATCTTCTGCTCGATCAAGGGCAGGTAATGCAGCGGGTCGAAGATCAGGTCCTCGCTGTCGTAGGACCGGCGGTGCCGGGCGATCACCTCGGCCCCGCAGCTGATCACCACCTCATCGACGTAGCCCCGGATGAGCACCTCACGGTGGCCGTAGGCCACGGGCACGGAATAGTCGTTGCTGCGGTAACGCACCAGCGACAGCGAACTCGCCCGTCCAGGGCGCTTATCGCAGGCATCATAGGGAGCAGGCGGCAATGGCAAGAGAACTTGACGATCCCGCTCGAGACGCTCGCCGATGGTCTCCTTGTGGCCCCGCAGCCGCGCCGCCTGGCGCCGGCGGCACTGTTCGGCGAGAGCATCGTTGAGGGCCGCGAAGCTCTCGGCACGCGGGACGGGGACCAGGAAGTTCCGCCGGATGAAGCCGACCAGTCCCTCGACCTTGCCCTTGTCGTTGCCCTTGCCCGGCCGGCCGAACCTGTCCTCGAACAGATAGTGGGACTGAAGCTCCGTGAAGACGCGCGTTCGCTGCCGCTTCCCATCGCCCAGGATCCGGGCAACCGCCAGCTTGGTGTTGTCGTACAGGATGGATCGGGGGACGCCGCCGAAGAAGGCAAACGCCGCGTTGTGGCCATCGCAGAATGCTTCGGTCGTCTCCGCCGGATAGGCCGCAACAAAGCAACCATCACTGTGGGGAAGGTCGAAGGCAAGGAAGTGGATCTTCCGTAACGCGCCGCCGATCACCGCCATCGCTTCGCCGAAGTCCGCCTGGGCGTGACCGGGGGAATGGGAGAGTGGCACGAACACCTCACGCGACCGAAGCCCCTGCTCACGAACGTAGTCCTTCACGATGGTGTAGCCGCCCGTGAAACCGTACTCGTCCCGGAGGCGGTCGAAGATGCGCTTCGCAGTGTGCCGTTGCTTGCGGTGGCTGGTCCGATCGTCTTCCAAGATCCGATCGATGATTCCCGTGAACGGACCCAGCTTTGGCCGCCTCGGCGGCGCGCTTCGGCGATACCCTGGCGGCACCGAGAACGACAGCATCTTACGGACCGTCTTGCGGTCTACACCAAACACCCGCGAGGCCTCGCGGGTGCTCATCCCCTCGACATGACACGCCCGCCGAACCCGTGCGTACAACTCCACCCGATACATCCCCCCCGCCTTCCAGTCAGAGCAACCCTGACAGAAGGCTATACGCGGTCCCATTTTGGTCCGCCGCAGCCGGATCGACCGGCCGCTTCAGTGGGGGATTATTGCTCTGCCGTTCTCATGCCTCGCGTTCCGGAAGTTCTTCGGCAGCATTGGGGATTACGACTATCTCTCCGGCGTCGGGCCCGAGGCGCGTGACCTGGGCAACAAGGTGCTATACGGCTGGTACTGCGCCGGCGACGACGGTGTGATCGATATGCGCTACGTCCCAGGATGTATCTCCGTCGAGCCTTACATCGTTACCGACTGCGGATTTCCGAAGGTCGAGCAGGCGGCGGCAACCACCGAGGTCGAGCAGGCGGAGAGCGTGGGGTCGGCCATGGGGGCCGAGCAGGACGCGGGTATCACGGGCGCCATACCGGTCAGGCTCGTGGACCCGGAGTCGATCCCCTATTTAAGCCATCGCGGCAGAAAGGCGTTCGAGCTCTACAAGGGCGTGCCATGGCACAAGGCCTTCGCCATGTCGCTGGGGGGCGCCTTGGGCTATGCCTATTCCATGACAACGGAAGGCAACGCCAAGCAGACCGCGTTGGCCGCGTGCAAGCGTTACACCCAATTTGGCTGCCACCTATTCGCCGTGAACGAGGATATCGTCTGGTCCCGGACAAGGATCCAACTGGCGCGGGTGGAGCCCGGGACCGAGTCCGAGGCGGCGGGATCCGGTATCGAGCTTGTGCTGGATGGCCGCTGGGAAGGCGTGGGCGAGGAGGTATTCGGCATCCTCGTCTACAGCCCCGATGCACCGGCGGGTGAGATACGTTTGAATGCCGGGGCGTCGGAGACCGACTGCAAAGGTGTCTGGCAGGCGACGGAGGTCAGGACCGAGGGGGAAATCGGGGCGTCCGGGACCTGGGCGCTCACCTGCGCCAATGGCTTGGCCGGCTCGGGAACGTTCGAATCTCGCGGTAATGGGAACGGCCAGGGCCAAGGCTCCGATACAGAGGGCTGTGCCATAAGTTTTACGTACAGTCCTGGGGCTTGATCTTCGAACCGCCTCAATTCTCTGAAAAGACCTCGTAGAAACCCAGCTTGCGGTGCATCGGCGCGTCGTCGACGTGGAACAGGTAAGCGGGCGCGTCGTTCGACCCGTTGCGGTGGGTGACGCGGGCGTGGGTGGGCACGGCCAGCGTATCGCTCTCCTCCCAGGCGAAGGTCTCGCCGTCGATCTCCGATTCCCCGCCGCCTTCGATGACGTGGACGACCGAGCTGGCCGAATGGCGGGCGGGCCGGGACTCCTCGCCCGGTCGCAGCATCTGGGCCGAGAAACCGAGGATGGGCAGGCATTCGGCCCCGGTCTCGGGGTTGACGTAGGCGAGGCGCACGTCCCGGAAATGGTCGACTTCGAGGGAGAAGCCCTCGAGAGCCTCGCGCACCTCCCGCCAGGGGTAGCGCCGCAAGGGGTAGGGGTCGCCCGGCCCGGCCGCGGGGTCGTAGGGCAAGAGGCCCGCGCGCCGGTAGCGGGTTTGGGATGCATCGGGCAGGTTGCTCTCGGCCTGCTTCTTGCCCTCGATCGAATAGGATGCCTCGAGCGCGCAGAGGATCGGCAGGTCGAGCGCGTCGAGCCACACCACCGGGCCATCGCCCTCGTGGCCGTGGTCGTGCCACAGGCCGGCGGGGGTGAGGATCAGATCGCCCTTCTCCATGGGCAGCTTCTCGCCCTCGACGATGGTGTAGCCGCCCTGGCCCTCGACCACGAAGCGGGTGGCGCTCGGTGTGTGCCGGTGGTTGGGCGCCGTCTCGCCCGGCAGGATGAGCTGGAGGCCCACATAGATCGAGGGCGTGGCCATCATGCGCTCTATCCCCTGGCCTGGATTGGCGAGGACGAGCACCCGCCGCTCCGCCTTCTCCATGGGCGTAAGCTCGCCCGCGCGTAAGAGGTGGGGCCGGATATCGCCATAGCGCCACAGGAAGGGCCGCGTCTCGCGCACGGGCCCGCCCCGGGGCAGCAGCGCCCGCAGGCTGGGCCACAGGGGCGTGACGCTCATCTTGGCGAGGGTCGCCAGATATTCCGCCGGTAGCTCGTCGAGCGTACCCAGGTCCATGCTCATCGCGCCCTCCCTCGTCATCCGATGGGTCCGTGAACTTGTAGCCGAGGGTGGTTGCATCCACAATCGCGGCAAGCGCGGCCGATTTTCACCAGACGACGATGGGCTTTGCTCATCGTCGTCTGGCAAGCGCGACCGCGCGCCCGAGCTTACGCGAGGCCAGCCTGAGCGGCGCTTGAGCGAAAGAAGTGCCTGAGCGGCGCTTGAGCGATATAAGAAGCCAAGGCCGCGGCCGCCCGGCGCTTGAGGGAACATACGATCGGTCTCCCTTAAGGCCGATCGGAATCGGGAGTGGGGATGGAGTTCGGCTACTTCACGCTCAGCGACAACCGCTACCCGGACAACCCGCGGACGCCAGAGGATTTCGTCCGCGAAATTTACGGCCAGGCGCTCTACGCCGAAGAGGTCGGGCTTCACTCCGTCTGGATCGGCGAGCACCACTTCAACCTCTTGGGCGTGAACGCCTGTCCCAACATCCTCCTGGCCCAGCTCGCCGGGGCCACGAGCCGCATCCGCCTGGCACCCGGCGTCGTGCTCCTGCCCGTGCATCACCCGCTCCACGTGGCCGAGGAATGGGCGACGCTCGACCTGCTCTCGGGCGGGCGGGTCGATTTCTCCGCCGGCCGCGGCTACGACCGGCTCGAGTACGAGGGCTTCGGCGCGCCCTTCGAGGATTCGGCCGCGCTCTTCGCCGAGGGCCTCGACATCCTGTGGCGGGCTTGGACCGAGCCCGGCAAATGGTCGCACCAGGGCCGGTTCTACGCCTTCAACGACATCGAGGTGCGCCCGCGGCCGCTGCAACGGCCCTTGCGCCCCTACATCGCCTGCTTCTCCCGGGCGAGCATGGAGCTGGCGGCGCGCAACGACTGGAACATCATCTTCGCGCCCTTCGCCGCGGCCATGGTGTATGGCGGCCTAGCCGACGCCGTGCGGGCCTATGGCGAGGAGGCGGCGCGGCACGGCAACCGGCCGCGCCGGGCCATGTGCAGCTATTTCATTCACATCGCCGATACGCCGGAGGAAGAAGCCTATGGCCGCGAATCCTTGATCCGCTATTTCCACGATGCCCTGCTGGCGGCCTTCCCCTCGGACCCCAAGAAGATGCCACCCTCGATGCACTACTTCATGGAGATCGTCGAGATCCTCAGGAACATGAAGCCCGAGACGCTGACTGACAAATCGATCCTGGTGGGCTCGACCCAGCGGATCATCGACGTGCTGGAGACCGTCGAGGAGGCGGGTATCGCCGAGGTCATCCTGTATTTCAACTACGGGCAGAAGCCCGATGCACTGGTCCGCGAGCAAATGGCCCGGTTCATGCGCGATATCGCCCCGGCCTTCGAGGGCGCGCACCGCCATCTGGGGACGGCCCGGCGTCGGCGTCACCCCCCGGTCTGATAGGCCGACAGCATGTCGAAGCTCGAATCGCCGGCCCCATAGCCCTGCGCCAGGACGTCGAACATGCTTACGCCCGTCTTGGTCGACGCGCTCGCCAGGTCGAGGAGAGTGCTGACCGACGACGTTGCTTTCATCGGGTCGAAGGTCCCCGAGAGGCTCTGGGACAGGGTGGTGTAGGCTTTATCCTTGCCTATCCGGTTAACGCCCATGACCGCTACATGTAGGGTGCCGCCACTCTCCCGAGTAAAGCTCGGCATAGGTTGGAGCAGAGGTGTCGCCCGCGATGCCGAGCAATGAGCGGAAGGCGTTGAACGGGTAGAACCGCCTGTTGAAGCGGAAGGTGAACTCGTTGAGGTAGGCTTGTAGGTGCTGGTGGCTAACGCCGTGGTGGATACCGATCAGCCACGTCTTCAGGTTGGCGAAAACCAGATGGATGATCGGCAGGTATTGCTCGGCAACCTCTGGATCACCACACTCGGCAACAGCGAAGTGCTCATAGCCGCGCTTACCGAGGCCAGCATAGCCGCTCCAATCGTCAGTAACGATCAGCGATCCCGGCGCGACGGTGCTCTCGACGAACCCACAGAGCGACTCGGCGCTACGGTCGAGCACGACGGCGAGCCGAACGCGTCCGGCATAGCGTCCGTCTTTCCGGTTGTCGAGCTTGGTGCCCGGCTTTCGATGACGCACCTCGATGGCACAGGAGACGAGAACCTTGTGGTGAACACCACGGCCTTCCCCACGCGTTCGCCCGCCAACCCAGGTTTCGTCCACCTCAACATGGTTCTTGGGCTGTCCACCGATCCTGTCTTGGTTGGGCCGCACCATGCCCGAGCGGAGCTTGTGGAGAATTTGAAAGGCCGTCTCGTAGCGCGAAAGACCAAGTTGCCGCTGAAACTGCACGGCGGACATGCCGGGCGTCTGACTGGCGACCAGATAAGCGGCCCAGAACCAGACGTTCAGCGGAGTGTGGCTACGCTCCATCACTGTTCCCACCGTCAGCCCGGTGTTCTGGCGGCACTTGCGGCAGCGCAGGACGCCAGGGCGGTTTTCAAAGTGGAACGGCTCTCCCGCCGTGCCGCAGTGCGGGCAGGCAAAGCCGTCTCCCCAGCGGGCTTTCTCCAGGTAGGCGGCGCAGGCCGCATCATCGGGGAAAAGTCGCTGGAACTCGGGTAGCGAATGCGGGAATGGGAGATCGGCGCGGTCGAGAACATCCATGGCGCGCTCCCCTATATCCGGTTTGCGCCCATTCTAGCCCTAGTGGGTGTGGGTGTAAACCGGATAGGCAAGGCTTTATCCAGCGCGGGCTGCTTGGTGGGGCCGCTGAACTGCACGGTCATCGCCAGGGAATTAATGGTCAAGCTCACTACATGCTCCATAATCTGCGTTCGAGTAATTGTATTGTTTACATTTAAATTTATAACAACACCTTAAATGAAAAATTTGTCTTTAATTTTTCTTATTTCATATTATTTGAGATCACGAAGTATACATAGCTTCTACCACGCCGATTCTCGGGGCGGAACGTCTGGCGAATCGTGTAATGTGCTTCATGTTGGGCCACGCTGAGGCCATGACATCACCGAGGGGGCGCTCATGGGCAATCTGAACGAGCTTACCGCCGCCGCGGCGGCCAAGGCGCTCGCCGAGGGCGGGGTCACGTCCGAGGCGCTTGTGACCGACTGCCTGCTGCGCATCGAGGCGCGCGAGCCCGAGGTCCAGGCCTGGCAATACCTCGATCCCGAATACGCGCTGACCCAGGCGCGGGCCCGTGACCGCGAGGACGGGCCGCGCGGCCCCCTGCATGGCGTGCCCGTGGCCATCAAGGACATCATCGATACTTGCGACATGCCGACCGGCTACGGCTCCCCCATCTATGACGATCACCAGCCGGATTGGGATGCCGCCTGCGTCGCGCTGATCCGGACGGCGGGCGCCGTCGTCATGGGCAAGACCGTGACGTCCGAGTTCGCCAGCTTTCACCAGAACAAGACCAACAACCCCCACGATCCCACGCGGACGCCCGGCATCTCCTCCATGGGCTCGGCCGCGGCCGTGGCCGATTTTCACGTGCCGCTCGCGTTCGGCTCGCAGACCGGCGCCTCGATCCTCAAGCCCGCCGCCTATTGCGGGGTGGTCGGCTTCAAGCCGAGCTTCGGCACCTTCAACCTGATGGGCGTCCATCCATTGGCGCAGACAACCGACACACTCGGCTATTTCGCCCGCGACGTGGCGGACATGGCGCTCTTCGGCGCCGTCCTCGGCGGCCGGCCCGGGTTCGGCGCGGGTGAGGCGGATGGGCCGCCGCGCATCGGCTATTGCCGCACCGGAAACTGGGACGATGCGGAAGAGGCGGTGCAAGTGGCCCTCGAGAATGCGCGCTCGCGGCTCGAAGAGGCTGGCGCCGCCGTCATCGATATCACCCTTCCGGCCGCGTTCGACGGCCTCAACGAAGCGCTGTTGACCGTGCTCGGCTATGATTCCGCGCGCGTGCTGGCGCACGAATACCGCACCCGGCGCGGGGATGTCAGCCCGGAGATGGTCGAAGTCATCGAGCGCGGCATGGCATGCACGCACGAGGCCTTCATGGCGGCCCTCACCCTGGCGCGGGACTGCCGCGCGCATCTCGCCGAGGTTTTCGCGGGGGTGGACCTGTTGCTGACGCCGAGCGCCGAATGCGAGGCGCCGCCCAAGCAGGGATCGACGGGCGCCTCGTCCTTCATCCGGTCGTGGACTCTGCTGTACCCGCCCTGCATTCACCTGCCGACCGGCTTGGGCTCGCAAGGCCTGCCCATCGGCATCCAGCTCGTCGGCCCCATGCACGGGGACAGCGAGCTCCTCCGAGGGGCCGCCTGGGTCGAAGCCCGGCTTCGGTGAATGGCGGCGCCACGCTTGCGGCGCGAACCGGAGAGGCATAGCGTTGCCGGGCGATACCCGCTTGGGCCGTAGCGAAAAGGAACCATGCCATGGCGAGCAACCGTAAGTTCCCCGAGGAAGGCCGAAACTGGGATGAGATCCAGTCCGAGATGATCGCCGCGCAGGAACACGACCTGCCATGGCATCACGGTCGCTCGTTCAAGCCGACCTACTATGTGGACGAGGCGCTGGTCGCAGTTCAGAACGCCGCCTTCGACATGTACATCTCGCACAATGCGCTCTATGGCGGCTCGGCCTATCCGAGCCTGCGACAATACGAGGAAGACGTGATGGACATGACCCTCGAGATGCTGAACGCGCCCGAAGGGTCGGGCGGCAGCATCACGACGGGCGGGACCGAGAGCAACATCATGGCCGTCAAGACCGCGCGCGACTGGGCTCGCGAGAACCTGCCCGACGCGCACGAGCCGGAGATCGTGCTGCCGCGGACCGGACATCCCTCCTTCGACAAGGGCGCACACCTGCTCGGCGTCAAGGTGGTGCGCATGGACGAGAGCCCTGATTTCCAGGCCGATGTGGCCGGCATGGCGGCGGCCATCAACGAGAACACGATCATGCTGGTGGGCTCGGCACCGCCCTATCCCTACGGCACGGTCGATCCCATCACCGAGATCGCGGCGCTTGCCCGGGAGCACGGCCTGTGGATGCATGTGGACGGTTGCCTCGGCGGCTTCGTCCTGCCCTTTGCACGGGAGATCGACCCCTCGATCCCGCCCTTCGACTTCGAGGTCCCGGGCGTCACCTCGATCTCCGCCGACGTGCATAAATACGGCTACGCGGTCAAGGGCGTCTCGACCATCTCCTACGTGGATGACGCGCTCAAGCGCTACGAAGGCTCGTATTTTGATGCCTGGCCGTCCGGTACCTATGCGACCTCGGGGCTCGCCGGCAGCCGCACCGGCGGCTCGATCGCTTCCGCCTGGGCGGTCATGCGCTATCTCGGCCGCGAGGGGTACCTCGACAACGCGCGAAAGGTCCTGGCCATCAAGAAGCGCCTGATGAATGGCGTGGAAGCCATCGAGGGTTTCGAGATCGTCGGCAACCCGCACTCCTTCCACTTCGCCTTTTGCGCCCATGGCTTCGATGTCGAGGCCGTCGCCGACGGCATCGAGGACCGCGGCTGGCACGTCAGCCGCTCCATGGAGCCGCCATCCATCCAGCTCATCGCCAACCAGTCACACGGCCCCAATGTCGAAGCCTTCCTCACCGACCTCGGGCAGGTGACGGAGGAGGTCCGGGCTGGCCGCATCACGAGCCGGGGCGAGAAGGCGGTCTATGCCATGTGACGGCAATTATCATCTTGACGTAGTAGGATCGGTATTTTAGTTGAAAAAGGACAGGCCAGCGCTGAGGTTGAGGCGGCCGAGGAGGCTGCGCAGCTAATTGGCAGCATCGGCGATAACGTTGATGGCATTTTCGGCTTCTTCGGTGAGGCTGATGAGGTACGGCACAACGGGCCGATACGGGAGGGCTTGACCCTCGCCGAAGCATATTATGCAGGCAAGTTTGAAGTCTGTTTCCCGTTCGGGAGTTGTGGCGAGGCGGGCAGTCCTTCTTGCGCGACGATTCCCGAGGCTTCGGGGCATATCAAAGTGGAATCGATTTCTCTCGTTCAGGACAAGCGTGACGCCTTTATCGGGGTATCCCGGGTGCTCCGGCATGAGCTTGGTCAGATCGGCGACCATCATGGCGCCGCTCGTGATAGTGGGAATGATGAGCTTGTGCTTGTCGGCCAAATCGAGATCGTGGATGGCCTGAAGCATCTCGTTCCCGCCACGATAAGGCTTGAGTTTCTTTATTTCTCGCACGACCTTTTTGCCGGCGAGACTTATTTGTCTGCTGTTAATGGTGGATTCCAGGCTCTTCTCCGAGGCACTAAATGGGAATTGGACCTGTCGTTGCTTTCCGGGTGTTGGGCATTTGTCGCCAACCAACCCAAACGCGAGCAGGTCAAGAGCGGAGCGCAGATTGTGTACGGCGTCACCAATGATCAAGACGAGATCCGATGGGACGAGTATCTTGTTTTTGACCACATAGGCAACCTTGTTGGTCTTGCCGTTAGTGCTGCGGTAGACCCGGAGGGGGCGCTGGCTTGTATAGGCTTCGATTTGCCGGTTAAGGTCGTTGATGTGATGTTTGGCCCTTTCAATCTTGGCAAGCGGGCCGGATAACAATTCGTCCTTGGTCATGGCAAAAATCCCAAAGAAGCCGAAACCAGAGGAGATCGAAACCGACCCCGGCGCGTGGGAGCGGTTCGAGCATGCAGTTGATGCGGCGGTCAAGAGCGGGCCGAAGCATCGCGTGGCACCAAAGTCGGACAAGGCCACGCCGCCGAGTGCGGGCCGGACAACTAAATCAGATCATTAGTGACTAAACGGGTCGTAGTCCGTTTGTGACTGCGTTGCCATCGCCCGCCGGTTGGTTCTGGCGCCCAAGTTGAATTCTGTCTTGCAGGCTGGGCACGCAACTACCCTCTGGCCATAGGAGTTCGTGAGTTGAGTTTGAAGGACCGACTTTTGGCCATGCTCATAGCAGTTTGCACATATCTCATGCGCGGGTTCGCCCTTCTGTTCGCTTTCTTTAACCCCCATTTCCCAAGTGAACTCGATATTCCATGCCCCGTGATGGGAATTCTGCTATAAGAATCAATATGTTGATGCATTGATGGAGCAGCAGGTATGGGACACCCGATGGGTGAATCGAAACGGGACAGTTTACGGGTCGATTTTGACCGTCGCTTGAAGCTTGAATTCCATGGTTCCAAGATTACTTCTGACGCCGGGTTGCTCGCCTACCGGGAGCTTGACGATGCCCTCGGCCTGACTGAGATGGCCGAGGGTGTTTTCCAGGATAGCCGTACCGGCAAGAACGGATGGCACGGCAAGACGGGTCAGTTTCGCCAGTCCGTTTTCGGGCGCCTTGGCGGCTATGACGATGTGAACGACGCCGACCGTCTGGGACGCGATCCCGCCATGCGCTGGATTGTTGGCGGCAAGGCCATCGAAAGACAGGCCGCTTCCACCAGCCAGATGGGACGCTTCGAGACGGAGCTATTGGCCACCGACGAGAACGTTGAAGCCTTGGTCGACATGAACGGGGTGTGGATCGACAAGGTTCATGACCGCCATCCGCCGAAGATGATCATTCTCGACATGGACAGCAGCGTCAGCCCGACCCATGGCGAACAAGAGGGAACAGCGTACAATGGTCACTTCGGCTGTACTGTCTGACGTCAGCGCCTTTGGGACGAATTGAGGTAATTGCATAACGGAGGATTTCTGGCTCATCGTAGTGACCGAAGGGAACGAAGATGAGACAGAAATCCATGAGCAAGAACGACCCGGCGGAAAGAACGGTTCGGGATATTCGCCGCAAGACACGCAAGCAGTATACGGCTGAGGAGAAGATCCGGATCGTGGTGTCGGGCCTGCGCGGCGAGGAGAGCATCGCCGCCTTGTGCCGCCGCGAGGGCATCGCCGAGGGTCTGTATTACCGCTGGTCGAAAGAGTTTTTGGAAGCGGGCAAGAAGCGGCTCGCCGGCGACACCGGGCGCCAAGCGACCTCGGGCGAGGTTAAAGGCCTGCGCCAGGAGATGCGCGACTTGAAGGAGTTGGTCGCCGAACTTTCGCTGGAGAACCGTCTTCTTAAAAAAACATGATCGGGCATGGGGGAGGCGAGGAATGAGGTGCCCCGCATCCGAGAAGCTGGAGATCATCCGCCTGGTCGAGCAGTCCCACCTGGGCGTCGGGTCCACTTTGGACGAGCTGGGCATTCCGAAGACCACCTTTTATCGCTGGTACGATCGCTTTCTGGCCTTTGGCGACGCCGGTCTTGAGGATCGCAACAGCAGCCCAGGCCGGGTGTGGAACCGTATCCCGGATGATGTCCGGGGGCAGATCATCGATCTTGCCCTGGAGGAGACGCAACTGTCGCCCCGGGAACTGGCCGTCAGGTTTACGGACACCAGGGGCTACTTTGTCTCGGAAGCCTCGGTTTACCGACTTCTCAAGGCCCACGACCTGATCACCAGCCCCGCTTTCGTGGTCATCAAGGCAGCCGATGAGTTCCGCGACAAGACCACGGCGCCGAACCAGCTGTGGCAGACCGACTTCACCTATCTCAAGGTCATCGGCTGGGGCTGGTTTTACCTGTCGACCATCCTCGACGACTATTCCCGCTACATCATTGCTTGGAAGCTCTGCACCACTATGAAGGCGGATGATGTGACGGCAACACTCAAACTGGCGTTGAAGGTATCAGGCTGCGACCAAGCCAAGGTCATCCACAAACCCAGGCTGCTCAGCGACAATGGCTCGTCTTATATCTCCGGTGATCTCGCGGAATGGCTCGAAGACCAAGGTATCAATCATGTCCGTGGGGCTCCCTATCATCCCCAGACCCAGGGCAAGATCGAGCGTTGGCATCAAACCCTGAAAAACCGCGTCCTGCTGGAAAACTATTATCTACCAGGCGATCTCGAAAACCAGATCGGCGCTTTCGTCGATCACTACAACAACCGCCGCTACCACGAGAGCCTAGCGAATGTAACCCCCGCCGATGCCTACTTCGGGCGCGATACCGCCATCATTGAAAGGAGGAACAGGATCAAAAAACTGACTATCCAACACCGCCGCTTGAACCATCAACAACAAGCGGCTTAACATCAATCCAAGATGAGCCAGATCCTCCGTTATAAAACAGGCTCAACAGTCCCAAATGTTTTGACGACGGACAGGCTGTACCTGCTACCATCCGCTATTCCTGTTCAACCAGTTCGGCGACTTGGAGAGATGTTCCCTGCGCCCCGGTAATGTTCACAGTGCCGACGGATGGCGGAATGTTCTGGAGCCGGTGGTGATGCGCTATAAGGAAAGGAAGGTGCGGCTGTATTTTCGTGGCGATGCCGCCTTCGCCTCACCGGAGATATACGAATATCTCGAAGCCGAGGGATTACTCTACGTCATCCGCCTCAAAGCGAACGCGATTCTCCAGCGGAACATTGCCCATCTGCTTACGCGACCTGTCGGTCGCCCGCCCGACCATGTTCGCCGTTTCCACGCCAGCTTCAGCTATCAGGCCGGATCGTGGAACAAGAAGCGCCGTGTCGTGGCCAAAGTGGAGTGGCACCCCGGCGAGCTGGTTCCTCGCGTTGAGTCGGACCCGATTTCCTTGGACACAGAATTGGCTTAATCGAAGTGTCCAAGGAGGACCGGAACATGACCGATAATTTTGAGAACAAAGTTGCTGTTGATGGGCCTGTAGTAAATGCGGGCGAGCTTGGCTCGTCCACGTTTTCCCCAGGCCAGGCTTTGCCGGCAGGCCCGCTGGGACTTGGCCAGCGATGGACGGTGGCGCGCAAGCGTGAGGTCGTTCTGCGGCTTTTGCGTGACGAGCCGGTGCAACTTCTGTCGCGCCAGTTGGGCGTAGAGATCTTCCGGCTCGAGCAGTGGCGTGAGAAAGCGATCGGCGGGATCGACGCCTCGCTCAAGCAACGCAAGGGCGATCCGGTGCAGGCGGAACTGGATAGCCCCATGAAGCGGATCGGAGAGTTGACCATGCAGGTGGAACTGCTGGAGGCCAAGACGGAGACCTTCGGCCCTTTGGGGCGGCGGAGGTCGCGGCGATGAGTGCCGCCACCTCGCCCGGCACGGGTCTGGCCTACGGCCTGCGGCGGGTCTGCGCCGCCTGGGGGCATGGCCCGCTCCTCGTTCTACGCCATGACCTCCGGCCAGCACGCCGATGCAGCCGGCGGCAAAGCGTCGGGGACCGAAGCCCGCGATCTCGGACCAGGCGCTGCTGGTGGCGATCGAAGCCGACCTGGAGGCATCGCCCTGGGAGGGCGAGGGCTACCGCAAGGTCTGGGCTCGGCTTCGGGTCTGTCGCGACATCCGGGTTGCCCGCAAGCCGGTGCTCCGCCTGATGCGCGAGAACAATCGGCTCTCGCCCCATCGCTGCCGCCGCCGTGGCGGCAATCCCCATGACGGTGAGATCATCACTCATGCCCCGAACCTCATGTGGGGCACCGATGGCGTTCGGGTGTTCACGGTGGACGACGGCTGGGGCTGGATCTTCTCCGCCGTCGATCATTGGAACGCCGAGTGCGTCGGCTGGCATGTGTGCAAGCGAGGCGACCGCTTCGCCGCCCTGCAGCCGATCTCCATGGGGCTTGCGAGGCTGTATGCCTCGACCTCCGCCGGTGCGGCGCGGGGGCTGGCCTTGCGGATGGATCACGGCTCCCAGTATCTGTCGGACCACTTCACCAACCAGATCAAGTTCTGGGGCATCCAGCCGTCCTACGCCTTCGTCGCCGAGCCCAGACCAACGGCGTCGCCGAGAGGTTCAATCGCACGCTCAAGGAACAGATCATCCATGGCCGCATCTACCGCAACATCGCGGAGCTGCGGAACGCCGTCCGCGGGTTCGTCGAACAGTACAATGCCCAGTGGATCGTGGAGAAGAACGGCTACCTCATCCCCGCTCAAGCTCGTCAGGCGTGGCACACCGCGATGTCACTCAGGCCCGCCGCATGAGACAAACTTGTGTCCAAGGAACCGGGTCTCGATACACTGGTTCCTCGCGTCGGTTTCATCGTCACTAATCTGTCGCGCCCTACCAAGCGGGTGCCTGGCGTTCTATAATCACCGTGGCACGGCGGAGCAGCACATCAAGGAAGGCAAGAACGCCATCAACTGGACCCGTCTGTCATGTCGCAAGTTCCGCAACAATGCCGTTCGGCTCCAGCTTCACGCCCTGGCCTACAATCTGGGCAACTTCATGAGGACAAGCTGGCTTTGCCGAAGGAGGTGGAGCACTGGTCGATGACGACGTTGCGCGACAAGCTGGTGAACGATCGGGGCCAAGGTTGTCCGACATGGCCGCTACGTTACGTTCCAATCCGGCTGAGGTGGCGGTGCCGAGGGACCTGTTCCGGAAAATCCTGAGCTTGATTGATGATCTGCGACGAAGACCCGCTCCGGCGTAGGCCGAGGGAATCGACGGCGAGGAGAAAGCGACAGGAGAGGTGTGTCTGGATGGCGAGAAAAATGACCGAGTGGCCTTCCAAGCGCGGGCCGATTACCAAAATCATGCCATCGGATGGCTGCATAGGGGATACAGTTCCCTTGGCGGTGGGAAAGTGGTACGATTTCCACGAATTTGGGTGTCCATATGGGGAATGTCGGCTTAAGAACATCAAGCGGAACATTCGGCCGCCGAAGTCGTGCAATTGGTAGCGTTGACCTGTCGGTCGCCCATGTTTCAAAGCGAGCCACTTCTTTTTCAAGCTCGTGTACATGTTCAATCAGCGCCAGCTTGCAGCGCTTGTGCAGGCAAGGATCGTTTCCTGAAGCTCTACGAAGCGCCGTGTCGTCGGACGGCAAAGTCGTTGATATCCTTCAGTCCCCGGCGAATCGAACTGGTTCCTAAAGATGCCGAGGCCGGTGATTATATCAACCGTCATGCTAATTCTGTCAACGCCGGAACAAAATTAGTCCAAGCGGGCGGAGCAAAACTAGTCCACTTGACGTTATGCGGTACGCGGTGTTGGGGGGTTGTCCCGGTAGTCCATAGGAGGGACCCGCGCACCGTGCACGGCGGAGTGTAGCGCAAGCGTTACGCGGATCTGACTCGGACCCGATTTCCCTTGTCACAGAATTGGCTTAATCGCAAGTGTCCAAGCAGGACCGGAACATGACCGATAATTTTGAGCTCCAAGTTGCTGTTGACGGGCCTGTAGCCTACAATGCTGGGCAAGCTTGGCATCGTCCAGGTTTTCCCCAGGCCAGGCTTTGCCGGCAGGCCCGCTGGACTTGGCCAGCGATGGTCGATGACGCGCAAGCGTGAGGTCGTTCTGACAAGCTTTTGCGTGAAGATCGGGTGCCAAGGTCTGTCGCGACAGTTGGCCGCTAGAGATCTACCGGCTCCAGCATTGGCGTGAGAAAGCGATCGGCGGGATCGACGCCTCGCTCAAGCAACGCAAGGGCGATCCTGTTCAGGCGGAACTGGATAGCGCCATGAAGCGGATCGGAGAGTTGACCATGCAGGTGGAACTGCTGGAGGCCAAGACGGAGACCTTCGGCTCTTTGGGGCGGCGTAGGCCGAGGCGATGAGTGCCGCCACCTCGCCCGACGGGTCTGGCCTACGGCCTGACAGGAGAGGTGTGCGCCGCCTGGGGCATGGCCCGCTCCTCGTTCTACGCCATGACCTCCGGCCAGCACGCCGAGCAGCTTCCGGCAAAGCGTCGGGGACCGATTAGCCCGCGATCATCGGACCAGGCGCTGATGGCTGGCGATAGAAGCCGACCTGGAGGCAGTCGCCCTTGGCGGGCGAGGGCTACCGCAAGGTCTGGGCTACGGCTTCGGGTCTGTCACGACATTTGGATTGCCCGTATATGCGGGAATGCTCGGTTTGATGCGCGAGAACAATAAGCGAACGCCCCATCGCTGCCGCCGAAGTGGCGTGCAATCCCCATGACGGTGAGATCGTTGCTCATGCTCAGAACCTCATGTGGGGCACCGATGGCGTTCGGGTGTTCAAAGCGGACGCCGGCTGGGGCTGGATCTTCACCGCCGTCGTGCATTGGAACGCCGAGTGTGTCGGCTGGCATGTCTGCAAGCGCTTGCTGACCGCTTCGCCGCCCTGCAAGCCGATCTCCATGGGGCTTGCCGGGCTGAATGGCTCTACCGCGGCCGGCGCGGCTCGGGGGGCTGGCCTTGCGGACGGATCACGTGCTCGTTGATATCCTGTCAGTCCACTTCGCCGAATCAGAACAGGGTCTTAAAGCATCCAGCCGTCCTAGGCCTTCGTCGATTAGCCCCAGACCAACGGCGTCGCCGATGCTTTTCAATCTGTCAACGGCGGAAGCAACAGATCATCCATGGTCGCATCTACCGCAACATCGCGGAGCTGCGGGACGCCGTCCGCGACTTCGACGAACTCTACAATGCGGTACGCGGATCGTTGGAAAAGAACGGCTACCTGAGCCCGGCTCAAGCTCGTCAGGCGTAGGCACGCCGCGATCTCAATCAGGCCCGCCGCGTGAGACAAACTTCGTGTCCAAGGAACCGGGTGCGCTACAGCGTTACGCGGAGCGAAGCAGCGTGGGAGGTTCCTGTGGACCCACCGGGTCAACCATTGCACCGGCGGTCAAGCAGGTATTTTTGGGGATTTCCGCCGTTTTTGGCTTTGGTTGAGACGATAGCTCTCGCCGTTCATTTCCAGGATATGGACATGGTGGGTGAGGCGGTCCAGCAAAGCCCCGGTCAGGCGTTCCGAGCCGAATATCTCCGTCCACTCATCGAACGGCAAGTTGGAGGTCACCAGGATCGAGCCCCGCTCGTAGCGCTGGCTGAAGACTTCGAACAGCAGCTCGGCGCCGGTCTTCGAGAGCGGCACGAAGCCGAGTTCGTCGATGATCAGAAGGTGATACTTTGCCAGTTGCTTCTGCAGGCGCAACAGGCGTTTTTCATCCCCGGCCTCCATCAGTTCATGAACCAGGGCAGCGGCCGTGAGGAAGCCGACGGAGAGCCCCTTTTGGCAGGCCGCCAGACCGAGACCGAGGGCGATATGGGTCTTGCCGGTTCCTGAGTTGCCGAGCGCGATGATATTCTCACGACGCTCGACGTATTCGCATCGCGCCAACTCCAGAACCAGCATCTTGTCGAGCGATGCGATGGCCTTGAAGTCGAAGCTGTCGAGGCTTTTGACGGCGGGGAACCTGGCCTGTCTGATCCGCCGCTCGACCATGCGGCGCTCACGGTCGATCAGTTCCAACTCGGTCAGACGGACAAGATACCGCACATGGTCGGCGCCCTCGGTGGCGCATTGGCGGGCCAGCTTGTCGTATTCGCGCAGGAACGTCGGCAGTTTCAGGGTCTTGAGGTGATGGGCCAGCAACACTTGCGGCGTATCGGTCATGACGCGCCTCCACCCAACAAGCTCATATAACTGGCGGCGGCCGTGGTCGCCACGTTGGCCCGAGGCAGGTAGGGATAGATATCCAGGTCGAGTTTGGGCGGGCGTCGCTCGATACGGCACAGCACAAGGTGTTTGACGGCGTCGTAGCCGATCGCACCCAGGCGCAGGGCGTCCTTCACCGCGCCGTGAAGCACCTCGAGATCGAAGGTCTCCACAAGCCGAAGGACCTGGACGTATTCCCGCTTGCCGGCCTTGCCCATGCGCGCCTCCAGGAGACGGCGCAGGGTTGGGAAGGCATCAGGCAGTTCCCATCCGGCTAGCGGCGCGGCCTGATCCAGGGCACCGATCTTGTGCTCCAGCAAAGGCAGGTAGTGGATCGGATCGAAGACCATGTCTTCCCGGTCGTAGGAACGGGGGTGTCGGGCAATGATCCCGGCGCCGCAACCGATAACCACCTCGTGGACATAGCCACGGATCCAGACTTCCTGATGGCCGTAGGCGACGGGCACGGAATAGTCATTCGTCCGGTAGCGCACCAGGGACAGCGAGTTGACCCGCGTGCCCTGCTTGTCGCACGCGTCGAACGGTGCCGGCAGTGGCCTCTTCAACGCTTCGCGGTCACGCACAAACCGTTCGCCGATGCTCTCGCGGTGGCCGCGCAGGACGTTGCCTTGCCGGTTGCGGCATTGCTCTTCCAGGTGGCCATTGAAGGCGTCCCAGCTCGCGAACCGGGGAAGCGGCGTCATGAAGTTCCGCCGGGCATAGCCGACCACCCCCTCCACATTGCCTTTGTCGTTACCCTTGCCGGGACGGCCGTAGCGGTCCTCGAAGAGGTAATGGGACTGCAGCCCGCTGAACGCCCGCGTTCGTTGCCGCGTGCCATCTGACAAGATGCGCGACACCAGACACTTGTCGTTGTCGTAAAGAATCGATTGGGGAACGCCGCCGAAAAAAACAAAGGCTCTGTTGTGCCCGTCCAGCCAGGCCTCCGTCGTCGCCGCCGGGTAGGCCGCAACGAAGCAGGCATCGCTGTGGGGAAGTGTCATGACGAAAAAATGCGCCCGATACTTGACGCCGGCGATGATCGCATCCGCCTCGCCAAAGTCCGCTCGAGCATGGCCCGGAGGATGTGACAACGGCACAAACATCTCACGCCGACGAAGGCGCCGTTCCCGAACGTAATCCTTCACGATGGTCTCTTTGCCCGTGAAGCCATGTTCGTCGCGAAGGCGCTCGAATATACGCTTCGCCGTGTGGTGCTGCTTACGGTGAACCGTTCGGTCCTCCTCCAGAATACGGTCGATGATATCCGTGAAGGGGGCCAGTTTCGGGCGTTTCGGTGGCTGGCGTCGCCGATATCCCGGCGGCTCCGAATGCCGCAGCATCTTCCTCACCGTCTCGCGCGCAATGCCAAACCGACTTGCCGCCTCTCGCTGGCTCAGACCATCAACATGGCAGGCCAGCCGAACGCGCAGATATAGGTCCACGGTGTACATCCTCCCGCCTTCCATCTCAAAAAAGATCGAAGGCTACAGGTGGCAGAGTTTTACTCCGCCCGCGGCTGGGAAATCCCGCCGCTTCCGTGGACTAATTTGTCACCGCCGTTCTCATTTTTCCTCCATCGCAGAAAGGCCCTCGCCTTCTGCTTAGGCGTGCGCGGCTTGGTTAGTCCGCCGATATGTGAGGCGCTTGCCGACGATACCGGGGATGACCTTTGACATGCGCTCCGCGTCGTTGATGCCAAGACCTTCGCGCTCGTTGTAGCGGAAATCGTACTCGGCGAGGTAGCGCTTCAAGTGCTGCTGGCTGACGTGGTGGTACACGCCATTGATGCCGCGCTTCATGATCGAGAAATAGCCCTCGACCGTGTTGGTGTGCCAGAAGCTCCCGCGCACGTATTCCTCGATGCTGTGGTTGACGGTGCCGTGACCGACATACTCACGGCCAACGGTGATGTATTGTCCAGCTTCATCGGTCATGAGGTAGGACTTGCGATCCGCGTGGGTGACGAGGATTTCGCGCAACGTCTTGGCGCTCACGTTTGGAACATGGTGCGACGATACGCGGCCATCGCGCTCGACCAGCGCGAATACGGCTTCCTTGGGCGGGACATGGTTCTTACGGTTCTTGGCCTTGCCGCCAACGAACGTCTCGTCCGCTTCGATGACCTTGTTCTTTCCGCCCATGGGAATGGGTTTGGTTTCGCGTAGTGACTCACGGATACGATGGCAGACAAACCATGCGGTCTTTTTGCTGAGCCCGAGCATGCGGCCGATTTGAAGAGCGGACATGCCTTTCTTGGACGCCATCATGAGGTGTGTAGCGGCGAGCCACTTATGCAGCGGAACCTTGGAGCGCTCGTACAGCGTCCCCACAGTGACCGTGAAGGGCGAACGGCATGCGTTGCACTGGTACAGGCCCGGACGGTGGGACTTGCCCTTCATGAGCGTTGCTTCGTCAACCGTGCCGCAGTGAGGGCAGATAGGGCCATCGGGCCACAGCCGCACCTCAAGCCATTTGCGGGCCTTGGTTTCGTTGTGGAAGATTGGATTTGAGAAGTCGCTCATCGGGATATCTCCGGTTGATATCCTTTACGTCCCTATCCGGTTAATGCAGGTAGCGACCGAGTGTTCTTTATATGTTCGCTCTAAGGGTGTACTGTTCCCGCCTCTGAGGATTGGTCGGGAGACAGGGCATGAGCGGCTTGTTGACGTTCCAAGAGCGCTACCGAGACGAGGAATCGTGCATCCTGGCCTTGGCGGATCGACGCTGGCCGTCTGGGTTTGCGTGCGCCCGCTGCGGGCACCGGCGGGGCTATCGGCACAAGGCGCGGGCGCGCGTCTTCGAATGCGCGGCTTGCGGTCGTCAAGAGTCGGTGACGGCGGGAACCATCTTCCACCGCACCCGCACACCGTTGCCCAAATGGTTCCTGGCGGCGTGGTTGATGGGGCGGGACAAGCGCGGGGTCTCGGCCCTGTTCCTGGCGCGCGAGCTGGGGCTTCGCTATGAGACCGCATGGCTGATGGCTCACAAGCTGCGCCATGGCTTGGCGGAGCGGCCGGATGCGTTGCTGGACGGCATGGTCGAGGTCGATGAGAGCTACTACGGCGGGCGCGGCAAGCCCGAGAGCCGGGGCCGCGGGATGGCCAATGCCAACAAGAGCCTGCTCGTGCTGGCGGTGGAGAAGGTGGCGGTGGCGCCGGGCAAGGGGGTCGAGGCCAGCGGCTTCGTCGCCGGCCGGGCGCGGCTTGCCATCCTGCCCCGGGCCAATGCCGAGCAGCTCGGCGGCTTCGTGCGGGCCGCCGTGACGCCGGGCGCGCGCCTGCTGACCGACGATTTCAAGGGCTATGCCGGGCTCGGCGCCGTCTACCGGCACCAGCCCACCGTCCAAGGCCAAGGCAAGAACGCCGAGACGCAGATGCCGATCATCCACGTCCTGTTCAGCAACCTCAAGACCTGGCTCAACGGCACCTACCATGGCGTCAGCGCCAAGCACTTGCCGCGCTATGGCCGGGAATGGGCCTATCGCTTCAACCGCCGCCGGCGGATCGACGACCTCGGCGACTTCGTCCTGAGCCGCGCCATGGCCCGGCCAACCATCACATACCGCCAGTTGATCCACGGCTTGCAACCCCAGGGCGCACGACCTGCCTTAACCGGATAGGGACGATCCTTTATATGGCCCGTCACCTATGCTACGTCAAGGTGATAATTGCCCATGTGACGCCGCCACCGGGCCGATAATCGTTACAGAAATCAAGGTGTATTCGGGTCCGAAATAAATTTGCGTATCAAGCATCCAAAAGCCACGAGAAAGTGGTGCGGGAATGGGCGTGAGACCCGAGCTGCCCGATGCTCCGTGAAATCCTCCCTTGTCTTCGTGAATTGCGACCGATTGAAATTTGACCGGTCGCGTTATACCCTCTACACGACATTTCGTCCGCCCTACGGAAAACGAGGGAGGGCAAACGAGCCTGGAGGGGCGCGTCACCGCCTGGGACGGGACTCAGGGAGGGCGTCGGCGAGGTGGTCTTTGTCGTTGCTATTCTCGTCGAGTGGGGATGTTCCCCCGAGTCGAACTGGCCCCGATCCCCGAATCGCAGAGGCTGGCTGGCCCTATGTGTTGCGGGCCTGCTTGTGTCGGCGCACGCGGCGTCGGCGCAAAGCTTCGAGGAAGAGCTGCGGTTTCTACTCGATTCGAACCCGCGAATCCAGGCGGACACGAGCAACATGGCGGCCGCGGCCGCGGGCGTGGATCAGGCTTACGCGGCCTTCCTCCCGTCGGCCGACCTGACCGGAAGCGCCGGCTATTCAGTGGTCGACAGCCCGGGCCGGCGGGCGGGCTCGGGCGATGCATTTCGCGGCGACCGCAAGAAGATCACCCTCACCATCACCCAGAACCTGTTCGACGGCTTCAATAACGAGGCGAGCCTCGCCGGGGCCAAGTCGAGCCGCCGGCTGGCCGAGGACACCCTCGACCAGACGAGCAAGAACATCCTGTTCCTCGGTATCAGCGCCTATCTCGGGGTGCTGCGGCAATCGCAGCTCCTGGAGCTGGCCGAGATCAACGAAAAGAATATCCAGCGTCAGCTCGATCTCGAGGACGAGCGCGTGCGGCGCGGCTCCGGCCTCACGGTGGACGTTCTCCAGGCCAAATTGCGGCTCCAGCTTTCCAAGGAGCGGCGCGTCTTTATTACCGGCGGCCTGCGGGACAGCATTACCCGCTACTTGGGCCTGTTCGGCCATGCGCCCGTGGCCGAGGAGATGATCGAGCCCGAGCTCGACACGGACCTTCTGCCCAACAGCGTCGAGGTCGCCATCGCCAAGGCCCGGATGGACAATCCCGCCCTCGGTCAGCGCGACAGGCAGGTCGACATCGCTCGCGCGCAGAGGGAAGCGGCGCGGTCCGCCTTCTTCCCCCAGATCGATCTGGTGGCCAGCGGTAACTGGGAGGAGGATATCGAGGGCGTCGAGGGTAAGAAGCGGGATGCCACGGTCCTCATCCAGTTGACGTGGAATCTCTTTGGCGGCGGCGGCACGACGGCGGCCGTACAGCGCGCGACGGAGGAATTATCGGCCTCGATGTCGAACCTCAACCTCGCCGATCGTGAAGTCGTCGAGGAGGTTCGCCTTGCCTGGGAGAGCCTGGAGACCGCGCGCCAGCGGGTGGCGCTACTGGAAAACGCCGTCAATATCGCCGGCGAGGTGTTCGATGCGCGTCAGAAGCTCCGGGCCGCGGGGAAGGAGAGCGCGCTCAACGTGCTCGATTCGGAGAACGAGTTGAACGCCGCCCGCATCAATTACACATCCGCCTATTTCGACACCAAGGAGGCGGCTTACCGCCTGTTGCTGGCGATGGGCGTGCTGACACCCGGCCTTCTCGGCCTGCCCTAGTGGATTGATCGGAACGAAAGAGTCCGATTTGGGATTCCGTTTCGTCCCTATCCGGTTAATGCAGGTAGCGACCGAGTGTTCTTTATATGTTCGCTCTAAGGGTGTACTGTTCCCGCCTCTGAGGATTGGTCGGGAGACAGGGCATGAGCGGCTTGTTGACGTTCCAAGAGCGCTACCGAGACGAGGAATCGTGCATCCTGGCCTTGGCGGATCGACGCTGGCCGTCTGGGTTTGCGTGCGCCCGCTGCGGGCACCGGCGGGGCTATCGGCACAAGGCGCGGGCGCGCGTCTTCGAATGCGCGGCTTGCGGTCGTCAAGAGTCGGTGACGGCGGGAACCATCTTCCACCGCACCCGCACACCGTTGCCCAAATGGTTCCTGGCGGCGTGGTTGATGGGGCGGGACAAGCGCGGGGTCTCGGCCCTGTTCCTGGCGCGCGAGCTGGGGCTTCGCTATGAGACCGCATGGCTGATGGCTCACAAGCTGCGCCATGGCTTGGCGGAGCGGCCGGATGCGTTGCTGGACGGCATGGTCGAGGTCGATGAGAGCTACTACGGCGGGCGCGGCAAGCCCGAGAGCCGGGGCCGCGGGATGGCCAATGCCAACAAGAGCCTGCTCGTGCTGGCGGTGGAGAAGGTGGCGGTGGCGCCGGGCAAGGGGGTCGAGGGCAGCGGCTTCGTCGCCGGCCGGGCGCGGCTTGCCATCCTGCCCCGGGCCAATGCCGAGCAGCTCGGCGGCTTCGTGCGGGCCGCCGTGACGCCGGGCGCGCGCCTGCTGACCGACGATTTCAAGGGCTATGCCGGGCTCGGCGCCGTCTACCAGCACCAGCCCACCGTCCAAGGCCAAGGCAAGAACGCCGAGACGCAGATGCCGATCATCCACGTCCTGTTCAGCAACCTCAAGACCTGGCTCAACGGCACCTACCATGGCGTCAGCGCCAAGCACTTGCCGCGCTATGGCCGGGAATGGGCCTATCGCTTCAACCGCCGCCGGCGGATCGACGACCTCGGCGACTTCGTCCTGAGCCGCGCCATGGCCCGGCCAACCATCACATACCGCCAGTTGATCCACGGCTTGCAACCCCAGGGCGCACGACCTGCCTTAACCGGATAGGGACGTTCCGTTTTGTGCTGTGGCATGCGAGTCTATCGCATGCGCAGCGGAATCTCCTTCACCGTATCTGCCGGCGAGCGTCAGCGATTGCGCGCGATCGTCGCGGACCCCAAGAGCCCGCAGAAGCACGTCTGGCGGGCGCGTATCGTCCTTTTGAGCGGCGCGGGTCTGGGCACTTCGGCGATCATGGCCGAGACCGGCAAGTCCAAGACCTGCGTGTGGCGTTGGCAGGAGCGGTTCATGCACGAGGGCGTCGGCGGCCTGCTTCGCGACAAGTCCCGTCCGCCCGGCAAGGCGCCGATCGCGCCCGATCGTGTCGCCTGGATCGTCCGCCTGACGCAGCAACCGCCGCCCCACGAGGCGACCCACTGGACGCTGCGCGCGATGGCCGCGGCGGCCGGTATCGCCGCCTCGACGGTGCAGGCGATCTGGAAGGCCCACGGTCTCAGCCCGCACCGCTGGCGGCGCTTCAAGCTGTCGAACGACCCGGCATTCGCCGAGAAACTCACCGATGTCGTTGGCTTGTATGTCGATCCGCCGGCTCATGCGGTGGTGCTGTCGATCGACGAGAAGTCGCAGATCCAGGCGCTCGACCGCACCCAGCCCGGCCTGCCCATGAAGAAGGGCCGCGCCGGCACCATGACCCATGACTACAAGCGGCACGGCACGACGACGCTGTTCGCCGCGCTCAACATTCTCGACGGAACGGTCATCGGCCAGAACATGCAGCGCCACCGCCATCAGGAGTTCATCCGCTTCCTCAACCGTATCGAACGCGAGGTGCCGACGGACAAGGCCATTCATGTGGTCCTCGACAATCACGCGGCGCACAAGAAGGACAAAGTCCGCGCCTGGCTCGACCGCCATCCACGCTGGACCTTCCACTTCACGCCGACCTCGTGCTCGTGGCTCAATGCCGTCGAGGGCTTCTTCGCCAAGCTCACGCGACGCAGGCTCAAGCACGGCGTCTTCCATTCCGTCGTCGACTTCCAGGCCGCCATCAACCGCTTCATCCACGAATACAATGCCGCCAACCCACAGCCATTCATCTGGAAAGCCGACCCCAATGAAATCATCGCAGCACGAAACCGAGGGTTCCAAACGTTGGAATCAATCCACTAGAGCGATTCCACCTCGTCTGGAATCGCTCCAGGCCGCAAAGCGGCCCGCCGGCACTCCGACACTCCGGCGCGCCTGCGCGGAGGGCTCGATTCGTGCCGGTCAGCGCGCCGCCTGAATACTGTATTCGGCCTCGGGCGCCAGCGAGCGTAGAGGCTCGCCGCGAGCCTGGCGCAGCACCTCCTGCGTCGCCTCGTGCTCCATGCGGGTGCGGCAATCCTGGGTCATGGAGCCCATGTGGCAGGTAAGGATGCAGCGGTCGATGCCCGCGAGCGCACCGCTATAGGGCTCCTCCACGAAAGCATCGACCGCGGCGCCGCCGATTCCGCCCGCGCGGAGCGCGGCGGCGAGCGCCGCCTCGTTCACGATGCCGCCGCGGGCGGTATTGACGAGCACGGCGTCGGGCTTCATGACGGCGAGCTCCGCCGCGCCCATCATATCCCGTGTCCGCGGCGTCAGCGGCAGGTGCAGGGTAATCACGTCGGCGTGGCGATAGATCGCATCCTTCTCGGCCCAGATCACGTCGTACTTGGCGGCGAAATCCTGATCGGGGACGAGATCGTTGGCCATCAGGCGGACACCGGGGAATCCCCCCCTCAGATGGCGGATGACCCGCTTGCCGATGCGGCCCACCCCGATGACGCCGACCGTGACCTCCGCCAGGCGCCGGCCCATGAAGCGGTCCCAGCCGCCCGCGTGGAGTGTCCGGTCGGCGATATGGGTCTGGCGCAGAAGGGCGAGCATCAGGCCGATGGTCAGCTCGGAGACGCCGGGGGAGGGGGCATCGGGGGTGTAGGAGACGGCGACGCCGCGCGCCCGGGCGGCGGCCAGGTCGACGCTGTCGAGGCCGATGCCGACGCGGACGATGAGCTTGAGGCGGTCCGCGCGCGAGAGGACGCGGTCGGTAACCGGCTCGGTACCCGCGATCAGATAATCGTAGCCGCCGATCATGTCGGCGATCTCGTCTTCCTTGAGCCGCCGGCCGACGGGGTTCTCGACCACTTCGATTCCGGCCTCGTCGAGCCAGGCGCGGGGGGCTTCGTCATATCGGCAGAAGGGCACCGTGGAGACCAGAAGCCGTCCGGCTTCGCCGCCCCCGCGCCGCTCGGGCGCGCCTCCTTCGTTCATCCTATTCGGTCCACCTAGGCCTGTCCGAGAATTGCGGGCGTCGACCCGCGTGTAAACGGCATCCGGCTTCGGTCCAGATAATCTGGACCTGTAGGCCGGCCGATCATGGCGCTCGGCGATCTCGGCCCGACTTCCGCACCATCTCGGATTTCCGCAAGCGCTCTCGCGGCCTCTGAGCCGCCGGCGGGGCTGACGGATGGTTCTCAGGGCGGAGGCCTCGAGGCGGTGGTTCGATTCCGGCCTCGTCGAGCCAGGCGGACCCAAGCCCAAGCCGGGGATGCCGGCGGACAAGGCGCAGCGCAACTCGTCCTCATATCCCAGGCGTGTCGAGCCAGATCATCGTCGCCCACGCCCTGGGCACGGGCGTGGAGACCAGAACCGCCGTCCGGCCGCGCCGCCCGGCGGCCGGGTCGCGGCCATGGCGCCGCCGGCCCGCGCCGCTCGGGCGCGCCTCCTTCGTTCATCCTATTCGGTCCACCTAGGCCCAAGGGTTGCAGCAGGCGTCGATCCTATCATTCCGTGCGCTTCGGTCGGGGGGTGAAAACGACCCCTTGACCGCGAACCGGGACATATTTCGCATTGTGATTGCGATCACTTCGCGATAGTCGTCGGCCTGGCATAAAGCACACCGGCGATGTGTGCGTGCCGCCATTCAACCGGTGCGGCCGTCGACCGGCTTCGAGTTGTACAACCGTTGATTGGACTGGATTCATGGACCCGAGAATCGAATTCGAACGGACCGTGCCGCGACTGATTTATGAGGGTGAGGGGCTCATGTCGAAAACCGTGCTTGTGGTCGAGGACGACGACCTCAACATGACCGTGTTTCGCGAGGTGCTTCTGGCCCACGGCTATATCTGCATCGAGGCCACGGACGGCGCGGCGGCGATCCGGCTCGCCGAGGAGCGGCACCCGGACCTGATACTGATGGACATGCAGCTTCCCGGCGTATCGGGCATGGACGTGACCAGGACGATCAAGGCCAGCGAGGACTTGCGGGATATCCCCGTCATTGCCGTGACCGCCTTTGCCGCCTATGGGGACGAGGAGCGCGTGCGCGCGAGCGGATGCGAGGACTACCTCTCGAAGCCGGTCTCGATCCGGCACCTGATAGAAGCCATCGAGCGCCACATCGAATAGGCCGATCGAACATTGCCGTCGTTTGCGCGGCCGGTGCGAGAACACGATTTCTTGACGCGCCCTCCATGGGGAATCGGGTTTATGATAGCCCGCTGACCCCTTTCCCCAGTCATGGAGTGGACGGAACGTGAGAAACCCTCGCTTGGCGCCCCTCGGCGCGGTCCTGGCGATTGCCCTGGCGCCCGTGGTGGCGCTGGCCGCGGACGAGCCCGCGGCCCCCAACCCCGGCATGGCGCAGTTCCGCGCGATCGACTCGGACGGCGACGGCTATCTGAGCGAGGCAGAGCTGATCGGCTTCCAGCGCAAGGTCTTCCACACCCTGGACGAGGACGGAGACGGCCAATTCACCTTGGGCCAGTTCATCGACGTCGTGAAGCGGCAGGGAGCGGAGAAGGGAATGGGCGCCGACCAGCAGGCGCTGATGGAGACGCGCTGGGTCGCCCGCTTCACGGGTGTGGACACGAACGGCGACGACACCATCACGCTCGAAGAGTTCGAGCTGTCCCACACCCGCCGCTTCCGGTCGAAGGACGGCGACGGCGACGGCCGGCTCACCTGGCAGGAGCTCGGCCAAGGCGGCCTGTGACGGGGCCTGCCGCCCCTCCCGCCCCTCCCGGCTATCCCACGTGCCTGGCGAAGAAGGCCAGCGTCCGCTCGCGGGCCAGCGCCGCGCTCTTGGCGTGGTAGTCCGAGCGCTGCTCGCAGTTGAAGCCATGCCCGGCGGGGTAGAGGTGGACCGTGGCCGCGGGCTGCGCCGCGCGCACCGCCTCGACGTTGGTGAGCGGGATACCGGCGTCGGTCTCGCCGAAATGCATCATCACGGGGCATGAAGCCGCTTCGTCGCGGTAATCGCCGATCTGGCCGCCGTAGTAGCAGACGGCTGCGGCGACATCGAGCCGGGTGGCCGTAAGCCAGGTGACCGAGCCGCCCCAGCAATAGCCGACCGTGCCGATTCGGCCCGCGCCCCCCAACGCCTGGATCGCGGCCGCGATGTCGAGGAGCGGCGCGTCCCAGCCGACCTCGGCACGCAGCTCGCGGCCCTGCTCGATGTCCGCCGGCGTATAGCCGAGCTCGACCCCCTTCTCCGCCCGGTCGAACAGGGCCGGGGCCACGACCGCGTAGCCATCGGCGGCGAATGCGTCGGCCACGCCCCGCATATGGCTGTTGACCCCGAAGATCTCCTGGATCACCACGAGCCCGCCCCTGGGCGTGCCCGTCGGGTCGGCCCGGTAGGCGTCGAGCACGAAGCCGTCGCCGGCCGTGAGCGTGATTGTCTGTCCCATGGATGTGTCCCCCACCGTAATTTCTGCCTGAGAATACCGACACTCGCGCACTTGGGGCATAAATTTACGAAGCGGCGAGGGATGACGCGAGGAGGTCGTCACCCGTGGCGCGTTCAAGGGCGGCTCTCCGGCGGTCTCACACGTTGAAGCGGAAGCGGATGATGTCGCCGTCCTGGAGCACGTAGCCGCGACCCTCCTGGCGCACCTTACCCGCCGCCTTCGCGCCTTGCTCCCCGTCGCAGGCGATGAAGTCCTCGAGCGAGATGGTCTCGGCGGTGATGAAGCCGCGCTCGAAGTCGCTGTGGATAACCCCGGCGGCCTGGGGCGCGGTGGCGCCGCGGTGCACGGTCCAGGCCCGGTTCTCCTTGGGCCCGGACGTGAAGAAGGTGATGAGGTCGAGGAGGCGGTAGCCGGCGCGGATGAGACGGTAGAGCCCCGGCTCTTCGAGGCCGAGCGAGGCGAGGAACTCGCGCCGCTCGGCCTCGTCGGGAAGCCGCGCCAGCTCGGCCTCGATGGCGGCCGAGATGACCACGTGCTCGGCCCCTTGGGCGGCGGCCATCGCGGCCACGCGCGCGCTCCATTCGTTGCCCTCGGCCGCCGCGTCCTCGTCCACGTTGGAGACGTAGAGAACGGGTTTCGACGTGAGGAGGTTGAGCCGCCGGAGCGTGCCCTTCTCGCCTGGCGCGATCGCGGCCTGACGCGCGGGCCGGCCGTCCCGCAGGGCTTCGAGCGCGGCCCGCATCACCGGCATGGTCCTTACCGCTTCCTCTTCGCCCGCCTGGGCCCGCTTGGCGGCGGATTCGACGCGCCGTTCGAGGCTTTCGAGATCGGCGAGCATAAGCTCGGTCTCGACGATCTCGGCGTCCCGCAAGGGATCGACTTTGCCCTCCACATGGCTCACCCCACCGGCGATGAAGCAGCGCAGCACATGGGCCACGGCGTCCACCTCGCGGATATGGGCGAGGAACTGATTGCCGAGGCCCTCGCCGCGGCTGGCGCCGCGCACGAGGCCGGCGATGTCCGTGAACTCGATCTGGGTGTGGATTATGACCGGCGATTTGCCGTGCTCGACGATTTGCCGCAGGCGAGGGTCGGGCACGGCTATCCGGCCGACGTTGGGCTCGATCGTGCAGAAGGGATAGTTGCTCGCCTCCGCCGCCGCGTTGGCGATGAGCGCGTTGAACAGGGTCGACTTGCCGATGTTGGGCAGGCCGATGATGCCGCAGTTAAATCCCATCGCCCGGCTCAGCCTCCTTGGCCGGTGCCTGGGGCGGCTTGGGCGGGGTGGTCAGCATCGCGACCTTGCTCATGAAGTCGGCGGCCCGGCCCTCGACCAGCAGCGGCGCGCATTCGGCCAGGGCGTCGAGCAGCTTGTCGAGCCAGCCCCGATCGGCCTTGGCGAAGTCGTTCAGCACGTGGCCCATCACCCTCTCGCGGTCGCCGGGATGGCCGACGCCGATGCGGACGCGCCAGTAGTCGGCGCCGAGATGGGCGTCGATGCTGCGCAACCCGTTATGGCCGGCGGACCCGCCACCGCGCTTGACCCGGACCTTGCCCGCGCGCAGGTCGATCTCGTCGTGGAGGACGAAGATGGCTTCGCTCGGGATGCGGTAGTAATGCGCCGCGGCCGCGACCGAGCGGCCCGATTCGTTCATGAAGGTCATGGGCTTGAGGACTCGGGCCTTGCGGTCCGCCACCACGCCCTCGGCCATGAGGCCGTGATGGCGCGTGCGCCAAGGGCCGAACCCGTGGCGGTGGTGGATGGCGTCCACCGCCATGAAGCCGATGTTGTGGCGGTTGGCTTCGTAGCGCGGGCCGGGGTTGCCCAGCCCGACCATGAGTGCCATGGGCGGTCCCGCGCGCGGGGGCGCCTACTCTTCCGCTCCGCCGCCTTCCTCGCCAGCCTCGGGGGCTTGGGCGTCGCCCTCGGCCATCTCGTCCTCCTCGCCCTCGCCCTCTTCCTCTTCCTCTTCCTCTTCCTCGGACATGACCGTGGGGGTGGCGACCGCGGCGATCGTGAAGTCGCGGTCCTGCTCCGCCGGCTGCACGCCCGCGGGTAGATCGATCATGCTGATATGCAGGCTGTCACCGATATCGAGGCCGCCCACGTCGGCCACGATCTGGGCCGGAATGTTACCCGCCTGGCACACGACCTCGATCTCGTAGCGCACCACGTTGAGCACGCCGCCGCGCGAGAGGCCCGGCGATGCATCCTCGTTCTCGAATACCACGGGCACGTTGACGCTGATGCGCGTGCGCTCGGTGACGCGCAGGAGATCGAGGTGCAGCGCGTTCTCGGTGACCGGGTGGAGCTGCAGCTCGCGCGGCAGTACCCGGATGCTCTCGCCATTGACCTTGATGTCGACGATGGTGCCGAAGAACGCCGGCTTGCGGATCTCCATATCGAGGATAGCGCGCTCGATGGCGATCATCGCCGGCTCCTCCTGTCCGCCGTAGATGATGGCCGGAACGAGGTTGGCCCGCCGTGCGGCGCGTGCCGGCCCCTTACCGGTCTTCTCGCGGCGCTCCGCCGCGATGGTCTGAATTTCCGCCATGTCTGCCTCTCTTCCGAGCTTTCAATGCAACGGCGCGCACCTTGCTCGCACCACCACCGATTTTCACCGCGCGCCGCCTTAGTCGAACAGGCTGGAGACCGAGGATTCGTCGCTGATCCGGCTGATCGCCTCGCCGAGCAGTGGGGCGATGGTCAGTTGCCGGACGCGATCGGTGACCCGAACCGCCTCGGTCCCCATGATGCTGTCGGTGATGACCATTCGCTGGATCGGCGAACCGGCGATCCGCCCCACCGCCCCGCCCGATAGCACCCCGTGCGTGACATAGGCATCGACCGACGTTGCCCCTTGCGCCATCATCGCCACGGCCGCGTTGCACAATGTACCGGCCGAATCGACGATGTCGTCAACGAGGACGCAGCGCCGCCCTTCGATCTCGCCGATGACGTTCATGACTTCCGATTCACCGGCGCGCTCGCGGCGCTTATCTATGATCGCGAGGTCCGCGTCAAGCCGCCGCGCGATCGCCCGGGCGCGCAATACGCCGCCCACGTCGGGGGAGACGATCACCAGATCCTCGCCGTTGAAGGTCTCCTTGAGGTCGTTGGCGAACACGGGGGCCGCGAACAGGTTGTCGGTCGGGATGTCGAAGAAGCCCTGGATCTGGCCCGCGTGGAGGTCGAGGGTCAGCACCCGGTGCGCGCCCGCCGTGGTCAGGAGGTCGGCCACGAGCTTGGCGGAGATGGGGGTCCGCGGGCCGGTCTTCCGGTCCTGCCGCGCATATCCGTAATAGGGCAGGACGGCGGTGATGCGCTGGGCCGAGGCGCGCTTGAGCGCGTCCAGCGTTACCAGGAGCTCCATGAGATGGTCGTTGGCCGGGTAGGAGGTCGACTGGATGACGAAGACGTCCTGGCCGCGGCAGTTCTCCAGGATTTCGACGAATATCTCCATGTCCGAGAAGCGCCGGATGCTGGCGCGCGTCAGCGGCACCTTCAGATATGCCGAGATCGCTTCGGCCAGGGGCCGATTACTGTTGCCGGCGATGAGTTTCATGTGGGCAATCGCTGTTCGCGCATTCGGGCGGATGGGCGGCGTTCCGCTCGCCTCCTGGGCGGGGCAATCTATATCAACCGGCTTCGGCCCTGTAAACGATTGAGCCGGCCCCGCGCGCCCTTCCCGTCGCGGTCATTGCTGCGTGGCCGCTATCCGGTCGAGGAGGGCGACGATGCCCTCGGTCGCACCCGTGGCGATCGCGAAGGCGATATCGCCCCAGGGGCCGTCGAGTGCGCCGGCGGGGATGTTGTTGGCCTGGTTGATGGAGCCGATCTCCTCGCCGTCGGGGTCGATCACACTCCAGTCCACGGCCATCGACTGGGTGCCGTCCCGGGGCGGGCCCAGATCGACGGTGCCGAGCACGATGGCGTCGGCCCAGCCGATGTCGGAGACAACAGTCATGCCGGCGTGTTCGAGGAGAAAGGCCACCGCGCGGGCGAGGGTTGCGTTGCCGTCGCCGGGCGCGCCCTCGACAGGTCCGATCGCGACCTTCAGGTCCGAGGCAAGCGCCGCCATCTCCTGGTCCTCGTCCTGGACGAAGCGTGCGATCGGCGGCGTCGCGTTGGCGGCGATGGCGGCAAACAGGATAGGCGCGGCCGTATCCCATTCCCTCGCACTGGTCTCCTCGTGTTGCAGGTGGCGTCCGACGATGCGACCGTCGTGGTCGCGGAGTTGCCACAGCAGGACGATCCGGGTGCGGTCCGGCTTCACGGTGGTCCAGACGACCCGGCTTTCGAGAAAATAGCTCGAGCGGTTCGAGTCCCTGGCGCTCGCCGGCACGTTGGCGCGCGCGAGCGCGGCCACCATGGCGGTCACCAGGCGATCGGATATCTTGTCGGGCGCATCTTCGATGGGCATCACCATGATGCCCCGGCCGTCGGGCAGGCTAAGGAGGTCGTGGTCGACTGGGGTGCCCTGCTGGGCATGGTCGAAGGGCTTGGGCAGATCGCCGCACGCGGCCACGGCCAGCGCCATGGCCAGCGCGCCCGATGCCCGTCTTACGGCGTGCCACATAGGTGCCTCAGATAATACAGCTGACGAGCATGCCCAGCAGGAAGATGAAGAGGAAGATGATCAGATACGGCATGTCCCTGGTCTGCCCGTTCCCAGTCAGCCGGTCAGCATGATGGCGGAAAGACTTGTGCCGAAGCGGTCTTCCCGGCAGAGGGTGGCGCGGCGGTAACTGAAGAAATCCGCCTCCTCGGCGCAGGTGTCGCGCCCGAGGTCGGCCAACCGGCCGAGGCCGAGGCCCTCAAGCTTGCTGCGCACGTAGCCCGGCAAGTCGAACATATGGTGGCCCGCGCGGCTCGATCCGATGAAGAAACGCCCGTTCTCGGCGCTTTCCTCCAGGAACGGGGCCGGGAACTCGGGGCCCACCTCGTAGGAAGCCTGCGCGATCGTGGGCCCGATGGCCGCGGCGATGCAACCGGCCCGGGCGCCGAGCGTGGTCATGGCCTCGACCGTCGCATCGAGGATGCCGGCGCGCGCGCCGCGCCACCCGGCGTGGGCGACGCCGACGACTCCCGCTTGCGCGTCGGCGAACAGCACGGGCGTGCAATCGGCGGTCAGCACGCCGAGCACGATGCCGGGCGTGCGCGTGGCGAGCGCATCGGCGTGGGGCCTGTCCTCGTTTTTCCACGGCGCATCGACTGTCACCGCCTCGCGGCTGTGTATTTGATAGGCCGTCACGAGGGCTTCCGGCGGACGGCCGAAGGCTGCCGCGGCACGCGCCCGGTTCTCCAGCACGCACGCGCGCTCGTCATCCGAGCCGAGGCCGCAATTGAGGGACGCGTATAGCCCCGTGCTGACACCGCCCGCGCGCGTGAAGAAGGCATGGCGCACGCCGCCACCCTCGAGGGCATCGGCCAAAAGCCCGGTCGGTGTTCCCCTCACGGCGTCCACCGCGCCTCTCTAGGCATTGACCACGAGGTCCATGGGCATCCGGGAGAGCGGCTCGTTGCCCTTCTCGGTGATGATGTAGCTCTGTCCCGGTGCCTGGGCGTGCCGCTCGTTCCGGGTCATGGTTATGGTGTGGATGAAGAACACCATGCCCGGCCGGATGACGGTGTCGTTGCCGTGCCAGAACATGGGCCAGTCCATCCAGGTCGGCGCGTAGGTCGCGCCCATGCTGTAGCCGGTCGCGGACATGTGCTTGTAGCCGGCCTTGGACAGGACCCGCGCGTGGGCGTCGAAGACGTCGCCGCAGGTCTTGCCGGGCTCGAGGGTGGCGGCCGAGGCTTGGTGGGCCTCGACCGCGGCGGCGTGCAAGTTGCGCTGGGCCCTGGTCGCCCCGCCGGTGAGGATGGTGCGCATCATGGCCGCGTGGTAGTGGCGGAAGACACCGGCCCACTCGATGGTGAGCTGGTCCCGGGCGTCGAGGTGGCGGCGCCCGGCGAGGTAGCGCCCGAGGATCGCGAGCTCGCCCGAGTTGATGATGAACTCGTTGCCGGAATATTCGCCGTCGCCCTTGAACACGGCCCCCTGCATGGCGGCCAGGATGTCGCCTTCGAAGGCGCCGGGCACGGCGAGGCGGTTGGCTTCCACGGGGGCGTCGTCGGCGAGCTTTCCCGCCCGGCGGATGTAATCGAGCTCCTTGGCGCTCTTGACGACCCGCAGCCGGGTCACGAGGTCCGAGGCATCCTCGATGTTGCAGAATCCGGTGAGCGCGGCTTGAACGCGGGTGTAGATGAGGCCGGTCAGGCCGTAGGCATCGAGCTCCATGCCGAGCCGCTTGCCGCGGCATCCGTGCTCCTCGAGGATGGCGCGCAGATCCTCGGCCGGATTGGCGTCCGGCAGGTTGTGCCACGGCCTGACGTCCTCGATGACGGAGGTGTGCTTGGCGGCCAGCGCGTCGGGGAGGCGGGTGAGCAGGGTCATGGTCCCGTCGGCGCCGAGGTAGAGGCACTGGAAGAAACAGTAGCCGAAGGTGTCCTGGCCGGTCAGGTAGTACATGCTTTCCTGGCGGAACATCAGGAGGCCGTCGAGATCGCGTTTCACCATGGCCTTGATGGTGGCCCGCTGGCGCGCCGCGAACTCTTTCTCGTCGAAGTGGATGGCCATCTCGGTCTCCCTGCCTGGTCGGCAATTTGGCGGCAGATTAGTGCGCGCGGCGGGCGCGGGCAATATTCCGGGGCTCAGGTCGCTCTGTCGAACCCGGCGGGTGCCGGCGCCCCGGGCGGTGTGAGCGCCACGGCCTTGAACAGGTTGCCCATGGCGTCCGGCTCGGTGAGGCGGCGGTGCGCGGCCTCGATCTCTACCGCCTGCGTGGGCGTGGCCTTGGTGAGGAGCGTCTTGGCCCTGGCCGCGATACCGAGCGCCCCCAGGAAGGCGCCCTGGGTGACGGGGCCATGGACGGCGGCGCCCGCCCGCCCGGCGGCCCGCGCCAGGGCATCGAAATCCACATGGGCCGTGAGGTCCGCTTCGCCGGGGTCCTCCAGCACCGCGTGCGGCGCGTGCCGGCGCACGGCCTGGAGCGTGTCGCCGAGGCCCGAGCGGGCGTGGCCGTAATCGAGGACCAGCGCGGCGCCGCCCGCGTTCAGGAGGCGGGTGCCGATCTCCCGGGCGAGCGCGATAGCGTCGGGCCGTGTCTCGAAGATCGCGCCGATGGGGGCCGCCGCCGGCATCGCGGCCCCCGTGACCGCGCAGGTTGGCTCGAGGGTGAACGCGAAGGCCCCGGTGCCCGCATCGAGCGTCACCAGGCGCTCGCGCCAACCCTCGGCGGTCCGCTCGAACTGATGGATGGGCAGGGCGTCGAAGAACTCGTTGGCGACCAGAAGCAGGGGCCCCGCCGGCACCGTCGCAAGTGCCGCGTGCCAAGTTGCGCGGTGTCCTTCGAGTGCCGCCGCCTGCTTCCCTCTAAGCGCGGGGCTCGTCTCCACGAGGTGGATCTCGGCGGCGGACAGAAAGTCGGTGTCGAGGCGCGTCGCGCGCAGCGCGTCCGCCATCAAGGTGCCGCGCCCGGGGCCGAGCTCGGTGAGGCGCACCGGCCGCGGCCCGCCCATTGCGCGCCAGCGGTCGAGGCACCAGAGGCCGATCAGTTCCCCGAACATCTGGCTGATCTCGGGCGCGGTGGTGAAATCGCCCGCCGCGCCCAGGGGGTCCGAGCGCGTGTAATAGCCATGCTCGGGGTGGCCGAGGGCCTCGGCCATGTAGCGGGCCACAGTGATCGCCCCCTCGCGCGCGATCGCCTGGCACAGGCGATCGGCCAGCGCGCTCACATCCGTCGCCGTCGTGCCCACACCGCCAAGGCCAGGCCTCCGGCCACCATGGGCAGGGAGAGGAGCTGGCCCATGGTGGCGCCGGCCACGAGGAAGCCCAGGTGGGTATCGGGCTCGCGGAAGAATTCGACCGCGATCCGCGCCAACCCGTAGCCCGCGAAGAAGACGCCGATGAGGAATCCGGGGCGCTCGCGCGCGCGCGTGAAGCGGACGAGCGCGAACAGCACCAGGAACAGCACCAGCCCTTCGAGCGCGGCCTCGTAGAGCTGGCTCGGATGCCGGGTCGCGGGGCCGCCGGTGGGGAAGGCCATGGCCCAGGATACGTCGCTCGGTCGGCCGTAGAGCTCGCCATTGACGAAGTTGGCGATGCGCCCGAAGAAGAGCCCGATGGTCACGGCACAGACGACGAGGTCGCCCAGGCGCAGGATGGGCAGGCGCCGCCGTCGGGCGAAGAAATAAGTCGCGGCGATCACGCCCAGGGCGCCGCCGTGGAAGCTCATGCCGCCGCGCCACAGGAACAGGATTTGTTCGGGGTTCGCGAGATAAACGCCTGGCTGATAGAAGAGGATGTAGCCGAGCCGCCCGCCCAGCACCACGCCGACCGTCGCCCAGACGAGGAAATCGTCCACTGCCTGCCCGTCCGGCCCCGCTGGGTCGCGCGCGGCCAGATAGCGCATATAGCGCCAGCCGAGGAGCAGGCCGACGATGTAGGCGAGCGCATACCAGCGCACCGCCAGGGGCCCGATCTCGAAGATGATCGGATCGATCTCCGGATAGGCGATGGAGAGGATCATGACGCGCCCGGGCCGCCAAGCCGCCCCGCCCTCACCGGTAGGGCGCTCCCGTGGCGAGGTAGTCGCGGAGGTAGATGGCAACGCCGTCCTCGACGGACGTGAAGGGCGCTTGGTAGCCGGCCGCGCGCAGGCGGCCCATCTCCGCCTCGGTGAAGTACTGATAGCGGCCGCGCAACTCGGCGGGCGTATCGGTGAACACTAACTCCGGCTTCCTCCCCAGCGCCCGGAACGCCGCGTTGGCCAGATCGGCGAAGCTGCGGGCCTTGCCGGTGCCGAGGTTGAAGAGGCCGCTCGTGCCCGGATGATCGAGGAGCCAAAGCATCACGTCGACGCAATCGCCGACCCAGACGAAGTCGCGCAACTGGCCGCCGTCTTCGTAATCCGGGTTGTGGGAGCGGAAGAGGCGCGCCGGCCGCCCCGAGGCGATGCGCTCGTGGACCTGGTGGGCCACGCTTCGCATGGCGCCCTTGTGGTACTCGTTGGGTCCGTAAACGTTGAAGAACTTGAGCCCGGCCCACTGGGCGGGTCTCGGCCCGGCGTCCCGCGCGATGCGCGCGACCCGGCGGTCGAACAGGTGCTTGCTCCAGCCGTAGGCGTTGAGGGGGCGGAGCCGCGCCAGGCCCTCGGGGCTGCCGTCGTCGTCGAAGCCTTGCGCGCCATCGCCATAGGTGGCCGCCGAGGACGCGTAGATCAGGCGCGAGCCGTGCCGCGCGCACCAGCGCCAGAGGTCGAGCGAGACGCCGAAATTGTTGGCGATCAGGAGGTCCGCATCGACTTCCGTGGTGGCCGAGATGGCGCCCATATGGAAGATCGCCTCGATGCCGCCCGCGTGGGCATCCAGATACTTGAGGAGGGCTTCCGGGGTCACGAAGTCGGCCAGCTCGCGCTTGGCGAGGTTGCGCCACTTCTCGCCGTCGCCCAGGCGGTCGCAGACCACGATCTCGCCCGCGCCGCGCTCCTCGAGCGCGGCCACGAGATTTGACCCGATGAAGCCGGCGCCGCCGGTGACCACGATCATCCCTGGTCGATACCTCCTCGCCGCGCCGGTCCAGCGGCTCATCCGCGCCACTTATAGGGATGCCGCCCAGGCGCCGCAAGGCAGCGCCAGGCGCCGGGCCACGGACCGAAATTCGATGCGCTGAAAGCGCCAGGTGGTCCCGAACGACGGCTCAGCCGACCAAAGCGCTGGTCGTCGAAGTGCGTTGATTGAGCCCCGGTCTGGCCAAATCCCGGCATACGAGTGCCTTCCACATCACATGGTCTCTCCCACCACTCTTCGCTAGTCTTCGCCGTTGGGCAGGCCGATAATGGGACGCCGCCTCGCTGCCATCTGGCTGTCGGCTGTGGCGGCCATTCGCCCCTCATGGCTGAAAATATGGGCGTGCAACGCCAATTTCACGTCGCCCACGCCGATTGGAGAATTCATAGGGGATTCGGGGGATGTCGGAAGCCAAATCACCCTTTCATCGGGGCGAGAAAGAGATCCAGTCCCGGCTCGGAATCGCGGAAAAGATGGAGCATCTGGGCCACCGGATGATTCGCGATTACATGCCGGACGAGGATCGGGCATTTTTCGCGCGTCTGCCCCTCTTGATCGTCGGCACGCTCGACCCCGTCGGCCGGCCCTGGGCATCGGCTCTGGCCGGTGCGCCTGGGTTCGTCCGGGCGGCTGGCGCCCGCGCACTCCGCGTAAGGGCGCGGCCGATCTATGGCGATCCCTTGGGCGAGACTCTCGTCGATGGCGCGGATATCGGCGCCTTGGGGATCGAGTTCCAAAGCCGCCAGCGCAATCGTGTGAACGGCAAAGTGAGCCGCGAAAGCCCGGAGGGTTTCCAGATCCAGGTCGTCCAAGGCTTCGGAAACTGTCCCAAATACATCCAGGCCCGCCAGCCCGCCCCGGACGGCGAGATCGAGAGCATGGGCGAGAAGAGGCCCGTCCATCGGGGAGAGCCTTGACCAAGGACCAGGCGGCGTTCGTCGCTCGCGCCGATACGCTGTTTATCGCAAGCCAATTCTCCGAAGACGCCGCGGACTGGAGCCATGGGATCGACGTGTCGCACCGGGGGGGCGAGCCGGGCTTCGTCATGGTCGCGCACCAGACCCTGCTGTTGCTTCCGGACTACGCCGGGAGCTGCATGTTCAATACCCTGGGCAATATCGCGATCAATCCGAAATGCGGTCTCCTATTCATCGATTTCGACACCGGCGATACGCTTCAGCTGACAGGCGAGGCCGAGATTCTCTGGGAGCCGGCTCACACGCGACGTTTCCCCGGCGCCAAGAGGGTGTTGGCTTTCAGCGTGGAAGAGGCGCTGCAAATAGAACGGGGCCTGCCCTTCACCTGGACATTCCAAGGCTCCTCACCTGCCTTCGATGGATTCGAAGCTGTCGACACCGGGGATGACCCTGCCCCGCGGCCGGGGTCCATGAAGCTCAAATCGGTCAACGTGTCGATGCCCAAGGACATTGCGCAAAACGGCAAGGTCGTCACGACTGGAATTTTCAAGGAACCGGTAGAGGGCCGGGTAATGCTGCACAGGCTGAACCTGGACGGTGACGGGCAGGCGGACCTGTGGGGCCACGGCGGGGCCTTCAGGGCGGTCTACGTGTACACGTACGAGAACTACGCCTACTGGGCGCGTGAGTTGCGGCGCGACGATTTCACGCTTGGCCAGTTCGGGGAGAACTTTACCGTCGAAGGCATGCTGGAGGACGACATCCACATTGGCGACGTTTTCCGCGTGGGAAGCGCTGTGGTCGAGGTCAGCCAGCCGCGCGTGCCCTGCTACAAGCTGGCAATCAAGATGGGAATAGAGGGCTTCCAGAATCAGTTCCTGGCCAGCGGCCGCATGGGATTTTATCTCCGCGTTCTCGAAGAGGGTGGGGTCGGCGCCGGCGACCACCTCGAGCTCGTCGAGCGAGACCCCGGAGCCATGACCGTGCGCGAGGTCAACGAGCTTCTGTATTTCGACAAGGAGAACCTCGAAGGCGCCGCCGCGGCCTTGGACATTCCGGCGCTGTCGCACGGTTGGAAAGGCTCGTTCGAGGAGCGGCTAACCAAGGCGGCGGCCCCCGCCAAGACCCGGGAGAGGTATCGCGAGTTTGTCGTGGATAGAAAGGAGCCCGAGAGTGAGACCATCACCTCCTTCTATCTGACGCCGGAGGACGGCGCCGGGTTATCCTGTTTCCTGCCAGGCCAGTTCCTCACCTTCGAGCTGAGTATCCCGGGCCAGCCGAAACCGATGCTCCGCATCTATTCGCTATCCGACAGCCCCAACGCCGACTACTACCGGGTGAGCATAAAACGGGAGCCCGCTCCCGCCGACCGATTGGACCTGGCGCCCGGGTTGTCGTCGAACTATTTCCATGACGAGGTGGCGGCTGGCGCCAAGCTCCGCGTCGGGGCGCCGCGCGGCAAGTTCCATCTCGATCCGGATGGCGAACGGCCGGTCGTCCTGCTGAGCGGCGGCGTCGGCCTCACCCCGATGATCAGCATGATGAACGCCATCGTCCGGAGTGGTACCGGGCGACCTGTCCGGTTCATTCACGGCGCCCGCGACGGCCGCGAACATGCCATGGGCGCCCATGTCCGACGGATGGTCGAGGCCAACGACAACGTCCACGCCCATATCCGCTACAGCCAACCGGGGGCGGACGATATCCAGGGCCGCGACTACGACAGTTCGGGTCGTGTCGACATCGCATTGTTGAAGCAGGTGCTTCCCTTCGACGATTACGAATTCTACCTCTGTGGGCCAACGCCCTTCATGCGGTCGCTGTATTGCGGCCTGCTATCCCACGATGTCTCGGAGCAACGTATCCACTACGAGTTCTTCGGGCCTGCCTCGCTCCTGAAGGAAGACGCCAGGCCCATCGGCCCGGCGAAAGTGCCGACCGCGGAAAGCGAGCTTGCCGGAGGGATCCAGGTGACGTTCGCGCGCTCGGGCGTGACCGCTGGTTGGGACCCGGCTTGTGAGAGCATCCTGGATCTTGCCGAGCGGCACGGCCTGAGCCCGGACTACAGTTGCCGGTCGGGCATCTGCCACACCTGTGTTTGCGCGTTGGTCGAGGGCGAAGTCGAGTACCTGGAGGATCCACTGGACCGGCCGGATACAGGCTGCGTGTTGATTTGTTGTTCGCGCCCCAAGACCAGCCTGGTAATCGAGGTTTGACGGCCGGCGAATGGCGCGCATCGCGCTGAATGACGCGTTCTGATACGCGCACTGATGTCCAAGCGGAACTCCATCGGCACGGTGGGGCGCCGCGGTGTAGATAGCGAATTAAGTTGGCCGGTTTATGTAGCACATCGATTGACCGCTCTGTTGATGTTGTGGCGCCTGTGGGGAAGTGGTCAGGTCGGCGTAGCCGAGCTGTCCACTTATCCACGGGCGGGTCGCGTCGAGCGGCATCACGCGGCCCTCTTCATGGTGTCTCCTTCCAGAAGCGCGCCATCGCCTCGGTAGCGGGCGATCGGGCGCGGCCCGTGGAATATGGCGTAGGTGGCGTCCGGATAGTGGTGGACGCGGACCTTGGCCTTGACGTAGTGCGGCCTCAGCGATGACGGCGGGATCTGCAGGACGATGCCGTGGAAGCGTACGGTGTTGTCGTTGCCGACGGTGCGCGTCTCCTGGACGCACAGCACGTCGCGCCACTGTTCCGCCGGCACGGCGACGAAGGCCGAGCCCGGCTCTTCGGGAGCGATCGCGAAGCGCGCATTGTAGTCGGGAATGAAGGTCTCGGCGAGGAAGCGGTTGGCCCCTTCGATCGTCGAGACGCCGGCCAATGCCAACTCCTTGGGGAGCCGGTCCTGCAAGGTGCGGAAGGCGCGCTCGGAGCGCCCGCGCGCCTCCGGCGAATAGGCCGCGATGTGCTCGATGCCGAGCTGGGCCAAGGCCCGTCCGAGCTGGGAGGGCTTGTCGCGGTCCACCTTGCCACCCGCCTGGGGGGTGTGGAAGTAGTGGCTCGCGCGGTCGGTGTAGAGCGCGCACGGCAGCCCGTGCCGGCCGAACACCTCGCCCAGCCCCTGGAAGCTCGACATGGTGCCCTCCTCGGCGACCAGGAAGCCCGAGTAGATCGCCCCGCTCGCATCGTCCAGAGAGACGATCATATCCTGCTCTTCGTCGCGGCCCGGCAGCCAGCGGTGCGTCGAGCCGTCCTGATGCAGCATCATGCCCACGAGCGGCCGCCGCGGCCGCTTGCGCCGGTGCGCCCCGCGCCTGGGCGCCGGCGCCGCCAGGCCGCGGCCGTGGAGAAACGTCTTGGTCCAGGTGTAACCCCAGCGGAAGCCGTGGTCCTTCACCAGGTGCTCGTGGAAGTGCTTGACCGTGAAACCCGCGTAGCGCTCGCGGTAAAGAGCTTCGACCCGCATCGCCTCGTCCACCGGCACCCGCTTGGGCGACGGCTTGCCCAGACGCCGGTCCAGAAGCCCCGCATCGCCCTCACACTCGAAACGACGGCACCAGCGCCGAAACGTGCGCTCGCCGACCCCAAGCACCTCCGCCGCCTCCAACTGGCTCAACGATCCCGCCTCACAACGACCGAAAACATCCCGAAACCTCATCATGCGCACACCTTGCAAAACATCTGTCCGTCTCATCCCACCCCCTTCAAACAGGAGGCTCAATAAACCGGACAGATCGTGTGCTACATAGAACGGACAGATCGTGTGCTATCTACACGGTGGGGCGCCGCGGTTGCCTGCGCTCATGCCGTGACCCATAATCGCTGGGAGGGCGCCACCGAAGGAGCATCGCCATGCAGACACAGAACCGGCTCTTGAGCGACCTCGCGCGCGTGGCGAGCGGGTCGCTCGGCGTCCTCGCGGGCGTGCGCGGCGATATCGAGGCCCTCGTCCGGAAACAGGTCAGGCGCCTCCTCGGGGATATGGAGCTCGTGAGCTGCGAGGAGTTCGAGGCCGTCAAGGCCATGGCGGCAAAGGCACGGGAGGAGCAGGAGCGTCTGGGCGCGCGCATCGCCGCGCTCGAGGCCGCCAATGCCGGCCCCAAGAAGCGCGCTCCGCGCAAGCCGGCGGCGAAGGCGGCAAAAGGGGGCTGAACCTTCGTTCGACCCAATTTCCTCAAGATTTTGCGAATAAGCCCTTGCGGCCTACCATATCTTCTGACAGCCTACCAGTGGTGGGGTGCAGGGGGCATTTTTGCACAATATAATGATAAGGCAGGTCCCCCGAGCGCGCCGCCGATGGTGCCAGAGGAGGAGGCCACTGCCATGTCCGCGGTTTCCATGGAACGAGACTCCGGGAACGCCAATCCCCTCGACCTCCTGGAAGAGATCGTCAGCGCCAACGAATGGGCCTTCCAGCGCATGGGCGAGGACGAGATCCTGGTCAGCCTCGGTGGGCGCTGGTGCGACTACCAGCTCCATTTCGGCTGGTGCGGCGATGTCAGTGCCCTGCAGTTCGCCTGTTCGCTCGACATGCGCGTGCCGGCGGAGAAGCGCGCGCCCGTGTCGGAGCTGTTGGCGCTCATCAACGGGCGCATGTGGATCGGCCATTTCGATCTGGGGTTCGAGGAGGGTACGCCCGCCTTCCGCCAGACCGTTCTTTTGCGCGGCACGGGCGGGTTGAGCGTCGAGCAGCTCGAGGACTTGATGGATATAGGGATCGTCGAGTGCGAGCGCTTCTACCCGGCCTTCCAGTTCCTGATCTGGGCCGGGAAGTCGCCCGCCGATGCGATCGCCGCCGCGATGCTGGACACGGTCGGCGAAGCCTGACAGCTTGAAGCCATGGACGGCAAGCTACTCCTCGTCGGCGGCGGCAAGATGGGCGGCGCCATGCTCGCGGGCTGGCTCGCGCGCGGCACTTCTGCGGATCAGGTTTGCGTCGTCGAGCCCGACGGCGGCCGGGCGGCGGACCTCGCGGCCACCCACGGCGTCGACGTGGTGGGTGCCGCGGACGCCCTCGACAAAGACTTCGCCCCAACCGTCGTGGTGATCGCCGTCAAGCCGCAGGTGATGGACGGCGTGGTGCCGGGCTACCGGCGGTTCGCAGGGCCGGCTTGCGTCTTCCTCTCGATCGCCGCGGGCACCACGATCGGCTATTTCGAGCGCGTGCTCGGCGCCGACGCGGCCATCGTTCGCGCCATGCCCAACACGCCCGCCGCCGTCGGCCGGGCCATGACGGTCGGCTGCCCGAACGGGCGGGTGACGGACAGCCAGCGGGCGCTGTGCGACGACCTCCTCTCGGCCATCGGGCAGATCGCCTGGATCGACGACGAGAGCCTCATGGACGCGGTGACGGGGGTCTCGGGCAGCGGGCCGGCCTACATCTTCCTCCTGGCCGAGACGCTGGCGCGGGCGGGGGAGGCGGCGGGCCTGCCGGCGGCGCTTGCCGCACGCCTGGCGCGCGCCACCGTGGCGGGGGCGGGGGAGCTTCTGCACCAGTCACCCGAGCTTGCAAGCACCCTGCGCGAGAACGTGACCAGCCCCGGCGGCACCACGGCCGAGGCGCTCGCGGTGCTGATGGGCGAGGATGGTTGGCAGGAGACGGTGACCCGTGCCGTCGGTGCGGCGACCAAGCGCTCGAAAGAGCTGTCGGGGTGACGGACGGGCTCAGCGCCAGCGCCGCCCGTGTCCAGGCCGCCCTCGAAGCCTCGGGCGTGGCTTTCGAGGTCAAGGAGCTCGACGCCTCCACCCGAACCGCCAAGGAGGCCGCGGCGGCCATCGGCTGCACCGTGGCGCAGATCGCCAAATCCATTATCTTCCGCACCCAGGGCTCGGGCCGGCCCGTGCTGGTGGTGGCGAGCGGGGTCAACAGGATCGACGAGGCGAAGGTGGCGACGGCCCTCGGCGAGGGGCTCGGCAAGGCGGACGCGGATTTCGTCCGCGACCGCACGGGCTACGTCATCGGCGGCGTGCCGCCGCTCGGCCACGCGGAGGCGGTCGAGACCTTCATCGATTCGGACCTTTTGTCCCTGGGCGACATTTGGGCCGCCGCCGGGACGCCGCGCGCCGTCTTCCGCCTGACGGCGGACCAGCTCCTCGAGATCACCGGTGGCCAGGTGATCGCGATTGCTTAGGGCGCGTGCGGGGCCGCGCGCGCGGCACGGCCCCGTCGAAGCATACCGTCGTCAGGCGAGGCCCTTCGCCTGCACCATCTCCCAGGTCTCGTCGAGCGACCGGCTGAAGATGTCGAGGATCTCGCCGATGCCATTCTCATCGATGATGAGTGGCGGGCAGAAGCCGATGGCGTCGCCCATGGCGCGCGTGATGAGGCCGTTCTCCTGGGCACGCGCGGCGCAAAAGGCGCCGACCCCGTCCTTGGTCTCGAACGCCGTCTTGGCCTCCTTGTCCTTGATCAGCTCGATGGCGCCGATGAGGCCGATGCCCCGAATTTCGCCCACCAGCGGATGGTCGGCGAACTTGCGCATCCCGTCCTGCAGGGCCGGGGCGACCCGGCGGGCATGGCCGAACAGGTCGCGCTCGTCGTAGATCTTGAGCGCCTCCATGGCCACCGCCGCGGCCACCGGGTGCCCAGTATAGGTATAGCCGTGGCCCCACATGCCGACCTCGTCGCTGCCCTTGACCAGGCCTTGGAAGATCTCGTCGTTGATCATCACGGCGGCAATCGGCAGGTAGGCCGAGGAGAGCGCCTTGGCCATGGATATGATGTCTGGCTTCAGGTCGTAGGTCTGGCTGCCCCAGTAGTTGCCAGTGCGCCCGAATCCGCAGATCACCTCGTCGGCCACGAAGAGGACATCGTACTTCTTGAGCACCGCCTGGACCTTCGCGAAGTAAGTCGCGGGCGGGGTTAGCACGCCGGCCGCGCCCATGATGGGCTCGGCGATGAAGGCCGCCACCGTCTCCGGCCCCTCCTCGAGGATCATATTCTCGAGGTCGGCGGCCATGCGGGTCGCGAAGTCCTCCTCCGTCTCGCCCGCCTCGCCGTAGCGATAATAGTGCGGGCAGGAGGTGTGCAAAATGTCCGCGATGGGCAGGTTGAAGTGCTTGTGCACGTGGGGCAGGCCGGTGAGGCTCGCGGCCGCCACGGTGACGCCGTGATAGCCCTTGATTCGCGAGATGATCTTCCGCTTCTCGGGCTTCCCCCGGGCGCTGTTGTAGTACCAGACGATCTTGACGACGGTATCGTTCGCTTCCGAGCCTGAATTGGTGAAGAACACCTTCGACATCTCGACCGGCGCCACCTCGATCAGCTTCTCCGCCAGGTTGATGCCGGGCTCGTGGGCCTTGGCGCCGAACTGGTGGTAGTAGGAGAGCTTGCGCATGGCCTCGGCCGCGGTCTCCACCAGCCGCTCCTCGCCGAACCCGAGCGCCGTGCACCACAGGCCCGCAAGGCCCTCGACATAGGATTTGCCGGCCTCGTCATAGACGTAGATGCCCTTGCCCTCGCGAATGATGAGGGCGCCCTCCCGCTGGTGAAGGCCGAGGTTGGTGTACGGGTGGAGGGCGAAGGCGATGTCCCGCGCGGCGGGTGAATTCGGAATGGCGGTCATTTCTCAAACCTCATGCGGTCCTGACTGGAAGGCCGGCCGGCGCACGGTCGCCACGACGGCGGGTGGCCCACTCTAGCCGCAGCCGTCGTGGAAGACCACGTCAAACACGCGCGCCCAAACCGGACCGGCGCTTCGCCCATGCGGCGGGGGGGCGACTCGGCCGATCGTGGCTCTTGGGGTCCTTTCTCCGGAAAATCCCGCAGTTGGGGCACTTTGCGAATAAAGTTCAATTATACCGGATTTGTCCACAAGATAATCCACAAGAAATCGCTCATCTACCGACCTTTTGCGTGTAGATAGCGAATTAAGTTGGCCGGTTTATGTAGCACATCGATTGACCGCTCTGTTGATGTTGTGGCGCCTGTGGGGAAGTGGTCAGGTCGGCGTAGCCGAGCTGTCCACTTATCCACGGGCGGGTCGCGTCGAGCGGCATCACGCGGCCCTCTTCATGGTGTCTCCTTCCAGAAGCGCGCCATCGCCTCGGTAGCGGGCGATCGGGCGCGGCCCGTGGAATATGGCGTAGGTGGCGTCCGGATAGTGGTGGACGCGGACCTTGGCCTTGACGTAGTGCGGCCTCAGCGATGACGGCGGGATCTGCAGGACGATGCCGTGGAAGCGTACGGTGTTGTCGTTGCCGACGGTGCGCGTCTCCTGGACGCACAGCACGTCGCGCCACTGTTCCGCCGGCACGGCGACGAAGGCCGAGCCCGGCTCTTCGGGAGCGATCGCGAAGCGCGCATTGTAGTCGGGAATGAAGGTCTCGGCGAGGAAGCGGTTGGCCCCTTCGATCGTCGAGACGCCGGCCAATGCCAACTCCTTGGGGAGCCGGTCCTGCAAGGTGCGGAAGGCGCGCTCGGAGCGCCCGCGCGCCTCCGGCGAATAGGCCGCGATGTGCTCGATGCCGAGCTGGGCCAAGGCCCGTCCGAGCTGGGAGGGCTTGTCGCGGTCCACCTTGCCACCCGCCTGGGGGGTGTGGAAGTAGTGGCTCGCGCGGTCGGTGTAGAGCGCGCACGGCAGCCCGTGCCGGCCGAACACCTCGCCCAGCCCCTGGAAGCTCGACATGGTGCCCTCCTCGGCGACCAGGAAGCCCGAGTAGATCGCCCCGCTCGCATCGTCCAGAGAGACGATCATATCCTGCTCTTCGTCGCGGCCCGGCAGCCAGCGGTGCGTCGAGCCGTCCTGATGCAGCATCATGCCCACGAGCGGCCGCCGCGGCCGCTTGCGCCGGTGCGCCCCGCGCCTGGGCGCCGGCGCCGCCAGGCCGCGGCCGTGGAGAAACGTCTTGGTCCAGGTGTAACCCCAGCGGAAGCCGTGGTCCTTCACCAGGTGCTCGTGGAAGTGCTTGACCGTGAAACCCGCGTAGCGCTCGCGGTAAAGAGCTTCGACCCGCATCGCCTCGTCCACCGGCACCCGCTTGGGCGACGGCTTGCCCAGACGCCGGTCCAGAAGCCCCGCATCGCCCTCACACTCGAAACGACGGCACCAGCGCCGAAACGTGCGCTCGCCGACCCCAAGCACCTCCGCCGCCTCCAACTGGCTCAACGATCCCGCCTCACAACGACCGAAAACATCCCGAAACCTCATCATGCGCACACCTTGCAAAACATCTGTCCGTCTCATCCCACCCCCTTCAAACAGGAGGCTCAATAAACCGGACAGATCGTGTGCTACATAGAACGGACAGATCGTGTGCTATCTACACTACCGACCTTTTGCGTTGAGCTTGTATACGATGACGCGTATAAGCCAAGCACAAGGCGCTGTGGCGTCGTCCCTCTGGGATTTTGGGATGGCGATGGAAAAAATCGATCTCGAAAGAGTGGTCAGCGACCCGGCTTACCGGCGCGAGGTGATCGACCGGTTGAATGCCGAGGTCCGGCGAAACGGCGAGACGCCGGAGGATCGGGCCGCGCGGTCGAAAGATGTAAAGTCCGAACCCGTCGAGTGATATGGCGGGCAAGGGGCGGCGGTCTGCCGGGGTCTAGCGGCGCCCGTACTCGTCTTCCAGCCGGGTGATGTCGTCTTCCCCCAGGTAGTCTCCCGATTGCACTTCGATGATGTGGAGCGGCCCGTCGCCGGCGTTCTCCAGCCTGTGGGCGGCTTCGCACGGGATGTAGGTCGATTCGTTTTCGCGCAGGAGGAAGATCTCGTCCTCTCGCGTCACCCGCGCCGTGCCGTGGACCACCACCCAATGCTCCGCTCGGTGGCGATGGGTCTGGAGCGAGAGGCGCTGACCCGGATTCACGGTGATGCGCTTGACCTGATAGCGGTCGCCGGCGCCGATGGCCTCGTAGCTGCCCCACGGACGATGGACCTTGCGGTGTGTCTGGAGCGCGTCCCGTCCCTCGCGCCCCAGCGCCTCGACCAGCGTCTTGATCTCCTGCGACCTCTCCTTCGGCACCACGAGGACGGCGTCCGGCGTCGATACGATGACGATGCCGGTCAAGCCCATGGCCGCGATCATCACGCCGTCCGACCGCACGTAGCAGTCGCGCAGGTCGATGGCCGTCACATCGCCGCGCAGCAGGTTGCCGTCGCCGTCCCGCTCGCCAATGTCCCACAGGGCCGCGAAGGAGCCCACGTCGCTCCAGCCCACAGAGATAGGCACGACGGCGGCCGATCGGGTCCGCTCCATGACCGCGTAGTCGATCGAATCCGATGGCGAGGCGGTGAAGGACTCCGCATCGAGACGCAGGAAGTCGAGGTCCTTCTCGGCTTTCTCGAGCGCCGCCCGGCAGGCCGCGACCACGGCGGGCGAGAGCCTTTCCAGCTCCTCGAGATACCGCCGGGCCGAGAACAGGAACATGCCGCTGTTCCAATCGAGCTCGCCCGAGGCCAGATAGCGCTCCGCGGCGTCTCTGTCCGGCTTCTCCACGAAGCGGGCGACCTCGTAAGCGCCTTCGAGGCCGTCGAGCGCCCGGCCCCGCTCGATATAGCCGTAGCCGGTCTCGGCCCGGTCGGGCCGCACGCCGAAGGTTACGAGCGCGCCGCCGCGCGCCGCCCGGACCGCGAGCCGGACGGCATCGAGGAACGCCGGCCAGTCGGCGATGACGTGGTCGGAAGGCAGCACCAGCATGAGGCCATCCTCATCCCCGAGAGCCAGCGCGGCGACGGCGGCCGCGGGCGCGGTGTTGCGTCCCTCCGGCTCGAGCAGGATGGCGCGCGGCACCATCCCGGACGCGCGCAGCTGCTCGGCGATGATGAAGCGGTGCGCCTCGTTGCAGATAACGAGCGGCGCCTCGAAGATCTCTCTGTCGGCGACGCGGGCGACCGTTTCCTGGAGCATGGTGCGCTCGCCCACGAGCGGCATGAGCTGCTTGGGGTAGACCGCGCGCGAAAGCGGCCACAGCCGTGTGCCGGCACCCCCGGACAGGATGACTGGATGGATCCTCTCTCCGCCTTGGCCGGTTGGCACCATGCGCGCACCACACCCTCCCTACCCGTCTTGCTAAACCAATTCGCCGAATTAACCAACGTCCCTATCCGGTTAAGGCAGGTCGTGCGCCCTGGGGTTGCAGACCGTGGATCAACTGGCGGTATGTGATGGTTGGCCGGGCCATGGCGCGGCTCAGGACGAAGTCGCCGAGGTCGTCGATCCGCCGGCGGCGGTTGAAGCGATAGGCCCATTCCCGGCCATAGCGCGGCAAGTGCTTGGCGCTGACGCCATGGTAGGTGCCGTTGAGCCAGGTCTTGAGGTTGCTGAACAGGACGTGGATGATCGGCATCTGCGTCTCGGCGTTCTTGCCTTGGCCTTGGACGGTGGGCTGGTGCCGGTAGACGGCGCCGAGCCCGGCATAGCCCTTGAAATCGTCGGTCAGCAGGCGCGCGCCCGGCGTCACGGCGGCCCGCACGAAGCCGCCGAGCTGCTCGGCATTGGCCCGGGGCAGGATGGCAAGCCGCGCCCGGCCGGCGACGAAGCCGCTGCCCTCGACCCCCTTGCCCGGCGCCACCGCCACCTTCTCCACCGCCAGCACGAGCAGGCTCTTGTTGGCATTGGCCATCCCGCGGCCCCGGCTCTCGGGCTTGCCGCGCCCGCCGTAGTAGCTCTCATCGACCTCGACCATGCCGTCCAGCAACGCATCCGGCCGCTCCGCCAAGCCATGGCGCAGCTTGTGAGCCATCAGCCATGCGGTCTCATAGCGAAGCCCCAGCTCGCGCGCCAGGAACAGGGCCGAGACCCCGCGCTTGTCCCGCCCCATCAACCACGCCGCCAGGAACCATTTGGGCAACGGTGTGCGGGTGCGGTGGAAGATGGTTCCCGCCGTCACCGACTCTTGACGACCGCAAGCCGCGCATTCGAAGACGCGCGCCCGCGCCTTGTGCCGATAGCCCCGCCGGTGCCCGCAGCGGGCGCACGCAAACCCAGACGGCCAGCGTCGATCCGCCAAGGCCAGGATGCACGATTCCTCGTCTCGGTAGCGCTCTTGGAACGTCAACAAGCCGCTCATGCCCTGTCTCCCGACCAATCCTCAGAGGCGGGAACAGTACACCCTTAGAGCGAACATATAAAGAACACTCGGTCGCTACCTGCATTAACCGGATAGGGACGTTAACCAAATTCAGTCTCGGCCAGGACGCGCGGCACCGTTGACATGCATCAATGCGATTCGTGCTGAAAAAGGGTGCAATAAGAGCTACCTATGATCCCGGGCGGATAGATCGAAACAAGCTGGAGTCTCGCCGCCGTCCGGGAGGCGCGCTGTCACATGGAGGGTAGGAGATGGCCATCAAGGATATCCTGGCTCACGTGGACGAGAGCGATCGTGGCGCCGTGCGCGCCGACATCGCCATCGGCCTGGCGGCAAAGCACGAGGCCCACCTGACCGGCCTCGGTATCAGCGCGATGACGATGATTCCCTCATTCGTGGATGCCGAGTTGCCACCCAATATTATCGAGGAGCGGCTCGCGCGGTTGCGCGAGATGGTCGGCGAGGCCGAGGCCACCTTCAAGGGCAAGGCCGGGCTGGCCGGCATTTCGTCCGAGTGGCGGGTCATCGAGATGCCCGTGGGCGATGTCGCCCGCGTGGTCAGCCGGCAGGCGCGGCATGTGGACCTGACCATCGTCGGCCAGCCCGACCCGCGGGTGCCCGGGCGCACGGTCTCGCTCGATCTGGTGGAACGGCTGATCCTCGACGCCGGCGGGCCGGTCCTGCTGATCCCCTATGTGGGCGAGGTCGAGACCTTGGCCGAGCGCGCCTTCCTGGCCTGGAACGGAAGCCGCGAATCGGCGCGTGCCGCGCATGATCTGCTGCCTCTCATGGCCAAGGGCGCGCGGGTCACGGTCATGTACGTCAACCCGCCAGGCGAGGACCACGCCCACCGCGACATCGCCGGTGTCGATATCGCCACCTACCTCGCGCGCCACGACTTGGACACCAGCGTGGCCCACGTCATCGCCGAGGACATGAAGGTGGGCGACATGATCCTCTCCCGTGCCGCCGATTCGGGGGCCGACCTGATCGTCATGGGCGCCTATGGCCATTCCCGCTTGCGCGAAATGATCCTCGGCGGCGCCACGCGCCACATCCTCAAGCACATGACCATGCCCGTTCTCATGTCTCACTGACGGGCCTCCCCTCCAGCTAGAGCGGTTCCGCTTCGATCGGACCCACTCTAGCTTTCGTCCCTATCCGGTTAATGCAGGTAGCGACCGAGTGTTCTTTATATGTTCGCTCTAAGGGTGTACTGTTCCCGCCTCTGAGGATTGGTCGGGAGACAGGGCATGAGCGGCTTGTTGACGTTCCAAGAGCGCTACCGAGACGAGGAATCGTGCATCCTGGCCTTGGCGGATCGACGCTGGCCGTCTGGGTTTGCGTGCGCCCGCTGCGGGCACCGGCGGGGCTATCGGCACAAGGCGCGGGCGCGCGTCTTCGAATGCGCGGCTTGCGGTCGTCAAGAGTCGGTGACGGCGGGAACCATCTTCCACCGCACCCGCACACCGTTGCCCAAATGGTTCCTGGCGGCGTGGTTGATGGGGCGGGACAAGCGCGGGGTCTCGGCCCTGTTCCTGGCGCGCGAGCTGGGGCTTCGCTATGAGACCGCATGGCTGATGGCTCACAAGCTGCGCCATGGCTTGGCGGAGCGGCCGGAGGCGTTGCTGGACGGCATGGTCGAGGTCGATGAGAGCTACTACGGCGGGCGCGGCAAGCCCGAGAGCCGGGGCCGCGGGATGGCCAATGCCAACAAGAGCCTGCTCGTGCTGGCGGTGGAGAAGGTGGCGGTGGCGCCGGGCAAGGGGGTCGAGGGCAGCGGCTTCGTCGCCGGCCGGGCGCGGCTTGCCATCCTGCCCCGGGCCAATGCCGAGCAGCTCGGCGGCTTCGTGCGGGCCGCCGTGACGCCGGGCGCGCGCCTGCTGACCGACGATTTCAAGGGCTATGCCGGGCTCGGCGCCGTCTACCGGCACCAGCCCACCGTCCAAGGCCAAGGCAAGAACGCCGAGACGCAGATGCCGATCATCCACGTCCTGTTCAGCAACCTCAAGACCTGGCTCAACGGCACTTACCATGGCGTCAGCGCCAAGCACTTGCCGCGCTATGGCCGGGAATGGGCCTATCGCTTCAACCGCCGCCGGCGGATCGACGACCTCGGCGACTTCGTCCTGAGCCGCGCCATGGCCCGGCCAACCATCACATACCGCCAGTTGATCCACGGCTTGCAACCCCAGGGCGCACGACCTGCCTTAACCGGATAGGGACGCTAGCTTTTTTGTCGCTCGCGGCAGCGGACCAAGTGGTCCGCGCCTGCGCGGGCGCGCCGGACGACCGGCGGGCCGCCTTGCGGCCTGGAGCGATTCCAGATGCGCTGGAAACGCTCTAGTGGTTAGACGCTAACGCAAGATTCCCAAGCAAGCCAATCCGTGCTATGGTGCTGGCATGAAATCGGATGTGGTTTTTAAGGTTTCCTCGGCCGAGCGCGCGCGATTGGCGGCGGTGGCCGGGGATCGAAATGCCCCCCAAAAGCACGTGTGGCGGGCACAGATCGTGCTGATGACGGCGGATGGCCTGGGCACCATGGCGATCGCGCGGCGCACCGGCACCTCCAAGCCCACGGTGTGGCGCTGGCAGTGCCGGTTCATGGACGAGGGCGTGGACGGCCTGTTGCGCGATGCGAGTCGGCCCTCGCGCATCCCGCCGCTGGCGCCCGAGCTGGTCGCGCGCGTGGTCGAGATGACCCTCGGCGAGCCGTCGGGCGAGGCCACCCACTGGACCGGCCGGGCGATGGCCAAGGCGGCCGGCATCTCCCTGCGCTCGGTCCAGCGCATCTGGGCGGCGCACGGGCTCAAGCCCCACCGGCTCGAGACTTTCAAGCTGTCGCGCGATCCCAACTTCGTCGCCAAGATGCACGACATCATCGGCCTCTACCTCGATCCGCCGGAGCACGCGCTGGTGCTGGCGGTGGACGAGAAGAGCCAGATCCAGGCGCTCGACCGCACCCAGCCGGGCCTGCCCATGAAGAAGGGGCGCGCGGGCACCATGACCCATGATTACAAGCGCAACGGCACGACCACCCTGTTCGCCGCGCTCGACGTGCTGGAAGGCAAGGTGATCGGGCAATGCATGCAGCGCCACCGGCACCAGGAGTTCCTGCGCTTCCTCAACAAGATCGCCTGCGAGACCCCGGCCGCGCTCGACGTTTACGTGATCCTCGACAACTACGGAACCCACAAGCATCCCAAAGTCGTGGCCTGGCTGAAGCGCCACCCCCGCTTCCACTTCCACTTCACGCCCACCTCGGCGTCCTGGCTCAACGCCGTCGAGGGCTTCTTCGCCAAGCTGACCCGCAGGCGCTTGAAGCGCGGCGTCTTCGTGAGCATCGCCAACCTCCAGGAGGCCATCAACCGCTTCATCGCCGAGCACAACCAAGACCCAAAGCCCTTCGTCTGGACAGCTGACCCCAATGCCATCATCGAAAAGATCAGCCGAGGGAACCAAATGTTAGAGTCGATCCACTAGTACCCACTTTCGTCCGGCGCCTTCTCGCGGCGCTGTCGGGGTCGTTCGGCGAGGGCCCTGTCCCGGCACGGGCGGGGCTGGCCTCAAGCTCGGCCATGTGGCGCCTGGACGTTTTGCCCGTTCCTCGTTCACGGCCATGACGCCTCGGCAGCAGGCCACCGTCTGACGCCCACCAGCAAAGCGCGGGGACCGAAGCTCGATCTGGACGAGTCTCGATCGGTCGGCCATCGCGGCCGATGGGGGGCGCGGGACACGGCAAGCGTCTGACTCCGGCCAAGATTCGCAAGGCCAAGGCCGCCCTGGGGCCGATGCGCGGGAACGCGCTCTCGCGCCCACGACTGCGGCGCCGTGGCCCGGGACCCAAGCCATGTCGGTTGTACCTCGGGCGGCGTCCCAGGCGAATTCCGTGTGCCATACGATCGCTTTTCCCGTCTCCTCGGTAGGAGGGGGTGCGCCGGCGATGCCGGGGCATCGTCAAGCATCCCCGACACCCCGAGGGGGCGGGAAAAGCGACCCGAAGGGCGGCGCCCCGAGGCCCCCGGACGTCGTCGCGCGCCGCTTGTGATGCCCCGGCATCACGGCGCGCCACCCTCCTAGCCGGGAACCTCGGGGCGCCGTCGTATGGCACACGGAATTATGAAAGTGGGTACTAGCGTCCATATTCCAATGTGCCGTGTTGAGTGGTCGGGCGGGCCACTGATAAGCTGCGGCGAAATCGAGAATCGGGTCAGCCAGCCGAGAAGGGGTACCACATGGCCATCATCAACCGGATCGCGGAGTTCCAGCCCGAGATGGCGGAATGGCGGCGCGACATCCACGCTCATCCCGAGACGGCTTTCGAGGAGACGCGCACCGCCGACACCGTTGCCGCCAAGCTCGAATCCTTCGGCATCGAGGTCCATCGCGGACTCGCGGGCACGGGCGTGGTCGGCACCCTCGAGGGCAACGCCGACGGCGGCGGCCGGGCCATCGGCCTGCGCGCCGACATGGACGCGCTGCACATCCGCGAGGCCAACGATTTCGACCACAAGTCGGTCGACGAGGGCCGGCACGAGGGGCGCATGCACGCCTGCGGCCACGACGGCCACACCACCATGCTGCTCGGCGCCGCCAAGTATCTGGCCGAGACGCGCAACTTCGGCGGCACGGTGCGGTTCATCTTCCAGCCCGCCGAGGAGAACGAGGGCGGCGGCCGGGTCATGGTCGATGAGGGCCTGTTCGAGAAGTTTCCCGTCGATGCGGTCTATGGCCTGCACAATTGGCCCGGCGCCCCCGTCGGCAGCTTCGCCGTGCGCGCCGGCCCCATGATGGCGGCCTTCGATATTTTCGAGGCCAAGGTGAAGGGCAAGGGCAGCCACGCCGCCATGCCGCACCAGGGCGTCGATGCGGTCGTCTCCGCCGCCAAGTTGGTGAGCGCATGGCAGACCATCGCCAGCCGCAACACCAATCCCTTCGAGGCGGCGGTGGTCAGCGTGACCCAGATCCACGGCGGCGACACCTGGAACGTGATTCCCGAGGAAGTCGTCCTGCGCGGCACCACGCGAAGCTTCAAGCCCGAGGTCCAGGACGGAATCGAGCCGGCCATGCGGCGCATCGCCGCCGGAATCTGCCAGGCCATGGGCGCCGAATTCGAGATGCGGTACGAGCGGCGCTATCCCGCCACGGTCAATTCCGAGGCCGAGACCGAGATCGCCGCCGCGGCGGCGGTCGATGTGGTGGGTTTGGAGAACGTGAACCGCGATCCCACCCCGACCATGGGCTCGGAGGATTTCGCCTTCATGCTGCTAGCCAAGCCCGGCTGCTACATTTGGATGGGCAACGGCTCGGACGCGGGCGACCGGCGCCTGCACAGCCCCCACTACGACTTCAACGACGAGGCCCTGCCCGTGGGTGCGAGCTACTGGGCGCGCCTCGTCGAGACCGTCCTGGTCAAGTAGGGGCGCGGCGCGCGAGGCGCCGCCAGGCGGCGAGGAGGCCCGCGAGCGCCAGGGCCGCAAAGACGGCGCCGGCGGCGAAGGTGGCCGCCGGGCCGTGGGCGTCCCACAGCCAGCCGGCGAGCGCGCTCGCCAGCAGCAGCGCGGCCCCGTCGGCGAGGTTGAAGATGCCGAACGCCGTGCCCGCAGCGCTTCAGGCGCCATGTCCGCCACCATGGCCGCGAAGATGCCCTGGGTGAGGCCCATATGTAGGCCCCAGAGCACCACGCCGCCCATCACCACCTGGAAATCGGGGGCGAGCGCCAGCACCACGTCGCCGGCGATCAGCAGGGCCACGCCGCAAGCCAGCAGCCCGCGCCGGCCAACCGCGTCCGATAGGCGCCCGGCCGGGTAGGCGGAGAGGGCGTAGACCACGTTCATCACCACCATCACCACCGGCACGAAGGCGATGGCCAGGCCGACGTCGCCGGCGCGCAGGATCAGGAAGGCCTTGCTGAAGCGGGCCATGGCCAGCACGCCGGCGATGGCGAGCAGCCACCAGTAGTCCGACCCCAGCCGGCGCAGGTGGGCGGCGCGAATGGGCTGGCGCGCGGCTCGGGCGTTGTCGGTTCTGGGTGGCTCGCGCACGCCGTAGACGAGGACGGCGACCGCGATTCCGGCCGGGACGAGGGCGATCCACAGCACGGTACGGATATCGTCCTCGAGCAGGAGCATGAAAGCGATCGCCAGCAGTGGCCCGGCCACCGCGCCCACCGTATCGAGCGACTGCCGGAGGCCGTAGGCCGCGCCGCGCGCGTGCGCCGGCGTGACGTCGGCGATGAGCGCGTCCCGGGGCGCCCCCCGGATGCCCTTGCCGATACGGTCGATGAAGCGGGCGGTGAAGACCAAGGCGACGGAGTCCGCGAGGGGGAACAGCGGCTTGGTGGCGGCGGCGAGGCCGTAGCCGATCACGGTCAGTGCCTTGCGCCGGCCGAGGTAGTCGCTGAGCGCGCCCGAGAAGACCTTGGTGATGTTGGCCGTCGCCTCGGCGACCCCCTCGATCAGCCCCACGGACAGGGCACTGGCGCCAAGCGCGGTGACGAGGAACACCGGCAGCAGGCTGTGGACGAGCTTGGAGGAGGCGTCCATGAAGAGGCTGACTATGCCCAATGCCCACACCGTGCGGGGCACGGCGCCCAGGCCGCGGCGGAGGATCGTCGTCTGCTTTGGCTCCGTCATCCGATCCCCGTGGCGCACTCGCCGCGCGGCTGCTAGGTTTGTCTCGCTCCCAACGCCCTGGGGCAAATCTATCACATAGAGGGAGACTGGCGATGCGCCGCCGCGAAGACCTCGTTTTCCCCATGGCCGAATTCGACCGGCGGCTCGCCGCCCTGCGCGCGCGTATGGACGAGCGCGGCGTCGACGCCATGCTGGTGACGACGCCCGAGAACCTGTTCTACCTGACCGGATACGAGACCCAGGGCCTGTGGTATTTTGCCGGCCTCGTGGTGCCGGCCGATGGCGAGCCCTTCATGGCGACGCGCCGGGCCGAGGACACGGTCGTCGATACCGATACCTGGGTCGCGCTGAGCCGCCCCTTCGACGACGACGAGGAGCCGATGGCGGTGCTCGCCGCGGCACTCGCCGAATTCGGCCTCGCCGCCGCGCGCATCGGCTACGAGCGCGTGAGCTACTTCTTCCGCGGCCACGAGCAGGACGCGCTTCTCGCGCGGTGCCCGGACGCCACGTTCGTCGACTGCTCCTGGATCGTCGAGGAGGGGCGCGTCATCAAGTCGCCGCCCGAGATCGAGATGATCGCCCGCGCCGCGCGCGCGACCGAGGCCGGCATGCGGGCCGGCATCGCGGCGGTGGCCGCCGGCGTCACCGAGGCAGAGGTCGCGGCCGAGGTCTATGGCGGCATGCTGCGCGCCGGTGGGCACTACCCATCCATGCAGCCCTTCGTGGTGTCCGGCCCGCGCTCCTTCGTGAGCCATGCCACCTGGCGCGACCGTACGATCCGCGCCGACGACTGCGTCTTCTTCGAGGTCGGCGCCACCGTCCACCGCTACAACGCGCCCATGATGCGCACCGTGGTCGTGGGCTCGCCCACGCCCGATATGCGCGAGGCCGGGGACCTGGTGAACGAAGCCACGGTGGCGGCCAAGGCACTGATCGCCCCCGGCGTGTCCACGGGCGAGGCGGATGCGGCGGCCCGCGCCGTGATCGCCCGCAACAGCTTCGGCGCGACCCATTACACCCGCTTCGGCTACGGCATGGGCATCGCCTGCACCCCGGGCTGGGGCGAGGGCCACATCATCGACATCAAGCCGGGGGACGAGCGGCTATTCAGGGAGAACATGTGCTTCCACCTGATTCCGTTCCTGCAGATCCCCGGCAAGGCGTCCGTCGGCATCTCCGAGGTCATCCGGGTGACGGCCACGGGCTGCGAGTCCTTCAACACCCTCGAACGCCGCATCTTCACCGCCTGAAGGAGGAGACCAGCACCATGTCGGAGCGCCCAACGCGTATTGTCGAGCCCGAGGTCTTGCGCGGCCTCATGGAGCGCCTCTTGCAGGCCGCGGGGTGCACGGAGGTCAACGCGCGGGAGGCGGCCGAGGTGTTCCTCGAGGCCGACCTGCGCGGCATCGGCCTACAGGGCCTCGATCACCTCTTCAGCATGCTCGAAGACTTGGCCCGCGGCACCATCGATGGCGCCGGCCGGCCGGAGGTCGTGAAGGAGGGGGCCGCCACCGCCCTGGTCGACGGCCACCGGGGGCCGGGCCAGCCCGGCGCCGTCTTCGCCACCGAGCTCGCCATCCGCAAGGCGCGCGAGGCCGGCACCGCCACCGTCGGCCTCGTCAACGGCGCCGATATCTACATGATCGGCTACTACGCCGACCTCATGGCGCGCGCGGGCGTGGTCGGCCTCGTGTTCTCGGCGGCGGCCTCCCTCGTCCATCCCCATGGCGGTGTCGAGCGCAAGCTCGGCACCAACCCGATCGCCATCGCCGTGCCGACGGCGGACGCGGCCCCGGTGCTCCTCGACATGTCGACGAGCGCTCTCTCGGCCTCCCGCATCCGCCAGGCGGCCTATCATGGCGAGCATGTGCCGGCGGGCTCGGGCGTCGATGTGCAAGGCCGGCCGACCACCGAGGCGGCCGCCATCAGGGACGGGGCCATCGCCCCCCTCGCGGGCGCCAAGGGCTTCGGGCTCGGCCTCTGCGTCGCCCTCCTCTCGGGACCCTTGGTGGGTGGCGAGGTGGGCGACGCCATCGAGGGCTGGCACACCGACGAAGCGAACAAGGGGCGGCGCGGGCACCTCTTCATGGCCGTCGATCCGGCCGCTTTCGGCGACGCGGACACCTTCCGCCGGTCGGCGAGCGCCTATCTCGACGAGGTGCGCGCGTCACGCACCGCCCCCGGCGTCGATGTCGTTCGCATCCCGGGCGAGCGCACCTACGCCAGCCGCGCGCGCAGCCTCGCCGATGGCATCGAGATGCTGGAGGCCACCTGGAGCCTGGCCGCCGAGCACGCCGCGCGGCTCGGCGTCGATATGCCGGCCTGACCCGCACGCCTGGGAGCCAGGACACCAGCGCCTGGATGGGAGGGATCGAGCCATGAGCCGTACAGTCACGCCCCGGGAGCTCGAGGCCATGTTGGCGGGCAGGGGCGAGCTCGCCCTGCTCGACGTGCGCGAGGTCGTGCCCTACGGCGCCGGTCACCCGCTTCGGGCCATCAACCTGCCCCTCGGCCAGCTCGAGCGCCATATCGACGCCCTGGTGCCGAGGCGGGGCACCCGCATCGTGCTGACCGACGGCGGTGAGGGATACGCCGCGCTGGCGGCGGCCCGCCTCGAGGGCCTCGGCTACGGCGACACCTCCATACTCGACGGCGGCGCCGTGGCCTGGGAGGCCGCGGGCCACCGCCTCCATGGGGAGCTCGAAGTGCCCGTCAAAGGCTTTGCCGGCTTCGCCGAGCATCACGGCAAGCCGCGCGGGATTCTGCCCGACGACCTCAAGGCCGCCCTCGATGCCGGCGAGGACTGGGTCGTCCTCGACAGCCGCCCGCCCGACGAATACCGGAAGATGGCCATCCCCGGCGGCATCGATGCGCCGGGGCCGGACCTCCTGCGCTGCTTCCACGACCTCGTGCCGTCGCCCACCACCAAGGTGGCGGTCAACTGCGCGACGCGAACGCGGGGAATCCTCGGCGCCCTCGGCCTGCGGGGCGCGGGCGTCCCCAACGAGGTCTTCGTGCTGCGGGATGGGACCCGTGGCTGGCGCCTGCGCGGCTTAGCGCTGGAACACGGCGCCGCGCGGCTGGCGCCCAAGCCGTCGGCGGCGGCGCTCGCGGCGGCCAGGCCGCGCGCCCAGGCGTTGCGGGAGCGCGCCGGCATCGCGCGTATCGATGCGGCGACCCTCGCCGATTGGCGCGCCGAGGATGGCCGGACCACCTACCTCTTCGACGTTCGCGGGACGGACGAATACGAGGCCGGCCATCTGCCCGGCGCGCGCTCGGCACCCGAGGGCCGCCTGATCATGAGCCCGGATTCCTACTTCGCGACGCTCAACGCGCGGGTCGTGCTGGTCGATGATGACGGGGTGCGCGCCGCCGTCACGGCCGTATGGCTCCAGCAGATGGGGTGGTGCGAGGCCGTCGTGCTGGACGGCGCGCTCGACGGCGGGGCGCTCGAGAAGGGGCCGGAGGCGCGCACCGTCCTCGGCCTCGACGACGCCGCCCACGAGGCGATCGACCCGGCGGCCCTCGCCGAGCTGATGGCGCGGGACGCGGCGCGGGCGATCGACCTCGATACCTCGGACGGCTACGCCGAGGCCCATGTGCCGGGTGCCTACTGGGCCTTGCGGTCCGGCCTCGCCGCGGCGCTCGACAGACTGCCGGAAGGGGAGGGGCCGATCGTCCTCACCACCGGGGACGGCGCCCTCGCCATCCTCGCGGCGGCGGAGGCCGGGGCCCTCGCCAACGGGCCGGTCCGCGTCCTCGCGGGCGGGACCGATGCATGGCGGGCGGCTGGCCTCCCCCTCGAGGCCGGCCCCGGGCGGCCCCTCTCACCCCGCGACGACCGCTGGCTTCTGAGTGACGAGCGGCCGGGTGACGAGCGCGAGCATGTGAGCGGCTATATCGCGTGGGAGACGTCCCTCTTCCCGGTCATCGAGGGCGACGGCGAGGCGCCCTACCGGAACCTGCTCTGGGACTGATGGCCGCGAAGCGGGCGCCCTATTCGGCCGCCGCCGCCCGCGCGGGAAGCGCGGGGCGCGTCTCGAGCGCGGCCCGCACGATGGCCTCGGCGCGGGCGCGCTCCTCGCCCTCGAGCATATAGCGCGGCGCGCGCACGCGCTCCGCGCCCAGGCCCGCCATGGCCATACACAGCTTGATGTGCTGCACGAACTTGATGTCGTGGTCGAAGGCGAAGATGGGCTGGAGCCAGCGGTAGATGGCCATGGCCTCCTCCCACCGCCCTTCGAGGGCCAGGTCGAAAAGGGTCACGCATTCTTCCGGGAAGGCATTGACGAAGCCGCAGACAAAGGCCGTCGCCCCCTGCAGCACCCCTTCCATGACGTAATCGTCGATGCCGGCGAACATGATGTAGCGGTCGCCCGTGAGGCGCCGCGTCTCCGGCAGGCGCGTGATGTCGGTGGCGGATTCCTTGATGCCGACGAACTTGGGCTCGTCCGCAAGCTCGGCGTAGTGCCGGGGCTCAAGGTCGACGCCGTAGGCCCAGGGATTGTTGTAGATCATGATGGGCAGGCCAGTGGCGTCGGCCACGGCGCGGTAGTGGCGCATGGCTTCCGTCGCGTCGGCCTTGTAGACGAGGGCGGGCAGGAGCATGAGGCCGTCGGCGCCCATGGCCGCGCTGTCCTCGGCATAGGCTCGGGCGAGGTCGGTGGTCAACTCGGCGATGCCCGCCAGCATGGGCAGGCGGCCCTTGCAGACCGCGACCGCCGTCTTCACCACGGCGCGCTTCTCCACGGCCGAGAGGGTGTAGTTCTCGCCCACGCTCCCCGTCACCGTGATGCCGCCCACCCCGGCCGCGATCAGGCGCTCCAGATGCGCCTCCAGGGCGGCGAAATCGATCGACAGGTCGTCCTTGAAGGGGGTGACGACGGCCGGGAATACCCGGCTCCATTCTACCAGCATGGGTTCCTCCTCATGCGCCCGTTGGCCCGGAGCCTAGCACAGGAACCGCGGCCCTCGGGGGCGAAGGATTCCGTGCCGCTCTCGCGGGCATTCCCCGGTGTCCGTCCGGGCGTGGATTTGGTTAAGAAATGTCAAGGTGCGGCACAATAGAAATGTTGAATATCAAAAGGTTAGACGATTTGGTGCCGAATCTTGACAAACCTTGACATCGTGCGCGAAGCGCGGCGGCCGTCTCTGTGCATAAGGGGATTCCGTCCGGTTCCGTCAAGCGTTTTCTCGGCGCTTCGAGACGGCGTTCCCAATTCAGGACCTGGCCCCGCGATTCACCTGTCCCCTCGCCCTTCCGGGGAGAGGCCTCGAAGCGCCGGGCTCGAGCCCCTACTAATAGGCGCCGGTGTAGCCGCGCTGGTGGGTGCCCGCCTCGAGGTAGTCGATGGCCGTGATGAAGTCGTAGACGGGGAGGCCGACGGCGTCCTGCACCGCCTTGGCGTAGGGCGGCAGCATGGAGCATTCCAGGAGGATGGCGCCCATGTCGGGGTGCTCGGCGACCATCGATTCGGCGATGCTCGCGGTCTCTTGGGTGATGAGGTCCGAATCGAGCGTGCCCTTGTCTTCGAAGACGGCCGTCTTGAACTCGGGCTCGTCCTGCATGCCGCGGATGACCAGCGGGTTGGGCGGCAGCTCGAGGCCATGCTGCTCGAGGAACCGAAGCGAGAGCCGGGTCGAATCGGCGGTGATGACACCGATGGGCTGGGTGGGCGCCAGCGTGCGGGCGATGAACGGGAGCTGGAGGAGGCTCGACATGCATACAGGCACCTCGACCGCCTCGGCGACCGCGTCCTGGAACTGGATCATGAAGCCGCAGTCCGAGGAGATGCCGCGCACCCCCTGGGCCGCGAGCTCGCGCGCGGCCACGGCTATCTTGTCGTTGAATTCGGGCGCGCCATTGAGGCAGGCCTCCCCCAGCAAGCCGTCCACGGTCTTGTAGATGACGGGATAGCCGAAGCTGGCGGCGTTGGCCACGTCGCCCGGGATGAACGGCGAGCGCTGCTCGAGCAGCAGGATGCCGACGGACTGGCCGTAGCTCTCGGCCGCGGGCCTCTTGGTATAGACGGGCATGCGCTTACTCCTTGGGTGGGGGCGGTCGCGGGCTAGCATAGCACGATCTCCGCTCTTCGCGCGCGGCAATGTGGCGGCGGCCGGCCGGGCGCGAGCGATGCATGGGAATCGGGCTTCGCGGTCTATGATCCGGGCCATCGCCGGGCAAGGCCGCGAGGGAGCGCCGTGTGAGCAGACTGGCCGATGCGTCCTTTTTTGCGCCGTTCCAGGCGCGGAGCTTCCGGTTCCAATGGCCGGCCGACCTCCTCACGTCCTGGGCGTTCGAGATGGAGACGCTGATCCTGGGCTGGTACGTGCTGGTCGAGACGGAATCGGTGCTCCTGCTGACCGTCTTCGCCTCGCTCCAGTTCCTCGGCACCCTCGTCTCGCCCATGTTCGGCGTCCTCGGCGACAGGGTCGGGCGGCGCGTGGTGCTGTGCTCCATGCGCGCGGCCTACGCGTGCCTCGCCACCGTCCTGATGACTCTCGGCCTCTCGGGCGCGCTCGAGCCCGCCCATGTATTCGCGGTGGCGTTCCTCGCCGGCCTGGTGCGCCCCTCGGACCTGGTCCTGCGTTACGTGCTCATCGGCGACACCATGCCCGGGAGCCGCCTGGTGAGCGCCATGGGCTTCTCGCGAACGACTCAGGACACGGCGCGCATCGCCGGCGCCCTAGCCGGCGCCGGGCTGTTCGCCACCCTCGGCATCGGGGTGGCCTATGTCTTCGTCGTCGCCTTCTACGCCATGAGCTTCGCCCTGACCCTCGGCGTCGCGACAGGCTACGTGGGGCATACCGGGGGCAGAGCTGACGCGGCGCCGCGGCAATCGCGCTGGCGCGAGCTCGGCGAGGGCCTCGCCTACGTGTGGAACACGCCCAAGGTGCTCGCCCTCATCTGGCTCGCCTTCCTCGTCAACCTGACGGCCTATCCATTCTCCATGGGCCTCCTGCCCTATGTGGCGAAGGACATCTACGGCATCGACGAGACTGGGCTCGGCCACCTGGTGGCCGGGATCGCGGGCGGCGCCCTCATCGGCTCGATAGCGATGGTGCTCACGGGCGGGCGGCGGCACTCGACCCGGTGGATGCTGGTCAACATCCTGATCTGGTACGCGCTGCTCGCCGTCTTCGCCCGGACCGAGACCATGGCCGGCGGCTTCGTGACCCTGGTCCTCATGGGCGTCGCCCAGAGCATGGCCATGATCTCGATGGCGAGCGCCCTGCTGCGCGCGGCCTCGGACCGGTTCCGGGCCCGTGTCATGGGGGTGCGCATGCTCGCGGTCTACGGCCTGCCCATCGGGCTCCTGAGCTCGGGCCAGGCGATCGAGCGTTTCGGCTTCGCCGCCACGGTCTGGATCGGCGTCGCCGTCGGCGCCGTCTTCATCGCGCTCGTCGCCTACCGCTGGCGCGCGGCGATCTGGCACTGACGGGCTGGGACGGCGCGGGGGAGACGGTGGGGAATCGCCGCTGAATATGGAGCTCGGGCGCCCCCCCGGGTCACCTGTCGGCGCCGATGCTACCCGGGCGCGCGTCCGTCGGCCGCCCGTCGCGGACCACGAAGGTGCCGTTGACGAGCACGTGATCGATGCCGGTGGGAACGGATTTGAGGTGCCCCGGCTCGATATCGGCGCCGATGGTATCGAGGTCGAACACCACCAGGTCGGCGAAAAAGCCCTCGGCGATCCGGCCGCGGCCCTCGATCCCGACCTGGGCGGCGGGGCCGGCGGTCATCCTGGCGATCGCCGATTCGAGGCTGGTCACACCCATGTCGCGGACGAAGCGGCCGAGATAGGCCGGTGCGTAGCCCCAGTCCGAGAGCGTGAAGGTGTAGCGCGCGAGGGCGCCGTCGAGCCCGCCCGAGGCGCCGTCGCCCATGATGAAGAAATTGGGGTCGCCGAGGGCGGCGGTGAGGTCGTCCCACTCGACCCAGCGCTCGACGATGGTCACGGTGTAGAAGTTCTCGCCCGCGCGCGCGAGCAGCCAGATGGCGGTTTCGGCGACATCCTCGCCACGGTCCTTTGAGATCTCGCCCAGGGTGCGGCCGACCATGGCGCCGTCGTGGCCGTCGTGGCTCACATACATGGTCTCGGCGATGTCGCCTTCGAGCGCCGCCTTGAAGTTCGCCCCGAGCGCGCCCAGGACGCGCCGGCGCACCGCGGCGCTTCCCAGGCGATCGGCGATCTCGGCGCGGCCGCCCGCGCGCGCCCAGAGCGGCAGGAGATAGCCGAGCGGGGTGGGCCCGTAGTCGAAGGGGAATACGTCGCAGTAGGTCGTCACCCCGCGCCCGCGCGCGTCCTCCAACACCGCCATGGCCCGCTTCTCCAGGCCCTCCGGCGCCCAGGGCCGGCGGATGAAATGGGACATCTGCAGGCGCGTGCCCGAATGCTCGGCGATATGCACCGCCTCCTCCGCCGAATCGATCATGCCCTCGGCGCGGTTTCGGCAATGGGTCGCGTAAATGCCGCCATAGGCGCCCGCCGGCTCGCACACCCGGGCGAGCTCGTCGCGGCCGGCGGAGATGCCGGGCGCGTATTCGAGGCCGGAGGAAAAGCCGATCGCGCCGGCCGCCATCGCTTCCTCGATCATCGACCGCATCGCGTCGAGCTCTCCCTTCTTCATCGCGCGATCCTCGAAGCCCGCCACGGCGAGGCGCAGGGCACCGTGCGCCACCAGTGGGAACACGTTCACGCCCGAGCCTCGATTGCGAAACACCTCGAGATAGGAGCCGAACGAATCCCACGTGACCGGCACCTCCCAATCTGTCGACCAGCCGGGGATGTTCATGCACACGAGATCGCGCGAGAGCGGCGTCACCGGGGCCACGCCATGCCCGCAATTGCCCGTCACGACACTGGTGATGCCCTGGCATACGCAGCTATGGGCGCGGCCGTCCACGAGCAGGGTGTAGTCCGCGTGGGAGTGGATGTCGAAGAATCCGGGGGCGACGATGCGCCCGGCCGCGTCGAGAATGCGCCGGCCCCGCAACGTGTTCGGCGCGCCGATGGCGGCGATGCGCTCGCCCTCGATGGCGACGTCGCCCTGGCGCGCCGCTTCACCGCCGCCGTCGACGATCGTCCCGCCTCGGATGACGAGCTCGTGGGTGGCCGCCTCCGGTGTGGCGGATGTGGTCATGGCCGTGCCTCCGGTGTAGATAGCGAATTAAGTTGGCCGGTTTATGTAGCACATCGATTGACCGCTCTGTTGATGTTGTGGCGCCTGTGGGGAAGTGGTCAGGTCGGCGTAGCCGAGCTGTCCACTTATCCACGGGCGGGTCGCGTCGAGCGGCATCACGCGGCCCTCTTCATGGTGTCTCCTTCCAGAAGCGCGCCATCGCCTCGGTAGCGGGCGATCGGGCGCGGCCCGTGGAATATGGCGTAGGTGGCGTCCGGATAGTGGTGGACGCGGACCTTGGCCTTGACGTAGTGCGGCCTCAGCGATGACGGCGGGATCTGCAGGACGATGCCGTGGAAGCGTACGGTGTTGTCGTTGCCGACGGTGCGCGTCTCCTGGACGCACAGCACGTCGCGCCACTGTTCCGCCGGCACGGCGACGAAGGCCGAGCCCGGCTCTTCGGGAGCGATCGCGAAGCGCGCATTGTAGTCGGGAATGAAGGTCTCGGCGAGGAAGCGGTTGGCCCCTTCGATCGTCGAGACGCCGGCCAATGCCAACTCCTTGGGGAGCCGGTCCTGCAAGGTGCGGAAGGCGCGCTCGGAGCGCCCGCGCGCCTCCGGCGAATAGGCCGCGATGTGCTCGATGCCGAGCTGGGCCAAGGCCCGTCCGAGCTGGGAGGGCTTGTCGCGGTCCACCTTGCCACCCGCCTGGGGGGTGTGGAAGTAGTGGCTCGCGCGGTCGGTGTAGAGCGCGCACGGCAGCCCGTGCCGGCCGAACACCTCGCCCAGCCCCTGGAAGCTCGACATGGTGCCCTCCTCGGCGACCAGGAAGCCCGAGTAGATCGCCCCGCTCGCATCGTCCAGAGAGACGATCATATCCTGCTCTTCGTCGCGGCCCGGCAGCCAGCGGTGCGTCGAGCCGTCCTGATGCAGCATCATGCCCACGAGCGGCCGCCGCGGCCGCTTGCGCCGGTGCGCCCCGCGCCTGGGCGCCGGCGCCGCCAGGCCGCGGCCGTGGAGAAACGTCTTGGTCCAGGTGTAACCCCAGCGGAAGCCGTGGTCCTTCACCAGGTGCTCGTGGAAGTGCTTGACCGTGAAACCCGCGTAGCGCTCGCGGTAAAGAGCTTCGACCCGCATCGCCTCGTCCACCGGCACCCGCTTGGGCGACGGCTTGCCCAGACGCCGGTCCAGAAGCCCCGCATCGCCCTCACACTCGAAACGACGGCACCAGCGCCGAAACGTGCGCTCGCCGACCCCAAGCACCTCCGCCGCCTCCAACTGGCTCAACGATCCCGCCTCACAACGACCGAAAACATCCCGAAACCTCATCATGCGCACACCTTGCAAAACATCTGTCCGTCTCATCCCACCCCCTTCAAACAGGAGGCTCAATAAACCGGACAGATCGTGTGCTACATAGAACGGACAGATCGTGTGCTATCTACAATGGCCGTGCCTCCGGTTGTGGGATCGAGAGCCAGCTGTCTATTATACCGGTCGATATAGGCTGCGGGGGCGTCGATCTTTCCCGCTCCATCAAGGGCCGTTCGCAATGATTTCGCGCGCGCAACCGCTGAACATGACGACCGGCCCCGTCGAGGTCTCCGAGGCGGTGCTGCGGGCGCAGCTCGATCCCTTCCTCACGCCGCATCACGCGGGTTTCTGGGCTCTCCATGACGAGACGCTGGACTTGCTCGCGCGCCTGCTTTCGACCGCCGGCCGGGTGCTCGCGTTCCACGGCTCGATCCGCGCGGGGCTCGACATGGCGCTCGCCAATCTGGTGGCGCCGGGCACCCGGGTGCTCGCCATCAGCAACGGCTACTGGGGCGACCTCATCGGGGCCTATGCCGAGCGGTGGGGCGCCAAGGTCGACTGGGTCCGCGGCCATGCGCTCGCGCCGGTCAGCGGCGATGCCGTAGCGCGGGCGCTTCGCGCCCATCCGGAGAGCGAGCTGGTCACCATCGTGCACGTCGAGACCAATACCGGCGTCGCCAACCCGGTGGAAGAGATCGGCGCGCTGGTCGCGGGCCACGGCGCCCTCTACTACGTGGATACGGCGTGCTCGGCGGGTGCGATGCCGCTGGAAACCGACGCCTGGGGTATCGATGTCGGCATCACGGGGTCGCACAAATGCCTGTGCTCGGTCCCCGGGCTCGCGGTGGTGAGCGTGAGCGAGCGGGCCTGGGCGCGCGCGGCCGAGGTGTCGCGGGCCGGGAGCTACTTCGATTTCCGGGCGCTCCACGCGAATACCGTCGCGCGCGCCGATGTGCCGCCATTCACCCAGCCCACCGGCCTGTTCCGCGCCCTCCATGCGGCCCTCTCGGAGCTCGAGGAAATCGGCCGCGAGGCCTGGTTCGAGCGCCACCGCCGGGCGGGCGCGCGGTTTCGCGCCGGCGTGCGCGAGACGGGCCTCGCGATGCTGGCGGAGGAGGGGCCGGGTGCGGGGCACAACCTCGACGGCGCGCTCAGCGACACGGTCATGGCCGTGCGCCTGCCGCGCGGCGCGGACCTCGAGCGCTTCAGGCGCGCGCTCGCGGACGAGTTCGGCATCTACGTGCTGGGCAACCTGGGGGCATTCGCCGGCTGCTCGTTCCGGGTCGGGCTCATGAGCCCTCCCCAGCTCGAGGACCGGAGCCTTTGCGCCACCCTCGATGCGATCCCGCGCGCGCTCGAGCGCGCGGCGCGGGCCTGAGCCGATGACAGGAGACTGAGGTGCCCAATGTCGATCGATAGAGCCAACGACGTCGTCCCGCTCGCCCCACGCTCGCCGGATCAGCGCGCGCTGGTCGAACGGAGCCAGAGCCTCATCCCCGGCGGGACCACCTGCGCCATCGTGCCGCCCGAGGGTCTGGAATTCATCATCGAGCGCGGCGAGGGCGCCTACGTCCATGACGTGGACGGCCGCCGCTTCCTCGACTTCCTGCTGGGCGGCGGGCCGCTCCTGCTCGGCCACGGCAACCCGCGGCTGATATCGGCCATCGTCGAGCAGGCGGGCCGGGGCACCCACCACATGGGGCTCACCCGCCGCGCGGTCGAGCTCGTGGAGCGTTTCGTCCGCTACGTGCCCTGCGCCGAGATGGCGCGCTTCACCTCGAGCGGCAGCGAGGCGACCTTCCACGCCCTGCGCCTCGCGCGCGCGGTCACGGGCCGGCAGGGGATCATCAAGTTCGACGGCGCCTACCACGGGCACCACGACCTTGCCGCCTGGTCCTACGAGTTCTCGCCGACCCGGTCGCCCGAGCCCTATCGCGAGAGCGCCGGCATACAGGCGGGCGTGGGTGAGCAAATCGTGGTGCTGACCTTCAACGACGCCCGGGCGGTCCGCGACGCCCTATCGGCGGAGCCCGAGCGTTTCGCCGCCGTGATCTGCGAGCCCGTGCAGCGGGCGATCCCGCCCCAACCGGGATTCCTCGAGGCCCTGCGCGAGGTATGCGACCGCACCGGAACCGTGCTCGTCTTCGATGAGATCGTGACGGGGTTCCGCCTCGCCCCAGGCGGCGCGCAGGAGCATTACGGCGTCGTGCCCGACCTCGCCACCTTCGGCAAGGCGCTCACCGGCGGCCTGCCATTCTCGGCCCTGCTCGGCCGGCGCGGGCTCATGGAGCATCTGGAGATGGGCTCCCCCGAGGACCAGTTCAGCTTTCATTGCGGCACCTACAACGGCTACGCCCTGGCAGTGGCCTGCGCGCATGTCATGCTCGACGTGCTCGTCGAGGAGAGCGGTGTGGACCACTTGGCGGCGCTCGGCGAGCTCGCCCGGGAGAAGGTCGAGAGGGTTTTCGTCGACGCGGGCATTCCGGTTCAGGTGTGCGGTGCCGGACCGGTGCTGCAGCCCTACTTCACCGATCAACCCGTGCACGACCACCGGGCCGTGCGGGCGTCGGACCTCGCCTTCTCCGACGCCCTTCACCGCAAGATGTACGAGGCCGGCATCTACAAGTCCTTCAGCAAGACCTACCTTGGCCTGATCCACGACGATTCCCACATCGGGGAGCTCACGGATGCCATGCGCTGGGCGGTGAGGGAGCTCGGCGCCGGGAAGCGCGCGTCCGCCTGAGCGGCCGCCCATTGGGGGAGCAAGCGTCATGGATCTTAAATTCAGCCACGTGGATATCATCGTCGCCGATCTCGACGAGGCCGTGCGCTATCACGAGAAGGTTCTGGGCTATAGGCCATCGGCCCGGCAGGTCTGGAAGCGCGGGGATTTCCACGTCGAATTTATCGTCATGTTCGACGGCGAGGAGCGCATCTTCTTCGTCCAGCCCTATTCGGGGAACCTCAAGGACCTGATGGACGAGAAGGGCGAGGGAATCATCTACCGCTATTGCTTCACGACCAAGGATATCAAGGCGTGCCATCGGGAGCTGGTCGCCGCGGGCGCCCGGCCCGAGGACGAGAACGGCAACCCCATCGGCGAGGACGATCTCGATACGCCGGTTGGCGTGCAGGCGATCTGGCTGCCCAAGGCCTTCGGCGGGCTCTCCATGGAAATCCTCGAAGAGGAGAACATGGAGCGCCATATGGCGGAATTGCGAAGCGGAATTTCGTAAGGCCGACGCGTCACTTGGCGGCGGGGACGGCGAGGCAGGGGCCGGGCTTCCCGGTGGTGCAGATGCGGCCCACGACCTCGGGCGCGATGCCGCCGGCACCCGCGGCGCGCAGGGCCGCGATCGTGACGAGCTTCAAGTCCGGCATGGCCCCGTTCGGGTCCACCAGCATGCCCTCACCCAGCATGGTGTAGCCGTTCTGGCCACCTTTGGGGTCGATGAGGTAGGTGTTGACGACGGCCAGCAGCTCTTCGTCGGGGCGGATTGGCCTCGGCCCATCGGGTGCCAGCAGGGTGAGGTTCGTCGCCGTGCCGGCCTCGGGATCGTGGCGGTAGGCGAAGCCCGAAATCTGCAGCCACCAGCCGCCGCCGGCCCAGTTCTCGATGGCCCGGTTCACGACCTGCTGCAGGGTGCGCCCGTCGATGCGGATGAGCGCCATGGGGCTCGGGTAGGCGAACAGCTCCTCGACCTGGCGGCGGTTGACCTCGGTGCCGGCGGCGATGTCGTAGTTGAGGCGGAGGGAGCCCGCGTTCATGAAGGCGATCTGGGCGCCGTCCTTGGCGTGGATTCCGAGCGCCCGGTCCATCACCCAATCGCCCAGGTTGGTCTCGAACCGGCGGATCTGGGTCTCCTCAGCGACGAGGGTGGTGCGCGCCACGGTCAGTTTCTCGGCGAGGCAGTCGTCGGGCTCGCCCAGGGGGGCGCAGAAATCGTGGTTGTGGCGGGCGGTCCATTCGTCCACCAGCGCCTGGGTATCGGGGTCGGGCGCCGGGTGGTCGCCCCCAAGCATCACGAAATGCCATGTGGCCTTGGCCCGGCCGCCCTCGGGCACGGAGACGCGCACCACCGTGGCCGATACCGCGTCGGCGTCCGAGACCAGGATGGGGCGCCCGTCCACCACCTTGTGCTGGATCGTGTGCTCGTGGCCGCCGATCACCAGGTCGGGGCCCTCGTCGCCGAGCGTGCGCAGGATTTCGGCATCGGTCGAGACCAGGTTGTGGGTGAGGGCGATCACGACCTCGGCCCCCGCCTGGCGCAGCGCCGCCGTGGCCCGCTGCGCCGTTGCGACCGGGTCGTCGAAGCCCTCGACATATTCGGGCTTTTTCACGTTGGTGGTGACACCGAAGAGGCCGACCTTGATGCCGCCGCTCTCGAATATCCGGCGGTCCACCAGGTTGGGATCGTCGATCACGGGCCGGCCGTCGGCGCCACGGGCGAAGCGGACGTTGGTCCCCAGCCAATGGAACTGGGACTGGGCGATACGGTCGGCGAGCACGTCGGCCTGGTCGAGCTTGCTCTTGTCGAACTCGTGGTTGCCGAGGACGGCGATCATGCGGGAATCGAAGCCCTCGCTGCTGCCGTCCAGCATGTTGAGGGCCGCGATCATCTGCTTGCCGTCGTAGGTGCGGCTCAGGAACGAGGGGAAGATGGCGTCGCCCCCGTGCAGCATCAGGAGGTCGGGGTACTCGGCCTCGAGGGCCGCGCGCAGGGCCCGCGCCCGCGGCACGCCGCCCCGCGCACCGTCATCGACGCCGCCGATGCGGTAGACGTCGTTGATGGCGAGGATGGTGAAGCCGCGCCCCCCCGGCAGCTCGGGGACCAGGTCGCCGGCGAGCGCCGCCCCGGCCGTGAGGAAGAGGGCAGCGGCGGCCGAGGCGAGCCGGGCGAGGGGGCGGTGAGCGCGCATGTAATTCTCCATCCGTTCGGGCTGGCCTAGGCGGTGAGCTTTCGGCGGACGACCCGCGCCGCCATCTTGGCCGAGCGCGCGGCCGGGCCGGTCGAGCCGTAGGCCAGGTAGTCGCCGGCGAAATGAACGTTGCCGTGGGGCCGCGCCAGCGCGCCCTGGTGGCCGAGGCGCCCCGTCGCCCAGTATGGGTAGCCCCGCTCCCAGCGCTGGACCCAGGTCTCCGCGACGATGCCGCGGGTCTCGGGGGAGATCTCGTGGAGGTCGGCAAGGAACAACTCGCGGATCTCGTCGTCGGGGCGGGCCGTGAGGGCCGCGGCCTGGCGCGCGCCCGCGAGCATGGTCAGCGCCCCGCCGGGCGCGCGCGGGCCGTTCGCGTCGCGCGCCGGGTTCATGGTGTTGTACAGCATGTGGAAGGACCGGTCGACGACGCCCACCATATAGATATCGTCGTAGGGCATCGGCCCCGTCTCGGTGGTGAGCGCGGCCATGATGACGAAGGGGCCGTAGCGGACGGCGTCGAGCGCCGCGATCTTGTCCACGGGTAGATCGGCGACGATCTGGCGCGTGACGGGGGCTGGAGTCGCGATGATGGCGTATTGGGCGCGGACCGCGAATCCCTCGCCGTCGCGCGTGGCGCGGACCTCGACCCCGTCGCTCCCCTGGGTGACCGCCTCGACCCGCGCGCCCGCGACGACCCGGTTGTCGAGCCGCGCCGCCAGGCCTTCGACGAGCACGCCCAACCCGCCGCGGATGGTGTTGCGGGGCATGGAAGCGCTCCACAGGTTGGCCGCGAGGGCGGCGCCGTATTGGGCCGACATCTCGTGGGGCTCCGCCGTCACGCGGTTGGTGACGGTGCGGAAGATGCTCGCCACCTCGGGGTGCATGCGCCCGAGCGCCTCTGAGAACGGTATGGCGTCGAGCCCCGCATCGCCCTTCACCACGACTTCGTCGCCATCGAAGCCATAGTCGCTGTGGATGGGGTCTTCGAGGCCCCGCGTCGCGCGCGCATGGGCGCGGCGCAGCCTGAGGCCCGTCCGTATCAGGGAGAGGCGGCCGCCGAGCGACATGGGCAGGCGGAAGGGAAAGGTCTCCGAGCGGCCGCCGCGAAGCAGGCGCCCGTTCATCCACACGGCCGCCATATCGCCCTTTGCGGGCAGCAGCTCGGCGCCCAATTCCACCGCCAGTCCGCCGAGGGGCGAGGTCGGGTCGCCGACGAAATGGGCGCCGGTGACGAGCCAGTTGGGCTCGCGCCACTGGGTGAAGATGCGCCCGCCGACGCGCTCGGCCTCTTCCAGCAGCACCACGTCCCGGTCGCGCAAGGCCCAGGCGGCGGCGAGCCCGGCTGATGCCCCCGCCGACGATGACGACTTCGTGCTTCTCATCGGTCATGGGGAATCCCCTGTCATGCGCCGCCCTATTGAGGGCCGCGAGTCGGGCAAAGTAAAGGGACGATGGGGGGCATCCGATGAGTGTGAGAAGTTATACCATCGGGCATTGAATGAGACTCGTTTAGGGGATTCCCAATCGGTCAAAAGTCTGAATCAATGAGGCGAACGGCTTTGGAGGTTCGCCATGAGCAGAGCGGTTTCGTTACGCGCGGATTTTGATGGTCCGCGTTTGCGTCGATTGGCCAAGGCATCGAAGGATGCGGGCCAGAGCCGGCGTCTTCTTGCGCTGGCGGTGATCTACGATGGGGGCCGGCGTACGGACGCGGCTCGGCTCGGCGATGTCGGGCTTCAAGTCATCCGCGACTGGGTTCTTCGGTTCAACGCCAAAGGGCCGGATGGTCTGATTGACGGCAAGGCGACGGGCAAGCCGCGCAAGCTCGACGATGCGCAACGCCAGGCTCTTGCCCGGCTCGTCGAGGACGGGCCGATCCCGGCGATCCACGGCGTTGTGCGCTGGCGCCGGAAGGACTTGGCGCTTTGGATATTCGAGGAGTTTGGCATCTCGCTTGAGGAGTCGAGCGTAGGCCGCGAGCTGCGGGCGCTGGGGTTCAGCAAGATATCGGCGCGGCCGCGGCACAAGGGGCAGAACGAGTTCGCGGTCGAGGATTTTAAAAAAACTTCGCGGCCGAGCTGGAAGAGATCCGCACCGGCCTTCCAGCCGACACCGCCATAGAGATCTGGTGGCAGGACGAGGCCCGGGTCGGCCAGAAAACCAAGCTCACGCGGCGCTGGGCGAGACGCGGCAGCCGGCCCACGGCGGCCAAGGACCAACGTACGAAGTCGGCCTATATCTTTGGCGCCATCTGTCCCCAACGCGGCGTCGGCGCGGGCCTCGTCCTGCCCCGCTGCAACACCAAGGCCATGCAATGGCACCTCGATGAAATCTCGTCCCAGGTGGCGTCGGGCGCCCACGCCGTGCTCATCCTCGATCGGGCCGGATGGCACACCACCGGCAAGCTCGAAGTCCCGGCCAACATCACGCTGCTGCCCTTGCCGCCGAGGGCGCCCGAGCTGAACCCCGTGGAGAACATTTGGCAGTTCATGCGCGACAACTGGCTGTCCAACCGGATCTTCAAGTCATACGACGATATCGTCGCCATCTGTTGCCAAGCCTGGAACAAGCTCATCGACCAGCCGTGGAAGATCATGTCCATCGGTCTGAGGAAATGGGCACATAGGTTCTGATTAATGCTCGTTGGTATTACCAAGCCGGGCGGCCGAGCAATGCTCACTGGATACCCGGATTTGGAGACGGCTCGGCGATCCGCCGCCGGACTTCCTTCACCGCGTCCATGACCTCGGCGGGCAGGGGCTCGAGCTCCTCACCAAGCTCCGCCCTCAGTGCATGCCAGAGCGGCTCCATACTTTCCGTCAAGCCAGCATCCGCCATAATCTCCTTAACCCGCTGGATATGACCGGCGGCGGCGGCCGCGATAAACGAGCGGGTGAGGTCAACTGATCCCTTTTCGCACCAGTCATTGCCGCCCTCGTTTACGGCGCGCTCGAGGCAATCCATGGATTCCACCCACTTGTTACGCCGGGCGAGGACGTCGGAGAGGGTATGGAGAGTATTAGCATTATCAGGCGCCAACTCAACGGCACGACGAGCATATTTTTCGGCTTCGGAGAGTCGGGCATAGTCCTCCTGAAGCAACATGCTCCACGCAAGACCATTCAGTAGATCAGCATCGTTCGGTACGATTTCCATGGCCTTTTTGTAACTGCGTTCCGCTTCCTCGAGCCGGCCGAGTTCCTCCAGAATCTTGCCCATGAGGCTGAAACTCGCCGCCACGATCTCTCGTAATTGCGCTGGGTCGTCAGGGCGCACATAGGTATAGATACAGTCGAAGGCGGAAATGGCTTCGTCGGAGCGGTCGAGTTTCGATAGCGCCATGCCCTTGCGGAAGAGGGCTAACGCTGCAATCCCTCGCAGCTCGATGGGGTCATCCGGGCGCGCGTATTCGCGGACCCGTTCGTATGTGACTATGGCTTCCTCGTGGCGGCCGAATTGCCATAGGATCAAGCCCTTGTCATGGAGACCCTTCGCCGCAGGCTCCCTTAGCTCGGCTGGGTCGTCTAGTCGCACGTACTCAGTGAGCCGATCAAATTCGACAATTGCATCTTTGGGCCGTTCGAGTTGAGTTAAGATCGCTCCCTTGTTGTAGAGACCACTCGCTGCATGCTCCCTCAGATCGGCTGAGTCTCCCGGCCGCAGATACTCAACGATCTGATCGTATGCGGCAATCGCATCTTCGGGGAGCTTGAGTGTCTCTAGCGCCAAGCCCTTATAATAGAGGCTCATTGCAGCGCCCTTCCGCAGCTCTGCCGGGTCATTTACGCGCACGAATCCAAGCAGATTGTCATAAATAGCAATCGCATCCTCGGGCTGATCGAGTTGATCTAGCGCCATGCCCCTCCCGATATGGGCCTTTGCTGCCAACTGACGTAAAGGCGCCGGGTCGTCGGAATCCACGAACTCAAGGACACGATCATAGGCGGCGATCGCGTCTTGCCGGCGTTCGAGCCGTCCCAGCGTCACGCCCAAGTTGAAAAGGCAACTAGCTCCCAGCGCCCGCAACTCGGCCGGATCATCGGGACGTACGAAGTCCAGCACGCTCTTGTAAGCGTCAATCGCGTCTTCTCGGCGGTCGAGCTGATCTATCAACCAAGCGCTATGGGAGAGTCCCGTCGCGGCCATCAAGCGTAGTTCTGTCAAATCGTCGCCGCACACGAACTCTGATATGCGGCGATAGGCGGCTATCGACTCGTCCATTCGGTCGAGCTGTTCCAAGTTCCTGCCCAAATTGCCAAGCCCGAATACCACCTCTATCCGCAGTTCCACGGGGTCGTCGGGGTGCACCATTTCGAGCAAATGTTCGATCGCGGCGACTGCTTCGCTAGAGCGACCGAGTTGACCCAGCACAAATCCCAAAATTCCCCAGGCTTCTACGTCATCCGGTTTCGCCTCGACAGCCTTGCGGCACGCTGCTTCCGCATCGTTCAAACGCCCGGCGTCTATGAGCTTGGTACCTAGTTGCCGCCATACCTCAGAATTGCCAGGGTGCTCTTCCGAGGATTTAACAAAAAACGCTTCCAGCTTGTCAGTGATAGACGCGTCCGGGCCGAGTATGTCGTTCGCGAATTCAAGAAGTTTGCGCGGGTCGAAATTGCGTGTGAGACTCAGACGCAAGGCCTCCTGCCACCACTCCTCTCGCCCTTCGAAGCCCCGATCCCGCGCCACGTATCCGCCGAGAATTTCAAGAAGCTCGGGGGCTTCGCTGGCGGCGAGCTCGTTCGCGCGTATCGCCGCCAGGGTCGCACCAAAGACGCCGCGCAAGCCTGTCGCACCGAAGAGATCGTGAAGGAAGGCGATGAGGCGCTCCAGGCGCTCTCGGCCGGCGCGCGAAAAACGCAACAGATAGTATATGTTGTAGAATCTCTCGCTGACCTCGTAGCGAACTTTCTTCGCGCGCGGGAGCCGAACCTCCCGTACGAAGCCCAATTGGGCCAAGCTCTTGAGCTGGGCGCTCGCATGTGAGGAGGAGAGTCGCGCCGCCTCGGCGACTTCGCGGGCGAGCATCGGCTCCCAGCCTCCCGCGAGACAGTGGAAGACCCTGCGAGCTTGCGGCGGCAACTCCTCGATCCGCGACTTGAAGTAGGGCGTTTGCTCGTCGATGAGGCTTTCCAGATCCTCGCGAGCGGAGCCGAAGGGGGACTCGCCCAGCATCCGGTATGCGAGGACCAGGAGCCGTGGGTTGCCACCCGTCAGACGGCGGACCGTTTCCACCCGGCCGCGCTCCCGTCCGATCGTCTCACTCACGTCGGCGTTGCCTTCTCGCTCGGCGAGCGTCTCCAGCATTCGGACGGTCTCCTCGCCTCCGAGGCCTTCGAGGACAAAGAGCCGGAAGAACTCGTAGAGCGGCTCGCCGTGGCTGAGGATGCGCCCGAATACCGAACTGGCGGAGCCGATGAATAGAAACTCGGGTCGCTCGATCAAGGCTGCACGGAGGGCATGCACGTCGCGCTGATCCCGGAACTGATCCAGGATTCCGTCGAAATTCTCGACGAACAGGATGAGCCGCTTACCGCTCTCCGCGCAGAAATCCTGAAGCGCCGCGAGGGCGTAAGCGGCGAGCCGTTCTGCATCACGCTCCTGCTTTTCGAGATCGTCCGCCTTTTCCTCCCAACTTGCGTCCTCGACGGCGTGTGTCAGGTGGCGAAGTGCGGCCAGCCAGAAACCCGCCAAATCGCCTATGCCGTAGCTTTCCTCGTAGAACGCCACCGGTTGCCATTGTGAGGCCAGCTCAGCGTCGTCCTTGACCGACTCGAGAAGGCTCAGGCCGAGGGTAGTCTTGCCCATTCCGCGCTGGCCAATGATCATCATGTGCTGGCACGGCCTGTCGGGCACCTCCTCGCGGATCACTGTCAGCATGTCTTCGAGGACCTGCACCCGGTCGCGGACGGCGAACGACGCTTTCAGCTCTTCGGGAGTAAGATGAGCCGGATTGTAGAGGCGCTGGCGAATCATCGGATCCTCGCTGTCGGTTGGTTACGTCTCCACCATTCCCTTAGAAGATTGGAGCGAAACCGAACAACTCCTTCGTCGCACTCGACGTAGCCTTCCGCCTCTAACTCCCGTATCACGGAAAGAAACAGCCGCTCGTTCTGTCCTGGTTGGCTGCGGACATCAGTGACGTTGGCACCATTCTTTGAGCGGCCGGCTCGACCTAGAATGACCTGTGCCATCTCGCGCTCTTGCTCCGTAAGCGTGGTCTCAAGACGTACCGCTTGGTGGTCGAGATGTGACGTCCCACTGGTTCCGGCGAGCCGCTCCCGAAAACACCGTTCGATAGCTTCCGGTGTAACGTCGCCGGGAATACCCCTGCTGGCTTGGTGGACCTCGGAAAACAAGAGCTGCACGTGATAGGGAACAGGTTCGCGAAGGAGATCGAGCATCTGGTCGATATGTCCGTCGCCAAGAGGGAATTCGTTGTCCTGCCCGAGCTTTGAGAGGAACGCGACCGCGGTGGGCCGATCCCAAGATTTCACGCGTAATGGCGAGAGGTCGTTGATCATGCCCGAGAGCCCCGCGCGCCTGAGGATGCCTTCGAGGCCGATGGAGCCTCCGACCAACGTGAGAACGCGGTTTCGTAAATCCGGTGCCTGACGCATTTCCCGCAATCGGGAAAGCAAGGCCCCCGCCTCGGCTCCTCCCGTATCCGTCTTGAGAACGCGCGATACGAGGATCGGCAGCTCGTCAAGCACCAGGACAAGCCTCGCGCCGCCATCCGGCAGCCGCGCTAGCCGACCGTGCAATTGGACGGCGGCATGCTCCCAGTCTCCAGCCAAGGCACGCTTTATTTCGACTTGCACCACACCAAAATCCGCACTCGCCGAGAGACCCCTGAGCACTTTTCCCACGGACTCACGAAACGGAATCGTCTCCAGCCAACTGCGGTACTTCGGATGGTCCGCCAATCCGGCGAGTATCGCCGCGAAGCAATCGGCTGGGCTGTCGCCAGATTCGAGGTCGAGGTATATGACATCCCAGTCTGGCCTGGGTGCGCGTTGGAGCTCCAACATCAGACTGGTTTTCCCGACACGCCGGGGTGCCAACATCAAAATGTGCTCGCCTCGCTCCAGCTTCTCCCATAGCTGCCCCACCTCGTAATCGCGCCCGAAGAGATCGTCTCCAACGACTGCCTGGCCCGTTATGTTCCGCATCGATTCATCTCACAATGAAAGAATTGGCAATTATCATATTGGCAATAAAAATTTTGGCAATGAAATTATTGCAGGATCGAGTTCCAAGGTTTTACTCGATCCCGCATGTGCCCTATGAATTGGAGAATATGGGTCTCCGCGACCCCTACGCCCCTTCCAACAGCGCCCGCACGTTGCGCGCCGCGAGGAGGCCGGTGCGCGACGCGGGGTCGGTTGAGGGGTATTCGAGGTAGTCGCCGGCGAAATGGAGGTTGCGGTGGGGGCGGGCGAGCGCCTCCTGCCGCGCGAGGCGACCCGGCGGCCAGTAGGGGAAGCCGCGCTGCCAGCGGTGGACCACGGTCTCCGCGACGAAGCCGCGCGTCTCGGGCAGGACCGCGTGGAGATCGGCGAGGAAGGTGTCGCGCACGTCCTCGTCGCTCCGGCCCATGAGCTCGGCCGCGCGCCAGCCACCGGCGTACATCATCAAGGCCCCGCCGGGCTCCCGCGCCGCACCCTTCGCGCGCAGCGGGCTCATGCTGTTGAAGATCATGCAGGCCGAGCGGCCGGCGACGAGGACGGCGTAGATGTCGTCGTAGGTCATGGGGCCCGTCTCGTTCGTGCGCACGGCCATGACCACGAACGGCCCGTAGCGCACGGAATCGAGCGCCGCGGCCTCGTCTGCCGGCAGGCCCTCGACGATCCCGCGCGTGACCGGCGCCGGCGTGGCGACGATCACGTGGCGGGCGGAGAGTGCCAATTCCTCGCCGCCCTGGTTGGCGTGGACCGTCGCCCCTCCATCCCCCGGCACAATGCGGTTAACCGCCGCGCCGGTGGTGATGCGGTTGCCCAGGCGCTCGGCCAGGCCGTTCACGATTCTGGTCATGCCGCCCCGGATGATATGGCGGTTCAGGTGGTCGAGATTCCACAGGCTGCCGACGAAAGCGGCGCCGAAATGCCCCGACATCTCCACCGGCTCCGCCGTGAGGCGGTTGGTGGCCGAGCGGAGAAGGGCGGCCACGTCCGCGTGCATGGGGCCGAGCACGTCGGCGAAGGAGCGGGCGTCGAGCGCCGCGTCGCCGCCCACCTCCACCACGTCGCCTGGATATTCGTAGTCGCCGTGGACCGGGTCGTCGACGTGGCGCAGGGCGCGGGTGTTGGCGCGGCGCAGCCTGAGCCCGGTGCACATGAGGGAGAGGCGCGCGGCAAGCGGCATGGCGAGGCGGAAGGGATAGCTCTCGATTCTGCCGCCGCGGACGAGGCGCCCGTTCATCCACACGGCCGCCAGCTCGCCCTTGACCGGGATCGCCTCGGCGCCGACTTCCTTGGCGAGGCGCCCCATGGGGGTATCGAGGAAGCCGATGAGATGGGCGCCGAAGTTGAGCCAGTAGGGATCGCGGGCCTGGGCGAAGATGCGCCCGCCGACGCGGTCCGATTCCTCGAGCAGCACCACGTCCCGGTCGCGCAAGGCCCAGGCGGCGGCGAGCCCGGCGATCCCCCCGCCGACGACGACCACTTCGTGGCTTTCCGCCCTCACGGCATGGCCTTCCCCTGTGAGGTTGCAATAAAACGCCCGGCCGAGAGCTAAGTAAAGCCGCCGCGCCCCTCTTTCGCCCCGATTTGGATGTATGTTCGGAGAAACGCCACACAGGAGCACAGCCATGATGAATAGACCCCTCCTCGCCGGCCTCCTCGGCTGCGCCTTGCTCGCGCTCAGCGCCGGGGCGGTGGCCGCGTTCTGCGGCTTCTACGTGGCCAAGGCCGACACGCGGCTCTTCAACAAGGCGTCGAAGGTCGTCATCGTCCGCGATGGCGAGGCCACGGTCATCACCATGGCCAACGACTACCGTGGCGAGCTCGCGGAGTTCGCGCTCGTGGTGCCGGTGCCCCAAATCCTCGAGCGCGACCAGATCGAGGTGGGGGAGGCGGCTACCATCGACCATCTCGACGCCTATACCGCACCCCGGCTGGTCAAGTATTTCGACGAGCCCCCCATGATTCTTCCCGAGCCCGCGCCCCCGGGTGTCCTCTACGCCGTGGAAAGCCTGGCCCCCGAGCGCACCGCGGCGCTCGGGGTCACCATCGAGGCCGAATACACGGTGGGGGAATACGACATCGTGATCCTGTCGGCGACCGAGAGCAGCGGGCTCGCCACCTGGCTCACCGAGAGCGGCTATCGCATCCCCGAGGGCGCGGACAGGGCCCTCGCCACCTACCTCGCCCAGGGCATGCGCTTCTTCGTCGCCAAGGTGAACCTGACCGAGCAGACCAAGCTCGGCTTCACCTACCTCAGGCCCTTGCGCATCGCCTTCAGCTCGCCCGACTTCATGCTGCCCATCCGCCTCGGCATGGTGAACGCGGACGGCCCGCAGGAGCTGTTCGTCTTCACGCTCACCCGCAAGGGCCGGGTCGAGACAGCCAACTACCGCACGGTGCCGATCCCCAGCGACGAGGAGATCCCGCTCTACGTCAAGGACGAGTTCGCGGCCTTCTACAAGGCCATGTTCGATACCCAGGGGGCGCGCGAGGACATGCGCGTGGTCTTCCTCGAATACGCCTGGGACATGGGCTGGTGCGACCCCTGCGCCGCCGACCCCCTCACCTTGCGCGAGCTCGAATCGCTCGGGGTCACCTGGCTCGAGGGCGCGACGGAAGGGACGGGGTCGGGCGGGCTGTTGCCGCCGGGCGACACCGAGGTGTTCGTGACCCGGCTCCACCTGCGCTACGACGACGCGCACTTCCCCGACGACCTGATGTTCCGCGAGACCGACGACGACAGCAACTTCCAGGGCCGCTACGTCCTGCGCCACCCGTGGTACGGCGAGGTGGAGGCCGATTTCGCGGACTGGGCGCGGGACTATTACCGCGAGTTGCCGCTCCGGTTCGAGCGCGAGGCCCAGACCCTCGCCTCCCTCACCGGCTGGGACATCAACGAGATCCGCGCGCGCATGGCCGCGACGGGCCAGGTGGTTCCGCCAGAGCTCAGGCTCGACGAGTGAGGTGAGGGCCCGCGCGGCCCGAAGCGGGGCGCCGCCGCATCGCCTTGATGGCATGTCGCGCGCTCACTAAACTCCCGTCACGAACGAGGCCCGGGGCGCAACCCGGGCGATCGCGGGGGACATATGGTATACCAGAGCCAATATACCGACGCCATGCTCTCGGGCATGCAGTCGGCCTACGGCCAGGGCTTCCTCTCGCCGGGCGGCGCGGACGAGCTCAGGCGCATGGTGGACGGCATCGAGGTCGAGGGGCGGGACGTGCTCGACGTGGGCTGCGGGGTCGGCGGTGCCGGCATCCTGCTGGCGGGCGAGTACGGGGCGGCCAGCGTTCTCGGCATCGATTTGGAGGCGCGCACGCTGGAGATGGGGCGGGCGGCGGTCGCGGCCGCCGGCCTCTCCGATCGCATCACCCTCGAGCTGGTCGCGCCCGATACCATCCCGCTCCCCGACTCGAGCTTCGATATGATGCTGGCCAAGGACGTGTTCTGCCACGTGGCCGACAGGACGGCGATCGTCGCCGAGGTCTTCCGCGTCCTGCGCCCGGGCGGGGCGCTGGTCATCGGCGACTGGATCCTCGATTCCGTGCACCCGGCTTCTGTGGCCTACGAGGGCTGGTTCGGGCTCTTGAGCACGGGCGGGCTCAACTTCCTGTTCGGCACATTGGCGGACTACGTGGGCGCCATCGAGGCCGCGGGCTTCCGCGCCCTCTCCGAGCGGGACAACAGCGCGGCGGCGGAGGCGGACGCCCGGCGCCAGTTCGAACACGCCCTCGGCCCGGCCCGGGAGGCGACCCTCCGGGACTTGGGCGAACAGGGCTACGAGACCCGCAACGCCATCACCCTCGGCCGCGCCGACGCCATCGCCAGCGGCACCATCCAGCACTACCACTTCCAGGCCCGCAAACCGATCTGATCAGGCCGCGCGAAACCTCCGACGCGACACATTCCGGCCACATCGGCGCCACGATCCGGGAGCCTCATTGCGCCCGGGCCGGCCATCCCGGCGCGGCCCCATTTCCCGGACCCTTGGGGGAGGCAGCGATGAATCCCGCTTCTGTATGGACGATTTTTCGGGCCGCGGCGCTTGCCGCGCTGCTCGGCGCGATACCCTGGCTCGCCGCCGGCGCGGCCCGGAACGAGGCCGTCACGCCCCAGGTCACCATCGACCGGCCGGTGGTCCTGGCCAGCGACGGGGCGCCCATCTACGTGCTGGTGCGCTTCGCCGCGCTGGAGGAGGCGGCGCATGACGGCAGGCCCCGGCCGCCGGTCAATTTGGCCCTGGTCCTCGACCGCTCGGGCTCGATGGAGGACAAGGGCAAGCTCGAATACCTCAAGCTGGCGGCCAGGACGGTGGTGGACGCGCTCGGCGCCGACGACCTCCTGGCGGTGGTCGAATACGATGATTACGTCACCGTCATGTGGCCCTCGGCCCCGGTCGAGGCGCGCGGCATCATCAAGCGCCAGATCGCGAACCTGTTCCCGCGCGGCGCCACGGACCTGGTGGGCGGCATGATGGCGGGGGCGAAGGAGGTGCGCGCGCACCTCGACGGCGAGGCCATCAACCGGGTGCTCCTGCTTTCGGACGGCCTGGCCAACCGGGGTGTTACCGATCCGTGGGAGGTCGCCGGCCTGGTGCGCGAGGCGCGCAAGAAGGGTGTGCGCATCTCCACCCTCGGCCTCGGCCTCGAATACAACGAGGATCTGATGCAGGCCATCGCCGAGAGCGGCGGCGGCCACTACTATTTCGTCGAGCATCCCAACCAGATGGCCGGCATCTTCCAGCGCGAGCTGACGAGCCTCTTCTCGACCACCGCCCGGGACGTGGATTTCCGCTTCGAGGCCGGCCCGGCGGTGGACCGGCTCGAGGTCTACGGCTTCGTCTCCGAGACCGCGGGCGGCACCACCAGGGTCGAGCTCGAGGATTTCTACGCCGGTGAAGTGCGCTCGGTCCTGCTGCGCTTCGAGGCGCGGCACGGCGAGGTGGGAAACTTGCCGCTCGGCACCCTCGAATTCTCCTATCTCGACGTGGGGAGTGGGGCGCGCCGCACTTTCTCGACCGAGCTCGCGGTCACCGTCTCCGACGATCCCGCCGAGGTCGAGCACGCCGCCAACGGCGAGGTCGAGATCGAGGCCGCGCTCGTCGAGGCCGAGCGCGACCATGCTGGTCTCATCGGCCTCTTCAAGAGCGGCGAAGATGAAGAGGTCAATCGCGGTATGGAGACGCTGATCGAAAAGCTTCAGGACCGGAACGCGGAGCTGGCCGATATTCGGATTGCCAAGAAAATCGAGGCATTGGAAGTCGAGATGGCGGACATGCGGACCACTGTGGCCGAACCGACGCCGGGGGCGATGGAAAGCCTGGTCTTCAGCTCCAAGCAGCGCCTCTACGAAGCCCAGAAGGGCCAGCGCGCCTTGTATCTCCTCCAGGAGGGCGATGAGGGCTTCGAGGTCGAGCGCCTGCAGGAGGCGCTGCGCGACGCGGGCCACTACGCGGGCCCCATCGACGGCAGGTTCTCGAAAGCGCTGGCGGCGGCCTTGCGGGACTTCCAGGAGGCCGAGAGCGTCTCCGCCGACGGCATCGCCGGGCCCGTGAGCCTCAAGCTGCTGGGGCTCTACTAGTGGCTCGAGCCCGACAGAAGAGTCCCCCTCTCCCCTTGGGGATGTACAGACCGGAGACATAGCTGACAGGTGTTCGGAGACATGGTTGACACTTTCCCGGTCCCTGGCGGATTGGGGAAGGATTGGATCATGGTCTGGCGGGAGCGGTTGGTGATGGATTTGCGAGAGGAGTTTGTGGGTCTGGCGGGAAGCGCGGGGGCGAACCGGCGTGAGCTGTGCCGTCGGTTCGGGATCAGCGCCCAGACCGGCTACAAATGGCTGCGGCGGCACGCGGCCGAGGGGCGGGAGGGCTTGGCCGACCGCTCGCGGCGGCCGCGGACGAGCCCGGGGCGTGTGGCGCCGGTGCTCGAGGCGGCGGTGCTCGCGGTGCGGGCCGACAGCAACCAGGCGTGGGGCGGCCGCAAGATCCGGCGGCGGCTCCAGGACTTCGGCCACGCGGCGGTGCCGAGCGCCAGTACGATCACCGAGATCCTGCGCCGCCACGACAAGCTGGACGCGGCGGCGGCCGGGCCGGCGCGCTGGTGCCGGTTCGAGCGCGCCGGCCCGAACGAGCTGTGGCAGATGGACTTCAAGGGCCACTTCGCGACCGTGGCCGGGCGCTGCCATCCCTTGACGGTGCTCGACGACCACGCGCGCTACGCGCTCGGGCTCGCCGCCTGCGCCGACGAGCGCGCGGAGACGGTGCGCGAGCGGCTGAGCGCCATCTTCCGGCGCTACGGGCTGCCCGAGGCGATGCTGATGGACAACGGCGCGCCGTGGGGCGACGCCGGCGGCCAGCCCTACACCGTGCTCACCGTGTGGCTGATGCGGCTCGGCATCCGCATCGCCCACTGCCGCCCCTACCATCCCCAGACCCAAGGCAAGGACGAGCGCTTCCACCGCACATTGGCGGCCGAGGTCCTGGCCGGGCGCCGCTTCGCCGATCTCGGCGAGTGCCAGGGCGCATTCTCGCGCTGGCGCCACGTCTACAACCACCAGCGCCCGCACGAGGCCCTCGATCTCGACGTGCCGGCGCGCCGCTACCGCCCCAGCGCGGTCGCCTTCCCGGAGACGCCGCCCGAGATCGCATACGGTCCCGGCGATAGGGTGCGCAAGGTCCAGAGCGGCGGCATGGTCAGCTTCCAGGGCCGCCAGTTCCGCATCTCCAAGGCGTTCAAGGGACAGCCCATCGCCCTGCGCCCGAGCGCCGTCGACGGCGTGTTCACGGTGCGCTTCGGCGCCAACACCATCGCCCATATCGACTTCCGAAAAGCGCCCGCCGAGACACGAGCCGCCTGTGGATTTGATGGATATCGCTGGCGCGATACCCACAACCCCACAGGCACAACAACCGCAAAACAGGATTGATCTGGTATTGAAGTGCAGCATCCGAGGTGTCAACCATGTCCCCGAACACCCGTCAACCATGTCCCCGGTCTATACATCTCCGAGGGGAGAGGGGCGGGGTGAGGGTGAGCGCGTCGGCGCGTCATTAAGAGTCTTTCCGCCGCCTACCGGCGGCCAAGCCCTCACCCTCCCGCTTCGCGGGACTCAGTCTCGACCCCTCACCCTCCCGCTTCGCGGGACTCAGTCTCGACCCCTCACCCTCCCGCTTCGCGGGTCCCTCCCTCTCCCCCCAAGGGAAGAAGTGGGGAGAGGGTTCCAAGTGTCAGACGCGAACCACTAGTAGCGCGCCATATCGGGATCGATGCGCGCGGCCCACGCGTCGACGCCGCCGCTCAAGCTCAGGGCAAGGTCGTAGCCCTGGCCGCGCAGCCAATTGGCGGCGTGCAGGCTCCGCATGCCGTGGTGGCAGACGAGGACGAGCGGCGCCGACCGATCGAGGCGCTCGAGGGAGCTCGGCACCTGTTCCATGGGGATGCCGTCGGCACCTGGCAGGGCGCAGATCTCACGCTCCCAATCCTCGCGCACATCGACGATCTGGATCGCCTCGCCGTCGGCGAGACGCCGCTCGAGATCCTCGGGCTCGATCTCGAGCTCGCTTACGGCGGGATCGGGCGGCATCGCGGGCGTCAGTGGCTGAGGAGCTCTCGCGGCTCCTCGATCATGCCGGAAATGCTGGTGTGGAGCTTGGCCAGGGCCTTGCCTTCGAGCTGGCGGATGCGCTCCTTGCTGACGCCGAACTCCAGGCCGATCTCGGCCAGTGTCAGGCGCTGGTCCTGGAGGAAGCGGCACCTGATGATGCGCTGTTCGCGGTCGCTCAAAAGATCGATGGCCTGGCGCAGCTTGTCGTCGCGCACGGCGCCGTCGAGGTTCGTGACCGCGATCTCCTCGGGGTTGGGGCCGGGGTCGGCCAGGAAGTCCATCATCTCCTCCTGGTCGTCGTCGGCGCGCGTGGCGTTGAGGGACTGGTCGTGGCGCGCGAGGCTCGAATCGACGCGCTCGACCTCGGCGATATTGACGCCGAGATCCTTGGCGAGTTGCTCGCGCTTCTCGGAGGGGAGCGTGCCATCGGCGTTCAGCGTCTGGCGCGAGCGGATGCGGCGGAGCTTGAAGAACAGGCTACGGTGCGTCGGCGTGGTGGCGAAGCGGACGATGGAGGAGTTGCGCAGGATGAAATCCTGAATTTCGGCCATGATCCACCAGCTGGCGTAGGTCGAGAAGCGAACCCCGCGCTCAGGATCGAAGCGCGACGCCGCCTGCGCCAGGCCGATATTGCCCTCCTGCACGAGGTCGCCGAGCGGCAGGCCGCTGCGGCGGAAGTCCCAGGCAACGCGAACCACGAGACGGGCGTGGCTCTCGATCAGCTCGTGCAGGGCGGCCTCGTCGCTGTCGTCACGCCAGCTTCGGGCCAGCCCCTGCTCATGCTCGCGCTCCAGATAGGGCGCGCGCATGGAGGCGGCGATGTAGCGGCGATCGCTGCGTTCGGTGTCGGAGGAATTGACAAATGACATATGCGATCCAACCTTTGTCTCTTGTGGGCTCGACCACGAAGGACGCCGGGCCTGAATTTAGTTTCGAGTCGATACTATATGGATGCCGAGCTCGGGACGCAAGATTAATATCGAGTCGATACGATATGTCCTGCAAGAGATCATGAAATGACGGATCCCGACGGGCTTCATGGCGACCGCGTTGCCGACCTCGTGACCCGGCTGGGGCGCGCTGCCCATTGCTTGCAGTTCACCGAAGGCCTCAACCCGGCCCAGTGGGAGGCGCTGCGCTATCTCGGGCGGGCGAACCGCGTCTCGCGTTCGCCCACGGCGCTCGCCGAGTTCCTCGGCACCACCAAGGGCACCGCCTCGCAGACCCTGCGCGCGCTCGAGGCCAAGGGCTACGTGCGCCGGACGCGCGGCGCCGCCGACCGGCGCTCGATCGCCCTCGACCTGACTCCCGCGGGGGAGAAGGTCCTCGAGGCCGACCCCATCGCGCGCCTCCAGCAGGTCGCGTCGCGGATTCCCGAGGAGCTCGGCACGGCCATGGCTGACGGCCTGCTGTCGCTCTTGCGCGACCTGCAGACCAGTTGCGGATCCTCGATGTTCGGCATGTGCGCCGAGTGCGGCCATCATGTGGCCGAGGGTGGTTGCCACCCGGCGGAGCGCCGGGACAGGTGCGGGCTGAGCGGCGAGATCCTCTCTATAGACGACCACGACCGCATCTGCGTCAATTTCGATCTCCGGCCGGCTTGACGCGCGCGCGGCATTCGACCATTGGGCGAAAACAGCTAGTACCCACTATCATAATTCCGTGTGCCATACGACGGCGCCCCGAGGTTCCCGGCTAGGAGCGTGGCGCGCCGTGATGCCGGGGCATCACAAGCGTCGCGCGACGACGTCCGGGGGCCTCGGGGCGCCGCCCGACCGGTCGCTTTTCCCGCCCCCTCGGGGTGTCGGGGATGCTGGACGATGCCCCGGCATCGCCGGCGCACCCCCTCCTACCGAGGAGACCGGAAAAGCGATCGTATGGCACACGGAATTATGATAGTGGGTACTAGAGTACCCGTCCTAAACGCGACGCCACGGGGGAAGGGCAGGGGCCATGCGCATTCTCGTCTTCAAGCATCACATCGTCGAGCATCCGGCAATCCTGCGCGACTTCATGGCCGCGGACGGCGTGGCCTGGGACGCGGTCGAGTTCGAGCTCGATCAGGACATCCCACCGCTCGACGGCTACGACGCGCTCGTCGTCATGGGCGGGGCCATGGACGTGTGGCAGGAGGATGCGCATCCCTGGCTGGTGCGCGAGAAAGCCGCCATCCGCGAGGCGGTTACCGACCGCGGCCTGCCCTATCTCGGCTTCTGCCTCGGCCACCAGCTCCTGGCCGACGCGCTCGGCGGCGTGGTCGGCCCCATGAGCGAGCCCGAGGTGCGGGTGACGAATGTGGAAGTGACCGAGACGGGAGCGGAGGACCCGTTGTTCGCCGGTTTCGACGGCCCCATCCGCTGCATGCAGTGGCATGGCGCCGAGATCAAGACACCGCCCCCCGGTGGCGCGACCCTGGCCACCTCCGAGCGCGGCGAGGTCGAGGCCCTGCGCGTGGGGGCGTGCGCCTACGGCGTCCAGTTCCACGTCGAGAGCACGGCGGAGACGGTGCCGGCCTGGTCGGGCATACCCGAGTACCAGCAGTCGCTCGTCGAAAGCCTGGGCGCCGCGGGGGTCGAGCTCTTCCAGGATTTCTGCGGGGTTTGAAGCGAAAATGCATGGTGTCCACTTTTCGGAGTTTCTCCGAAGGCCGACATGGCCGCCAACCAGGCCGCCTTCACGGTCGCCGCACGGCGCCTCTACGACGGTTTCATGGGGCACGTGCGTGCGCGGCGGGTGACCCGCGCGGCCTGAGGACAAAGGCCTAGCGGAAGCGGGCCACCCGAAAAATGTTATACTCGGCCGATAAGCGCTAGCATTCTGTCATTGAGTTTATGCGCCCTTACCACTCTTGTTGTTTGTGGGGTCAACCAGAACGTAACCCTGTCCCTTCTGAGGTGTTGGCGGGAGCGGCTCGCCTTTCGTTACAGTGCGTTCCTTGTGAGTATGGCCGCCACGAGGGCCAACAATCTCATACTGACCGGAACGCTTCGCGTGTTGGCCTGGTTTCATCGATTTCATGTGCCGTTCCTCTGACAATGGAGAACATAATAAGATTATATTTGTAATTCAGATAGTTGGCAATTGAAATTTGTGCCTGGAGAACGTCTTGATACTATATCTTGATTCGTCCGCACAAGATATTGTTATATAATGGTATTCTTGTTGGCTAAGCGAAAATCGAACTCTTCAATGCGACAACATTGAAATCTTACGGATGGTGCGCGCCCACTATCAGTTAAACGCTTGAATCCCCGTCTGCGCCCGGCCGAGGATGAGGGCGTGGATGTCGTGGGTGCCCTCGTAGGTGTTGACGGCTTCCAAGTTCATGACGTGGCGGATGACGTGGAACTCGTCATGGACGCCGTTGCCGCCATGCATGTCGCGCGCGGTGCGGGCAATGTCGAGGGCCTTGCCGCAGTTGTTGCGCTTCATGAGCGAGACGAGCTCGTGAGCGTAGGTGCCCTCGTCGATCATGCGCCCCAGGCGCAGGCTGCCCTGGAGGCCGAGCGAGATCTCGGTCTGCATGTCGGCGAGCTTCTTCTGGATGAGCTGGTTGGCGGCCAGCGGCCGGCCGAACTGCTTGCGCTCGAGCGTGTAGTCGCGCGCCGCATACCAGCAGAACTCGGCGGCCCCCATGGCCCCCCAGCTGATGCCGTAGCGCGCCCGCGTCAGGCAACTGAACGGCCCGCGCAGGCCGCGGACCTCCGGGAAGGCGTTGTCCTCGGGCACGAAGACGCCGTCCATCACGATCTCGCCCGTCACCGACGCGCGGAGCGAGAACTTGCCTTCGATCTTGGGGGCCGAGAGGCCCTCCATGCCCTTCTCGAGGATAAAGCCGCGAATCACGTCCTCCTCGTCCTTGGCCCAGACCACGAAGACGTCGGCGATGGGGGAATTGGTGATCCACATCTTGGCGCCGCTCAGGCGGTAGCCGCCGCTCGCCCGGCGCGCCTTGGTCGTCATGCCGCCCGGGTCGGAGCCGTGGTCGGGCTCGGTCAAGCCGAAGCAGCCGACCAGCTCGCCGCTCGCCAGGCGGGGCAGGAAGCGCTCCTTCTGCGCCTCGGTGCCGAAGGCGTAGATCGGGTACATGACGAGGCTCGACTGTACCGACATGGCCGAGCGGTAGCCGCTGTCCACGCGCTCGACCTCCCGGATCATGAGGCCGTAGGAGACGTAGCTCACCCCGGCGCAGCCGTAGCCGTGGAGCGGCGCGCCGAGGAACCCGAGCGCGCCCATCTCGTTGAGGATCTCCCGGTCGAAGCGCTCGTGCCGGTTAGCCTCGAGAACGCGCGGCATGAGGCGGTCTTGCGCGAAATCGCGCACCGTGTCGCGGATGAGGCGCTCCTCCTCCTGGAGCTGGTGGTCGAGAAGGAAGGGGTCGTCCCATTGGAAGGACGCCCTTGGCACCTCCGGCCCGGTATCGTCGCGCGCGGCCGTGGATCCTGCGCTCATGATCGTCTCCTCGCTTGCCGGCGGGGGCCACGCCGGGCTCTCCGCCCGGCGCGCGGTATGGCCTATGCATGTCCCCGCCGGTGGGCGAGGTCAAGACGAAGTTCGCGGCAACCAAACCTTAAGGATATTGAGGGACGCTGTATGCGTCCGCCCGTGCACCGAACGGACGGGCATGGATGGAGTGGCGCGCATGCGTAAGCCCGATCCCGGAAGCCAGCACATCGGACAGCCCACGGGCCGCGGATCAGAGGTGCTGATCGAGTTCCAGCGCCTCGGCAATGCCGTCAAGGTCACGGCGGTGGATCCCGTCACCTTGATCGAGGTCTCGATCATGGGCCCGCCCGCCTGCGGACAGGAGACCCTCGCCCGCGGCGCCGTGAGGAAGCTCGAGTACGTGCTCGCCAAGCGCGCGGGACGGGTCAATTCCCATCGTGAAGGCCCGTTGTAGGCGCTATCGGGCGCGGCGCGCAGAGGTGACGAAAAGAGAGCGCGGCCGACAGAAGTCGGCCGCGCGATCGGTTCCCCCCGGACCATTGGATCGAGGGCCGTGGGCCCTCCAACTCAGGCCTTGCGCTTGCGGCCCCGCCCGCCGCTCGTCTTGCGCCCAAGGCCGATCTTCTTGGCGAAGGCCGAGCGCTGCGCGGCGTAGTTGGGTGCGACCATCGGATAGTCTCCCCCAAGGCCCCATTTCACGCGATATTCGTCAGGGGTCAAATTGTAGGTGGTGCGAAGATGGCGCTTCAACATCTTGAGCTTCTTGCCGTCCTCGAGGCACACGATGAAATCGGGTGTCACCGATTTGCGCACCGGGACGGCCGGCTTGAGCGGCTCCGGCACGGGTTCGGCACCCGGCCCCTCGCAGGTGCTCAACGAGCCGTAGACAGTTTTGATCACTTCCGGTATCTGCCCCGCCGGAAGCATGTTGTTCCCCACGTATGCCGACACGACCTGCGCCGTCATGCGCAGCATGTCTTCATGCGAAACTTTCTCAGCGTTCCCCTCATCCATGATTTCCCGACCTTTTAGTTCTGCATCAAACGATTGGGTTTGATTGCATATTGAATCTTGCTTGTCAATTCTAATGATGGACCGGGGGGAGTAATCAGTTCTTTGAAATCCAAACACCACAGTATTGAAATCCCGCCGATCTCCCTGTCGGCAACAGTGCGAAAAATGGTCTGAGGTGAATACAGGTACATTGTGATGTCGGTGCAAGGGTGTCGCCGCGGGGCCTGTCCCACCCACGGATTGTGCTGGTCTAGGCGGCATCCATCGACGGGTAAACTTGCGTGCGAAACCCAAGCATTTCGCCGGCCGGTGGTTTTGCATAGCAGAGTGGGCCGGGAAGACTCGCCGCGATACCTTGTGGCGGGCTGGTACGACGCTCCGACATATGGTATAAATCCGACGCCGACACCTGCCCCGGGACCCACCGTCACATGTCGTCGGAGACAATCGCGATCGCGGCCGATCACGCGGGTCTCGCGTTGAAACAGATGTTGCGGGAAGAGCTCGAGGCTTTGGGATTCGATGTGCTCGACTTGGGAACGGACAGCGCAGACAGCGTGGATTATCCTGATTTCGGCCACGCGCTCGCGCGCGCCGTCGCGGACGGCCAGGCCGGCCGCGGCGTGCTGGTTTGCGGCACGGGCATCGGCATGGGCATGTCGGCCAACCGCCATGCCGGGGTTCGCGCGGCCGTCTGCCACGACGCGACCAGCGCCCGGCTCGCACGCGAGCACAACGACGCCAACGTGCTGGCCTTGGGCGCGCGCTTGATCGGCCCGGAGGTGGCGCGCGATTGCCTCGCGGCTTTCCTCGAGACCGCATTCGAGGGCGGGCGCCATGCGCGGCGGGTATCGAAGATCGGCTGATCGCCAAATGGGGCATTCGTATCGGGTGTATCGGGTGTATCGGGGGAAAACGAGGCAGTGATGGCGGTGACCAAGACAGCCGACCGCATGGCCGGGCAGAGCGGCTTTTTCAGTGCCCGGCTCGCGGACCGGGACCCGGAGATCCATGCGGCCGTGCAGGGCGAACTGCGGCGCCAGCAGGATCAAATCGAGCTGATTGCATCCGAGAACATCGTCAGCCGCGCGGTGTTGGAGGCCCAGGGCTCGGTCCTCACCAACAAATACGCCGAGGGTTATCCCGGCCGGCGCTACTACGGTGGCTGCGAGTACGTGGACGTAGCGGAGAGCTTGGCCATCGAACGGGCGAAGAAGCTCTTCGGCTGCGCCTTCGCGAACGTGCAGCCTCACTCGGGCGCACAGGCGAACGCGGCCGTCTTCCTCGCCCTGCTCGAGCCCGGCGACACATTCATGGGGCTCTCCCTCGCCGCCGGCGGCCACCTCACCCACGGCCTCCCGGTCAACGTGTCGGGCAAGTGGTTCCACCCGGTGCCCTACGGGGTGGGCCGCGAGGATGGGCTGATCGACCATGACGAGGTCGAGCGACTGGCCCTCGAGCACCGCCCGAAACTGATCCTGACCGGCGGCTCGGCCTACCCGCGCACCATCGATTTCGCCCGCTTCCGCGCGATCGCGGACAAGGTGGGTGCCATCCTGTTCGTCGACATGGCCCATTTCGCCGGCCTCGTCGCGGGCGGCGCGCACCCGAGCCCGATTCCCCATGCCCAGGTGGTCACCACGACCACCCACAAGACCCTGCGCGGCGCGCGCGGGGGCATCATCCTCAGCGACGACGCGGAATTCGCAAAGAGGCTCAATTCGGCGGTATTCCCGGGCTTCCAGGGCGGTCCGTTGATGCACGTCATCGCGGCCAAGGCCGTTGCCCTTGGCGAGGCGCTGGAGCCCTCGTTCCGCGACTATGCCCGCCAGGTGGTGGAGAACGCGCGCGTGCTTGGCGCGGCCTTGATCGAGCGCGGCTTCGACCTCGTCTCGGGCGGCACCGACACCCACCTGATCCTGGTCGACCTGCAGTCCAAGGGGCTGACCGGGAAGGCCGCGGAGGAAAGCCTCGGCCGCGCCAATCTCACTTGCAACAAGAACGGCGTGCCGTTCGATCCCGAGAAGCCGTCGGTGACCTCCGGGATACGCCTCGGCTCGCCCGCCGGCACGACCCGCGGGTTCGGGCCGGCCGAGTTCCGGCGGGTGGGCAGCTTGATCGCCGACGTGCTCGACGCCTTGGTGGCCAATCCCGATGACAACGGGTCGGCCGAGGTGGCGGCGCGGGAAGCGGCCCTCGAGCTCACGCGGCGGTTTCCGATCTACCAAGACTTGGCATAAGCGGGGAGGGAGACGATGCGCTGTCCGTTTTGCGGCCACGAAGATACGCAAGTCAAGGATTCACGGCCGACCGAGGACAACTCGGCCATCCGCCGCCGCCGCCTGTGCCCGGCCTGCGGCTCGCGCTTCACCACCTTCGAGAGGGTGCAGCTGCGCGAGCTCACGGTGCTCAAGTCCAACAAGCAGCGCGTCCCCTTCGACCGCGACAAGCTGATCCGCTCGATCGAGATCGCGACCCGCAAGCGCGCCATAGAGCCCGAGCGCGTCGAGCGCATGGTCAACGGCATCGTGCGGCGCCTCGAAAGCTCGGGCGAGAGCGAGATCCCCACCAACGCCATCGGCGAGATGGTGATGGACGCGCTGCGCGGGCTCGACCCGGTGGCCTATGTGCGCTTCGCGTCGGTTTACAGGAATTTCCGCGAGGCCAAGGATTTCGAGGAGTTCGTGGGCGCGTTGGACGGTGACGAGCCAAGTTGATCGCCACGATCCGCGCCATATGAGCGCGGCGCTCCGCCTCGCCCGGCGCGGCCTCGGCAACGTTTGGCCCAACCCGGCGGTGGGCTGTGTCCTGGTCGCGCCGGGGGCGGGCGCCGGGCGGGTCGTGGGCCGGGGATGGACCATGCCCGGCGGCCGGCCCCATGCCGAGACGGAGGCGCTGGCGCGCGCCGGGGCGTCGGCCCGGGGCGCCACGGCCTACGTCACCCTCGAGCCGTGCAGCCATCGGGGCGAGACGGGGCCCTGCGCCGAGGCCCTGCTCGACGCGGGCGTAAGGCGCGCCGTGGTGGCGATCGAGGATCCCGACCCGCGCGTCTCGGGCGCCGGCCTCGCCCGCCTGCGCGACGGCGGCGTCGAGGTCGAGCTCGGCATCGGCGCCGACGAGGCGGCGGAGGTCAATGCCGGCTACCTCCTGCGGCTGCGCGCCGATCGCCCGCTCGTCACCCTCAAGACGGCGACCACCCTCGATGGCCGCATCGCCGCCCATGGCGGTGAGAGCCATTGGATCACGGGCGAGCCGGCCCGGGCCCAGGCCCACGCTCTCCGCGCCAGCCACGACGCGATCATGATCGGGATCGGCACGGCACTGGCCGACGACCCCCGCCTCACCTGTCGCCTGCCCGGGCTCGAGGTCCGCTCGCCCGTTCGCATCGTCATCGACGCACGCCTGCGCCTGCCGCTTACGAGCCGCCTGGTGGCGACGGCGGCCGAGGTGCCGACCTGGCTGATCACCCGCCGAGGCGGGGAGCGCCAACGCCTGCGCGCATTTCGCAACAGCGGCGTCGACGTGATCGAGATCGATGCGGACCATCACGACCAGCCGCCGCTCGACCGCCTCCTCGCCGAGCTCGCCGCCCGCGGCTTGACCCGGGTGCTGGTGGAAGGCGGCAGCCACTTGGCCGCCGGGTTGCTCGCCCAGTCCCTCGTGGACCGCATCGTTTGGTACCGGGCGCCGCGCATGATCGGGGGCGACGGGATCCCCGTGGCGCAGCCCTTCGGTGTGGACCGCCTGGCCGAAGCGCCGGAATTCACCCGCACCGGCCTTTCCCGGGCCGGCGAAGACCTAGTGGAAACCTACGCGCGGCGCGGCTAAATTGGTCCATGTTCACGGGAATCGTCACCGACATCGGCCGGGTCCGCGCAATCGAAGCAAGAGGCGACGTTCGCTTCGAGATCGAAACCGCGTACGCGACGGCCGGGATCGAGATCGGCGCGTCGATCGCCTGCGACGGAGTGTGCCTGACGGTCACCGAGACCGGCGCCGATTGGTTCGCGGTCGCGGCCTCGGCGGAGACCCTGTCGCGCTCGGCGCTCGGCGCGTGGCGGGCGGGCTCGCCCGTCAACCTGGAACGTCCCGTTGGCGCCGGCGCGGAGCTTGGCGGCCATATCGTGCTCGGCCATGTGGACGGCCTCGCCCGGATCGTCGGTATCGTGCCCGAGGGCGATTCCCTGCGTTTGGATTTCGAGGTGGGCGCGGAATTCGCGCGCTACATCGCACCCAAGGGCTCGGTGGCGCTCGACGGCGTCTCCCTGACGGTCAACGAGGTCGAGGACCTGCCAGGGGGCGGCGCGCGCTTCGGCGTCAACATCATCGAGCACACTTGCGCCCATACCAAGTTCGGCGCCGCGGGCGAGGGCGATCAGGTCAACCTTGAGGTTGATCTACTCGCGCGCTATACCGCGCGTCTCTTGGAGAGGTCGGCCACTTGACCCATTCCGAATTCCTGTCCGACATCGAAGCGGTCGTCGACGACGCCCGCAAGGGCCGCATGATCATCCTCGTCGACGACGAGGACCGGGAGAACGAAGGCGACCTCGTCATTCCCGCCGAGATCGCCACGCCCCAGGCGATCAACTTCATGGCCACCTACGGGCGCGGCCTCGTCTGCCTCGCCCTGACCGAGGCGCGGGTGATGCGGCTGGGCCTGCCGCTCATGGCGCGCAACAACCAGTCCCGCCATGAGACCGCCTTCACCGTGTCGATCGAGGCGCGGGAGGGGATTTCCACGGGGATTTCGGCGTCCGACAGGGCTCATACCATCGCCGTCGCCATCGACGGCGCCAAGGGCCCGGAGGATATCGTGAGCCCGGGCCACGTGTTCCCGCTCGTCGCCCGCGAGGGCGGCGTCCTGGTCCGCGCCGGCCATACGGAAGCCTCGGTCGATATCGCGCGACTCGCCGGGCTCAACCCATCGGGCGTGATCTGCGAGATCATGAATGACGACGGCACCATGGCGCGCCTTCCGGACCTGATGGCCTTCGGCCAGCGCCACGGCCTCAAGATCGCCACCATCGCGGATTTGATCGCCTACCGGCGGCGCACGGAGCGGGTGGTGGAGCGACTGGCCGAGACCAGGCTCGACAGCCGCTATGGCGGCGCCTTCAGGATGATCGTCTATGTCAACCGTGTCACTTACGCCGAGCATGTCGCCTTGGTGAAGGGTGATATATCGGCGCCCGGCCCGGTTCATGTCCGCGTCCATGCCCTCAACATTCTGACCGATGTGCTGGGGGAACAGGCCGACGACAGGGGCGGCGAGCTCGAGGCCGCCATGCGGCTGATCGGCGATCTGGATCGAGGCGTCCTGGTCCTGATCCGCGAGCCCCGGCCGACCAGCCTCTCGGACTGGGTCAAGATACGCAATGGCGCCACGCCGTCGCAGTCACCGGAGCTCCGCGATTACGGCGTCGGCGCGCAGATACTGCTCGACCTCGGGGTCGAGGAAATGATCCTGCTGTCCAATACCGAGCGCACCATCATCGGGCTGGAGGGATATGGCTTGAAAGTGGTCGACCGGCAAGCAATCCCCCCGCGGGAAAACTAGACAGGGGTCCACATGGCCGAGAATCCACATGTGATGGTCGTCTCGGCGCGCTTCTACGAGGATGTCGCCGACGAGCTGTCGCGGGGTGCCGCGCGCGCGATCGAGGCGAACGGCGCCACATTCGAGCAGTTCGAGGTGCCGGGATCGTTCGAGATCCCGAGCGCCATCCAGATGGCCATCCGGGCGCGCCACTTCTCGACCCTCACGCGCCGCTTCGACGGCTATGTGGCGCTCGGCTGCATCATCCGCGGCGAAACCACGCACTACGACTATGTCTGCGCCGAAAGCGCCCGCGGCCTGCAGGAGCTGGCGTTGCGGTACACGGTCGCCATCGGCTATGGCATCCTCACGGTCGAGAATAAGGAACAGGCCTGGGAGCGCGCCCGCATCGACGGCCGCGACAAGGGCGGGGTGGCGGCACGGTCCTGCCTGCACATGCTCCGTCTCAAGCAGCATTTCGGCCTCTATCCCCGATGACGACGGGGGCCGAACGGCGCGCGGAGGGTGATCCCGGCCCGGCCCGATCGGGCCGCAAGGGCCGCCGCGCCGGACCGGGAGCCCGCAGCGCCGCGCGGCTGGCCGCCGTCCAGGCGCTCTACCAGATCGAGCTTATCGGCGCGACGACCGAAGGGGCGCTCGACGAGTTCGAGCGCCGGGGCAGCGGCGGCATCATCGAGAGCGACGCCCTGCTGGCGGCGGACCGGGCGCTCGTCCGGCGTATCCTCGAAGGCGTCGGCACCCGAGCGGCCGAGATCGATGGGTATGTGGAGGAAGCGTTGACGGCGGCATGGCCGCTCGCGCGGCTCGAGGTGCTTCTGCGCGCCATCCTGCGCGCGGGCGCCTACGAGCTCCTGGTGGAGGCCGACGTGCCCGCGCGCGTGGTGATCGCGGAATATGTGAACCTGGGCCACGCCTTCTTCGGCGACAAGGAAACGGGCCTCGTCAACGGCGTGCTCGACCGGCTGGCGCGGCGCCTCCGCCTTGCCGAGATGGAGGCTGCGGCGGATGGCGGGCGGGCGCCGCGCGGGTGAGTTCGAGCTCATCGCCCGGCACTTCGCGCCCCTGGCGGCGGCGGAGCCAGGGGCCATCGGTTTGCTGGACGACGCCGCCGTGCTGGCCCTCGGCCGCGCCGGCGCGCTGGTCGTCACGGTGGACGCCATGGTTGCCGGTGTCCATTTCCCGCCCGACGATCCGCCCGACCTGGTGGCGCGCAAGCTGCTGCGGGTGAGCCTTTCGGACCTGGCGGCCATGGGCGCCCAGGGCCGCGCCTACCTCCTCGTGGCGGCGCTGCCGCGCGGAATCGACGAGGACTGGGTCGCCGCCTTCTGCCGCGGACTCGCGGCCGACCAGGCCACCTTCGGCGTGACGCTCGTGGGCGGCGACACGGTGGCCACGGACGGGCCGCTCACCCTCTCCCTCACGGCCATGGGCGAGCTCGGGGAAGGGGACGCCTTGCACCGGGCCGGCGCGCGCGAGGGCGACGACATCTATGTCTCGGGCACCATCGGCGACGCGGCCCTCGGCCTCGCGGCCCTCGGCGGCGCATATCCCGATCTCGCGCCCGAGGATCGCGCTTTCCTGATCGATCGCTACCGGGTGCCGAGGCCGCGGGTCGCGCTCGGCCCGCGCCTCGCCGGTCTCGCGCACGCGGCCGTCGATATCTCCGATGGGCTCGTCGCCGACCTCGGCCATGTGTGCGCGGCATCGAGGCTGGGGGCCACGATTGAGGCCGCGCGCGTGCCCCTCTCATCGGCGGCGCGCGCCGCTCTGGGGGCAGAGGGCGCGGCTAGCCCGGCGGTGCTCTCGGGCGGCGACGACTATGAGCTTCTGTTCACCGCCGAGCGGGCCGCGGCCGAGGCGCTCGCCGCGCTCGCGGTGGACCTCGCGCTCATGCTAACCCCCATCGGGCGGATGACGGGCGGCGGGGGCGTCACCGTCCTCGACCCCGCGGGCTTGGCGGTGAAAGACATGGGCGCCGGCGGGTACCGCCACTTCTGAATTTACCCAATCTTCACGCCCGGCCCATAGACTGGAGTCCGGATCGATATTCGCAACGCCCACCTCGCGGGCAATTACGAGCGGCCGCGGCTGCGGCCGGGCGGGTCATGAAGAAGAAGAACAAGAAGAACAATTTACGGAAGCTCATCATTATCCTGCTGGGCGTCCTCCTGCTCCTGGCCGGGGCGGAAGTCGGCTGGATCTTCGTCTTCAGCCCCCAGTCCGACGTCGCGATAGTGGAGGAGGAAGAAGAGCTCATCGTCGCGCCCTTCTTCGTGCGCATGGACAGCCTCGTGATTCCGGTCATACGCAACAATCAGGTCGAACGGCATGTCATGCTGACATTGACGCTCGAGGTCGGCGACAACCACGGCCGGCACCGCGTACAGAAGGCGGTAAACCGTATCCGCGACGCCTTCGTGCTCGACCTGCACGGCTATATGCGGGTGGTGCTGACCCGCTCGCGCGAGGATTTCCTGTTTCTCTTGAAGGGCCGCCTCCTGCGGGTGGTGGCCGGTGTCATTGGGCCCGGCGTGGTCCGCGAGGTGTTGGTCCAGCAGGTGGCGGAGCGCGAAGTCCTCTGAACGCCTCGCGGACCGGGATGGCGGCCGCGCACGCCTAGAACCCACTTTCATAATTCCGTGTGCCATACGACGGCGCCCCGAGGTTCCCGGCTAGGAGGGTGGCGCGCCGTGATGCCGGGGCATCACAAGCGGCGCGCGACGACGACCGGGGGCCTCGGGGCGCCGCCCTACGGGTCGCTTTTCCCGCCCCCTCGGGGCGTCGGGGACGCTTGACGATGCCCCGGCATCGCCGGCGCGCCCCCTCCTACCGAGGAGACGGGAAAAGCGATCGTATGGCACACGGAATTATGAAAGTGGGTACGAGTGCTTAGTTTCGTAAATCCGCGTATGTTTTTTTGAGGGTGACCGGATGGACCTTGGCCTTTCGCCATTCGAAGGGAGTGGCTTTGACATTGTAAGCCTCGATGAAACGGTCGATGGCATCGCAGACCTCGCGCGGCGAGGTGAAGCTGGCCCCGCGCAAGGCGCGCCGGGTGAGAATGCTGAACCAGCATTCGACCTGATTGAGCCAACTCGCGTGGGTCGGGGTGAAGTGGAAATGGACGTTCTTATGGCGCGCCAGCCATTGGTCGCGCTTGGGCTTGTGGGTCGAAAGGTTGTCGAGGATCACGTGAATCTCCTGGTCCGGGTAGTCGGCGACGATGCGGTTCATGAAGTCGAGGAACTCGGTCCGGCGGCGGCGTTTGTAATGCCCCGCCTTGACCTCGCCAGTGATGATGTCGAGGGCGGCGAACAGTGTCGTCGTGCCGTGACGCTTGTAGTCATGGCTGAAGCCCCGGAGGGCGCTGCCGTTGGCCAGCTCGAGATAGCCCTGCGCCCGCTCGAGCGCCTGGATGCCGGGCTTCTCGTCGACCGCCAGAACCACGGCGCTGTCCGGCGGATCGAGGTAGAGGGCGACGATGTCCGCCGCCTTGGCGGCGAATTCGGGATCGGTGCTGATGCACCAGCTCCGGCGCCGTTGCAGATGGATGCCATGGCGGCGCAACACCCGCCACACATGGCTCGGCGAAACATCCCCCAGGGCCTCGGCCACCAGGCTTCCCGTCCAGGTGGCGTGGCCCGCCGGCGGCGTCTCGTCCAGCCGCGCCAATATGCGCCGCTCCGTCGCCGCGTCGTAGCGCCGCTTCACCCCCGGTCGTGGCGCGTCGGCAAGGCCGCCCAGCCCAGTCCGCGCATAGCGGACCCGCCATTTGCTCACCGTCGCCGGCCGCACCCGCAAGGCCGCGGCGATCTCCAGATTGCCTCGTCCATCCGCCGCCTGAAGGATGATCCGCGCCCGCAACGCCATGCGCTGCTCCGTCTTCGCCGACCGGACCCACTGTTCCAGCGCGCCCCGGGCCTCTTCCCCAACCGTGATGGGGGTCGCTGTTCTGCTCATACCCCATCATATAATAGTTCGCCGCCGCTCAGGGGCACCCGTCGCCTTCCGTCGCCGTATCCCCCATGCGGTCGCGCTCGCGGAGGACGCGGACGACCGCGTCCCAGAGGGTGAGGGCGTCCACGACGCCGAACCCATCCAAGTCGGCGTGGAACAGGGCATCAACCAGGTAGACCTCGGCCCGGTCCGGGCCAACGGCCGCGGCGAGGCGGCGGCTTTCATCCGCCGGCACCAGCCTGTCATCGCGGCCGTGGATCAGGATCAGTCGGCCGGCGAGGGGGCGCAGGTCGCGGGCGGAGAGGTCGAGGGCCTCGAGGTCGGCGCGAATTGCCGCCGGCAGCGCCGCGATCAGGGCAGCTACGCGGCCCGGCTCGGTGTTTTCGAGGAGCGCATGGACCGCCGTCCCTTCCGTCCCGAGCCCGGTCGCGAGGTCGGCGATGTCGGCCGTGGGCTCGGCGAGCTTGCGCCGGGCCATGGCGCGCAGCAAGTCCCGGTCGCCGGGGTCCTGGACGCGGCCCGCGTTGGCGAGCGCGAACAGCCACTTGGCCCGGGGCTCGACCGGCAGGCGCCGCCACGCAAGGTCATCGCCGCCCCGGTAGTGGCCGGTCGTGAGGAAAGTCACCATCGCCGAGAGGTCGTAATAGCCGCCGATGCCGAGGACGAAGGCGACCCGGTCCCGCACCCGCGGGTCGAGCGCCGCCAGGACCGCCGGCCCCACCGCGTAGGAGACGGCGGCGAGCCCCACGCAGCGCCCACCGCCGCCGTGCTCGGACAGCTCGAGGACGGCATCGGCGATGTGGCGCGCGTCCCCAGGCCGGACCTCGAGCGCGCGGAGGTTGGGAATGTCGGGGACGAGGACGTCGAACCCGGCGCGTGTGAGCATGCGCGCGAGGTGTAGGAGGCGGGGGTCGTCCTTGCCCTTCGCGGCGACGCCGGGAACCAGCACGATTGCGGCGATCGTTCCACCCCCTGTGCTGGCATGCAGGTCGGCGCGGTAGTGACGGCCGTCCCGGCTGTACCGGATGGGCACCGGCGCGACAGCCTCGTCCGCGTCCGGCGACCGCAGGTCCATGAGGATGTCGACCGCCTCGAAATGGCGCCGGGCGCAGCCCGGGAGGGCGGCCACGATAAACGCAAGCAGGATATAGACGGCCCGTCGCGGCGGCCGCCCGCGGGCTCGTGCGCTCAAGCGAGCCGGGCGCATCTCCCCAGCCCCACCGCGCGGATGCTGGGCATCACGCGTCGAGGCCGGCCTGGACCGCCGGGACGACCTCCTTGGCGAGCAGGCGCAGGGTCTCGTCGAGGCCCACGCCCTTCGCGGGGAAGGGCCACATGGCCGCGTGATGGATGCCGAGGCGGCCGATCGCGATCAGCTTCTCCGTCACCTCCTCGGGCGTGCCGGCGAGGGAGAACTGGTCGAGCATGTCGTCGGGCAACAGGGCGCCGAGCTCCGTCAGCTGGCCGCGCTCGAAGCGGTAGCCACGCTCGTCCATGAAGGCCAGCACGTCGGCCGGCAGGGTGACGCCGATCTTCTCCAGGATGTTGCGGCTGCCGCGCATGGCGACGGCGACGCCCACCCGCACCGCGTCCTTGGCCGCCGCCCCGTCGGCGGAGACGGAGGTGTAGAGCCACGACACCTTGGGGATCGCCGCCGCGTCGCGGCCCGCCCGCGCCGCGCCGCGCGCGATATGATCGAGGCCGTAGCGGATGCCCGCTTGCGAGCAGAAGCTGCCGATCACGGCGCCGTCGCCGACCTCGCCCGCCATCTCGAGCACGCGCGGGCCGCGGCCGCAGACGAAGATCTGGACCGGGCGCGGCGGCGTGAAATCCATCTGCCCGTCCTTAAAGCCGATGATGTCGCCCTCGAGGGTCACCGCCTCCTCGCCACGGGTGAGGCGGTGGATGAGCTCGACCGCCTCCTTGATGGCGCGCGCGGGGCGGATGCGCTCGATCCCCATCTCGGCGAAGCCGCTGATGCCGGCGCCGAAGCCGAGGGTGAGGCGGTTGCCGCTCAGCTCGTCCACCGTCGCCGCGGCCACGGCCGTGAGCGCCGGGTGACGGACGTAGGGGTCGGTCACCATGCAGCCGATCTGAATCGCATCGGTGTTGCAGGCAGTAAGCGTCATGTTGACGTAGACGTCGCGGTGAAAGCGCTCGTCGGGGACCCACACCTGGTCGAAGCCCAAATCCTCGATGAGCCGGACGAGCCCGATGAGCCGCGCCGGCAAGAATTCCCCCGTAACCGCCACCCCGAAGCGCATGTCAGCCTCCATCTCCCGTGCCCTCGATCGCGGCAGTGTGGGGCACCCATGTCCTCGGCGCAACGGCGAGTGGGGATCGGTGGCTCAGGCGTCGCTTTCCCGAGCCGGCCTCCCGGGGCCCGGCGCGACGGGAGCGTCACCGGGCCTCGACGGCTTTCCCCTTACCCGGACGCCGCGCTTCGCACCACGGCCGCCTGGATCGGACGCCCAGTTCCGCCCCGACGACCGCCACGCCTCAGCGGCCGGGCACGCCTACCGCGGCGTTGGGAGCCATGGCTCCCACCTTGGCGGCCATGCCGCCGCCGCCTCAAAACGCGCCAGCAGGCGCTCCGTTCCCCGCCAGCCCCATCGCGGCCGGAGCCTCGGCGACGGCGCCCATGAATTGGCTGCCCACGACAATGACCAAGGGCGTCATCGCGCCCAGCGTCAGGGCATCGACGATCAAGACGCCGGCCAGCACGCCGACGCCGATGGCGACATACCGCCAGTCGTTGGAGGATTGTTCGACGGGAGCCGCCTCTTGCGCCTGGGCGGTCGCGGTCAGTGAAAACAGCGCGATCAGCGCCACGCACAGGATCCTGCGCATCTGTCCCTCTCCCTCTTCCCGATGACCACGCATGGCAGCATGTGCCCATACGCCCGCCGCGGAAGTTTCTTGCCTGGGCCGCCAGCTCGCGGCAGTTTCCTGGCCGGGCCGGGGACTAGTACCCACTTTCATAATTCCGTGTGCCATACGATCGCTTTTCCCGTCTCCTCGGCAGGAGGGGGCGCGCTGGCGATGCCGGGGCATCGTCAAGTGTCCTCGACGCCCCGAGGGGGCGGGAAAAGCGACCCGCAGGGCGGCGCCCCGAGGCCCCCGAACGTCGTCGCGCGACGCTTGTGATGCCCCGGCATCACGGCGCGCCACGCTCCTAGCCGGGAACCTCGGGGCGCCGTCGTATGGCACACGGAATTATGAAAGTGGGTACTAGCGATCGGCCAGGGAACGGGCGCGTCTTTGGCGCCGGCCGCGGGTGGACATCGGCGGGCCAGGGCTTAGAGTGAGGGCAGGCGCCCGGGCTGTGACGGAGGTCAGGACGCGGCCGGGCAAGGGCATGTAGAGAAGGCGGCCATCATGAAGCTTTACGATTTTCACGCCGCACCCAACCCCAGGCGGGTGCGTATCTTCGCGGCGGAGAAGGGGATTGCGCTCGAGACGGTCCAGATCGACCTGCGCGACGGCGGCCAGTGAGAACGGCGGTGACAAATTAGTCCACGGAAGCGGCGGGATTTCCCAGCCGCGGGCGGAGTAAAACTCTGCCACCTGCAGCCTTCGATCTTTTTTGAGATGGAAGGCGGGAGGATGTACACCGTGGACCTATATCTGCGCGTTCGGCTGGCCTGCCATGTTGATGGTCTGAGCCAGCGAGAGGCGGCAAGTCGGTTTGGCATTGCGCGCGAGACGGTGAGGAAGATGCTGCGGCATTCGGAACCGCCGGGATATCGGCGACGCCAGCCACCGAAACGCCCGAAACTGGCCCCCTTCACGGATATCATCGACCGTATTCTGGAGGAGGACCGAACGGTTCACCGTAAGCAGCACCACACGGCGAAGTGTATATTCGAGCGCCTTCGCGACGAACATGGCTTCACGGGCAAAGAGACCATCGTGAAGGATTACGTTCGGGAACGGCGCCTTCGTCGGCGTGAGATGTTTGTGCCGTTGTCACATCCTCCGGGCCATGCTCGAGCGGACTTTGGCGAGGCGGATGCGATCATCGCCGGCGTCAAGTATCGGGCGCATTTTTTCGTCATGACACTTCCCCACAGCGATGCCTGCTTCGTTGCGGCCTACCCGGCGGCGACGACGGAGGCCTGGCTGGACGGGCACAACAGAGCCTTTGTTTTTTTCGGCGGCGTTCCCCAATCGATTCTTTACGACAACGACAAGTGTCTGGTGTCGCGCATCTTGTCAGATGGCACGCGGCAACGAACGCGGGCGTTCAGCGGGCTGCAGTCCCATTACCTCTTCGAGGACCGCTACGGCCGTCCCGGCAAGGGTAACGACAAAGGCAATGTGGAGGGGGTGGTCGGCTATGCCCGGCGGAACTTCATGACGCCGCTTCCCCGGTTCGCGAGCTGGGACGCCTTCAATGGCCACCTGGAAGAGCAATGCCGCAACCGGCAAGGCAACGTCCTGCGCGGCCACCGCGAGAGCATCGGCGAACGGTTTGTGCGTGACCGCGAAGCGTTGAAGAGGCCACTGCCGGCACCGTTCGACGCGTGCGACAAGCAGGGCACGCGGGTCAACTCGCTGTCCCTGGTGCGCTACCGGACGAATGACTATTCCGTGCCCGTCGCCTACGGCCATCAGGAAGTCTGGATCCGTGGCTATGTCCACGAGGTGGTTATCGGTTGCGGCGCCGGGATCATTGCCCGACACCCCCGTTCCTACGACCGGGAAGACATGGTCTTCGATCCGATCCACTACCTGCCTTTGCTGGAGCACAAGATCGGTGCCCTGGATCAGGCCGCGCCGCTAGCCGGATGGGAACTGCCTGATGCCTTCCCAACCCTGCGCCGTCTCCTGGAGGCGCGCATGGGCAAGGCCGGCAAGCGGGAATACGTCCAGGTCCTTCAGCTTGTGGAGACCTTCGATCTCGAGGTGCTTCACGGCGCGGTGAAGGACGCCCTGCGTGTCAATGGCGGAGCAAAAAGGGACCACCTCGGCGGTGTAAGAAGGGACCGCTTGGCGGCTGCGGGCTTGTCCCCGTAGTCCACGGGAGGGCCCCGCGCGCGACGCGGCGTGCCCTCAACAGGCTGACGCGGCGGCGCGCGCGGGAGGGACCTGTGGGCCCACGGGGTCAAGCGTGGGCTGGGTGGTCGGTTCAGTTAGCAGTCGGGGTTTGACGCCTGCGGCTCTGGTTGAGCCTGTAGCTGTCACCGTTCATCTCGAGGATGTTGACGTGGTGGGTGAGGCGATCGAGGAGCGCGCCGGTGAGGCGCTCGGAGCCGAACACCTCGGTCCATTCGTCGAAGGGCAGATTGGTGGTGACCAGGGTCGAGCCCCGCTCGTAGCGTTGGCTGAACACCTCGAACAACAGCTCGGCGCCGGTCTTCGACAGCGGCACGAAGCCGAGTTCGTCGACGATCAGAAGCTTGTAGGTGGCGAGCTTCTTCTGGAACCTCAGCAGCTGCTTGTCATCGCGGGCCTCGATGAGTTCGTGGACCAGCGCGGCGGCGGTGATGAAGCCGACCGAGAGGCCCTTCTGGCAGGCCGCCAGGCCGAGACCGAGGGCGATGTGGGTCTTGCCGGTCCCACTGTTGCCGAGCGCGATGAGGTTCTCGCGGCGCTCGATGTACTCGCAGCGGGCCAGCTCCAGGACCAGCGCCTTGTTGAGCGAGGGGATGACCTTGAAGTCGAAGCTGTCGAGGCTCTTGACCACGGGGAAGCGCGCCGCCTTGATGCGCCGCTCGACCATGCGGCGCTCGCGGTCGATCAGCTCGAGCTCGGCGAGTCTCAACAGGTAGCGGACGTGATCGACGCCTTCCGAGGCGCACTGCCGGGCGATCTTGTCGTACTCGCGCAGGAAGGTCGGCAGCTTCAGCGTCTCGAGGTGGTGGGCGAGCAGCACTTGCGGTGTGTCGGTCATGCGCCGAGCCCCGACAGCAGGCTCATGTACGACTTGGCGGACGTCATCGCGACCCGGGCGCGCGGCAGATACGGATAGACGTCGAGGTTGAGCCTGGGCGGCCGCCGCTCGATGCGGCACAGTACCAGGTGCTTCACCGCATCAAAGCCGATTGCGCCGAGCCGCAGGGCGTCGCCGACCGCACCCTCGACCTCCTCGAGCCGGAAGGTCTCCAGTAGACGGAGCACCTGGACGTACTCGCGCTTGCCTGCCTTGCCCATACGAGCTTCGAGGAGCCGCCGCAGAGTGATGAAGGCCTCGGGCAGGTCCCAGCCCGCCAATGGCGCGGCCTGGTCGAGGGCGCCGATCTTCTGCTCGATCAAGGGCAGGTAATGCAGCGGGTCGAAGATCAGGTCCTCGCTGTCGTAGGACCGGCGGTGCCGGGCGATCACCTCGGCCCCGCAGCTGATCACCACCTCATCGACGTAGCCCCGGATGAGCACCTCACGGTGGCCGTAGGCCACGGGCACGGAATAGTCGTTGCTGCGGTAACGCACCAGCGACAGCGAACTCGCCCGTCCAGGGCGCTTATCGCAGGCATCATAGGGAGCAGGCGGCAATGGCAAGAGAACTTGACGATCCCGCTCGAGACGCTCGCCGATGGTCTCCTTGTGGCCCCGCAGCCGCGCCGCCTGGCGCCGGCGGCACTGTTCGGCGAGAGCATCGTTGAGGGCCGCGAAGCTCTCGGCACGCGGGACGGGGACCAGGAAGTTCCGCCGGATGAAGCCGACCAGTCCCTCGACCTTGCCCTTGTCGTTGCCCTTGCCCGGCCGGCCGAACCTGTCCTCGAACAGATAGTGGGACTGAAGCTCCGTGAAGACGCGCGTTCGCTGCCGCTTCCCATCGCCCAGGATCCGGGCAACCGCCAGCTTGGTGTTGTCGTACAGGATGGATCGGGGGACGCCGCCGAAGAAGGCAAACGCCGCGTTGTGGCCATCGCAGAATGCTTCGGTCGTCTCCGCCGGATAGGCCGCAACAAAGCAACCATCACTGTGGGGAAGGTCGAAGGCAAGGAAGTGGATCTTCCGTAACGCGCCGCCGATCACCGCCATCGCTTCGCCGAAGTCCGCCTGGGCGTGACCGGGGGAATGGGAGAGTGGCACGAACACCTCACGCGACCGAAGCCCCTGCTCACGAACGTAGTCCTTCACGATGGTGTAGCCGCCCGTGAAACCGTACTCGTCCCGGAGGCGGTCGAAGATGCGCTTCGCAGTGTGCCGTTGCTTGCGGTGGCTGGTCCGATCGTCTTCCAAGATCCGATCGATGATTCCCGTGAACGGACCCAGCTTTGGCCGCCTCGGCGGCGCGCTTCGGCGATACCCTGGCGGCACCGAGAACGACAGCATCTTACGGACCGTCTTGCGGTCTACACCAAACACCCGCGAGGCCTCGCGGGTGCTCATCCCCTCGACATGACACGCCCGCCGAACCCGTGCGTACAACTCCACCCGATACATCCCCCCCGCCTTCCAGTCAGAGCAACCCTGACAGAAGGCTATACGCGGTCCCATTTTGGTCCGCCGCAGCCGGATCGACCGGCCGCTTCAGTGGGGGATTATTGCTCTGCCGTTCTCAGACTGCATGGTGGGCGAGCGCGCGTCGCCGAGGATCGAGCGCGCGCCGAGCGCCCGCGGCCCGAACTCCATGCGGCCTTGGAACCAGCCCACGGCGAGACCGCCCTCGAGGGCCTCGGCCGTGGCCGCGATGAGGCCGGCCTCGTCCAGCACCGCGTACTTCGCACCCGCGGCCGCGAGGCGCCGCTCGATCTCGGCCTGGGGGTAGGAGGGGCCGAGGTAGGAGCCCTGCATGGCGTCGGCGCCGGTGGCACGCACGTCCCGCGGCTGGCCCTGGTAGGAGTAATAGGCCGTGAGCGCCGCCCCCAGGGCGCCGCCGGCGTCGCCCGCCGCGGGCTGGATCCAGATGTTCTCGAAGCGGCCGTCGCGCAGGACCTTGCCGTTGGCGACGCAGTTGAGCGCGACGCCGCCCGCGAGGCACAGGTTGGGCGCGCCGGTCTCGGCCGCGAGCGCGCGGGTCAGGCGCAGGACCACCTCCTCGACCACCGCCTGCACCGAGGCCGCGAGGTCCATGTCGCGCTGGGTGAGGCGGGCCGAGGGGTCGCGCGGCGGGCCGCCGCAGAGGTCGTGGAAGCGCCCGTTGGTCATGGTGAGGCCGGTGCAGTAGTCGAAATAGCCGAGGTCGAGGCGGAAAGAGCCGTCGGCCTTGAGGTCGATCAGGTGATCGAGGATGCGCCCGGCGTATTTGGGCTCGCCGTAGGGCGCGAGGCCCATGACCTTGTACTCGCCCGAATTGACCTTGAAGCCGGTGTAGGCCGTGAAGGCGGAATAGAGCAGGCCGAGCGAATGGGGGAAGTGGATCTCCTTGGTCATCTCGAGCCGGTTGCCGCGCCCGTGGCCGACCGAGGTGGTGGCCCATTCGCCGACCCCGTCCATGGTCAGCACCACCGCCTCCTCGAAGGGGGAGGCGTAGAAGGCGCTCGCCGCGTGGCTCTGGGGGTGCTCGGCGAAGAGGAGGCGGGCTTGCCAGTCGAAGCTCGCATCGTAGGTCTCGAGCTCTTTGCGCAACAGGCTCTTTTGAAACAGCTTTTCCTTGAGCCAGACCGGGATCGCCACGCGGAACGAGCGGAAGCCGCGCGGGGCGAAGGCGACGTAGGTCTCCAACAGGCGCTCGAACTTGAGGAACGGCTTGTCGTAGAAGGCGACGTAGTCGATGCCGCCGAGCCCGGTGCCGGCCTCTTCCAGGCAATAGGCGATGGCGTGGCGGGGGAAGCCGGCATCGTGCTTCTTGCGCGTGAAGCGCTCCTCCTGGGCGGCGGCGACGACGCGGCCGTCCTCGACCAGGGCCGCGGCGCTGTCGTGGTAGAAGGCGGACAGCCCGAGGATGCGCAAAGCTGCGCCGCCCGTCAGAAGACGGTGTAGATGAAGGGCGCCACGGCGCTGCCCTGGCTCAGCACCACGAGGCCGCCGAAGACGAGCATCATGATAAGGATGGGCAGCAGCCAATATTTCTTGCGCGCGCGCATGAAGGCCCACAGCTCCAGCAGGAACGACATCACGATCTCCGTCTCAAAACTGGTTCTTCATGGACTCCGGCGACGGCCCCGGCGGGTCGCGCTCGATCCAGTAGCTCGCGGCGCCCGGGTCGGGGCGCAAGCGCAGCGGGTCCTTGCCCAAGGCACGCATCACCATCCCGACCGGCGTGACCGTCAGGTAGAACAGCATGCCCATCACCAGCGGGCTGACCACCCGGTGGAGGAGCAGCCCGAGCCTGGTCCACAGCCGGTTGAGGGGTGCGAGCAGGCCCGGCCGGGCCAGGGCCACGAGGGCGAACGCCGCCGCGATTCCGAGCGGCCAGACGCGCGCCGCGCCGCCGCCCGTCAGCGGCCACAGCGCGATGATGGCGAAGACTGCGGCGAAGACAAGACCGAAGCTCCTGTCGGAGGAGCCTGCGACCTCGGCCTCGCGCCCGAAGTCCTCGTGAAGCTGATTGGGCCCACTCATGTTCCGCGACCGCGCATCGTAAATCCGTCCGGTTCATAGTACGATTGCGGGTGAGATGCAAAGCCGCGTTCGCACGGGCGGGCGGGGTATCGGATCGCCATTCGCGGGGCGCCCGGGCACGACCGGAACACTCACCCCGCCGCCCGCCGCGGCCCGCAATGGAGAATACCGTCGAGGTCGACGGCCTTGCCTCCGGTGGCGAGATGGTATGGGGATGTCGAATTGGGTGCGATCGATACGTTGTGACAAGAGGGGATCCCGACGCCAGATTCTAACCGGTCCTTGAAATTGGGGCTTGAAATCCGGGCGCCAATCCGTTAGTTTGACTTTGCGCTGTCACGATTGCATGGGCTGTACTAGGCTTAGAATCGGGGACGGCGATTTTTGTTCGAGTCACCAGACCTGGGTGGGAGCCGTCCACGCTCGACCGATTGGCGAGTCGGGCTGGGACCCAGTGACTCAATTCGTTCATTCAATGTTCTCAGGGGTTCGGCGACCCGACGTTTCGCAAATCAAGAAGCATTTTGCGATTCGACTTGGCCACTCCAATCACCTCCTAATTTGCGAATCCGCGTTGGCTCGGTGAACCCATTGTGACAAAAGGGTTTTTGGAACCAATTACGATGCGCCGGCTTGGCCCGCCAATTGCGTTTTAAGCCATCGAGGGTGAAGTGACCGGTGCGACCCGCATGACGGACCGAAGGCGGGCGACCGGGAAGAGTCGAAAGGGTTAGACCGTGGCAGACATCAATGGCACGAGCGGTGACGATACACTCGTCGGGACCGCGACCAGCGACGAGATATTGGGGCTGGATGGCGACGATTATATCGACGGCGCCGCCGGCAACGACGTGATCGACGGCGGCGCCGGGGACGATACGATCTTCGGCAATGACGGCGACGACGCCATCCGCGGCGGCGATGGCGACGATATCATCCATGGCGGCGACGGCGCTGACCGCATTCACGGGGGCAGGGGCGACGATATCATCTATGGCGACAACGGCTCCGGGTCGGGCAGCGGCTCGGGCCATGGCCACGGCAGCGACGGCTCGGGCAGCGGCTCGGGCCATGGCCACGGCAGTGACGGCTCGGGCAGCGGCTCGGGCGCCCAGGCTTCGGGCTCGGGCATGGGCTACGGCAGTGACGGCTCGGGCAGCGACGGCTCCGGCGCCCAGGCTTCAGGCTCAGGCAGCGGCTCGGGCATGGGCTACGGCAGTGACGGCTCGGGCAGCGGCTCGGGTGCCCAGGCTTCGGGCTCGGGCATGGGCTACGGCAGCGACGGCTCGGGCAGCGGCTCGGGCATGGGCTACGGCAGTGACGGCTCGGGCAGCGACGGCTCCGGCGCCCAGGCTTCAGGCTCGGGCAGCGGCTCGGGCCATGGCCACGGCAGCGACGGCTCGGGCAGCGGCTCGGGCTCTGGCCCGGTGATCACCTTCAACGATTACCTCAATGGCGGCGCCGGCAACGACCAGGTGTTCGGCGAGCAGGGCGACGACTGGGTGGCTCACGTCGCGTCCGACAACGTGGGCGCCACGGACCAATACGACGGCGGCCTCGACTACGACACCCTCGAGCTGCAGCTCACGGGTGGTGAGCTGGCCGACGCGCAGGTCCAGGCCGACATCGCGGCTTTCCTCGATTTCCTGGCGCTCAATAGCGACGTGACCTCCGACACGAACGAAGGCCCGGTGTTCGCGTTCACGGCCTTCGACCTTACGGCGCGCAACTTCGAGAACCTGGTCGTCACCAACACCGGCGGCAACGAGCCACCGGTCGCCACCGACGACACGGCCGCGACGGACGAAGACAATCCCATCGTCATCGACGCGCTCCTCAACGACACCGACCCCGACGGCGGCATCATCACCATCACGGATGTCACCAGCGTTCCGGGCGGAACGGTGACGATCGATGGCGGCGGCAACCTGGTGTTCACGCCGGATCCGGGCTTCAGCGGCACCACCAGCTTCGAATACACCATCACCGACGATACGGGCCTCACCGATTCGGCCACCGTGGTGGTCGAGGTGACGCCGGTCGCCGATGCCCCCGACCTCACGGCGATGAACGCGACGGGTGACGAGGATACGGCGATACCGCTTAGCATCGCCGCCGCCCTCAACGACCTCGACGGCTCGGAGAGCCTGAGCGACGTCACGGTTTCCGGTGTCCCGACGGGCGCGAGCCTGTCGGCTGGCGCCGACCTCGGCGGCGGGGTCTGGAGCCTGACCCAGGCGGAGCTGGCCGGCCTCACGGTGACGCCGCCGGCGGATTCGGATGTCGATTTTACCCTTCAGCTTTCAGTGACCTCGACCGAAGCGGCGAACGGCGACACGGCCACGACCACGGCGGCGCTCGACGTGACGGTGAACGCGGTCGCTGACGCGCCGACGCTCACGACCACGGGCGCGGCGGGTGACGAGGACACGGCGATCCCGCTGACGATCTCGTCGGCGCTGACGGACGTTGACGGCTCCGAAGCGCTGTCCCTGGCCATCAGCGGCGTGCCGTCGGGCGCAACGCTCTCGGCCGGCACAGACCAGGGTGGCGGTGTGTGGTCGCTGCTGCCGGGCGACCTCGCGGGCCTCGCGGTGACGCCGCCAGCGGGCAGCGACGCGGACTTCACGCTGATCGTTTCATCGACCTCGGCCGAGCAGTCGAACGGCGATACGGCGACGACCACGGCGTCTCTCGACGTGATCGTGAACGCGGTCGCCGATGTCCCGGCCCTCACGGCAACGAGCGCGGCGGGTGACGAGGATACGGCGATCCCGCTCGCGATCGCCGCGGCCCTCAACGACCTCGATGGCTCCGAGAGCCTCTCGAACGTCACCGTCAGCGGTGTGCCCACCGGCGCCATCCTCTCGGCCGGTACGCTTATCGGCGTCGGCGGGGGCGGCACCTACACGGGCGGCACCGAATTCCAGGTCAACACCGAAACCGCGTCGGTCCAGCGTTTCTCCTCGGTCGCGGGCCTCGGCGACGGCGGCTTCATCGCAACTTGGGAATCCCTCAACCAGGATGGCAACGGCTACGGCGTCTTCTCCCAGCGCTTCGACGCCGCCGGCGCCATGGTCAACCGCGACGGCGCGACCCCGGGCGCGGACGAGTTCCAGATCAACACCACGACGGCCGGCAATCAGGCCAGCGTCTCGGTCTCGGCGGCGCTCTCGGGCGGCGGCTTCGTGGTGGTGTGGAACTCCTTCAACCAGGCCGGCGCCACCTCGGCCACCGATATCTTCGGCCAGCGCTTCGATACCGCCGGCAACGCGGTGGGCGGTGAGTTCCAGGTCAACAGCTTCATCGCCGCCGATCAGAACATGGGCAAGGTGGTCGGCCTCACCGGCGGCGGCTTCGTCGTGGTGTGGGAGTCCGGCCCCGGCCAGGACGTGAGCGGCCAGGGCGTCTTCGGCCAGCAGTACGACGCCGCCGGCAACGCGGTGGGCGGCGAGTTCCTGGTCAACAGCGCCGAATCCTTCGACCAGCGCGCCCCGTCCTTGGCGGCGCTCAACGACGGCGGCTACGTGGTGGTCTGGGAGTCCGACTTCACGGCCCCCGATTCGAGCAGCCTCGGCGTCTTCGGCCAGCGCTACGACGCGGGCGGCAACGCCGTTGGCGGCCAGTTCCTGGTCAACACCTTCACCACCAGCTCGCAGAGCGCGGCCTCGGTCACCGGCCTCGATGACGGCGGCTATGTGGTGGCGTGGCGCTCCTTCGGCCAGGACGGCGACAGCTGGGGCATCTATGGCCAGCGCTACGACGCGGCTGGTGCGGCCGTTGGCGGCGAGTTCCAGGTCAGCACCGAGACCGCGGGCGCGCAGGACATTCCCGAGGTGGTGGCGCTCGATGGCGGCGGCTATGTGGTCGTCTGGCAATCGGCGGCCCAGGACGGCAGCGGCAACGGCGTGTTCGGACAGGCCTACGACGCGGCCAACGCGGCCCTGGGCGGGGAGTTCCAGATCAACGCCACCACCGCCGGCGACCAGGGCATGCCCGTCGTCACTGCTCTGACCGGCGGCGGCTTCGTGGCCACGTGGGATTCGGCCGACGCCGACCAGTCCGGCGTGTTCGCCAGGGTCTTCACCTTCACCCCCAGTGGCCTGACCACCTGGGAGGTGCCGGTCGGGGATCTGGCGGGCCTCACCGTAACCCCGCCGGCCGACAGCGACGAGGATTTCACCCTCACCCTCTCGGTGACCTCGACCGAAGCGGCGAATGGCGATCAGGCGACGACCACGGCGAGCCTCGACGTGACCGTCGTCGCGGTGGCCGACGCGCCGACCCTCGCCACGTCCGATGCCTCGGGCGACCCGAACACGGCCATCCCGCTCTCGGTCGCCTCGGCGCTCACCGATGTGGACGGCTCGGAGAGCCTCGCCGTCACCATCACGGGCGTGCCCGGGGGCGCCAGCCTCTCGGCTGGCACCGACCTCGGTGGCGGCGCCTGGTCCCTGACTCTGGCGCAGCTCACCGGCCTGACCATCACCCCGCCTCCCGGCAGCGAGGCTGACTTCATCCTCGGCGTGACCGCCACCTCGACCGAGGCGGCGAACGGCGACCAGGCGAGCACCACTGGCACCATCAACGTGACCGTGGTCGATCAGCCCGCCGACGCGCCGACCCTCTCGACGACGGCCGCCACGGGCAACGAGGATACGGCGATTCCGCTCGCGATCGCCTCGGCGCTCACGGATTCGGGCGAGGTGCTCTCGCTCGAGATCAGCGGCGTGCCCGTGGGTGCCGGCGCCTCCCTCTCCGCCGGCACCGACCAGGGCGGCGGCGTGTGGCTGCTGACCCCGGCACAGCTCACCGGCCTCACCATCACCCCGCCGACGAACAGCGATGTGGACTTCTCGCTGACCGTCACGGCGACCTCGACGGAGCCGCTCAACGGCTCGACCGCCACGACGACGGCGACCCTCGACGTGACCGTGATCGCGGTGGCCGATGCGCCGACCCTCTCCGCGACCGCCGCCGGCGACGAGGATACGCCGATCCCGCTCACGATCTCCGCCGCGCTTACGGACACGGACGGCTCGGAGAGCCTGAGCGCCGTGCGCATCTTCGGCGTGCCCACGGGTGCCACCCTCTCGGCCGGCACCTTCGTGCCTTCGATGACCGGGACCAGTGTCTCCGGCGGGACGGAGATCCAGGTCAACACCTTCACCGCCAACGCCCAGCGCTTCTCCTCCATCGCCCCGCTCAACGACGGCGGCTTCATCTCGACTTGGGAATCGGTGTTGCAGGACACCAGCGGCTTCGGCGTCTATTCCCAGCGCTGGGACGCGGCCGGCCAGGCCGTGGGCGGTGAGTTCCGCGTCAATACCACGACCTTCAACAATCAGGGCGGCCCCTCGGTGGCCGCGGCGCTCGGCGACGGCGGCTGGGTCGTGGTCTGGACCTCTCAGGGCCAGGACGGCAGCGGCACCGGCATCTTCGGCCAGCGCTACGACGCGGGCGGCAACACGGCGGGCGGTGAGTTCCAGGTCAACGACTTCACCACCAACAACCAGGGCGCGCCCGACGTGCAGGCCCTCGTCGGTGGCGGCTTCGTGGTGACCTGGGACTCCGAGGGCCAGGACGTGAGCGGCCAGGGCATGTTCGCCAAGCAGTACGACACCAGTGGTGTCGAGGTGGCGACGGTCGGCAGCGGCGCCGGCCCCGCGACGGGAAACGAGTTCCTGGTCAACAGCGCCGAATCCTTCACCCAGCGCTTCGGCTCCGTGGGCGCCTTGCAGGATGGCGGCTATGTCGTGGTCTGGGAATCGGACGCGACAGCGCCCGATTCGAGCGGCTTCGGCGTCTTCGGCCAGCGCTACGACCAGACCGGCAACACGGTCGGCGGCCAGTTCCTGGCCAACACGACGACGTTCAGCTCGCAGAACAACGGGGTCGTGACCGGCCTCGGCGACGGCGGCTTCGTCATCGCCTGGCAGTCATTCTCGCAGGACGGCGACGGCTGGGGCGTCTTTGCCCAGCGCTACGACGTGAACGGCGTCCAGGTCGGTGGTGAGCTCCAGGTCAACACCACGACGGCCAGCAGCCAGCAGCGCCCGGCCATCTCGGCGCTGGCCGGCGGCGGCTTCGTGGTGGTGTGGGAGGCTTCGGCCAGGACGGCAGCGGCTGGGGCGCCTTCGGCCAGGCCTACGACGCCGGCGGCGCCGCCATCGGCGGCGAGTTCCAGATCAACGACACCATCGCCAGCGACCAGACCTTCGTCGACGTGACGGGGCTTATCGGCGGCGGCTTCATGGTCACATGGAATTCGCTCGACCAGGACGGCAGCTCGACCGGCGTCTTCGGCAAGCAGTTCAGCATCGACCCGGGCACCGACAACTCGTACTGGGAGGTGATCCCGACCGAGCTCGCGGGCCTGACCTTGACGCCGCCCACGGACAGCGACCTCGACTTCACCCTGACCCTCGAAGTCGATTCGGTGGAGGCGTCCAACGGCGACACGGCGACCACGACGGCCGCCCTCGACGTGACCATCGCTGCCGTGGCCGACGCGCCGATCCTCGGCCTGGTGAATGCGACGGGCGACGAGGATACGGCCATCCCGCTCTCGATCTCCCCGGCGCTCGCGGATACGGACGGCTCGGAGGTGTTGGGCGACATCACCATCTCCGGCGTGCCGCTGACCGGCTCCCTCTCGGCCGGCATCAACCAGGGCGGCGGCGTCTGGGTGCTCACCAGCGCCCAGCTCGCGGGCCTCACCATCACCCCGCCCATCGACAGCGATGTCGACATCACGCTCCAGGTCTCGGTCACCTCGACCGAGCTCGCGAACGGCGACAGCGCCACCACCACCGGCACCATCGACGTGACCGTCGTGGCCGTCGCCGACGCCCCGAACGTGAGCACGCCGGGCAGCGTCTCGGGCAACCAGGATAGCCCGGTCGCATTGGGCATCGGCTCCTCGCTCAACGACACGGACGGCTCCGAGAGCCTCGGCATCACCGTCTCCGGCGTCCCGACGGGTGCCTCGCTCACGGCCGGGACGGACCTGGGCGGCGGCGTCTGGGCGCTGCTGCCGGGCGACCTCGCCGGCCTGCAGATTATCCCGCCGGCGGGGAGCGATACCGACTTCACGCTCACCGTCTCGGCGACCTCGACCGAAGCCGCGAACGGCGACCAGGCCACGGTCACGGCCAGCCTCGACGTGGTCCTCGACGATACCGCCGCGTCCACGCCGACCCTCTCGGTCACGGCTGCCTCCGGCAACGAGGACACCCCGATCCCGCTCTCGATCTCCGGCGCGCTCGGCGATACGGACGGCTCCGAGACCCTCACCTTCCTGGTCTCGGGCGTGCCCGCGGGCGGCCTCTCGGCCGGCACCGACCAGGGTGGCGGCGTCTGGCTGCTGACGGCGGCCCAGACGAGCGGCCTCACCGTCACCCCGCCCGCCGATAGCGACGTGGACTTCACGCTTGGCGTGAGCGCGATCTCGACCGAGAGTAACGGCGGCGCCACCAGCGTGACCACCGGCACCATCGACGTGACCGTGATCGCGGTGGCCGACGATCCGACCTTGAGCACCCAGGACGTGTTCGGCACCGAAGACACGCTCATGCCGCTCACCATCTCCTCGGCGCTCACGGACACCGACGGCTCCGAGAGCCTGTCCATCACCATCGCCGGCGTGCCGCCACTGACCAGCCTCTCGGCCGGCATCGACCAGGGCGGCGGGGTGTGGCTGCTGACCCCGGCGCAGCTTACCGGCCTCACCATCTCCCCCGCGCCGTCGTCGGACCAGGGCTACATCCTCACCGTGACGGCGACCTCGACCGAGGCGGCGAACGGCGACCAGGCCTTCGTCACCGACACCATCAACGTGAACATCGATGCCGTAGCCGATACGCCGAACCTGGTGCTCGGCAACGCCACCGGCAACGAGGACACGGGCATCCCGCTCACCATCTCCTCCTCCCTCGTCGATACCGACGGCTCGGAGAGCCTGAGCATCACGATCTCGGGCGTCCCCGTGGCGCCCGGCGCGACCCTCTCCGCCGGCACCGACCAGGGCGGCGGCGTGTGGCTGCTGACCCCGGCGCAGCTCACCGGCCTCACCATCACCCCGCCGACGAACAGCGATGTGGACTTCTCGCTGACCGTCACGGCGACCTCGACCGAGAGCGCCAATGGCGCCACGGCGAGCGCGACCGACACCATCGACGTGACCGTCATCGCCGTCGCCGATCAGCCGACCCTCAGCGCCTCGGCCGCCACCGGCCCGCCCGGCAACGCCATCCCGCTTACGATCGGCTCGGCGCTTACGGACACCGACAACTCCGAGAGCCTGGCGATCGCGATCGCGGGCGTGCCCACGGGCGCCACCCTCTCGGCTGGCAGCGACCAGGGCGGCGGCGTGTGGCTGCTGACCCCGGCGCAGCTCACCGGCCTCACCATTACGCCGGCCGTGGGCACCACGGACTTCTCACTGACCGTGACCTCGACCTCGACCGAGGCCGCGAACGGCGACCAGGCCTCGATCTCCGATACCCTCGCCGTGACCATGACCGACAACACGGCCGAGCCACCGACCCTCACAGTCCAGACTGCGAGCGGCAACGAGGACACGCCGATCCCGCTCACCTTCTCGGCCGCGCTCACCGATACCGATGGCTCCGAGAGCCTGTCCTTCCTGGTCTCGGGCGTGCCTGTGGGCGGCCTCTCGGCCGGCATCGACCAGGGCGGCGGCACCTGGCTGCTGACCCCGGCACAGACCGCCGGCCTTACCGTCTCGCCGCCTGCCGACAGCGACGTGGACTTCAATCTGACCGTCACAGCGCGCTCGACCGAGAGCAACGGCGGCGCCGCCGCCGATGTGACCGGCACCCTCGCCGTCACGGTCATCGCGGTCGCGGACGCGCCGACGCTCACGCTCCAGGACGCCCAGGGGCTCGAGGATCAGCCCGTCGCGCTCAGCATCGGCGACGCGCTCACGGACACCGACGGCTCCGAGAGCCTCGGCCTCGTCACCATCTCCGGCCTGCTCACGGACGCGACCCTCTCGGCGGGCACCAATCTCGGTGGCGGCGTGTGGACCGTCAGCCAGGCGCAGCTCACCGGCCTCACGGCCGCCTTTGCCGCCAGCAAGAGCGGTGTGGCGAACCTGACCGTGAGCGTGACCTCGACCGAGGCCTCGAACAATGATACGGCGACCACCACGGGCACCCTGACGCTTACGGTCCTGCCCGTGAACGACGCGCCCGTCGCGCTCGACGACTCCTATCTGGGCACCCAAGACAATCCGATCGTGGTGAATGCCGCAAGCGGCGTTCTGCTCAACGACAGCGACCCGCTCGACAGCCCGGCGAACAACCTGGCGGCGACCCTGGGTACCGGCCCGTCCTTCGGCGCGGTCGCGCTCGCCGCCGACGGCAGCTTCACCTACACCCCGGACGCGGGCTTCCACGGCAACGACAGCTTCACCTATGTCGTCTCCGACGATGGCGGCACCGCCAACGGCGGCCAGGACACGGGCAACACGGCCACGGTCAACCTCTTCATCGACGGCGTGAACCTGCCACCCGACGCCCTCGACAGCTCCCTCTTCGGGCTCGAGAACAGCCCCATCAGCGGCACCCTCGGCGCCACCGATCCCGACCACAACTTCGACGACCTGACCTTCGTCCTCGAAGGCGCCGGGCCGGCGAACGGCACGGTCACGGTCAATCCCGACGGCACCTTCACCTACGCGCCGGGCACGGACTTCGTCGGCATCGACAGCTTCGACTTCCGCGCCACCGATCCGTTCGGCGATTTCGACGTGGCCACCATCACCGTCGATATCGCCCAGGTGGCGCCGCCGCCGGAGTTCGAGGCCACACCGACCGTGGCGTCGAAGACGCCGCAAGTCGCGGCGCTCGCCAACGGCGGATTCGTCATTACCTGGGCCTCGAACGACCTCGACGCCGGCGGCCCGGAGCCCGGGGACGGCGCCCAGGACGGTGTCTTCTTCCAGCAGTTCGACTCCGTCGGCAACAAGGTGGGCGGCGAGATCCAGGCCAACACCTTCACCACCTCATCCCAGCTCGTGCCGGCCATCGCAACCTTGCCCGACGGCGGCTGGCTCATCACCTGGGCCTCCGACAATCAGGACGGCTCGAGTTTCGGCATTTACGCCCAGCGCTTCGATGCGAATGGCGCACTGGTCAGCCGCGACGGCCTGACCGCGGGCGCGGACGAGCTGCAGATCAACACGGTGACGGACAACAACCAGTTCCGGCCCCGCATCGAGACCTTCGACGACGGCAGCTGGGTCATCGTCTGGCATTCCTCGGCGGCCAGCCCGGGCGGCGACGGCAGTGGCTTCGGTGTCTTCGCCCGGCGCTACGACACCAACGGCAATGCGCTCGACGCGAGCGAGTTCCAGGTCAATGCGTTCACGACCTCGAGCCAGCTCAATCCCGTCGTCACCGTGCTTACCGACGGCGGCTTCCTCGTGACCTATCAGTCCTTCTTCCAGGACATCCAGCACGGCGCGACCGGCTCCGGCGGTTACGGCGTCTATGGCCAGCGTTACGATGCCGCGGGCAACGCCGTGCTGCGCGACGGGGTGACCCCCGGAATCGACGACTTCATCATCAATACCACCGTCAACGACAATCAGGAGCTGGCGTCCATCACGGCCCTCCAGGACGGCGGCTTCGCGGTGGCCTGGCAGGCCAACGGCGACCAGGACGGTAGCGGCAACGGCGTCTACATGAAGATCTTCAGCGCGGCCGGCGTGGCGGAGACCGGTGAGATCCAGCTCAACAGCTTCACCACCGGCAACCAGCAGCAGGCCGCGATCGCCGAGCTGAGCGACGGATCGATGTTCGCGACCTGGTCGTCCGATGGCCAGGACGGCGATGGCTTCGGCATCTTCGGCCAGCGGGTCCTGAGCGACGGCACTTTGGCGGGCGATGATTTCCAGATCAACACGGCCGAGGCCAACAACCAGTCCTTCCCCGATCTGGTCGGCCTCGTGAGCGGTGGCTTCGTCGCCACATGGCAGACCCAGGTGGGCGCGACCGGCAACAACATCGAGACCGTGGCCGCGCGCCTCTTCGGCCCCAATGTCTCCGGCATGCGCGATCTGACGGGCGGCCTGGGCAACGACTTCGTGCGCGGCAGCGCCGGCGCCGACGACATCGACACCCAGGGCGGCAACGACATCATCGACGGCCTCGCCGGCGACGACAAGATCACCGGCGGCGTGGGCGCCGATGGCATGACGGGCGGTCTGGGCGCCGACAGTTTCTTCTGGAACTCGGCCAGCGAGGGCCAGTTCTTCAGCCTGCTCGATTCGGTGTCCGACTTCTCGGTCGCCGAGGGCGACGTGCTCGATTTCTCGGGCTTCATCACCCTGGGCGGCGGGAACGTGAACGATTTCGTCCAGCTCATCGACAATGGCACCGACACCACCGTGCAGGTCGACGCGGACGGCCTCGCCAACGGCGCCAATTTCACCGAGTTGGTGCTACTGCAGAACAACACCGGCCTCGTGGTGGACGACTTGCTGGCCGACGGAAACCTCGTCGTGACGGTCTGAGGCAGTCGCCCGGCCACCCCGCCTCAGACCGGCACCACCTGTTCCAATCGCTTCTCGATCTCGTCGAGGGGAAGAGACGTGAGGTCCTTGTTGATCTCGGCGACGATGCGATCGTGTGCCTGCTTGCCGAGAGCCGCGCGCAGGTCGCCGAGCGCTTGCGGCGGCGCGCACAGCACCAGCCGGTCGTAGCGATTGGCGAGGGCGGCTTCGTCGAGGATGTGGGAGAGGGACTTCGCGAACTGGGCCTTCTCGAGGCGGTGCCAGTCGGCCTTGGGCTCCATGGCCGCGGGCTGACCGGTGCTGCTTGGCCGGGTGCGGCCGGGGCGCTCGGCGCCGATCTCCCGGGTCGGCCGGCGGTCGCCGATAAATTCCTTGTCGAGCGCGGGCTCGAGTCCGGAGCCCCATCCCTCCGAGCGCAGGATGCGCGCGCGTGCGCCGTCGGCGACCAGGATCCAGGTGATCTTCTTCTTCATGATACCTCCCATTGGGGGGCTGGGGAGACTGTCCGGCGGCGTCTCCACTCCCATATATATGATGTCCGATCTGGATCGTCGCAATCAGTTCCACATCCGGCGGTCACTTGTGTATGATGCCGCGCCAACCCGTCAGGGAGGCACCATGGAATTCCCCGAAGCCTATACCTTCGATGACGTGCTGCTGAAGCCGGCGCGGTCGGCGGTGCTGCCGACCGACGCGGAGACGACGACTCACCTCACGGGTGCTATTCAGCTCGGCATCCCGCTCATCTCGGCGGCCATGGACACGGTGACGGAAGCCGCGCTGGCCATCGCCATGGCCCAGAACGGCGGGCTCGGCGTGATCCACAAGAACATGGGCGTCGAGGCGCAGGCGGCCGAGGTCCGCAAGGTCAAGAAGTTCGAGGCCGGCATGGTTGTCGACCCCCTGACCATCGGCCCCGACGCGCCCCTTGCAGATGCGCTCCAGCTCATGGCCGATCACGCCATCTCGGGCATCCCCGTGGTGGCGGGCGGGGACGGCAAGCTCGCCGGCATCATCACCAACCGCGACGTCCGCTTCGCCACCGACCCCAATCAGCCGGTCAGCGAGCTCATGACCAGGGACGTCGTCACCGTGACCGGGGAAGTCGATATGGAGGAGGCGAGGCGCCTCCTGCACCAGCACCGCATCGAGAAGCTGCTGGTGGTCGATGCCGAAGGGCGCTGCGTCGGCCTCGTCACGGTCAAGGACATCGAAAAGGCGCAGCGCTTTCCCCATGCCTGCAAGGACGAGCAGGGCCGCCTGCGGGTCGGCGCCGCGACGGGCGTGGGGGCGGCGGGGATCGAGCGCGCCGAGGCGCTGTTCGACGCCGGCGTGGACGTGGTTTTCGTCGATACGGCGCACGGCCATTCCGAAGGCGTCATCGGGGCCACGCGGGAGGTCCGGAGGCTTTCCAATTACAGCCAGGTGATCGCCGGCAACGTGGCCACGGCAGAGGGGGCGGCCGCCCTCATCGAGGCGGGTGCCGACGCGGTCAAGGTCGGTATCGGGCCGGGATCGATCTGCACGACGCGCGTCGTCGCCGGCGTCGGCGTGCCCCAGCTGAGCGCCATCCTCGACGTGGTTGGTGCGTGCCGCGCGCACGGCATCCCCGCCATCGCGGACGGCGGCATCAAGTTCTCCGGCGACCTCGCCAAGGCCATCGCGGCGGGGGCGGGCTGCGCAATGATCGGCTCCCTCCTCGCCGGCACCGAGGAGAGCCCGGGCGAGGTCTTCCTCTACCAGGGCCGCTCATACAAGCCCTATCGCGGCATGGGCTCCCTGGGCGCCATGGCGCGCGGCTCGGCCGACCGCTACTTCCAGCAGGAGGTGAGCGAATCACTCAAGCTCGTGCCCGAGGGGATCGAGGGCCGGGTGCCCTACAAGGGCCCCATGGCCAACATCCTGCACCAGCTCGTGGGCGGCCTGCGTGCGGCCATGGGATATACCGGCAGCGCGAATATCCGCGAGCTTCAGGAAAGGGCCCAGTTCCAGCGGGTCACGGGCGCCGGCCTGCGCGAGAGCCATGTCCACGACGTCGCCATCACCCGCGAGGCCCCCAATTACCGCCATGATGGCTGACCCGCGGGCGATGGCGGCGTTGGGCGGGCCAATCGCGTGACACCGGGCGCGCGGCTGCGGGCGGCGATCGACCTGCTCGACGAGGTGGGGCACCCGGCCCGGCCCGCCGACCGGGCGCTCTCGCTCTATACTCGCAAGCGCCGCTACATGGGCTCGAAAGACCGGGCGGCGGTGCGCGAGCGGCTCTACGGTGTGCTGCGGCGGCGGGCGCGCCTCGACTGGTGGCTCGGCCGCGCCGCGCCGGCCGGCCCCGCGCCCGACGCGCGGCGCCGCGTCATCGCCGACTTGATGCTCCACGACTGTTGGGATGCGGCGGCCCTCGCGGCCGCGTTCGACGGCGGCCAGTACCGCCCCGAGGTGCTCACAGGGGAAGAGGCGGCCATGGCCGCCGCGCTTGCCGGCTGCCCGCTCGACGCGCCCGAGCAGCCCGAGGACGCGCGCCTCGAGGTTCCAGCCTGGCTCGCGCCCGCGCTGCTGCCCCTCGGTGGGCACGAGGTGGCGGCGCTCAACGAGCCGGCGCCGCTCACCCTGCGGGTCAATACCCTCAAGACGGATCGGGAGGGCGCGCGGGCGGCGCTCGCGGCCGGCGGGGTCGCGGCGGAGCCGGCGGCGCTCTCTCCCGTCGGCCTGCGCGTGGTGGGGCGGCCCGCGCTCGAATCCCATGCCGCTTACCGCGATGGCCTCGTCGAAGTGCAGGACGAGGGCTCGCAGCTCGCCGCCCTCCTGGTCGATGCGCGGCCGGGCATGACGGTCGTCGATTTCTGTGCCGGCGCGGGCGGCAAAACCCTCGCGCTCGCGGCCGCGCTCGGCGGCGAGGGGCGCATCCTGGCCTGTGATTCCGATGGCGAGCGCCTGCGCCGCATGGCGCCCAGGCTGCGCCGCGCCGGCGTGGCGGGCGTCGAATGGCATGTATTCGCGGACGGTGACGACCCCTGGCTCGGGGACCATGCCGGCGCCGCCGACCGGGTGCTGGTCGATGCGCCCTGCAGCGGCTCCGGGACCTGGCGGCGCGCGCCCGAGGCCAGGTGGCAATTGACCGAGGAGGTGCTGGCCGCGGGCATCGCCGCGGGGCGCGCCATCCTCGGCCGGGCGGCTGGACTGGTCCGCCCCGGCGGGCGCCTCGTCTATGTCACCTGCTCGCTGCTCGCGCGCGAGAACGCCGAGCAAGTCGCATGGCTCGTTGCCGCCCACCCGGCCTTCGCGCTGCTCCCCATGGGCGCGGTCTGGGCCGAGGCGGTGGGCGGCCCGTACCCGGGCGAGGGCGCCGGCCCCACCCTGACGCTCACGCCCGCGCGGCATGGCACGGACGGCTTTTTCGTCGCCGTCGCGGAACGCCGGTCGTGAGTGTCTCCCTCGCCCGCATCCGCGCGGCCAGCCCCGCCGATGCCGGGGCCATCGCCCATGTCTATGTCGAGACCTGGCGGGCGGCCTATCCCGGCATGCTGCCCGACCGGGTGCTGCTCGACATGACGCCCGCGCGGCAGGAGGCGGCGTGGCGCCAGGGACTCGAGCGCCCGGGCCGCAAGCAGCGCGCCTTCGTGGCCGAGGCGGGGGGTGGGGCGGTGGTCGGATTCGTCACGGTCGGCCCGGCGCGCCCACGCATCGCGGGCTATCGGGGCGAGGTCTACACCCTCTATGTGGACCTCGACCACCAGGGCCTCGGCCTCGGCCACGCCCTCCTGGCCGAGGGGTTCCGCACCCTCCTCGGCCTCGGCCTCGATCCGGCCATCATCTGGGTGCTGGCGGCGAACCCGGCCCGCTTCTTCTACGAGGCCATGGGCGGCTCGGCCGTCGCCCGGCGGACCGACCGGCTCGGTGGCGAGAGCCACGAGGAGGTGGGTTACGGCTGGTCGGCGCTCGGTGCGGCGATCGCGCCAGGCGGTCCCTGTTCAAGCCCATGATTCCGGTCTATCTAATGCGCCCGAAGCCGCGGCCGAGCGATTCCTCCCGGCGCTTGTGTGAGCATCGATGACCGACCGCGTCCTGATCCTCGATTTCGGCTCCCAGGTGACCCAGCTCATCGCCCGGCGGGTGCGCGAGTGCGGCGTCTATTGCGAGATCCATCCCTACACCATGGCCGAGTCGGCGGTGGCGGATTTCGCGCCGCGCGCCATCATCCTCTCGGGCGGCCCCGAATCGGTGACGAGCGTGGATACGCCGCGGGCGCCCGGATGCGTGTTCGAGATGGGCGTGCCGGTCTTGGGTATCTGTTACGGCGAGCAGACCATGTGCGCCCAGCTCGGTGGCGAGGTCGTGCCCTCCGAGAAGCAGGAGTTCGGGCGCGCCTTCGTCGATTTGACCGGCGACTGCGGCATCTTTGCCGGCCCCTGGCGCCGGGGCGGCCGCGAGCAGGTGTGGATGAGCCACGGCGACCGCATCGCGCGGCTGCCGGAAGGCTTCAGCGCCGTGGGCGTGAGCGGCGGCGCGCCCTATGCGGTGATCGCCGACGAGGCGCGTCGTTTCTACGCCCTGCAGTTCCATCCCGAGGTGGCGCACACGCCGCATGGCGCGGACCTCCTGCGCGGCTTCACCCACGGCGTGGCGTGTTGCGCGGGCGACTGGTCGATGGCGGCCTTCCGCGGCCAGGCGGTCGCGCGCGTCCGCGAGCAGGTGGGCGCCAAGCGTGTCGTCTGCGGCCTCTCGGGCGGTGTCGATTCCTCGGTGACGGCCGTCCTCCTGCACGAGGCCATCGGCGACCGGCTCACCTGCATTTTCGTGGATACGGGCCTCATGCGCGCGGGCGAGGCGGACGAGGTCGTCGGCCTCTTCCGCGGCCACTACAACATCCCCCTCGTGCATCGCGAGGCGCGGGGCCGGTTCCTCCAGGCGCTCGCCGGCGTGACCGACCCCGAGGCCAAGCGCAAGGCCATAGGCGCCACCTTTATCGATGTCTTCGACGAGGAGGCGGCGAAGCTCGGCGGCGCCGAATTCCTGGCCCAGGGCACGCTCTATCCCGACGTCATCGAATCCGTCTCGCCAGCCGGTGGGCCCAGCGCCACCATCAAGTCGCACCACAATGTGGGCGGGCTGCCCGAGCGCATGAAGCTCTCGCTCGTCGAGCCCCTGCGTGAGCTGTTCAAGGACGAGGTGCGGGAGCTCGGGCGCGAGCTCGGTCTGCCCGAGAGCCTGGTCGGGCGCCATCCATTCCCTGGGCCGGGCCTCGCCATCCGGGTGCCGGGCGAGATCACGGAGGAGAAGCTCGCCGTCCTGCGCAAGGCGGATACGGTCTTCTTGGAGGAGATTCGGAATGCCGGCCTCTACGACGACATCTGGCAGGCCTTCGCCGTCCTCCTCCCGGTGCGAACGGTGGGCGTTATGGGCGATGCGCGCTCTTACGAGCATGTCTGCGCCCTGCGCGCCGTGACCTCCACGGACGGCATGACGGCGGACAGCTTCGCCTTCTCCCACGCGTTCTTGACCGCGACCGCGACACGAATCGTCAACGAGGTCCGCGGCATCAACCGCGTCGTCTACGACGTGACCTCCAAGCCCCCCGGCACCATCGAGTGGGAGTAAACCCAGCCGGCTCACGCCTCGTCCGTGCGGGCCGGCATCCACTGGCCGTGCATGCTTAACCGGACCTTAACGCCTCTTTGCCAGGTTGGGCGGCGGCAACGTCCGCGCCCAGGCCGCGGCGCGGGCGGGGATGCGACGGGCGGCCACGGGAGCCATCTTCCATGACTAAGTTTTTCGCGACGCCGGTGGACCCGGAGGGCTGGACCCTCGAGGGCATCCTCTCCGAGATCCAGAACGAGATCGTCCGGCGGTCCCAGAAGATCATCTCCGATCACCGCGCCGAGGCGCGGGCGGTTCTGCACAACAATATCGAGATCCTCGGCCTGCTCACGCGCTGCGTGCACGCGGCCGAGGACTCGACGCGTATCCTCACGACGTTGGGGCCGGCCCATGGCGTGGATGGCCAGCCGCGCATCGGCGAGCGCTGAGGACGGGCGGTCAGTCGTGGCGCGCGACCTGGCCGAGCGAGGGCCAGGCGGGCCGGGTGGCGGCGTCGCGCGCGCCGCAGCCGCCGCAGCGCAGCCGTGTCGCGATCCGGGGAACGGCGAAGCCCGGCCCCAGCTGCGCGATCAGGGGTGCGGTATCGAGGATGGCGCTGTGGCCGCAGCGGTCGCACCAGCAGAACACCGCCACACCCGCGCGGGCGAGGTCGGCGAGCGTCGCCGGGCCGTCGGGGCCCGGCGGATGCGCGTCCGAACGACGTGTCCCTCGGCTGTTCGTCATGATGCGCATTAGAACGCATATGGAACATAATTGCGACTACGATCCAGCGATGCCGGCACCGGAGCCGGCGCCCGCCGATGGTCGACCGCCTTGTGGCCCACCACCGGGGACGGTGGCCTCATGGGTGGATGCTTGGCCGGGACTGGGCGGCGGCGCGGCACTGTACCAAATAGGAACAACACCCTCTTTCCGATCGTTGCCGGCACGAACGATAATCACGCCTCGGCGCCGGCCGGCGGCCGGCGATGCGGGAATTCGGGATTCGCGAGAGACGGGAGCGGCGTGGTGTCCGATTTAGGCGCCAAGATGGCGCGGCGGCCCGATCCAACCAGGGCCGAGCTCGAAGCGCAGCTCGAGGCGCTGCGACGGCGGGTGGCGGAGCTCGAGCGGGACGCGGAAGGTGGCGGCCAGACGGCGTATGCGCCGCGCGCCGGCGAGCTGGACGTGGGGGACATTCCCGCGAGCGTGCCGGGGGACGTCTTCCGGCGCATCGAGGGCGCCGACGGCTCGATCAAATACACATATGTGAGCGGCAGGTTCAACGAGTCCTATGGGGTCGATCCGGCCGGCCCCACCAGGGACCCGGAGCTGTTCCTGGGCCTGATCCATCCCGATGACCGGGAAGGATGGTTCGCGGCGAACGCGACCGCGCGGGAATGCCTCACGCCCCTCGATCACGAATACCGAATCGTCACCACGTCGGGCGAGGTGCGGTGGGAGCGGTCGATCGCCAGGGTCTATCGCGCCGAGAATGGCGATACCATCTTCGACGGTGTGGCCATCGACGCGACCCAGCAGCACGAGCTGGAAGCGGCGCTGCGGGAAAGCACGCGGCGCCTCACCGAGATTACCGAGAACGTGCCCGGCAGCGTCTACCGGCGCAAGCTGCACGCCGACGGAACCATTTCCTATTCCTTCGTCGGCGGGCGCATACAGACCATGCTCGGATTCGACATGGGAAATGTGGCGGAGGCGGCCAGCTACTTCACCAGCGCCATGCACCCGGACGACTACGACGGCTGGTATGCGGCCATCGTGGAGTCCGCGCGTACCCTCACCAGGTTCGAGCACGAATACAGGCTGATCGTCCCGAGCGGGGACGTGGTCTGGCTGCGGGGCATCAACGGGTGGCCGTGCGACGTGGGCGACGGGGTGGTCTGGGACGGTGTTGCCGTCGACATCACCGCGCGCAAGCGCGCCGAGGCCGAGCTACGGTGGAGCGAGCAGCGCCTCGTGGACATCGCCGAGAACATCCCGGGCAACGTGTTCCGGCGCGTCCTTCACGCCGACGGCCGAATCTCATTCGATTACGTGAGCGGAACCAGCAATTCGGTGTTCGGGGTCGAGGGCGAGGCCATAATGGCCGATGCCGACGTCTTCATCGAATCGATCCATCCCGACGACCGGGCGCGGTGGCGCAAGGCGGTCGCGGCCTCCGCGCGGGATCTGACCGAGTTCGAGATCGAGAACCGGATGGTCCTGCCCTCGGGCGAGGTCAGGTGGGTGCGGACCATGACGGCCGCGCCGCGCGCCGAGGGCGGGGCGATCGTGTGGGACGGCGTCACCTTCGATGTCACCGCCACCAAGCAGGCCGAGGAAGTGATCCGGGAGAATGAGGCGCTGCTCCGCCATACGGCGAAAATGGCGGGGATTGTGCACTGGGTATGGAACGAGGTCGACGACCGGCTGGCGCATTGCTCGCCGGAGCTCGCGGCCCTCCACGGCATGAGCATGGAGGCGTATCTCGCGAGCCGGTCGAGCTTCGAGGCGGTCATGGAATGCATCCATCCCGAGGATCGGGAGATGTACAGCCGAATCGTGCTCCAAGCCGCGCGCGAGGCGGGATCGTACGACATCGAGTACAGGCGCCTGGTTCGCTCGGACAAGGAGCACCGGTATTTCCACGAGATCGGCGAATCCGTCGTCGATGGGAGCGGCCGCCTGGTGCGGACCATCGGGACCCTGCAGGACATTACCGAGGCGAAGTGGGCCGAGGCGCGGCTGCGCGCCGCGATCGAGGATGCCGAGCTCGCGGCACGCAGCAAGTCGGACTTCCTCGCCAACACGAGCCACGAGCTGCGCACCCCCCTCAACGCCGTCATGGGCTTCTCCGAGATCATGATGGAGGAGACCTTCGGCCCCATCGGCAACACGACCTACGCCGAATATGTGAAGGACATCTTCGAAAGCGCGCGGCACCTGCTCAGCCTGATCAACGATCTCCTCGACCTCTCCAAGCTCGACGCCGGCAAGTTCGACTTCGACGAGGAGGAGGTCGACGTGGCCGATACCCTGAGGACCTGCCTGCGCATCGTCGAGGGCCGAGCGGTGGAAGCGGGCCTCGAGCTCGACATGTCGTGTCAGGCGGACTTGCCGATGCTGCGGGCCGATGCCCGGGCCCTCAAGCAGGTTCTGCTGAACCTGCTCTCGAACTCGGTCAAGTTCACGCCCGCCGGCGGGCACGTGGTTGCCCGGGCCGGCCTCGACGACGAGGGCGGCCTTCTCCTAGTGGTGACCGATACGGGCGTCGGCATCAGCGTCGAAGACCTGCCCAAGGTCTTGCTGCCGTTCGCGCAGGTCGATAGCGGGCTCGACCGTAAGCACGAGGGGACTGGCCTCGGCCTATCCCTCGCAAAGACGTTGACCGAGCGGTTGGGCGGCCGCTTCGAGCTGGAGAGCGAGCTCGGCACCGGCACCAGGGCGATGGTTCGGTTCTCCGCCGACCGGCTCCTGCCGACGCCCGACGACGTGGCTCGAAAGACGGCCGCGGGCGCCGGCGTCAGCCGGCGTGGCTAACGAGCCGGAGCCTTCGCTCGAAAACTGAAAGCACCTCGTCGAGGGATTGGCCCTCCTCGAGCCGCCGGAATCGGCCGCATACCCGGTAGCGCTCCCGGGCCTTTCCATCAGGCACCCATTTGGTGATGGTAAAGGCGGGCAGATCCTCCGAGCGCCGGAAGACGGTGAATACGGCCGCGCCCGCGCCGTGATCGATGGCGTAGTCGCGCCATTCGCCGCGCGAGACATGGCGGCTGTAGAGGGAAAGGAGGAGGCTGAGCTCGGAGCGACTGAAGGAGACACGCGCGTAACGCGATCGGTAATCCGCCAAGCGGACGACCCGCGTCATCTAGCGCTTCTCCCAGTGATGCTCGATCGACATGAGGCGTCATTCTTCCCCAGTTCGCGGGGAGAGTCCAGCGTCGCGCGCCGCTTACGATGCGCCGCATCGCCGCGCGCGGTGCTCCTAGGCGAAAGATTTGGACAAGCGTCTCAATGGGCCCCTATCACCGTGGCTTGGAATTACTGGATGGGCAGGGCGCCGTCGCCGTAAGGGTCGCGGACGGCGTAGCAGGTGATGGCGCCCAGGGAGCGGTAGCAGTAGCGCCTTTGCGCGGCCAACAGGGCCTCCTGCTCCTCCTTGTTGAGGCATTGGGACTGGCCGTCGGCGAGCTGGACGACCGCGCAGTCCTCTGCCGACATCGCGGACGCGGCGTTTCCGGCCAGTGAGCGGTCGGTGCCGGCATAGCTCACGACATCCATGCCGCTCAGGGCCAAGGACGGGGCGAGGGCGCAGCCGGCGAGCAGAAGGAGGAGCGCGGCCAAGGGTGCCAGGCGCGCGGCCTCGCGCGCTGTGTGGATGCTGATATGACGGCGCATTGCCCGGGCGTTCATTCTGTTGGCCTTCCTTTGCCCCACGAGAATGCACCAGGCGCGTTAAGAAAGGGTAAGAGGCGATGTTAACGCTCCTTTTACCCTGTCCGGGCTAGCCTCCCGCGCGAACCGACCCAGAGGAGGAGTTGTGCGATGCTGGTCTGTTGCAGCGGTATGGCCCGGTCCGGCTCGACCTGGTCCTACAATGTTTGCCGGCGTATCGCCGAGGCGACCGGGCTGCCGACCGTCGCCGGATTCTACGGCGAGGGCGACGCGCTGGATGCCTATATCGAGGACCGGCACCTGACCGAGTTTCCCGGGCACGTGGTGCTCAAGCTCCATCAGCCGGGTCCGGTGCTTCTCGAGCTCATCCTCCAAGGCGCTGCAACCAACATATACACCATCCGCGATCCCCGTGACTGCCTGTGCTCGCGCATGCGGTTCGAGAACCGGGCATTCGACGATTCACTCCTGGCCGTGGTCGGCAACCTCTTGATGTACAATTGCTATGAGACGGCCGGGGGCAGCCTCTTCGTCAATTACGACACCATGATGGCGGATCCGCGCGCCCAGATCGCGCGCATCGCCGACCATATGGGCGTCGCGCTCGACCGGGACCGGATCGCGGAGGTCGACGCGGACACGGGCCTCGAGCGCTCACGCGCGGTCATGCGTGATCTGGAGGCAGGCGGGATCGCCGCGGCGCGGGAGATCGCCGGGCGCCTGGTCGATCCGCGCACCTGCCTGCAAACCGGGCACATCGGACACGGCCGGACCGGGCAATGGCGCGACGGGCTTTCCGAGGCCGAGAGCTTGACGGCGACGGCGGTGCTGCGCGACTGGCTGGTGCGCCTCGAGTATGAGCGGGCCGAGGATGTCGATGGCCGGATCGCGGCGTATCTGGGCCCGGTCGCGACCGCCGAAGCCGCATCACCCTGACCGCCCCGCCCACGGCGCCAAGGTTACACGAGCGCCTATCGGCCCGGAGGATCCGCGGTGCGCGGGCGTTTGCCTTCACCCCCACCCCAGGCTATGTTAACGCCCCTTTTGCCCAGCCCCCGGAGAAGAAGTGGCGGATATCTTCCGCGAGGTCGACGATGACTTGAAGCGCGATCGGCTGCTCGCGCTTTGGAAACGCTACGGCAACTACATCATCGGCGCCGCGGTCCTGATCGTCCTGGTCACGGCCGCGACGGTGTTCTGGCGCGACTACCAGAAAGGCCAGCGCGAGGCGGAGGGTGAGCGGTTCATGGTCGCCCGCGATCTGGCCGAAGGTGAGAGGACGGCGGAGGCCATCGCCGCCTTCGCCGCCCTGGCTCGGGACGCGGGCGCCGGTTACGCCACGCTTTCCGGCCTCGAGGAGGCGGCCCTGCGCGCCCAATCCGGCGACGGTGCCGGCGCGCTGGTCATTTACGAGCGCATGGCGGGCGATTCGAGCCTCGATGCCCCATACCGCGATCTCGCGGTGCTGCTCCTGGCATTGCACAGCTTCGATACGGCCGACCCCCAGACGCTTGCCGCCCGGCTCGCGCCCCTGCGGGCCGCGGACAATCCCTGGCGCTACACGGCGGGCGAGCTTTCAGCGCTTCTCGCGGCGGCGGGCGGCGACGAAGCCGAGGCCCGCGAGATCCTCACGGCGCTGACGTCGGACCCGAATGCGCCGCCCGGCCTGCGTGCCCGGACCGCCGAGCATTTGGCGGTGCTCGGCGAATAACGCCGCGCGGAGCCCGACCATATGCGTGCAGCCCTTGTCGCGTGCCTGTTGGCGCTCCTGCTCCCCGGCTGCGACAGTATCTTCGGCGACGAGGAGGAGCGCCTGGCCGGCGAGCGGATTCCCGTTCTCCTGCACGATACCGAGCTGACGCCGGATCCGCTGATCGCCGACCTTGCCGTCCGCCTGCCACCGCCCGAGACGAACCTTGCCTGGCCCCAGCCGGGCGGCTACGCCAACCATGCCATGCATCATCTCGCCCTCGGCGACGCGCCGGGCCGTCTGTGGAGCGCGAACGCCGGCCGCGGTTCGAGCGACTGGGAGCGGCTGACCGCCCAGCCGGTGATCGCCGAGGGACGGATATTCACGATGGATACCGAGGGTGAAGTCCGCGCCTTCGACGCCGGCAATGGCTCGCGACTCTGGGCCGTGGAAACCGTGCCCGAGGACGAGGACGAAGGCGTGATCGGGGGCGGCGTCGCCTTCTATGGCGGCACGCTCTTCGTCTCCACCGGCGCCGCGCAGGTCGTCGCGCTCGACGGCGCCACGGGGAGCGAGCTGTGGCGTCAACTGCTGCCGTCACCCATGCGTAACGGCCCGACGGTCACGGCTGGGCGCGTGTTCGCGGTCACTGTGGACAATCAGCTCCATGTGCTCGCCGCCGACGATGGGCGCAAGCTCTGGTCCCATTCGGGAATCACGGAGACAGCCGCCCTCCTCGGCAGCGGCAGCGTCGCCGTCGAAGCGGGGATGGTGGTGGTGCCATACTCCTCGGGCGAGCTCGTGGCCCTCCGGGTCGAGAACGGTCGCGAGGTTTGGTCGGATTCGCTGGCCTCCGTCCGGCGCGCGGATGCGGTGTCGGCGCTCGCCGACATACGCGGCAACCCCGTGATCGACCGCGAGTGGGTCTTCGCCATCAGCCACAGCGGGCGCATGGTGGCGATCGACCAACGGACCGGTATTCGCGTCTGGGACAAGTCGATCGCCGGGGTCGAGACGCCGTGGGCGGCCGGCGACTTCCTGTTCGTGCTCACGAACGCGGCCGAGCTCGTGTGCCTCTCGCGGCGGGACGGCCGCATCAGGTGGATCCGCGCCTTGCCGCGCTATGAGGACGAGGAGGACAAGGAGGGTCCGATCTTTTGGGTTGGCCCGGTCCTCGCTGGCGACCGCCTCATCGTCGCCGGCTCCCACGGCGACATGATTTCTGTCTCGCCCTATGACGGCGGCGTCCTCGGAATCGTCGAGCTGTCCGATGGCGTCGCCATCACGCCTATCGTGGCCGACGACACGCTCTACGTCCTCACCGAGGACGCGGACCTCATCGCCTTCCGTTAGGGCACCCGCCGAAATGCCATTCACGGTCGCCATCGTCGGACGGCCGAACGTCGGGAAATCGACCCTGTTCAACAGGCTGGTCGGGCGCCGCCTGGCCGTCGTCCACGATACGCCCGGCGTGACCAGGGACCGGCGCGAGGGGGAGGGGCGGATCGCCGACCTCGAGTTCCGCGTCATCGATACGGCCGGCCTCGAGGAAGGCGGCGGCGATTCGCTCGAGGCCCGCACCCTGGCCCAGACCGGACGCGCGGTCGAGGGTGCCGACGTGGTGCTGCTGCTGATCGACGCGCGCGCCGGGCTCACGCCACTCGATCGGCATTTCGCCGACGCCCTGCGCGGCACCGATCGTCCCGTGATCGCGGTGGCCAACAAGTGTGAGAGCCACACCGGCGAGGTGGGCTTCTACGAGGCCTACAGCCTCGGCTGCGGCGACCCGGTGCCGATCTCGGCCATGAACGGGGATGGGCTCGCCGACCTCTATGAGGTGCTCGCCCCGCTGGCCGGCCGAGAGGAGATGGCGGCCGACGGCGCCCCCCCAGAGGGGGGTGACGAGGCGGCGCCCGGTCGCATCCTGCTTGCCATCGTCGGGCGGCCCAATGTCGGCAAGTCCACCCTCGCCAACCAACTCGTGGGCGAGGAGCGTATGCTCACCGGCCCCGAGCCGGGCCTGACGCGCGACGCCGTGCCCTTGGACTGGAGCTACGGCGGGCGCCCGATCACCCTCGTGGATACAGCGGGGTTGCGGCGCCGCGCCCGCGTCACCGATCAGCTCGAGACCCTTTCGGCCCGGGAGTCGGAGCGTGCCATCCGTCGCGCAAACCTGGTCGTGCTCGTGCTCGACGCGCGCGAGATGCTGCACAGGCAGGAGCTGAGCATTGCCCGCATGGTCGAGGATGAAGGGCGCGCCCTCGTCATCGCGGCCAACAAATGGGACCTGGTGGGCGATCGTGGCGATGCACTCGATCGCCTGCGCGACCGGTTGGAGACGTCCCTGCCGCAATTGAAGGGCGTCCCCTTCGTGACCGTCTCGGCGCTAGAGGGCGAGGGGCTCGACCGGCTCATGGCCGCCGTCTTCCGGGCCGAGGAATTGTGGAACAAGCGCATTCCGACCGGGCCGCTCAACCGCTGGCTCGAGGGCGTGCTGGCCCATCATCCCCCGCCGCTCGCGGCCGGGCGCCGGGTCCGCTTGCGCTACATCACCCAGGTCAAGGCCCGGCCGCCCAGTTTCGCGCTCTTCGTGAATTTGCCGAGCGCCCTGCCGGACTCCTACGTTCGTTACCTCGTAAACGCCCTGCGCGAGGATTTCGACCTGCCGGGCGTGCCGATCCGGCTCAGGGCCCGCAAGGGCCGCAATCCCTACGTGGAGGATTGAAACCAAGCCGCGGTGAGTCGGGCTCATCGCCGTCTGATATCAGGCCCCACGCCGCCGCCACAGGGTGAGCTGCAAGGCGGAAACGGCGCCGATCACCAGGGCGGCGCCCAGCCACTGGACTGACGCCAGGCTCTCGCCCAGAAGCAGCATGGCGAAGCCGATGGCCCAAACCGGCGCGGTGTTGTCGATGATGGCGGTGCGCAGCGGCCCGATCGCCTGCACGGCGGCGAAGAGGCTCATGGTGGCGATGGCGAAGGTCACGCTGGCGGCGGCCAGCGCGAGCCAGCCGCCAAGCTCCAGGGGCCAGCTCAGGGGCCAGAAGAGGGCACTCGCCCCCACCAGGATCGCCGCCGCCGCCAGGATCATGTGGAATGTGACCACCCGGCTGTCGCGGCCCCGGAGGGTGCGCTCGCTCAGGATGACGACGCCGGCGAAGGCGATGGTGGCGGCCGAGGCCCAGGCGAGGCCGCGCCAGTCCGGCGCTTCCCCCGGGGCCTGGAGCACCAGCGCCAGGCCGGCGAAAGCCGTCGCCAGCGCGGCGATGCGCAGCGGCGTGATCGGCTCACCCGCCGTCACGCGCGTGATGAGCAGGATGAGCATGGGGTAGGTATAGAAGATCAGCGCCGCCAGGCTCACGGAGATGAATTGGACGGCGGCGAAGAGGCCGTAGAGCTCGACGCACATGAGGACGCCCAGCATCCAGGTCGTGAGGCGCGGCCCCGCCGGCAGGCCGGCCGGCCGCCCGCTCAACCGCAAGAAGGCGTAAAGGAAGGCCACGAATGCGACGGACCGCGTGGTGTTGACGGCGAGGGCGCCCGCGCCCGCGTCGTAGGTGATGCGCACCAGCACCAGGGTCAGGCTGATGGTCACCGCCGAGAGCAGCGCGAACGCGCCGCCGAGCCAGGGGCGCGCGCCGGTTTCGGTCTGCGTTTCCCTGGTTGATCGGGTCACGTCCACCGCTTTCGTTCTTGTCGTGGCCGGGACGCGGCCGTCCTTCCCGCCCGGGAGGCCGTCGGCGGGACGACGACGATCGCTACTCGTGCAGCGCCGGGTAGCCGCGAACGTAGACCCAGTCGTCCATTTTTGCGGGGACATGGCAGGGGATGCACTCGGCCCTGTAGTCCTCGGTGACCGTCGTGGCCGGATCGTCGGCACTTAAAAGCGCCCAGCCCCAACCGTCTCCCCAAAGGCCACTGCCCTGGAAGCGGCCCTCGCGGTCCTTGATCATGATGAACCAGCCCGTAACACGCTTGGCCCAACTCACGCGGCCGGTCGTCATGTCGTCGGTATCGGTCCCGAACAATTCCTTTACGAGCACCGCGCCATCCTGGAATTCCCCCGTCCGCCGATAGGCTTCGATGGATTCGGGTTGCGTGTACACCACATGGAGCTCGGCCGCCCCTCCCGCCTCGTCGTCGCCAGCGACGGACCAGGCACCGAGGTACGCCCATTCTCGAAAGTCGGGCGGGATGCTGATCGCCCCGTCGGCGTCGACATAGGGTGAAAAGGCGCCCGGCGATTGGCCCAGGACGGGCTGAGATCCGAGTGCCGTCGGCAGCACGACAATTGCGGCCAATAGGAGCAAGTACTTCACGGTGTCGCCTCTCGATCGGGGTCGCCGCGGAATGCGCATGCGCATGGACCCGCGGCCCGCACTCGAATGGCCGCGGCCGGATCTATGGTTTCGCCGCGCGCAGGACCGGGTAGAACTGGGTGAAAACGAAGTCCTCCTCTGCCGACACTTCATGACAGGCATTGCAGGCCTCGGCCGGCTGTCTCACGGCGGTGGCGTTATAAGGTTCGGGCTGGTGACCGAATGTATAATACGCCCCAGTTTCCAGGCTCGTCGGGATAGAGCTCCTTGCTCTTGATGGTGATCTCCAACCCGGAAAAATCGCTCATGAAGTAGCCCGTGCCGCTGACCTCGTCGGTCGAGCCGTCTTCGTTCGCGCCGTCCGGCGCGCGGACACGGGCCAGTTCCTTGGCAAGGACCGCGCCCTCGCGGAACTCGCCGGTCTCCTTGTAATACGCCCAGCTCACCGGGTCGATGTAGACCATGTGGTGTTCCGGGAACGGCGCCTGTCCGTCGTTCAACGCGTTCGGTGTAACCAGTGAACCGACGAAGATCCATTCGCGCCAGATTTTGCCCTCCGGAATCTTCAGCATCTTGTCGTTGGTGAATGCCGGCACGTATGGCTGGTCCTGGGCGGCGGCCGGCCAGGGACCGGTTGCAAGGACCGCGAACGCGACGAAGGCCGCAACGGCGGCCGAGGCGCCGGGCACCGTGATAATCCGTGTGAGTTTCCGTGCAACTGCGCTTCGAGGCATGCCTTTCTCCTGTGAAACTTCAAATTTCCCGATTGCTTTTCCGGTGCAAGCCATTCTTCGATCTCGAGCCGGCAGACGGAAATATCAACCGCCTCTGGTTTCGATAGGCGGGAGCTATGGTCCTCGGGGCCTCGGAAGGATGTTGTTAGGCTGGTCTCTTGGACGTTTTCTGTCCCCGTGTTCTTATGTTGCAAATCGAGTCATAACATCGACGTCTGGGGGGAAAAACGACAAATCGAGTGGGGGAATACAGGTGACGGGGCGGGTGACATCGGCGTGACGTATTGCCGTTTACCTGCGGGGCCGCTCGGAACGGGTGTTCCTGGCCGGAAGGTGGCAAAAGGACATCGTCAACCGCGCATGAGCTTTTCCAGCAATCGAAGGCGATCGAGATCGTCGCTGGCGACCTCACCAATACAGGCCTGCACTCGAGCCTTTCGGGCTGCCAATGAAGCGCCATCCGGGAAATTTCGGTTGAGCATGCTTCGTCGCCGTAGGGCCGGGATCCTCGTATCAATAGCTTTATCCGTGCCTATCCGGTTAAGCCAGACACCCACTACATATAGAGTAAACGGCGCGCCATGCCGACACCGCCCAATCGGCTGCTCATGACCCACTCGCGACACTTGCGCTGGCCGACAATCTGGCGAACTTCCAAAGCACATTGGCGCTTCCAAAGGCAATTGCCGATTGGTCTCTAGCCTGTAGGCATGTGCCGCTAACCGACCGGCCCCGGGGGCACGGGGCCACTCGCCGCCAGGGCGCCATCTGCATCGTGATATTCGTTGCCAAGCAGCGGTGGGCAGAAGACGCTCAACAGGTGGAGGTCTGTAACAGCACTGAGGCGGTGGCGGTCTTTGGGACCGACGCAGTAGAGTGTCTCAGGCTCGAGCTTCCAAGTTTCACCGGTGTTTAGATTTTCCACTTTTCCGCTGCCTGAAATAATAAAGTTCGCTTCCCAGTGATGTTTGTACCAAAGTTCGGCGGCAGCACTCGCTTTGAGGCGAACGTCGGAGAGGCTGAAACCGATTTCATCGGTTGCCGCGATCATGCGAATGCTTCGCGCATTGCCGTTCGCAACAACCATTTCGCGACCCGCCTGGCGCAATTGTTCGGCACTGCGCACAAACATGCGGCCGTCGTTGGGCGGCACCGGGCCGTTTGCAGCGTAGGCACCGTCTTCATCGTGAGCCTCATCGCCGCTCAATGGCGGACTGAAGACGCTGATATGACTGGCCTCGTCTTTCACTCCAAAGGTATGGCGGTCCTTGGGCCCCACCTGGTAGGCCTCGCCGGCGCCGACCGGCACGACCTCGCCAGACGCCTGGTCCACGATCTGCACTTCCCCGGCAAAAACGTAGTTGGCCTCCCAATGGTTCTTGTACCAGAGTCCAATCGGCGGCAGAGCGTGGCTGACGTTGAGATGCAGTGAAAAACCCATGCCATCAGCCGCGGTCAGGTAGCGCGCCGAGCGGACGCCGCCGCCGTGCTGGACCTTAAGTCTTCCTGCAGCTTCCACATCTTCGAGTGTGTAAACGAACATTGGTGCGCTCCTTTCGCCTGGCATTGGACCCGCGACGGAGCATATCGCATCATGCATATAGCCTGTTGGCTCATACCAAGCTGCGGTGATAGGAACCCATTGAGACGCTTGTCCAAGTCTTTCGGCAAGGAGAGGTTCACGCAGCGATGCGGCGCATCGGAAGCGGACCTCGACGCTGTCCGAAAGTCTTGGCCATCCGGGAGGTCATGCATGTGACCGCCTCCCTTGGTCTGCGGCTTCACCATCGGCAAAAGCACTTCGTCGGTCGCATCGAAAGAGGCTTTGATTTTCTGGGATACCGGTTCCATCCGGCACGCGGATTGCGGCCCTCGGCCGAAAGCTTGCGGCGCCGGCTGGCGCGTGCTCGCCGGCTTCATGAGCAAGGAGCCGGCGGCCGCCGGCTCTGGCGGTACGTGGCCCGCTGGACCCGCTGGCTGTGGGCCGGCCTGGGTGGAATGATCTCCCGGAAAGGAGGCGCGAGACGCTACTTCGTGATCGTTCTAAAACGCTTGCGGCTCACTGGAGTTTACCTCCCGCGGATATGAGGCGCCCCGGTCTCCGACCGGTGCGCCAGCCCATGTCCAGAGCCGCGGCACCGTCCATCCACGCAGGGGACAGGAGAGGTCTATCCTTCGATTAGCACCTCTCATACGCCGCAATTATCATTCCATGAACACGCATCCGACGCCGGCGGACCGCCGCCACCCGCAACCTTCTCTAGCTCCTCGCTTGAGAGCTCACCGACCGCGGCCGGGCTCACCGGCAGCACCAGGTGTTGGGTATCGGCTGTGTTCTCCAACACCTTCACGGTCGTGCCCGCGGGAACCTCGACACCGACCTCGGCCAGGGCGGCATGAGGGTCGCTCAACAGCTTGGCTTTGTAGTCCGCGTTAGTCCACGCGCGCGCAATGGCTTTGGTGATCGCCATGGTGTCGCCTCCCTGTTGGCAACTGGATTTATTCAACGTCCCTATCCGGTTAATGCAGGTAGCGACCGAGTGTTCTTTATATGTTCGCTCTAAGGGTGTACTGTTCCCGCCTCTGAGGATTGGTCGGGAGACAGGGCATGAGCGGCTTGTTGACGTTCCAAGAGCGCTACCGAGACGAGGAATCGTGCATCCTGGCCTTGGCGGATCGACGCTGGCCGTCTGGGTTTGCGTGCGCCCGCTGCGGGCACCGGCGGGGCTATCGGCACAAGGCGCGGGCGCGCGTCTTCGAATGCGCGGCTTGCGGTCGTCAAGAGTCGGTGACGGCGGGAACCATCTTCCACCGCACCCGCACACCGTTGCCCAAATGGTTCCTGGCGGCGTGGTTGATGGGGCGGGACAAGCGCGGGGTCTCGGCCCTGTTCCTGGCGCGCGAGCTGGGGCTTCGCTATGAGACCGCATGGCTGATGGCTCACAAGCTGCGCCATGGCTTGGCGGAGCGGCCGGATGCGTTGCTGGACGGCATGGTCGAGGTCGATGAGAGCTACTACGGCGGGCGCGGCAAGCCCGAGAGCCGGGGCCGCGGGATGGCCAATGCCAACAAGAGCCTGCTCGTGCTGGCGGTGGAGAAGGTGGCGGTGGCGCCGGGCAAGGGGGTCGAGGGCAGCGGCTTCGTCGCCGGCCGGGCGCGGCTTGCCATCCTGCCCCGGGCCAATGCCGAGCAGCTCGGCGGCTTCGTGCGGGCCGCCGTGACGCCGGGCGCGCGCCTGCTGACCGACGATTTCAAGGGCTATGCCGGGCTCGGCGCCGTCTACCGGCACCAGCCCACCGTCCAAGGCCAAGGCAAGAACGCCGAGACGCAGATGCCGATCATCCACGTCCTGTTCAGCAACCTCAAGACCTGGCTCAACGGCACTTACCATGGCGTCAGCGCCAAGCACTTGCCGCGCTATGGCCGGGAATGGGCCTATCGCTTCAACCGCCGCCGGCGGATCGACGACCTCGGCGACTTCGTCCTGAGCCGCGCCATGGCCCGGCCAACCATCACATACCGCCAGTTGATCCACGGCTTGCAACCCCAGGGCGCACGACCTGCCTTAACCGGATAGGGACGATATTCAATTCAAGCTGGTGACAATGCGCCGCATCGTAATTCAATTCAAGCAGGGAGGCACACCGGTCCGACCTCTTGGCCGAACCAAAAGCCAGCAAGTGTTTGGATGTGAGTTGAGGTCGATAAACTTCGGCTGTGGGTCAAAAGCACCCGTCAGCGCCACGACCTTTCCACGTCCGGAGTTGGGGGTAGAGCGGTCGGAATCATCCGGAGCATCTGCTTACCACCCTGAACTCACCGTCGCTGAAGGTTGGCTTGCAGGGGCGTTTGTAGCCAATTCCGAAAGCCCAAGGAACTCGCGTACTGCATAGAATTCGATGCGGTGCTCCAATAATACCAAGCTTCGATGATAGGAACCCATCGAGACGGTTGTCCAAGTCTTTCGGCTAGGAGAGGTTCGCGCAGCGATGCGGCGCATCGGAAGCGGACCGCGACGCTGTCCGAAAGTCTTGGACAAGCGCCCGCAGGGTCGCCTCTCCGGCCCCCCGGACGTCGTCGCGAACGCTTGCCGATGCGCCGCATCGCCCGTGCGCCCGCTCCTAGCCAAGCTTCGATGATAGGAACCCAATCAATTGGTTGGTGATTTGCGACGGTCTGTCGTCAAGTGCTTTGGCTCATGGGTGGTTGCCTTCGGCTCTGTAACAAAGATGTAGAGTCTCGGCGTCCAGGTCGATGGCGCTTCTTGCGACGGCGAGCTTGGCCAGGTTGTGACCGGCGGTGCAGATCATCTGCGTCATTCGCATGTGACCTTCTCACGGCGCGCAGCAGGAACTGACTTGATCCCCGAAGATGCCTGCTTGATCCACTGGCCGAAGAGTTCACCGGCTCAGACGGTCTGCTTGTAGCAAGCGGACCGCGACGCTGTCCGAAAGTCTTGGACAAGCGCCCGCAGGGTCGCCTCTCCGGCCCCCCGGACGTCGTCGCGAACGCTTGCCGATGCGCCGCATCGCCCGTGCGCCCGCTCCTAGCCGGGAAGTCGGAGAGGCGATCTCGATGGGTTCCTATCACCGAAGCTTGGTATAATCTTGTGCCAAGGCCGAAGACATTGAAAGCGGCATCATCGGTATCAACACCGGGCGGATTTCGGTCGAGGTGGTGCCGGTTGGCGGCGTCAGGGAACCGGGCGTCGGCCACAGGCGTTCGGTCATTACGGAAGCGGCGAGTATCTCGCGGTCAAGTCCCATTGCTACGATGGCATCGAGCGAACACGCGAAGCACCCGCCCGTCGATCAGCGCCAGCGCCAGCGCCACGATGGCGGCGCCGACGAAGCTGCGCGTGAGGATCACCTCGTCGAGAAAGGCGACACCGGCCGCCGTCGCGATCACCGGCATCATCAACGTCACCAGCATCAGGTTGATCGCACCCGCGCGCTTCAAGACGTTGAAATAGAAGACGTAGGCGAGCGAGGTGCTGAGCAGCGCGAGTGCCGCCACGGCGCCCATTGCCGGCCACACGAGTGGCCAGGTCAGGGTGGCGCCGCTCGCCACCGTCACCGGCACCATCATGATGCTCGAGGTCGTCAGCATGCCGGTCGCCGCCATCGGCGTCGGCACGTGCGTGAGGGTCAGTCGCGTGAAGACGCCGGCGCAGGCATAGAAAAGGGCCGTGCCGAGCAGCATCACCGCGCCGAGGGACGATTCCGAGCCACTGAGAAGCGCGCCGGGGTCGACCAGCACCGCGACGCCGACGACGCCGATGAGGACGCCGGCGAGCTTGGCCACGGTCATCTTCTCGTCACGCGTCATGAAATGCGCCAGCACGACGACGAAGACCGGCGCCGCGGCGAGCAGTATCGCGGCCTCGTGGGACTGGATGTAGGTCTGGCCCCAGGTCAACAGCGAATAGGGGATGACGTTGTTGAGGAACCCAAAGCCGAACAGCGCCGCCCAGGTGCGCCCGTCGCGCGGCACCTCCGTCCCGGTCGCCAGCACGAACGGCCACAACGCCAGTGCTGCAATCAGCACGCGAAGCTGCACCAGCATGAACGGCTCAATACCGGTCAGCGCGACTTCGATGAAGAGGAAGGCGAAGCCCCAGGTCAGGGCCAGGGCCAGCAGGTTGAGCCCGGCGAACGTGTCGAGCGTCGGCGCGGGCTGTGGCGCGCTCACGTGCCGCGGCGGTCGCGGTGGCGGCACATCCTTTTCGTCTCCACACCGCCGTGCCATTCGCCATCGCGCCGATTCATGCGTCCGACAGTGAAACGGCGCTGGCCCCCGTCGGGTCGTGGCGTTGTCGCTTGTTTCAAATCGAACTCCGTGCTGTCGCGGTTAGTGGTGCGATTGTATCGTGTCGACACGTCCCGGCGCCATTCGGTATTTGCGTCACCGACAATTGCCGCCGCCTTGACCAGTGCGGGTGTACGCGGCCTAGTACCCACTTTCATAATTCCGTGTGCCATACGACGGCGCCCCGAGGTTCCCGGCTAGGAGCGTGGCGCGCCGTGATGCCGGGGCATCACAAGCGTCGCGCGACGACGTCCGGGGGCCTCGGGGCGCCGCCCTACGGATCGCTTTTCCCGCCCCCTCGGGGCGTCGGGGACGCTGGACGATGCCCCGGCATCGCCGGCGCGCCCCCACCTACCGAGGAGACGGGAAAAGCGGTCGTGTCCCAGGACGTGGTGTAGGAGTTGTTGGAGCCTCTGGTAGCTGTGGGTAGGCGGCTTGCCGTAGCGACCGCCGAGAGTCTGGCGTAGGCAAGCCGGCTATCCACAGCGGAGGCCATCGCGGTTCCGGTTTAGGGTTGGGCTAGTGCGAACCAACCTGACCCGAAGGAGAACCACGATGACCCAGGACATGATGACCCTACGCGCGCTTTTGGAGAAGAGCTCCGATGCCGATCTGCTTCGCGAGATGATCGGCTTCACGGCCGAGCGGCTGATGGCACTGGAGGTCGAGGGCCTGACCGGCGCCGCTCACGGCGAGCGCTCGGCGGATCGTATCACCCACCGCAACGGCTACCGGCGACCGGTCCTGGGAGACCCGGGCCGGCACGGTCGAGTTGAAGATCCCGAAGCTGAGGAAGGGGAGCTACTTCCCCGGCTTCCTGGAGCCGCGGCGGATGGCCGAGAAGGCGCTGGCTGCGGTGATCCAGGAGGCCTACATCCAGGGCGTGTCGACCCGCTCGGTCGACGATCTGGTTCAGGCGATGGGGATGTCGGGCGTCTCCAAGAGCCAGGTCTCCAGGCTGTGCGGCGAGATCGACGATAAGGTCAACGGCTTCCTTGATCGACCGCTGGAGGGCGACTGGCCCTATCTGTGGCTGGATGCGACTTATGTGAAGGTGCGCCAGACCGGACGCATCGTCTCGGTCGCGGTGACCGTGGCTGTGGCCGTCAACGACCAAGGCCGCCGCGAGGTCCTGGGCATGGCGATCGGCGCGTCGGAGGCCGAGACCTTCTGGACTGAGTTCCTGCGCTCGCTGGCCCGGCGCGGGCTGCGCGGCGTGAAGCTGGTGATCTCCGACGACCACAAGGGCCTGAAGGCCGCCGCGACCCGGATCCTCGGCGCCACCTGGCAAAGATGCCGCGTGCACTTCGCCCGCAACCTGCTGGCCCATGCCGGCAAGCAGGGCCGGCGCGTCGTCTCCGCCTTCGTCGCCACCGCCTTCGCCCAGGAGGACGCCGACAGCGCGAAGGTCCAGTGGCGTCAGGTCGCCGACCAGCTCAGGCCCAAGGTCCCCAAGCTCGCCGCCCTGATGGACGAAGCCGAGCACGACGTCCTCGCCTACATGAGCTTCCCCAAGGAGCACCGCCAGAAGTTGCATTCGACCAACCCGATCGAACGGCTCCATGCCGAGGTCAAGCGCCGCACCAACGTCGTCGGCATCTTTCCCAACGAAGACGCCATCACACGGCTCGTCGGCGCCATCCTTCTCGAGCAGAACGACGAGTGGGCCGTCTCAAGGAGATACATGACGCTGGAATCCATCGCTCCGCTGGGCGATGGTGTCCCCATCACGCTGCCCACCGTGGCAGCCTGAACGTCCCGGCCCTACCCGCCGGGAGCCGCGTAGAGCGCAACGCTCTTACACCACCTGCCGGGACACGATCGGAAAAGCGATCGTATGGCACACGGAATTATGAAAGTGGGTACTAGCGCATTCACAGAGATGCACCGCGCCTCACATCTATCCGCGGGTTATTGTATCGGGGCTGTCACCCGGGATCGCCCCGTTTCATTGGGAATGTTCTTGAACTGACCGTGGCGCGAAATTCGCGGTTATGGAATCTAGCGTTTTGAAACCCTCACCCGGCTTCTACGATCGGCACTTGTTCCGATAGGCATGCGGCACTGGGAATGTCCGAGTCGGGTCAAAAGCAGCCGATTGGGCGGTGTTGGCACGGCGCGCCGTTTACCCTATATGGAGTGGGCATCTGCATTAACCGGATAGGAACGGCTTTATCTTTGAATTTTGCCTTCTTCACGGACGATATTGGCTGAAGATATAGTTCGTATCCTCGGCCAGCATATGGCAGCCAAAACAAAAATCAACGACGTCTTGGACAAGACGCTCTGTTTTACTGTCACCAACGAATGTTTCATAACCCCAACCGCCAGTTTCCGAGAACTTTGCACTGTCGTATTGCATTACATCAAGGAATTTGCGGCCCGTCTCGACAATCGTCTTGTCGCTTTCGTCATAGTCGAGAAGATCGAACACGAAAACGGCTCCATCGTCGTATTGACCGCTGGTCAGCCCTCTCATCGCTTCTGAATTGGCGTATATGTGGTGGATACCCTTGAACGGGTCTTCCATTTCATGACCCGGCTGGATAATCATCGACTTGACGTGCTGCCAGGAACGGTAGTCGGACGGGTAGTCGACGCTTGCATTCTCACCGATGGCGTTGGAGCTCCAAGCTGAGTCGGACCCGATTTCCTTGGACACAGAATTGGCTTAATCGAAGTGTCCAAGGAGGACCGGAACATGACCGACAATTTTGAGAACAAAGTTGCTGTTGATGGGCCTGTGGTAAACGAGGGCGAGCTTGGCTCGTCCACGTTTTCCCCGGGCCAGGTTTCGCCGGCAGGCCCGCTGGGACTTGGCCAGCGGTGGACGGTGACGCGCAAGCGTGAGGTTGCCCTGCGGCTTTTGCGTGGCGAGCCGGTGGAACTTTTGTCGCGGCAGTTGGGCGTGGAGATTTTCCGGCTCGAGCAGTGGCGTGAGAAGGCGATCGCCGGGATCGATGCCTCGCTCAAGGAACGCAAGGGCGATCCGGTGAAGGCGGAACTGGACATCGCCATGAAGCGGTCGGGGAGTTGATCATGCAGGTGGAACTGCTGGAGGCCAAGACGGAGACGTCCGGCCCTTTGGGGCGGCGGAGGTCGCGGCGATGAGTGCCGCCACCTCTCCCGGCACGGGTTTGGCCTACGGCCTCCAGCGGGTCTGTGCGGCCTGGGGTTTGCCCGTTCCTCGTTCTACGCCATGAAATCCCGGCAGCAGGCCACCGCTGAGCGCCCACCAGCAAAGCGCCGGGGACCGAAGCCCTCGATCTCGGACGAGGCTCTGCTGGTGGCCATCGAGGCCGACCTGGAGGCATCCCCCTGGGAGGGCGAGGGACACCGCAAGGTCTGGGCTCGGCTTCGGGTCTGTCGTGGCATCCGTGTTTCCGCAAGCGGGTGCTCCGGGTGATGCGCGAGAACAACCTGCTCTCGCCCCATCGCTGCCGCCGCCGTGGCGGAAATCCCCATGTCGGTGAGATCATCACCCATGCCCCAACTCATGTGGGGCACGGACGGCGTTCGGGTGTTCACGGTGGACGACGGCTGGGCTGGATATTCACCGCCATCGAGCATTGGAACGCCGAGTGCGTCGGCTGGCATGTGTGCAAGCGAGGCGACCGCTTCGCCGCCCTTCAGCCGATCTCCATGGGGCTTGCGAGGCTGTATGCCTCGACCTCCGCCGGTGCGGCGCGGGGGCTTGGCCTTGCGGATGGATCACGGCTCCCAGTATCTGTCGGACCACTTCACCAACCAGATCAAGTTCTGGGGCATCCAGCCGTCCTACGCCTTCGTCGAACAGCCCCAGACCAACGGCGTCGCCGAGAGGTTCAATCGCACGCTCAAGGAACAGATCATCCATGGCCGCATCTACCGCAACATCGCGGAGCTGCGGAACGCCGTCCGCGGGTTCGTCGAACAGTACAATGCCCAGTGGATCGTGGAGAAGAACGGCTACCTGAGCCCCGCTCAAGCTCGTCAGGCGTGGCACACCGCGATGTCACTCAGGCCTGCCGCATGAGACAAACTTGAGTCGGACCCGATTTCCTTGGACACAGAATTGGCTTAATCGAAGTGTCAAGGAGGACCGGAACATGACCGACAATTTTTGAGAACAAAGTTGCTGTTGATGGGCCTGTGGTAAACGAGGGCGAGCTTGGCTCGTCCACGTTTTCCCGGGCCAGGTTTCGCCGGCAGGCCCGCTGGGGACTTGGCCAGCGGTGGACGGTGACGCGCAACGTGAGGTTGCCCTGCGGCTTTTGCGTGGCGAGCCGTGGAAACTTTTGTCGCGGCAGTTGGGCGTGGAGATTTTCCGGCTCGAGCAGTGGCGTGAGAAGGCGATCGCCGGGATCGATGCCTCGCTCAAGGAACGCAAGGCGATCCGGTGAAGGCGGGAACTGGACATCGCCATAAGCGGATCAGGGGAGTTGATCATGCAGGTGGAACTGCTGGAGGCCAAGACGGAGACGTCCGGCCCTTTGGGGCGGCGGAGGTCGCGGCGATGAGTGCCGCCACCTCTCCCCGGCACGGGTTGGCCTACGGCCTCCAGCGGGTCTGTGCGGCCTGGGGTTTTGCCCGTTCCTCGTTCTACGCCATGAAATCCCGGCAGCAGGCCACCGCTGAGCGCCCACCAGCAAAGCGCCGGGGACCGAAGCCCTCGATCTCGGACGAGGCTCTGCTGGTGGCCATCGAGGCCGACCTGGAGGCATCCCCCTGGGAGGGCGAGGGACACCGCAAGGTCTGGGCTCGGCTTCGGGTCTGTCGTGGCATCCGTGTTTCCCGCAAGCGGGTGCTCCGGGTGATGCGCGAGAACAACCTGCTCTCGCCCCATCGCTGCCGCCGCCGTGGCGGAAATCCCCATGTCGGTGAGATCACACCCATGCCCCAACCTCATGTGGGGCACGGACGGCGCTCGGGTGTTCACGGTGGACGACGGCTGGGGCTGGATATTCACCGCCATCGAGCATTGGAACGCCGAGTGCGTCGGCTGGCATGTGTGCAAGCGAGGCGACCGCTTCGCCGCCCTTCAGCCGATCTCCATGGGGCTTGCGAGGCTGTATGCCTCGACCTCCGCCGGTGCGGCGCGGGGGCTGGCCTTGCGGATGGATCACGGCTCCCAGTATCTGTCGGACCACTTCACCAACCAGATCAAGTTCTGGGGCATCCAGCCGTCCTACGCCTTCGTCGAACAGCCCCAGACCAACGGCGTCGCCGAGAGGTTCAATCGCACGCTCAAGGAACAGATCATCCATGGCCGCATCTACCGCAACATCGCGGAGCTGCGGAACGCCGTCCGCGGGTTCGTCGAACAGTACAATGCCCAGTGGATCGTGGAGAAGAACGGCTACCTGAGCCCCGCTCAAGCTCGTCCAGGCGTGGCACACCGCGATGTCACTCAGGCCCGCCGCATGAGACAAACTTGTGTCCAAGGAACGGGTGCGATACACTTGTTGTTGATGGTTCAAGCGGCGGTGTTGGATAGTCAGTTTTTGATCCTGTCCTCCTTTCAATGATGGCGGTATCGCGCCCGAAGTAGGCATCTGGCCTGCCCCCATTCTATGTACCAGTTCCTATGTTAGTCCTGGCACGGTTTCTGGGAAGGGCTGATCCGGCTGTAGCCCATCAATAGCGAAGGCCGGA
>CAXXKO010000013.1:0-101186 GCA_963666705.2 Alphaproteobacteria bacterium | reverse complement strand
CCAGAGCGTGTAGGAGAGGCCGAATTCCGCCGTGAATGTGGGCATAGAGCGGATCACCCGCGCCGCTCCCGTCCCAGCCCGGATCGCCGCGATGTCGATCACGGCCATGACGGAGATGACGAGCTTGTCCGGCGCCGAGATGCCCACATCGGCGAATGTCTGGGGCGGGACCGAGAGGAGGACCACGTCCGAGCGCTCGACGAGCGCCTGGTTGTCGGTGGTGAAGTGGATGCCGGGCCAGTCCTCGAAGCCACCGAAGCGGCCCGAGCGGTTGGAGATCGAGATATCCCCGGGGGCAATCACGCCTTCCGCCATCATGCCCTTGGCCAGGATGCCGCCGAGCCAGCCCGTGCCGCCGATGATGCCAAGTGTGGTCATGCCGCAATTCTCTCCGTTCGAAGCCCGGGCCGGATGTTGATGGACGGGCACCACGTTGACAAGGGGTGCGGGCGCGGCGGCGAGTTGGGCGGGACAACCAAGCCATCTACCCGCGACGGCCCGGCGGGGATAGACTGGGCGAGCGCACGAATTGAATTGGTGAGGGATCGGATGACAGGAACCAATCCAACTTGGGTACCGAGGCCGCGCGCCATGACAGGCAGGCTCGCCGCCGCCCTGCTCGTGGCCCTGCTCGTGACGCTGATCGTGACCCAGCCGGCGCCCCTGCGCGCGGACGAGGATGCGGGCAAGGCCAGCGAGGCCAGCGGCATCCTCGGCTTCACGCCGCGGGAGATCGCCTTCGGCGCGGCCGCCGGATCGACCGTCGTCGGGCTCGGTTACGGCGCCTTCCTGTTGATCACGGGAGCGGCGCCCATCTTCGGGATCGGCGCCGGCATGGTGGGGACGCTGATCGCCGCCGACATCATCTATCACGCCGCCGGAGCCGGTGCGTTGCTGTGGCTGTGGCCCGAGGGCGGGCCGGCGGACGCGGCGCCACCCGAAGGCGGCGGGGAAGCGGCGAACCTCGAGTAGGCGCCGGAGCCGGGACAGTTGCCGTATACCGCCTCGGCAACTGCAAGATGAGCCACCAAGGGGTAAACTCATGCCCGGACCCAAATTCGGCGTCATCTACAGCCGCCTGCACCAGGTGATCCCGCCCGGCGACTTCGCCCGCGAGGTGGAGGATATGGGGTTCGACGCGGTGTGGGCCACCGAGGGCCTCGCCAACCAGCTCCAGGCCCTCGACCCCATCGTCGCCATGGCGGCGCTCGCGCAGGGATCGGAGCGGCTCACGGTGGGGAGCTGCGTCATCATCAGCCCCCTGCGCAATCCCGCCATCCTCGCCAAGGAGGTCGCGAGCCTCGACGTGCTCTCGGGCGGACGCATCGTGCTCGGTGTGGGCGTGGGCGGCTCCTCGCTCTCCAACCCGGCCGACTTCCGGGTGGCCGGCGTGGACCCGAGCGAGCGCGGCGCGCGCTGCAGCGAGGGCATCGAGGTCATGAAGAAGCTGTGGACCGGCGAGCGGGTCGACCACGCGGGACGCTTCCACCGCTTCGACGATATCGAGATGACGCCGGTGCCGGCCCGCAAGCCGCACCCGCCGATCTGGGCCGGCGGCAACGCGGAAGGGGTGCTCAAGCGCGCCGCGCGCCTGTGCGACGGTTTTGTGCCCATGGCGCAGGGCCCCGAGGACTGGGCCGCGATGTGGGCACGCATCGGTGCGTATGCCACCGAATATGGCCGCGACCCGGCGGCGATCACCCCGGCCCTCCACGTCTATTACTGCATGGCCGAGTCCCGCGCCGAGGCCGGGCGCATCGCCGAGCAAACATTGAGCAACCGCTACGGCATGCCGGTCTCCCTCCCCCACGTGGACCGCTACCTCTTCGGCACGCCCGAGGACTGCATCGAGACGATTGCCGCCTACCGCGCGGTGGGCGTGGCCGAGTTCGTGCTCAACACCGTCCGCCCGGTGCCCGAGGTCGTCGCCGAGGTCGAGAAGTTCGCCGAGCGCGTACTGCCGCGGGTCGGGTGAGCGAGCGGCCCGGTCGGGCAGCTTCGTCGGCGCGACCGGCGTGGGCGCCTTCGTGGGCGGGCCTGTTGGACGGGTGGCGGCGGGTTCAGGCGTAGCCGGTGAGCGTGGAGCCGTCCGCGGCCACGCCGGCCTCCGCATCGGCTGCCGCGATTTCGGCGCGCGCTCGGCCCAAGAGGCTCACGCGCGGGTCCTCCATGGCCACCTCACCCATGATGCGGCCGTGGACGGCGTAGCCGATCAGGTCCTGGAGCGCTGGCTCGAAGGTGCGCGCCACCTCCGGCGGGACGCTGAGATACTGGTTCTCGGGCTGACGCAGCCAGGCCAGGGCGTAGAAGGCCTGGACGCCCGCCCGCACCTCGCTCGCCGTGACGTTCGCCCCGCCACCGTGCAGCAAGCTGCCCATGTAGAGGAACAGGTCCCCCTTGGCCATCTCCGCGGACACCACCTCGTCCTCTCGCGGCACGCGGTCCCGGGGCCACAGGTGGCTTCCGGGCACGGCGCGCGTGGCGCCGTTCTCCGTGGTGAAATCGGTCGCCGCCCAAATGCCGGAGACGGCCCACTCCTCTTGCGGCGACCTCGCCCAGGGCCAGACCTCGTCGTCGCGGTGGAACGGCTGGGGCGTCTCGCCCGGGCCGATCAGCATGATCTGGGTGTAGCAGAGCTGGATCCGCGTGCAGTGGGGCCCCAGGATACGGGCCGCGGCGTCGAGGACCGGCCGGGAGACCGCCAGCTTGCGAAATTCGGGCGAGCGGGCGACGAGCCCGCCGACCCGGCGCGTGTGGTCGCCGCGGAACTCGTCGGGGCGGACGGGCCGCGCCTCGAACCAGGGCCTGAGCTCGGCCTGGAGCCGGTCCATCGCCGCCGGGTCCGCAAGGCCGCGCAGCACGGCCGCGCCGTCCCTCTCGAGCGTGGAGACGATCTCTTCCGCCGTCGTGGCCGGCCCGTCCAACATGCGAATGGCCATTGGTTCTCTCCCTTGTAGCGGCCCGATCCCATCACGCGCGCGCGTGTCACCGAAAGGATGGCTGGTCGTCGTGCTCGTCGGCGGCGCTCGGAAGCGGGAGGTCGGCGGCGCGGCGAACCTGGCCGCTGGCGCGGTCGAACAGGCGCACGGCGCGATCCTCCGCCACGGTTTCCGGCCGGAACCTAAACCCCTCGATCTGTTTCAGGAACGGTACCGCCCCGCAACCCGCGACACGGCAATCGGGCTTGCCCTTGGGGCAGCGGTTGAACCCGCAGAGCCGCCCGAGATAGCGGCCCGTGCCGTGATCGAGGAGGAACCCGTCCACATGGTGGGGCGCTACGCCGCTCTGGCTCTCCTCGAAGAGGCGGTGCGTGACCCGGCGCAGCTCATCGAGGCCCCGGGTGTGTGCGAGCCAGACCGCGAGGTCCAGGTCCCCGACCTCGTGCCAGAGCGCGATGCGCGCCCGGCGATAGGTGGAGAATCGGGGCACCTCCTTCCACGGCGCCACGGCCAGGGACCCGATCAGCGCCACGGCCATGACCTCGGTGTAATCCCGCCATGCGGCGGCCATGGCGTCGGCGGCGCGGCGGAAGTCGCGGTACCGGCGCAGCAGACCCTCGTTCTCCTCGGCGATGCCGGCGGGTGAGAGCGCGTGCTCCTCTTCCCGCTGTTCCCATTCCTCGGGGTCGAAAGAGTCCTCGTCGTCTTTCCATCCACCCATGCGTCCTCCTCGGCGCGATCACCAGCCCTTCCCATCCAGCATCTCGATCAGCTTGCGCTTGCGCCGGTGCGTTGCCCTGACTTCGCTCATGTATGACCGGAACTGGGCGTCCTCGCCAGACCGGGCGAGAAGCGCTTCGATCTTCGCTAGGGCGCCGACCGCCTCCTCGTATACACGATTGCCCGTATTGCGGAGAAGGGCGGCAACATAGTCCTTGTAGACCCTCACGGAATCGGTGGGATGGCTCCGTTCCCGCCGCTTGGCCAGGGCGAGCCACAGCGCCCTCGAACACCCGCCCGCCTCTGCCTCGGCCCAAGCGGCGTCCGGGTTGCGCTCATGGAGGAAAACCTCGACCAGCAGGGAGCGGTCGTCAAGCGCCGCGCGTATCCACGATGGCGAGATGGGCGACTCCGACTTCTCGCCGGCGATACGCTCGCGAACCAGGGCCAGGGCCTTCTCGCGCCAGTGGGGCCAACCGCCGGCGCGGCGCCCGTGCCGCTCGAGCTCCTGGTAAGCCTCGATGTGGGGGTACACGGCGAAAGCGTCCCAAACGAGCGCCATCGCCTCGTCGCGGCGTCCGCGCCCTTGATAGGCGTCCGCGAGGAATGCCCGCAGGCCCTCGTCGTGGCGCGTGTCCGGGAAGGCCCGCCATCCCCTTTCGGCCCATTCGAGCGCCCGGTCGGCATCACCGGCGTCGCGGTAGAGCTGGGCGATTCCCAGGAAGTCGTGCGGCGCGGAAAGGTCGCGAGACTTGACCGCTACCAGGTCTTCGAGGTCGCCGGACGCGCGCGCGAGACCGGCCATGATGGACTCGATCCGGTACCGCGCGCCATAGCGGCTCGGATCGTCGTCGCCCGGGCCCAGGACGGGGACCCTCGCCCACGCCGCCTCCGCCATGCCGCGATAGGCCGCGAGCCCCGATTCGCCCAGGATATCGGCATAGGCGATGGCGGCCCCATGGAAGGTGCCGAAGGAGGATTCGCACTCCAGCTCGAACAACCGCTCCGCCAGCTCCACGGGGTCGGGCCTCGCGAGCTGGCAGGCCTCGAGATGGATATCCTGGAGCCGCTCGAGAAGGCCGCCGATCTCGCCGTCCGAATCGTCGATATATTCGAGGCTCTCCTCCAATGTCTCCAGGCCGTGCTCGGCGAGCTCGATGACGCCGTCCGCGCGGCCCGCCCGCAGCATCTCCTCGAGAGACTCGATGACGTCCTCGACGCCGCCGATATTCTCGTAGGCATCCCAATGGCCACGGTAGCCGCCGGCTTCCAGCGCCTCGTCGAACGCGCCCTTCCAGACCGAGAGATCCACCGCCGCCGGCTTCGCGTGGGCGGCCCGGATCGACAGGCGGCGATGCAGTGCTTCATCCTTCCCCGCCCGGTCGAGGAGCATCGAGGCCAGCGCCTCCTTATCGAGCCCCATGAGAAAGTCCCGCACGTCATCCGCCCCGCCTTCCTCGGCAGTGCGCTCGCCTTGCCCGGCTGCATGCCAAGCCAGGCCGACAGCCACGCAGTGCTTGCAGAATTCGCCGTCCTCCCCGACCGGGCAGGTGCAATCGTGGCCGAGCCCGTCGCCCTCCACCCATAGGCGCACGCGGTAGGCATGGGTCCCCCGTACCATCGCCCTCACGCCGCCGCCGTCGGCGCGCAGAGAGCGCACGGCGCCCGCGTCGAAATACGCCTCGCCCCGGCTGAAGAAACGCGCCCCGGCGATGGCGCGGAGCAGCTTCGGTGTCACGCGTGTGGCCATCGCGATGCTCCTTTCGCACTCGATCGCCACAGCTTGGAATCAGGACCCATTCTCCTCCTCCGGCGTCTCGGTAACGGAGCGGGCGTCCTCCTGGGCCAGCTCGCGATAGCGGCGCAGGCTAAAGGGCAGGCTCGCGAGGTAGGCGATGCCGATGACGATCATGGTCAGCCAGGGCTCGCTCGCCAGCAATGCGAAAATGAGCCCCACGCCGGCCAGCACGGGCACCATGTGCCTCTGGGGCACGCTCCAGCCCGCAGTCGAGAAGGTGGGCCAGTTCGAGACCATGAGGAGGGCGACCAGGATGGTCCAGATGCCGACGGGCAGGGGATGGATGGGCCCGATGCCGAACTGGAAGCTCGCCATCAGGGGCAAGAGCGCCAAGCCCGCGCCGGCGGGGGCCGGCACGCCGGTGAAGAAGCGGTAGGACCAGGGCGGGCGGTCGGAGGCGTCGAGGCGGCTGTTGAAGCGGGCGAGGCGGAGTGCCGTACAGACGCTCAAAGCCAGGACGGCGAACCAGCCGAAGCCGCGGGCCTGCTCCATGACCCAGAGGTAGAGGGCCATGGCGGGGGCGACGCCGAAATTGACGAAATCGGCCAGGCTGTCGAGCTCGGCACCGAAACGGGTCTGGCCCTTGAGCATGCGGGCCACCTGACCATCGAGCCCATCGAGGGCGGCCGCCAGGATAATGGCGAGGACGGCCGCTTCCCAACGCCCATCGAGGGCGAAGCGCATGGAGGTGAGCCCGGCGCAGAGCGCCAGGACCGTGAGCACGTTGGGCAGCAGGCGGTTGATGGAGACCAAGCGCAGGCGTGGCCCCCTTCTCTCCCCCCGCTTTCCCTTGGCCCGCGCCATCCTAGCGCACCGCGCCCTGGCGCGCGGGCTCCTCCGCCCGCAGGTCCGCGATCACCGTCTCGCCCGCGACCGCGCGCTGACCGGCGGCGACGAACGGGGCGACGCCGTCGGGCAGGTAGAGGTCAGCGCGACTGCCGAAGCGGATGAGGCCGAAACGCTCCCCCGCCACCACGGTCTGGCCCGGTCGCAGCTCGCAGATAATGCGCCGGGCGACGAGTCCCGCGATCTGAACCAGCACGAGCTCGCGCCCGTCGGGCAGGCGGAGGAGGGCCGAGGCGCGTTCGTTACGCTCGCTCGCCGCCTTGAGATTGGCACTGAGGAAAGCGCCGGGACGGCGCTCGGCGCGTTCCACCACCCCGTCCGCCGGAATGCGGTTCACATGCACGTCGAAGACGTTGAGGAAGACGCTCACGCGCGTGCGCGGCGCCTCGCCGAGGCCGAGCTCGGGCGGCGGCGGAGCCTGGACGATGGCCTGCACGACGCCGTCGGCGGGACTGACCACGAGGCCACCTCGGGTGGGCGTGACACGCGGCGGATCGCGGAAGAAGTAGAGGCACCAGCCCGTGGCCACGAGCCCGAGCCAGCCGAGCGGCGGCCACAGGAGGGCCAGAAGCGCGCTCGCAATGGCGAAGCCGGCCACGAAGGGCCAGCCCGCCCGGTGGATGGGCACCATCGCGCCGCGCGCCGAAGCCGCGATGGTCTGGATCATTCCCGCCATGGCGGGGACAGTACGCACGGCGCGGCGTACGTCAAGCGATGGGAGCCTCGCGTACAGCGATTTCGAGGAAGGCTGGGCCCCGTGCGACCTCACCCTTCGACAGGCTCAGGGTGAGGAGGGTCGGGATGAGAAGGGTCATGAAAAGTAGACCCGGAGCAAGGCCCTCATGCTGAGCCCGTCGAAGTATGAGGGCCGGGCCGAGGTGCCGGCTCAATCCCAGAGCTTCTCGCGCAGGATCTCGTTGACGGCCTTGGGATTGGCCTTGCCTTGGGTCGCCTTCATGACCTGGCCCACGAACCAGCCGACCACCTTTTGGTTGCCGGCGCGGTATTCGGCGGCCTGCTCCGGGCTCGCGGCGATGATTCCGTCGACGATGCCCTCGATGGCGCCCGTGTCCGTGATCTGCTCGAGACCCTTGGCTTCGACGATATCGGCCGCGTCCTCGCCGGTCTCGCACATCTCCTCGAACACGTCCTTGGCGATGCGGCCCGAGATGGTGCCGTCGTCGATCAGGTCGATGAGCGCACCCAGGGCGTCGGCTGAGACGGGCGCCGCGTCGATATCGAGGCCGGCGCGGTTGAGGCGTCCGAAAAGCTCGCCCATGACCCAGTTGGCCGCGAGCTTCGCGTCCCGGCCCTCGGCCACGGCCTCGAAATAGTCCGCCCGCTCGCGCTCGGCCACCAGCACGCCGGCATCCTCGGGCGGGAGGCCGAATTCGGCGATGAAGCGGGCGCGCTTCGCGTCCGGCAGCTCGGGCAGGGTAGCGCGGATCGCCTCGACCCAGGCCGGGTCGAGTTCGAGGGGCAAAAGGTCGGGGTCGGGGAAGTAGCGGTAGTCGTGGGCATGCTCCTTCGAGCGCATGGGCCGGGTCTCGCCCTTGCGGGCATCGAAGAGCCTCGTCTCCTGCACCACCTCCCCACCATCCTCGACCAGCGCCACCTGGCGCTTGGCCTCGTACTGGATGGCCTGCTGGAGGAAGCGGATCGAGTTTACGTTCTTGACCTCGCAGCGGGTGGCGAGCGCCCCGCCGGGCCGGCGCACGGAGACATTGGCGTCGCAGCGCATGGAGCCTTCCTCCATGTTGCCGTCGCAGGTGCCCAAGTAGCGCAGGATGGCGCGCAGCTTGCGCATATACGCCCCCGCCTCCTCGGCCGAGCGAATGTCGGGCTCGGAGACGATCTCCATCAACGCGACGCCTGAGCGGTTGAGGTCCACGAAGGTGCGCCTGGGGTCCTGGTCGTGGAGGCTCTTGCCCGCGTCCTGCTCGAGATGCAGGCGGGTGATGCCGACGTGGGTGGTGGTGCCGTCCTCGAGCTCGACCTCGACCACGCCGGCGCCGACGATGGGCCGGGTGAACTGGGAGATCTGATAGCCCTGCGGCATATCGGGGTAGAAGTAGTTCTTTCGGTCGAAGACGGAGACGAGGTTGATCTCCGCCCCGAGGCCAAGCCCGGTCCTCACCGCCTGCTCGACGCAGTGCTCGTTGATGACCGGGAGCATGCCGGGCATGGCCGCGTCCACCAGCGAGACCTGGCTGTTGGGCTCCGCCCCGAAAGCCGTGGCCGCGCCCGAGAAGAGCTTGGCCTCGGAGACCACCTGGGCGTGGACCTCGAGCCCGATGACCACTTCCCACTCGCCCGTGTTGCCTTGGATGACAGACATGGCGTTCCTTTGGTAGCGGCGCGGGATCGCGCTTTCCCGCCTTGGCCTCACCCTGAGCTTGTCGAAGGGGGAAGGTCGCGCCGCTTCATATGTTTCGTGCAGGCCTCATACTTCAACAGGCTCAGCATGAGGCCGGCCGGCAGACCAGCTCAGATCCATGACCGGGAGACTACCGCACTGGCATTGGAAACTCCGTTCTGTTTCTGGCCAAGCGAACCAGCAGGTCGAATTCGCCGTTGACCAGCGCCTCCTTCTTTCGGCTGCTCCAACCCTTGAGCCTACGTTCCGCCGCCACTGCGTCGGTGATGCGATCAAATAACTGCGAGAAGATCAGCTCGACGGGCCGGCGTGACTTGGTGAACCCGCCGAACGAGCCCGCGTTGTGCGCCGCGACCCGTCGTTCCAGGCTGTCCCGCGTGGATCCAACGTAATACAAGCCATCGCGGCAACGGAGCATGTAGACGAAAGCGGTCATGCCCGAGCTGATACCTCCGACTCCGTGCCTGCCGACCTCATCCTGAGCCTGTCGAAGGGTGAGGGTTGCACCATTGTTGGCCTCGGAAACGCCTCGTGCTTCGACACGCTCAGCATGAGGCTCGTGCCACTTCCAATTATCAACTTAAGCCCTGCTCGGTGCCGGCCTCCCTCACCCTGAGCCTGTCGAAGGGGGAGGGTCGCGCCGCTTCATTGGTTACGTGCAATCCTCATACTTCGACAGGCTCAGCATGAGGACATCGATGCACGTTTGCATGACGCCTCAAGCCCCGGCCACGAACTGGGGCCGGGCGTCGAAGGCGGCCGCGCGCTCCAGCACCTCGGCCGCGCGCAGGACGGTCGCCTCGTCGAAGGGGCGGCCGATGAGGTGGAGGCCGAGGGGTAAGCCGTCACCGCTCAGGCCCGACGGTACTGAGATGGCGGGCAGGCCGGCCAGGCTCGCGGGCACGGTGAAGACGTCGTTCATGTACATGGCGATGGGGTCGTCCTCCTTCTCGCCGATGGCGAAGGCGTCGGAGGGGGCCGTCGGCGTGAGGACCAGATCCACATCCTCGAAGGCGGCATTGAAATCGGCCAGGATCAGGCTGCGCACACGCTGGGCCTTGAGGTAATAGGCGTCGTAATAGCCGGCGGAGAGCACATAGGTGCCGATCATCACGCGGCGACGCACCTCTGGGCCGAAGCCCGCGGCGCGAGTCGCCTCGTACATGGCGTCGAGCGAGTCCCCCGGCACCCGCAGGCCGTAGCGCACGCCGTCGTAGCGGGCGAGGTTCGAGGACGCCTCGGCGGGAGCGATGATGTAGTAGGTGGGCAGCGCATATTTCGTGTGCGGCAGGCTGATCTCACGGGTCTCCGCGCCCGCCTCGCGCAGCCAGGCCTCGCCCCGATGCCACAGGGCCTCGATCTCCGGCGGCATGTCATCGACCCGGTATTCCCTGGGGATACCCACGCGCAAGCCGCGGATGTCACCCGTGAGCGCCGCCTCGTAGTCCGGCACCGGCACATCGACGCTGGTCGAATCCTTGGGGTCGTGGCCCGCCATGGCGCCCAGCATCAGCGCCGCGTCGCGCACGCACCGGGTCAGGGGGCCGGCCTGGTCGAGCGAGGTGGCGAAGGCCACGACGCCCCAGCGCGAGCAGCGGCCATAGGTGGGCTTCAGGCCGACGATGCCGCAGAAGGAGGCGGGCTGGCGGATCGAGCCGCCCGTATCGGTGCCGATCGCGCCGAGGGCCGCGCGCGCCGCCACGGCCGCGGCCGAGCCGCCCGAGGAACCGCCCGGTACCAGGGGCCGGTTGTCGCCCGCGCGCCGCCAGGGGTTCTCGGCCGGGCCGTAGTGGCTGGTGACATTGGACGAGCCCATGGCAAACTCGTCGAGGTTGGTCTTGCCCAGGAGCACGGCACCCGCGCGCCACAGGTTGGCGGTGACGGTCGATTCGTAGGCCGGATGGAAGCCGTCGAGGATGTGGGAGCCGGCCGTGGTCAGGATGCCCTCGGTGCAGAAGAGGTCCTTGATGCCGAGGGGGATGCCGTCGAGCGCACCCGCCTCGCCCGCCGCGCGGCGCGCATCGGACGCCGCCGCCATCTCCAGCGCCCGCTCCGGCGTCTCGGTGATGAAGAGGTTGAGGGGCCGCGCCGCCTCGATCGCCGAGAGATGCGCCGCCGTCAGCTCGCGGGCGCTCGCCTCGCCCTTCGCGAGGGCGTCGCGCGCCTCGGTTAGCGTGAGGTCGGTGATTGCCGGCATCGGCCCTACTCGATCACCTTGGGCACGGTGAAGTAGTGGCCGGACGGATCGGGCGCGTTGGCGACGATCCTCTCCGCGTAGCCGCCGTCGGTGACCACGTCAGCGCGCTTCTTGAGGCTGGTCCCGACCACGCTCGACATGGGCTCGACACCCTCGGTGTCGACCTCGGCGAGCTGCTCGACCCAGGTGATGATCTGGCCGAGCTCGGCTGCCATGGCCTCGAGCTCGGCCTCCGGGACTTCGATGCGCGCCAGCGAGGCGATATGGGCAACCGTGTCCTTGTCCAGCGCCATGGCGGCGATCCTGTTCGTGCGGCGGAAATGAACGCGCCGGCCCGTGGCCGGAGCGGCGCGAACCTACCATCGCGGCCCGGCGGGCGGCAAGGCACGCGGCGGTGAGGCTTGAAGGATACGACATAAATGACCATAGTATATGACCATGATCATAGCTGGAGTGTCGGCACATGCCCCGCGGTCCCGAGAAGAGCCGGGAAATCCCGGCCGGCGAGTTCAAGGCCAAGTGCCTCAAGCTCATGGACGAGGTGAAGCGCGAGCGGCACGAGTACGTCATCACCAAGCACGGCAAACCCGTCGCCAGGCTCGTCCCCGTCGAGGAAGATCAGCCGCGCGAGATTTTCGGCTACATGCGGGGGACGATCGAGATCCACGGCGACATCATGTCGCCACTCGATGTCGAATGGGATGCCGAAAAAGGCATTCTCTATAATGAATGACTACGTTCTCGACACCCACGTCCTTATCTGGCTCACGAGAGGCGACGACAGGTTGGGCGCGGCAAGCCAGCGTAAATTCCGGGACGCGACCGCGGCCGGCGGATCCCTCTTCGTGCCAGCCATCGTCTTTTGGGAGCTTGGGCTGTTGGCCGCGAAGGGTCGCATCTCCCTCACCAAGCCACCACCGGCCTGGGTCGAAGAGGCGCTGGCCCCGGATTGGATCGCGCTCGCGCCGCTCACGCCCGAAATCGCGCTCGAGGCGAACGACCTCCCCGGCGCCTTCCATGCCGACCCGGCCGACCGGCTGATCGTGGCCACGGCGCGCGTGCTCGGCCTCGCCCTGGCGACCCGAGACGCGGACATCATCGAATACGCCTCATATGGCCACGTGCGGGCGGCACCGGTCTAATCGGCCGCGCCGGCCTCAGCCGAGGGCGCTCCAGACGGCGTAGGCGCCGAAGCCGGCGATCAGCGTTCCCGAGGCACGGTTGATCCAGACCATGACGGGCGGCGTGACCCGGCCCCGGAAAACGCTCGTCGTGCCGCTCAAGGCCATGAACCAGGTGAAGGAGCCGATGAAGACACCGGCGACCAGGGCCGTCGCGGCGGCCGCCTCCCCGGCCGCCTCGGCCAGGCCGAGGCTCGCGAACATGGCCGTGAAGGTGACGATGGTGAGCGTGTTGGTGACGGTGATGGCGAAGGTGCTGACGGTCGCTGAGATAGCGCCGCGCGCAGGCGCCGCCGTTGCCGCCTCGCGTGGCTTGGCGAGGAAGGTAGCGAGGCCGAGCCCAAGGAGGATGAGACCGCCGAGGAGAGCGACCCACTTCTGCTAGGCCAGGAGAAAGCCCGAGATGGCCGTCAAGCCGAGGGCGGCGGCGAGGCCGTAGAAGCCGTCGGCGAGGGAAGCGCCGAAGTCTGTGGCAAAGCCCATACGCGCGCCCTCCGCCAAAGTGCGGCGGATGCAGAGCACCGCCACCGGCCCCACCGGCATGGCGAGTGCGAGACCGGCCAGGATGCCCTTCAAGAAGAAGCTGGTGGGATCGGGTATCAAGCGTTGACGCCGGTGGCGGCATTGAATTCATCGATGAGGGCGTCCCAGGCCGGGACCAGTTCCTTGAGGCCGCGCCAGAAGGCGGGATCGCGGCGGGCGTCGAAATCCTCGACCGAGACGCCCTGCTGCTCGACCCAGGTGTAGTAGCCGAGGTTGAAGATGCGGTCACGGTCCCGGGCACTCAATTCGATCAGATGGTCGGTCGCGGCCCCCATCAGGTACTGGCCCCAGGCCTCGGCCGCCGCCAGGGCGTCGAAGGTGCCGCCGAAATACTTCTCCTTCGCCTTGGGCAACTCGGTCTCGTAGAGGGCGGCGCCGTCGGTCGCCACCGTGAGGATGGCGTCCTCTGGGCCCAGGCCCAGGTACTTGGCGAGCTTGATGGCGGCCAGGACGTTGGCGATCGAGGAGAGGCCGAGGCCGCGGAGGCTGTCCACCAGCGCCGGGTCGAGGTCCTTGCGCTCGATGAGGTGGCGTCGCCCTTCCTCGGTGTTGAAGAGCAGGTTGAGCCCGTCCGGCCCGGCGTCCGAGACGGCCGTCACGAAATCGCTGTTGAGCACGTTGTGGATGAAGGGCACATGCTTGTCGCCGATGCCCTGGATGTTGTGCTCGCCATAGCCGTTGTAGAGGAGGGTCGGGCATTCGAGGGCCTCGACCACGCAGATGCGCGCACCCAAGCGGTCCTTCAGATAATCGCCCGCGCCAAGCGTCCCGGCCGAGCCGGAGGCGGCGACGAAGGCCGCGGCGCGGAGCGCCCCCTTCCCCTTTACCGCCGCGAAGACCCGTTCGAGCGCACGGCCCGTCACCAGCTCGTGCACCAGGTAGTTCCCGAACTCGTTGAACTGGTTGAGGATGACGTTTGCGGGGTCGCGCGCGAGCACGGCACAGGCGTCGTAGATCTCCTTCACGTTACTCTCCGAGCCCGGCGTGCGGACGATGCCGCTGGGCTCGATGACCCAGCGCTCGAGCCACACGAAGCGCTCGCGGCTCATGCCCTCGGGCAGGACGGCGACGGCGCGGCAGCCGAGGATGCGCGAGATGGCGACGCCGCCGCGACAGTAGTTGCCCGTCGAGGGCCAGACCGCGCGGTGGCGGGTGGGGTCGAACTGCCCGGTCACCAGGCGCGGGACGAGGCACCCATAGGCGGCCAGCACCTTGTGGGCGCCGATCATGGGGAAACGGTCGCCCAGGGCCACGATGATCTTCGCGTCCACGCCGGTGAGAGCGCCGGGAAGCACCAGATGGGCGGGCACGGCCGCGCGGGTGCGCCGGTCATCGGCGTTGTGCCAATGCACCCGGTATAGGTTCATCGGGTGGGGCGCATCGGGATCGACGGCGGCCAGGGCGTCGGTGAGCGTCTCGGGCAGTTCCCCCGGCTCGGCGAGCTCGCTGAGGCGCGGCAGGCGGATGCCGGCTTCCCGGAAATGTGCAATCGCCCGGTCGAGGGTCTTTCGGTCGACAACCGTCCGCTCCAGTCCCGCTATCATATTACGATCTCCCACTAACGAAGGGATTGCCCGTGCGGGGAGGTCTCACCCAAAACCGGCATTCCCGCAAGGCCCGAAAGAGCGCGGCTACGCGGTCGATTCGCGGCCAGGAACCCAGACGTAGCCATCCGGGTCCATGATGAAGGCCTCGCGCAGGCCGTGGGGCTTGTCGGCGGGGTCCTGGAGGATGTGGTCGTCCCTGGCGCGGGCGCGGATCGCGGCAGCGTCGGGGTCGATGCCATAGAGGCGCAGCTCCACCCCCACGCCGCGGACGGCGCCATCACCCGTGAGCCCCAGGAGGGGATTGGAATGATAGGTACCGTCGGCATGAAGCATGAACTCCATGCCCTGGTGGCGCATGAGGGCGAAGTCGGCATCGGAATAGACCTGCTCGACGCCCATCACCTCGGCGAGGAAGCGAACGCTCGCCAGGACGTCGCGAACCAGCAGGTTGACGCCGAATCCCTTGAGCGCCCGACCGTAGGCCTCGCCCGACGGCTTCTCGACGCTGGTCGTGTGTCCGATCTCGCCCATGATCCCCCGCCTTCCGATTGGCCGCCCGCTTCCCGCCTATTTTGCCCTCTCGGCATGACAAGAGGTAGCCATAACGGGGCGGGAACGGTCAGAATGCGCCCATCGGCCACCATGGGGGACGTTGCGCCGTGTGGGACTTGGAGGCATTGAGGCTGGGCGACCTGCCGGGCGAGGGCGCGCGCCGCTGGGGGGATCGCGAGGCGCTCACCTTCGACGGCCGGCGCTGGACCTTCGGCGAATTCGCGACCGAGGTGGACCGCTGCGCCAAGGGCCTGATCGCCCTCGGCATCGAGCCCGGCGAGCGGGTCGCGGTGTGGATGACCAACCTGCCCGAATGGCTCTTCCTCATGTATGGCCTGGCCAAGGTGGGCGCGGTCAACGTGCCGCTCAACACCCGTTACCGCGCCGACGACCTGGCCTATGCGGTGGCCCAGTCCCGCAGCGCCATGCTGGTCGCCCTCGCCCGCTCGGGCCCCGTCGATTACGCCGCCATGCTCGGGGAGGCGATGCCCGACCTCGGCGCGGGCCAGCCGGGCGCCCTGCGGCTCCCCGGCTTCCCCGAGCTGCGGACGCTCGTGATGCTGGGCGGAAACGACCTGCCCAACGCGACGCCGTGGCCGGCGCTGCTGGCGGCGGGCGAGGCGGTCGCGGACGCGGCGCTCGCGGCACGGGCGGCGGCGGTCGAGCCCGACGACACGATGGTAATCCTCTACACCTCCGGCACCACGGGCGACCCCAAGGGCGTCGTCCACAGCCACCGCCCGATCCGCGCCACCTGCGAGCGGGCGCAACTCCTCGAGATGGACGGGCGCGACACCCACATGCACTACGTGCCGGCCTTCCACCTCTACGGCTACAGCGAGGTGGCGATGATCTCGGCCCTCTCGGGCGCGCGCCAGGTACTGACGGACACCTTCGACGCCGGCCGTGCGCTCGACCTGGCTGAAGCGGAAGGGGCCACCATCCTGCACGGCTTCGACGCCCACTGGCACGACCTGTTGGCGGCGCAGTCGGCGCGACCACGCAGCCTCACGCTGCGCTTCAGCACCTACCCCGCGGGCACCGAATCCTCATCCGTGATCGCTTCGCGCATCCGCGCCGCCTTCGGCCCCACCATCAGCGGCTGGGGCATGAGCGAGACCTGGAGCTTCGTCACCTGCAGCCGCCTCACCGACAGCGACGAGCAGCGCGCCAACGCCTCGGGCGCGCCGATGCCGGATTACGAGCTTCGCATCACCGACCCCGCGACCGGGGCGGAGTGCCCGACCGACGTGCCGGGCGAGCTGTTCGTGCGCGGCTACTCGCAGATGCAGGGCTATTACGACAAGCCCGAGGAGACGGCGGCGGCGCTCGACGCCGAGGGCTGGATGCATACGGGCGACATGGCGCGCTTTCGCCCCGACGGACAGCTCGTCTTCATGGGGCGGTACAAGGACATGCTGAAGGTGGGCGGCGAGAACGTCTCGCCGGCGGAGATCGAGGCCCGGCTCATGGCCCTCGACGGCGTCCGCGAGGCCGCCGTGGTTGGCGCGCCCGACGCGCGCCTGCAGGAGGTGGCCGTCGCGTTCGTGGTCGAGGACCCCGGCGCCGGGCTCGACGAGGAGAGCGTGATCGGGCGCTGCCTTGGGCGCATCGCCAGCTTCAAGGTCCCACGCCGGGTCTTCTTCGTCGAATCGTTGCCGAGCACCTCGTCGGGTAAGGTGCGCAAGGTCGAGCTGCGCGGGCGCCTGCGCGCCCTCATGGCCGGCAAACGGGAGAAAGGTGGCACGGGATGATGTATCTCGAGACGAGGGTGGTGGCGGTCGAGGCGCTCCGCGCCTTCATGGAGCGGCTCCTGATGGCGGTGGGGTGCGATGCGGGAACGGCCGCGACGCTCGCGCAGGTCCACCTCGAGGCCGACCTGCGGGGCGTGGGGGTGCAAGGGCTCAACCACCTTATCAGCTCGCACCTGCCGGACTTCCGCTCGGGCAAGATCGACCCCGCCGGCAAGCCCGAGGTGGTCAGGGAGGGCGACGCCTACGCCCTCATCGAGGGCAACTCGTGCTCGGGCCCGATCGCCGCCATCCCGGCCGCCGAGCTGGCTGCCGCCAAGGCGCAAAAGGCGGGCTGTGCCACCGTCGGCGTGCGCAACAGCCACGACCTCTTCATCGCCGGCTACTACGCCGAGCTGATGGCGCGCGAGGGCGCCATCGGGTTCGTGTTCTCGGACGACGTCGTCCCCGTCGTCCATCCCCTGGGCGGTACCGAGCCCATCATCGGCAGCAACCCCATGGCCATCGCCGTGCCGTGCGAGGGCGAGCCCTTCGTCCTCGACTTTGCACCTTGCGCCACACTGCCGACCTACGTCCGCTACGCCAAGCGCTACGGCAAGAGCTTGCCCGAGGGGGTGGTGCATGATGCGGAGGGGCAGCCCATAACCGACCCCAGCCAAGTCAGCGACGGGGCCGGCCACCAGGCCCATCTAGGCGCCATCGCACCATCGGGGAACAAGGGCTACGGCCTCCTCCTCGCCATCGACTTCCTCTCGGGCGCGCTCATGGGCTGCGCCATGGGCACCGACCACGCCACGATTCCCGGGGCCCACAAGGGTCATTGCCTGATGGCGATCGACCCGGCGATGTTCGGTGGCGCAGACGCCTTCCGCCACGCCGTCAGCGCGCGCCTCTCGCAGGTCAAGGGCTCGAAGGCGGCGCCGGGGCAGGCCGAGATCCGCACGCCGGGCGAGCGCAGCTTCGCCACGCGCGAGCGCAGCCTCGCGGAAGGCCGGGTGACGGTGGACCGGTTGTGTTGGGAGGACGCCCTCGAGACCGCCACGGAGCTAGGGGTGGACGCGCCGGCCTAGTTTAGGGGACTGGATTCCCGCGGGAACGCCTCATACTTCGACAGGCCCGGCATGAGGCTCGCGTCATCCCCGCCAAAAGCTCGAGCCTCGCTCCGCGTCCGCCGCCCTCATCCTGAGCCTGTCGAAGGGTGAGGGTCGCGCCGCTGGCGGCCGCGGGAACGCCTCATACGTCGACAGGCTCAGCATGAGGCTCGTGTCACCCGCGCCAAAAGCTCGAGCCTCGCTCCGCGTCCGCCGCCCTCATCCTGAGCCTGTCGAAGGGTGAGGCGCGAGGCCCGCGCGACGGATTTGCATTCGGGAGCCGGAGCGGCCAACCACGCGCCTTGTCACCGAGGGTCGCCCGGAATAGAAGAATCGACCGAAACCGGAACCCGGGGCCGCGAATGCCCGACCCGGCCACCCTCCATCCCCAACCGCCGGAAAGGACGCCATGACCGCCACGCCGCCGGGCGAGCATCCATCGCGGGCCGAATCGCGCCAGTGGCTGGGGATCGGGCTCGTGGTGCTGGGGGCGGCGGCCTACGGCTTGCTCCTGGTGCTGGCGCGACTCAATTACGACCACGGCACCAACCCGCTGACAGTTCTCTTCGTGCGCGCCGCCGGGTTCTGCCTCCTCCTCGCCCTGTTCCTGCGCCTGAGCGGCCGCCAAATGGCGCTGGCGCCGTCCGAGCGCTACGCGAGCCTCGGCCTCGGCGTCTTCATGGCCTTCCAGACCTGGTGCAACTACAGCGCCATCACCTATATCCCGGTGAGCCTCGCGGTCCTGCTGCTCTATACCTATCCCCTGTTCGTGGCGCTCGGCATGCGCTTCACCGAGGGCGAGCCGCTGACGCCCATGAAGCTGGCGGCGTTGGCCGCGGCCTTCGGTGGCCTCACGCTCACGCTCCAGGTCTCGGCCGGGCCGCTCGACCCACGTGGGCTCGGCCTCGGGCTCATGGCCGGGTTCGGCCTCGCCGCCACGGTGATGGCCGGCAACCACATCCTGCGCCGCGCCGACAGCCGGCGCATGACACTGCATATGACGGCCGCTTCCTCGACTGCTTATGTGCTCGTCATTTTCGGCCTCGACCTGCTCGTGCTTCCGGACAGCGCCGCGGGCTGGGCACTGCTCGGCGCCATGCCCGTGGTCTATCTGGTGGCCATGCTGGCCTTCTTCACCGCCGTGCCCATGATCGGGCCCATGCGGGCGTCCATGATCAACAACATGGAGCCCATCACCACCATCCTCCTGGCCGCCCTCCTCCTCGGCGAGGCGCTGGGGCCGTTGCAGCTGGCGGGGGCCGCCCTCGTCATCGGCGCCATCTTCGTCATGCAACTCGCGACGCGGCGCGCGGCGCGCGCGATGCGGCGGGCGGAGAGCGGCGAGGGTAGCGCATGACCGCACGCCCCCACGACACCGGCGCCACGGGGCGTCACCCCTGGCTCGGCTTCGCCCTGGTGCTGACCGCGACCATCGCCTGGAGCGCCCAGATCGTCATCGCCGCCCTCATCTACGACGAGGGGGCCAACCCCATCACCATCCTGACCTTCCGCGCCATCGCCTTCGCCGCGAGCCTCTACCTCGTCATGCGCTGGCGCGGCCAGCCCGTGCGCATGCCGCCGCGCGAGCGTTATGTGAGCCTCGGCCTGGGCCTCCTCATCGGCGCCCAGTCCTTCACCTACTACAGCTCGATCCAGTACATCCCCGCTGGCCTCGCCGTGCTCATCTTCTACACCTCGCCCATCCTGGTGGCGCTGGCGATGCGCTTCGTGGACGGCGAGCCGCTGACGGCGGCGAAGCTCATCGCGCTGGCCACCGCCTTCCTCGGCCTTGCCATCACCTTCCAGGTCGAGTTCGAGTCCCTCCACCCCCTCGGCATCGCCTTTGCCGCCTTCAGCGCCTTCGGGCTCGCCACCACCATCGTCGTCAGCAGCCGCGTCCTGCGCCGCGCCGACAGCCGGCAGATGACCCTGCACATGACCATCGTCAGCTCCGCCGCCTATCTCGTCGCGCTGGCGCTCACCCGGTCGCTCGACTTCCCGGATACCGGAGCGGGCTGGCTCATGATGCTCTCCATGCCCGTCCTCTACCTCATCTCCATGCTGGCCTTCTTCACCGCCGTGCCCATGACCGGCCCCTCCCGCGCCGCGATGTTCAGCAACGCCGAGCCGGTCTTCACCCTGCTGCTGGCGGCCGCCGTCCTGGGCGAGGTGCTGACCTCCCTCAAGCTCGTGGGCGCAGGCATGGTGGTGGGTGCGATCATCATCATACAGCTCGCCCGGGCGCGGGCGGTACCGGCCGGGCGGGACGAATGAGGTTCGCCCGCCCGCACGGCGCGCGGCAGTGGCTCGGCGTCGCCCTCACCGTCGGCGGCGCCTTCGGCTTCGCCGCCAACGTGATCGTGACGGTCCTGATCTATCGCAGCGGCAGCGAGCCGGTGACCTACATCATGGTGCGGGCCGCCGGCTTCGCCCTGGTGCTGGCCATCATGCTGCGCGCGATCGGCAGCCCGCTCAGGCTGCCGCCGGCGGCGACGGTGAAGGCCGTGTTGCTGGGCGCCCTCTTCGCCGTCCAGTCCTTCACATTCTTCAAGGGCATCAGCCTGATCCCGGTCAGCGTCGCCGCGATCGTCGAGTACACCTACCCCATCCAGATTGCGATCTACATGCGCCTCGTCCATTTAGAGCCGATGGGCCCGGTCAAGATCGGCGCCCTCATCGCCGCCTTCGTGGGCGTGGGGCTCACCGTCCTCGAGCCGTTCGACCAGGCGATCGATCCCACGGGCGTGGCCTATGTCGTGCTCGGTTCCATGCTCGTGGCCGGCATGATGCTCATCAGCAACCGCATCCTGGGCACGGTGGACAGCCGGCGCCTCACCCTGCACATGACGGCCACCGTGGCCGTCCTCTATATCCTGCTGTTCCTGGCGACCGACCTCGAGCCCGTGTGGCCGGGAACGGATGCCGGTTGGATCCTGCTGGCGGCTGCGCCCTTCGTCTATTTGGGCGGCATGCTGGGCTTCTTCACCGGGCTCGCCATGATCGGGCCGACGCGGGCCTCCATGCTGGCGAACAGCGAGCCCATCTTCACCCTCATGCTGGCGGTGCCCTTTCTCGGCGAGGTGCTGAGCCCATGGCAACTCCTGGGCGCGGCGCTCGTCGTCGGCGCCATCTTCGGCATGCAGATGGGCGGGAAACGGTAGGGGGGTGGCGGCCGAATTCCGCGTCAGTCCAATTCCAGGTCCTCGGCATAGGCGAAGAGGGCGGGCATGCCGCCGGTGTGGAGGAACACCACCGTCTCGTCCTTGCCGACGCGGCCCTCCCGGATGTGGCCGATGAGGCCCGAGAGCGCCTTCGCCGTATAGACCGGATCGAGGATCAGCCCCTCGGTCCGGGCCGCGAGCTTGAGCGCCTCCAGCCCCGCCGGCGAGACGACGCCGTACTTCTCGCCGATATAGCCCGAGTCGTTGATGACGTCGGCGGCGGTGAACGCGTAGCCGAGGTCGAGGCGGGCGGCGGTCGCCGTGGCGATGCGCGCGATGTCGGTGGGGCGGTCGCCGCTCCACTCGATGGGCGTGATGCCGACCACGCGGGTCGCGGCGCCGAGCGCGCGCAAGCCCACCATCATGCCCGCGGGCGTGATGTTGGCGCCCGCCATGTAGAGGCAGTCCGCCTGTACTCCCGCCCCCGCGAGCTGGTCTTCGAGCTCGATGGCCGCGTTCACATAGCCCACGGCCGAGAGGGAGAGCGTGTCGAGTCCGAAGGGCGCGCACAGGTAGGGCCGCCGGCCCGCGGAGCGGAGCGCCTCCACCTTCGCCTCGTGGATCGGGGTCAGCGCCTCCATGTCCTCGCCATCCACGACCGTCACGTCGGCGCCCATGAGGCGGTCGAGCAACAGGTTGCCCTGAAGCTGCGGGCCCTTCTCGCCATGAACCAGCATCAGCACCGGGTCGAGCGCCAGCTTGCGCGCAGCGGCGGTGATCTGGCGGCACCAGTTGGACTGGGTATAGGCGCCGGCGACCACGCAGTCGGCCCCCTGCTGAAGCGCCTCCGCGAGCAGGAACTCGAGCTGGCGGGTCTTGTTGCCGCCGAAGGCGAGGCCGGTCATGTCGTCGCGCTTGACGTAGATCTCCGGGCCGCCGAGGGCGGCGGTGAGGCGCGGGCAGTGGTCGAGCGGGGTCGGCAGATGGGCGAGCCGAACGCGCGGCAATGCGGCGATCCGGGCTTCGAGATTGGCGCGGCTCAGCGGCGCGTCCGTGGCGGCGGATGTGGGTCCGGCTGTCACGATGGCTCCCCCCTCGCTCGGCTGTCTCGGCGGCCATTCTCGGTGACGGGCGGACGCTGGGCAAGCGGCGCCTCACACCATGGTGAAGCCGCCGTCGATGAGGATGGCCTGGCCGCTGACGTAGGTGTTCTCAGGCCCCGCCATCCATGCGACGAAGGCGGCGATCTCCTCGGGCTGAGCGAGGCGCCCGATGGGGACGCTGCGCTCGAGCGCCGCGACCTGCGCGTCCGTGAGCATGCCGCGCGTCATCTCCGTGTCTATGAAACCGGGCGAGACGCAGTTGGCCAGGATGCCGTCGGCCGCGACCTCGGCCGCGAGGCCCGCCGTGAGCCCGTTGAGCCCCGCCTTCGACGCCCCGTAGGTGGCCCGCCCGGTCTTGCTGACCGTCCCCCAGATGGAGCTGATGTTGACGATCCGGCCCCAGCCCGCGGCGCGCATGCCGGGGAGCGCCGCCCGGCACAGGATCATGGGGGCCACGAGGTTGACCTGGTGGACGCGCGCGAACTCGTCCGTGCCGATCTCTGCGAAGGGCTGGGGCTTGGTGACGCCCGCGTTGTTGACCAGGATATGGGGCGCAAGCGCGGCCAGCTTGGCGGCGAAAGCTTCGGTCGCCGCCCGATCGGCGAAATCCACGGCCCCGTAGTCGCAGCCCTCGGGCGCCGCGCCATCGGGCCTGGTCCCGGTCGCGAGGACCTGGGCGCCGTCATCGCGCAGGCGGAAGGCGATGGCGCGGCCGATGCCGCGCGTGCCTCCCGTGACGACGGCGCGGCGGCCTTCGAGCGGCTTTCCGATCATGCCCCCTCCCCTTCCATCGCGGCCATTCTCCGCCGCCGGCGCGCGCCGGGCAAGGGCACCTCAGACCATGGAGAAGCCGCCGTCGATGAGGATGGCCTGGCCGCTGATATAGGTGTTTTCCGGCCCCGCCATCCAGGCGACCAAGGCGGCGATCTCCTCGGGCTGGGCGAGGCGCCCGATGGGCACGGACCTGCCGAGCTTCGCGAACTGCTCCTCGGTGTAGACGCCACGCAGCAGCTCCGTATCGACGCCGCCGGGGGAGACGCAGTTGGCCAGGACGCCGTCCGCCGCGACCTCGGCCGCGAGACCGGCCGTGAGGCCGTTGAGCCCGGACTTGGTCGCGCTGTAGGTGGCGCGGCCGGTCTTGCTGATGGCACCCCAGACGGAGCTGATATTGACGATCCGGCCCCAGCCTGCGGCCCGCATGCCCGGGAGCACGGCCCGGCACAGGATCATGGGGGCGGTGAGGTTGATCTGGTGCACGCGCGCGAACTCTTCCGTCCCGATTCCGGCGAAGGCCTGGGGGTCGCTGACGCCCGCGTTGTTGACCAGGATGTCGGGTGCGAGACTCCCCAGCCGCGCGGCAAAGGCCTCGGTGGCGGCCAGGTCGCCGAAGTCGACGGCCGCGTAGTCGCAACCCTCCGGCGCCTCCCCGTCGGGCCTGGTTCCAGTCGCCAGGATGTCCGCGCCGTCCTCGCGCAGTCGGGCGGCGATGGCGTGGCCGATGCCGCGCGTGGCCCCGGTGACGGCCGCACGGCGGCCCGCGAGCGGTTTCCCGGTCATGTTTCCTCTCCTTCGTCGTGGATACCGTGGCGGCGATGCCAGGCCTCGAGCGATTCGTCGGGATACTCCTCGAACTGGCGCACGGCCACGCCCCGGCCGGTCTCGCACCAGGGTGCGGCGTAATTCAGCATGATTTCCACGGTCTCTGGCGGCCTCGGCAGGGGCGTGTCGATGGCCGAGGCGAAGGGGTGGACGAGCTCGGGCCAGCGCGGATCGAAGACCCAGAGGGCCGAGCCGCAACGGCCGCAGAAATGCCGGCGCGCCGGGCTCGGCTCGTCCTCGCCCAGCTGGACCCGGTAGACGCGCAGGTGGCGCTTGCCGGTAACCTCGAGGCTCGCCGCGTCACCACCCAGATTGATGGCGTAGCCGCCGCCCCCCGCCGTCTTGCGGCAGATGGAGCAGTAGCAGTGCATATAGGGATAGGGCGCGGCCGCGCGGAGGCTGAACCGCACCGCCCGGCAATGGCAGGAGCCTTGAAGCCGCATCGATTCCTCCTTCGCCTGCCTCTCTAGACTTCCGGGAATTCGTGGCGGAACAGGCGCTCGGCGGGGTCGGTGTCCAGTTCGCGGGCGTAGCGGTGGCCGGCATAGGTGGCATGCACGATGGCCGCCGGGGCGTTGCAGTCGCCGATGCGGGTCACCGACTTGATGCCGCCCGCCGCGAGCGCATCCGGGCCCGCCATCAGGTCGTGGTACAGCGAATCGATCGGCAGGCGCGCCGTCACCATCACCAGCCCGGCCGCCGGCAGGGTTTGCTCGCGCCCGGTATGGACGTGGCGCAGCACCACCTCGCCGGCCCGGATCTCGGTGAGATTGTGGTGCGTTACCATGCCGATGCCGAGCCCATCCATGTGCGCCGCCACCCGCTCCAGCTCCAGGGTGTTCTTGGTGAAGGCGGCGATGTCGGCGGCCGGGGTCACGATCGTCACCTCCCGGCCCGTGGCGCGCACCACCTCGGCCATGATGTTGCCCATGTAGTAGTGATCGTCGTCGAAGACCACCACCGGCCCCTCGGGCAGGGTGCCGGCCATAACCTCGTCGGGCGTGAAGACATGCGCGGCATCGGATCCCGGCACCGCCTCGAAGTTGGCGCGCCCGAAGCCGTCGCGGCGCCAGGTCGCACCCGTCGCCAGCACCACGTGGTTGAAGCCGAACTCACGCACGTTCTCGGCCGTGAGGTCGCTGTCGAGGTAGATCTCCACGTTGGGGAGCTTGTGAAGCTGCCCCACGCGCCAGTCGCGCACCCGGGCCCATTCGGCGAGGCCGGGCAGCTTGGCCTCGCGCGTGACGCGTCCGCCCAGCACCTTGGTCGCCTCGGCGAGGCTCACCTGATAGCCGCGCTGGCCCAGGGCGCGGGCGCATTCGAGGCCGGCGGGGCCGGCACCCACCACCAGCACCGTGTCCTCCGAGCCCTTGGCCGAGATGTCCTCGGGGTGCCAGTCCCGGCGCCATTCCTCGCCCGCGGTCGGGTTCTGGGTGCAGCGGTAGTTGACGCTCAGGAACTGGCCCGAGACGCAGATGTTGCAACCGATGCACTCGCGGATGTCATCGATGCGCCCCTCCTCGATCTTCTTGGGCAGGAAGGGGTCGGCGATCGAGGGCCGCGTCGCCCCGATCATGTCGAGAAGGCCCCGGTTGATGAGCGAGACCATGGTGTCGGGCGAGGTGAAGCGGCCCACGGCCACCACCGGCTTGGTGGTCACACTCTTCACGAAGTTGAAGTAGGGCTCGTGCACGTTCTCGGGTGCGAAGCGCGAGGGCGGCGAATCCCCTTCCCAGTTACCGATCAGGACATCCCACATATCGGGCAGCTCGGCCAGGTATTCGATCACCGCCTTGCCGTCCTCGTGGGCCTGGAGGCCTTTCTTGCCCATCAGCTCCTCGATGATGATGCGCACGGTCACCGCGACCTCGCCCTTCGTCGCATCTCGGGTGATCTCGATCAGCTCCTTCAGAAAGCGGGCGCGGTTCTCGATACTGCCGCCATATTCGTCCGTGCGCTTGTTGCGCGGCGAGAGCAGATGGAAGGCCACGCCCGAGAACTGGGCGCTCACGTTGATGATATCCACGCCGGCCTTCACGGCACGCTTGACCGCATTGCGCCACCATCCCTGGATATCGCGGATATCCTGTTTCTCGATGGCGCGGGCCTGCAGGGGATCGTACTCGTGCACCGGCTGGTGGGTGGGGCCGATGGGGACCTCGCGGCTGAGGCGGTTGCTGTGGTAGCCGCCCGAATAGGCGATCTGGGCACCGAACAGGGCACCGTATTCGTGCACGGCGTCGCACGCCTTGGCCAGAATGGGGATGTCGCTGTCGTCCCACAGGGTCATGACGGGCTCGGGGAACATCTCCGCGTTGGGATGAATGCCCGTGTGCTCGGTGTTGATGACGGCCCAGCCGCCCTCGGCCTTGACCCCACGCATGCGGGCGTGACCGAGTGGCCGAAGGCGTCCCATGCCGTTGCAGTGTCCGGGCTGGTAGAAGCGGTTCTTGGCCACCTTGGGGCCGATTTGCACCGGCTCGAACAGCACGTCGTATCGCGCATCGCGGGTCATCTCGAACTCTCCCCCTCGGTCGGCCGGACGGTGTCTGGTAGTCGATATCGCGAATACCCGCTCCGGTTCTCACCCTTCGACAGGCTCAGGGTGAGGCCCTCATGCTGAGCCTGTCGAAGCATGAGAACCGGGTGGGCGTGGCGGCCCAGAGTGAGGCCCTCATGCTGAGCCTGTCGAAGCGTGAGGGCCGGGCGGGCGTGGCGGCTCGGGGTAAGGCCCTCATGCTGAGCCTGTCGAAGGGTGAGGGCCGGGCGGGTGACCCCCGGATCGTTGCAAGCAAACATTAGACGCCGGGAAACTCGCGCCGGAAGGCGACCTCGAGCGCCTCGGCATCGAGCTCGCGGGCGTAGCGGTGCCCGGCATAGGTGGCATGATAGATGGCGCCAGCGGCATTGCAGTCGCCGATGCGGGTCACGGACTTAATGCCCGCGTCCGCGAGCGACCCCTCGTCCGCCATCAGCTCGCGATAGAGCGTGTCGACGGGAAGCCGGGCCGTGACCATGACCACGCCCGCCGCCGGCACCGTCCGCTCCCGCCCGGTGTGAACATGGCGCAGCACCACCTCCCCATCACGGATCTCGGCGAGATTATGGTGCGTCACCATGGCGATGCCGAGCCCATCCATGTGCCGGGCGATGCGCTCGAGCTCGAGGGTCGCCGCCGTAAAGGCCGCGACCTCGGATGCCGGGGTGACGATCGTCACCTCCCGGCCCGCGGCGCGCAGCACCTCGGCCATCAGGTTGCCGTGGTAGTAATGGTCGTCGTCGAAGACCAGGATCGGGCCATCGGGCATCTGGCCCGCCATCACGTCGTCGGGCGTCACCACATGGGCCGCGCCGTGGCCGGGTATGGGCTCGTGGTTCGCGCGGCCGAAGCCATCGCCCCGCCACTTGGCCCCCGTCGCCAGCACCACGCGGCCCGCGCCGAACTCGCGCACGTTCTCGGCCGTCAGATCGCTATCGAGATAGATCTCCACGTTGGGCAGCTTGTGGAGCTGGCCCACGCGCCAGTCGCGCACCCGGGCCCATTCGGCGAGGCCGGGCAGCTTGGCCTCGCGCGTGACGCGGCCACCCAGCGCCGTCGTCGCCTCGGCGAGGCTGACCTGGTAGCCGCGCTGGCCCAGGGCCCGCGCGCATTCGAGGCCCGCGGGGCCGGCGCCCACAACCAGCACCGTGTCGTCCGAGCCCTTGGGCTCGATCTCCTCGGGATGCCAATCCTTGCGCCACTCCTCCCCCATGGCCAGGTTCTGGGTACAGCGCAGGTGGGTCATGGCGTAGTGGGTCGAGACGCAGATGTTGCAGCCAATGCATTCGCGGATGTCGTCGATTCGCCCCTCCTCGATCTTCCTGGGCAGGAAGGGGTCGGCGATCGAGGGCCGGGTCGCGCCGATCATGTCGAGGACGCCGCGGTTGATGAGCGAGACCATGGTGTCGGGCGAGGTGAATCGGCCCACACCCACCACCGGCTTGGTGGTCACGCTCTTCACGAAGTCGACGTGGGATTCGTGCGCGTTCTCGGGCGCGAAGCGCGAGGGCGGCGAATCGCCGGCCCAGGTACCAACCACCACGTCCCACAGGTCCGGTAGCTCGGCCAGGTATTCGATCACCTCTTTGCCGTCGGCGTGGGCCTCGAGGCCGTCGGGGCCCATGAGCTCGTCGATAATGATGCGCACGGTGACGGCGCATTCGCCCTTCACCGCTTCGCGCGTCACCTCGATCATCTCCTTCAATAGGCGGGCGCGGTTCTCGAGGCTGCCGCCGTATTCGTCGGTGCGGCGGTTGCGGGGCGAGAGGAACTGGAAGGCGGCGGTCGAGAAGTTGCCGTCCACGTTGATGATGTCGAAGCCGGCGCGCAGGGCGCGCTCCGACGCCGCCGCCCACCAGCCGAGCAGATCGTGGATATCCCGCTTATCCATGGCCCGTGCCTGGACCGGGTCGCCGTTGCTGACCGGCCGATGCATGGGGTCCATGGGGACCTCGCGGCTGAGCCGGTTCGAATTCCAATAGACGCCGTAGGCGAGTTGCACCCCGGCGAGCGCGCCGTGTTCGTGCACCGCCTCGCACATCAGCGCGAGGGGCGGGATGTCGCGATCGTCCCACAGAGTATGCACCACCTCGGGAAACATCTCCGCCGAGGGGTGGATGGCGCAGTGCTCGGTGTTGATGACGGCCCAGCCGCCCTCGGCCTTGATCCCGCGCATGCGGGCGTGGGCGCGCGACCGGAGGCGGCCCATGCCGTTGCAATGGGGCGGCTGGTAGAACCGGTTCCAGGCGGTCACCGGGCCGATTCTGACGGGCTCGAACAGCACGTCGTAACGCGGATCACGGGTCATCTGCGCTCCCCCCAACGCCCGGGCCTGACGGCACGCGACGGCAAAACGTTAGCACGCGCCTTCGGCCGGCCGGAAGCGCCGTCAGCGATTTATCGCACCCAGCGCCGCCGTCACCGCGCCACCGATGAGCCCGGTGTCAAAGCCGATCAGGAGCAGGCGATAGTCGCGCGCGATCATGTCGTTCGCTGCCTCGATCGATAGGGCGAGGCCGCCGAGGACGAGGCCGCTCTCGCGGATCTTCTCCTCCGCATGGGCGATAGCGGCGCGCTGGTCGGGGTGATCGACCTGACCCGGGATGCCGAGACTCATGGAGAGGTCGAAGGGGGCGATCAGCGCCACGTCGAGGCCACCCACGGCCAGGATCTCGTCGATGTTCGCGACCGCGTCCTTGTGCTCGATCTGGACGATGTTGAGGAGCTCGTCGTTGGCGCACGCGATGTAGTCGGGCATCTCCATGCCCCAGTGCAGCGAGGCGTGGAGCGGGCCGACGCCGCGCTCGCCCGCCGGCGGATAGCGGATGGCGCGCACGCTCGCCTCCGCCTCTGCGCGGCTGTTGACCATGGGGAAGACAAGACCGAAGGCGCCCGCGTCGAGCGCCGCCTTGGCGACCCACGTCTCGGTGGTGGGCACGCGGACGATAGGGGTGCAATCGGTGCCCGCCGTGGCGCCGATCATGGCATGGGCGGACTCGATGTCGATGGGGCCGTGCTCCATGTCGAGGAACAGCCAGTCGAGCCCGGCGCGGGCCAGGGTCCGGACGAGATGCGGGCTCGGCATGGATACGAGGAGGCCCAAGCACGGCTCGTCGTTCCTTAGGCGTCGCTTGAGCGCGTTCATGGCAGGCCCTCCCCCGAAAGCAGCTTCATGGCAGCCAATGTGCCGCGTGACCGCGCAACGGACAAGCCGCCATTCGCATGTGACCCATGTCACAGAAATTATACTAACGACATAATATACAATAAATATTTCTAAATTAACCATGTGACCTATGTCACAGAACCACAAGATTCTGTGATGTATGTCACATGAATAAACTATAGTAATGGTGATATCTGTCACATACATACTATTCACTTATTTAATATTCTTGACGTGGATCGAAGAAACAACCCATGAATGGTGCACGCCATGTCAGATTCCAAAGAGTATCTCGACGACCCCGAGGACGGTCACGAGGGCGAGCCCGAGCCCACCTCCCACGATGACCACGAGTACGTGATCCTGCCCGCGGAGCTTCACGACGGCCCGCGCGCGTTCATCGGCACGAACGAGGACGACTATTGGCGTGGCACTCTCGGTGACGATCTCGCCGAGGGCGCTGGCGGCAACGACTCCTTCTGGGGCGATTGGGGTAACGACTGGCTCTACGGCCACTCGGGCGACGATTACCTCTCCGGCGGCCAGGGCAACGACACGCTGATTGGTGGGGAGGGGACCGACACTCTCAATGGCGGTGAGGGCTTCGATATCGCGCGCTACGACGACTCGGACGCAGGCGTCACCATCGATCTCGCGCACGGCGAGGCCCATGGCGGCGACGCGGAAGGGGACAGCCTCTACGGCATCGAGGGCCTGATCGGCTCCATCCACGACGACATTCTCAAGGGCGACTCGGAAGACAACTACCTCTACGGCAATTCCGGGAGCGACCGGCTCGAGGGGCGGGGCGGCGACGATACGCTCGTCGGCGGCCATGGCGACGATATTCTCGATGGTGGCAAGGGGGACGACTCGCTTTTCGGCAACACCGACAACGACATCCTCATAGGCGGCCTCGGCGCCGATATCCTCGACGGTGGCGGCGGCGAGGATGTGGCGGTCTATTTCGATTCGACGAGCGGTGTCCTCATCGACCTGGTGGCGGGGACCGGCACGGGCGGTGAGGCGGACGGAGATACCCTGACCGGCATCGAAAATGTGATCGGCTCCAACCACGACGACGTGCTGATCGGCGACGGCGGCGACAATCTGCTGCTCGGCCTCGGCGGTGACGACTACCTGATCGGTGGCGACGGCGACGACGTTCTCATGGGCGGAAGCGGCGGCGACGTACTGGCCGGGGGCGTGGGCACCGATATCGCCTCCTACGCGGATTCCATCACTGGCGTCTCGGTCGACCTCACGGCGGGCACGGCGGCAAACGGCAACGCCGCGGGCGACAGTCTGAGCGGAATCGAAAACCTCGAGGGCTCCTACGGGAACGACGTGCTGCGCGGCGACGCCGGCGTCAACGAGATCTGGGGCCGCGACGGTGACGATGTCGTCTATGTGAGCGGCGGCGCCGACACGCTTCACGGCGACGACGGCTTCGACTGGGTCAGCTACATCTTTACCTCGACCGGCGTCTGGGTCGACCTGGCCAATGGCCTGGACAGTGGTGGCGCGGCGCTCGATGGCTTCGAAGGGATCGAAGGGTCGTACCACAGCGACACCCTGTCGGGCGACGCCCAGGAGAACCATCTCATCGGTCACCACGGCAACGACATGCTCGAGGGCGGCGCCGGCGCGGATATCCTGTCGGGCAGCCACGGCAACGACACCGCGTCATACCAGGACTCGTCCGCGCCCGTGGTCGTCGACCTCGGTGCCGGCACGGGCGTGGGCGGCGACGCCCAGGGCGACGTGCTGTCGGGCATCGAGAACCTCATCGGCTCGGCCCATAACGACGTATTGGTCGGCGACGCGGGCGGCAACAATTTCACAGGCGGCGCTGGCGGCGACCTGATAGACGGCGGCGGCGGCACCGATAGGGTCATCTATGCCAACTCCGACGCCGGCGTGGCGGTCGATCTGGAGAGCGGCGTGGGGAGCGGCGGCCATGCCGACGGCGACACGCTGGTTGGAATCGAGAACCTGTTCGGGTCCGTCCACGACGATTCCCTGGCGGGCGACGCAAACGACAACGTGCTCCATGGCCTCGACGGCGTCGATACGATCGAGGGCCGCGCCGGCAACGACATCCTCTCGGGCGGCGACGGCGCGGACACCTTTATCTTCGAAGACGGCGACGGCCAGGACACGATCAACGATTTCACGGCCGGCACGGACGCGATCGACCTTCATGGCTACGACCTCGCCGCCCTCGGCATTTCCGACTTCGCCGGCCTCGAGGCCGCTATGAGCGCGAGCCCCGACGTCGAGATCGCGCTCGCCGGGGGCGACTCCATCATCCTCGTCGGCGTGGCGGCCACGGACCTGGGCGCCGATGATTTCCTGATCTGACCGGGTAATTCCAGCGGCCGATGAGCTTGACTCATCGACTGCTGGCAAGCGCGACCGCGCGCCCGAGCTTATGCGAGGCCAGCCTTAGCGGCGCTTGAGCGATATTGAGAAGCCAAGGGCGCGGATGCGCCCGCCCGGCGCTTGAGGGAACATACAACGGGTCATTCTTATGGACCGTTGGTTTAATACCAGTGAGCCTATGAAATCACCTTCATGATCCATGGATAGGCGCAGAGGGTTCGCATACGATCCGGTTCTGCGATGAGGTCGATCCATGCTTGGCAACAGGCGTCGATGATGGCCTCGGTGTCGTCGAGGACGCGGAGCGATAGGAAGCGTTCGCGTAGGTAGAGCCAAACCCGCTCGACGGGGTTGAGTTCGGGACTGTAAGGCGGCAACAGCGCCAAGGTGACGTTGTCGGGGACGGTGAGGGCGCGCTCGTCGTGCCAACCGGCGCCGTCGCACATCATGACGGCGTGCGCATCCTGGTCCAGGGTATCGGCGAAGTGTGCGAGAAACAGGTCCATGACCTTGGCGTTGACGCTCGGCATCACCAGGGTGACGTCGTCGCCGGTGTCCGGGCGCACGGCGGAGAAGATGTAGGCCCACTGGTAGCCGATTTGACGCGTCCCGGGGGCACGCTCGCCCCTGCGCCACCACCGGTGACACACCCGGCCCTTGTTGCCGACGCGCGCTTCATCCTGAAACCACAGCTGTAGGCGCTTGTCGGGATGCGCCGCGGCGGTCGCCTTCAGGATGTCGCGAAGCCCCCTTTTTTGAAGCGCTCCTGCGCTTCGGCGTCCCTTCGCGGGTGGCTCGGGCGCGCCTTCTGGCGGGAAAATCCCATCCGCCGTAGAACCCGGGTCATGCTCGAGGGGTGGTAGGTCTTGGCGAAGCGCTCCTCCAGCCAGCGGCACAGATCGGCCCGGGTCCAGGCGCAAACCCCGTCGCGCTCAGGCTCCGGCCCGGCGATGATGACCGCCGCCAGCGCCGCTTCCTCGTCTGCCGTCAGCCGCCGCGGCGAGTAGCCCTTTGGACGGTCGTGAAGCCCCTCCAATCCCTTTGCATTGTAACGAACAACCGCGTCGCGAAGCGTTTGGCGATCCATCCCCGCAAGCCGCGCGGCATCAGCCCGGGGCATCTCCTCCAAAGCATTCGCGATCCCATAGGCCCGCGCCGCCGCTCGACCGTACGATTCCACGCGAGCCCAGCGCCGAAGCTCCAAAGGCGTCAAATCATCCCGTATCTTGAGTGCTGATCCCATGACATCCCCCACATCTGGTGGGAGACCATAGAATCACAATCCGCCATCATCCGCCATCAATGAATATCCCGAGAGTCAATTCAGGCGCTCACTGGTATAAGACGTCAGGGACCGGCGGCGTCGAGGATGTCGCGCAGCTTGCGGGCCAGCTCCGCCCTGCGGAACGGCTTGTGCAGCAGCTCGGCATCCTCGACGATCGGCGCCAACTGGCGTATGGCGCCCTCGGCGTAGCCCGACATGAACAGCACGGCAAGGCCGGGCCGCATGGCCACCGCGGCCTGGGCAATATCCGGGCCGGTCATGCTGCCCGCAAGCACGAGGTCGCTGAGCAGGAGGTCGATCCTGGCGGCGCCTTCCAACTGTGCGATAGCCTCCACCCCATCGGCCGCCTCCAGCACTTCGTACCGGAGGCCCACGAGGTAATTGCGGACGAGCTTGCGGACGGCCGCGTCGTCCTCGACGAGGAGCACGGTCTCGCCCTCGCCCGCAAACCCACCCAAATCGGTAGAGATGCTGGCTTCCGGCGCCACCTCGCCGCCCGCCCTCGGCAGGTAGAGCCGCACTGTCGTCCCCTGCCCCTTCTCGCTGTAGATCGTGGCCGTCCCGCCGGACTGCCTCGCGAACCCATAGACCATGCTGAGGCCGAGCCCGCTTCCCTCCCCGACATCCTTGGTGGTGAAGAACGGCTCGACAGCGTGCACCAGCACCTCGGACGACATCCCGGTGCCGCTGTCGGTCACGGCGAGCACGACATATTCGCCAGGGCCGGGGCCCTCGACGCCGGCTTCGGGATCTCGGTCGAGGGTCGCGTTCGACACCTCGATCGCCAGCCGCCCGCCACCGGGCATGGCGTCGCGCGCGTTGACGGCCAGGTTCAGGATGGCGCTTTCGAGCTGGCCGGGATCGGCGTGGACGCGCCATGAATCGCGGCCGGGCTCGACCGTCACTTCGATGGTCTCGCCGAGGGTGCGCCGCAGGAGGCCGGTCATGCCGCCGGCGAGGACACCGGCATCGATCGTGCGCGGCCGCAGGGCCTGGCGGCGCGAGAAGGCAAGCAGCTTCCCCGTGAGATCGGCACCCAATTCCGCCGCCCGCGCCATATCGTCCAATATCTCATCGAGGGTGTCGGGATCGTCCAGATGGTCCCTCACCAACTCGCTATTGCCCAGAATGACGGCCAGAAGGTTGTTGAAATCATGGGCGATGCCGCCGGTGAGCTGGCCCACCACCTCCATCTTCTGGGACTGGTGGAGCTGGTCCTCGAGCGTCTTGCGCTCGGTGATGTCCTGCACCACGCCTGTCGTGCGGACCAAGCGGCCAGCTTCGTCGAGCTCGGGCTCGGCGATCTCCAGGATAACGTGCAGCCCGCCATCCGCGCGAACGATCCGGTATTCCACCTGGTAGCCCGTCCCCGCCTCGCTCGCCGCCTCCATCACACCGCGCACGCGCGCGCTGTCTTCGGCGTGGACCGTGGCGAGGAACTCATCGAGGTTCTCGAACATCGCTCCCGTCGTGGTTCCCCAAATCAGGTCGGCCTCTTCCGAGCGGTAGAGCTCGCGGTCCTCGATCTCGTCCCAGGCCCAGTGGCCGAGCTTGGCCACGCGTTCCGCCCGGATCAGTTGGGTCACGTCCGTGTCGATGGTGCCGACGCCGATGCAACGGCCGTCCTTGTCGACGACTGGGAACTTCGAAGAGCGGACGGCACGCGCGGCACCACCGGCAACGGGCACTTCGAGCTGTCGATCGATCACCCGCATCTCGTCGAGCACCGCACGGTCGTGCATCACGAAAGCCTCGGCGGCCTCGGCCGGGAAAAGCTCGCTCGTGAGCTTGCCCAGCGCCTCGTCGGCCGACAGCCCGTACCATTCCGAAAAACGCCTGTTCACCAGCCGGACCCGCCCCTCGAGGTCCGTGAGGTATACGGCGGCCGGCAGGTTATCGAGGACGGTCCTGAACTCCGCCTCCCGCTCGCGCAGGCTGTCCTCGGCACGCCTCTGCTCGGTCACGTCCAAGCCGCTGCCCCGGTAGCCGAAGAAGGCGCCGCCCTCGTCGAACATGGGGACGCCGCCCAGACGCAACCATCGCGGCGCGACGCCCTTGCCCGCGCGATAGTAGGTGAAATCGCGGAACGGCTCGTGTGCCCGCATGCGTGCGAGGTGGGCGTCCCAAGCCTCTCGATCGAAACCTTGGCCGATGGCGTCCCAGACCTTCTTGCCGTAGTGCCACGCCGGCGGCACCCCGGCGATCCGCTCGACGTTGGGCGAGAGGTAGGTCAGGCCCAGGTCCGCGTCGGTCTCCCAGAACCAGTCGGCCGACGCCTCGGCATAATCGCGGAAGCGCCGCTCGCTCTCGCGCAAGGCCTTCTCGGCCTCCTTCCGCTCGGTGATGTCCTGCATCGTCCCGAGCGTACGAACATGCTCTCCGGCGTCATTCAGGATTGGGTCCGCCACCTCGCGGACGTAGCGGACCTCGCCGTCGCGTCTCAAGATGCGGAACTCGGTCTCGTAAGACTGCTGGACGCGGTCGGATTCGCGAACCAGCCGGTCGTACCAGCCGCGGTCCTCGGGATGCACGGTTTCGAGACACACCTCGTAGGAGGACGCCATCGCCATATATTCCTCCGGCGTGGCGTAGCCATGGATTTCCGCCACCTGTTCCGAGCACAGAATGCACTTGTCCGCGACATCGTCCCACATCCAGTGGCCAAGCCCACCGATGGCCGCGGAATGGGCCAGCAGTTTCTCGCTCTCACGCAGGGCCGTCTCGGCTTCCTTCCGCTCGGTGATATCCTGAATTGTCCCGATCGTGCGGACGAGCTCTCCAGCATCGTTCAGGATAGGATCCGCCACTTCGCGGACGTAACGGACCGCCCCGTCGCGCCTCAAGATGCGGTACTCAGTCTCGTATGGCTGCTTGAGACGGTCGGATTCGCGGACCAGCCTGTCGTACCAGCCGCGGTCCTCGGGATGCACGATCTCGAGGTCCGCCTCGTAGGAGGTCGCCATCGCCGCATACGCCTCCGGCGAGTCGTAGCCGTAGATTTCCGCCACCCGATCCGAGCACAGAATGAGCTTGTCCGCGAGATCGTCCCACACCCAGTGCCCGATCCCGGCGAGGTCCGCGGCATGTGTCAGCATCTTCTCGCTCTCGCGCAGGACCTTCTCGGCCTCCTTCCGCTCGGTGATATCCTGTATCGTCCCGAGCGAGCGGACGAGCTCTCCAGCATCATTCAGGATAGGGTCCGCCGCCTCGCGGACGTAACGGACTTCGCCGTCGCGCCTCAAGATGCGGAACTCGGTCGCGTAAGGCTTCTTGAGGCGATCGGATTCGCGAACCAGCCGGTCGTACCAACCGCGGTCCTCGGGATGCACGGTATCGAGACACGCCTCGTAGGAGGACGCCATCGCCATATATTCCTCCGGCGTGGCGTAGCCATGGATTTGCGCCACCTGTTCCGAGCACAGGATGCACTTGTCCGCGAGATCGTCCCACACCCAGTGGCCGAGCCCGGCGATGTCGGCGGCATGGGTGAGCAGCGTCTCACGCTCCCGCATCGCCTCCTCGGCCTTCTTGCCGTCGGTGACATCGGTGGAAATCGCACCGATGGCGGATATCTCGCCGGCCGCGCCGCGAATCGGGAACCGTATGGTGTTGATGGTGTGGACCCCGTCCGGCAGCGTGATCTCGTTCTCCATGGCGAGCGTCCGCCCGCTCTCCTGGACGACCCGGTCGTGGGCCACGAAGAAGTCCGCTTCCTCCTTGGAGAAGATTTCGTGGGACGTCCGGCCCAGGACCCGCTCGCTGGGATAGCCCAGGATTTTCTCCGAGTTGGGGCTGACCACCATGTGACGGCTGCCCAGGTCCTTCATCGAAATATGGACGGGCGCGTTGTCGATGATGGCGCGCAGGCGCTCCTCGCTCTCACGCAAGGCCACCTCCGCCGCCTTGCGCTCGGTCACGTCGAGGAGCGTCCCGATGGCCCGCGTCATGGCGCCGGTCGGGCCGGGAAGCGGCTCGCAGCGGCCGTGGACGTGGCGAACCTCCCCATTGCGCCGGACGATCCTGTATTCGATGTCGAACGGGAGCCCCTTGTCGAAAGCCTCCCAGACCACCCGGTCGTAACGGTCCCGGTCGTCGGGATGAACCCAATCGAGGTCCGCCTCGTGAGAGGTCGCGGCTACGACATATTCCTCGGCCGTCGATAGGTCGAGGATTCGGGCCAGTTGGCGCGACGCGTAAACACACCTGTCCGCTGCCGTGTCCCACACCCAATGCCCGAGGTCGGCCTGCTCGGCGGCCAAGGTCAGCAGGCTCTCGCTTTCGCGCAAGGCCGCCTCGGCCTCCTTGCGCTCGGTGATGTCGGTGTTGATGCCGACAACGGCCTCCACGTTGCCGGCGGCATCGAAGATCGGGAACTTGGTCATGATTTGGGTGTGAACGGTGCCATCGCCATACCGCACCAGCTCCTCTTGCTCGATCGTCCCGCCGCTTTCGATGACCACGCGGTCTTGCGCCAGATAACTCTCCGCATCCTCCGCCGGCGCCCAATCGTGGGGGGTCTTTCCCAACGCGAGCCCGAGAGGCAAGCCGATGGTGCGCTCGAACTCCTTATTGACGAGGAGGTAGCGGCCGGCCGTGTCCTTGAGATAGATGAGGTTCGGCGAGTTGTTGACGATCGCCTTGAACCGCTCCTCGACCGCGCGCGCGGCTTCCTCGGCCCGCTTGCGTTCGGTGATATCGTGGTTGAAGTAGTAGTAACCACGCACCTTGCCGTCCTCGGACACGTCGGGGATGAAATCCCGATGGATGTGCCGTTCGACGCCGTCCGGGTAAACGACGACCGATTCGCCACTGACCCGCTTCCCGGCGAGGGCAGCCTCGACGGCCGGCCGCGCAATTTCGTAATGCTCCGCGCTCAGCACCTCCTCCAGCTTGCGGCCGACAATCTCGGACCGCGGCCGGTCGAGCCAGACCTCGGCGAGGGCGTTGATGAACCCGATGCGCTGCTCGGCATCCATGTAGCCCATGAGGCCGGGCATCGAGTCGGCGAGCAGTCGGATCCGTTTCTCGCTGGCGCGCAGCGCCTCCATCATCTCCTTGCGGCGGGTGACGTCGGTCTCGATCGTGCCGACGCCCGCGATGGCGCCATCGACGCCGCGGATCGGGAACTTGACGACCGAGAAAGTGCGGCCGTCAACGATGGAGTCGAACTCGGCTTCGAAGATGCCACCGGTTTCGATGACTTCCTGATTGGCGTTCATTATCGATTCGTTGAATTTTCCTGGAAAGAGCTCGCTCACCGTCCGTCCTTCGGCCTCACTCGCCATGACGCCGGAGTTCTTCTCGAATGCGCGGTTGACGATCTGATAGCGGCCGTCCGTGTCCGTGAGGGCGATGACTGTGGGCGCATGATCGAGGATGGCCTTGAGTCGTTCCTCGCTCTCACGCAGGGCGTGCTCGGCACGCCGGCGCGATGTGAAGTCCTGCGCCATGGAGAAGAAACCCAGGACCTCGCCATCCTCGGCCACGTGCGGGACCCACGACTCCGTTACCTCGCGGGTCCGGCCGTCGGGATAGGTCACCGTTTCGTCGAAGGTCTGCGACCATCCTTCGCGAATGCTCTTGAGATAGGGCATCCACGTCTCGTAGGCGGCGGCATCCCATAGCTCCCGGATTGTCCGCCCCACGATCTCCGCGCGCGGTCGGCCGTACCACTTCTCCGCCGTCTCGTTCACGAACCGGTAGCGCTGCTCCGAATCGACGTATGTAATAAGGACGGGAAGGGAATCGGTGACTAGGAGCCTGTCCGAGATTTGATGTTGTTGGCAAGCATTGGGGTGATGGCGAGTGGTCTTGTCGTGATTTTGGTGGTTTGGCTCATGGGTGGTTGCCTTCAGGGGCTTGGCGCGGCGAGAGGCATGATTGGTCTCGGCGTCTCATGGCGCTTGGGCGACGGCGAGCTTGGCCAGGTTGTGGGCGGTGCAGATCATCGCCCATTCGCATGTGACCTTCTCACGGCCGCGCAGCAGGAACTGACGGAAGCCCCGGGCCTGCTTGATCTGGCCGAACACCGGCTCGACGGTCTGCTTGCGCAGGCGGTAGCGGCTGCGGCGCCCGGCGCGCCTGAGGGTGGCCGCCATGGCCGCGACCCGGCCGCCGGGCGGCGCGGCGCGCGGGCCCACGGCGGCGGCTTGGCCGTGCTTTTGCCGCCCGGTCGCGATGTAGGGCTTGATGCCCCGCCTATCGGCGGCCTCCAGGTTCGCCTTCGAGCAGTAGCCGGCGTCCGCCGATATCTCCCTGGGACGCCGCCCGAGGTTGGCTTCGATGGCGTCGATCAGGGGTTCGAGCTGGCCCTGGTCGCTGGTCGAATCGGTCAGGGCGTGGGCGACGATGATCTGGCGTTTGGCATCGACCGCGGCCTGGGCATTATAGCCCTGGATGAAGCCGTCCTTGGTCTTGAGGATGCGGCTCTCGGGGTCGGTGAAGTTGCGCTGCGCCTTGTCCGCCGGCACATCCGCCGGCGGCTTGGGCTTGGGTCCCGGGCGCTTCGGCGCCCGCGTCTGGGCGGCGCGCGCGGCCGCGTCCCGCGCCTCGGCCTCCAGGGCGGCCTTGGCCTCGCGAATCTTGGCCAGACGCTTGGCCTTGTCGGCGACCCAGGCCGGCATCTCGTCGCCCCGCGCCGCGACCCCCAACGCCTCGTCCTCCGCCGCATCGGCCGCCGCCGCCCGATCGAGCCAGCTCTCGACCACCGCCTCGAGCCCGGCCTCCGCCCTGACCATGCGGGCGTAAGACATCGCCTTGTGCTTGGAGGCGTTGGCCTTGATCTTGGTGCCGTCCAGCGCCACATGGCCGAGCTTGACCAGCCCCGCCCGGCGGCACAGGGCCAGCACCTGCGCGAACAGCCCCGACAGCGCCGCGAGATGGCGCTTGCGGAAATCCGAGATGGTGCGGAAGTCGGGCCGCTGCATCCCCGTCACCGCCATGAAGTCGACGCGCTCCTCACACCCCCTGGCGATGCGGCGCGACGAATAGACGCCGACGCTGTAGGCGTACAGCAACAGCGCCACCATCATCACCGGGTGGTAGGGCGGCTGGCCGCGCGCCTCGCCATAGGCCGCAAAGATCGCCGACAGGTCCAGGCTCTCGCGCACCGCATCCCGCACCAGGTGCGCCGCGTGTCCCGCCGGCACGAAGTCATGGACCGAAGCCGGCAACAGCCAGACCTGATCCACGTCCCAAGCTCGAAAGGTTTTGCTCATGCCGTTTAACGAATCACACTCCGATACCCACGTCGAGCCAAATCCGAATTCTCGGACAGGCTCCTAGGCGGAGCTGGCGCTCGCTGTCGCGAAGCGCGTCCTGGGCGCGAATCTGCTCCGTGACGTCGATGACCGTGGACTGAATGGCCGGCGCGCCGTCCCAGTCCACGACGTTGTTGATGCTCTCCAAATAAAGGGTCGAGCCGTCCTTGCGGAGATATTCCGCGACGTGGCGGGGCGGCACTTCCTCGCCGCGCATGCGGGCGTCCCGGTAGCCCTTCAACCGACGATGCTCGTAGGGCGCCACGAAACGGTCGACCGTGCCGAGCGCCAGGACCTCGTCCGGATGGTCGTAGCCGAGGATGTCGGCCATTGCCTGGTTGGCGAAGATCAGCGCCCAGTCGCGATGAATGTAGATGCCCTGGATAGAGCCCTCGATCAGGTTCCTGTACTTCTCCTCGCTGTGCTCGAGCGCCCTTGCCGTCTCCTCGCGCTCGAGGACGCCGCCGAGCTGGTCGCAGACGAGGCTCATGATCTCGAGGACTTCTTCATCGGGCTCGACGAATGTCGTCGCGAAGAATCCGAGGGCGACACGGGGCCGCCCGCCGGCCGGAACGGGAAAGACATAGATGCCCCCGCCGCTGGACGCATCCGCGGCTGCTTGCCCCGTGGCGCTCGGTACGGCGGCCCACGCGACAACGCCGCTCTCCAGCACACGCGCGGACAGCTCATCGAGTGGATCCGGCCGGGCTTCACCGTCCCTGCTGTAGCACCCCTCGAACCAGGTGCCGCATTCGCCTCGGTGCCCGGCGGCGACCGGCAGCGTCGAGCCGTCGGGCGCGCGCCGGAAGGCCCGACCCGAGCGCCAGCCCATGTGGCCGCAGATCCGCTTGAGGGACGCCCCTAGCACGTCCTCGACGCTGGCATCGTCGATTGCGGACGCAGCGATGTCCGCCAGCAGTCGAATGGGGTTGTGCCGCATACTCATAGGTTTACCCGCAAACCGCTCCCGGGGGCCGGTTCGTACCGGGGCCCCGACAATTGCGGCGCTTCACGACGGTCGTGGCGCTCTCGAATATGCATCCCTTCGATTCGACCCTCAAGTCGCGCTCCGGCGTGCCATCCAAGGCAAGGCAACGAATTCATTCCGCCGCGCTCTTGGTGGCGGTATCACGCGCAAGCCAGGATGCCACGGAAAACAAAAGCACCTACGATGACCATATACAATACGACACTGCTGTCCGGTTAACTGAGCGGTGCTGGCTTTGAGAGCCAGGATTTCTGCGGGGTTTGAAGCGAAAATGCATGGTGTCGATTTGAATTGGATGGAGCACTTTTCGGAGTTTCTCCGAGGAGATGCTCATGAACACCGGCAAGACCCTGTTCGCTCAGCTCATGGACTTCCTGCCATGGACTACTTTCACGCGGATCGTCGACCGGTATGGCGGCGATCACCGGGTCCGGACGCTTTCCTGCGCCGAGCAATACCGGTCCATGGCCTTCGCCCAGCTGACCTACCGGGAAAGCCTGCGCGACATCGAGACCTGCCTCTCGGTCCACGCATCGAAACTCTATCACATGGGCTTCCGCCAGCCGGTCCGGCGCTCGACGCTGGCCGATGCCAACGAAAGGCGCGACTGGCGTATCCATGCGGCGTTGGCCCAGCGGCTCATCACCCAGGCGAGGACGCTGTACGTCGACGAAGAACTGGGGTTGGACCTGACCAATACCGTCTACGCCCTGGACTCGACGACCATCGCTCTGTGCCTGTCGGTCTTTCCGTGGGCGCACTTCCGCACCACCAAGGCGGCGGTGAAGATGCACACGCTGCTCGACCTGCGGGGCAACATTCCGAGTTTTATCCACATCTCGGATGGCAAGCTGCACGACGTTCATGCCCTCGATATGCTCTTGCCGGAAGCCGGAGCCATCTACGTCGTGGATCGTGGCTACGTCGACTTTGCCCGCCTTTATGTGTTGCACCAAGCCGGGGCCTTCTTCGTCACGCGTGCCAAGTCGAACATCGATGCTCATCGCGTCTATTCGGCGCCGACGGATCGCTCGACCGGCATCATTTGCGACCAGACCATCTCCCTGGACGGCTTCTACACCCGTCAGGATTACCCCGAACTTCTGCGGCGCATCCGCTTCAAGGACCCCGAGTCCGGCAAGACGCTGGTCTTCATCACCAACAACTTCTCGCTTCCGGCCGCCACCATCTGCGCGCTCTACAAAAGCCGCTGGCAGGTGGAACTCTTCTTCAAGTGGATCAAGCAGCATCTTCGGATCAAGCAGTTCTACGGCACGTCGGAGAACGCGGTGAAGACGCAGATCTGGATTGCCGTCTCGGTCTACGTCCTCGTCGCCATCGTCAAGAAGCGCCTCGACCTGGACGCCTCGCTCTACACTTTGTTACAGATCCTCTCGGTGACCCTCTTCGAGAAAATGCCCATACATCAAGCACTTGCGGGAGACGAAAACAGATGCAACGCTTCGCAAATAACCAACCAATTGAATTTATTCGATTTTTAACCGGACACTAGTGACAATACGACTTGGTTAACGAGTTCCTAATCGTCGTCATGGTGAACGGAAAAGTTGAACTTCATTCAAGACAAACTCTCTGTTTTCGAGCTTAGTATCAGCGATGCCACTAGCCTTAGCGGAACCGGGGCGCCATTCCGGCCATCTCGCCGCCGTCAATATCCCACGATGGTAAAGCCACCGTTTGGGCTGATGACCTGGCCGGTGATGAAATCCGCCTCGGGCGAGCAGAGATAGGTGATGGCGTAGCCCATATCCTCCGGCTCGCCGTAGCGCTTGAAGGGGATCGACTGCGCCTTGCGGGCGATCACCTCCTCGCTGTCCACCGCGAGCGGCATGGGCGTGCGGCAGTGACCGGGCGCTACCACGTTGACACAGATGCCCCACGGCGCGAGCTCCTTGGCCCAGCCCTTGGCGAGGGCGAGGACCGCGCCCTTGGCCGCGTTGTAGGTGGCGCCGTTGGCCATCCCGACGGTGCCCTGGATCGAGGAGATATTGACGATCTTGCCGCGCTTGCGCGCCTTCATGCCGGACATGACGGCTTGGGTCGTGAAGAGCGTACCCCGCACATGAACCGCCATCGAGCGCTCGAACATCGCCTCGGTCACGTCCTCGATCGGGCACCGGTCCGAGGCGACGCCCGCGTTGTTGACCAGGATGTCGATGGCGCCGTAGGACGCCTCGGCCTCGGCGACGACCCCGCGCATGACTGCGACATCGGTCACGTCGGCGACCCAGACCCTGGCCTCGCGCCCCAGGTTCCGGATCTTGCCGGCCGTCTCTTCCGCCCCCTCTTCGTTGACATCGACGATGACGAGGTCAGCGCCCCGCTCGGCCATGATGCAGGCCGTGGCGCGGCCGATGCCGCTGCCCGAGCCGGTGATCATCGCAACACGGCCATCAAGCGTACCCATAAACGTTCCCTTTCATTCAGATTGTCTCGGCGAGCTTGCCTTCGAAGGCCATGATCGGCGCCCAGGCATCGGGGTCGCTGATGACGTCGATGAGGGTCGGAACCTCGGCCCGCGCGGCATCCTCGAGCGCGGGCCGCAGGCCAGCCGGGTCTTCGATTCGGATCCCCGACCAGCCGCAGGCCCGGGCGATAGCCGCATGGTCCACGGGCGTGAAGTGGCAGGCCTGGGTGTGGGTCCGGAAAGTGGCGTCCTCGGCGTCCTTCTGGTAGCCGAGGACCTGATTGTTGAGGATGATGGCGCCGATCTGGATGCCCTCGCGCCGCGCCGTCTCCAACTCGCCCCAGGCATGCGCGAAACCGCCGTCGCCGCCGAGGAACCAGACCGGGCAGTCGGGCGCCGCGAGCTTGGCGCCGAGCGCCATGGGAAAGCCCCAGCCGATTCCGGCGAGGCCGCGGGGCGAGATGAAGCGCTGCCCGGCGCGCTCAAAGCGAACGTGGCACGCGGCCCAGATGGTGGCGTAGCTGGCGTCCGCGACCAGGATGGAATCGGGCGTCATCAGACCGGCGAGCTCGGCCATCACGCGCTCCGGCCTGATCGGGCGGGCATCCGAGGTCGTGACGGCGGCAATGGCGGCGGCGTGGACCTCGCGGCCGGCGGCGATTTCGGCCTCGAGGCCGGCGCGGGCGGCGCGACGCCTGTCGAGGCCGGCGCCCTCCAGCGCGTCCGACAGCGCGCGGAGCGTGAGCTTCGCGTCGCCCACCAGGCGCAGCGCCTCGTAATTGCGCCCCACCTCGCCACCGTCGATGTCGAGGTGGATGAAGCGCGCGCCCTCGGGGAACAGGCGCCAGCTATCGGTGCCGTTCTGGTTGGTTCGGTTGCCGACCAGCAGGACCAGGTCCGCGCGGGCGATCATATCGACATGGGCCCGGGCCGGGGCACCCCGGGCCATGGCGTAGCCGGCCACGCCGAGGGAGAGGGCGTGGCCCTCGTCGACGGCGCCCTTGCCCATCATGGTCGTGGCCACGGGCAGGCCGGCCAGGTCCTGGAGCTGGGCAAGCTCCTCGTGCGCCCCGCTGATATGCACGCCGCCGCCCGCGACGACGAGTGGGCTCTCGGCATCCGCCAGCAGCGCCGCCGCCTCCGCGACCCGTGCCGGGTCGGCCCGGGTACGGTCGAGCGGATAGGCGCCGAGCGTCGCCAGGCGGCCGTCTGACGCGGGTGCCGCCTCGTCGAACAGGTCGCCCGGCAGCAGGAGCGCCACGGGGCCGGGCCGCCCGCTCGCCGCCGTCGTGAATGCGAGGTCGAGATAGTCCTCGACACGGTCGGCGCGCTCCACCCGGCGCACGAGCTTGGTCACCGCGCGCAGGAGGTCGATATGGTCGATCTCCTGGGCATGGTTGCGGTCCATATGGGCGCGCGGCGTGTCCTGGATCAGCGCCACGATGGGGATCGAGGCCTTGAGGGCCTCACCCAGGCCCGGCACCAGGAGGGCCGCACCCGGCCCCGCGATCGAAGTGACCACGGCCACCTTGCGCGACACCCTGGCATAGGCGTCAGCCATCATGGCGCCGGCCTTCTCGGTGCGGATGGTGAGCTGGCGGATATGGTGCTCGGGCGTGGCCAGGTAGAGCTGGGTCGGGATGCTCTGGCCGAACAACACCTCGACACCGTGGCGCGCGAGCGAGGCGGCGACAACATCGGCCACGGTGCGGTTGGCGCCCGTGGCCGGCGGCGGCCCCCGTTCCCTGATTTCAGGCGTCACTGCCGGCTCCCCCAATTCCCGGCGGCAGCCCGGGACCACCACTCGAGCGTCATTCTGCGGGGCCGGGACGGCCGGCGCAAGACCGGCCGCGCGGCCCTGGCGGCCTTCGCATCGCTCGCCGATCGAAATCGTCGATGAATGGGAGCCAGTGTCAAAGTCAGTGGTTGAATTTCTGCGTCATAACCTGGATTCCTCGTGTCAGAAATGATTAGGTTGCTTCGTCTATGGACAAGACCGGCTCGTTGGTGGACGGAATCGGCTGTTAGGGTACAACCGGAAGCGTTTTGAAAATGAGTGACTCGAGGGCGCCAAGAAGCGTCGATACCCTGGGTCGTCTCGTCGAAAGGCTCGGAGTCGTCCCGTCGGTCGCCGGTTTGACCATGGGGGCGGTCGTGTTTGCCGCGGTCGTAAGCTACATCGGCTGCCTCGCCATGGATGTCGATGTCCATGCCGACCCCTTCGCCGTCGTTCTCGCCACCCTCGTCACCGCGATGGTGGCGGTGCCGACCGCGTACTACGTCATGCGGATCGTCGGCTATCTGAACCGGACCGAGAGCCGGCTGCGCAAGCGCGAGCAGGAGCTCCTGCGGGAAGTGTACGACCGCACCCAGGCTGAAGTGGAGGCCAACCGAGAGCGCCTGCGGGCGATCGAGGCCGGCCGCTCGAAATCGCGCTTCCTTTCGAACATGAGCCACGAGATCCGCACGCCCCTCAACTCGATCCTCGGCTTCTCGGAGATCATGGCCAACGAACGGCACGAGGCCGAGACCTATACGGAGTATTCGGGCTACATCCACCAGGCGGCGACCCATCTTCTCTCGCTGGTCAACGACGTGCTCGACCTGGCGCGGGTCGAGGCCGGCAAGCTCGACCTGAATCCCGTGGTGCTCGACCTCCGCACCGCTATCGATGCGAAGCTCCACATGGTCGAGTCCGAGGCCCGGAAAAAGGGCGTCACCCTCGACACCGACTTCCCGGCCGACGACCTGTCCCTCTTGGCCGACGAGCGCGCATTGGCCCAAATCATGCTCAACCTCCTGGCCAACGACATCAAGTTCAGCCCCGACGGCGGCGTCGTGCGCGTCGCCGCGCGGCCCGACGGCAACCGCGCCATCCTGATTTCGGTCACGGACGCGGGCCCGGGCATCCCCGAGGACCAGCTCGCGCGCGTGCTGGAGCCTTTCGAGCAATCGGGTGCCGGCCAAGCCCATGCCCAGGCCGGGAGCGGCCTCGGCCTGGCACTCGTCAAGACGCTCGTCGAGCTACACGGCGGCACCATCCGCCTCGAAAGCGAGGTCGGCCGGAGAACCTCGGCGATCCTCAGATTCCCGCGCTGACCGGCCTCACGGGCGCCACTCTCGGGCCTTGACAGCGCGCCCCGGGGTGCGAACATCGCCGGGATGACGCATGGGCACCATCAAGGGCATGGCCACGGGCACCCACACGGTGCGAGCGGCGACGAGCGGCGGGTCCTCCTGGCCCTGGCGATGACCGGCGGCTTCATGGTCGTTGAGGTCGCCGGCGGCCTCCTCGCCAACTCCCTCGCGCTGCTCGCCGACGCCGGGCACATGCTGACCGACACGGCGGCGCTCGCCCTTGCCCTGCTCGCCCTTAGGGCCAGCAGGCGGCCGGCCGATTCCGCGCGCAGCTACGGTTACCACCGCTTCCAGGTCCTCTCCGCCCTGGTCAACGGCGCCGCGCTCATCGCCATCGCCGGCTGGATCACGGTCGAGGCGATCGGCCGGGTGATGGCGCCGGAGGAAGTTCTGGGCGGCCTCATGCTGGCGGTGGCGGGGGCGGGCCTCGCGGTCAATGTGGTGGCCTTCCTCCTGCTCCGGGGCGGCGACCGCCAGAACCTCAATATCCGGGGCGCGACCCTTCATGTGCTCGGCGACCTCCTCGGCTCCGTCGCCGCGATCGCCGCCGCCGGGGTCATCCTGGCGACGGGCTGGATGCCGATCGACCCGCTGCTCTCCGTCCTCGTGGCACTCCTGATTCTGCGCAGTGCCTGGCTCCTGGTGCGCCAATCCACCCACATTCTCATGGAAGGCACGCCCACGGGCCTCGATACCGAGGCACTGTGCGCCGCGCTCTGCGCGGCGGTGCCGGAAGTGCAGGGTGTCCATCATTTACACGCCTGGTCGCTGACGCCCGACCGGCCGATCGTCACCCTCCATGCCCACCTCGCCGAGGGCGCCGACCACGACCGCCTCCTGCGCGCCGTCAAGGCGGTATTGGCCGAGCGCTACGGCATCGCCCACGCCACCATCCAGCTCGAGCGCGGCGCCTGCGTGGACGAGGAGGCGTAAAACCAAACTCGCTCGATCGGTTCTCGGATGGCGCGCGGCTTACGCGCTTCCGTGCCGCGGGTCATCCTTGCGTCGGCGAGCCGAAGGAGGCGGCGAGGAGGCGGGGCGGGACGCGGAAGCGGCCGACGATGTCGCTCAGCTGCTCGCGCTCGGTGGTGATCTCGGCCGCCTCGCCACGGACGAGGACCATCGCCGGACGGGCCTGGGCGTTGTAGACGCCGGCCGTGGATTCCGTATAGCCGCCGGTATCGAGCATGGCGATCAGGTCGCCGCGCCCGAGTGCCGGCAGCTTGCGCTGCTTGCCGAGCTCGTCCGCGTTGCAGAGCGGGCCGACGATGTCCACGGTCTCGGTCCCCGGCGCCGCCGCGTTCACCACCGGCACGATGTCGTAGTGCCAGTCGATGAGGAAGGCCCAGGGCACGTGGTTCGAGCTCAGGTCCACGTTGACCCACTTCTTGTAGCCCAGGTCCTTGATCGCGCCGACCTTGCCGATGGCGACGCCCGAGGGGCCGGAGATGACGCGCCCGGGCTCGATCTTGAGCTTGGGCAGGGGCAGGTCGTGCTTGGCGCACTCGTCGCGGATGGCGGCGCACACGGCCTTGGCGTAATCCGCCGCCGTGGGGCTCGAATCGTCGTCCACGCCGCCGGGGCCCGTCCCGGTCGAGCGGCCATAGGTCCAGCCGCCGCCAAGATCGACGGCCGGCGGGATCCATCCCGTCTCGTCGCGCAGGCGCGCCGACCACTGGATCATCTCCCGTGCCATGACCGCGAAATCCTCGACCAGCTTGTCCATACGGCTCAGATGGTAGTGGGTCTCCATGAGGTGAAGCCTCGGCATCCCCTCCTGGACGCGCCGCACGATGGCCGCCGTCTGCTCGAAGGACATGCCCCACTTGTGGCTCATGGCCTGGTCCCGGAGGGTGCCGGGGCCGTGCATGGCGACCCCGTGCCGGTCCCGCAGCGGCTCGAGCTCGAGCTTCAAGCGGATACCGATATCCACGTCCTTGCCCAGGCGCTGGGAGGTCGCCTGGATGATGTCGAGCTCGTCCTCGCCGTCGATGTTTATGCAGAGGCCGTTCTCGACCGCCATCTCGATCTCTTCCGGCCCCTTGTTGCTGCCGTTGAGCACCAGCGTCTTGGGGTCGGTGCCGGCGAGCAGCGCCAGATACATCTCGTTGACGCCGAAGCAGTCGCCGCCCGCCCCCTCCTGGTTCATGATGTGGCGGTAGGCGAGGCCGTTGTTGCTCTTGTTGGCGAACAGCACCTCGACGTCCGGATACTCGGCCGCGAAGGCATCGCGCCAGCGGCGGTACTCGTAGCGGAACTGGCTCTCGCTGATGACGTAGAGGGGCGTGCCGAAGCGCTCGGCCAGCTCGGCGCAGTCGCGGCCCTCGACCCACAGGTTCCCGTTCTCGCCGATGCCGATGAACTCGGTGAAGCTCTTCTCGAACTTGGTGGGGGTGAGGGTGGGCGCCTGGCGCGGCGTGGTCGAAGTCATGGCTCTCGCTCCTCCAGTATGGTCGTGGCGTCTCGCGGGCAGTTTAACTTGAACGGGCGGCGCGAGCCCAAAAAAGTCACTCGCCCAGGGGCGAGAAATCCACGAGGTCGAGGCCCGGGTCGCGCCCACACATGAGGTCGCTCAACAATCGGCCGCACAGGGGGCCGGCCGTGAAGCCGGTCCAGGGCACGACGCCCAGGAAGAACCCGGGCACCCCCGGCACCTCGCCCAGGATCGGCTTCCAGTCGGCCGTGCCGTTGACGACCCCGGCCCAGGTGCGAACGAGCTCCAGCCCCGCGAGCCTCGGCACGGCCTTCAAGGCGACCCACAGGTTGCCCTCGATCGATGCCCGCAGGACGGTCGGGTGCCCATTCGCCGGGTAACGCGCGGCCGGCCAGCCGCCACCGATGAGGACGGTGCCGTTCGCCGCCTGCTTGATGGTGAGCCGCCCAGCCGCCGAATAGAGCAGGTGCGCGACCAGGGGCGCCGTCGGCTCGGTCACGTTCATGTGGATGGGGTATTCCTCGACCGCGAGGGAGACGCCGAGCATCGCGGCCACGCGCCCAGCCTCGCCCCCGGCGGCGTCGACGACGCGCGCGACGCGAACGGGCCCGCGGCTCGTCTCCGCCTCGAAGCCGGCGGCCCCTCGGCGCAGGCCCACGAGCTCGGTCCCCCGAAACATGCGGGCGCCCGCGGCCTTGGCGGCGCCAGCCAGGGCGGGCGTGGCGAGGAGGGAGCTCGCCTTGCCTTCCGTGGGGCAGAATTCGGCGCCGATGAAGTGCTCGGAGACATAGGGGGCGAAGGACCGCAGCTCCGCCCCGGACAGGATCTCGGCTTCGAGGCCATAGGCGCGCTCGACGGCGGTCTTGCGCGCGAGCATGCGCATCTCGGCCTCGGTCTCGGCGACGATGAGGCCGCCGGATATCTTGACCTCGAGATCCTGGCCGATCTCCGCCTCGAGGCCGCGCCAGTGCTCGACCGCCGCCTTCAGGAGCCTGAGCGTGGGCGCGTATGTGGCTGCCCAATCCTCGCCGAGGGCGGCGAACTCCTCGCTGGGGAGCTGGGCGTGCAGGCTGCCGCCGTTTGCGCCCGATGCCTCGGCCCCCCAGTCGCCACGCTCGACCACCACGACCTCGGCGCCCGCGCGCGCGAGGTAATAGGCCGTGGCACAGCCCACGATGCCGCCGCCCACGATGAGGACGTCGGTCTCGACTGAAGGTGCGCCGTGATCTGGCTCGCGCAACGTCATGCCCCTATATTTATAGCCGCGCCCGCCACGAAGCCAATGGGCGCGCCGCGGGGCCGGCCGAGAGGGAGAGAAGATCATGACCAAGGAGCTCGACGGCAAGGTCGCCATCGTCACTGGTGGTGCCGCGGGTATCGGCGCCGCCATCGCCCGGCGCTTCGCGCGCGCGGGGTGCCGGGTCGTGGTCGCGGACCGCGACGCGGCGGCGTGCGCCGTGGTGGCGGCGGAGATCGGCGGCGAGGCGATCCCCACGGACGTGACCGATGAGGCGGAGATCGAGGCCCTGATGGCGGCGTGCGAGGACCGCTGCGGCAGGCTCGATGCGATCGTCAACAACGCCGGCATCGTCCCGCCCCTGCAGCGCACGACAGAGGAGGTCGATGCCGATCTGTGGGACGAGGTCTTCGCCATCAACGTCCGGGGCGTCATCCTCTGCACCAAGCACGCGGTGCCGCTCCTCAAGCGCTCGCGGGGCTCGGTCATCAACATGTCCTCAGTGACGGGCTGGCGCGCGGACCCCAAGCAGATCGGCTATTCGGCCTCCAAGCACGCGGTCATCGGTATCACCGAGGCCTGCGCCCAGGACCTGGGCCGTTACGGTATCCGGGTCAACGCAATCTGCCCCGGGCCGGTGGCGACGGAAGCGCTCCTCTCGCGCATCGCGGGGCGCGTCGCGGGCACGGGCCGTACGGTCGAGCAATCGCTGGCCGAGGATTTCGCGCCCGTGATCGCGCTCGGCCGCGTCATCACGCCCGAGGACGTGGCCGAGGGCGCCCTCTACCTCGCGAGCGACGCGTCGCGGGGCGTGAGCGCCCTCCAGCTCCGCATCGACGGCGGCAACATGTCCTGGCCGCCCAAGGGAGTTTGAGCGCGCGGGGCGTGGGGCTCGATTTGAAGCTTCATGCACTGAAGAAGCGGAACCTTTCGCGGGACACTCGATAGCGCCATGACCAAGAAACGGCTCCTCATCGTCGCTCACGCACCGTCCCCCAATACCCGGCGGCTGCTCGACGCCGTGGCCGAGGGCGCGCGCTCGGACGAGGCCCAGGAGGTCGAGGTCGTGGTGCTCAGCCCCTTCGACGCGGGGCCGGAGGACGTCTTGGCGGCGGGCGCGATCGTTCTCGGGACGACCGAGAACCTCGGCTCCATGAGCGGCGCCTTGAAGGACTTTTTCGATCGAAGCTACTACCCGTGTCTGGAGAAGACCCAGGGGCTCGCCTATTGCCTCTACGTGCGCGCCGGCCACGACGGCACCGGGACCCGGCGCGGCGTGGAGACGATCGTGACCGGGCTGCGCTGGCGGGCCGTGCAGGAGGCTCTCGTCTGTCGCGGTGAGTGGCGGGAGGAATTCACCGACCAGTGCCGCGAGCTCGGGGCCGCGATGGCCGCCGGCCTGGATGCCGGGATCTTCTAGGCAAGGGCCTCACGAGCGCGGCCCCGGGTGGCGCGCGGGGTCAACCCCAATTCGGCCGCAGTATCAGGTCGAAGGATAGCGGCGCCCCGCCGACCGCCGCCATATCGGTTGTGTGCGGGTATTGCGAGATCGTGTCCGCGTAGAGGGCGAGCGCATGGACGTCGAGGCCCATGTAGTCTGTCCCGCCCGTGCCACGCTCAGGCGCGCTGGCGTCGAACAGGCGAAGGGCCGTTCGCGCATTGGCCTTCATGCCGCGGGCGCTGCCCCACCGCGCCTTGAAGCCGGCGGCCGCAAGGTTGATGAGCGCTTGCAGGTAAGTTGCCGTCGGGCCGCGGCGGCCGCAATCGACCCACAATCCTTCCCAGGCCTCGTGAGCCTCCCAATAGAAGCCGTGGTTGAAGAGATCGATGCCATATAGATAATCGCGGCAGGTGCGCCATCCGTCCGGATCCGGTGGCTCCCCGGCTTCGTGTATTGCGCCGTAGCTGTGACCGTCGGGATCGCGCGTCGGATGTGGGGTCCGGCCGGGTCGGTAGGCGTATGGCGGGAACGGCCGGTCGGGGACCAGGCGCGGAGGCTGGGGCGTCGAACGGTCCGTCATGGCGGCCTCGCCTGGGGTTCCCCGGATCGCACTTCCCGGAATTCGGCGACGATAGCGGAACGCGAGCGCGGATGCGAAGCATGTCCGAATGGGCTTGAAGGCTGCTCATGAGGGTATGGCGGTTGCGAATCGCGAAAGATGCGGGCTGATAGGGCCTCGGCCTGGCCGGTTTCCGAGCCGAGCCGTGACGCGCGCGAGGGCCTGGAACGGGCGCGAATTTGGCTTACAATAGGCGCGATGGCGGTGTCGGCGCGAACGCGCCTGGCGGGTGAAAGGATGGTGGAGCGATGACCCAGTTCAGAGGCAGCTATACGGTGACCGTGACGCCCTTCACCGAGGACGGCTCGGCCATCGACGAGGCGGCGATGCGGCGGTTCGTTGATTGGCAGATCGCCGAAGGGGTGCCGGGCCTCATCATCCTCGGCACCACGGCCGAGTTCCTGACCATGAGCGACGACGAGCGCAACCAGCTCATCACGGTCTCCATCGACCAGGTGGCGGGCCGGGTGCCGGTCCTCGTCGGCTCCATGAACGCCTCGACCCCCACGGCCGTGCGCTACAGCCGCGAGGCCGAGGCCCTGGGGGCGGACGGGCTGATGATCATCCCGCCCTACTACTACACGCCGACCGAGGACGAGATCTTCAATTACTACAAGGCCATCTCGGAGGCCGTCTCGATCCCCATCATGCTCTACAACAACCCGGTCACATCGAACGTGGACATGCCGGCGGCGCTGGTCGCGCGGCTCACGGCCGCCTTCGAGAACGTGCGCTACATCAAGGAGGCGAGCGGCGACGTGGGCCGGGTCTACGACATCGTGCGCCTGACCGACGGGGTGATGAACGTCTTCGCCGGTGGCCGAGTTTACGAATCCTTCCTCCTCGGCGCCGTCGGCTACGTCAACCCCTACGGCAACTACATCCCCGGCCCCTCCTCGCGCATCTTCGACCTCATGGTCGAGGGCCGCATGGCGGAAGCCCGCGCCATCTATCACCGGATCCTGCGCATGGACGCGATCATCGTGCCGGGCCACCCGACCTACGGGCACCAGTGCTACTCCAAGGCCCTCGCGCGCCTCGCCGGCTGCCCCGTGGGCGACGTGCGCCCGCCCCTGACCCGCTTCGACGAATTGGGGCAGGACGGCCGCGACCGCCTCGCCAAGCTCGGCGCGATCATGGAGGAGATGGGCGTCCTCGCGCGCGAGGCGGCGGAGTAGATACGACCCCGCGCTAACTCCCGCGCAGGATCTCGAGCGCGGGCGCCAGCGCGGCGATGGTCTCGGTGGTCGTCGGCTCGAGGCAAATCTGGATGTGGCCCACGCCTTCGCGCCCGTAGGCCGCCAGCTCGGCGGCCAGGTCCTCGGGCGTGCCGGTGAACGGCATCAGCGCCGAGTTGTCGATGCTCGGCAGGCGGGTCCACCATGGGTCGGCGTCGGCGTCCGCCACGAGCACCGTAATGGTGCGCTCGAGGGTCGCCGGGTTGCGGCCCGCTTCCTCGCAGGCGGCGTCCACCACACCGCGCAGGCGGACGGCACCCTCGACGCTGTTCTTGGTGTCGTCGTAATAGGCGTTCCACTGATCGGCGTACTTGGCCACGAGCTTGAGCATGCGGGGCCCGATGCTGCCGATGAGGATGGGCGGGCCATTGGGCCGTGGGCCGCGGGGCTTCAATTCGCACTCCCGCGCCGAATAGAACTTGCCCTCGAAATCCACGTGCCCGTCGCGCAGGAGGCCGTGGACGATCTCGATCGCCTCGGCGAAGCGGCTGTAGCGGTAACTGTGGGGGAAGCCGAAGGCGTTGTATTCGAGAGGGTGATAGCCGGCGCCCAGCCCCAGGATGAGCCGGCCACCACTGATCTCCTCCACCGTGTCGGTCATCTTGGCGAGGAGGGCCGGGTTGCGGAACCCCGTGCCCAGCACCAGGGTCCCGAGCTCGGCCTTGCTGGTGACGGCGGCGAGGGCCGAGAGCAGCGTCCAGCCCTCCCAGACGCCGCGGGCCTCCGCCTCGCCATCGAGCTGGTAGAGGAAATGATCGACCAGCCACAGGGAGTCGAAGCCGACATCCTCGGCCGCCTGGGCCATGTCCTTGACCTCGCTCCAGCCCCTCACGCCAGGGCCGCGCATCCCCTCGGTCTGGGGTAGCATGATGCCCACCTTGGGCACGCGCGGTGTGCTCGTCTCGCTCATCTCATCCCCCCTCGCCTCTCACGGTTGGGCCGTCGAGCGACATCACCCGCTCCCGGCCCGCGACTGGGGCCGATGATGACGCAGGCTCGCCCGGTTTTCTAGGCCGCGCCCGCGGCGGAGCGCTCGGCCGTCTCGCGCCGGGCGAGGTAGGCGTCGACCAGCTCGACGAGGCGCGCGCGGCCGAAGCTCGGGTCGTGGCCGCCATGGACCACGGACACCGGCAGGGCGCGCAGGCGGTGCATGGTGCGGATGTAGTCCGCGATGTTGGAATGCCCGAGCTCGTCGAGCAGGGGGCCGTCATAGATGGCGTCGCCCGAGAACAGGGTCCCGGTCTCCGCCTCCCACAGGCCCATGCTGCCGGGGGAGTGGCCCGGCAGGTGCAGCACCTCGAGGTGGCGGTCGCCGAGATCGACCACCTCGCCGTCCTCGACCGCGCGGCCCACGGTGGCGGGCAGGGTCGCGAAGCTGTCCATGTCGTAACCGGCATGGGGCAGAGCGGTGATGAGGTCGCCGTCGAGCACGTACCCCGCCCGGGCCAGCATCGCAATGGCGGCGGGATCGTACTCGGCGTAGCGGAGGGTGTTGCGGCCCTTGGGGTTGCGCAGATCGTCGGCTTCGGCCGCATGGACCAGGTTGTCCTCGAACTCGTGATGGCCACCCACATGGTCCACGTGGGTGTGGGTGGCGACGGCGGTGACCGGCTTCTCCAAGAGGTCCCGCGCCGCCTCGCGCAGGCTGCCCACGCCCATGCCCGTGTCGATCATGAGGTCGCGGTCCCGCCCGCGCTGGTGCCAGATGTTGCAACGCATCAGGGGGACGACGTGGGGCTCCCACAGCAGCGTGATGTCGTCGTCGATGCGACGCATCTCAAACCATCGGTCGGCGACAGCGAGGGCCATTTTTGCAATCCTCCCCTTCGAATCCCTTAGACCACGCAGAGCATACACGAGGATGCTATTGACTCGCCACGGCTCGCGCGGAAGGTTGAGATGGTCGGGCCACAAGGGGTTCGAGGGGGAGCGCGCGATGCCGGGTGCCATCGGTCGGGCGGAGATCGAGGCCATGGTCCTTGAGGACCGGGTGCACCGGTCCGTCTTCACCGACCCAGCCGTCTTCGATTTGGAGATGGCGCGCATTTTCGAGAAGACCTGGGTCTATGTCGGGCATGAGAGCGAGGTGCCCGAGACCGGGTGTTTCAAATCGACGCATATCGGCCGGCAGCCGGTCATCGTCGTGCGCGGCAAGGATGGCCAGGTCCGGGTGCTGGTCAATTCCTGCCGCCACCGCGGCACGACCGTGTGCCAACAGGCGTGCGGCAGGACCAAGCTCTTCCTCTGCGCCTACCACGGCTGGAGCTACGACATCGACGGCAACCTGGCCGGCGTGCCCTGGCGCGATGGGCAGTCCAAGGATTTCGACCCGGCGGACTGGGGCCTCATCCAGGTGCCGCGCGTCGATACCTACCGCGGCTTCATCTTCGCGAGCTTCGATAAGGGCGTGGTGCCGCTCGAGGACCACCTCGGCAACGCGCGGCCGTTCATCGACTACGTCGTCGACCTCTCGCCCGTTGGCGAGATCGAGCTTACGAGCGGCGTCTTCAAATACAGCTTCGGGGGCAACTGGAAGCAGCAGGTCGAGAACTCCGTGGACGGCTACCACCCCGCCGTCACCCACCGCAGCTTCTTCCAGGTCCTCGGCCGGCGCATCGACAAGGGGGCCGGCGCCGTCCTGGAGCAATTCGGCTACGACGGCGCGGCCTCGTCCCAGTCGGGGTATCTCGGCAACGGCCACGCCATCCTCGACCTGCGCCACGTGGACCGCAGCCAGATGATGGGGGTCGGCATCGACCCGGCCATCGAGGCGGCGTTCCGGAAAAGCGTCATCGACCGGCTGGGCGAGGAGCGGGGGCGCGAGATCCTGTCATTCCGGGGCGGCGACGGGTTCAACCTGCTGGTCTATCCGAACCTGATCCTCATCAACGTGCAGGTCCGCGTCGTCCGGCCCATCAGCCACGACCGGACCGAGGTCGATGCCTACCCCGCCCTCCTCAAGGGCGCGCCCGCCGCGGTCAACACCATGCGCCTGCGTTCCCACGAGGATTTCTACGGCCCGGCCGGCTTCGGCGCGCCCGACGACCTCGAAATGTTCGAGCGCCAGTGGGAAGGCATGAAAGCCACCCCCATGGAATGGCTGCTCTACGAGCGCGGCATCGACCGCGAGGTGCACGAGGATGGGAAGGTGTTCGGGCAATTCACCGACGAGGTGCCGCAGCGCGGCATCTGGCGGCGGTGGAAGGAATTCATGCTGGCGGAAGGCTGAGGGAGCCACTCGGGATGGGGGAAAACGGCGCGAGCAAGGCGGCGATCGAGGCCTTCCTCTACGAGGAGGCGCGCCTCCTGGACGACGGCGAGTACGAGGCGTGGGTGGACCTCTTCACGGACGACGGCATCCTCTGGATCCCCTGCAACAAGCCCGACGTGGACCCGGCGCGGGAGCTCAACCTCGCCTACGACACCAAGGCGCGGCTGCGCGAGCGCGTCGACCGCATCCGCAGCGAGTTCTTCTGGTCGCAGGAGCCGGCGTCGCGTACCTGCCGCCTGGTGAGCAACATCACCCTCAAGGAGCCGGCCGACGGGGACGATTGCATGGTCGAATCCCGCTTCGTCCTCATGGAGCTGAGGCGCCACAAACAGAATCTCTTCGGCGGCACCAACCGGCACCGGCTGGTCCGCTCCGGCGAGGGCTGGAAGATCCGCGAGAAGCTGGTCCGCCTCATCAACAACGATGAAGCGCTCGGCAATCTCACTTTCATCGTCGGCTGACGGGACGCTGGGGCGGGGAGTGCGGTCATGGAGATACTGAAGCTCGGATACCTCGGTGTCGAGGCCGCCCGGCCCGAGGCATGGGCCACCTTCGCGGCCGACATCCTCGGCGCCCCGCCCGGGCCAGCCGGGCCGGACGGCACCAGGACCGTGCGCCTCGACGAGCGCCCCTACCGCCTGGCGATCCATCCCGGCGAGGACAGGCGGCTTTCCTACCTGGGCTGGGAGCTCGGAGACCGGGCGGCCCTCGCGGCCGCGTGCGGCGAGCTGGACGCGGCCGGGGTCGCCCACACGAGCGCCTCGGACGCGCTGTGCCGGGTCCGCGGGGTCGCGGCCATGGTGCGGCTCGAGGACCCGGAGGGCCATCCGCTCGAGCTCTTCTGTGGCGGCGCGGCGGCGGCCGAGCCCCTCGCGCCCACGAGCGCCGTGTCCGGCTTCGTCGCCCTCGGCCACGTGGCTCTCGGCATTGCCGACTGGCGCGCGGCGGAGCGGTTCTATACCGGCGTGCTGGGCCTCAAGGTCAGCGACTACATCGCCTTTCCCTACGGCGCGACAGAGATCACGGCCGTCTTCCTGCGTTGCGCCGACGGGCGCGAGCACAGCCTCGCCCTCCAGAGCCTGGGCCGGGGCCTCGACCACATCATGATCGAGGTCGCGACGCTCGACGACGTGGGCCATGCCCTCGATCGCTGCCGGGAGGCGGGCGTGCCGGTCACCGAGACCCTGGGCCGTCACACCAACGACGGCGTGGTCTCCTTCTACATGGTGGGGCCGAGCGGCTTCCAGGTGGAGTACGGCTGGGGCGGCATCCACGTGGACGACGCCACCTGGCGAATCCGCCACATGACCTCGGCCAGCGAATGGGGCCACCATGTCATGGACGTTCCCGGCCAGAAGCCCGAGGCGGTGGAGTAGGCTAGGATTGCGTGAACGCGCGCCGCCTCCCCGGCCCTCATACCTCGACAGGCTCAGGATGAGGAGGCTCAGCATGAGGGCCTCACCCTGAGCCAACCCACCCGACCGGCCCTCATACTTCGACAAGCTCGGCATGAGGGCCTCACCCTGAGCCTGTCGAAGGGTGAGGAGGGCGGCGGGGGCTAGCGTTTGCCGCCGATCGCTCGTTGTCGCTCAGAGGGTGTAGGCGGCACCGCGCGACGCTATCATGCCAGCGCAATTGGAGGAGCCGGAACTTGACCGCCGAAGCCGCGCCGGCCGCCCCAGCGGGGCCGCACCCCTTCGCCGAATTCGTGCGCACCATCGGCAGGGGCTCGAAGCTCTCGCGCGCGCTCGACGAGGGCGAGGCGGAGACGGCCATGGAGATGATCCTCGCCGGCTCCGTGGAGCCGGTGCAGCTCGGCGCCTTCCTCCTCATCATGCGCTACCGCAAGGAAAGCCCGGCCGAGCTCGCCGGCTTCGCGCTCGCTGCGCGCGCGGCATTCACCGATGGGGCGATACCGGCGGCCGACCTCGACTGGCCGTCCTACGCCGACCGGCACCGCCAGCTCCCCTACTTCCTGCTCGCAGCGCTGCTCCTGGCGGAGAACGGCGTGCGCGTACTCATGCACGGCATCGAGGGCACCGGGCCGGTCACCACGCCGGCGGTGCTCGCGGCGCTCGGCATCCGCCCTTGCCGGTCCCCGGACGAAGCGGGGGAGGCGCTCGCGGCCTCGGGCTTCGCCTACCTGCCGCTCGCGTCCTTCTGCCCGGCGCTTGTGCGCCTCTTCGAGCTGCGCCCGCTCCTGGGCGTGCGCTCGCCGGCCAACACCTTCGCGCGCGAGATCAACCCGGGCAACGCCCCGGCCATGATGCAGGGCGTCTTCCACCCGACCTACCTGGAGACCCACCTGGAGACGGCGCGCCGCCTCGGCCAGCCCCGCGCCGCCATCTTCAAGGGCGGGGCCGGAGAGGTGCAGCGCAATCCCGAGAAGCCGTGCCGGGCGCTCACCCTCGACGGTGGCGTGGCGGGCGAGGACGTCTGGCCCGCCCTCACCAAGCCGGCGAGCCACAAGTGGCGGGGCGAGCCTCTCGAGCCTGGGCGCATCGGCGCCCTGTGGCGTGGTGGGATCGAGACGCCCGGACCCGAAGCCGCCGTCGTCGGCACCGCCGCCGTCGCCCTCAAGCTCCTCGGCCGCGCGGCGACGGTCGAAGCGGCCGAAGGGCTTGCTCGCGAGATGTGGGAAGCGCGGCCGCGAAAACGCTTCGACTGACCCGGTGCGCGCCCTCCGTCACCAGTTGTCGACGATGCGCTTGCGCCCCGTGCGGGGATGGACCGGCGGCAAGGAGGTCAGGAAACGAACCACGGCGGCGCGGGTCTCGGCCGGGTCGATGATGTCGTCGACCTCGAACCGCCGGGCCATGGTGAGTGCGGTGTTCTGGCGCAGGAGGTCGTCGGCGATCTCGCGCTCGCGCGCGCGCCGCGCCTTCTCGTCCGGCAGCGCCTCGAGCGCCTTCCGGTGCACGATCTTGGCCGCACCCTCGAGGCCCATGCTGCCCAGCTCGGCCGTCGGCCAGCCGACCAGGAGCGACGGGCGGATGGCGAGGGAGCCCATGACGTACATGCCGACCCCGTAGGCCTTGCGCAGGACCACCGTCATGAAGGGGGTCGTGGCGTTCGTGTTCGCCGTCAACACGCGGGCGCTGTGGCGGACCAGGGCCGTCGCCTCCGTCTCCCGCCCGATCATCAAGCCGGGGGTATCGACGAGATAGAGCTTGGGGATGTCGTGGGCGTCACAGAGCTGGATGAAGCGGGCGATCTTGTCGCAGGCCGGGCTGTCCATGGCACCGGCGAGGACCATGGGCTGGTTGGCGATGACCCCCATGGGCCGGCCCTCGACCTTGACCAGGGCGACAACGGCGGCGCGGCCGAAACGCGGCCGCAATTCGAGGATCGAGCCCACATCGGCAATGCCGTCGATGACCTTGCGCACGTCGTAGGCGCGGCGGCGGTTCTCCGGCACCACGCCGCGTAGGGCCAGGGTGTCGGGCGCCGCGCCCGGCGCGCCTGGGCCGCCGAAATAGCCCAGGTACTGGCGGGCGATGCGCGCCGCCTCCGCCTCGTCCTCGGCCAGGACGTCGATGCCGCCGGCCTCCTCGTGCAGCGCGGCCGGGCCGAGTTCCTCGGGCGTCATCTTGACGCCGAGCGCGGCCTCGACGAGGGGCGGGCCGGCCATGCCGAGGGTCGCCGCCCTGGTGGCGATGACCGTGTCGCAGAGGCCCACGAGGTTCGCGTTCCCGGCGAAGCAGCGGCCGGCCACGATCGAGACAGTGGGGACGTGGCCCGAGAGCCGCGCCATCATGGCGAAGGTCTCCTCGTAGAACCGGGCATTGATATTGTCGTCGTGGGCGCGCCAGCCGGCGCCCTCGGCCCACAACACCAGCGGCAACCGCAATTCGTGGACCACATGGAGCATGCGGTCGAACTTGGCGTGGCTGATGGTCGATTGGCTGCCGCCGTGGACGGTGTAGTCGTAAGCGGCGATGGCGATGCGGGCACCGTCCATGGTCGCGGTGCCGATCACCGGGCCATCGGCGGCGCCTTCGAGGTAGCCGAAGGCGGGCGTCGAGAGCTGGCCGTATTCCTGGAAGCTGCCCGCGTCGATCATGTCGGCGATGTTCTGGCGCGCCGTCCGCTGGCCGGTCGCCGCGCGCTTCGCAACCGCCTGCGGCCGCGCCTCGTCGAGGGTCGCCGCCTTGGCCTCGATCACCGCCGCCAGGTCCGGGCGCGGGCCGCCAAGCTCTTCTTCCGACGCTTTCGATTTCGCCATGCCCGTTCTTCCCCGCTTTAAACGATTCAAGGGACGACCTTGCCGGGCAAGCTAGCAAGAATCGGGATCGATATGGAACCGGCCCGATCTGGGCCGAGGTCGTGTCAGGCGGCGCCGCGGAGAGCGCCGGCGGCAGCGACCTGCTGTACGACCAGCGCGCTTAGGCGGGCGTCGGCGCCGATGGGCCCGGCATAGATCGCGTTACGCCCGCCCCCCGCCAACAGGCGCGGCAGGTCCTCCTCGCCGTGACAGCCGTGCTCGGCGAAGAGGCCGACGGCGATGCAGTCCCGTGTCGGCAGGGCCGCCAGGGCCGCGGGCACGGTCGGATCCTCCTCGAGGAACGCCGTTGCGACAGCGGCGAAACCGCCCATCTTGCGGATGCTCTCGGCATGGGCCTCGGCGGCGCGCCGCGAGCCCCGGGCCCGCGCGGCGCCGTGGGCGACGAGGAGGAGGGACACGTCCGCCGGCGCCCAGCCCGCCGCCCGGCGGACCTCGGCCGCCCGTTCGGCGATCATGTCCGCGCGGCCGGGGTTGAGGCCGACCGGCTGGCAGGACACGATCTCGGGGCCGCCCTTGGCCCGGCGGCGGGAGGCGAGCAGGTGCGTGAGAATGCCGCGCGTGGTGTGGCCGTCAGCCATCATCATGGGCACGAGGAAGACCCGTTGGGCACGAACCCTATCGAGGGTCTCGGGCAGGCCCGGCTCGCCGCACAGGCAGCAGGCCTGGACCTCGGCGAAAAGCGCGCGCGCACGGATCGCGCGGGCGTGGGCCGCCGCGCTGGGGGAGCGGCCCCGTGCGCCGTGGGCGCACAGGACGAGGGCCGCGTCGGCCCAGGGCGCGCCCGGGGACTAATGACTGGTCCCCTCGGAGAGGGTGATCTTGTTGAAGACATTGTATTTGCCCGAGGGTTTTACGAAGGGGATGCGCTTCACCTCCTCCAGGGTCTCGGCGTCGTAGACGACGATGGCGCCGTCCATCTCCCATATGCTGACCAGCGCGTAGCGGCCGTCGCGGGTGAACTCCACATGGGCCGCCGTCTTGCCGGGGGCCGGGCGCAGGGTCTTGACGATCTCGAGCGTGCGCTTGTCGATCACATGGACGGCATCGTGGTCCTTGCCGAAGAAGACGTCGGTCCAGGCATAGGGCGTGTTCTCGTGGCTGCGCAGGAAGAAGCCTGGGCCGAGGGTCTCGACGCGGCCCACCACGTTCCAATCGCCCATGTCGATGACGCTCACGACGCCCTCGCGCAGGTTGGGCGTGGCGAGGACGGGCCGCCCCTGGTAGCGCCAAGAGATGCCGGACCCGAGGTGGGGCAGGCCGCCCACCGGAACCTCGGCGATCTCGCGCCCCACGTCGAGATGCACGACGACCGCCCGGCCGCCCTCGCGGGCCGAGCCGAAGAGGTGGCGGTAGGGCGGATCGAAGAAGAAATCGTCGAGCGGCTCGCCAAGCTCGATGCGGCGAATGGGGAAGGGCGCCGCGTCATCCGTCAGCACTTCCCCCATGCCCTGTTCGTGGCTGTGCGCGAGGCCGGTCAGGACGGGCCGCGCGCCCGCGCCGTAGGGGATCTCCCAGACCTCCGGTACGTCCTTGAGGGCGACGATGAACCTCTCACGCGGGGCCGCGGTGTAGACGGCGCTCACCCGCGAGGTGGTCTTGCCGTGCATGTCCTCGACCGGGATCACGGCGAGGGGGGTGAGATCCACCGCGTCCAGCATGACGAGGGTATGGGGCAGGGTGTTCGCCACGGCCACGAGACGGCCGTCATGGGAGATGGCGAGGTTGCGGGTGTTGATGCCGGCCCGCACCTCGGCCACCGTCACGAGGCTGTGGAGGTCGAACTTGGTGATCCAGCCATCGCGCGAGGCGAAATAGACGAAGCGGCCGCGGGGCGAGAACTTGGGCCTGCCATGGAGCGCGAAGTGGCTCGCGAAGCGGTGGATGGGCTCGAAGGTATCGCCGTCGAGGATGGTGACGTGGTGGTCGCCACTCTCGACCACGACGAAGAGGTTGAGGGGGTCGGATTCGTGGACGGGTTGCGCGGGCAGGCTCGATGACTCGGTGATTACCTGATGGGAGGCGGCGATCTCGGCCGGCCCCCAATGGGGTGGTGTGGCGGGGGCCGTGTAGATGAGGTCGACCAGCGCCTCGATCTCGGCCGCGCTGAAAGTTGCGGCGAAAGCCGGCATTTGGGTCGCCACGCGCCCCTCGGCGATGACCGCTTCCGCCTTTTCGGGCCGCAGCCGGCCCAGGCTCTCGGGCAGGAGGGCCGGGCCGCTTCCGCCCAGGCGCTCGGCTCCGTGGCAGGCGGCGCAGCTCTCGACATAGAGGGCGCCGGCGCCGGGCCCCTCCCCCGCCGCCGATGCGGCACCCGCCGCGAACAGTAGGAGACTCGCGGCCAGGTATGCCGCGCGAATGCTATGCCGTCGCCGCAGCACGATGCGCCTCCATCCGCGGGGCGGCCACGCCGATCTCGGCGTCGGTCAGGTAGCAGGCCGGGTCCGCGCCCAGGGATCGCCCGTGAGCTGGTAGGCCCGCACCCGCGTGTTGCCGGCGCAGATTTCGAAATGCCGGCATTCGGCGCAGCGGCCCTTAATCGCCCGTGGCTTCGCCTTGAGGCCGGCCATGATCGGGTCCGAGGTGTCGGGCCAGATGGCCGAGAAGGGCCGTTTCCGCACGTTGCCGAGGGTGTGGTGGGACCAGAAGCTGTCGGGATGGACGTTGCCGAGGTTGTCTATGTTGGCGATGTTCACCTCCGGCGCGTCGTCGCGTGGACCGCATCCTCGTCCCGGTAGCGGTTGCCGCGCCCGGCATAGACGAGGTGTGAGAGGTAGAACTTGTCGGCCCGCTCCGCCTCCACGAGGTCGAGGATGGCGGCGAGGGATTGGATGGTCCGCTCGGTCATGGTGAAGCGCAGCCCGACCTTGACGCCGCGGTCCTGGCAGTGGCGCAGCCCGGCGAGGGCGCGGTCGTAGGCCCCCTCCTGGCGGCGGAAGGCGTCGTTGACGGGGCCGATGCCGTCGAGGCTGATGCCCACGTAATCGTAGCCAATTTCGGCGATGCGCCGGCTCGCCGCCTCGTCGATCAGGGTGCCGTTGGTCGAGAGCCCGACATAGAAGCCCATCGCCTTGGCCCGGCGCGAGATGTCGAAGATGTCCGGGTGCAAAAGCGGCTCGCCACCCGAGAGGATGAGGACGGGGACGCCGAATGCCTTGAGATCGTCCATGACGGCGTGGGCCTCGGCCGTCGAGAGCTCGCCCGCGAAATCCACGTCGGCGGAAAGCGAATAGCAATGCCGGCAATTGAGGTTGCAGCGCCGGATCAGGTTCCAGATCACCACCGGGCCCGTGGGGCGGGCCGGCCTGGCCGGTGTCGGCCTCTCGATCTCACGCATGAATTGGCTGAGGCGGAACACGGCTCTTGTCTCCTAGGTGGCGATACGGAGGCCGTTCTTCTTGAGGATGCGGGTGCTGAACAAAAGGTCGCTGGCGCGGCAGTGCGGCATCAAGAGGGCGGCGATGCGCTCGGCCTTCTCCATCACCTCCTCACGGCCGCGGCCGTGGACCATGGCGAAGAAGTTGTAAGGCCAGAGCGGCGGGCGGCGTGGGCGGCGGTAGCAGTGGCTCACGAAATAGAGCGCAGCGACCTCGCGGCCGAGGGCGATCACGCGGTTGTCCGGCAGGTCCCACACCGACATGCCGTTGGCGCGGTAGCCGAGGGCGTAGTGGTTGGGCACGGCGGCGATACGGCGGATGACGCCCGCTTCACGCATCCGCTCGATCCGCTCCATGACCTCGGTCGGGGACAGGCCCAGTTGGGTGGCTAGCGCGTGATAGGGACGGGGTTGGAGCGGCAGGCCCGCCTGGGTCGCCGCGACGATGCGCCGGTCGACCTCGTCGATCACCGTCGACGCCCGGCTGGCGTTGGCCGCGTTCATGCCACCAGCCTCAAGCCGAGGAAAAACTCCTCCTCCTTCGGCATGTCGATGACCGTGAGGCCGGTGGCGGCCTCTATGGCGTCGAGCACTTCGGCGACGCGCCCCGGCCGTTCGGTCGCCACCACGAACCACATGTTGAGGGCATGATCGCGGGCATAGTTGTGGGCCACCTCGGGAAAGGCGCCGACGATCGCCGCGACCTCCTCGAACCGCGCCTCCGGCACCGCCATGGCCGCGAGCGTGAGGGCACCGCTCATGCGCTCGGCGTCGAAGAGGGGTCCGAAACGGCTCAAGATTCCGTCGGCGAGCAGCCGCCCCACGCGCGCGATCACGTCGGCCTCCGTGAGGCCCAGCTCCGTGGCGACCGCCGCATAGGGGTGCTCGGCGACGGGGAAGCCGTCCTGGAGGCGGTTGATCAGACGCCGGTCTGCTGCATCCATGACATCTCTCCGCGCAGGTGCTCGGTGCTCTCGGCCGCGTAACGCGCGCCGCGCTGCTTGAAGCGGCGGCGGCTGAACAGGGCTTCGCGCGCAGCCGCCTCGAGGCCCGCCTCGGTGGCGGCGCGGCGCACGAGCTCCAGGACGGCCGTCCGATCGCGGCCGTGGATCATCGAGAAGAGGTTGTAGGGCCAGTCCGGCGGGCGCCGCGGCCGGCGGTAGCAGAGGGTGACGAAGGAGAGCGCGGCGAGGCGCTCCCCGGCGGCGCGCACCTCGTCGTCCGGCACGTCCCACACCACCATGGCGTTGGCGCGGTAGCCGAGCTCGTGGTGGCGCACGATGACGCCGAAGCGCCGGATGGCGCCCGCCGCGCCCAGGCGCCCGATGCGGCCGATGACCTCGTCCTCGGTCTGGCCGCAGGCGTGCGCGAGCGCGGCATAGGGCCGCGCCACGACCGGCAGGCCGTCCTAGAGGGCGGCGATGAGCGCGCGGTCCTGTTGGCTCAGTCCCATTGGATGGGGAATCCCAAATCGAGGTGATAGGTCTCGACGAGCGGCAGTTCCATGACATCGAGGCCAGTGAGCGCCTCGATCTCGTCGAGGACGGCGCGGCCGCGCGCTTCGCCGGCGACGGTCAAGACGAACCACAGATTGAAAGGGTGCTCGCGCTCGTAATTGTGGTTGACCTCGGCGTAGCCGCTCACGAGGTCTGCCACCGCCTCGAGACGATCATCGGGCACGGCCATGGCGGCGAGGGTGCTCCAGCCCACCATGTGGGGTCCGATGACCGCGCCGATGCGGGCGATCAGGCCCGCGTCCTTGAGACGCTCGTAGGCGTCGAGCACCGTCTGCTGGTTCACGCCGAGGCGACCGGCGATCTCGGCATAGGGGTGGGGGACGAGCGGGAAATCGTGCTGGAACTCGTCGAGGAGCCGCCGCTCCATCGGGGTCAGCTCGGCAATCATGTCGATGGTCGCGCTCATAGCCCGATGCGCCCGGCACGCGCGGTGAGGAAGATGCCGCTCGGCTTTTCGCTGGCGAGCGTGGTGAGGCGCTCGAGGGTCTGGGTGTCGTAGACCTCGACCACGTCCTCGTCGCGCACGGAGATCCAGGCCTGCTCGCCGCGCGGCGTGAACTCGATATGGAGCACGGCCTTGCCGGGCTCGAGCGTGCGGACGATGCGCCGCGTCGGCACATCGATCACCTGGACCACGTCGTTCAAGGGATGGGCGAAGTTGACCCAGATCTGGCGGCCGTCGGGCCGGGCCACGGCGAAGACGGGCTGGCCGTGGACCGGGATGCGGCCCACCTCGCGCCAGCTCCCGCGCTCGACGACCAGCAGCTCGTGGCGGCCGACGGCGGGTAGGAAGAGGAGCCCGCCAGCACTGGCCCATCCTTCGAGATGGGGCATCTTGTAAACCGGCAACGCCGCCTCGCCGCAGCCATAGCCGCCGAGAATGCGGCGCACGCCGGCATCCAGGTCCCAGAGGTCGAGGAGTGCCAGGCCGTCCTCGCCGAAGAGCCCGGCCACGTAGTAGCGCCCGTCCGGCGTGATCAGGCCGTCATAGGGCTGCTCGCCGATGTCTTCAAAGCGGCGCACGGCCGGCGGCGCATTCGATGTGACGGTTCAGCCCTTGTGGCGCCTCCATGCCGACCACTTTGCCCGGCCCGGCGCCGATCCCGCGGGGCCGGGCCGGCGGGCGATCGACGCGGCGCGGGCCCTCGTCGGCGCGGCCGGCATCGACCTCACGGGCGCCGGGGTGCGGCTCGCGCGGCCCGGCATGGCCCTCACCCTCAACGGCATCGCCCAGGGCTTCGTCACCGACCGCGTTGCCGAGCTGTTGCGTGACGCGGGTTTCGACCGGGTCCTGGTTCAGCTCGGCGAGACTTCGGCCCTCGAGGCGCCCGGCGCCGGGCGCGGCTGGCGCGTGCGCATCCCCGATCCGCTTCGGCCGGCGCGCCCGGTGGCCACCCTCGATCTGGTCAACCGCGCGGTGGCGACCTCGAGCGGCCGCGCCACCCCGTTCGAGGCTTCCGCGCGTCACCACCACATCCTCGATCCCGCCTCCGGGCGCAGCCCGGGCCGCTATCGCGTCACCACGGTGATCGCGAGGCGGGCGGCCCTGGCGGACGCGCTTTCGACGGCGCTCTACGTCCTCCCACCGCGGGCGGGCGCGCGCCTCGTGCGGCGGGAGCGCGGCACCCGCGCCATCACCGTCGATGCCGACGGGCGCAGGCGCGTTTTCGGCGCCGCGTGGGAGCGTTGATCCGTGCCTATCCGGTCAATGCAGATCGTCCCTATCCGGTTAATGCAGGTAGCGCGTCGTTGGGTTGCAGACCGTGGATCAACTGGCGGTATGTGATGGTTGGCCGGGCCATGGCGCGGCTCAGGACGAAGTCGCCGAGGTCGTCGATCCGCCGGCGGCGGTTGAAGCGATAGGCCCATTCCCGGCCATAGCGCGGCAAGTGCTTGGCGCTGACGCCATGGTAGGTGCCGTTGAGCCAGGTCTTGAGGTTGCTGAACAGGACGTGGATGATCGGCATCTGCGTCTCGGCGTTCTTGCCTTGGCCTTGGACGGTGGGCTGGTGCCGGTAGACGGCGCCGAGCCCGGCATAGCCCTTGAAATCGTCGGTCAGCAGGCGCGCGCCCGGCGTCACGGCGGCCCGCACGAAGCCGCCGAGCTGCTCGGCATTGGCCCGGGGCAGGATGGCAAGCCGCGCCCGGCCGGCGACGAAGCCGCTGCCCTCGACCCCCTTGCCCGGCGCCACCGCCACCTTCTCCACCGCCAGCACGAGCAGGCTCTTGTTGGCATTGGCCATCCCGCGGCCCCGGCTCTCGGGCTTGCCGCGCCCGCCGTAGTAGCTCTCATCGACCTCGACCATGCCGTCCAGCAACGCATCCGGCCGCTCCGCCAAGCCATGGCGCAGCTTGTGAGCCATCAGCCATGCGGTCTCATAGCGAAGCCCCAGCTCGCGCGCCAGGAACAGGGCCGAGACCCCGCGCTTGTCCCGCCCCATCAACCACGCCGCCAGGAACCATTTGGGCAACGGTGTGCGGGTGCGGTGGAAGATGGTTCCCGCCGTCACCGACTCTTGACGACCGCAAGCCGCGCATTCGAAGACGCGCGCCCGCGCCTTGTGCCGATAGCCCCGCCGGTGCCCGCAGCGGGCGCACGCAAACCCAGACGGCCAGCGTCGATCCGCCAAGGCCAGGATGCACGATTCCTCGTCTCGGTAGCGCTCTTGGAACGTCAACAAGCCGCTCATGCCCTGTCTCCCGACCAATCCTCAGAGGCGGGAACAGTACACCCTTAGAGCGAACATATAAAGAACACTCGGTCGCTACCTGCATTAACCGGATAGGGACGATGCAGATACCCATTACATATAGGGTTGCCGCACACGTGCCTTTTACGCGGCAATTAGCCAACAGCCGAAGTCGGGACAGGCCACCCAACCAGCTAAATTTGACCTCCGCCGGCCTCAACCAATGGCTTTGGTCATCGTCATGGTGTCGTCTCCCTGTTGGCGGCTGCCGGCCAAGGCCTGATACAGCCCGATTTCAACAACCCGCGGACCTCGGACCCGCCAGTCAGTGACTGGGATGAGGGAGTCGCGGGACCGGACCCGTCAGTCGACTGGGTTAGGAGGCGTTACCGGCCCCGTTGATGTTGGGACCACCCGTGCGACCCCCCGCGATCTTCTCCAGCTCCTCGCTGGAGAGCTCACCGGCCGCGGCCGGGGTCACCGGCAGGACCAGGTGTCGGGTACCGGCCGTGTCCTCGAGCACCTTCACGGTCGTGCCCGCGGGAACCGCGACACCGACCTCGGCCAGGGCGGCATGAGGGTCGCTCAACAGCTTGGCTTTGTAGTCCGCGTCAGTCCAGACGCGCGCAATGGCTTTGGTCATCGTCATGGTGTCGTCTCCCTGTTGGCGGCTGCCGGCCAGGGCCCGATTCAGCCCGATTTCAACAACCCGCGGACCTCAGGCCCATCAGTCAGTTTTACTGGGTGAAAAGTCAGTTGCTACCGACTACCGGGTTAGGGCCTGTTGAGATTCATCGTGAATTGATGATTGCTGAACAGAGGTAGATCATGGCCTCGAAACTGTCGTCGGTTTTTTCGCTTCGCATGGCGATACGCTTGAACTCCTTGAGTTTGCAAAAGAAATTCTCGATCAGGTGTCGCCATTTATAGATTTCGCTATCGATGTCCAGTGGCTGGAGACGCTGCGGGCGTTGGGATATGACGATTTGCACGCCCCGTTCGTTCATGTTTTCGATGATCCAATTCGAATCGAACGCCTTGTCGGCGATCAGGCCGCCGAATTCGATATTCTCGATGAGCGGGGCGACGCCGACGGTGTCATGGCGTTGTCCGGGCAAGAGAACAAAGCGGACCAGATTGCCAAGCGCATCCGTCAGGGCCAGGATTTTGGTGCTCAACCCGCCCCTTGACTTGCCGATAGCCTGGCTTTGAGTCCCCCTTTTGCGCCCTGGCCGTGCCGATGAACCTTGACGATTGTGCCGTCGATCATCGCAAACTCCATGTCTGGATCGTCTGACACGGCGTCGAATATCCGTTTGAAAACATCGGCTTTGACCCAATCACGAAACCGCTTGAACACCGTATTCCACTTGCCGAACCGTACCGGCAAGTCACGCCATGGACAGCCGGTCCGCGCGATCCAAAGAACCGCCTCCAAAAACAACCGGCCATCGCCACCCGTTCGGCCAGGGTCCGTCTTCTTGCCAAGACAATGCGGCTCCATCCGCGCCCACTGCCTATCGGTGATCACAAAACGCTCCGATGTCATTCAAACCTCCTCCAAAAGAAAGTTTGAATCACATATTATGCCGTTTGGGAATCCTAAATCTCAACAGACCCTAGTTGGTTAGAACCATTTGTTTAGGACACTTACCCCCACTACCCCCCGCGATCTTCTCCAGCTCCTCGCTGGAGAGCTCACCGGCGGCGGCCGGGCTCGCCGGCAGCACCAGGTGGTGGGTCTCGGCCGTGTTCTCCATCACCTTCACGGTCGTGCCCGCGGGAACCGCGACACCGACCTCGGCCAGGGCGGCATGAGGGTCGCTCAACAGCTTGGCTTTGTAGTCCGCGTCGGTCCAGGCGCGCGCAATGGCTTTGGTCATCGTCATGGTGTCGTCTCCCTGTTGGCGGCTGCCGGCCGAGATTTCAACAACCCGCGGACCCGTCAGTCGTCAGTCAGCAGTCAGTAACTTGACTGGATAAAGGTAAAGGGCGTTTCATTGTACCCAAATACTAACAGCCAGGCGGGTCGGCTGTCGAGCCGCTGGCGCCACTGGCGCCATTAACAATCAGAAATGTTTCGACTTTAGCCAACAGGCCTCTTCGCATCACCATCCCCCGTGTTACCTGGCACCGGCGCGGCTTTCTTGGTGCTTTTCTTGTCCATTGCCCCGGCCGGGAAGCCCCAGATGTTTGGGCGAATAAATCGCGTTGCGCGGCTTGTGCGGCAACCGCGAACCCGACCCACAATCGCCATGATCCCCAGCGGACGGGTTTTGCGGATGTCCGCGTCGAGCGGTAGGCGGCGAGAAGCTCCTCGCGCGACAACTGCATGACCGGCTCCGTTTGCACTGTGTCGGAGCCCCGAGCGTGAGCGCTTTGGCCGTCACGATTCAATCGCTGGCCGTGGCGCGGCGCGGCGGATCGACGATTTCCTGGCATCCAGGGGCGAATCCCCGGAGCATGCACCCTATACTCGCCAATTCGCCGCGAAGTCCGAACGAGGGGAACGTGTGATGAATTGGACGGAAACGCAGCGACAACTGTTCGAAGAGATTACCGGACAATTGGGCGTCCAGTTCGATTCGGAGAGTCGACTCGAAATTGTCCAGGAGCCCGGATACATCGACTCGCCAATTGCCGCCCATGATTTTGCGGCAGCATTGCTCGGGGCGATCGGCTTGGCCACGGCGACGATCGGCCAAATGCGGGGCCTCGGCTCGCAGGCCATGCGTCTCGACCGACGGCACGCGGGCCTGATGCTCAATTCGGTTGCCTATCATTTCCAGGAAGGCTGGCAGCTCGATATCGCGCCTGTGCACACGCCCGTGAACGACTTCTACGCGACGAAGGACGGTCGGCATATCGTTTACAATGGGGCGTACTCTCACCTGCGCGAAGGCATCCTCCAGTTCCTCGGCTGCGTCGGCGAACATGACTCGATCGCCGAGGCGACCATGCGGCACGACGCACAGGACTTGGAGGACCGGCTCTCCGAGTTGGGCCTCTGCGCGGCGATCGTCCGCGACCGGGAAGAGTGGCTCGCCCATCCACAAGGGAGCTCGATCGCCGATGTGCCGGTGATCGAGCTGACCAAGATCGCGGATGGAGAGCCGGAGCCCTTCTCGGACGACGTGTTTCGCCCGCTCGAGAAGCTCCGGGTTCTCGAGTTCGCCCGGGTGCTCGCCGGGCCGACCATCGGCCGCACCCTCGCCGACCAGGGGGCGGATGTGATTCACGGGCGTCATCCATACCTGGACCACGTCCTCCCGTTCGAAGTGGAGACCGGGTGGGGCAAGAAGGCCACATACCTGGACTACAGCCTCGAACACGACCGCGCCTTGATCTTCAAGCTACTCGAGACCACCGACGTCCTCGTCGATGGCCTCCGTCCCGGCGCCATGGCGAAGGCGGGGCTCACGGTCGAGGAGCTGACGCGGCGAAAGAGGAATCTTATCTGCGTGCAAGTCGATTGCTACGGTTTTCAGGGTCCGTGGGCAGGGCGCCGTGGATGGGAGCAGCTCGCGCAAGCGTGTACGGGATTTGCGAGTATTCACAGCGCGAACAGGGATCGGCTAAGCCTCGCTCCCGCCTACTTCAACGATTACGGAACCGGTTTCTTGGGGGCCCTCGGCGTGATGGCCGCCTTGATCCGTCGCGCCACGGAAGGGGGGAGCTGGCTCGTTCGCGTGGCTTTGGCCAAGACCGCGATGTTGGGCGCGCGCCATTGCCGGAACAAGGAGTCCCCCGTGCCCATAACCCAAGAGGATCTCGAGAAATACCTGGTCGACCAGGACAGCCGCCTCGGTCTGCTCACGCGTGTGGCGCCCCCCATCCAGTTCGAGCGAACGCCTTCCATGAGCGCGCGCGCGGCCGCGGCACCGGGCTCGGACACGCTCGAGCTCGGCTGGGGGCCGGACCCTCTATATCCCCGGCGGGTACCCCATAGGGCCACGGAGATTTTCACGCTGCGGCAGATACATTGGGAGGCGAATCAGACTTTGTGACCCGCGCGCGGCCACGGCCGCCCTCCACTGGCCGGTGAAGGTCACTACGGCTCCTCCTCCCTCATGTCGAAGGAAAGTGGCGGGCGGGAAATTCGGTACGTCGGCTTCGACTTTGTGACCCGCGCGCGGCCACGGCCGCCCTCCACTGGCCGGTGAAGGTCACTACGGCTCCTCCTCCGCCTGGAGCCGCTAGGCTCTGGGTGCTGATTCCAGGAGAACGACGCCATGACCAAGACGCAACGACCGTTCCTCGGAACCATCCTGTCGGCTCTTGCCATCGATGCCGGAGGCCTTCGACGATCTGCGCATGAGCGTCGATCGCTTCTGCCTTTTGGCGGGCCTCGAGTCTTTGAACGAGATGATGTCGGCGGACGCGGAAGCCTTGTGCGGTTCGCGCCACGCCCGCTCGGGCGAGCGCAAGGGCCATCGATGGGGCACGACCCGGAGCGAGATCGCCTACCACGGCGGCAAAGTGAAGGTCGGCTTCGAGTCAAAAGCAGCCGATTGGGCGGTGTCGGCATGGCGCGCCGTTTACTCTATATGTAGTGGGTGTCTGTCTTATACCAGCGGCCGATGAGCTTGACTCATCGACCGCTGGCAAGCGCGACCGCGCGCCCGAGCTTATGCGAGGTAAGCCAAGGGCGCGGACGCGCCCGCCCGGCGCTTGAGGGAACATACAACGGGTCATTCTTATGGGCCGTTGGTATTAACCGGATAGGCACGCGTTGATCCAAATCAATCCCTTCTCCACGTCCTTCCGGTAACAAGGGGACAAGCGGCCCGGCGTACCTCCAGAGCGGTTGTTTGCTCGAGGCCGGTCCGCCAGGTGCGCGGGACAGATGTCGAGGAGAGCCCCTCATGGATTACGAAGCTCGTTTTCAGGACGCCGTTCATCAGGTGAAGAATGAAGGCCGTTACCGGGTTTTCGCGGATCTCGAGCGCCGGGCCGGAAGCTTTCCCATCGCGCGCAACCGGCGCAACGGAGAGACGCGGGACGTGGTCATCTGGTGCTCGAACGACTATCTCGGCATGGGACAGAACCCGGTCGTGCTCAACGCCATGACGGACGCGGTCGCGCGCATGGGCGCGGGCAACGGCGGGACGCGGAACATCTCCGGCACCACCCACCTCCATGTCCTCTTGGAGGCGGAGCTGGCCGATCTCCACGCCAAGGAGGCGGCGCTCGTCTTCACCTCGGGCTATGTGGCCAACGAGGCCTGCCTCAGCACCATCGCGAGGCTGCTGCCGGGCTGCATTACATTCTCCGATTCCTTGAACCACGCCTCGATGATCGCCGGTATCCGCCACAGTGGGGCCGAGAAGAAGATCTTCCGCCACAACGACCTCGCGCATCTCGAGGCGCTGCTGCGGGCGGCGCCCGCGGATGCGCCCAAGATGATCGCGTTCGAATCGGTCTATTCCATGGACGGCGACATAGCACCCATCGCCGCCCTCTGCGACCTCGCCGACCGCTACGGCGCCATGACCTATCTCGACGAGGTCCATGCCGTCGGCCTCTACGGGCCGCGCGGCGGCGGCGTCGCGGCGCGCGAGGGCCTCATGCACCGGCTCACGGTCATCGAGGGCACGCTGGCCAAGGCGTTCGGCGTCATGGGCGGCTATATCGCGGGGTCGGCGGCGCTGATCGATGCCATCCGCAGCCATGCGCCCGGGTTCATCTTCACCACCTCGCTGCCGCCGGCCATCGTCGGGGCGGCACTAGCGAGCGTGCGCCACCTCAAGGAAAGCGACCGCGAGCGGGAAAGCCAGCAGGAGCGCGCGGCGCGCCTCAAGGCGATGCTCGAGAAGGCGGACCTGCCGCTGATGCCGTCGGAGACACACATCGTCCCCGCCCTGGTGGGCGATCCCATGCTGTGCAAGCAGGTCACGGACACCCTCCTCGATACCTACGGCATCTATATCCAGCCCATCAACTACCCGACCGTGCCCAAGGGCACGGAGCGCCTGCGCATCACGCCGGGCCCGCTCCACACCGACGTCATGATGACCGATCTCGTACACGCGCTCAGCGAGATCTGGGCCCGGCTCGAGTTGCGCGCCGCGGCCTGAGCGCCCGGCCGCCCCTATCCTTCCCGGCCCATGACAGGTGCCGATCGTGGAAATCATCTACCTCATAATCGTCGCGGTTCCGCTCTACCTGTTCGCCGACTGGATCCTGCGCCGGTTCGAGCGGGCGATGGGGCGCACCCTTGAGCATCGCACCCTCGTCTTCTTCTTCATCCTCCTCGTCCTCACGCTCGTGGCCTTCGGCCTCATCGGCCGGCTGACCGGCGCCTAGCACCTCGAATCCGACGCTTCGAACCCTCTCCCGCATGCGGGAGAGGGTGGCGCGCACCGCGCGCCGGGTGAGGGCGTGGCCGCCGGCAGGCGGCCGAAAGACTCTTCTGACGCGCGGGCGCGCACCCCCTCACCCCGGCCCTCTCCCCAAGCGGAGAGGGGGATTCTCATGACGCGTTCTCTCCACTCGTACCGAGTCCACTCGATTGATTCTTGGAAGATGCCGCTGCCCCACTCCCGCGCGGCGCCGCGGCGCGGCCAGCAGCGATTGATATGGATCAAGGCGCATTCGCGCCTGTCCCGGTATGTCTGGAATCGTCGAAGGACGCATCCTTCGCGCATCGGGGGCAGTTGCCGCACACCATCGAAAGGGCACGTCCATGTCGGAATCGGGAGGCGGGGGAGAGCGCATTCCCTTCATGCAGCGGGTGCTCGACAACCCGTTCCTGCTGCTGTTCCTGGGCGTCGTCCTCCCCACGGTGCTCTACGTCCTGTGGGGCGTGCTCGAGCTCACGTCAGTCCCCATCGCCAACTAGGAGAGGGAGGAGAGGATGGCCATCCATCCCCCCAAGGAGCGCATCTGGTGGAATGAGCCGGTCGCTCGCATCGAGCTTGTCTGGATCGCGGTCGCCTTCCTGTGGGGCATCGTCATGTTCAGCATGATGATCTACTGGCACGGGTTTGGTGAGCAGAACCTGTCGAACGAAGCCTACCGCACCACGCCCGACGCCTACGCCGAGCTGACCGAGGCCATGGTGGACCAGTATGCCGTGCGCGAGGAGGGCGACACGGGCATCCCGGTCGTCAGGCCACCGCCCGGCGCCGACGTCTATATGTTCGGCCGGCTGTGGGAGTGGTGGCCGATCCTGGAGCTGGAGAAGGGCAAGTCCTACCGCCTACACCTCTCCTCGCTCGATTGGCAGCACGGCTTCTCCCTCCAGCCGACCAACATCAACCTCCAGGTCCACCCCGGCTACGACATGGTGATCAACTTGACGCCGACCGAGGCGGGCGAGTTCTCCGTGGTCTGCAACGAGTATTGCGGCATCGGCCACCACACCATGCTCGGCAAGCTCTACGTCACCGAATAACAGGGGCATTCTGTCATGGCAGCCAGCGTGCAATTCCGCACCTGCCCCGCCACGGGGCTTCGCGTGCACCTTCCGGCGGAACGGCTGATCAAGGCCAATGCCGTCGTCGCCGTGGTCTTTCTCCTGGTCGGGGGGCTGTTCGGCCTGGGCGTGGCGCTGACGCGCTGGCAGGCGGTGCATCTGCTCTCGCCCGAATGGTTCTATCTGGCGCTCACGGCCCACGGGCTCGACGTGCTGCTGGTATGGATCATCTTCTTCGAGATGGCGCTGCTCTATTTCGCCTCGGCGGTCCTCCTCGGCTCGCGCCTGGCGACGCCCTGGCTGGCATGGGTCGGCTTCGCCCTGATGCTGGTGGGCGCCGTGGTGACCAACGTGGCCGTCCTGGAAGGTGAATCGAGCGTCATGTTCACCTCCTACGTGCCCATGCAGGCGGCACCCCACTTCTACCTCGGCATCATCCTCTTCGCGGTGGGGGCGCTGCTCGGGTGCTGCGTATTCTTCGGCACCCTCGTGGTCGCCAAGGACGAGAAGACCTACGAGGGGTCGATCCCGCTCGTCACCTTCGGCGCCATGACGGCGGCGATCATTGCCGTCTTCACCATCGCCTCGGGCGCCATCATCCTGATCCCGACCCTGCTGTGGTCCTTGGGCCTCATCAGCTACATCGACCCGCTCACGTACAAGCTGGTGTGGTGGGCCATGGGCCACTCCTCGCAGCAGATCAACGTGTCGGCCCATGTCGCGGTATGGTACGCCATCATCGCCATGGTGCTGGGCGCCAAGCCCATCTCCGAGAAGGTCAGCCGCATGGCCTTCCTCATGTACATCCTGTTCCTCCAGCTCGCGAGCGCCCACCACCTCCTGGTGGAGCCGGCCTTGAGCTCGGAATGGAAGGTCTTCAACACCAGCTACGCCCTCTATCTCGCCGTGCTCGGCAGCATGATCCACGGCTTGACGGGCAGGGCCGCCTCGTCGATCAGCCGCTGGTGCCGCCTCATCCACGGCACATGGGCGTAGCCGAAGAGGGCGATGCGGTCGGGCGCCAGGCCGAGGACGGAATCCACCGTCCGCCGCACCCCCTCCACCGTCTGCCGGGGCAGGCCGTACATGAGGTCGATGTTGATGGCCTCGATGCCCGCGCCGCGCAGCCAACCCACCGCGCGGCGGATCATGTCCGCGGGCTGGACCCGGTTGACCGCGCGCTGGACATCGTCACCCAGGTCCTGGACCCCGAGGCTCGCCCTGCTCGCACCGGCGCGCGCGAGCGCCCTGGCGACATCATGGGTCAGGGTCCGGGGATCGATCTCGACGGCGAAGTCGGTGGCGTCCGAGAACGCGAAGCGCCGCTTCAGGCAGTCGGCCAGCGCCGCGATATCGTCGGGCGAGAGGATCGTGGGCGTCCCGCCGCCCCAGTGGACATGCGCCGCGCGGCGCTCGCCCTCAAGCGTATCCGCGACCACCTCCACCTCGCCCATGAGGGCCTCGAGATAATGCGCGATGGGCCCATACCCATTCACCACCCGCGTATGGCAGCTGCAGAACCAGCACATGCTGTCGCAGAACGGGACATGGAGGTAGAGCGAGAGCGGCGCCTCGGGCGGGACGGCTTCGAGCCAGCGCCGATAGACGCCGCCATCCACGTCCTGGTCGAACTGGAGCGCGGTCGGGTAGCTGGTATAGCGCGGCACACGCCGCGCGTACTTTGCAATCAGGCCCTGGTCCATGACCGAAACCCTATGCCCCGCCGGCCCCGCCCGCCTTGATGCAAATCAATCGGGCGAGTGACCTCCAACGCGAATCCCCGCCCCGGGCCTCCCCCTTCGACAGGCTCAGTGTGAGGCCCTCATGCTGAGCTTGTCGAAGTATGAGGGCCGGGTGCGCGGCAGGCCGGGTGCGCCGTAGATCAGTGTGAGGCCCTTATGCTGAGCTTGTCGAAGTACGAGGGCCGGGTGCGCGGCAGGCCGGGTGCGCCGTAGACCAGTGTGAGGCCCTTATGCTGAGCTTGTCGAAGTACGAGGGCCGGGTGCGCGGCAGGCCGGGTGCGCGGCAGGCCGGGGTGAGGCCCTCATGCTGAGCCTCCTCATCCTGAGCTTGCCGAAGGACGAAGTAGGAGGGCCGGGCCAGTGCTATGCCACCGTCTCGAGGACAGCCTCGATCACCCGGCCAACCTCGGCGTCCGTCATGGCGGGGAAGAGGGGGATGGTCAGCGCCGCGTCGTAGAAGGCCTCCGCCTCGGGGAAGTCGCCGCGGCGGGTGCCGAACCGGTCGCGGTAATAGGGCTGGAGGTGGAGCGGGATGTAGTGGACATGGACGCCGATGCCCCTGGCGCGAAGCGCCTCGAACACCTGGCGCCGGGTCTTGGTCATGCGCTTCAGCACCAGGCGCAGCATGTAGAGGTGCCACGCGTTCTCCCTGTCCGGCGCCTGGTATGGCGTCACGATGAGCGGGGACTCGGAGAAAGCGGCCGTGTAGCGAGCGGCGATCTCTCGCCGACGGGCGAGGAAGCGGTCGAGCCTGCCCAACTGGCTGAGGCCGAGGGCGCATTGCATGTCGGTAATGCGATAGTTGGGGCCCAGCGCCTGCATCTCGTAGTACCAGGGCGCGCGCCCCTCGGCATTGTGCCCCACGCCGACGGCCGCCTCGTTGTCCGCCGCCTGGGCCGGAAGGGTCATGCGGCTCGCATCGTTGGTGATGCCGTGGGTGCGGAAGAGGCGCATCTCGGCCGCGAGCGCGTCGTCGTCAGTGGCGATGAGCCCCCCCTCCCCCATGGCGACGTGCTTCACCGGGTGGAAGGAGAAGGTGGTCATGGGCGCGAGCGAGCCCACGGGCCGCCCCTTGTAGGTGGCCCCGAGCGCATGGGCCGCGTCCTCGATGACCGTGATGCCGTGGCGCTCGGCGACGGCGTCAATCTCGTCCATGTCGCAGGGCTGGCCGGTGAAATCGACCGGGATCACCGCTCTGGTGCGGGGCGTGATGGCGGCCTCGAGCTTTCCCGGGTCCAGGCAATATGTGTCGGGGCGGATATCGGCGAACCGGACGTCGGCGCCGAGGAAGAGCGCGCAATTGCCGCTGGCGGCGAAGGTGATGGGCGCCGTGACGACCTCGTCCCCGGGGCCGACGCCAGCCGCGTGGCAGGCCGCGTGGAGCGCCGCCGTGCCCGTCGCCACGGCGATGCCGTGCTTGGCGCCCACCCGTTCGGCGATCGCATTTTCGAAGGCCGCGATGGCGGGGCCCTGGGTCAGCCAGTCGCCCTTCAGGACCGCGACGACGGCCTGGATGTCGTCGTCGTCGAGATCCTGGCGGGCATAGGGGATGAATTTTTCCGTCATGGGCCTCGGCGCTCGCTCGTGTTCCTCTGTGGGGTCGGTCAGTCGAACGCCAGGTCCCGGACCGTGAGATGGTTGCTGTATCGCGGGGCGTCGAGGTCGGCGATGCGACCGGATGCGATGGCGCTCTTCAACTCCTTCATACCACCCGGCACGGAAATCTCGGTATGGAATCCCAACCCGTCGCGGATTTTATCGCAGCTCACCCGGTAGCTGCGGGGATCGGTCGCGCCCGCCTCGCGGATGACTTGGAGGCCGGGGAAGACCTCGGCCGCGAAGGCGCCGAGCTCGGCGATGGTGTGGTTCTGGTCCGTGCTGCCGACGTTGAAGGTCTCGGCCCGCACTCGGTCGAGCGGCGCCTCGAGCACCTGGAGTATGGCGCGGGCCACGTCGCCCACATGCACTTGCGGGCGCCATTGGTCGCCGCCGAAGAGGCGGATGCGCCCGTGCTTGCACGCCTCCTTGACCAGGGTGTTGACGACGAGGTCGAAGCGGGCGCGGTGCGACAGCCCGAAGACCGTGCCCAGGCGCAGGATGGTGGGCGCGAAGAGGCGGTTGGGCTGGCGCGCGGTGGCGAGGATGGCCTCCTCCACCAAAAGCTTCATCTTGCCGTAGAGGCTCAAGGGCGCCGTCGGCGAGCGTTCGTCGAGAAAGGCGTCCGGGTCGGCGCTGGCGCCATAGACGCTGCAGGACGAGGTATAGACGAAGCGGTTGACGTTCAGGTAGGCGCAGAGGTGGGCGAGCGCCGTCGCCGCCAGGTAGTTGGTCTCGAGCGCCATTTGCGGCGCCATGGAGACGGCCGGATCACCGACCAGCTCGGCGAGGTAGATGGCCGCATCCACGCCCGAGGCCGCCTCGACCATCGTATCGATATTGCGCACGTCGCCCCGGATGACGCGCAGGCGGCCATGGTCGAGGTCGTCGATGCCGTCGAGGCTGCCCGCGCCGTAGAGGAAGCTGTCGAGCACGGTCACCGACCAGCCGCCCGCGATCAGCTTGCGCGTCAGCACCGAGCCGATGAAACCCGCCCCGCCGATGACGAGCGCGCTGCGCGGGCTGACCGCGAAGCCGAGCGCCGTGACACGGGACAGGGATTGGAGGTCGATCAGGCCATGGGGCCGGCCGGCTTCGTCCACCACCGGCACCATGGCATACATCATGGGGGCCGCCGAATAGCGCTCGCGAAGGCGCATCAGGACCTCGCCGAGGCCCGCCCGATGGCGCATCCGGCGCGCCTCGATCGTCACCGGGTCCGCGTTCATGACCGCGGCCAGCGGCGTCGAGAGCCCGTGCCCCCTGAGGATGGCCTTGCGCAGGTCGCCCGCCGAGGCGATGCCCTCGAGGCGGCCCGCCTGAGAACGGCGGTGACAAATTAGTCCACGGAAGCGGCGGGATTTCCCAGCCGCGGGCGGAGTAAAACTCTGCCACCTGTAGCCTTCGATCTTTTTTGAGATGGAAGGCGGGAGGATGTACACCGTGGACCTATATCTGCGCGTTCGGCTGGCCTGCCATGTTGATGGTCTGAGCCAGCGAGAGGCGGCAAGTCGGTTTGGCATTGCGCGCGAGACGGTGAGGAAGATGCTGCGGCATTCGGAACCGCCGGGATATCGGCGACGCCAGCCACCGAAACGCCCGAAACTGGCCCCCTTCACGGATATCATCGACCGTATTCTGGAGGAGGACCGAACGGTTCACCGTAAGCAGCACCACACGGCGAAGCGTATATTCGCGCGCCTTCGCGACGAACATGGCTTCACGGGCAAAGAGACCATCGTGAAGGATTACGTTCGGGAACGGCGCCTTCGTCGGCGTGAGATGTTTGTGCCGTTGTCACATCCTCCGGGCCATGCTCGAGCGGACTTTGGCGAGGCGGATGCGATCATCGCCGGCGTCAAGTATCGGGCGCATTTTTTCGTCATGACACTTCCCCACAGCGATGCCTGCTTCGTTGCGGCCTACCCGGCGGCGACGACGGAGGCCTGGCTGGACGGGCACAACAGAGCCTTTGTTTTTTTCGGCGGCGTTCCCCAATCGATTCTTTACGACAACGACAAGTGTCTGGTGTCGCGCATCTTGTCAGATGGCACGCGGCAACGAACGCGGGCGTTCAGCGGGCTGCAGTCCCATTACCTCTTCGAGGACCGCTACGGCCGTCCCGGCAAGGGTAACGACAAAGGCAATGTGGAGGGGGTGGTCGGCTATGCCCGGCGGAACTTCATGACGCCGCGTCCCCGGTTCGCGAGCTGGGACGCCTTCAATGGCCACCTGGAAGAGCAATGCCGCAACCGGCAAGGCAACGTCCTGCGCGGCCACCGCGAGAGCATCGGCGAACGGTTTGTGCGTGACCGCGAAGCGTTGAAGAGGCCACTGCCGGCACCGTTCGACGCGTGCGACAAGCAGGGCACGCGGGTCAACTCGCTGTCCCTGGTGCGCTACCGGACGAATGACTATTCCGTGCCCGTCGCCTACGGCCATCAGGAAGTCTGGATCCGTGGCTATGTCCACGAGGTGGTTATCGGTTGCGGCGCCGGGATCATTGCCCGACACCCCCGTTCCTACGACCGGGAAGACATGGTCTTCGATCCGATCCACTACCTGCCTTTGCTGGAGCACAAGATCGGTGCCCTGGATCAGGCCGCGCCGCTAGCCGGATGGGAACTGCCTGATGCCTTCCCAACCCTGCGCCGTCTCCTGGAGGCGCGCATGGGCAAGGCCGGCAAGCGGGAATACGTCCAGGTCCTTCGGCTTCTGGAGACCTTCGATCTCGAGGTGCTTCACGGCGCGGTGAAGGACGCCCTGCGCCTGGGTGCGATCGGCTACGACGCCGTCAAACACCTTGTGCTGTGCCGTATCGAGCGACGCCCGCCCAAACTCGACCTGGATATCTATCCCTACCTGCCTCGGGCCAACGTGGCGACCACGGCCGCCGCCAGTTATATGAGCTTGTTGGGTGGAGGCGCGTCATGACCGATACGCCGCAAGTGTTGCTGGCCCATCACCTCAAGACCCTGAAACTGCCGACGTTCCTGCGCGAATACGACAAGCTGGCCCGCCAATGCGCCACCGAGGGCGCCGACCATGTGCGGTATCTTGTCCGTCTGACCGAGTTGGAACTGATCGACCGTGAGCGCCGCATGGTCGAGCGGCGGATCAGACAGGCCAGGTTCCCCGCCGTCAAAAGCCTCGACAGCTTCGACTTCAAGGCCATCGCATCGCTCGACAAGATGCTGGTTCTGGAGTTGGCGCGATGCGAATACGTCGAGCGTCGTGAGAATATCATCGCGCTCGGCAACAGCGGAACCGGCAAGACCCATATCGCCCTCGGTCTCGGTCTGGCGGCCTGCCAAAAGGGGCTCTCCGTCGGCTTCCTCACGGCCGCTGCCCTGGTTCATGAACTGATGGAGGCCGGGGATGAAAAACGCCTGTTGCGCCTGCAGAAGCAACTGGCAAAGTATCACCTTCTGATCATCGACGAACTCGGCTTCGTGCCGCTCTCGAAGACCGGCGCCGAGCTGCTGTTCGAAGTCTTCAGCCAGCGCTACGAGCGGGGCTCGATCCTGGTGACCTCCAACTTGCCGTTCGATGAGTGGACGGAGATATTCGGCTCGGAACGCCTGACCGGGCTTTGCTGGACCGCCTCACCCACCATGTCCATATCCTGGTGAGTCGGACCCGATTTCCTTGGACACAGAATTGGCTTAATCGAAGTGTCCAAGGAGGACCGGAACATGACCGATAATTTTGAGAAGAAAGTTGCTGTTGATGGGCCTGTGGTAAATGCGGGCGAGCTTGGCTCGTCCACGTTTTCCCCAGGCCAGGCTTTGCCGGCAGGCCCGCTGGGACTTGGCCAGCGATGGACGGTGGCGCGCAAGCGTGAGGTCGTTCTGCGGCTTTTGCGTGACGAGCCGGTGCAACTTCTGTCGCGCCAGTTGGGCGTAGAGATCTTCCGGCTCGAGCAGTGGCGTGAGAAAGCGATCGGCGGGATCGACGCCTCGCTCAAGCAACGCAAGGGCGATCCGGTGCAGGCGGAACTGGATAGCGCCATGAAGCGGATCGGAGAGTTGACCATGCAGGTGGAACTGCTGGAGGCCAAGACGGAGACCTTCGGCCCTTTGGGGCGGCGGAGGTCGCGGCGATGAGTGCCGCCACCTCGCCCGGCACGGGTCTGGCCTACGGCCTGCGGCGGGTCTGCGCCGCCTGGGGCATGGCCCGCTCCTCGTTCTACGCCATGACCTCCGGCCAGCACGCCGAGCAGCCGCCGGCAAAGCGTCGGGGACCGAAGCCCGCGATCTCGGACCAGGCGCTGCTGGTGGCGATCGAAGCCGACCTGGAGGCATCGCCCTGGGAGGGCGAGGGCTACCGCAAGGTCTGGGCTCGGCTTCGGGTCTGTCGCGACATCCGGGTTGCCCGCAAGCGGGTGCTCCGCCTGATGCGCGAGAACAACCTGCTCTCGCCCCATCGCTGCCGCCGCCGTGGCGGCAATCCCCATGACGGTGAGATCATCACTCATGCCCCCAACCTCATGTGGGGCACCGATGGCGTTCGGGTGTTCACGGTGGACGACGGCTGGGGCTGGATCTTCACCGCCGTCGAGCATTGGAACGCCGAGTGTGTCGGCTGGCATGTCTGCAAGCGCGGCGACCGCTTCGCCGCCCTGCAGCCGATCTCCATGGGGCTTGCCGGGCTGTATGGCTCGACCTCCGCCGGCGCGGCGCGGGGGCTGGCCTTGCGGATGGATCACGGCTCCCAGTATCTGTCGGACCACTTCACCAACCAGATCAAGTTCTGGGGCATCCAGCCGTCCTACGCCTTCGTCGCCGAGCCCCAGACCAACGGCGTCGCCGAGCGGTTCAATCGCACGCTGAAGGAACAGATCATCCATGGTCGCATCTACCGCAACATCGCGGAGCTGCGGGACGCCGTCCGCGACTTCGTCGAACTCTACAATGCCCAGTGGATCGTGGAGAAGAACGGCTACCTGAGCCCCGCTCAAGCTCGTCAGGCGTGGCACGCCGCGATCTCAATCAGGCCCGCCGCGTGAGACAAACTTGTGTCCAAGGAACCGGGTGCGCTACATGTCCATATCCTGGAAATGAACGGCGAGAGCTATCGTCTCAACCAAAGCCAAAAACGGCGGAAATCCCCAAAAATACCTGCTTGACCGCCGGTGCAATGGTTGACCCGGTGGGTCCACAGGAACCTCCCACGCTGCTTCGCTCCGCGTAACGCAAGCGCTACACGAAGCAGCGCGGGTCCCTCCTATGGACTACCGGGACAACCCCCCAACACCGCGTACCGCATAACGTTAAGTGGACTAGTTTTGCTCCGCCCGGGTGGACTAATTTTGCTCCGCCGTTGACACCCACCCACCCGGCCCTCACCCTGTGCCTGTCGAAGGGGGAGGATCGGGCGAGTAATCTCGAAACGCCGCAAGCGCGCTAACCCACGCTAAAGGGTGCCGAGGAACCGCTCGAGCCGCCGGCAGGCATCTTCGAGCAATGCCCGGGGCGAGGAGAGCGAGAGGCGCAGGTGCCCCTCCCCGCTCGGCCCGAAGCCCACGCCCGGCATCAGCGCCAAGCCCTCGGCTGCGAACAGGCGGAAGGCGAAATCCACCGAGCCGAGGCCCGTCGCCCGGATATCGATCATCAGGAACATGCCCCCTTCGGGCGGCCGGCAGGACGCCGCCGGCATGGCGTTGACGCGCTCGGCCACCAGGGTCCGGCGCGCCGCGAACTCGGCGCGCATGGCGTCGATCTCGTCGTATTCCCGGGTGAGCGCCGTCACCGCCGCGTCCTGGATGAAGGGCGGACAGCCGTAGAGCTGGCACAGGAGGAGGTTATAGAGGTGCGCGGCCAGCTCGCCCCGCGCGATGACCCAGCCCAGGCGCCAGCCCGTCATGGCGTGGGATTTCGACAGGCTGTCGACGACCACCGCCCGGTCCTCGAGGCCCGGGGTGGTGGCGGGCGAATAGTGCCGCTCGCCATAGGTGAGGGAGCCGTAGACCTCGTCCGAGACCAGCCAGATGTCGCGACGATGGCACACCTCGGCGATGGCGGCGAGCTCGTCCTTCGTGATCATCGCCCCGGTCGGGTTGTGGGGGAAGTTCATGAGGATGGCGCGGGTGCGGGGCGTGATGGCCGCCGCGAGATCCTCGGGATCGATATGGAACCCCCGGTCGGGGCTGAGCGGGACGTTGACGGCTCGGGCGCCGCAGGCCCCCACCACCGCCTCGTAGGTCGCATAGGTGGGCTCCAGCATCACCACCTCGTCGCCCTCCCCGGCGAGGCACTGGAGGGTGGAGAAGAGGCCGCACTGGGCGCCCGGCACCACCACCACGTCGTCGGGATCGACCACCTGCCCGGTCAGGCGGTGCTGGCGCGCGGCGATGGCCTCGCGCAGGGGCGGGATGCCGGCCATGTCGATATAGTGGGTGCGCCCCCGCCGCATGGATGCGACCGCCGCGTCCACGATCGCCTTGGGCGTGTCGAAATCGGGGTCGCCGATGGTCAGGTCGATGACGTCGCGGCCCTCGACTTTCGCCTCGCTGGCGAGGTCGTGGATGCGCCAGGCGCGCGAGCCCGCGCCGGCGATCCGCGTCACCCTGTGGGCATAGGGCATGCCGTTCTTCGCGTCGGTCGGGCGGAGGGGCGGGCTCATATCAAGGCATCCTCGCGGGTGCTGGCCGCGTGTTAGATCACGTCGCGATTGCGGTGGCAACACACCGGCCTTGAGGGACCGGGCCCGCCCGCCTAACCTTTGCGTGCCGACCCAACCATGAGAGGACAGGACATGCCCCGCCTCGCGCTTTCCGGGATCGACGACCGCGAATTCGACGTCGTCGTGATCGGCGGCGGCGCCGTGGGCGCGAGCGCCGCCCAGCACCTGACGGCGGCCGGCTACGACGTGCTGCTGGTGGATAAGGGCGATTTCGGCGCCGGGTCGAGCAGCCGCTCGGGCCGCATGCTCCATTGCGGCCTGCGCTATCTGGAGCCCGGCGAGGGCCTGGCCCAGTCGACCTCGCGCCACTCGCCGATCTGGCAGTTCCTCGCCGATCCCGCCATGGCCATGAAGGGGCTGCGCCGGGCGCGCGAGGCCATGCACTGCCGGTCCGAGATCGTCGGCACCATGCCCGAGCGGGTGCGCCGCAAGACCTACTACATGCCGCTCTACAAGGGCGGCCACTACAAGCCGTGGCACGTGAACACCGCGTTCCGGGTCCTCGGCTGGCTCGGCCCCGGCGACCTCCCCCTCGACAACCAGTGGCTCTCACCGGCCGAGGCCAAGGCGCATCCGCTCCTGGGCTACCTCCGCGAGCCCGAGAAGCTGCGCCGGGTCGCCAGCTTTCGCGAATACCGCTTCGAATGGCCCGAGCGCATCGTCATGGACGTGGTGCTCGATGCCGAGCGCATGGGCGCCACCGTGCGCAACTATACCCCCGTCCTGGGCATGGAGCGGGAGGCGGATGGGCGCTGGCGGATCGACCTGGGCGACGGCGCGGACGGTGGCGCGCGGGCACAAGTTCGTACGCGGCTCGTCATCAATGCCGCCGGCATGTGGATCGACCGCGTGAACCGCCTGGCCGCGCCAGCGGCCGGGCGCAAGATCACCGGCACCAAGGGCGCCCACATCATGGTGCGCCTGCCGCCCGAATGCCGCACCCTCGGCATCATCACCGAATACCGGGACGGCGGCCCGATGTACGTCTACCCCTGGCGCGACATGCACTATGTCGGGCCGACCGACACGCTCTTCACCGGCGACGAGGACGACCTCCACGCCACCGGGGAGGAGATCGACTTCCTGCTCGACGAGGTGAACCACCTCTTGCCCGGCCTCGGCCTCGGGCGCGACGACATCTGCTTCACATGGGCCGGCGTGCGGCCCCAGACCCACGACCCCAATAGCGCGATGGGCGAGCGCGGGCGCGTGGTCCACGACCTCGCCGCCGACGGCATGCCGGGCGCGATCGCCCTTTCGGCCGGCAATATCATGACCCACCGCCGCTCGGGCGCGGACCTGACCGCCGCCGTCCGGGGCCGGATCGCTCCCTCGGGGGCGCCGCGCGCGCTGTCCTACGCGGCGAAGCCTTTCCCCGACGACGAAGCCTCGCCCGCGCTCCTCAACCACTGGCCGGGGGCCAAGCTCGCCCATCTGCGGCACGCGGCCGCGCACGAGCATCCCACGAGCTTGGCCGACCTCCTGTTCCGGCGCGTGGGTGCGGGCTGGACCGGGACCATGGCGCGCGAGGGTGCCCGCAAGGCGGCCGAGACGGTCGCCGACATCGTGGGCTGGGACGAGGCGCGCATCGATCGCGAGGTGGCGGACTACCACGCCCTGATCGCCCATCTCCACGGCGTGACCACGGCCGGCCACGACGCGGAGCGGGAATGACCTTTCCTTGGATAGAGTGATGGTCGGCGCCGATCTCATCGCGGCCGCCGCCGCCCGCATCGCGGGCCATGTCCGCGAGACACCCGTCCTGGCGCTCGAGGCTGGCGCCTTCGGGGTCGGCGGGCGGCTTACTCTCAAGCTCGAGTCGCTCCAGCACACCGGGTCCTTCAAGGCCCGGGGCGCCTTCAACCGGCTGCTGTCGGGCGACGTGCCGGCGGCGGGCGTGATCGCGTCCTCGGGCGGCAACCACGGGGTCGCCGTCGCTTATGCCGCGCGCGCCCTCGGCCACCGGGCGGAGATCTTCGTGCCCACGGTCTCGGCCTTGGTCAAGATCGCGCGCCTGCGCGAATACGGCGCGCGCGTGACCGTGACCGGCGCCGTCTTCTCCGACGCGCTTCTGGCCAGCACGCGGCGCGCGGCGGAGACCGGCGCCCTCGTCGCCCATCCCTACGAGCAGCCGGAGATCGTCGCCGGCCAGGGCACCGTGGCGCGCGAGCTCGAAGGCCAGGCGGGCGACCTCGACACGGTCCTGGTCGCGGTCGGCGGCGGCGGGCTCATCGGCGGCATCGCGGCCTGGTACGGGGGCCGGGCGAAGGTGGTGGGGGTGGAGCCCGAGGGCTGCCCCACCCTCGCCAGCGCCCTCGCGGCCGGCCGCATCGTCGATGTGGAAGTGGGCGGCCTCGCCGCCGATTCCCTGGGTGCGACGCGCACGGGCGCCCTGAACCTGGAGATCGCCGCGCGCCATGTGGACCGCGTCGTCATCGTCGGCGACGATGCCATCGCGGCCGCCCAGCGCGCCCTGTGGGAGGCGCTCCGGCTCGTCGCCGAGCCCGGCGGGGCGACGGCGCTGGCGGCACTCCTCTCGGGCGCCTACCGGCCCGCGACGGGCGAGCGCATCGGCGTCGTCATCTGCGGCGGCAACACCGACCCGGCCAAGATCGGCATTCCCTAGAGCGTTTCCAGTTCGACTGGAATCGCTCCAGGCCGCAAGCCCGGTCGCCCGGCGCGCCCGCGCAGGCGCGGACCACCTGGTCCGCTGCCGCGAGCGAGATAGAGCGCTAGAGTGGGTCCGATCGAAGCGGAACCGCTCTAGCGGCAAAATCGCCACGCAGGAATCCCCCTCTCCCCTCGGGGAGAGGGCCGGGGTGAGGGTGCGCGCGTCCGCGCGCCACGGTGAGTCTTTCGCCCGCCTTCCGACGACCGCCCCCCACGCCGCGCGTGCCACCCTCTCCCCGGATGGGGAGAGGAGCATTCGGTCCCCTAACCCGCCGCCGCCGAGAGCGGGAAGAGCGGTGGCGCGGCGAGGGCGGCGCGCAGGGTATCGGTGGCGATGTTGGCGCCCGTGAGGATCAGGACGACCCGCTGGCCGGCGATCTCATGGCGCCGCGCCCAGGCCCCCGCGAGCCCCGCGGCGCCCGCCGGCTCCACCAGTACATGGGCGCTCTCGGCGAGGGCGTGAATGGCCGCCAGCAAGGCCCCGTCATCGACCAACATGGCGTCGTCGGCGAAGGCGCAGATGCCCGCGACCGCGCGCGCGGCCGGGATGCGGGCGGCGAGCCCGTCGGCGATGGTGTCGGCCGGCCCCTCGACGGCCTTGCCCGCATGGAAGCTGTTGATGAGGGCGGGTGCGCCCTTGGCCTGGACGCCGATCACCCGCGCCTTGGGCTGGACGGACTTGAAGCCGCAGCCGGCACCGGTGATGAGCGGGGCGTCGCCCACCGGCACGAACATGGTATCGACGCCCTCGAGGCCGCGGCCGACCTCGAGCCCCAAGGTGCCCGCCCCCTCCATCACGTCGAGGCTCTCGCCGTCGTCGACGAAGTGGTAGCCGCGCTCGGCCGCGAAGGCGCGCGCCGCGTCCTTGCCCTCGTTGTTATCGCGCCCCACCTGGTGCAGGGTGCCGCCGAAGGCCCGCACCATGGCGGCCTTCACGGGGTTGGCCTCGGCGGGCAGGAAGATGTCCGCCCCCAGGCCCAGGAGCCGCGCGGCATAGGCCACCGCCTGGCCGTGGTTGCCGGTCGAGGACGTGACCACGTTGGTGACCCCGCTCCGTGCCATGGCGCGCGTGAGGTCGGTGAGCGCGCCGCGGATCTTGAAGGAGGCGATGGGCGTCACGGTCTCGTTCTTGATCCAGACGTCGGCGTCCAGTGCGCGGGAGAGCAGCTCCACACGCACCAGGGGCGTCTCGGGGAGGTGGGGCCGGACGATCGAGAGCGCGTCCTCGATCCCGGCCGGGCTCGGCAGCTCCATGGTGGCTCCGTTCCTCGGTGTTGGCGAAGGCGCCAGCATGGGCGAACAGGCGGGCGGCTTGCAACAGGCTTTCGCGCTCGGCGGTGGATCGAGCGGCCTGGCGGCCACGCCCGCGAAGCGCCGCCATGTCCTCCCACGCCTGGTCCGGTTTTCGTGCCGTGGGTTGCGCGGCGCGTTCGGCGCTGGCCGGCCGACCAACCCCTTGATACAGTCTCGAAGTTGCAAAGGGGGCCGCGCCATGTCGAGATTCGCCGCCGCGCCGGTCATGCTCCTGGCGCTGGCCGTGGCTCTCGTATCCACGCCCGCCGGCGCGGATTACGACACCGACATACAGGCCTGCGTGAGCGGCGAAGACGCCCCGGACCTCGTCATCGCCGCGTGCGGCCGCCTGATCCAGTCCGGCCAATTCGACGGTGCCGGCCTCTCCATCGCCTACAACAACCGGGGCGCCGCCTACGCCAACAAGGGTGCGTACGACCGCGCCATCCAGGACTTCGACCAGGCCATCCGCCTCAATCCCGGATACGCCTTCGCCTACAACAACCGAGGCGACGCATACCGCATCGAGGGCCGGTACGACCGCGCCATCGAAGACTACGACCAGGTCATCCGCCTCGATCCCCAATTCGCCCTCCCCTACGACAACCGGGGCGACGCCTACGCCAAAATGGGCGCGTACGACCGCGCCATCCAGGACTTCGATCGGGCCATCCGCCTCGCTCCGGGAGACCCCATCGCATACGAGTATCTCGCATTGCTGCGCGCGACCGGGCCGCGCCACCTGCGCGACGGCGGGGAGGCCGTCCGCCTGGCCAGGAAGGCCCTGGCGTTGGCGGACGACCCGATTACCCGCAACACCCTGGCGGCGGCCTATGTCGAGGCGGGGGATGCCGGCGCCGCGATCCGCGTATACGAGGCCGTCATGCGGATGGTTCCCGACTGGGTCGAGCGCTACCAGGAAGACCTCGCCCAGCGCGGCTACTACAGCGGCCCCATCGACGGCGACTATGGCCCCGGCATGGAGCGCGCCCTGGCCGCCTGCGTCGCAGCCGGTTGCCAGCCCCTGACCGACTGACCGGGCGGTGTCATGGGCGCGAGCCGTCCCGCCCATCGAAAAGCGCTTGACGGAGTGGGACGGAATACCCATATACGTGAACGCAGCCGCACCGGGAAGGGTCGTCTGTCAAGGTTTGTCAAGGTTCGACCCTTGATTCACTAACACATTGTTATTACGGAATTTAAGCGCGCCGCACCTTGACAAACCCTGACCTTGATGGGCTTCGTGCGCGCCGATTCGCGGCGCGGCGGGCGCATCCGGCACCAGCGCGCCGGCACGCCAGGGGGCTCGGGTTGGCGGTTGCCGGTCGGGAAGTGCCGCGAATTCCAAGGGAGACGGGCGCCACGACACATGGGATGGCGGCGCCGGCGGCTCAATCTCCGGCCGGCGATGCACCAGGCTGGTCGTGGTCGGCCACAATCGGCTCGGGTATGTGCCGTGGCGCGCGGGCGGCCTCACCCCTCGCGAGCTCGCGGTCGAGCTGCGCGAGGCGGTACTTGGTCATGATCCATTCCCAGCGCTCGCCGTCCGCCTCGAGCCTGGCGACCTCGCCCCGCAGGTAGGTGTCGAGCGCGGTCTGGATCCGCTTGTTGGCCGGCGACATCGCGTCGATGCGGCCGCCCAGGTCGTAATTCTGGCCGGCGCAGGCGGCGCCGGTCTCGAAGCTGTCGGCGCTCTCCCCTTCCGGGATCGCGAGCTTGCGGGTGAAGGCCGACCGCCGGCCGCCGAAATCAGCGCCCCCACCCTCGCCCACGCGCCCGAGCTCGAACGCCTCGTTGTTGGTGAACATGAAGCAGGGGTAGATCTTGCCGTCCGCGCCGGCGCTCAAGGTCCCGCTGCCCGCCGGGCAGATTTGCCCGCATCCCCCGCCGCCGGAAGCCGCCGGCCGCAACAGCTCCTCGATGTTGGAGATCACGATCACCTCGTCGAGGTCCCGCGTCTCCAGCGACCGGAGCGAGGCCGAGAAGGCGTCCCGGTAGATGGCGATCACCCGATCGACGTTCGCGTCCGTCGGCGCGATGCCGGTGCCGCTATAGCCATCCCCGACGATCCAGGGCATGTGCAGGAAGTGGACGTCGAGCTCGGTGGCGATGAAATGCATGAACTCGGAAAGGGAGAAGCCCGATTCGAGGTGCTGGCCGGTGAAGGTGCCCTCGATCTGCCCCAGGCCGCCCGTCCGGGCCTTGAGGATGGCGATATTCTCGATGACCCGCGCGTAGGAGCCGGCGCCATTGGCATAGACCCGCTGCGCGTCGTTCACCGGCGCCAGGCCGTCGAGGCTGACCGTGACGCCGATGCCGTGGCGGTTGATGGTATCGATGACCGCTTCGTTGAGGATGGTGCCATTGGTTATGACCGTGAAGGCCGGCACCGGGGTATCGTTCCGCGCGCAGACGCGCGTCATGTAGTCGCAGAGATAATCGATGCCGGCATGGTTGAGGAACTGCTCGCCGCCGAAGAACTGGACCATCCCGATGCGCGCGAACCGGGCATAGAAGTCGTCAACGATCTTCTCGCCGACCGGGTTGGACAGCTTCATGCGGGGCGCGCCGTAGGCACCCGTATCCGCGTAGCAATAGGTGCAGCGCAAGTTGCAGTCGTGGCTCACGTTGATCACGAGCCGCTCGAGGTAGGCTTCCCTCGACCCGGTCGGACCGGCCCCGTTACCCGGTTTCACGCGCCGACCCATGGCGACCTCGCCGTCCCTACGCCACCGCGACAGCGTGGCCGTGCTTGAAACATGGCGTCACAGTTGTACGGCTTGCTAGCAGCCGCAGCCCTTGCAGCAAAAGCCGTCGGCGATCAGGCCCTGGGCACGGCGGAGGTCGTCCTTCGTCAGACCCTGACGCCGTTCTCCTTAATGATACGTTCCGGGTTGGCAAGGAAAGTCCCACGCAACTTTGGTTTGTCGAAAAGCATATTGCTGAGCTGGCTGAGCGCTTCCCGGCTTTCCTTCGTTGCCGCGAGCGCCACCCCGGTACCGCCGGCCCCGATCGCGACGGCGGCCGCGCCGACATAGGATCCGAGTTGCCGACGCGAAAATCCGTGTTGTTCGGATTTTTGCATGACCTCTTCCTCCCTGTCTTGGAACGGTTATATCTTACCGTCGGGGTATGGGGCGTTCGAGGATCGTTTCCCGTGGGATGGGTCGGCGCGCCTCGCTCGCCCGCCCCCGCGGCGCCACTTCAGGCCCCATCGGGGCGGCGGGCGGTGCCCTCTTTTTGCTGCCAGGTGAAGATCGACTGGTAGCCCTTGCCCTGGGACCAGTCGGGCGGGACGGGGCAGGGGCGCGGGTCGAGGTGGGCCGCGCGCGCGGGCTGGCCCCGCACGATGCGGAAGCTCTGCTCGCTGAGCGCGGGGTAGGGCACATAGGGAAAGGCGTCGGCGGCCGCGTAGGTCGAGAGAAGGATGGGCCGGCCGCGATCGGACTCGTTGCGGGCCGAGCCGTGGAGGGTGCGGCAGCTATGGACCTGCACGCTGCCCGCCGGCCCGGTCAAATGGACCGCGCGATCGAGGCCCGCGCCTTCGAGGTCCGCGTCGGAAATCGTGCCCGTCCAGACGCCCTCGTCGTCATAGAGGTCGTAGACTGGACCCTCGTGGCTCCCGGGCACCACGCCCATGGGCGCCTGCTCGGGGCCCACGTCCTCGAGGAGGGTGCCGGTCGTCAGGATGGCGTAGTTGGTATGGGGGAAGAAGGGCACATCCTGGTGCCATTTGATCTCGGCCCCGCCCCCCGGCCATTTGAAGTTCAGCATGGTGTCGAGGAACTTCACGTCCGGCCCCACGAGGTCGGCGACGATGTCCGGCAGTATGGACCGGGAGGCGTAGTCCCAGATGACCGGATGCTGGACGGAAGGGTTGGTGATCCGGCGCAGGCGCGGGCTGGCGCGCGAATGCCCCGGCTCGAGGTCGTAGACGGCGTCCGACTCCGCGAGCGCGCGGCTGCGCTCGACGAGCTCGTCGCGCGCCGTGCGCAGGCGCTCGATCCAACTATCCGGGATCGCGTTCTCGACCAGGAGGTAGCCCTCGCGGAAGAAGAGCTCCCGCTGCGCTTGGCTCAGCACCCTGGGCGGGTGTGACAGGATGTCGTCTGGCGTCATGGCGGCTCTCCTAGACCGTGCTCTCGAGTGCGTAGTTGACTGGCATGGTCGCCACCGAGGCGGCGTTGGGCAGGGAGATCAGCAGGCTCACGATCGCGGCCAGGGTGTCGGGGTCGGTCTTCTCACCGGGGAAGGGCGCATTGGTCCGGCTCATCTCCGTATCCACGGCACCAGGGCAGAGGCCCGAGACCCTCATCCCATCCTCCCATGCGCCATGGCGCAGGACGTGGGTCAGCGCGGTGGCGGCGAACTTGGACATGGCATAGCCCGGCACCCCGCCAGCATAGCGCAGGCCCGAGTTCGAGAGGATGTTGACAATGCGCCCCTGTCCCGTCGCGCGCAAGTGCGGCAAGGCCGCGAGGGAGAGGAAGTAGGGGCCCTTGACGTTGACCGCCCACATCTCGTCGAGCTGGGCCTCGTCGGGCCGATCGAAGGGAAAGGCGCGCAAGACCCCGGCATTGTTGACCAGGGCATCGATCCTGCCGAACCGCGCCGCCGTCGCCTCGACCCAGGACCCGGCCGTCGGCCTGTCTTGCGCGTCGTAGCGGCATTGCAGCACGCCGTCGCCCATCGCCGCCACGGCCTGCGCCAGCATCGCGGGATCGCGCGCGCCCAGGCTCAACTGGTAGCCGTCGGCATGAAGGCGGCGGGCGATGGCGAGCCCGATGCCCCGGTTGGCACCCGAGACCATCACCACCCGCCCCGCGGGCGGGACGATCGCCGGCTCGGCCTCAGCCATCGCGTCCGGCCGCGGCGAACAGGCGCCCGTAGCGCGTCACCTCGCCCGTCGGCAGGCCGAGCCTCCGCAGGGTCTGCCACAGGAGCGCGGTGTTGGCGGTGATGACGGGAACACCGATGTCGGCCTCGAGCGACCGCACGACGCCGACCGCCCGGAACCCGTTGCCCGCGATGATCACCGCCTCGGTATCCGATGTGACGGTCGAGCGCACCCACCGGTACAGGCCGCCGGGGTGGACGTTCCCCTGGCCCGACGGGAGGCCGGCGGGCGCGGCATGGGTGACCGCGAAGCCGTTGCGTTCCAGCCAGGCCCGTCCAAGGGCGGTGAGGTCGGGCGGGAACCAAGGTGGGTCGACCAGCATCACCCGGCCCGCGCCGAGCTGCGTGAGGGCGTCGAGCACCGCCCGCCCCGTGGTGACCACCGGCTTGCCGCTCGTCAGCTTGCCCAGCCGCTCGACCAGCTTTGGATCGTCGCCGGCGCCGCCCACGTAGCTGGTGGACATGAAGGCCAGGGCGACGATGTCCACGCCCGTGTCGGCCAGCAACGCCGTCGCATCGTCGAGGGGACCGGGTGCCGCCACGTACTCCACGGCCGTGTTGGCGATACGGTCGCCGACCGCGGCGACCAAGCCGACCGGTAAGCGAAAGCGGCTAGCATAGGCGGAGACCCCGGCCGGCACGATCGCCGACCACTCGGATTCGGGCCCCACATCGCTGTCGGGCACCAACAGGCCGACCCGAGCCCGGTAGACCCAGCCATCGGGCTCGAACATGGGTTGGCGTTCATGTTCGGTTTTCACTATGGCGCCTCTTTCGCTCGTGCCGAATTCCGAGCCTGGTACGACTCTCGCGATCGGACAGTATGGGCGGATTCTCGCCTTCCTGACGGAGAATGCAACCCGGGCGCGTCGGGGCGGCCGGTCAGGGCGTGGCGGCGGCCTCGTCCGGCGCGGCCCGTTCCTCGCGGATCCGCGCCGTAACCTGGGCGCGGGCGCCCGCGCTCATCCGGTCGTGCAGCGCGATGATCGCGCGGCTGCCCGTGTTGGTGAAGGTGAAGGGCAGTAGGCCGTGGCACATGCAGGCCAAGCCGCCCAGGGCCATCTCGAGCCCGGTGCCCGCGGCAAATCGGAAATGTTGACCATAGGTCTCGCCGACCGAAGCGGGATGGCCGGTGAAATGTTCGGTGACCTTCATTCTCTCGTTCTCTGTCGCACCCCCGCGAATGCCATCAGGATATGCCAAATCGACTGAAAATATCTTGCGTACTTTCCGCGTCATCAGATAATTTTAAAATTGCATTCTAGTTTTTTTCCAAAATCCGAAGTTCGCTTCCATGGATGAGATCGATCTGAAAATCCTCGGCTGCCTGCAGGAGGATGCGAGCCTGTCGAATGCCACCATTGCCGAGCGGGTCGGGCTCAGCACCACGCCCTGCTGGCGGCGCATCCAGAATCTGGAAAAGTCGGGGGTCATCCGCCGCCGGGTGGCGCTCCTGGATCGGGAGAAGCTCAACCTCGGCGTGACGGTGTTCGTCGCCATCCGCACGCGCGAGCACAATGCCGAATGGCTGGACCGCTTCGCCGCGGCCGTCGAGGGCTTCTCGGAAGTCGCCGAGTTCTACCGCATGAGCGGCGACATCGATTACCTGCTGCGCGTCGTGGTATCCGACATCGCCGCCTACGACGGCTTCTACAAGCGCCTGATCGCCGCCGTCGAGCTGCACGACGTGAGCTCGAGCTTCGCCATGGAAGAGATCAAGTACACGACCGCCCTGCCCCTCCACTACGCGCGCCAGCCCGAATGATTCACGAGACGGCGTGAAGAGGCTGGTTAGCGCGGATTATGCCGGACCGCGCCTCTAAGCCGGCCTACCTCGCGGTGTCGCGCCGGAACGTACCGAGGCCGGTTCGGTCGTAGAAGTCGATGACGGCGTCGGAGACCGTTCCGTCCGGATACCGTCGAAAAGCCACGCCGGCCTGGCCGACCGCGTTCTCGCCGATCGTCTCGAAGGAGAAAATGTCGCCGTCATAGGGCGTCAGCATCCAGGTATTCGGCGCGCCCTCCGGGCCGAGGGTCATGACGAGCACGTCCCCGTCCGCTTCGACCACGAGCGGGCCGTAATAGGCGTTGCTGTAGGTCCCGACGTATTCGCCAAGGGCGCTTGGCGGCTTGCCGTCGCCGGGTCGGGTGGCGTAATCGAAGGCGGCCGCCTCGCCATCCCGCATCGCCTGGAAAATCATCCCATAAAAGCCGAGCCAGTCGACGGTCTGAGCACCGTTCTGGACGATCTCGAGAAAGCTGTTGGCGATTCCTTCCGGTACACCAACCGGCTCACCGTTGGTGAGAACCGCGATACCCAGTTCCTCACCCGGCAAGAGGGTCAGAGTGGTCGAAGCCCCAAGAAAGAACGCCCCCGTATGGCCTATCTGCACCCGGCCAAGTTCGTCGTAGCTGACATTCCATCCCAGGCCGTAGAAGCCGGCGCGACTGATCGGCGTCCGGGGTGGGCCCGGGATCTGATGCGGCGCGTGGGTTGCCGCCAAGGCATCGGCATCGATGATGGCCTCGCCCGCGAAAGTACCCCCACCCAGCTGCAGACGCATATAGCGCGCGACATCGTCGATCGACGCGCTGGCGCCGCCGGCCGGGGCTTGGGGGTCGGGGTCGCGGTCGAATTTCGCGACCCATCCAGCGGCGGCCGCGTCCCCGCCCCTGACGTGGAGCCGCGCCCTGCTCTCGTGCGCCAGGTAGTCCGCGTGGCGATAGCTCGAGCGCGTCATGCCGAGCGGCTCGAACAATACGGTGTCGGCGAGGTCCTCCCAGGTCGTCCCGGCCGCGACCGCCACCGCTTCGCCACCGGCCGTGTACCCGAAGTTGCTGTAGTTATCGTCCCTATCCGGTTAATGCAGGTAGCGACCGAGTGTTCTTTATATGTTCGCTCTAAGGGTGTACTGTTCCCGCCTCTGAGGATTGGTCGGGAGACAGGGCATGAGCGGCTTGTTGACGTTCCAAGAGCGCTACCGAGACGAGGAATCGTGCATCCTGGCCTTGGCGGATCGACGCTGGCCGTCTGGGTTTGCGTGCGCCCGCTGCGGGCACCGGCGGGGCTATCGGCACAAGGCGCGGGCGCGCGTCTTCGAATGCGCGGCTTGCGGTCGTCAAGAGTCGGTGACGGCGGGAACCATCTTCCACCGCACCCGCACACCGTTGCCCAAATGGTTCCTGGCGGCGTGGTTGATGGGGCGGGACAAGCGCGGGGTCTCGGCCCTGTTCCTGGCGCGCGAGCTGGGGCTTCGCTATGAGACCGCATGGCTGATGGCTCACAAGCTGCGCCATGGCTTGGCGGAGCGGCCGGAGGCGTTGCTGGACGGCATGGTCGAGGTCGATGAGAGCTACTACGGCGGGCGCGGCAAGCCCGAGAGCCGGGGCCGCGGGATGGCCAATGCCAACAAGAGCCTGCTCGTGCTGGCGGTGGAGAAGGTGGCGGTGGCGCCGGGCAAGGGGGTCGAGGCCAGCGGCTTCGTCGCCGGTCGGGCGCGACTTGCCATCCTGCCCCGGGCCAATGCCGAGCAGCTCGGCGGCTTCGTGCGGGCCGCCGTGACGCCGCGCGCGCGCCTGCTGACCGACGATTTCAAGGGCTATGCCGGGCTCGGCGCCGTCTACCGGCACCAGCCCACCGTCCAAGGCCAAGGCAAGAACGCCGAGACGCAGATGCCGATCATCCACGTCCTGTTCAGCAACCTCAAGACCTGGCTCAACGGCACTTACCATGGCGTCAGCGCCAAGCACTTGCCGCGCTATGGCCGGGAATGGGCCTATCGCTTCAACCGCCGCCGGCGGATCGACGACCTCGGCGACTTCGTCCTGAGCCGCGCCATGGCCCGGCCAACCATCACATACCGCCAGTTGATCCACGGTCTGCAACCCAACGACGCGCTACCTGCATTAACCGGATAGGGACGGTAGTTATAGCTCGACCGGAACGAATCGAGCGGCTGCCGGTCGAGATGGGCGAGGATGTAGGCCCGATCGTAACCGAGGTCCTCCAGCAAATCGCCGTCCCCGGTGAAGAGCCCCGTGCGGTGTGACATCAGATCCGCGAAGGTCGCATGCGCGGTGACGTAAGCGTCGGACAGCATGAAGGTTGGATTGTGCTTTTTCACCGGATCGTCCCACGCGACCAGGCCGCGCCCGACCACCCCCGCGACGATGGTCGAGGCCATCGGTTTCGACACGGACGCAAGCTGGAACACGGTATCGGTATCGATGCGCTCGGGCTCGCCCACTTCGCGGACGCCGAAGCCTTTCGCGTAGACGACCTCGTCCCGGTAGACCACCGCGACGGCAATCCCCGGAACGCCGGTCCGCGCAATCGCGTTTTCGACGACGCGATCGAGCGCGGCGAGGGCACGGTCCACCTGCTCGCGATCCAGCAAGGGCGGGACAAAGGCCGGCGGCGTGGCCCGAAGGGATGTCGTGGTCTGCGCTATCGGTGATCCGGCGAAACCGAGGGCCAGAAGCCCGGCGAAAACAACCGAGATCACGAAGCCCCGCGGGCCGAGCCATCGCAATTTCATGCCTCCCTCCCCGAATGCCAAAACTTTGGCGCCACCTGTGATCCTGGTCCAAGTCGTCCCCAGGCACTATGTGTCCGGGGACGCTTCGGATCACCGCCTGGAACCCGGTTTGGCGTTTGCCTCGACCTGTGGTCTATAAACATAGCATTCGATACCTCGCCCGGGGGAAGTGGATTGATCAAGACTGTTCTGTGTCCAGCCCACAGGTCCGCGGCGCGGAACATCCAGTCCCTGTCTCTGTGCTTGCTCTTTTCGATCGCCTCGGCTGGGCCCGCATGGGCTCAGGGTAGTGTTTCGGAAGAGATCATCATCGAGCAGAACACCATCATCGAGTGATTTTCACCGCCTCCCGTGACGGGCTCCGTGGATCTGCACGTCGCTCCCCTCGAGGAGCTCATACCCCCTGAGCTCGCCGCCCAGCGGACACTCACCCTCGGGAGCGTTCGGATCGAAGGAGCCACCCTGTTTCCCGACGACGCATTCATTCCACTATGGGCTGGCCTGGTGGGTCGGGAAATACCGGTGTCCGATCTTTACGAGCTGACCGACCGGATCGAGATGATGTACCGGCGGGCCGGCATTCTCGCCCTGGCGGTCGTCCCGGTTCAGGACTTGTCGGGCGGGGACATCCGGATCGTCGTCTTCGATCAGTCCTATATTCGGGTTATCGAGACCAAGGGTGACTACCCGGATATTCGGAAGCGGCTGGCGCCCTACATCGACAAGCTGATCGCCATGCAACCGCTCCGGATCAAAAAGATCGAGCGAATCCTGCTGCTGATGAGCGACCTGGCCGGCATGAACATCGAGGCCACGCTTCGCCGGCCCGAGGAGCCAGGGAATGGCGGCTCCGCCACCCTGGAGATCGACTTCGAGAAAAGAGTGGCGAGATTCTCGCTCGACAATCGGGGCTCAAAGGAAGTCGGGCCGTTCCAGGCTTCTGGCACGTTCCAGGAGAACGATCTTTTCGGCCTGTTCGAATCCACCACTGTGACGGGTGCGACGGTTCCCAACTCCCCCCGTAAGCTGTTGCTCGGCCAGATCGCCCAGGACGTTTCGGTCGCCTCGGACGGACTGCATGTCGGCTACCAGTTCGGACTTTTAGAATCGAGACCGGGCGGCGACCTCGATGCCCTCGACATAGACGTGTCGTCCATTACAGCATGGATTTATGCGTCGTATCCGATTCTGAGAACGATCGAGCAAAGCGTTGTGGCAAGTGCTGGCTTTAGAGCTCAGGAGACTGATGTCGACGTCGGGCCGCGCACGCAATCACGCGATCGCCACCGCTGGCTGGTCTTCGGTCTCGACGCGGATCAGAACATCGGTGTTGGCTCGATCCGCTTCCAACCCGAATATCTACAGGGCATTGAGGCTTTCAACGCAACCGAAAAGGGTGCGGCGCTTGCGTCGCGCCAAATTGCCAAGACGGATTTCCACGTGCTCGCGGCAAGCGCCAACCTGTCGCTCGGCCCGGTGGAAGGCGTAAGCCTGCTCGGTCGTGGCACGGGTCAATACGCGTTCGACCCGCTCCCGTCGGTGGCTCATACCAGCGGCCGATGAGCTTGACTCATCGACCGCTGGCAAGCGCGACCGCGCGCCCGAGCTTATGCGAGGTAAGCCAAGGGCGCGGATGCGTCCGCCCGGCGCTT
>CAXXKO010000012.1:0-57139 GCA_963666705.2 Alphaproteobacteria bacterium | reverse complement strand
GAACAACCCGACTTGATTGCCCAGGGCGTCCCACCCGGGACGGCTTCCGCGAGCGAACATCTCGAGATAAGGGCCATCGACCAGTTTTTCGATGCGATCGTAGGTCTCTTCGGGTTTTCGACTATGTTCCCGCCGATGATCGACTATCAGCCGCCGCACATCTTTCGAGACTCTCTTTGGATGCCCGCGGGTCGCGAGCAAGCACATCTCCGGATTTGCGCGGGTCCAGTATCCCATGCCGGTGAAGAAGTCCCGTTCGGTGAGGAACGTCTTCGGGGCGCTCTTGTTGAGCTTGACCCAATAGAACGCCACCGTCTTGTATTTGAAACCCCACGCCGAGATGAGCTCCAGCGCCTTCGGCAGCAAAGGATCGGTGGCCCAGAGAAGCAGCACGGAATCCCTTTCCGCCCAGTCCCCAACCGGAAACTCCCGGATCGCCGAGAAATCCAACACATCGTAATGGGCGTCGGCGCAACGCCCCCGACCCTTCCCACTATAGGTCTCGAACCGCCATGGCGGATCCGCATAAATGACCCTATAGGTCTTCGATATCGGATAGGAGGCTCCGAAGCTCTGTCCGGAAATACTCATTGGCTTCCTCTATTTGTTGATAGACCCCGACCTCAAAATGGTCGCCCAACTCGCTGCCCAATAACAGCCACGGTCGTTCAAAAAAACCTTCTCGCCCATAATAGTAGATAGCACGTACGCAGAAAGAATCTACATCTAGATCTTGCCGTCTTCCATAATTCTTAAGAAGTAACTTCGTACATGCTAAATCCCTCCAGATCGATCTCTGTTTACCGGCGTCATGATAACTGGATCCTCGTTTGCATTCATAAGCTCTTATCCAACGGCGTGCTTCGTTATAGACCACGAGATCGATCTTGAGGCTTCTCGTTTCTCCACCTTCATCGGGATATGCGAGACTAGTATCCTGGTCATCAGGTATGACTGTACCGCGCTGAGCCAAAAGGTCCACATGAGATGATACAGAAAATTTCACTTCCGACCATACCTCTAAATCTTGATGCTATTCAGCGCATACACCAGAGGTTCCTTTATTATATTCCCATGTCTTTTATATGCCGAACTAACAATACTGGTAATCTGTGAATATTTACTATCCACGATCGGATCATCGGCAAAAACTCTGTCACGCAGAATGCCGATCGTACGATCGATGGTCGGTTGGACGGCTGTTAGCGTTGACGACATGGCAATTTCTAATGTAACACAAGCTCGCGCGTATATCACCATGTCTAGTAGTATGAAGAGCGGACCGACGCAATATCATGTCGATTCGAGGCCGGATCGTTAAAGAATAATGGATTTCGGGCTCTACCTGCCGGGCTATTGGCCCGATGTCTCCTACCCCATGCAGCACATGTACCGGGAGATGGTGGCGGAGGCGGCCTACGCGGAGGCGCTCGGCTTCACCTCCTTCACCATCCCCGAGCACCATTTCTCGAACGCCCTCGTCCATCCCAGCCCGCTATTGACGGCGATCAAGGTGGCCGAGAACACCAAGCGGGCGCCAATCGTCACCGCCACCTCGGTCCTGCCCTTCCACGACATGCGCCGGCTCGCGGGCGAGATCGCCCAGGCCGACTGCCTGGCCATGGGCCGCATCGGCGTCGGCGTCGGGCGCGGCGCCTATGCCTACGAGTTCGAGCGCTTCGAGAAGGACCCGGCGCGGAGCGGCGACCAGTTCCGCGATTCGCTCCTGCTGCTCGTCAAGCTGCTCTCGGAGGAGGAGGTGAGCTGGGACAGCGAGTTCTACAAGCTGCCGCCCACGACGATCACGCCGCGCCCGGTGCAGAAGCCCCACCCGCCCATCTGGTTCGCGGCCATGAAGGAAGGCGGCATCGACTATGCCGTCTCCCTCGGCATGCCGGTCCTGACCACGCCCCTGCGCGACCCGTTCGAGACCGTGAAGATGCAGGCCGGCTCCTTCCGCCAATCGGTCGAGCGGCACGCCAAGCCGAACCTGAAGCTCTCCATGCTGGTCATGCTGTTCGTGACCAAGGACAAGGCGGACACGCGCGCCAAGGCCGAATTCGCGCTCGGGCGCCACAGCCGCTTCCTCAACGTCTTCACCACCCCCGGCACGGTGCGCGGCGGCGCCATAGAGCCGATTGAATCGGACCTCACCGTCGAGGAGATCGAGCGCAACCTCATCATCGGCACGCCCGAGGAATGCATCGAGAAGCTGGCACTCTACGCCGATGAGGGCATCCACGAGATGCAGCTCAACATGAGCTTCGGCGCCAGCCACCACGACATCATGGACTCCCTGGAGGCCTTCGCCACCCGGGTGATGCCGCACTTCGCGTGACATCGACGCGGCGCCGCGGCGCGCGCCCGATGACACCACGACCGGGGTCTGCTAGGCTTCAGCTTCAATGGGATTTGCAGGCGATGGCGCGCCGGGCCGCTCCGTACCCGAAGGGGGCATGGAGCAACGTGGGCCCTCGGAGCGACGTGACGCGCCGACTTCAGTGGAGAGACAGCATGGCCATGGTACGCGAACAGGTCCGATCGGAGAGCCTAATTCAACACCCGCTCGACCCCCTGACACGGGAAGAGCTGAGCGCGGTGGTGGCGATCGTGCGCCGGGAGCGCAACCTCGACGGGCGGGCCCTGTTCGAGACCGTGGCCCTGCGGGAGCCGGAGAAGGCGGTGGTTCGAGGCTACCGGAGCGGCGACCATATCGACCGTGAGGCGTTCGTCGCGGTGCTCGACCGCTCCGCCGGCAAGACCTACGAGGGGATCGTCTCGCTGACCGAAGGCCGCTTGGCCTCGTGGCGCCACATACCCGGGGTTCAGCCCCGCATGATGGGCGAGGAGAGGGAGGAGGTGGCGCGCCTCATCAAATCCCATCCCGACTATATCGAGGGGCTGAGGAAGCGCGGTATCGAGGACCTGGACAGAGTCCATGTGGATGCGTTCGCCCAGGGAAACTTCGGCACCGAGGAGGAGCGAACCAAACGGCTCATGCGGCCCCACAGCTACTACGTCGAGGCGCCCGGTCACAATGCGCATGTGCGGGCCATCGAGGGGCTCGCCCCGGTGGTCGACTTGAACACCATGGAAGTGCTGCGGGTGGAGGATTTCGGCGTCCGGCCCATTCCCCCCGAAACCGGGGGCTACGCGGCGCATCTCCAGGAGAAGCTCCGCGATGCGCCGGCCCGGCTCGATATCACCCAGCCGAACGGCCCCGGGTTCAAAGTCGACATGAATCTGGTCACTTGGGAGAACTGGTCCTTCCGGGTCGGCTTCACCCCCCGCGAAGGCATGGTGCTCCACACCATCGGCTATCGCGACGGCGATCGGGAGCGTCCCATCGTCTACCGGGCCTCGCTCGCCGAGCTGGTCGTCCCCTACGCCGAGACGGATAACGATCATTTCCGCAACCACTCGTTCGATCTCGGGGAAGGTGTGTTCGGCACTTGCGTCAACTCGCTCACCTTGGGCTGCGACTGTGTGGGCGAAATTCACTACATGGACGCGCACATGGTGAACGGGAAAGGCGAGCCGGTCACCTACCAGAACGCCATCTGCATGCACGAGGAAGACTATGGCGTGCTGTGGAAGCACACCGACCCGGTGACCAAGAAGACCGAGGTGCGCCGTTCGCGACGCATGGTGGTGTCTTCGTTCTATACGGTGGGCAACTACGATTACGGGATTTTCTGGTATCTCTATCTCGACGGCAGCATCGAGTTCGAGGCCAAGCTTACGGGCGTCCTCTATTGCGGCGCGGTCGAGGACGGCAAGGTGACGCCCTACGGCCGGATGGTCGCCCCCAATGTCAACGCCATGATCCACGAGCACTACTTCAACCTGCGGCTGGACATGGAGGTGGACGGCGAGAAGAACGCGGTGATCGAGGTCGAGGCGGACCTGGTGCCGACCGGCCCGGACAACCCCCACGGCAACGCCCACGGCACCAGGGAGACGTTGCTCCAGACCGAAAGCCAGGCCGCCCGTGACATCGAGCCGGCGCTGGGGCGCTATTGGAAGGTGGTCAACCGCTCCCAGCGCAATCGCATGGGGGGCCATACGGGCTACCGCCTGGTACCGGGGTCCAACGTAAAGCCCATGCACCAGGCGGGCTCTCCGTTCATGAAGCGCGCCGGTTTCGTGGCCCACGACCTCTGGGTCACCCGGTACCATGCGAACGAGAGGTTCCCCTCCGGGGACTACGTCAATCAGAGTGCCGGCGGCGACGGGCTGCCGGCCTGGTCCCAGGCGGACCGCTCGGTCGAGGACGAGGATGTGGTGTTGTGGTACACGGCCGGCCTGATGCACGTGCCGCGACTGGAAGACTTCCCCATCATGTCGGTCGAATATGTCGGCTTCAAGCTGCAGCCGATCGGATTCTTCGATCGCAACCCGGCTCTGGACGTCCCCCCGTCCCACTCCAAGCGCTGAGAGCCTGGCAATGAATTGGCTTGCGGCTGACGACGGGGGATGTGGCGGCGCGGGAAGCGGCTTTGGCTGGTTGGCGGATGATGTCGGCGGGGCTTGGGTTATGAGGGTGCGGCGCGGCGGATTGGTGTTCGGTGGGGGGAACGGGGTTTCGATCTCTGGCCGGTGCCGGCCGTGCCGGGGGCTCGGGCGGTGCCGGATCAGGCGGATGCCAGACGCCAAGTGCAGGCCATGTTGTGGGCCAGGGCATGCCAGGCGGCCACCGCTTCGACCCGGTCGATGCCGCGCACGATGAACTTGGTGAGGCCGCGGTTGCGGGCCTGGGCGTTGACCCATTCCGCCGTCGCCGCTCGCTCCTTGTAGATGGCCTTGGCCGCCGCGGTCGCCATGCGTCGTCGCCACCCCGCCACTTCCGGCGGGTCGTCCGGGCGGGGCGCGTGGCGGTCGCGGCTTTCGTCGCGGGGCGCCGGCACCGGCACGTAAGTCACCCCCCGGCCCGGGTCAGGGCCTCGATGTCCTTCAGCTTGGCGAAGCCGCCGTCGGCCAGATGCTGGGGCGGCCGCGTGCCATACGCGGTGGCCAGGGCGTCGCTCATCGGCGCCATCTTGCCCATGTCCGAGCCGAGGTTGTCCACCGACAGACCGGCCACCGCCCCGCTCTTGGTGTCGGCGGCGAACTGGACATTGTAGGCCGGCCGGAAGCCGCCGTCGGCCATCTTCATCACCCGGGCCTCGGCATCGGTGGTCGAAACCCGCGGCTCTTTCTCCGGCTCGGGCGCCTTGGCGGAGGTCTCGCCGCCGTCCGCCGCGCCCTTCTTGGCGGCGCGCTCGGCCCGCTTGCGTGCCCGTTCCTGTTGCTCCGCGTGCAATGCTTGGGCGATCGCCAGGGCGTCCGCGACCCGGCGCTCGCGGTCCTCGGCCGCCCGCTTGCGCGCCGCCGCCCGTCGCCGGCCGCCTGCTCCGGGATCGGCGTCGAGCTCGCGGCGCAGCCGCTCGACATCCGCCTTGGCCCGCCGATGGCACGCCTGCAAGCTTGAGTGTCGGCGGAACGACGCCGCGCCGGCCGAGGCCCGCACCCGCATGCCGTCCTGGGCCACGCGATCCAGGCTCGCCACCCCGGTCTTCAACAGCGCGGCAAAGCTGTCGACCAGCAGACCCTCGAGCACCGGCCCGTGGCCGACGCGGAAATCGGCCAGCGTCTTGTGGTTCATGCCGACCCCGCCGCACAGCCACTGGAAGGCAAGATGCTCCACGCACAGACGGGCCAGCGCGCGGGCGCTGCCGATTCCCGCCACCGTCGCGTACAGCCACAGCGCCACCAGAATGCGCGGGTCGGCCGGCGGATGCCCGGGTCGGCCTTCGACCGCCTTGATGCCCGCGTAGAGCGGCGAAAGGTCCAGCCCCTCCACGAAGCGCCACACCAGACGCACCCGGTGATCGGCCGCAACCAACGCCTCCAGGCTCACCGCCCGCAACTCGACCTGGCGGCGTTCCGCCGTGCGCAGCCGGGGCAGAGCGCCGCCCAACCGATCGGGCGCAGCCTGATCGGGAAGCTCCGCGAACAATGCTGGATCCATGGTGCTCACCATATCTGGAGACAAACCGCCATGAAACTACCACATCTCGTCACAACCCGCCGATACTTTCCAACATCGCAAACAGCGCCGGGAAAGATTCACAGGCTCTGAGCCCGAGCGAGAGCCGCGGGGCGCGCCAGGGGCGGGTTCGCGCGCCGCCCGACCTTCCGCGCTACCAGCCCACCGCGTAGGACTCGCGCCGGGGATCGGCGGCGCCCGACAGCACGCCGGTCTCCAGATCGGCCGCGACGAGGCATACCCCGCCCGCGCGCCAGGTGCGCTCGGGCCACCATTCGACGCCGTGGCCGAGGGCAGCCAAGCACTCCCCCGTCGCCGCCGCGATGCGGCCCTCGAGGGTGAGGCGGCCGGGCGCATAGGCGTGGGGCTCGAACGAGCCCGGGAAGCTGTAGGTGGCGAAGCGCGGCGCCTCCACCGCCGCCTGCGGCGCCATGCCGAAGACCTCCATGTTGAGGAGGGTCTGGAGCATGGCCTGGCACTGCACGTCGCCGCCCGGCGTCCCGAAGGGCATCAGCGTGCGGCCCGGCCTGCGGGCGAGCGCCGGGTTGGGGGTGAGGCGCGGGCGCTTGCCCGGCGCCACGGCGCCCGGATGGCCGGTGACGGCCCAGGACTGGCTGCCACGCGAGGACGGGCAGAGGCCCGTGCCCGGGACCATCGGCGCCTGGTGGGCGACGTCGCTCGGCGTGGCGGAGAAAGCGTTGCCGTGCCGGTCGACGACCGCGACGTAGGACGTATCGAGAGCGGTGGACGCATCGCCCGCGTCGCCGCCGGCCGCGGGCGGCCCCGGCACCACCGCGCCGCCGCCCGTGGGGTCGCCGGCAGGCGGCATCCCGGGCCAGGCCCTGCCCGGATCGATGAGCCCGCGCCGGGCGGCCGCGTAATCGGGGGAGAGGAGCGCCGCCATGGGCACGGAGGCGAGGCGCGGGTCGGTGTAGTGCCGGTCCCGGTCGGCGAAGGCGAGCTTCATGGCCTCGGTCAGCATATGGACGTAGGCGGGTGAATTGTGACCGAGGGCGCCCAAACCCATGCCGTCGATCAAGGTCAGCATCTGCAGGAGGACCGGCCCCTGGCACCAGGGCCCGCAAGCATAGACCTCCAGCTCACCGAAGCGCGTCATGAGCGGGCGCTCGACTTCGGAGCGGAACCCGGCCATGTCCGCCATGGTCAGCAGGCCGCCGTTCCCGCGATGGTAATCGGTGATGGCGCGGGCGATATCGCCCTGGTAGAAGGCGGCGCGCGCGGCGTCGAGTCCGGCCTCACGGTCGCCGCCGGCGGCGGCCTCCTCGTCGGCCATGAACTGGAGGCTCCGCCCCAGATCGGCCTGCACGAACATCTCGCCGGCCCGCGGCGGGCGCCCGCCGGGCAGGTAGACGGCGGCGTTCGCCGGCCAGCGCGCGTAGCCCTCGGCGTTGCTCTCGATCAGCTCGGCCATCAGCGGATACATGACGAAGCCGTCGCGGGCGAAACGAATGGCGGCCGCCGCGACCTCGCCCAAGCGCATGGTGCCGTAGCGCGCGAGCGCGGTGATCCAGGCATCCGGGGCGGCGGGCACGACGACGCGCTCGATCCCCTGGGGGACGACGCCGCCATGCTCCTCGATGAAGAAGTCCAGGGTGGCCGCGCACGGCCAGGTGCCGAGCCCGCTGATGGTCAGCACTTCGTCCGTCTCCGCCAAATAGATCATGATGGGCGCCACGCCGGCCACGTTCACGAGGTCGCTCTGGACCACGCCGATGGCGATGCCGGCGGCCACGCCCGCGTCGATGGCGTTGCCCCCCGCCTCGAGGATGGCGAAGCCCGCCTCGGCCGCGAGGTAGTGCCCCGCCGACACCATGTGCCGGGTGCCCCTGATCGTCGGCCGCCAGGGGCCGGACGCGGCGCTCACAGGATCTCCAGCTCGGCGTCGCCGCCGCCGGCGAGCAGCCGCAAGCCCGACTCCTCGAGGGCGTAGGTGCCGCCCAGGATGACGCCGAGCCCCTCCTCCACCAGCTCGATACAGGCATGGAGGACGAAGACCATGCCGGGCGCCATGCGCCGGTCGAAGCCGCGGCTGATCTGCAGGGTCTCGAGCCAGAGCGGCGGATAGGCGATGCCGATGCCGTAACCGAAACGCATGGTGGCGTGCTGATCCATGCCCGAAGCCCGCAACGGCTCGAGCGAGGCTTCCTCGATATCGTGCACGGACGCCCCGATCTTCACCGCGGCGGCGCCCGCGATCAGGGATTCGCGGGTGAGCGCGTAGACCGCCCGCGCCCGCGGCCCCGGATCGCCGAGGGCGACGGTGTGGATGGCCGTCGCGTGGTAGCGCTTGGCGACGCCCGCGAACTCGAAATGCACCAGATCGCCAGTCTCGATCGCGCGCTCACGCGGGGTCCCGTGGCCACCCGCCGAGCGCGGGCCGCTGGCCAGCTCGGTCGGGATCGCCCAGAAATCGCTGCCCGCCTCGCGCATGGCCGCTTCGATGCGCCCGGCGAGCGCGATCTCCGTGATCCCGGGGACGAGGTTTCGGCGGGCGGCGTCGAGGCCGATGGCCGCATAGCCCGCCGCCGCCTCGAGATACGCCATCTCGCGCGCGGACTTGAGGAGCCTCAGCTCGCCCAATAGCTCGGTGCCGTCCACCATGCGCGCGGGCGCGAGCGCGGCGGCGAGCGCGTTGCCGAGGGCGTGCGGCAGGGCGTGGGACTGCATCTCGACCGCGACCCGCCCATCGCCCAGCCCCTTCTCCCGCGCCGCGGCGGCGATCAGGCACGCCGCATCCTCGGTGTGCAGGTGATAGGTGCGGATATCCTCGACCCAGGTGGTCTCGAGCGCGAGCGAGAGATCGACGTTGCGCATGACCAGGGTGGGCTCGCCCCCATCCGCCATGAACACCAGGGCCTGCGGGCTGTTGACGGCGACCCAGGAATCGTAGCCGCCAAGATAGAATTGGTGCTCGGCCGCGACACTCACGCAAGCGTCGAAGCCGGCGGCCTCGAGGCTCACCCTCGCCCGATCGAGCCTTTCGCGGTGCTCGGCCTCGGTGAACGCGGTAAACGCGGGATTCATCGGCGGCGCCTCCTTCGGTCCGTTCGCCTCGGCACGGCACGGGCCGGCGGACGCGCAACTCTAGCGCGGGTCCGTTTCGATCGGACCCACTCTAGGCCACCGACTCATTAAATCGAAGCCATATACGCAGTGACGCGAGTTTAACGGAAGCGAGGTAGTTGTCATCCCGCTTGTCGTAGCGCGTTGCCACGGCACGGAACTGTTTGAGTTTATTGAAGAAACGCTCGACGGCGTTGCGCTGCTTGTAAAGCCAGTGGCTGAAGGCTGGTGGTTCGAGGCGGTTCGGCATGGCGCGGATGTTTCCCCAGGCCCCACGTTCGTCGAGCCATTCACGAAGCGCATTGGAGTCGTAAGCGCGATCCGCCAAAAGGATATTTCCGGCCCCCACGGTGTCGAACATATCCACGGCGCTGCGCCCGTCGTGGGCCTGGCCTTCGGTGAGCTTCAGGGCGATGGGCAGACCCATGGCGTCGACGAGGGCGTGGATCTTTGTCGTCAAGCCACCCCGGGAGCGACCCATGCAACGGGATCGCAGGTCTTTTTTTTTACCGTTCGCGGCATGCTGATGGACCCGGACGGAAGACGAGTCGATCATCTGAATGTCGCCGTCATAGGCCTTTGATACGCCTTCCAAAAGACGATCCCAGACACCCGCCTTGCGCCACCGGTTAAAACGATTCACACAGGTCGTGTAAGGGCCGTAGCGTGACGGGATATCCGCCCACGGCGCCCCCGTTCGCAAACGCCAGAAAATACCGTTCAAGACCCGACGGTCATCAACACGCGGCACACCGCGCGGCTTGTTCGGCAATAGAGGTTCGATCACTGACCACTCGAAATCCGTCAAATCAAAACGTGCCATATCAAAACTCCCAATGGTTGGAAGCTTGAATCACAAATCAGCACGTTTGGGTATCCCTTTTATGAGTATGTGGCCTAGTGGAGATTTCGCGACATACGGACCCCCTCCCCTTGAGGAGTAGGGTTCGAAGCGTCAGATTCGATCCCCTAGGATGGCCGGCGGCTCTCCTTCCGCTCGGCCAGGTATTGCGCGATCGCGGCGCGGAAATAGCCGAATTCCTCGTCCAGCCGTCGGATGTGCTCGGTGCCGTTGCGCTCGATTTCCTGGCGGCCGATACCGCTCAGGTCGAGGCAGTGGCGCACCAGCCGCCCGGCGCCCACGTTGGCGGCGCTGCTGCGCATGGCATGGGCACAGTCGCGGAAGGCCCGCACGTCGGCCGCCTCCACGGTCTTCGTCATGTCGGACAGGATCTCTTCCGTATCGGTGATGAAATCCGCGATCACCTCCGTGAGGAAGTTGCCGCCATCCTCCAGGGCCTCGAGGTTCTCGAGCGCGCGCATCTCGATGACCGGCTGGCGGGCGTCGACGGCGAAGCGCGGGTGGGTCGCGATATCGGTGACGCGGCCGTCCGGCTCGGCGCCCGGGGCCTCGGCCTCGATCCCCGTGCCCTCAGTCAGGGACTCGATCACCGACAGCAGGCGCGCATTGTCGACGGGCTTGGTGATATAGGCGTCCATCCCAGCCTCCTCGCACAACTGGCGCGCCTCGGTGGTCGCGTCCGCCGTCAGCGCCACGATGGGCAGGCGCGGCTCCCCTATATGGGCGAAGCGGTAGAGCTTGGTTACGTCGAGGCCGCTCGTGCCCGGCATGTTCACGTCGAGCAGCACGAGGTCGAAGCGCATCTCATCCAAGGCATCGAGCGCCGCGTCGCCGTCCTCGACCAGGTGAGGATGATGGCCGGCGCGCTCCAGAATCTTGGCCGTCACCTTGCGGTTCACCGGATTGTCCTCGGCCACCAGGATGCGCAAGTCGCGGCGCGGCCGCGGCCGCTGGGCCTGGGCGGCGGCGTCCCCGGACCAGGATCGCAGGGGGTCGAACGCCTGCGCCGCGTGCAGGACGTTCGATAGCGCGTCTTCGTCCACGGGAATCTCGAGAGCGGAAAGGTAGCCGCATTGCTGTTCGGCCGACATGGCGCGAATTCGACCCGCCTCGGCTATCGAGACCAGCTCGAATGCACCGATCGGATCCGCCCGGCGCAGCGCCGCGGCGGTGTCCTCGCCATCGACCCCCGGGTCGCGCGCATCCAAGAGGAGCACGTGATGGTGGCGCTCGGTGGCCGTCGCGCGCTGGATCGCCTCGCCGGCGGCACGCACGCTTGCGACGAAGTCGGCGCCGACGGGCAGGCGGTCGAACTGGTCCCGCAAGCCGCCCTCGAGCGTGCGGTCCGAAGTCACCACCACCACATGGCCGCCATCGAGGCCCTCTCCGACTCCCTCCGCATCGGCGGGCCGGGCCTCGAGCGGCACCTCGAGCCAGAAGTTGCTGCCCTTGTCGGGCTCGCTCACCATGCCGATCTCGCCGCCCATCAGGTCGGTCAATTGCTTGGCGATGGCGAGGCCCAGGCCGGTGCCGCCATAACGCCGGTTGGTCGCGTCGTCGGCCTGGGTGAAGCTGTCGAAGATGCGCGCCGCATCCTCGGAAGCGATGCCGATGCCGGTATCGCGGACCTCGAACCGCAGGACGACCTGCTCCGGCGATGCCGTCACCATTCCGACATGGAGCAGGACGTGGCCGCGCTCCGTGAACTTGACCGCGTTGGCCATCAGGTTGGTGAGCACCTGGCGCAGGTGCTGGCGGTCGCCGCGCAGGCGATGGGGCGTGCGGGCCTCGACATGGACCGCGAAGCGCAGGCCCTTGGTTTGTGCCTGGGGCCGCAGGATCGAGGTGATGTCCGCGATCTCCGTATGGAGGTCGAAATCGCGAACCTCGACCGACGCCATGCCCTCCTCGATTTTCGAGAAATCGAGGATGCCGTCGATCAGGGACAGGAGCGCCCTCGCCGACGTCTCGACCGTCCGCGTCATGTCGCGCTGCTCGCGGTCGAGCCGGGTGCCGAGCATGAGGTCGCTCATGCCGATGATGGCGTTGAGCGGGGTGCGCAGCTCGTGGCTCATGTTGGCGAGGAAACTGCTCTTGGCCCGGCTCGCCTCCTCGGCCTGGGCCTTGGCCTCGGTCAAGCTCTTGATCAGGGTCGCCACGTAGGCGGGCAGGAGGACGAGCGCGGCCAAAAGGCCCCAGGCGAGGGTGCGTTGCTCGAGCCAGTAATCGGTCGTGAACATGACGAAGAGGAAACCGAGAACGCTGACCCCCGTCGCCGCGGCCAGATAGGGCAGGCCGTAGCGGAAGCCGTTGCCGAAGCTGACCCACAGGTAGAGGAGGAAGAGGACGCTCGCCCCCTCCCCGCCGAGATGCATCAGCGCCGACATGGTGGCAAAGTCGGTGACCATCGCGGCGAGGCGCCGGCTCACCGATTTCTGAGGCCGGATGACGATCGCCGCGATATAGGCGATCGACAGCACGAGGTAACCGCTGACGAAGAGGAAGCCCGCCCAGACGCTCGGCTCCCGGAACTCGACACCGGTATGGAGGAAGAGAAAATAGAGGACGGCGAGGGCGACTATCGTGAGGCGGATGATCGACTGCTGGTGCTCGCTGTCCGGGCGGCCCTCGAGGCGGCGGGCCACGAGCGCAAGGCCGCGCGGATGTCGGCGCTTCTCCGACCCCATCATGGCCGGGTCATCCGCCGGGCGTACCCGCCGCCCCGGACTCGATCCCAAGATACCCGTTCCATCCCCAAGCGAGCCTCTCCGGCGCTCCCCTTTCGCCGCATCGCGATACAATCAGGCCCTGTTGGCGTGCCGGATACCCCGAGACACGGGGAACCTGAGCGTCACCACCGTGCCCCGGCCCGCCGCGCTGGAAATGTCCAACGCGCCGCCGTGAAGCTCGGCAAGCTCCAAGGCCAGCGGCAGGCCAAGGCCCACACCCCGGCTCCTGCGATTGATGTCGTTGTCGACCTGCCCGAAACGCGAGATCGCCGTCGGCAGGTCCTGCTCGGCGATGCCGATACCGGTGTCGGCAATCGCGACCTGAAGCGCCCCATGCTCGCCCCCATGCGCCGAAACCGCGATCCGGCCATCGGGCGGCGTGAACTTGATGGCATTGGAGAGAACGTTGGTCAGGATCTGGTGGACCATGCGCGCATCCGCCAGAAGCAGGGGTAGATCGCTCGCCACCTCGGCCTCGACTCGGATACCGCCACTCTCCGCCCGGGCGCTCAGCTGCGCCACGACCGCGGCCACGGCCAGCCCCAGATCGACCTCACCCTCCTCCAGCTCGACCTTGCTCGCCTCGATCCTCGATAGGTCGAGCATGTCGTCGATGAGCTCAAGCAGGTTATGGCCGCTCGAGTGGATGCTGTCGGCGAAATCGCAATAGCGGGTGTTTTCCAGTGGGCCGAACAGCTCGTCCTTCATGATTTCCGAGAAGCCCATGATGGCGTTGAGCGGCGTGCGCAGCTCGTGGCTCATGTTCGACAGGAAGACGGACTTGGCGCGGTTGGCGCGCTCGGCCTCTTCCTTTGCCACCCAAAGCTGGTATTCCGCCCGCTTGCGCTCCGTGATGTCCGTGAAGGTCACGACGGTGCCAAGCCCGGTCACGGCGTTGACCCGGACCTCGAGAGCCTTGCCATCCGGGCCGGTGCGCTCGAACCAGCTCGTCTGCCCGCTTACCAGATTGGCCAGGCACCGGGTGCCGAACTTGCCCGCGTCCCCGGGGCCGAAATCGCCGCGTTCGGCCGCATGGCGAATGACGGCCTCGTAGCTCGCCCCCGGGAGAAGCATGGCCTCGGGCATGCCGAGGAGCTCCGCCGCGCGGCGGTTCGCGGCCAGAATCGCAAAGTCCTCGTCGAACGTTACGAGACCCTGTGCCATGGCATCGGTCGTGGCCCGCAGGAGGGTCGATTTCTCATGGACCTCGCGCTCGCGTGCCTTGCGCTCGCTGATATCGAAAGAGACGGTGACGATCGCGGCGATATCGCCGGAGGTCTCGCGCAGGGGCGCCTTGGTGACGAGGAAGGTGCGCCATTGGCCATCGCGGTCGAGTAGCGTCTCCTCGCTGCCGCGCAAGGTCTCGCCCGTGTCGAGCACCCGATCGTCGAGCTGCCGGTGGCGGCCGCCAAATTCCTTGCCGAATACCTCGTCGAGCGGCTTGCCGGCGGCATAGTTGGGATCGATGCCGAAGAAGGCGGCCTGGTAATTGTTGATGAAGACGCAATGGCCCGAGGCATCGGCGGCGCAGATCATGGCCGGCACGGTATTGATCACCAGGCGCAGCTTCTCCTCGGTCTCGCGCAGCTCGCGCCGATGCAGGCGGTTCGTCGTCTCGAGGCGCCGTTCGAGGGTAAAGGCGCGGCGCTTGATGATCTCCTGTTGCTTGCGGAGGGTCAGCAGGTTGCGCGCGCGCGCCCGGAACTCGTGGTGGTCCACGGGACTCAGGAGGAAATCCGTGGCGCCGGCCTCGAGCGCCCGGTAGCGGAAGTCGCGATCCTCATAGACGGTGACCACGATGATCGGGACATCGCCGCGGAGCGGCATGTCGCGGACCCGGCGGATGAACTGGTCGCCATCCATCCGGGGCATCTTGTAATCGGTGATGATAAGGTCGGGCGTATGCTCGACGAGCCAGGCAAGCGCATCCTCGGGCGCCGCGAACGCGTGGACCGCGATGCCGTCCTCCAGGGAGCTGGCGAGCCGCACGAGAATGTTCCGGTTCGTGATCCGGTCGTCGACGATGACGATATCAGCCATGATTCCGCACCTCACCCTCCGCTCGGCGCGCCCCCGAATCTCAAGGCGCGACGCCGCGCCGCGGAACCGAGTTTCCAATTATCATACAGCGTTGCCGCCGCAATTTGAACGATTGAATGAAGGCCGGCCGGAAAGGCCCATGGCCCGCGGACGCGGCGGACGTTATTGGTGCCGAGGCGCCGGAACCACCGGCGCTATTTTTGGACCCAACTGCCCGCGGAGGTCATGATATACGCGCCCGCCAGGCTGCGCTCGATCAGCTTGGCGCCGGCGATGACCTCGACGGCCTCGACGGTGGTGTCCCGGTTGGTGGCGATATCCTGATATTTGACCCGACGCTGGGCATTGATCGATTCGACGAACTGGACCACATCGGCCCCGCCACTCACGACGCCGAGATAGCCGTCCGGACGCTCGCCGACCTGGCCCGCGGCCTTCAAGTCGTCGAGCATGTCGGCCCGAGCCGGGCCCGGGCCGGCAACCATCAAGCCGGCCACCAGAATTACAGCGACCAGCGCCAGGGAACGCACCGATCCAAGCATCACCAACGGCCTCCCGCTATCAGAACAGTTCGTCATCCTTGTCCAGCAGATCTTCCACATCCTTCTCGACCTTGATGCGGATTTCCTGCTCGATCTTGATGTTGAGGTTGATCGTGATCGGCTTCTCGGGCGCCTCGACCCGGACGACCGGCTGGCAGCCGAGAAGGGATAAGCCGAGGAGAGCTGGGAGCATGAGCCCGAGGATCGTCCGCCGTCCCCAGCGCTCCCGGCCGGCTCCCACCCAGCCGGTTTGCGCCCGGCCGGCGTCCACAATGTCATTCATCATGATGAAACTCTTCAATGCTATCGCGAATCTGGTCGGGCAAGTCGTAGATGCACATCGGAATCCTGCCCACGGACGCGAGCGGCCCGCTGAGGGTCAGGTTGAGGTCGACGGGATGCCCACCGAGATAATCCGGGTTGCCGCCCATTATCTTGCTCACGACGGTCATGTCCTCCTCGGGCCGTCCCTCGAGCTCGATCACCAGTTTCTCGAAACGGAAATTCTGGATGATGGTGAAAACAACGCTAACCCCTTCACCGCCGTCACGCAACATGGCCGGCAACTCCTTGGGCTTGTACCGGATGAATCCGGGGCCACGCGACTCGAGCCGGCCACCCCGGACCACCACGCCCGTATCGTCGAGCACCACGGGAATTGTGCCGCCCAACAGGCCGGAGCCATTCAGCCCCTCAATTGTGGCGAAATTGGCGATGGCGGAAATGTCGAGCCCCTCGACCCCGATGTCGAATGTGCCGTGGGGATCGAGCGGGTCGAGCGTCACGTCCGCGATGGTGAGCCGACCCTTGGCAAGGCGCCAGGTCGCTTCCTCGATATGCACCTGCCCGTCCGGGCGCAATTGGACCTTGGCGACACCCTCGGTGAGCGGCATCCCGATATCGACGAGCGCGGCGGCGAGCTGCTGGCCGGGCGGGGTCGAGAGTGGCACCAGCCCGTCGAGGCGGACGACGCCGTTGAGGCGCTCGACCTTGCCGGGCGGCATCACGAAGGAGATGTCCTCGAGGAGCACGTCGATCGCCGCCGGCGGGCTCCCCGCGCCCCAGTCGAAGGTTCCCGATGCGTCGAGCACGCCGCCCACCTCGTTCACGGTGTAGCCGAATACCGGGAACAGCTGCCGCGGCTGACGGCCGTCTGGCGCGAACACGATGGCGTCGAGCGAGACTTCCGCATGGCCGCCCCCGGCGCCGTCGAGGGCGCCGGTGAGCCGGGCATCGGGCACGCCCACCAGACCGGTCGCACGGAGGTCGAAGGCGAGCGCGCCCGGGGGTCCGCTCGCCGTCCCCGAGAGATAGAGCGGTGCGAAGAAGGCGGGCGTGGCGGTGTGCGAGAGGCGCGCGCCGCGGATCGACACCTCGAGCGGCGCCTCGGCATCCAGCGTCGCGTGCAAGTCGCCAGCGACATGGTCGAGCACGATCTCCTCCGCCGGCAGTCGGAAGTGGCCGTCGGCGACGGTCGCCGCCAGCGCCCGGTCGGGTAGGGACAGGGTCAAGCGCAGGTCGGGGACGGCAGCCGCCACCGCAAGCGGCGCGCCGTCGCCGCTCCCGATCGCGAGCACGGCCTCCGCGAGCGCGAGGTGCAATGCCACCCTGCCCGTCGCGCCCTCCGGCCCACCGAGCGAGCCCGCGAAGAGCGGCTCGTCCCCCGGCGAGATGGCGATTTCGACTCCATCCGTCGTCCGCGCCCCGGCCGCCCGATCCCGGCGGCGACGAGGCGCCCGCCCTCCTTCCCCCGCACGGTCACCTCTGGCCCTTCGCGGACGACCGTCCCGGCCAGCGTTAGCGCGGCCTCGCGCAGGCGCACACCGGGCGCGGGCTCCCCGTCGGCAACCGCATCGAGGGTAAAATCGATGCTCGCATCGTCGGCCGTGCCGGTGCCGGAAAGGGTGAGGCCGCGCAACTCGAGGCGCAGGCCGTCCAGGTCGAAGGTTGGGGCGGATGCGCTCGCCTTGGCGATGGTGAAGCGGGTGATGGCGCCGGTCGCCGGATCGATCGACGCCTCACCAGCCAACGCCAGGCGCGCGCCCGCTGCGGCCTCCCCCACGCTCGCGACCGTGAGGTCGCCACGCAGCCAGACGGCCTCGCCGTCATGGGCGAGGGCGAGGCCGGCACCACCTCCGTCGGGGCCATGGACCAGGAGGACGGCGGGTGCCGCACCGACGATCTCGTCGAAGACGGTTCCGTCGGCGGCCGCGCGCAGGCCGTCCACCGGTGTCAGCTCGAGCCAGCCGTCGGCAAGACGGGCCTCGACGCTGCCGGATAGGGCGAGCGCGCCGCCGAGGCCCGGGATCTCGAGGCCGGCCAGGTCGAGATCGAGCCGGCCCGAGAGCGCGGCCCGCGCCAAGGCGGCTTGCCCCATGGCCAACCCGGACAGCGCCTCCGACGGCGCGGCCCCCGCGAAGGCCCAGCCGACGCGCCCCGTCGCGTTCGCCCCCAGGCCGGGGACCAGCCGGGAAAGGAACCCACCGTCGGCCCAGCCGTCGAGCTCGAACGCAAGCGGCTCCGCCCGCACGTCCGTCACAGCCAACCCGAGGCGGCCGGCGATACCGGTGCCGCCCGCCGTCCCTGGCGAGCCGAGGGCCAAGTCGAGGCTTGCGCCGGCACCGTCGTACCGCAACCTCAGTCCGGCGGGCGCCGATTGGCCGGCCCCTTGGCCGACCGCGCCGAAACGCAAGTGGGCGCCGGCCCAGCGCAATTCCGCACCGGCACCCGAGACGATGACCTGACCGCTGGCGCCCGTGGCCAGAAAATCCCCCAGGACCGCATCCCCTTCCGTGATATGCAACAGGGCTTGGTAGCCCGACCCGGGCGAGAGGGTCGCGCTGACCGTGCCGGCCAGCCGCCCCTCCGCCGCCGCCACCTCGACCGGGCCGACGAAGCGCAGACCGCCGTCCGCTTCCGCGACCAGTGTGCCGTCGAAGCCGGCGCGGATGAGACCCGACGGCGTCTCCAATTCGACGACCGCCCCCTGGAAAACGATACCATTCCCGGGCAGAGAGGGCGCCTCGCCGCCGCCCTCACCGGATGCCAACAGGTCGAGGAGCGGGATGCTGAGGCCGTCTCGGTCCAGCCGGCCCCGCAGGTGCGAATTCACCACCGTGATGCCGTCGATCACGCCCTCGAGGAGGCCCGCCGGGTGGTAGCGCAGCAACACCGCCGCCACGGTCAGGTCGGGGCCAGGACCGAGGCGCAGATCGACGATACGCGCCTCGCTCAATCCGATGGCGGTGACGTCGAGGGAAACGGGTGTGAAACCCGCCGCCGCGAGCTGGTCGCGCGCGATCGCGCCCGCGATCCAGGGCAGGGCCAGATAGGCGCCGCCCAGGAGCAGGAAATGCAAGAGCAGCAGCGCCGCGAGGAGGCGGCCGAGCCGCCGCCGGTGGGGCCTGGGAGCGGGAGCGTCGGCCGGCATGCCCTGGGACAAGCCCCGCTAGACCGTGGGCTCGAAGGCGTAGTTGACCGGCAGGGCCGCGACGCCCGCGTTGTTGGGCAGCGAGATCAGCATGCCGACGATGGCGGCGAGCGACCCGGGCGTGGTCACGTCGGCACCGGGCGGCACCCGGCCCATGTCGGTGAGCGTCACGCCCGGACAGAGGCCGGAGACGCGGATACCGTCGCCCCAGGTCTGGTGGCGCATCATGTTGGTGAGCCCCATGGCGGCGAACTTGGTGAGGCAGTAGCCCGGCGCCCCGCCCGCGTAGCGCAGGCCCGAGTTGGACACGATATTGACGATGCGCCCCTCCCCGCACGCCCGCAGGTGTGGGAGAGCGGCGACGATCAGGCGGTAGGGCGCCTTGACGTGGACCTCCCACATCTCGTCCAGCAGGTCCTCGTCGGGCTCGTCGTAGGGGAAGTCGAGCAGCACGCCAGCGTTGTTGACGAGGCCGTCGAGACGGCCGAGCCGGGCGACCGTCTCGGCCACCCAGGCCCCGGCCATGGCGCGGTCGCGGGCCTCGAAGCGGCAGCGCAGGACGCGCTCGTCGCCGAAATCAGCGGTGGCGGCCTCGAGCGCGGCAAGATCGCGGGCGCCGAGGCTCACGCCGTAGCTGTCGGCATGGAGGCGCCGGGCGATGGCGAGGCCGATGCCCCGGTTGGCGCCCGAGATCATGATCACCCGGCCGTCGGGGGGAATCGTCGCCCGCATGTCCTGCGCCATCGGCACCTGCTTCCGCTTCTCCCGCGTGCCCGCCGCCCGCTCAGCCCCGCTGCTGTATACCGTCCTCGCCGAAGGAGAGGGTCTCGTCCTTGTCCAGTACCCGGTTGTTGTCGGTCAGCCAGGCGACCATCAGGGCGCCGCCCGGGGAATGGGAATAGTGCTTGGTGCCGGGAAGGAGCGAGACGAAATCGCCAGCACTGTACTTGGCGCCGTCATGGTCGATGACCTCGCCCTCGATGACGTAGAACTCCTCCATGCCGAAATGCTCGTGCGGCGTGGATGTGCCGCCCGGCAGGAAGCGGATGATGAAGCAGCCCTTGCCCGTCTCGCGGTCGAAGGTGACCGGGTTCCAGAACAGCTTGGATACGTCCGAGCCGTAGCGGTCGAAGGGCGTCATCTCCATTTCGCTGACCTTCCAGACGCGCCGGCCCTCGTGTTCGGTCTCTCCCATGCTGACAACTCCCTTTGATGATGGTGTGCCCCTGTACTCCAGACGGTACACGAGGTGCGAAGTCTCTGCTATCAAGAAGCCCGTGGGCGGGAAATTCAGGCGGAGGCCCCGGATCATGGCGGATCGGGACGGGCATTGGGCCGGCTGGCGGCTCTGGCTGCTGCTGGGCGCCGCCAACGGGGCCATCGCCGTCGGCCTCGGCGCCCACGGCGCCCACGGGCTCGAGGTGCCGCCCGAACAGGCGGCTGTCTATGGGACGGCCGTGCGCTACCAGATGTGGCATGCCTTGGCGCTCCTCGCCGTCGCCGCCCTGGCGGCGGCCGTGCCCGGCGGGCGCTCCCGCCTGCTCCAGGCATCGGGCGCCCTGTTCGCCCTCGGAATCATCGTCTTCTGCGGCACGCTCTACGCCATCGGTCTGTTCGGCGCGACACCGCTGCCCATCGCGGCGCCCGCGGGCGGCGCCATGCTGATCGGCGGCTGGCTGGCGCTGGTTGCCTTCGCATTCGCGTTCGCGCGCCGACATTGACGGTGAGCCCTATTCCGCGTGGTCGACACATTCGAGAAAAGAGATCCAGTGCTCGGGGAGGCCATGCGCTCGCGCTCCGTCTCTGAGAAGCGTGACATAACGGAGCGATGGCTTTCCGTCCTCGTCCTTGCCATCCGCGATATAGGTGATGGAATTAAGTGGAATTCCATCGGCGTCCTCGGCAATGAGGCGGAGCGGGCGATAACGCCGGCCGGGTACGCCTTCGCTCGCATTCAGCCGAACAAGCTCGCGTAGGCTGATCCGGTACAGGACACCCCAGACCTCCCCTTCCTTGTCGAGGCTTAAATTCGCCGGTGCCGCCCTGCCTTTTGGGCGACCGTCGAGATTGAACCTCAGGCGATAACCGGTGATTCGGCCGGCCCGCCATTCGTCGGGCCGCATGCCGCGCCGCGCGCGGAACGCACTGTCGTGCATGTTGGCGCCGTAGGCGAAATACCACACCAATTCCTCAGGATGGCCATCGAGCGTCAATCCCCAGGCGCGATACCAGAGCCGAGCCAGCGGCCAGACCCGCAGGGTTACAGGGATCCAAGCCCGTCTCAGGCCGTGCCGCGCACCACGCCACATCACCCTCTCTCCCAACGCGACAGCCGCGCATAGAGCACGAGCTGCAAGGCGGCGGCCAAGAAAGCGACGACGAAGACCACCATCAGCGATAACACACTGGCTATGGCCGCTCCGGCTAACGGCAGAAGAGCGGCGGGAGAGGCGAGCGCATTGAAATACGCGGAATAGGCCGGGCGCTGTTCGTTCGGCGATATTTCCATGAGGTAGCCGAGATAGCCGATAGTCATGCCGTTGATCAACGCACCAATAAAGGCAAACAGCACGGCAAAGGCGACGAGTGTCACCGCTGGCGCGAAGTCGGTTGTGACGGCGAACATGGCAAGCGCGCCAAGTGGTGGCACGAGACGGAGCCCGCCGACGGCCCGCAACAAAGCGAGTTTTCCAAACCGGTCGCCGACGCGGCCCCACAGCGCGTTGGACACCAGCGAGCCCCCCGTCTGCGCGCCCAGCAAAATGCCGACGTCCTTCACGCCCAGACCAGCGCTGGTCGCGGCGATGACATAGAACGGCAGGGCCATGAGCGTCGCGCCTCCCAACCACTGCGTGTAGAGAAACAGTCGAAATCGGTCGTCCGAACGCAGGATCTCCAATCCGACCCTGAGAAACTGGCCAAATTCCGGAGCCATGGCGTGCTTTTTGGTTGGCGTCGGCGGCTCGCCCGCCGAAATGAAGCTCAGCGATGAGACGAACATCAGGGCCGATGCCAGCGCGAAGATCAGCGCGTAGGCGGTGAATGGCGCCTCGATTGCCAGGAGCCGGTGAGCGATGGCGGCAACTCCGAGGGCCAAGACCCCGCCGCCAAAAAAGCGCCAAGCCAGCATCCGGCTTCGTGCGCCCGACTGGATCGAGCGGCCAACGATGTCATTGTAGGGTACCGCGACAATCCCGCTGACAAATGCATACACAGTCCAGAGCGCGAGAAATCCACCCACGGCCCAACCACTCGCGGGCTCGCTGACGATCGCCAACAGCAGCGCGATCAGGGCAAGACAACTCGCCCGGCCAAAGGCGCCGACGACGTAGAAGGGCATGCGGCGCTCGACGCGTTGCGCGAGAAAGCCGACAAATAGCTGTGGCAGCAGCCAGCCGAGGCGCAGCACCGCACTCGCCGCGCCAACCGCGAATACGCTGCCAGTCAGGTGATTGACGAGGCTGGCCACGATCGTCGCGGAATCGACCGCCGCCGACCCGGCCTGGAACGAGGCGCCGGCGCCGGTAATCTTCCAGAAGACAGGCCCGCCCACCGCTCCTTCGGCGTCCCGCGCGGCGTCTGGTCGGCCGTCAGGCGGCATCGACTTTCGCCTCGGGGATGCGCGCGTCCCGAATATCGACCCCGCTCCGCCACAGAAACAGCAGGCCCAGCCCCACCATCAGGGCGATGGAAAGAGTCTGGTTGAACAGGATCATCGCCAACGCCTGTTCGTCGGGAACGCCGAGCAGTTTTAGCGCGAAGCCGGAACCAATAGCGAAGCCCCCGGGCACGCGGATGAAACGGGCGAGCACCATCGCGAATCCCGCAAAAACCATGAGGAACAGATAGTCGAAGGGCGTCAGCACGACGCCGACGGCCAGACCCGCCCATAGGAAATGTGAGGCCGCGACGATCTTCATCAGAACACTTGCCAGCACCGCGCCAATCTGGCGGCGTCGATCGCGCGGCCAAATGATGCCGTCCCGGATCGCCTTCCTCAGCCCATCGAGGCGTGCGCCACCCTTGGCGGCCAGCCAGTCGATCCACCGGCTTATCCGGGCATCCTCACGAGCCAACGGCGAGCGGCCGACAAATAGCAAGTACAACAGCCCGGAAAATACAAGGAGGCTCGAGCCGCCCGCGACCGCGAGGCCGGCCCTCACGTCGCCCTCGACATCCGGAATTCGGCCGCCCATCGCGACGAGCGTGGCGAACAGCGCAAATACGATCCCGTCGAGAAAGCGCTCTACGGCCGATGTCGTCAGAACACTGGCCAACCGCAAGCCTTCCAGCCGCGCGATCAGCCAAGACCGCACGAGTGGGCTGATGCCCAAGGGGATAAGGATCGCAACACCGTAGCCCGCAAGGATCGCGCCAAAGAGCGTTACACTCGAAATCGGTTTCAGATCGAACAGAAGCTGTCGCCATTTCCAGCCGCGGATCAACTGTTCGAGAAGGATGGCGCCGGCCAAAACAGAGAGCCAAACCGGCTCGACGGTGGCGATAGCGGACAGAAACCGCTCGAGGTCTAGGTCTTGGTAACGTCCCTATCCGGTTAATGCAGGTAGCGCGTCGTTGGGTTGCAGACCGTGGATCAACTGGCGGTATGTGATGGTTGGCCGGGCCATGGCGCGGCTCAGGACGAAGTCGCCGAGGTCGTCGATCCGCCGGCGGCGGTTGAAGCGATAGGCCCATTCCCGGCCATAGCGCGGCAAGTGCTTGGCGCTGACGCCATGGTAAGTGCCGTTGAGCCAGGTCTTGAGGTTGCTGAACAGGACGTGGATGATCGGCATCTGCGTCTCGGCGTTCTTGCCTTGGCCTTGGACGGTGGGCTGGTGCCGGTAGACGGCGCCGAGCCCGGCATAGCCCTTGAAATCGTCGGTCAGCAGGCGCGCGCCCGGCGTCACGGCGGCCCGCACGAAGCCGCCGAGCTGCTCGGCATTGGCCCGGGGCAGGATGGCAAGCCGCGCCCGACCGGCGACGAAGCCGCTGGCCTCGACCCCCTTGCCCGGCGCCACCGCCACCTTCTCCACCGCCAGCACGAGCAGGCTCTTGTTGGCATTGGCCATCCCGCGGCCCCGGCTCTCGGGCTTGCCGCGCCCGCCGTAGTAGCTCTCATCGACCTCGACCATGCCGTCCAGCAACGCCTCCGGCCGCTCCGCCAAGCCATGGCGCAGCTTGTGAGCCATCAGCCATGCGGTCTCATAGCGAAGCCCCAGCTCGCGCGCCAGGAACAGGGCCGAGACCCCGCGCTTGTCCCGCCCCATCAACCACGCCGCCAGGAACCATTTGGGCAACGGTGTGCGGGTGCGGTGGAAGATGGTTCCCGCCGTCACCGACTCTTGACGACCGCAAGCCGCGCATTCGAAGACGCGCGCCCGCGCCTTGTGCCGATAGCCCCGCCGGTGCCCGCAGCGGGCGCACGCAAACCCAGACGGCCAGCGTCGATCCGCCAAGGCCAGGATGCACGATTCCTCGTCTCGGTAGCGCTCTTGGAACGTCAACAAGCCGCTCATGCCCTGTCTCCCGACCAATCCTCAGAGGCGGGAACAGTACACCCTTAGAGCGAACATATAAAGAACACTCGGTCGCTACCTGCATTAACCGGATAGGGACGCTTGGTAAAGCCAAAACAGCACGACGACCGCGAAGGCAGCGCCAATCGCTGGAAGTATCCAGCGGATCAAGAGCCCGCGACTGCCTCTGGCCGAGCTCGATTTCGGTTCCAACATTCCGCCATAGTACCGTCCGGACGGTTGGTGTGGCGCGCTTGATTCGCGGTCGGACGCGCTCGAGGCCGAGGGCGCGTGCGGCGCCGGCCCATGGAGTTTCGAGCCGGAGCACCACCGATTCGTGCTCTTTGTTGCATGCGGACCCCAAGAAAGGCAGGATCGGGGTTGGCACAGCGGCGTTTGAGAGTTATCAGCTAGCATCGATCCTCTCGGGATGGGGTCGCCTGGGTTCGACTGACTTCCCAGCGGACGCCATGCGGCGCCGGTTCCCGTACAAGGCAAGGGAGAATCATGAGCGCGATGCAATATGCGGCCTCCGGCTCGCTCGACGAGGCGGTGGCCCTTCTGGCCGAGGCCAATGGCGATGCACGGGTCCTCGCGGGCGGCACGGACCTGTTGGTTCAGCTCCGTGCGGGCTTTGTCCGGCAGGGCCTGATAATCGACATAAAGAACATCGAGGAGATGCGCGCCATCACGGCCGAGGGCGGCGGCTTCCGTATCGGCGCCGCCGTCACGGGCGCCGAGCTGGGTGAGCACCCGGACGTGAAGCGGGCCTGGCCCGGAATTGTCGAGTCCATGGAGCTCGTCGGCTCAACCCAGATCCAGGGGCGCGCCACGCCGGGGGGCAATCTGTGCAACGCCTCGCCCGCCGCCGACAGCGTGCCGGCCATGATCGCCGCCCGCGCCATCTGCACCGTGGCCGGCCCCGACGGCCGGCGCGACGTGCCGGTCGAGGAGGTCGTGACAGGCCCTGGTCAGACTTCGCTCGGCAAGGGTGAGATCGTGGTCGATTTCCGCCTGCCCGCGCAGGCGCCCCGCACGGGCGACGCTTACCTGCGGCTCATCCCGCGCACGGAGATGGACATCGCCGTCGTCGGCGCCGGCGTCAGCCTGACCCTCGACGAGGGTGGCCAGTGTACGGCCGCGCGCGTCGTGCTGGGCGCCGTGGCCCCCATCGCCGTCCTGGTGGCCGACGCCGCGAATGCCTTGATCGGCACCCCGGTCGACGCCGCGGCGCTCGAGCGGGCCGCGGCGGCCGCGAGCGCCGCCTGCCGCCCCATCGACGACAAGCGGGGCACCATTGAATATCGGACCAAGGTCGCGGGCGTGCTGACCCGCCGCGCCGCCATCATCGCGCTGAAGCGCGCAGGGAGTAGTTGATGTCCAAGAATCATGTAACCACCACCGTCAATGGCGAAGAGGTCGAGTTCCTGTGCGAGGCGCAGGAGACTTTGCTCGACGTCCTGCGCGACGAGCTCGGCCTCACGGGCAGCAAGGAAGGCTGCTCCTCGGGCGACTGCGGGGCGTGCAGCGTGACCCTCGATGGGCGCCTCGTTTGCTCCTGCCTGGTCCTCGGCGTCGAGGCCGAGGGCCGCGAGATCACCACCATCGAGGGCATGGCCGAGGGCGAGACCCTGCATCCCCTGCAGCAGAAGTTCCTGGAGCATGCGGCGCTCCAGTGCGGCTTCTGCACGCCGGGCCTGTTGGTCGCCGCCAAGTCCCTGCTCGAGCGCAATCTCGACCCGACGGAGACCGAGGTGCGCTACTGGCTCGCCGGCAACCTCTGCCGCTGCACCGGCTACGACAAGGTGGTGCGCGCGGTGATGGATGCCGCCTCCGAGATGCGAGGGGCCTGACCATGGATGGGGGTAACGGCAAGTACAAGTGGGTCGGCACCCGGCCCATCCGCCCCGACGGGGTGGACAAGGTCACGGGTCGGGCCAACTTCGGCGCCGACTTCACGGCCGCCGGCATGCTGACCGGCAAGGTCCTGCGGAGCCCGCATGCCCATGCCCGCATCCTTTCGATCGATACATCGAAGGCCGCGGCGCTCAAGGGCGTGAAAGCAGTCGTCACCGCCGCCGACTTCCCCGAGCAGGCATCGGTATGGGTGGCGGCGGGCGAGGTGCAGATCAACTACCGCGACCTCTCGGGCAACGTCATGGCCCGCGGCAAGGCGCTTTATGATGGGCATGCCGTAGCGGCCGTGGCCGCCACCTCGACGGCCATCGCCAACCAGGCGCTCGCCCTGATCGCGGTCGAATACGAAATTCTGCCCCATGTCATCGACGTGGTCGAGGCCATGGCGCCCGACGCGCCCATCCTGCACGAGGACATGTTTACCGAGGGTGTCGAGCCCAAGCCCGAGACGGCGTCCAACGTCTTCAAGAGGGTCGAGTTCCCCCTGGGCGATGTCGAGGCCGGCTTCGCCGAGGCCGAACTGGTGGTCGAGCGCGAGTTCACCACCCAGCCGGTTCACCAGGGCTATCTCGAGCCCCAGGCCGTCGTCGCCAACGTGTCCGAGGACGGCGGGTGCCAGATTTGGTGCACGACCCAGGGCCAGTTCATGATCCGCGCCTTCTGCGCCCAGGTCGTGGGCATGGACATTTCCCAGATCCGCGTGACGCCGTCCGAGATCGGCGGCGGCTTCGGCGGCAAGACCGTCACCTTCGCCGAGCCCGTGGCCGTGGCCCTGTCGCGCAAGACGGGGCGCCCGGTCAAGATCGTGATGTCGCGCGAGGAAGTCTTCCGCGGCACCGGCCCGACGGCGGGGAGTGCCTCCAAGGTGCGCATCGGCGCCATGAAGGACGGCCGCATCGTCGCCGGCGAAGCGATCCTCAAGCTCCAGGCCGGCGCCTTCCCCGGCTCGCCCGTGGGGCCGGCCGCCATGTGCGCCTTCGCGCCCTACGACATTCCTAACGTGCGGGCCGTGGCTTACGACGTGGTGGTCAACCGCCCGAAATGCACCGCCTACCGCGCCCCGGGCTCGCCGCTTTCCTGCTTCGCCGTCGAGAGCGTGCTGAACGAGATCGCCAAGAAGCTCGGCATGGACCCGCTGGCGCTGCGCCAGAAGAACGCGGCGCGGGAGGGCACCCAGGCCGCCTACGGCCCCAAGTTCGGCACCATCGGCTATGTCGAGACCCTCGATGCCGCCCAGGCGCACCCGCATTACGCGGCCCCGCTCGGCCCCAACCAGGGCCGCGGCGTGGCGTCGGGCTTCTGGTTCAACATCGGCGGCGATTCGAGCGCGGCCGTCAACATCAACGAGGACGGCACCGCCGTGCTCGTCTCCGGCAACCCCGACATCGGCGGCAGCCGCGCCTCCCTCGCCATGATGGCGGCGGAGGAGCTGGGCATCGACATGACGCGCATCAAGCCCATCATCGGCGATACGAGCTCGATCGGTTATTCCTTCCTGACCGGTGGCAGCCGCGTCACTTACGCGACCGGCATGGCCGTGGTCGAGGCGGCCCAGGCGGTGGTACTGGAGCTGCGCGGGCGGGCGGCCAAGATCTGGGATATCCCCGTCGACGCGGTCGAGTGGAAGGATGGCGAGGCGCGCCCGGCGGGCGCCAACGCCGGCGACTTCGAGCCTCTGTCCCTGGCCGAGATCGCGTCCACGTCGACCAAGACCGGCGGCCCCATCGCCAGCAGCCGGTCCCTCAACGCGAAGGGGGCGGGGCCATCCTTCGGCACCCATATCTGCGACGTCGAGGTGGACCCCGAGACGGGGCGCGTCACGGTTCTCCGCTACACCACCTTCCAGGACGTGGGCCGAGCCATCCATCCCGCCTATGTCGAGGGCCAGATGCAGGGCGGCGCCGCCCAGGGCGTAGGCTGGGCCCTCAACGAGGAATACGTCTACGGCGCGGATGGCCGGCTCCAGAACCCGGGCTTCCTCGACTACCGCATGCCGGTGGCGTCCGATTTGCCGATGATCGACACGGTGATGATCGAGGTGCCCAACCCGCGCCATCCCTATGGTGCCCGCGGGGTGGGCGAGGTGCCGATCTGCCCGCCGCTCGCGGCCGTGGCCAGCGCGGTCGAGAACGCGACGGGCGTGAAATTCTCGGACCTGCCCCTGTCGCCGCCCCGCATCCTCGCGGCCATCTCAGGCGGGGGCTAGCACCGTGGCCCGCGTGGTCCTGACCAGCGGGTTGAGCAAGCGGTTCACGGGCGGCGAGATGGAGCTCGAGCTCGAGGCGAGCGACGTGCGCCACCTGATCGGCGTCCTCGACGCACGCTTCCCCGGCCTCGGCCGGCACCTCGAGGCCGGCATGGCCGTGGCCATCGACGGCGAGATCTTCCAGGACCCATTCATCGAGACCATCGCGCCCGACAGCGAGGTCTACTTCCTGCCCCGCCTCGAGGGGGGATAAACCCGGACCCCCGGATAGACCGCGACCGTGCTGACTTTCTATGCCGATACACTGCTGTCCGGTTAACTGAGCTGGTGCTGGCTTTGAGAGCCAGGATTTCTGCGGGGTTTGAAGCGAAAATGCATGGTGTCGATTTGAATTGGATGGAGCACTTTTCGGAGTTTCTCCGAGGAGATGCTCATGAACACCGGCAAGACCCTGTTCGCTCAGCTCATGGACTTCCTGCCATGGACTACTTTCACGCGGATCGTCGACCGGTATGGCGGCGATCACCGGGTCCGGACGCTTTCCTGCGCCGAGCAATACCGGTCCATGGCCTTCGCCCAGCTGACCTACCGGGAAAGCCTGCGCGACATCGAGACCTGCCTCTCGGTCCACGCATCGAAACTCTATCACATGGGCTTCCGCCAGCCGGTCCGGCGCTCGACGCTGGCCGATGCCAACGAAAGGCGCGACTGGCGTATCCATGCGGCGTTGGCCCAGCGGCTCATCACCCAGGCGAGGACGCTGTACGTCGACGAAGAACTGGGGTTGGACCTGACCAATACCGTCTACGCCCTGGACTCGACGACCATCGCTCTGTGCCTGTCGGTCTTTCCGTGGGCGCACTTCCGCACCACCAAGGCGGCGGTGAAGATGCACACGCTGCTCGACCTGCGGGGCAACATTCCGAGTTTTATCCACATCTCGGATGGCAAGCTGCACGACGTTCATGCCCTCGATATGCTCTTGCCGGAAGCCGGAGCCATCTACGTCGTGGATCGTGGCTACGTCGACTTTGCCCGCCTTTATGTGTTGCACCAAGCCGGGGCCTTCTTCGTCACGCGTGCCAAGTCGAACATCGATGCTCATCGCGTCTATTCGGCGCCGACGGATCGCTCGACCGGCATCATTTGCGACCAGACCATCTCCCTGGACGGCTTCTACACCCGTCAGGATTACCCCGAACTTCTGCGGCGCATCCGCTTCAAGGACCCCGAGTCCGGCAAGACGCTGGTCTTCATCACCAACAACTTCTCGCTTCCGGCCGCCACCATCTGCGCGCTCTACAAAAGCCGCTGGCAGGTGGAACTCTTCTTCAAGTGGATCAAGCAGCATCTTCGGATCAAGCAGTTCTACGGCACGTCGGAGAACGCGGTGAAGACGCAGATCTGGATTGCCGTCTCGGTCTACGTCCTCGTCGCCATCGTCAAGAAGCGCCTCGACCTGGACGCCTCGCTCTACACTTTGTTACAGATCCTCTCGGTGACCCTCTTCGAGAAAATGCCCATACATCAAGCACTTGCGGGAGACGAAAACAGATGCAACGCTTCGCAAATAACCAACCAATTGAATTTATTCGATTTTTAACCGGACACTAGTGATGCCGATACATAAATAAGAACCAAAATCTTGCGGCGATTTTGAGGGTTTGGCCGCCACAAAACCTGGATGGTTGGACGCGCTTTCGATCAAAACTTGCTCGTGCTACCGTCTTCGGCGGACGGCACGAGCCATCTGGGAAGTCCCGGATAAATCAACTGGGAGGCGATGGGGTAAGACTATGGATCGCCGCCGGGTCTTGAAGGGCATTTCAGTGACAGCGGCAATGGCCGGGTTTGGCAAGTTGATGCCGGCGTTCGCGCAATCCTCGCAACCCAAGATACCGATGCAGCGCGTCCGGCCCGGCGACCCGGGCTGGCCGAATGGGGCCCAGTGGCAAGCCCTCTCGGATCAGGTCGGGGGGCGATTGCAACGGGTCATTTCGCCGTTGGATGCATGCAAGGCGGATCCCAGCGCCGCCAAATGCGCCACGCTGATGAAAGACCTCTCCAATCCGTATTACATTCAAGAACAGCCTTGGGCGACGCAAAGCGCCGGCTGGCTCGACGGCTGGGAGACCGCCAGCCCCAGCTATGTGGTGATCGCCAAAGACGCCAGAGACGTTGCCGCCGCGATCAATTTCGCCCGTGCGAACAATCTTCGTCTGGTCGTCAAGGGCGGCGCGCATTCCTATCTCGGCCAGTCGGCCGCGCCGGACAGCCTGATGATCTGGACCCGCGATATGGACCAGATCGAGATGCTGGATGGTTTCGTGCCCCGGGGCTGTGAGGGCAAGATGGAGCCGGTGCCGGCGGTCAGCGTCGCATCGGGCGCGAAATTCTATCAACTCTACGACGTTGTCACGGTCCAGGGCGGCCGGTACGTCCAGGGCGGCGGCTGCGTCACGGTGGGCGTTGGCGGGCATTTCCAGACTGGTGGGTTTGGGAGCTTTTCAAAATATGGCGGGATTACCGCGGGGACGCTGCTGGAGGCAGAGATCGTCACCGCCGATGGGCAAATCCTGATCGCCAACGCCTGTCAGAATGCCGATCTCCTGTGGGCGCTGAAAGGCGGCGGCGCGGGCTTTGGCGTCACCACCCGGCTGACCGTGGCAACCCAAGATTTGCCGGAACACGCCGGGCGGTTCCGCATGAAGGCGACGGCCACCAACGATCAAGCGTTCCGCGAAATGATCGGCGCGTTTCTGGCCGCCACCCCGAAGGCAGCGATCAATCCCCATTGGGGCGAACAGGTCACCATCGCGCCAGACAACAGCATGTCTTTCTCGATGAACCATCAGGGCCTGACCGAAGACGAGGCGCTGGCGGCCTGGTCACCGTTTCTGGATTGGTTGGAGGCCAACCCACGGAACGTTGCCTCGGCCGACGTGCCGGACGTCAAGTCGATTCCTCTTCGTGATTGGTGGAGTTTTGACTATCTGAACAAGAATGCGCCGAACCGAATTGTCATCGATGATCGGCCGGGCGCCAAACCCGGCAATTTCTGGTGGGTGGGCAACTCGGTCGAGGTGAGCATCTACCTATCGGGCTATGATTCCCTGTGGTTGCCCGAGGCGCTGCTGGCGCCCGATAAGCAGGATTTGTTGCGCGACGCCCTGTTCGAGGGCTCCCGCCACTATCCCGTGGTCCTGCATTTCAACAAGGGTCTTGCGGGCGCGACGCCAGTGCGGCGAGAGGAGGCTCGCCTGAGCTCGATTCACCCCGACGCGGTCGATGCCTTCGCCCTGATGATTGTCGCCAACGGCCAACTTGGTAAATTTCCCGGGCTTAAGGGGCATGAGCCCGACATACCGGCCGCGAGACAGGAAAACATGGCGATCACGGCGGCATTCGAGGCGGTGCGCAAGGTGGCGCCAAATGCCGGTTCCTATTCCTCCGAGATGAGCTTTCACACCGCTGATTGGCAACGAGCCGCCTGGGGACCGAACTATCCGCGCCTCTTGAAGATCAAACAGAAATACGATCCCGATGGCCTGTTTACGGGGCATCACCAGGTCGGCAGCGAGGCGTGGAGCTACGACGGCTTCACCCGTCGTAGCTAGGATCAGGACTCATGACCAGAAGATGACGATAGCGGATAAACCCCTCCGGCCACAGCCGGGATGGTGCGAGCGAAGGGAGGCCCCATGCGGCTCGGCTTGAACGTGCCCTATTCGGGCGCCCATTTCTCGATCGACATGGGCCTCATCCGCCTGGCCGAGGATCTGGGGTACCATTCGGCTTGGACCTCGGAGGCCTGGGGCTCGGACGCGGTCACGCCGGCGGCCTGGATCCTGGCCCAGACTACGCGCCTCAACGTCGGCACCGGAATCATCCAGATGCCCGCCCGCGCACCGGCCGCGGCGGCCATGATGGCCATGACCCTCCAGGACCTTTCGGGCGGGCGCTTCATCCTCGGCATCGGCCCCTCTGGCCCGCAGGTGATCGAAGGCTGGTACGGCGTGCCCTATGGCCGGCCCATCACCCGGACGCGGGAATATGTCAGCATCGTGCGCAAGATCCTGGCGCGCGAGGTGCGGCTCGAGCATGAGGGGTTCCACTACCAGATCCCCTATCGTGGCGCTGGGGCGATGGGCCTCGGCAAGCCGCTCAAGAGCATCCTGCACGGCGACCCCACCCTCAAGATCGTCACCGGCGCCATCGCCCCGGCCGGCATCCGCGTCGCCGCCGAAGTGGCCGACGGCTTCCTTCCCATCTGGATGAACCCGGATAAGTTCGGGCCCTTCGAAGCGCCGCTGGCTGAGGGCTTCGCCATGGCTGGCGTCGGCAAGGGCCTGAAGAATTTCATGATATCGCCCGACGTGGCCGTGCGCATCGGCGATGACCTCGATGCCTGCCGCGCGCCCATCAAGGCGGACATGGCGCTTTATATCGGCGGCATGGGGGCCCGCGACAAGAACTTCTACAATGACTATTGCAAGCGCCTCGGCTATGAGGACGCAGCCATCAAGATCCAGGACCTGTTCCTCGACGGCAAGCGGGCCGAGGCCGCGGCGACGGTGCCCGACGCGCTGGTGGACGAAGTCGCCCTCGTCGGCCCGCGCGAGCGTATCGCCGAGCGCCTGGGTGCCTGGAAGGCCGCCGCCGCCAAGGGCCATGTGGACACGATCGTGGTCTCCGGCGCCACGCCGGAAATTCTCCGCCTCCTCGCCGAGGAGGTGCTCTAGGTCTCATTCGTACCAGCGCGCCACGGCCGGTCGTCGCGCGCTGCAAGGCATAGAAGGCGCGCTTGTATCTCCGGGCGCGGAACATGGGGCACAAGGCATGGGCGCGGTCGTCAATTCGATCATTTCCGGGATCGTCGTCGGGGTCGTGGGCGTCGTCTTCGCAACCTCCTTCTCCACGATCATATTCTCGGGCGCGTTGTTGCCGCACTTGCCCAACGGCATCGGGATCGCGCTCTTCAGCGCCACCGTCATGTCGGCCTACGTGGCGTTGACCTCGTCGTTCTGGGGCACCGTGGCGGTGCCCCAGGACATGAGCTCGGTGGTGTTCAGCGTCGCCGCCGTTGCGATCGCGGGCCGCCTGTCGGGTGCCGCGTCCGGTGAGACGCTCTTTGCCACGATCGTCATCGCGCTCGGAATCACCGCCGCCTCCACCGGGATATTCTTCTTCGCGCTTGGTTATTTCCGCCTCAGCGGCCTGATCCGCTACATCCCCTATCCAGTCATCGCCGGCTTTCTCGCCGCCACGGGATGGCTCCTGGTCATGGCCGCGATTGGGCTGATGACCGGTTCCTTGACCGATCTGTCGACCTTGCCGGCGCTCGTCGCATCCGGGACCGCCACCGTCTGGGTGCCGGGGCTGGTCTTTGGCCTGTTCTTGTACGTCGTTACCCGCCGAATCAGGCGCGCCCTGATGTTCCCGGCGCTGATGGTGGGCTCGATCCTGCTCTTCCACCTGGTCTTGTTCGCGACCGACACCTCGTTCGCCGAGGCAGGCGCTGCGGGCTGGCTCCTGGGGCCGTTCCCCGGGGGCATCATGTGGCGCCCTGTCGGGCCGTCAATGTTCCTGGCGGCGGATTGGGGCGAGATCGCCAACCAGATCCCGAGTATCGCCACCATCGCGCTGTTGAGCGTGATCGGGCTGTTGATGAACGCTTCGGCGCTCGAGGTCACCACGCGGCACGAGGTCGACCTGAACCGCGAGCTGCGCACCGCCGGCGTCGGCAACTTGCTCGCCGCGTTGGGCGGCGGCATGTCCGGACACCTCTATTTGAGCTGACACTGTTGTCCCACAAGATGGGCGGCACGACCCGGTGGGTCGGCCTGACCGTCGCCGTGGTCTGTGGTGCTACGCTTCTGCTCGGCGCCTCGGTGCTGTCCTACCTGCCCAAGTTCGTGCTCGGCGGCGTGGTTGCCTATCTCGGCATCGAGTTCATCGCCGAGTGGCTGCTCGGCATCCGGCGGAAACTGCCGACCTTCGACTATCTCATCGTGATCCTGATCTTCGTCGTGGCGAGCATGATTGGATTCCTCCCGGGCATCGCCGTCGGCGTCCTCGCGAGCTCGGTCCTGTTCGTCGTCAACTACAGCCGCATCAGCGTCGTCCGGCACTCGCTGTCGGGCGCGAGCTTCCACAGCAACGTCGCGCGCTCGGAGGCACAGGCCGAGCTCTTGAGCGAGGCCGGCGGCGCCCTGAGCATGCTCGAGCTGGACGGGTTCATTTTCTTCGGCACCGCCAACCGGCTGTTTCACCAGATCGATGCGCTCGCCAAGGCGGCCGGCTCGCGGCTCGGCTACGTTGTGATCGATTTCACCCGCGTGACCGGATTCGATTCGTCGGCCGTGATGAGCTTCGCGAAGTTGCGCCAATCGGGCGAAGCCCACGGCTACGTCCTGGTCTTCACCCATCTCTCGCCGGCCCTGAAGGAACAGTTCGAAGCCTGCGACTTCTCGCTCCACGACGACCATACGCTCAGGACCATCGATGAATTCGACCGGGGCCTGGAATGGTGCGAGAACGAATTTCTCCGCGCCCAGGGGATCGATCCGGCGGTCGAACAAGAGGCGATATTGAAGATGCTGCGGCGCGAGTTTCCCGCCGGCGTCGACGTCGCCGAGGTCTCGAAGTATCTGGTGCGCCGCGAAGCGGCACCGGGCGAATACCTGATCCGCCAGGGCGAACAATCCGACGACCTCTATGTCATTGAATCCGGCCGCGTCACGGTGCACCTTGAGTTGGACGGCGGCAAGCTCGTGCGACTCCTGAGCACCGGGTGCGGCCCGGTCGGCGAGGTCGGGCTCTATACCGGCGTGGCGCGCACCGCCTCGGTGACGGTCGACGAGCCGGCGGTGGTCTATCGCCTGACCCTCGATGCCCTGGCGCGGATGGGCGAGGAGCAGCCACGGCTGGCCGCGGCCTTCCACCAGTTCATAGCCCGCCGCCTGGCGCTCAGACTGGCGAACACGACCCGGATGCTGGATGCGGTGCGGAAATAATACCAAGCCGCGTCGAGAGGCCCCTACCCCGCCAGCGCCGCGTGCAGGAGGCCGTGGAAATGGTGGACGCCGTGCTCGCTCCAGCTCGAACGGTCGGCATCGACCATGAAGCGGCCGCGGTCGTAGGCCGCGGAATGCAGGCCGCGCTGCACGCTCTCGACGATTGCGATGTCCTCGGGCTGGAGCACCTCGGTGAAATAGCGAATCGCCTCCCACTGGGCCGCGTCGGGCTCGGGCTCGAGGAAGTAGAAGTCGAGGGTCTCGAGCGTGCGCCCGGGCCCGGCCGGCAGGATGTTGAGGACGAAGAAATTGGGGCTGCCGGGGAAGCGCAGGAAGCAGGTGTTGGGCCACAGCCACCACACGGCATGGTCCGTCACCGCCGCCCCCTCGGTCCCATAGGCAACGTTGGAGCCGGCCCGGCCGACGCTCATGTGGCTCGAATGGATGCCGTAGGTGGTGACTTTGTACTTGTCCATTTCGACGAGATCGACGAACGCCGAGTGCGTCGTCGGGCAGTGGTAGCATTCGAGGAAGTTGTCCACCACGATCTTCCAGTTGGTCGCCAGGTCGAAACGGGCGCGGTGGGCGTGGGTCAGCTCGGCGATATCGGGCGCGAAGTGGTGGACCTCGGCCGCGAGCTCCGGCGCCGCCTCGGCCAGTGGCCGGGCATCCGGGTCGAGGCTCACGAAGACGAAGCCGCAGAATTCCTCGACGCGGACGGGCGAGAGGCAGAACGCCGCCGCGTCGAAGCCCTCGACCGCCTCGCTGTGGCGCGCCGAGCGCAGGCTGCCGTCGATGTCGTAGGCCCAGGCGTGATAGGGGCAGACGATGGCCCGGGTCCGGCCGCTTCCGCTCAGGAGCTCGTGGGCCCGGTGCTTGCAGACGTTGTGGAAGCCGCGCAGCGCCCCATCGAGGCCACGGATGACGATCAGGTTCTGGTCCATGACGTGGGGCGTGATGTAGGCGCCCGGCGTCGCCACCCGGCTCACATGGCCGGCCCAGTGCCACGAGCGGCCGAAGACCGCCTCGCGCTCGGCCGCGTGAGTGTCGGGATCGGTGTACCAATCCGCCGGCAGCGTCCAGGCCCGCGCCGGATCGGCTTCGAAGCCGCCGCTCGCCCGGGGCCGGAGGCTCTCGATATCGGCCATGCCTCGATCTCCTCTTCCGTTCACCCGGCGAAGCGGGGCTCGGGCAGGCCCTTCACGCCGACATCGAGCGCGAACAGGCCGCCGGCTCGGGGCTGGCCCGCGAGATCGGCGTCCGTCAGGCGCTGGGACGCGGTGGTGACGTAGAGCAGGTCGAGCCCCTCGCCGCCGAAGGCGCACATGGTGACGGCGGCCACGGGCATCTCGACGATTCGCATCTCGCGCCCGTCGGGGTCGTGGCGCACTAGGCGCCAGCCGTCGTAGCGCGCACTCCAATAACAGCCCTCGGCATCGACGGCGGCGCCGTCCGGCCGGCCCTCGCCCTTTGTATCATCGGTGGTGAAGAAGACGCGCTTGTTCGAGACCGCCCCCGCCTCGATATCGAAATCGTAGGCATGGACCGTGCGCGTGCGCGTGCAGCAATGGTACATGGTGCGGTCGTCGGGGCTCCAGGCCAGGCCGTTCGAGATGATGAGGCCGCCGAATATCCGGTGGCAGGCGCCGTCGGGGTCGTAGCGCCACAGGGCGCCGTCGGCGCGGCTCCGGTCCTCGACCATGCTGCCGGCCCACATGCGCCCGCGGCGGTCGCAGCGGCCGTCGTTGAGGCGGGTGCCCGGATCGTCCGGCTCGGGGTCGTGGAGCGGCGTGAGCGCGCCGGTCCCGAGGTCGATGAAGGCGAAGCCCGAGCCCATGCCGGCGATCAGGCCGCCCCCCTCCCTCAGGGCGATGCAGCCGATGGGCTCGGGCATGGGTCAGGCCCGGTTCTCGCCCGTCGCGGGGTCGTAGCGGTAGAGGGCCGGGCGGTAGATGTCGATCCAGTAGAGCACCCGGTCGCGGGCGCACCATACCGGGCTCTCGCCCACGCGGGCGCCAGCATCCACCAGGCAGACCGCATCGGTCATGCCGGCCCCCTCTCTATCCCGCGACGGCGCCGGTCAAGTCGTCAAGTGCGGGCGCGCGTCGCTATAGACGCCCTGAGCGATGCCGTAGCTGCAGGCCGTCTCCTTGACGGCCGAGACCAGATGGACCCAGCCGAGCGGTGCCCGCGTGGCGGCGTACTCCTCCACGGCGCCCTGGAGGTGCTTGAAGGTATGCATCTCGGCGAAGTCGTCGCGGCATACGATCTCGCCCATCCGCCGCAGAAGCGCGCCGGCGTCATAACCCAACTCGGCATATTGCTGCGCGAGGGTCATGATGTGGTGCGTCTCCTCGCCCGCGAGCATCTTCTCGACGCCGCCCTTCGTCTCGAGCTCCGCCTTGCGCGGGCGCGCGACGATCTCCTCGGTGATGGCGTCGAGGAGGGCATCCTGGCCGCGGTCCGGAAGGGCCGCGATCGTCGCCGCGTCGGCGCGCGCGGGCCACACCATCTTGTTCTCGGCGAGGCGGATCTCGGGGCCGTAGGGCCAGCTCAGGAGCGCGCGTATCTTGTTGTCGCGCGTTACACCGGGGAGGCCGAGCACGTAGCGCCGCGCGTTCATGCCCGTCATGAAGTGGACGTCGAAGGGATTGCCGTAATCGGTGCGCAGATGGAGGGTCGAGGCGCCGGCCGACATGGCCTCGCACGCGCCTTCGAGCGACAGCCCGTCGGCGAGGGCGCGGGCGATCATCTCGGGGATGGCGGCATAGGCGTCGCAGGCACCGACCGCCCCGGCGAGGGCGCCGACGGCCTCGTCTTCCGCCCCATCCGTCTTCTCGGCGATATCCCGTTCGAGGAGCCCGTACCGCTCCACCAGCGCGCCGACCTCCGTGCCGTAGCGGTGGTAGGCCGCGAGGTTGCGGGTGACGTAGTCGGTCGAGAGCTCACCCTCCGTATCGATGCCGAGGGAGCGCGCATTGCTCGCCAGGTATCGCACCGGCGGGCGCAGGACCACGGCCGCCCACTCCCAGCCGATCGTCCCCAGCGCACGGACGGCGAAGACCGGATAGAGGAAATAATGGTCGTCGAGCGGGTTGCGCCGTATCGCCGCCGGCAGCATGAGGTCGAGGACTTCGCCCGGGCCGCAGCGCGCCACGAGGCCGATCATCAGGCGCTCGGCCTGCTTGGGCTTGAGCCTGGCGAGGGCGTCCTTGAAGGCCGCCTTGTCGGCCTCGAGGTCGTCCGTCCGGTCGCCCTCGGCCGGCAGCTCCGCCATGATCGCCGGCCCCATCATGGGGTGGTGGATGTGCTTGTTGGCGAGGGCCACGCTATGGACCACCGGCATCAGCGCCCAGTCGCCCTCGAGCCGCCCAGCCGCGCCGAAGACGGCCTGGATGCCGGAGACGGGATGGACCGGGCCGCCATGATGGTCGGCCGGCAGCTCCGTCGAGCGGGTGACGGCCAGGGCCGAAGCGGCAAGCAGCTCGCGCGCCGCGGCCCCGTTGCGCAGGCGTTCGAGCGTGGCCTCGACGATGTGCCCGGGCGCGGTATCCTCGACGAAGCGCACCGCGCTCTCCATCTCCTCTGGCAATCTGAGCGGCGTCGCCATTTCCATCTCCTATCGAGCCCCTATGGGGCGGGCACCAGGAATCCGCGTGACGTTAGCCTAAAGCACCCGTGCCGCCAATATCCGCGACCCTATTTGACGCGACTGGGAATGGCGTTGCGAATGGGCGCGTTGCGCACCACGGGCCTGGTTTCGGCGGCGTGGTAGTTGTGACAGGTCGTGCAGGACTCGGTCACGCTCGTCCCGTTGTGGCAATCGGCGCAGAGGGTCTTGGAGATCGCCATGAAGGCGGGCTGGAAGATAAGGGGGTCCATCGCCTCGTCGGACGTGGCGGCCGGAGCCGCCTGGGCCGCCGGGTTGAGCTGGTGGCAGGAGAGGCAGGCGAGCCCGCCCGAGAGGGCCACGTGCGGCCCGTGCGAGAAGACGGTGAAGCCGTGCCGCTGCCTGATGAAGTCCGCGGTATGCCAATTGACGACGGTCCCGCCGGACGCCTCGCGATCGCCCGATGCCTCGCGATCGCCCGGTGCCTCGCGATCGATGGTGTGGCACTCGGCGCACTGGCCGTCCATGCCTCGCCGGCGGAGCTGGTCGAGGAGCGCATCGCCTGTGTCGCCACGCTTCACGCTCGCGAGGGCGGCGAAGTCGAAAAGGCCGCGCATGACCCGATCACCGTGGCGCAGGGGCCGATAGCGGATTGCGAAATCCGCGGCGATGACGCCTTGGACGGCCGGCACCGGCAGGTCGGCGGTCGCCGTCCCCAGCGTCGTGCCCTTGTCGATCAGCGGCCCGAGATCGTCCGCGTCGTCCGCCCGGACGGCCCGCCCGGGCAACAACGGGCCGAGGTCTTCGGGGTCGTCCGATGTGCCGCCCGTCATCGCCGTCATGGTCGTTTTGCCCGCCTCATGCAGGGCAATCTCGCCTGAAAGGCCTGGGAACCATCCGTCGATAGCGGGATAGAGAAGGGCCGCGCGGAACTCGCCGCTCAGCGCGTCGAGCTTGGCGAGCGCATCGGCCGGGGCCGCCGAGGACAGGCGCGCGCGGACGGCCTCGCCCCCGGTCAAGCGCATGCCCATCATCAGATCCTTGAACGCCCAGGCCACTCTATCGACGGCGACGAGCTCGGCGGCGCTCGCGTCCGCCAGGTCCTCGAGGGATCGGTCGCCAAGGACGTCCAGCGCCGCGGCCGTATCCGGCTCGCTCGCGAGAATCATCCTCGTCAGGGCGTCGAGCCCGCCGCCCGCGTCCGCCGGCCAGCCGCCGATCCCGATGCCGCGCGCCGCCAGGGTAGCGATGTCGAGCCCCGGAACCGAGATCAGCGGCAGGGCGGTGCCGACACGCCTGCGGCCGCTTTTCCCCACGATGTCGGCCTCATGGCAGGAGGCACAGATCTCCTGGAAGTCGTGGACCCCCATGCCCCCTGAGCTTTGGTTCAGAACGTGGCAGGAAAGGCAGGTCTGGGGCGCATCCGAATTGCTGGTCTTGCTGAAATGGCGCGAGAAATGGTCCAGATGATCGAAATCGATTCGGGTGCGCCGGTGGTGGGGAAAATCCGTGAACTCGGGATGGCCCATGGTAAAGGCGGGAAAGCGGCTCAGGTGACAGGCCTGGCATTCGTCGTCGCCCATGCGCCGGAGGTCGAAGCCGGTACCTTCGTGCTCCTCGTGACAGTCGGCGCAGCCCAGGGCGAGCGGCGGCGTGTCGGGCCCGGCGCGGACGAGCCAGGCCATGGAAGACGCAATGGGATGATGCCAGCTGAAAACGAACTCCTGCTGGGCCGAGGCGTGCAGCACCTCCATCCTCTCGGCCGGGATGCCGTGTGGCAGCGCGACCGACGGCCCGAGATCGTGACAAGCGACGCAGGAGCCGTCCGGCACGCCGGCCCCCTTCCCCGTCACCGCCGCGTGCAGCCACACGCTTACCCCGCCCTCATAGCTCACGTGACAGGCGGCGCATTCGGACACGTCGCCGTGGCCCGCCGACAGGAGGCCAGGATTGACCAGCCATGCCTGCCCGCCCGCGGCCAGGGCGACGGCCAGGAAAGCGGCGGCCACGGCTATCGCCCAGCGCGTCATCAGGCGTCGGCGCGAGGCGACGCCGCGGACAGGCACGCAGCGCGGCACCTGGACCGAGCAGGAGCCATCGGGCCGCGGCCCCTCCCCGCATGGCCCGCCGCGTGATTCGGGCCGGGTGCAGCTCCACCGTTCGCCGTCGTGCCGAGGCACGCAGGACGGCCCGGCGCGGCGCGGCAACGGCCGAGGCCATCCGGCCCCAATGGGCATTCGAGGCCCACAGCGGCGCCGCCGCACATCCATCCGCGGCTCGGCCGCTCGTAATGGCTGTGTTTGAAATCGAAATCTTCGAGGCCGGCCGGCTTGGTCATGGCGAGGCCCCGCTGAAGGCATTGTCAACGGCGGAGCAAAATTAGTCCACCCGGGCGGAGCAAAACTAGTCCACTTAACGTTATGCGGTACGCGGTGTTGGGGGGTTGTCCCGGTAGTCCATAGGAGGGACCCGCGCTGCTTCGTGTAGCGCTTGCGTTACGCGGAGCGAAGCAGCGTGGGAGGTTCCTGTGGACCCACCGGGTCAACCATTGCACCGGCGGTCAAGCAGGTATTTTTGGGGATTTCCGCCGTTTTTGGCTTTGGTTGAGACGATAGCTCTCGCCGTTCATTTCCAGGATATGGACATGGTGGGTGAGGCGGTCCAGCAAAGCCCCGGTCAGGCGTTCCGAGCCGAATATCTCCGTCCACTCATCGAACGGCAAGTTGGAGGTCACCAGGATCGAGCCCCGCTCGTAGCGCTGGCTGAAGACTTCGAACAGCAGCTCGGCGCCGGTCTTCGAGAGCGGCACGAAGCCGAGTTCGTCGATGATCAGAAGGTGATACTTTGCCAGTTGCTTCTGCAGGCGCAACAGGCGTTTTTCATCCCCGGCCTCCATCAGTTCATGAACCAGGGCAGCGGCCGTGAGGAAGCCGACGGAGAGCCCCTTTTGGCAGGCCGCCAGACCGAGACCGAGGGCGATATGGGTCTTGCCGGTTCCGCTGTTGCCGAGCGCGATGATATTCTCACGACGCTCGACGTATTCGCATCGCGCCAACTCCAGAACCAGCATCTTGTCGAGCGATGCGATGGCCTTGAAGTCGAAGCTGTCGAGGCTTTTGACGGCGGGGAACCTGGCCTGTCTGATCCGCCGCTCGACCATGCGGCGCTCACGGTCGATCAGTTCCAACTCGGTCAGACGGACAAGATACCGCACATGGTCGGCGCCCTCGGTGGCGCATTGGCGGGCCAGCTTGTCGTATTCGCGCAGGAACGTCGGCAGTTTCAGGGTCTTGAGGTGATGGGCCAGCAACACTTGCGGCGTATCGGTCATGACGCGCCTCCACCCAACAAGCTCATATAACTGGCGGCGGCCGTGGTCGCCACGTTGGCCCGAGGCAGGTAGGGATAGATATCCAGGTCGAGTTTGGGCGGGCGTCGCTCGATACGGCACAGCACAAGGTGTTTGACGGCGTCGTAGCCGATCGCACCCAGGCGCAGGGCGTCCTTCACCGCGCCGTGAAGCACCTCGAGATCGAAGGTCTCCACAAGCCGAAGGACCTGGACGTATTCCCGCTTGCCGGCCTTGCCCATGCGCGCCTCCAGGAGACGGCGCAGGGTTGGGAAGGCATCAGGCAGTTCCCATCCGGCTAGCGGCGCGGCCTGATCCAGGGCACCGATCTTGTGCTCCAGCAAAGGCAGGTAGTGGATCGGATCGAAGACCATATCTTCCCGGTCGTAGGAACGGGGGTGGATCGTGTCCCGTGGGGTGGTGTAAGAGCGGCGGGCGCCTCACGGGATCCGGCGGGTTGAGCCGGACCGATCAAGCCGCCTCGGGCGGCAGCTTGACCCAGTCATCTTGGCTGATCGGGGCGATGGTTTCCAGGGTCATGTAGCGTGCCCTCTGGACCGCCCATTCGTCGTTCTGTTCGAGCAGGATGGCACCGATCAGTCGGGTGATGGCGGCCTCGTTGGGGAAGATGCCGACGACGTTGGTGCGGCGCTTGATCTCGCCGTTGAGGCGTTCGAGGGGATTGGTCGAGTGCAGCTTGGTTCGGTGCTCCCTGGGGAAGGTCATATAGGCCAGGACGTCGGGCTCGGCCTCGTCCATCAAGCTCGCCAGCTTGGGCGCCTTGGGGCGGAGCTGGTCGGCGACCTGGCGCCACTGGGTGCTGGCGGCCTCGGCATCCTCCTGGGCAAAGGCGGTGGCGACGAAGGCCGCCACCACGCGGCGGCCCTGCCTGCCGGCATGGGCCAGGAGGTTGCGCATGAAGTGGACCCGGCAGCGCTGCCAGGTGGCGTTCAGGATTCGCCCGACGGCGGCCTTGAGGCCCTTGTGGTCATCGGAGATCACCAGCTTCACGCCGCGCAAGCCGCGCCTGGCCAGGGAGCGTAGGAACTCGGTCCAGAAGGTCTCGGCCTCCGAGGCGCCAATCGCCATACCCAGAATCTCGCGCCGGCCCTGGGCATTGACGGCGACGGCGACGATTACGGCGACCGAGACGATGCGCCCGGCGTGACGCACCTTCACATAGGTCGCGTCGAGCCAAAGATAGGGCCAGTCGCCCTCCAGGGGGCGTTCCAGGAAGCCATGGACCCTGTCGTCGATCTCCGCGCACAGCCGCGAGACCTGGCTCTTGGAGATGCCGGACATGCCCATGGCCTGGACAAGGTCATCGACCGAGCGGGTCGAGACGCCCTGGATGTAGGCCTCCTGGATCACCGCCGCGAGCGCCTTCTCGGCCATCCGGCGGGGCTCCAGGAAGCCGGGGAAGTAGGCGCCCTTCCTGAGCTTGGGGATCTTCAGCTCGACCGTGCCGGCGCGGGTCTCCCAGACCCGGTCGCGGTAACCGTTGCGCTGGTTGATCCGTTCCGGCGGGCGCTCGCCGTGGCCGGCGCCGGTCAGGCCCAGGACTTCCAGTTCCATCAGGCGCTCGGCGGTGAAGCCGATCATCTCGCGCAGCAGATCGGCATCCGAGCTCTTCTCAAGCAGCGTGCGAAGGGTCATCATATCGTCGGTCATCGTGGTCTTCCTCGGTTCCAGGTTGCGTTGTTCCAACCCAACCCTAACCCGGAAACCGCGATGGCCGCCCGCTGTGGATAACCGGCTTGCCTAGGCCAGACTCTTGACGGTCGCTACGGCAAGCCGGTTACCCACAGATCCTACACCACGTCCTGGGACACGACCCGGGGGTGTCGGGCAATGATCCCGGCGCCGCAACCGATAACCACCTCGTGGACATAGCCACGGATCCAGACTTCCTGATGGCCGTAGGCGACGGGCACGGAATAGTCATTCGTCCGGTAGCGCACCAGGGACAGCGAGTTGACCCGCGTGCCCTGCTTGTCGCACGCGTCGAACGGTGCCGGCAGTGGCCTCTTCAACGCTTCGCGGTCACGCACAAACCGTTCGCCGATGCTCTCGCGGTGGCCGCGCAGGACGTTGCCTTGCCGGTTGCGGCATTGCTCTTCCAGGTGGCCATTGAAGGCGTCCCAGCTCGCGAACCGGGGAAGCGGCGTCATGAAGTTCCGCCGGGCATAGCCGACCACCCCCTCCACATTGCCTTTGTCGTTACCCTTGCCGGGACGGCCGTAGCGGTCCTCGAAGAGGTAATGGGACTGCAGCCCGCTGAACGCCCGCGTTCGTTGCCGCGTGCCATCTGACAAGATGCGCGACACCAGACACTTGTCGTTGTCGTAAAGAATCGATTGGGGAACGCCGCCGAAAAAAACAAAGGCTCTGTTGTGCCCGTCCAGCCAGGCCTCCGTCGTCGCCGCCGGGTAGGCCGCAACGAAGCAGGCATCGCTGTGGGGAAGTGTCATGACGAAAAAATGCGCCCGATACTTGACGCCGGCGATGATCGCATCCGCCTCGCCAAAGTCCGCTCGAGCATGGCCCGGAGGATGTGACAACGGCACAAACATCTCACGCCGACGAAGGCGCCGTTCCCGAACGTAATCCTTCACGATGGTCTCTTTGCCCGTGAAGCCATGTTCGTCGCGAAGGCGCTCGAATATACGCTTCGCCGTGTGGTGCTGCTTACGGTGAACCGTTCGGTCCTCCTCCAGAATACGGTCGATGATATCCGTGAAGGGGGCCAGTTTCGGGCGTTTCGGTGGCTGGCGTCGCCGATATCCCGGCGGTTCCGAATGCCGCAGCATCTTCCTCACCGTCTCGCGCGCAATGCCAAACCGACTTGCCGCCTCTCGCTGGCTCAGACCATCAACATGGCAGGCCAGCCGAACGCGCAGATATAGGTCCACGGTGTACATCCTCCCGCCTTCCATCTCAAAAAAGATCGAAGGCTACAGGTGGCAGAGTTTTACTCCGCCCGCGGCTGGGAAATCCCGCCGCTTCCGTGGACTAATTTGTCACCGCCGTTCTCATGCCTCATATCCGGTTTCTGTTCGTCAGGTCGCGGTTTTGCTCCACACTGCCTTCAGACGCCGCCTCGCGATGACGCCCTTGTGCTTCGCTAATCCTTCACCTCCATCAGGTTGGATAGGGGACTTTCACCCCCGAGCTATCAAACATGCTGGGCACACGACTAAACCGCTCGCGCGGTAGTTTGGTGGGGCCGGTGGCGGGGTCTTTGGGGTAACGGGCTGGGTCTGTCCCGTGTTGAAGTTTGGGGTTGCAAGACCTCACTCAACACGGGAGCAGACCCATGACGGACAGAGCCATCAGCCCATTGCGCCGGCGCATGATCGAGGACATGACGGTCCGCGGCTTCACGCCGAGCACCGAGCGAGGATACCTCCGCGCGGTCGAGGATTTCACGGCCTTTCTCGGCCGCTCGCCGGATGGTGCGAACGCGGAGGACCTGCGGCGCTATCAGCTGCACATGAGATCGGGCGGCGCCTCGGCGACCGCCATGAACGCGGCCGTCTCGGCCTTGCGCTTCTTCTTCGGCGTGACCCCGGGGCGCAACCATGCGGCGGTCGGGATGACCACCGTCCGCGAGCCGCGCAAGCTGCCGGTGATCCTGAGCCCCGAGGAGGTCACGCGCCTCTTGGACGCGGCGCCGGGCTTGAAGTACCGGGCGGCGCTCAGCGTGGCCTACGGCGCCGGCCTGCGCGCCTCCGAGGTGGTCTCGCTCGAGGTCGCCGACATCGACAGCACCCGCATGGTCATCCGGGTCGAGCAGGGCAAGGGCCGCAAGGACCGCTACGCCATGCTCGCGCCGCCCCTGCTCGAGCTTCCGCGCGCCTGGTGGCGGGCCGGACGTGAGCGCGGCGTGATGCTGCCGGGGGGCTGGCTCTTCCCCGGTCAGAACCCGGTCAATCCTCTGACCATCCGGCAGCTCAATCGCGCCTTCCATGGCGCCAAGGCGGCGGCCGGGAGCGACAAGCGGGTCTCCCTGCACACCCCGCGGCACTGCTTCGCCACCCACCTGCTGGAGCAGAAGGTCGACATCCGCGTGATCCAGGTGCTCTTGGGTCACAAGAAGCTCGACACCACCGCACGCTATACCTGGGGCTCGGCGCTGACCCATCACCCCCACGTCCACTGCATCGTGCCCGGCGGCGGAATCTCCCTCGACGGCGCGCGCTGGGTCGCATGCCGGCCGGGCTTCTTCCCGCCCGTGCGCGTGCTCTCGCGCCTGTTCCGACGACTGGCCTTGGACAAGCTCACAGCCGCCCACCAGGCCGGGCGCCTGAACTTCTTCGGGAATCGCCCGCGGCTTGCCGATGCCCGAGCCTTCGACCGATACCTCGCACCCCTGCGCAAGATCGAATGGGTGGTCTACGCCAAGCGCCCCTTCGCCGGCCCCGAGGCGGTGCTCGCCTATCTCTCCCGCTACACCCACCGCGGCGCCATCGCCAACTGCCGTCTCATCGCCTGCGACAACAGGCGCGTCACCTTCAGGTGGAAGGACTACCGGGCAAAAGAACGCGCCCGCCACAAGCTCATGACCCTGACCGCCGACGAGTTCATCCGACGCTTCCTCATCCACACCCTGCCCCAAGGCTTCCACCGCATCCGTCACTACGGCCTCTTCGCCAATGGAGGGCGGGCCGAGAACCTGACCCGGGCGCGCCACCTGCTCGCCGCCCAGACACCCCAAGACGCGCCCGAGCCCGGCGCCGATGACCGTGACCAGGCGGTCCAGACCTTCCCCCAGCCCTGCCCCAGATGCGGCGGGCGCATGATCGTCATCGAGACCTTCGAGCCCGCACACGCACCGCGCCCCCCGCCAGCGCGCAAGCCGGGCAGCCCATGACAATCACCCCTTCGAGACGCGCCAAGGAGCCCGGCCACCGCCGGCCACGGCGACCCTTGGCTCAAGGCCACCCCAAGCCCGCGGAGCGGACAGCAAAACCCGTCAGCGCCACCGCAAAACCGTCGCCAACCCACCCCGCCGAGACCGTCGCCGGCCAGACCCTCGCGACCCGACAGACCCCGCGACGCCCGGCAACCAGCCAACCGTCCTCAAATCCCCATAGACTGAGCAGGCCGCAACGCCCAGCCTAAGCCCCCCCCCCCCCCCCCCGCGGTTTCCTCCCCTGAGGCTTGTCCGACGCCTGCCAACCGACCCCGACGCAGACGACCAGCCACGGCAGGCGTCCGACAACCCTTAACACCAACAGAAGTACCGGTCACCTCGCACGAACATCTGCAACCGAGCGTAAGGCAGGCATGCTCCGTCGAATAGGCCGGGGCCTAGTACCCACTATCATAATTCCGTGTGCCATACGACGACGCCCCGAGGTTCCCGGCTAGGAGGGTGGCGCGCCGTGATGCCGGGGCATCACAAGCGGCGCGCGACGACGACCGGGGGCCTCGGGGCGCCGCCCACCGGGTCGCTTTTCCCGCCCCCTCGGGGTGTCGGGGATGCTTGACGATGCCCCGGCATCGCCGGCGCACCCCCTCCTACCGAGGAGACGGGAAAAGCGATCGTATGGCACACGGAATTATGATAATGGGTACTAGCTCCCCGGTCCGGCAGGATTTCAAGCCGAGCCGCTACCCCTCCCCCAACACCATGCGCCGGAACCCCGCCTCGACCGGGCCGGAATCGAGGTCGCGCGCGATGATGACGATGCGCGACCGCCGCTCGCCCTCGGGCCAGCGGGGAAGCCGCGCGAGCGGGTGGAAGATGTGCTGGACGCCGTGGACGACGATGGGCGCCTCGCTGCCCGCGGCGTCGAGGATGCCCTTGAGCCTCAGCAGCCGGTCGCCATGGGCCTCGAGCAGCCCCTCGACCCAGGCGACGAAGCGGTGGATCTCGATCGGCGCCTCGGCGCCGAGGCTGAAGGTGCTGATGCGGTCGTCGTGCCGGCTGGTATCGTGGCCGTGGTGCCCATCGTCCGCCGCGCCCGCCTCTCCCAGCCAACGCCCCACGGCCGCACCCTTGCTCCCGGGATCGAAGGCGCCCGCGTCGAGGAGGCGCGCGGCCGCGACCTCCCCGTGCGCGGCCTCGATGATCGCCGCCCCCGGATTGATCGCCGCGAGCCGCGCCGCCGATTGAGAATCCTACCCCACATCGGCCGCGCCATGCGCTCGCGGGATCGAGCCCACTTATTCACTCAGCCGGGCCTGGACCACCGAATTCCCCTCGAAGCTCAGCACGAAATCGGCGGCGGCCTTGCGCATGGCCATGCTGGTAAGAGCGGCCAGATACGCGGCTTCAGGCGTATATGAGCCAGTCAGAATTTCATGAAGCTTGGGAAAACCAGCCACGTATTCGTCCTGAGAGTCCCGTGGCCCCGCCTGCCCCCGGCCCCGCCATCGCGTCAGCTCCCGACCCTGGGCCGACCAGAGGATGGCCTCGTAGCCGACGCGGACGATTGCCGCGCCTACGATCGGCGGTCGCGCGTCGCAACCGTCGAACTCCCTCAGACGAACCTCGATGACATGCCGCGGCGCGGGCGTGGCGCCGGGCCACGTATCCACGGTCTCGGTTTCGCGGAACATGGCGGCGAACAGCCCGTCGAACATGGCGATGCTCGGCGGGCCCATCGCGACGGCCCAGCCATGGTCGAGGGTGCCCTCGCCGCCCGTGCAACCATGGTCACGAAGGGCGTCGGCATAATAGACGCCGATCGGGGCCGGCATGGGCTCGACGACGGGGGCGGGAACGTTCGGTTGGATGGGAAAGACCGAAGGGCCGCAACCCGCGAGCAGCAGGCCCAGCACCCATACGTGCGCCGCCCTTTGGATTCGCGCGCCTGCCTTGCGGATCCTGGGCACCAATTCCGCAACCTCCTGGCTCAATCCAAGGCCGGCGAAGCGCCGGTCACGAACCGCGCCAGCCGCGTGCCGAGGCCTTCACAGGCCGCGGTTTGCGTGTCGGAAAAGAAAAAGATCGGCACCACGAGACCGATCGCGACATTGGTGCCCGTCGCATTCGCCGTGAGCTGCCCTGCGGAGGTGCCTCGCTCGAGATCCCAGACCGCCGCCGTCATCCTGGATTCGCGATCCTGGGTCGAGAAGCCGAGGCAGCCCACACCCGGTCCCGAGCCGCCGCAAAAGAAAAATCCCTCGGCCTCCTCGGTCGTGCTGCCGGCGGCGACGACGACGTAGCGGATCGCAAGCTCCGCGACACGCCTCTCGACCGCCGGCCTGGCCAACAGTGCGGCCAGCTCATCGGCGTTCGCCGGCGCGCTAGCGGGCTCGAACCAGGGGAAGAGCGCGTCGCGGAACGCGCCTCCGGGCATCATCTCGAGATCGGGCTCGGCGTCGCCCATCGCCTCAAGGACGCATTGCGCGATCGACGACTGTTCGGTTGTCTCGGAGCCGCTCAGCACTGTGACCGCCTCACCCGGCGCCATCGCCGCATTTGTGGACGGCGGCGCCTGAATTTCGGCTTCCGGATAGGACACGCAGCCGGCGAGGGCGACGAGGATTGCAAGGGTCGAGCATTTCAACGGTCTCACGCAACACCTCCCCACGCGCTTGCCCGTCGGGGCAGGACTCGGAGTGTTCGTACCGGTGAATACGCGAGCTACATAGCTGAACCTAGGTTCTCCATATACGGTCGTCCATCGGCGTCGACTTTGATTCTAATCCACCCGACCCACTACCCCTCCCCCAGCACCAGGCGCCGGAACCCTTCCTCGACCGGGCCGGGATCGAGGTCGCGGGCAATGACGACGATGCGCGAGCGCCGCTCGCCGTCGGGCCAGTGGGGGAGCCGCGCGAGGGGGTGGAAGATGTGCTGCACGCCGTGGACGACGATGGGCGCTTCGCTGCCCGCGGCGTCGAGGATGCCCTTGAGCCGCAGCAGCCGGTCGCCATGGGCCTCGAGCAGCCCCTCCACCCAGGCGACGAAGCGGTGGATCTCGATCGGCGCCTCGGCGTGGAGGCTGAAAGTGCTGATGCGGTCGTCGTGCCGGCTGGTATCGTGGCCGTGGAGGCCATCATCCGCCGCGCCCGCCTCCCCAAGCCAGCGCGCCACGTCGGCGCTCTTGCCCGTGAGGTCGAAGACGCCCGAGTCGAGGAGGTGCTGAGCCGCGACCTCGCCGTGCGCGGCCTCGATTATCGCCGCCCCCGGATTGATCGCCGCGAGCCGCGCGCGCAGCGCTTCGACCGCCCCCGCCTCGGCGATGTCCCCCTTGGTCACCACGAGCCGGTCGGCGACGGCTGCCTGCTTCACGGATTCCGGGTGTTCGGTGAGCTGGCGCGCGCCGTTGACCGCGTCCACCGTCGTGAGGATGCCTTCCACGCTGTAGCGGCCGCGCACCGCCTCGTGGCCGAGCAGGGTGTGCAGGATGGGGGCCGGGTCGGCGAGGCCGGTGGTCTCGATGACCACCCGGCGGAAGGCGGGCACCGTGCCCTGGGCGCGCTTCTCGTGGAGGGATGAGAGGCAGCCGACCAGGTCGTCGCGGATGGTGCAGCAGAGGCAGCCGGCGTTCAGCAGCACCACGTCCTCGTCCTCGAGCGCCTCGACCAGCAGATGGTCGATCCCCACCGCGCCGAATTCGTTGACGAGCACCGCCGTATCACGCAAGGCCGGGTCGCGCAAAAGCGCGTTGAGCAGCGTCGTCTTGCCGCTGCCGAGGAAGCCCGTGATGACGGTGACGGGCGTCACCTCGGGCATTTGCCCCATGCCCGAGCTACCCGCCGGCGGGGTCGATCCCCAGCAGCGACAGCGGCCGCTCGTACATGATGGCCTCGATGGTCTCGTCCGGGATGCGCGGCATGTTCGCACCCGCGCCCCAATCGTTGATGCCGCGGAAATCGGCCATCGCCTGGGCCGTGGTGCGCACCGGGAAGTCGGAGCCGAACAAGAGCCGGTCCACCACCCGGTATTCGATCGCGATCATGACGCCGTGATAGAGCTGCCACGGCCGGTGGTAGCGGGCCGAGAGGTCGGCGAACACGTTCTCGTTCTTGCGCATGAGGATCGCGGTCTGCTCCATGTAGGGCTGGCCGAAATGGGCGACGATGATCTTCATCTCGGGGAAGTCCAACGCCACCTTGTCGAGCAGGCAGGGGTCGGCCCATTCGAGGCTGCCCGTATAGGCGCCGCCGCAGTGGAACATGACCGGCACATCGAGGTGCGTGGCCAACTCGTAAATGCGGTAGCAGTTGGGCGACCGCGGATCGATCGCCTGATAGGTGGGCGAGAGCTTGAGGCCCTTGAGCCCGAGCTCGGTGACCGAGCGCTCGAACTCCGCCGCGGCACCGGGATAGTCGGGATGGACCGAGCCGAAGCCGACCGCCCGGCCGGGATACTGGCTCACGTAGTCGGCGATGAACTCGTGCGGCGTCTCCAGGTCGTCGCGCCGGGGGATGGCGACCACCACGAACTGCTCGACACCGGCTTCCTCCATCATCGCCCGGTGGAGCGCCGGGTCCGCGTCGCCGGTGCCCAGCACCCCGCGCCGCCGCTGGATGGCGTCGTCTTCCGGCGAGCGGTGCTCGCGCAAATAACAGTGGTTGTGCCAGTCGATGAGCCTGGTCATGGGCGCGGCGCCCCGCCGGTGGTGAATGGGTGTGCGCCCGAATCAGGCATCGTAGCCCGGCATGGCGGAATCGAGCATGCGCTTGAGGGCGTCGAAATAGAGTTGCGCCGCCTCCGCCCGGTATTCGTCGTCAAAGCCGTTGTCGAGGCGTTCGAGCACCGCCTGGGGCACCATCTCGGCCTCGCGCCCCGAGGCATCGATGCGGAATTGCCGCGCGCAGGCCTGCTCCAGGTAATAGAGGTCGTCGAACGCCAGCGACACACTGGCACCCGTCACCGTGACGCCGTGGCTGCGGCTGATGAGGATCGGCTTGTCGCCCATGGTCCGCGCGATTCTCTCTCCCTCCTCGAGGTCGAAGGCGAGGCCGCCATAATCCTCGTCATAGGCGACGCGGTCGTAAAAGCGCAGGCTGACCTGGTCGACCATCTCGACCCGGCCGTCCTTCAAGTCCGCGAGCCAGGTGCAGTAGGGTGGATGGGCGTGCAGCACGCAGTGCGCGCTCGGGTGCAGCTCGTGGATCTTCGAGTGGATGCAGAAGGCGCTCGTCTCGACGATGCCCTCGCCCTCGACCACCGTCCCCGCCCCATCGACGACGATCAGGTTGCTTGCCGATATCTCGCTCATGAGCAGACCGTGGGCCTTGACCAGGAAACGGCCCGTCGCGCCCGGGACCGTGAGCGTGAAGTGGTTCCAGATTCCGCTATCGAACCCGAAGTGGTTGGCGAGCCGATGGGCCGCCGCGAGATCGACCCGCGCCGCCCGCACCGGGTCGGTACCAGTGCCTATCTTTCGTGCTGCTACAGACATTTATATCTCCTTCATAAACTTGTTTCTTAACTTTGAACCGTGGCCCGGCGCACCACGCGCCGGAACCCGTGGCGGCCCATCCGGGCGCCGAGGTCGTCGTTGAGCGCGTTGTGCATGGTGCAGCGGTTGTCCCATACCACGACCGAGTGCGGCCGCCAGCGGAAGCGGCAGGTGAGCTCGTGGCGGGTGGCGTGGTGCTCCAGGGTGTCGAGGAGGGGGCGGCTCTCCGCCTCGGTCATGCCCTCGAGCTGCATGCAGTAGTCCGGGCTGATGAACAGCGACTTGCGGCCCGTGACCGGGTGCACCTTGACGAGTGAGTGGTGGTGGACCTGGCGCTTCGCCCCATCCTTGCCCAGGAGGCTCATGCCCTTGTACCTCTGGGAATGCCCCGCGGGCTCGTGGGAATCGTGGATGCCCCGGATCCGCTCCACGAGCGCCTTCATGCCGTCCGAGAGCAACTCGTAGGCGAGGTACATGTTGGCGAACATGGTATCGCCGCCCTTGGGCGGCACCTCGAGGCCTTGGAGGACGGCGCCGAGCGGCGGGCTCTCGGTAAAGGACATGTCCGTGTGCCAGCCGGACCCGAAGTTGTGCACCTCCTCGGGCGTCTTCACGATATCGATGAGATCGGGATAGCCGTCGATACCGTGCACGAAGGGGTAGGGCACGAGCTGGCCGAAGCGGCTGGCGAAAGCCACGTGTTGCGCGGGCGAGAGCTTCTGGTCGGGCAGGAAGATGACCAGGTATTCGTGGAAGGCGTCGTGGATCGCCGCCCAGGTCTCGTTGTCGAGCGGCCGGCTGAGGTCGACCCCGTGGATCTCGGCGCCGATGGCCGAGGCATAGGGGCGAATATCGATTCCATTGGCACTCATCGGTCGGGGCCTCGCGCCTGTTCGGAAATTGCGGGGCGTCGGCGCGATCCTAAGCCCGTGCCTATCGGTCGCTCAAGCCGAAACGCCGCGCGTCTCTCGCGGAACCTTGTCCGCTCGCGTGGTTTCTGCTCGACTGCGGGTGTTATTCCCCCTCGAGCGGCGCGGCGGAGCCGGAGCGATGACGTGAGCTGGATCAGGACCGTTCCCTACGAAGAGGCCACCGGCCGCCTCAAGACGCTCTACGACCGCGTCAAGGGCCCGGACGGCGCCATCGACAACATCATGCGCGTCCACGGCCTGCGGCCCCACACCATGGAAGGCCACATGGCCCTCTACAAACGCGTGCTGCACCACACGGCCAACGAGACGCCCAAATGGCTCCTCGAGGCCATCGGCGTCTATGTCAGCCACCTGAACGGCTGCGCCTACTGCGTCGATCACCATGCCGCCGGCCTCGCCCGCCTTCTTGGCGACGAGGGGCTGGCGGCGGCCATGCGGGCGGCGCTGCTCGCCGACGACCCCGCGGCCGCCTTCGAACGCCCGGCGCTGGCCATGATGCGCTATGCCCGCGCCCTCACCTTGGCGCCCGCCAGCCTCACCGAGGCGGCCGTGGCCGCATTGCGCGAGGCCGGCCTGGACGACGGCGAGATCCACGAGGTCAACCAGGTGGTGAGCTATTTCGCCTACGCCAACCGCACCGTCCTCGGCCTCGGCGTCACGACGGACGGTGATATCCTGGGCCTCTCGCCCGGCGCCTCGGACGACCCCGAGGACTGGTCGCACGGCTAGGCGCGTCCAACGGAAGAGACGGCATGTCTGACTCGACCCTCGAACAATTCCTCGACGACCCAGCGCGCGAGGCGCTCTACCGGCCGGCCGGGAAGGCCGTCGGGTTGCCCGGGCGCTGCTACGGCGCCGGCTTCCACGAGCTGGAGCGGCGAAAGCTGTTCCCGCGCGTCTGGGCGCCCATCGCCGTCGGGGCCGATATCCCCAATCCGGGCGACGCCATGCCGGTCGAGCTTGCGGGCTGGCCGCTCATCGTGCTGCGCGACCGCGCGGGCGCGGTGCGCTGCTTCCACAATGTCTGCCGCCACCGGGGCATGCGCGTGCTCTTGGAGCCGGGCCGCGTCGGCCACGCCCTGCGCTGCCCCTGGCACGCCTGGACCTACCGCCTCGACGGCACCCTGAGCGCGACCCCGGACATTGGCGGCGAGGGGGTGGACGAGGCCGCGGGCTTCCGTCGCGAGGAACTGGGCCTGCGGCCGGTGCGCTGCGGCCAGTGGCTCGACTACGTCCTCGTCAACATCGACGGCAAGGCGCCACCGCTCGCCGAGCACATGGCCCCCATCGACCGGCTCCTCGCCGGGCGCGACCTCACAGGTCTGCGCCACGGCGCCTTGTGGGAGCACACCTACCCCGGCAACTGGAAGATCGCCGTCGAGGGCGGCATCGAGGACCTGCACCTGCCCTTCGGCCACCCCTACCTCTTGGCTGGCGTCACCAAGCGCAACGCCCGCATCGACACGGCACCGGGCTGCTTCGCCGCCACTTCCTACCAGTACGAGTACAAGGCGGGCGAAGAGGCGGGGGGTGGGACGCGCGGCCATATGTTCCCGCCCCTCCCGGCCACCGGGAAAGGCGACCATGGGCGGCACTTCATCATCAACGTCTTTCCCCACGGTGTGATCGCCGCCTTCAACGACCACTTCCTCCTCGGCCTGATGGCGCTCGACGGGCCCGACCGCACTTCCCTGCGCTTTCACTACTACTTCCATGGCGCGGCCGCGACCGACCCGGCCCATGCCGCGAAGCGGGAGGCGCTGGTCGCGGCCTGGGCCAAGGTGGCGATCGAGGACGACAAGTTCGTGCGCAATGTGGACGCCAACAAGCACGTGCGCGACGCGCTCGGCATCGACATGCGCTTCTCGCCCTATTGGGAGGGTGCCGTCCACCATTTCCAGAAGATGGTCGTCGAGGCGGTGAGCGACTGAGGGCGCGTGCCGGGCGATGGGCCCTATCCAAGCTTCTCAAAGCGGGTGTAGATACTCCTCTTCCGTACTGGTTCGTTCGAGGACAGCCATGCATGCTTCACTTCGGACCGTAGCGTAGGCCGGTGGCAACCGACGCCAACGCCGTTCGCCGCGCCAGCGCCGACGAGCTGCCGCTGATCGACCTCGCGGCGCTTCGCGGCGGCGACCCGGCGGGCAAGCGACAAGTCGCGGACCAGATCGCGCGCGCCTGCGAGAACATCGGCTTCTTCTACATCACCGGCCACGGGGTACGGCACCAGGTGGTGGACGGCGCCTTCGCCCTGGCCCGCCGCTTCTTCGGCCAGACGGACGCAGCCAAGCGCGCTGTGCGGGTGAACCAGTGGCAGCGCGGCTACATGGCGCCGGCCGAGATAACCATCCCGGGCCACCGGCCCGACCTCAAGGAAGTCTTCGAGATCGGCGTGGACCTGCCGCTCGAAGATGTCGACGTGCGGGCGGGCAAGCCACTGCACGGCCCCAACCAGTGGCCCCCTCTCCTGGACTTTCGCGCGGCGATGGAGGCTTATTTCGATGCCGTGACCGGGGCCGGGCGGGACCTGTTGCCGTCCTTCGCGCTCGCCCTCGACCTGCCCGAGGATTTCTTCCTGCGCGATTACGACCGGCCGCTCGTCAAAATGCGGATCATGCGCTATCCGCCTCTGCCCCATCCGCGCGCGCCCGACCAATACAGCACCGCGCCCCACACCGACTACGGCATGATCACCCTGCTCGCCCAGGACTCGGTCGGCGGGCTGCAGGTGCGCCTGCGCTCGGGCGAATGGGTCGAGGCGCCCACTATCGAGGGCTCGTTCATCGTCAATCTCGGCGACATGCTGGCCTGCTGGACCAACGACCGCTTCACCTCGACCCCACACCGGGTGCTCAACCAATCGAGGGGGGACCGCTACTCGATCCCGATCTTCTACGACCCCCACTACGACACCCTGGCCGAGTGCCTGCCGAGCTGTTGCGGCCCCGGCAACCCGCCCCGCTACCCAGCCATGCGGTGCGGCGAATACATCCTCGGCAAGTACGATGCCGCATACGCCCACCGGCGGCGTGCGGATTCGAGCGGAGAGGCGAGCCCATGAGCGCATTCGATTCGTTCATCCGCGGGATGCCGAAGGCGGAGCTCCATGTGCATATCGAGGGCACCATCGAGCCCGAGCTCAAGTTCGCGCTCGCCGAGCGCAACGGCCTCTCCCTGCCCTACCAGACGGTGGAGGAGATGCGCGCAGGCTATGTGTTCACAGGCCTCGTGTCGTTCCTCGACGCCTATTACGAGGGCATGAGCGTGCTCGTCACCGCGCGGGACTTTCGCGACCTCGCCTACGCCTATCTCGAGCGCGCCCACCACGACAACATCGTCTATGCCGAGCTCATGTTCGATCCCCAGGCCCATGCCGACCGGGGGGTCGGGTTCGAGACGGTGATCGAAGGCATCCACGCCGGCCAGGTCGCGGCGGAGGAGGACTTCGGCATTCGCTCCCGGCTCATCCTCAGCTTCCTGCGTGAGAAGAGCACGGAGTCGGCGCTCGAAG
>CAXXKO010000011.1:0-147202 GCA_963666705.2 Alphaproteobacteria bacterium | reverse complement strand
ATTCGCCCTCAAGCCGATATTTTGGTTGGGCCGCCAACTGGCACATCCGAATGGATCCTGTTGGTCGCGTCGCTGGGTTTTCCACATACCTGTGAATAGCTGGTCGGCCTGTGAATAAGAAGCCGGGCCCGCGACTGATCAGTCGGGCGCCGCGTCGAGGCGGGCGAGGTTGGCGCGGGCGAATGCGGCGGCGGGCGAATGGGGAGCGAGCTCGATGACGCGGCGCCAATCCGCGCGGGCGCCCGCCGCATCCCCCGCGAGCCGCCGGATGTTGCCGCGCTCCATATGGGCCTCGGCGTTGGTGGGGTCGATTTGGAGCGCGCGGCCGGCGTCCGCGGCGGCGAGCTCCGGGCTATCCAGATAGCGGTAGGCGGCGGCGCGCATGACCAGCGCATCGACCCTCTCGGGCGCCAGCTCGAGTGCGCGGTTGAGATCGTCGACCGCCTCCCAGTACGCGGCCGCGCTGGCCCGCGCGATGGCGCGGCCGATCAGGTATTCGATCTCGGCTGGACGGAGGTCGAGCGCGGCCGAGAGGGCTTCGATGGCGCGTGTCGGGTTACCGGACAGGAGCCAGGCCTGCGCCGCTTGTTCGAGGAGGTCGGCGCGGTCCTCCACCGGTGCCTCGGTCATCTGCTCCGCCAGTGCCTGGAGGGCAAGGGCGGCATCGCCGTAGCGCAACGCGCCGAGGAGCGCTATGGCCTCGCAGTGCCGGGCCGGGCCCTCGCCTCCCTCCTCGATCCAGCGCCGGGCCGCATCGAGGGCGCGTTCCGGACTCTCGCGGGCAAATGCCATGCAGGAGGCGTAATCGGTGGCCCGCTCATCCGCCTGGGCCGCACCCGGGAAAATGATAGTGACGAAAAATATGGCGAGCGAAATCCGCGTCATGGGGTTGTCACGCCGGGAATCGGGCCGTTACAGTCCGGCCATGACGACGGAATTGCAAGCGTAAGGACTCTCGACGATCGATGACTGACAGCAACGGTGCGGCGCGCCGGCTCTTTTGTTTCGGTTTCGGCTATACGGCCGGAGCGTTGGCCAGTCAGCTTTTGGCGGAAGGATGGCGGGTCGCGGGCACCTGTCAGACAGCGGACAAGCTGGCCGCGCTCGAGGCCAGGGGCATCGAGGCGCACCTGTTCGCGCGCGACCACCCGCTCGAGGATGTCGAGGCCGCCCTCGCCGGCGCGACCCATCTCCTCGATTCCATTCCGCCCGACCCCAGTGGGGATCCCGTTCTCGATCAGCATCCGGGCGAGATTGCCGGGCTCGCAAGCCTCGAATGGGTGGGCTACCTCTCCACCACGGGCATCTACGGTGACCGGGGCGGCGAGTGGGTCGACGAGAGCGACCAGCCGAAGCCGAGCGGCGTGCGTGGCCGGCGGCGGGTCGAGGCGGAGGCGAGTTGGCTCTCCGTATGGCAGATGATGGGCGCGCCGGCGCATCTCTTTCGTCTGGCCGGCATATACGGGCCCGGGCGCAACGCGCTCGAGTCCGTGCGGGCGGGCCGGGCGAAGCGCATCGAAAAGGCGGGCCAGGTCTTCTCGCGCATTCACGTCGACGACCTCGTCACCGTCTTGCGTGCCTCGATGGCGCGGCCCAATCCGGGCGCCATCTACAACGTCTGCGACGATGTCCCCGCTTCACCGGGCGAGGTGATCGAATATGCCTGCCGCCTGCTGGAGGTCGAGCCGCCGCCGCCCATCCCGCTCGAGGAGGCGGGCTTGAGCGCCATGGCGCGCAGCTTCTACGAGGACAGCAAGCGCGTGCGCAACGACCGCATCAAGACCGAGCTCGGGGTCGAGCTGCGGTTCCCCGACTTCCGCGAGGGCCTCGACGCCCTCTTGCGTGAGGAAGGAGCGATACCGTGACCGCCGGCGGCCCGATCGACCCCATGGCCGTCGATGCCCATGAGGGGTCGAGCTACCCCGAGCCCTTCGCGTCCCAGGTCGGCGGGCGTCGCAAGCGAGCCCTCGGCGATGCCACGGGCTTGCGCAACTTCGGCGTCAACCTTGTCGAGCTGGAGCCGGGCGCGGTCTCCTCCATGCGTCACTGGCACGACAAGCAGGACGAGCTCGTCTACGTGCTCGAGGGCGAGCTGGTGCTGGTGACGGATGCGGGCGAGACCACCCTCGGCCCCGGAATGGCCGCCGGGTTTCCCGCCGGCGCGGCCGACGGCCACCAGCTCGTCAACCGCTCCAGCGCCCGCGCCGTCTACCTCGAGATCGGCGACCGCCTGCCGGGCGACGGCGTCACCTACGACGACATCGACATGCTCCTGCCCTACCGTTCGGACGGCAAGGCGGTCTTCACCCACAAGAACGGGGAGCCCTACTGAGCGGCGCCCGGGCGGCCGCGTTCGCCGCCCCATCCTCAGAGGAAGTCCCGCAGCATGGCCACGAGCGGCACGTCGGCGGGCGGCATGGCCTCGCCGCGCAGCTCCACCGGCCGCACCCATTTGAGCGCCTGACCCTCGAGCGGGCGCACGGCACCCGACCATACCCGGCAGGCGAAGAGCGGCATCAGGAGATGGAAGTCCTCGTAGCGGTGCGAGGCGAAAGCGAAGGCGGCGAGGCAGCTTTCGGTCACGTCGATGCCGAGCTCCTCGCGCAGCTCGCGGATCAACGCCGCCTCGGGCGTCTCACCCGGGCGGACCTTGCCGCCGGGGAACTCCCACAGGCCGGCCATGGCCTTGCCGGGCGGGCGCCGCGCCACCAGCACGCGGCCGTCCCGGTCGATGAGCGCCGCGGCCGCGACCAGCACCACCGGCGGTGCGTGGGCCTCGAGCCAATGGTCGCGGCCGAGCCCGCGCACCTCGACCTCGACCTCGCCCCCCCGCGCCGGCGCGGACTCCGTGCCCATGCCCACATGCTCCATGCCAAGCTTCTCCTGGACCCTGATCGAGGGCAGGTTCTCGGGCCGGGCGCGGGCGGTCAGCCGGTCGAGGCCGAGCTCCTCGAAGGCGTAAGTCACGACGCGACCCACCGCCTCGGCGGCGAAGCCCTGCCCCCAATGGGGCCTGCCGAGCCAGAATCCGAGCTCGCCCTCACGCCGCCCACGCTCCATCTCGAGCGAGACCGCGCCCAGGAACTCGGCGTCCCCGCGCCGGGTGATGGCGTAGGTCAGCGCTCCGCCCGCCTGGTGGCGGCGTGCGGCGTGCGCGAGCCAATCGTGGGCGTCCTCGATGCGGTAGGGGTGGGGGATGCGCGCGGTCATGCGGGCCACGTCCGGATTCGCGGCCAGGAAGGCGACGTCTATGGCGTCCGCCGCCTCGACCGACCGCAGAACCAGCCTCTTGGTCTCGAGCGGGCGGTTGGCACAGCCCGCGTCAGCTCCGATAATCGGCATTGATGCTGATGTAACCGTGAGTCAGGTCGCAAGTCCAGACGGTGGCGCGGCCGCGGCCGACGCCGACATCGACCGCGATCTCCACCTCCCGGCCCTTCATGTGGGCGGCCGCCGGCGCCTCGTCATAGTCCGGCAGGACCTGGCCGGCGCGCGCGACGGGGATGTCGCCGATGGAAATCGCCAGGCGATCGCGCTCGGCCCGTTCGCCCGACTTGCCGACGGCCATGACGATCCGGCCCCAATTGGGATCCTCGCCCGCGATGGCCGTCTTGACCAGGGGAGAGTTGGCGATGGCGAAGCCGATGCGCCGCGCCGCCGCGGCGGACGTGGCCCCCGTCACGGTTATGGACACGAGCTTCTCCGCCCCCTCGCCATCGCGCACGATCTGCTGGGCGAGGTCGCGCATGACCGCCTCGAGCCCCGACCGGAAGGCGCGCAAGCGGCGGTCGCCCGGCGCTCCCACCACATTGTGCCGCGCCCGGCCCGTGGCACACAGGAGCACGGTGTCGCTGGTCGAGGTGTCGCTGTCCACGGTGACGGCGTTGAAGGTGCGCTCGGTGGCGCTCTTGAGCAGGGATTGGAGGACCAGTGCGGGGATCGCCGCGTCGGTGAAGACGAAGCCGAGCATGGTGCCCATGTTGGGCATGATCATGCCCGAGCCCTTGGCGATGCCGGCGATGACCACCTCCGTCCCGTCGATCGACGTCTTGCGCGCCGATCCCTTGGGGAAGGTATCGGTGGTCATGATGGCGTCGGCCGCGGCGGGCCAGTCGCCGGGCGCGAGCGCGGCGGCGGCGCTCGGCAGGCAGCCAGTGATGCAATCGGTGGGCAGCGCTTCGCCGATCACCCCGGTCGAGGCCAGATAGACCTCGTGCTCGGCGCAGCCGAAAAGGTGGGCGGCGGCGGCTGCCGTGCGCTCCACGGCGTCCACCCCGGCGGACCCGGTGAAAGCGTTGGCGTTGCCCGAGTTGACGACGATGGCGCGCGCCGTCCCGCCGCCCAGGTGGCGGCGGCACCAGTCGACGGGCGCCGACGGCATGGAGGAGCGCGTGAAGACGCCGGCGAGCGTGGTGCCGGCGGCGAGCTCGGCGACGAACAGGTCCTTCCGGCCCTTGTAGCGGATGCCGCAGGGCACGCCTGCGACCCGGACGCCAGGCACGGGGGGGAGCACCGGAAACGCATCCGGGGCCAGGGGTGATTTTTTAAGCATCGGTCACGAATCCCGCGGTTGGAAGCCCAGTCTCGAATGGATAGGCCGGCCGCCGGGGAAGGATTGGGTCAGTCCACGGCCGCCGACGGATCCGGCAAGCGCGATCGGAGTCGGCGCTCGGGGCACATATCGGGCGACGATGCGCGCATGGAGGCATCCGCCGCACGCGCCTCGTAAAGGGCTGGGCTGTCGTCCAGCATATCCGCCTCGTGAACGTCCACGATCAGGGGATAAAGCATATCCCATCGCCCGATACAAGCCGTCCGGCGGCCTTGCGTCGCCGCTGGGGACGGCCGCCCCGCCACCCCGGCCGGTCGGTCGGTCGTTGACAGGCGTGCCTCGGCTCCCTATCTCAAGCAGGTCGATTCCCGCTTCGTTCGTCGACCCCACCGCAACCGGAACCAACCCATGATCGGCGCCCTCGCCCAGAAGATTTTCGGGTCCGCCAATGATCGCTACCTCAAGCGGTTCGACCCGCATGTGGCGGCGATCAACGCGCTCGAGCCCGGCCTGGAAGCGCTGTCCGACGACGAGATACGTGGGCGCACCGCATGGTTGAGGGAGCGGCTCGCGAGCGGCGAGGCGCTCGACGACATTCTCGACGACGCGTTCGCCACCGTGCGCGAAGCCGCCAAGCGCACCCTCGGCCAGCGCCATTTCGACATGCAGCTCCTGGGCGGGGTCGTGCTCCACCAGGGCACGATCGCGGAAATGAAGACCGGCGAGGGCAAGACGCTGGTGGCGACGCTGCCGGTCTATCTCAACGCCCTCACCGGCAAGGGCGTGCACGTGGTCACCGTCAACGACTATCTGGCCGCGCGCGACGCCGAATGGATGGGCCGAATATACAGGTTCCTCGGCCTCACGGTGGGGTGCATCGTCCATGGCCTCTCGGACGAGGAGCGTCGCCTCGCATACGCCGCCGACGTGACATACGGCACCAACAACGAGTACGGCTTCGACTACCTGCGCGACAACATGAAGTTCCGGCTCGAGGACATGGTCCAGCGGCCGTTCAACTACGCCATCGTGGACGAGGTCGATTCGATCCTCATCGACGAGGCGCGCACGCCGCTCATCATCTCCGGCCCGGCCGAGGATTCCTCGGATATGTACAAACAGGTGGACAAGCTCATCCCCAAGCTCGGGCCCGAGGACTTCGAGAAGGACGAGAAACAGCGCGCGGTCTCGCTCACCGAAGCGGGGGCCGAGCGCATCGAGGCGATGCTCGCCGAGGCGGGCCTCCTCGGCGAGGGCGGACTCTACGATATCGCCAACGTGACCCTCGTCCACCACGTCAACCAGGCCTTGCGCGCCCACAAGCTGTTTCAGCGCGACACCGATTACATCGTCAAGGACGACAAGGTCATCATCATCGACGAGTTCACCGGCCGCATGATGGAGGGGCGGCGCTATTCCGAGGGCTTGCACCAGGCGCTCGAGGCCAAGGAATCGGTCCTGGTTCAGGTGGAAAACCAGACCCTGGCCTCGATCACCTTTCAGAACTATTTCCGCCTCTTCCCCAAGCTCGCCGGCATGACCGGCACGGCCATGACGGAGGCCTCCGAATTCGGCGAGATCTACAGCCTCGAGGTGGTCGAGATCCCGACCAACCTGCGGATGATCCGCGTGGACCGGGACGACGAGGTCTACCGCACCCTCAAGGAGAAGACGAACGCCATCCTCGAGGTAATCAAGGATTGCCACCTGCGCCAACAGCCCGTGCTGGTCGGCACCGTCAGCATCGAGAAGTCGGAGCAGCTCGCGGCCGAGCTCAAGAAGATGAAGATCCCCCATCAGGTGCTGAACGCCCGCTATCACGACCAGGAGGCCGTCATCATCTCCCAGGCCGGCCGACCCGGCGGCGTCACCATTGCCACCAACATGGCCGGCCGCGGCACCGATATCCAACTCGGCGGCAACCTGGAGATGCGCCTCCAGACCGATATCAAGGAGGACGAGAGCGAGCCGGAGCGGGCGCGCAAGACGCAGGAGATCACGGCCGAGATCGCGACCGCGCGCGCGGTCGTGATCGCGGCCGGCGGGCTCTTCGTGATCGGCACCGAGCGTCACGAGAGCCGGCGCATCGACAACCAGCTTCGCGGCCGCTCCGGCCGCCAGGGCGATCCCGGCGCCTCCAGCTTCTTCGTCTCCCTCGAGGACGACCTGATGCGCATCTTCGGCTCCGAGCGCATGGACGGCATGTTGCAGAAGCTCGGCCTCGAGGAGGGCGAGGCCATCGTCCACCCTTGGGTCAACAAGGCCCTCGAGAAGGCCCAGCAGAAGGTCGAGGCGCGCAACTTCGAGATCCGCAAGCAACTCCTCAAGTACGACGACGTGATGAACGACCAGCGCAAGGTCATCTACGAGCAGCGCAAGGAGATCATGGGCGCGCAGGACGTCTCGGAGGACGTGGCCGACATGCGCCGCCAGGTGGCCGCCAACTCGGTCGCCCGCTGCATACCCTCGGGCGCCTATCACGAGCAGTGGGACATCGACGGCCTGCACGAGGAGACCCGCCGGCTGCTGGGGCTCGACCTGCCGATCGCGGACTGGGCCAAGGAGGAAGGCATCGCCGACGAGGAGATCGGCGAGCGCATCCTGGCCGCGTCGGACCGCCGCATGGCCGAGCGCGCGGCGAATACCGGGCCCGAGGTCATGCGCCTGGTGGAGAAGAGCCTCCTCCTCCAGCTCCTCGACCAGACCTGGAAGGACCACCTGCTGTCGCTCGACCACCTGCGCCAGGGCATCGGCCTTCGCGCCTACGGCCAGCGCGACCCCCTCAACGAATACAAGCGCGAGGCCTTCAATCTGTTCGAGGAGATGCTCGACCGCCTGCGCGAGCGGGTGACGGAGGTGCTGAGCCATGTCGAGCTCAGGGTCACCGCGGAGGCGGCCGACGACCTCCTGCCCGAGCGCCGGCCCCTGCGGACCCAGGAAGGCCGGACCGACCCGGCGCTGGTCGCGGCCGGCGCCAATGGGGGCGGCGGCCCCGCCCGCGGCAACGGCCAGGCGCCGGCACCCAGGCCGTCGGTCCGCCGCGCGCCCGCGGCGGTGATGGACCCACACGATTCCTCGACCTGGGGCAAGGTGCCGCGCAATCAGGCCTGCCCCTGCGGCTCGGGCAAGAAGTACAAGCACTGCCACGGCAAAGTGGCCTGAGCGGCCGCCCGCCGGTTATTCGCGGCCCTCGCCGATGGATGTTAGGCCGAGGGTGCGGCCCTGCATGCAGATGGATATGATCGCTTCCTGGCCGCAAGCGCGAACGCGGTCTCCCGCCACGAATCGCCCGAGATCGCCGGTCAAGGTATAGAGGGTCCCATCCCTGGCGCGCAGGGCCGGGCACTCGACGCCTTCCGCCGTCAAGACCCCTTCGACGCAGAGCCCACCCGGCGGCGGCCCCAGTGGTGGCTCCGGCGGTGGCTCGAGCCCGCCGGCCGCGGCCATGCCGGCCCAAAGGGCCCCGGCCAGCCACGCAAGCGCCGAGACCACGCGCATCGATCGGCCGGGCCATCTCATGAGGGCGACTCCAGCGCGGACGGGCGCATGGAAAAAGACCGCCGCCACAGAGCTTTCGATCGAGGGCGCCGCCACAGAGCTTTCGATCGGTGGCGGCGGTCCAATTTCCGGGGTATCCAGTTGGCGCTGTCTAACAACCGGCCCCCCGTGAGGCTCTGGCAAGTCCTCCGTAATCCCTGGGAAGACCGGAGGTCAGGGACCAGAGTCCCTGCTCGAGTAGGAGCAAGCGTCGTGCCAAAGACGAGGGTGGCCGGGCGCCTGTCCGCTCCGGAACGGCGGGCCGCGGCCGCTGCCGGCCCGCGCTTCGCGCCGCCTCTACAAACCGTTGTATTCAGGCGGTTTCCGTCCGCCTCATCGACGATCGTCCCGGACCGTGCCAAGGCCGGTGGCCGGCCCGAAGGGCAATTTACGAATTTGGGTAGCGATTGCAAATTGCGAGGCGGTTTCGGAGTCGGCATGGAATCGCGCTTTCGCCTCAGCCCAGGCCCGTCTTGCCCATGGCCAGGAACTTCTCGCGCCGGTGGGCGCGGAGAACGCCGCCCTCGGTGTCGCGCAGCTCGTCGAGCACCGCCGCGAGCGCCACGTCCACGTCGGCGATGACCCGCTCAGGGTCGCGGTGCGCGCCGCCCAGGGGCTCCGCGACGATGGAATCGACCACTTCGAGCTTCTCCAGGTCCGCGGCCGTGAGCCGCAGCGCCTCGGCCGCCTGCTCGGCCTGCTCGGCGCTGCGCCACAGGATGGAGGCGCAGCCCTCGGGCGAGATCACCGAATAGACCGCGTGCTCCAGCATCAGCACCCGGTCGCCCGTGGCGATGGCGATGGCGCCGCCCGAGCCGCCCTCGCCGATGATGACGCTCACGAGCGGCACCCGGATGTCGAGGCAGGTCTCGATGCAGCGCGCGATGGCCTCGGCCTGGCCGCGCTCCTCCGCGCCGATGCCGGGATAGGCGCCCGGTGTGTCGACGAGGGTCAGGACCGGGAGGCCGAAGCGGTCCGCGAGCTCCATGAGGCGCCGCGCCTTGCGGTAACCCTCGGGCTGGGCCATGCCGAAATTATGCTGGACCCGGCCGTCCGTGTCCGTGCCCTTCTCCTGGCCGATGACGACGACGGAGTAGCCATGGTAGCGGCCGAGGCCGCCCACCACGGCCTGGTCCTCGCCGAACAGCCGGTCGCCGGCGAGCGGCGTGAAGTCCTCGATCAGCGCGCCCACATAGTCCGACATGTGCGGGCGCTCGGGATGGCGCGCCACTTGGACCTTCTGCCAGGGTGTGAGCCGGGCGTAGGTCTGGTGCAGGAGGCGGTCGACCTTGCCCTGCAGGCGTGTGACCTCCTCGGCGATGTTCAAGTCACCGCCGTCGCTCAGATGGCGCAGCTCCTCGATCTTGCCTTCGAGCTCGGCGATGGGCTTCTCGAATTCGAGGAAGTTGCGCATGGGCGCTCCCCTCGGGGGCCGGTTGCGGCGGGTGGCGGCCTAAGACGCCGCGATCAGCTTCGAAGTCTTGACCAGCACCTCGGCCTGCTTGATCGAGGCGATGTCGATGAGCCGGCCGTCGAGCGCCACGGCGCCCTTGCCCTCCCGCACCGCCGCCTCCATGGCGACGATAATGCGCTTGGCCTTCTCCACCTCCGCCGCGCTCGGGCTGAACACCTCGTTGGCGAGTGGGATTTGCGCCGGATGGATGGCCCATTTGCCGTCGCAGCCCAGCACGGCGGCGCGCCGTGCGGCGGCCTTGTAGGCCGCGTCGTCCTTGAAGTCGCCGAAGGGCCCGTCGATCGGCCGCACCCCGTTGGCGCGCGCCGCCACCACCATGCGCGCGAGGGCATAGTGCCACATGTCGCCCCAATGGGTCTCGCGGCCGCCCGCCTCGTCGGCGTCGGTCAGGACGGCGTAGTCGGGATTGGCGCCACCGATGTTGGTGGTCCGGGCGCGGGTCGAGGCGGCGTAATCGGCGACGCCGAAATGCAGGGACTCGATGCGCCGGCTGGCGCCGGCGATCTCATGGACGTTCTGCATGCCGAGCGCGGTCTCGATGATGAGCTCGAAGCCGATGCGCTTGTCGTAGCCCATGGCCGCCTCGATCTGAGTCACCATCATGTCGATGGCATAGACATCCGCCGCCGTGCCGACCTTGGGGATCATGATGAGGTCGAGGCGGTCGCCACTCTGCTCCACCACGTCCACCACGTCGCGATACATGAAATGGGTGTCGAGCCCGTTGATCCGTACCGAGATCGTCTTGGCGCCCCAATCCACGTCGTTGAGCGCCGCGATGACGTTCTTGCGCGCCTGGGGCTTGTCGTCGGGCGCGACCGCGTCCTCGAGATCGAGGAAGACCACGTCGGCGGCCGATGCGGCGGCCTTCTCGAACAGGGGGACGTTGCTGCCCGGCACGGCGAGTTCGCTGCGGTTGAGCCGCGGCGCGGCCTGCTCGACAACCTTGAAGCTCATGTCACTCTCTCGGGACCGGTGGAATGGGAATGGAATGCGGCCGTGCACCGGTTATCGGGAACGGGCCGGGCCGCCGGGAGGGAGGTTTGCCGCGCCGGCCGCCAAATGTCAACCGGACCCGCGGTCGCGCCGGGCCAGGGGATGGCCCGTCTCGACGAGCGTCCGCAAGCGCCCTTCCACCACATGGGTATAAATCTCGGTGGTCGAGATATCGGCATGCCCCAGCATCTCCTGGACGCTGCGCAGGTCCGCCCCGTGGTCGAGGAGGTGGGTGGCGAAGGCATGGCGCAGGACGTGGGGGGAGACCCGCGCGGGGTCGAGCTCGGCCGCGCCCGCCAATGCTTTGAGGAGCTGGCCGAAGCGCTGGCGCGTCAGGTGGCCACCGGCCCCGCCCGAGGGGAACAGCCATGGCGACCTCGGCCCCGCGTCGGCGCGTCGCTCCCGCTCACCGAGGTGATCCTCGAGCGCCCGGGTGGCCGCCGCGCTCAGCGGCACCAGACGCTCCTTGTCGCCCTTGCCGCGCACGGTGACGAGGCGCCGGTCCCGCGAGAGGGCCGCGAGCGGCAGCCCGACCAGCTCCGAGACCCTGAGGCCGGCGGCGTAGAGCAGCTCGAGGAGCGCCACCATGCGGCGCCCCTTGGGGCCGGGCATCGCGTGGGCCGCGGCGAGCAGCCTCTCGACTTCCCTCTCGGACAGGAGCTTGGGCAGTGGCCGGCCCCGGCGCGGGCTGTCGATGTGGGTCGAGGGGTCGTCCGTCCGGATGTCCTCGGCCAGGAGGAAGCGGTGGAACTGGCGCAGGGCGGAGAGGCGGCGCGCCACCGTGCGGGCCTCGAACCCGCGCCGCCCGAGTTGCTGGAAGTAGGCGCGGATGGCGTCCGCCGATGCCGATTCGACCGCCTGGCGGCGGGTCGTGAGAAAGGCTTCGTAATCGGCCAGGTCGCGCCCGTAGGCGGCGATCGTGTTGCGCGCGGCGCCGCGCTCGGCCGCCATCATCTCGAGGAAGCCTTCGATATGGCGGGAGGCGAGGCCAGCCCTCTTGCCCGCCGGGCGGCGGCCGCGCGCCACGGCGCCTCAGAACCCCCTGGCGATCGCCGCCTCGATGGCGAGCGCCCGCGCCTCGCGCTCGAGGCCGACGGCACTGAGTGCCGGCAGCACGGCCGCCAAGACGAGTGGGTCGGCGCGCGCCGGCCCGGCCTCGCCGAGGGCCAGGAGCGCAAGCAGCACGGTCTCGCCGCCGCGGCCCGCGCGGGACGCATTCGTCAGCAGGCTCCAGACGGCCGGAGCCGGCACTACCGTTTGTTCGTGCAACGGGCCGTCGAGGATGACCTGCCAGGCGGCGGGCGCCACTTGGTCGCCGAAGGCGGCCAACAGGCTGTAAAGCAGGCCGGCGCGCGCCTCGATGCCCACGCCTTCGTCCTTGCGCGTGTTCCACCATGCCTCGAGCAGGCCGGCATCCCATGGGACACGGCCACCGGGATTGGCCAGCCGCGCGATGGGCCATAGCGCGATGGTCGCGTCGGCGGCCCGGGGATTGACGACGCTCTGCTTGCGCAGGAGCTCGAACCAAGCGAGCGCCTGCTCGTGCATCTCCGTGAGGAACAGCGCCCGGGCGGCGTCGCGGGCGAACCACGAGAGCTCGATCGCGGGCGCCATCTCGCGCAGCAGCGGCAGGCCCACCCGGACGGAGGTGCCGTAGACGCCGGCCTTCCGCGCGAGGCTCCAGCCGAGCTGGAGCACGGCGGCGCGCGCGGTCGGCACGCTGTGACGCCGGGCCGCCTGGTGGAGGATCGCCCGGGCGCGGGCGCCGTAGGATTGCTCGGCGATGGTGAGCGCGTTCGCGAGCTCGTCTTCGGTGAAGGGAATCGCATCGTAGAGCGCGCCGAGCTCGGCCGCGCTCAAGGCGCCCGCCGCCTCGGCCCGCTCGGCCGCCGCGAGGCGGACCTCGGGGTCGGCGTCGGCGCTCAAGGCGATGCCGCGTAGGACGGCGGGTTCCGTCGTCGCAAGGGCGTCCGTCGGCGGCGGTGCCAGCGCGGCCCGCAACATGGCGAGATGAAGCGGCGTCGGCTCGGGCAGGCTGGCAAGCGCGGCGTCCGGCACATCCGTCAGCTTCTGGGCGAGAATGAAGAACGCCTCGTCCTCGAGGTCGTGCCCATCCTCGCGCAGGAGCGAGAGGCCGATCGCGGCACCTGTGCCATCGCCTGCGAGGGCCTGGCAGAAAATGAACACCTTCTGCCAGTAGAGGGCGTCCGATTCGCGGATGAGCCCGCGGGCCTGGTCGCAGGCGGCGCCGGTCTCGCCGGCCAGCAGCAATCCGTCAACCCCCACCTGGGCCATCCGGTGGTCGAGGTCCCGCGCCGGGACGGCGCCGAGCAGCGCCGCCACACCGCGCGAATCGCCCATGGCCGCGAGCCGCTCGAGCCGCATGGCGAGCAGGCTCTCCCCCTCGCCGGGCCCTTGGGGCGCCGTCGCCGCGGTCAGCAGCAGCCGGCGCATGAGGTCGCGCATGACGGTCGAATCGGTTTCCGCCGGGAGGCGCGGCAGCAGGGCCGCGACAAGGCCGCGCGCCGTGCCGGCCCACATGTCCCGTCCCAGGCCGCCGCCCTGTTCGTTGAGGACGCCGAGCGATTCCGCGCTCACCGCCTCGAGCCGGTTGACCACGATCCCCTCTGTCCCGGCACCGGTGACCGGGCTCGCCTGTTGCTGCCCCACCGCGCCCTGACCCACGCCTCCCGGCTGTGGCAGGATGATCTGTGGGGTGAGGTCGACCGGCTCCGGGCTCGTCTGGGCGCGGGGCGCCGCCGGGCACAGGACGGCGGCCAGGAGGAGGGCGGCCGCGCTAACGCGGGAAGCGATCATCTGGAATCACGATCTCGATCGTGGCCAAGGGTGGCGGGATATCCCAAGTCAACAGGAAGGCCGCCCCGGCGACGATCGATCCGAGAACGAGGATGGCGAGAACGCGGCGCAAACTTGGCATCGAAACCGCCCGGCATCGGGGTGAGCCGCGGGGAAAATTCGCCGACCCCGGATCCCGCGGCGCGCCGGGGTACAGGCCGCTCGAATTGTGCTAGAGTTCGAGTGTGGCGATTTTACGGCACTTCCGCCATCCGGCAAGTGCAATGCCCGCACCGCGCGCCAGAATTAGCGAGCGCTTCGTGTTCAGCAGGACCCCACCCGCGCCATGGCCGCATCGACCAAGAGCTCGCCGCCGAAGAGCATCGTCCTCGTCGGATTGATGGGCGCGGGAAAGACCTGTATCGGCAAGCGCCTCGCGGCGCGCCTCGATATGTCGTTCGTCGACGCGGACGCGGAGATCGAGAAGGCCGCCGGCTGCTCCATTCAGGACATGTTCGAGATCCACGGCGAGGCCGAGTTCCGAGACGGCGAGCGCCGCGTCATAGCCCGCCTCCTCGACGAGCCGCCGCACGTTCTGGCGACGGGCGGCGGGGCCTTCCTCAACCCGCGAACGCGGGCCAAGATCCGCGAACGGGCCACCTCGGTCTGGCTCCGGGCCGACTTGGAGCTCCTGCTCAAGCGCACGGCCCGGCGCCACAATCGCCCGCTCCTCGAACACGGCGATCGGCGCCAGGTCATGGCCGGGCTGATCGACGAGCGGTATCCGGTCTATGCCGAGGCCGACGTCACCGTGGATAGCGTCGACGGGCCGCCCGAGGCGACGGTGGACCGGGTCGAGGATGCGCTCGCGGATTTCGCGCCCAAGATGCCGGCGTCGGCCCGGCGGTCGGAGCCGGCGCCATGAGCGCGGACGGCGCCGGCCCGGCCCGCGTGCGCGTGGCGCTCGACCCGCGCGGCTACGATATCCTGATCGGGCCGGGCCTCCTGGGCGCGGCGGGCAGGCACCTGGCTCCGCTCCTCCAACAGCCGCGCGTCGTCGTGGTGACGGACGAGGCCGTCGCGGGCCTTCATCTCGCCACCCTCGAGGCGGGGCTCGACGATGCCGGCATCGCCCACGAGCGGATCATCCTCGAGCTTGGTGAGCGGACCAAGGACTTCTCTCACCTCGAACGCCTCGTCGACGACCTGCTCGCCCTCCGGGTCGAGCGGCGGACAGCGGTCCTGGCGCTCGGCGGTGGAGTGGTCGGCGACCTCGCCGGCTTCGCCGCCAGCATCCTCCTACGCGGGGTCGACTTCATCCAGGCGCCGACGACGCTGTTGGCCCAGGTGGACAGCTCGGTCGGGGGCAAGACGGGCATCAACACCCCAAGGGGCAAGAACCTGGTCGGCAGCTTCCACCAGCCGTGCCTCGTCCTGGCCGACACGGCGGCGCTCGAAACCCTGCCCCGGCGGGCGCTCCAGGCCGGTTATGCCGAGATCGTCAAATACGGCCTGATCGACGATACCGGCTTCTTTGTCTGGTGCGAGGAGAATGGCCGTGGCCTGATCGACGGTGACGGCGATGCACGCGGCCACGCGGTGCGGGCGGCCTGCGCCGCCAAGGCGCGGATCGTGGCCGAAGACGAGCGCGAGGCGGGCCGGCGCGCTCTCCTCAACCTGGGGCACACTTTCGGGCACGCCCTCGAGGCCGACGCCGGCTACGGCGACACCCTCCTTCATGGCGAGGCCGTGGCCGCTGGGATGGTGCTGGCGTTCGATCTCTCGCACCGGCTCGGCCTGTGCCCGGCCGAGGACGCGGCCCGGGTGCGGCGCCACCTCGGCGCCGTCGGCCTGCCGGTGGGTCTGGGCACGCTTATGGGCGCGCGCGGGAGCGCGGACCGGCTGATTGAGCATATGCGCCACGACAAGAAGGTGCGCGACGGCCGGCTCACGTTCGTGCTGGCGCGCGGTATCGGACAGGCGTTCCTCGCCGCGGACGTGCCGCTGGATGCGGTCCGCGGGCTGCTCGAGACGGCTGCGGCCGCGTGAGCGCGTGATGGAATTTTTTCTCCGATAGATCCATGGACACCTTCGCCTGGATCGTCCTCGGCGCGATCCTCTTCCTCCTCGTCCTGTCGGGCTTCTTTTCGGGCTCCGAGACGGCCTTCACGGCCGCTTCCCGCGGCCGCCTGCACCGTTTCGAGCAGCAGGGCAGCCGCCGCGCCGCCATCGTCAACCGACTGCGGGCCCATCCCGACCGTCTCATCGGCGCCATCCTTCTCGGCAACAACCTGGTCAATATCCTCGCCTCGGCGCTCGCCACCAGCCTCCTGATCGGTATCGTGGGGGCGGCCGGCGTGATCTACGCCACCATCGCCATGACGTTCCTGGTGCTCGTGTTCGGCGAGGTGCTGCCGAAGAGCTACGCCATCCATAACGCCGATCGGATGGCGCTTGCCGTGGCGCCGCTCATGCGCCCGATCGTCTTCCTGTTGGCGCCCGTAACGCGGACGGTCCAGGCCATCGTGCGTGCGACCCTCGGCCTCTTCGGCGCCCGCATCGGGGCCGAGCTCGATGCCCCGCCGAGCGAGGAGGAGCTACGCGGCACCATCGACCTCCATGCGCTCGACGACGAGGCCGAGCGCGACGAGCGGGCCATGCTGCATAGCGTGCTCGACCTTGCCGATGTCGAGGTGGGCGAGATCATGATCCACCGCAAGGACGTGGCGACCGTCGATGCGGAGGATCCGCCGGGCGCCATCATCGATCAGGTGCTGGCCAGCCCCTATACGCGCATTCCCCTGTGGCGCGAGAGCCCCGACAACGTGGTCGGGGTGCTGCACGCCAAGGCGCTCCTGCGCGAGGTGCGGTGGTTGGGGAGCGAGCGGGAGAAGGTGGATATTCTCGCCATCTCCGCCCCGCCCTGGTTCGTGCCGGAATCGACCAGCCTCCTCGACCAGCTCCGCGCCTTTCGCCAGCGGCGCGAGCACATCGCCCTGGTGGTGGACGAATACGGCTCGCTCATGGGCATCGTGACCCTCGAGGATATCCTCGAGGAGATCGTCGGCGAGATCGCGGACGAGCACGACATCACCGTGAGCGGGGTTCGATCGATGGCGGACGAATCCTTCATCGTTCGCGGCAATGTCACCATCCGCGATCTGAACCGCCAGTTCGACTGGCACCTGCCCGACGACAAGGCGGCAACCATCGCCGGCCTCGTGATGCACGAGGCGCGGCGCATTCCCGAGGCCGGCCAGAGCTTCGATTTCTACGGCTTCCGCTTCGAGATCCTGCGCCGCGCGCGCAATCAGATCACCTCCATCCGCGTCACCCCACCACCCGCCTGACGCCGCCACCCATCGCCGCGCGGCCGGTGCCACCGCCGGTGCATGCGCGGCTTGACCGCGCGGAACCGCGACTTAGATTGTGCGCTGCAGTGAAGGTCGCAAGGCCGAAATAATTTGCGCTGCGGCAGGAAAGAGCGGGAGAAGAGCCCATGCCCCTTTCGTCCCCCGACGCGCGCAAGCACGTCCACACCCGCACGATCGAATGCCGCGGCTACGAGCGCGAGGACGGCCTGTGGGACATCGAGGGCCATCTTGTCGATGTGAAGACCTACGGTTTCGAGAAGCGGGACCGGGAGCGGGTCGAGGCGGGCGAGCCCGTCCACGAGATGTGGCTACGGCTGACCATCGACGACGACATGGAGATTCATGGCGCCGAGGCGGCGACCGATCATGCACCGACCAGCCTTTGCGGCGTCGTCACGCCCACCTTCGCCGGACTCAAGGGCATCAGGATCGGCCCCGGCTGGCGGCGCAAGGCGCACGCGGTGGTCGGCGGCGTGAAGGGCTGCACCCACCTAGTGGAGCTGCTCGGCCCCCTGGCGACGGTGGCTTATCAGACCCTGTGGCCGAGCAAGGCCAGACGCCGCGGCGGGGATGCCGAGACCAGCCCCCCGTTCCTCGATACCTGTTACGCCTATGCGAGTGACGGCGAGCTGGTCAAGGAGCGATGGCCGAAGGCCTACACGGGCACGGACTCGCGATAGCGAGCTCGAGGCCTATTTATTCCTTGGCGGCCTCGGGCCGAGGCTGGCGATGCCGGCGGCCATGGCATCCTCGCCGTTGAGGAGCGCGCGGTAGTAGCGAACGATGAAAACCCGCATGGCGGCCGTGAAGCTCGCTCCCGCGCGGCGGCGGCGGTGCACCAGGCCGCAGATCTCGTGGATATCCCGGCTTTCCCGCTGGCGGATATCGTCGAGCGCCTCCTACATGGCGTTCTCCATGCGCAGGTTGGTGCGGCGGCCTTCCACGGTGACGTTCCGTGTCGACCGGTTGGCTGGCATGTCCCTCAGTCGTCCCACCTTTCGCCGTGCACGCCGCCAAGCCGCGTTGACTATACAACAACCCCCTCACCCACGATCTTTGAGAGAGCGCGGGGAAGTGCCGAGTTATAGAGACACGCACGTAAGGGGAGAAGCCCCTAGACGCGTTGTGGGCTCCAAAAGTGCCGACGCGCCTCAATCGGCGCGCCGATCCTCGTCCGGTGTCACCGTTCTGAGGGCGAGGGCATGGACCGGGCCTTCGAGCTCCGCCGCCAGGATGCCGTAGACGAGGCGCTGGCGATCGACACGGGATTTGCCCGCGAACGCGGCCGAGGCGACCTCGACACTGAAATGGGTCTCGCCTTCCGGCCGCGCGCCCACATGGCCCGCATGCTTGTGCGATTCGTCGATGATATCGAGGCGGGTGGGTGACAGGGCTTTCCTGAGCTTTCGCTCGATGCTCTCGGCTACGCGCATCCCGGACGCTCCTTCCCCTGACCGCGGCAAAGCCGGCTAGAACCTGTAGACGACGCCGAACACGATGTCGTGCGAGGTGTGGTCCTTGATCTCGACCTTCACGCCGTCCGAGAAGCCGCCGATGCGGGTCTTGCCCATGTCGATATACTGGTAGCCGAGGTCGAAGCCCCATTCGTTCGACAACTGCATCATCACGCCGAGCTTGGCGGCCCAGGCGAAGTTGTTGGTCGAGGTTTCCTTCGACAGAACCACGCCGGTGGCCTTGTTGGTCAGCTCCGTGTCCGCGAGGCTCAGGGCATAGCCGAGCCCCGCGCCGAGATAGGGCACGAAACGCGTGCCGGTTTCGATATCGTAATAGAAGTTGAAGAGGACGGTGTGGGTCTGGATGTTGCTCTGCAGGCCCTTCTGGGTGGCCGCGCCGACGAAGGTGAAAGGGCTGTTGTCGTAATCGAACCGGTAGCGCAGCATATATTCGAGCTCGGTGCGCAGGGGAAGCTTGATCTCCGGTCCCCAGTAGTAGCCGATCGCCACCCCGGGCGCCGCCGTCGGGTCCATGGCGCTGTCTTCCTTGATGGCGAGGCCCGCCTCCGCGGCGCTGCTCTGGTTCACGATGTCGTCGGCCATCTCGAAGCCGCCATTGAAGCGAAGAGCGCCGTACCAACCGAGCTGCTCCGCGGCCCGGGCCGCGGGCACGCTCACGACCATGAGTGCCAGTAACGCGGCGATGGCCCCCCGAATCCTCATCTTTCCTCGCCAAACCGCTGCCAGAGAACCTCCCTGGCTAGCCCAAAACGGCGGCCATGTCCAGAAACCGGTGCGCTTCGCCGGCGCGGCGCGGGACGGCGTTGAGAGCGCTTGCGACTCCGCCGGGGCTTCCCCATACTCCCGATATGCGGAAACGGCGGTCGAGCTCATACGAGCGCCCCATGCAGGAAACTGCCACGGCGCTGCGAGGGTGTGACTACCCCGACTGCCGGGCCGAAGGGCTCTATCCGGCGCCTCGGTCGCGGGCCGAGTTGCGCTCCTACCGATGGTTCTGCCTCGATCACGTCCGCGCTTACAACAGGGTGTGGAATTATTTCGCCGGGATGGACGACGATGAGGTCGAGGCACAGGTGCGGCGCGACACGACGTGGGAGCGGCCGAGCTGGCCTTTCGCCGGCAGGGCCGATCGGACGTGGCACGCGGCGGCGGAGAAGTTCGACGGCGCCTTCGGTGTCTTCGGTACCCGGGGGGCCGGGAACTCGGGCGGCGGGCATGGCGACCGAAATGGCTTTCGCGCCAATGGCGGCGCACGAACAGTGGAAGAGCGGGCCCTTGCCGTGCTAGAGGTCGAGCCGCCGATCACGCGGGATCGCATCAAGGCGCGTTACAAGGTGCTGGTGAAGCTGTATCACCCGGACGCCAATGGCGGCGATACGGCGGCCGAGGAACGCCTCAAGCGCATCAACGAGGCATACGAGACTTTGAAGGATCGCGTCCCACCGGACGCACCGAGCTGAGACACCCCACGAAAACAAGACCCGGAAACGGAAGCCATGACATCGACCATTCAATATACCGGTGACGATCTGTCCGACGCCCCGAACGAGCCGGACATCACCGTGTCCGTGCGCCAGACCTTCGGCCTCGATACGGACATGGAGGTGCCGGCTTTCAGCCAGTCGAACGAATACGTGCCGGATCTCGACGATGCCTACCGGTTCGACCACAACACCACGATGGCCATCCTCGCGGGCTTCGCCTTCAATCGGCGCGTCCTCATCTCCGGCTACCACGGCACCGGGAAATCGACCCATGTGGAGCAGGTCGCCTCGCGCCTCAACTGGCCCTGCATCCGGGTCAACCTCGACAGCCACATCAGCCGCATCGACCTCATCGGGCGGGATGCCATCGTCCTGCGTGAGGGCCAGCAGGTGACGGAGTTCCGCGAGGGCATCCTGCCCTGGTCGCTGCAACACCCGACGGCGCTTTGCTTCGACGAGTACGATGCCGGCCGCCCGGACGTGATGTTCGTGATCCAGCGGGTGCTGGAGGCGGAGGGGCGGATGACGCTCCTCGACCAGAACAAGGTCATCCGCTCGCACCCCGCCTTCCGCCTGTTCGCGACGGCGAACACCATCGGGCTCGGCGACACCAGCGGCCTCTACCACGGCACCCAGCAGATCAACCAGGGCCAGATGGACCGCTGGAACATCGTTTCGACGCTCAACTATCTGCCCCAGGAGGACGAGGTGGAGATCGTCCTCGCCAAGGCACCGAGCTATGAGACGCCCGAGGGGCGTGAGAAGATCAAGGCCATGGTCGCCCTCGCCGACCTCACGCGCTCGGGCTTCGTCGCCGGCGACATCTCCACGGTCATGTCGCCGCGCACGGTCATCACCTGGGCCCAGAACGCCGACATCTTCAATGACCTCGCCTTCGGCTTCCGCGTCACCTTCCTCAACAAGTGCGACGAGGTCGAGCGCTCGACGGTGGCGGAATACTACCAGCGCTGCATGGGCACGGAGCTGCTCGAGACGGGCGTGCGGGCGAACATCTCCTGAGCGCGAGGCGGCGGGCGAACCCATGGTGGAACGAAGCAGCCCGGTCGAGGAGTTCCGGCGCGTCACCTCGGCGGCCATGCGCGCGGTCTCGCACCGGCGCGAGCTGACCATGCAGTTCACGGGCGAGCCCGCGGGCATCGAGGGCGAGGAAGCGCATTTGCCCCTGCCCTCGCGCGAGCTGAGCGACGGCGAGGTCTCGAACCTGCGCGGCGAGGCGGACGGCATCTCGCTGCACCTACGCCACCACGACGCAGCCACCCACAGGCGGCGCATGCCGGCGAGCCCCGTTGCCCGCACGGTCTACGAGGCGCTCGAGCAGGCCCGGGTCGAGGCCCTCGGCGCGCGCCGCATGGCGGGGGTGGCCAACAACCTCGCCGCCTGCCTGGAGGAGCGCTGCCGGGGACGCGGCTATGCCCGCATTCGCGAACGCGCGGACGCGCCCATCGCCGAGGTCGTCGGCATGCTGGCGCGCGAGCACCTCACCGGTATGCCACCGCCGCCCTCGGCCCAGGCCATGGTCGACCTGTGGCGCGGCGTCATGGAGAGCCAGGCGGGGCGGGACCTGGCGCGCCTCGCCGAGAATATCGATGACCAGGCCGCCTATTCCAAGGTCGTGCGCGAGCTCATCAGGGACCTGGAACTGGGCGACGAGGATTCGATCGACGACCAGAGCGAGCTCGACAGCCTCGACGAGGAGGAGACCGAGGGCGATGCCGAGTCCGAGTCGGGCGAGGGCGAGGCCGACGGCTCGACCCCCACCTCCTCCGACATGCAGGACGCCAGCATGGAGGAGGGCGCCGATGGCGAGAGTGGCAGCGCCGACGATGACATGGATGCCGAGTTCCTGCCGGGCGGTGGCGACGACGACCCGGCGCGCCCGGGCCGCGCCTACCGGCCCCAGGACGACGGCGTCAACCGGCCGCGCCAGCCGTCCTACGGCCCCTATACGAACGAATACGACGAGACGGTCGAGGCCGATGACCTGTGCGACGCGCAGGAGCTGGCCCGGTTGCGCCTCCACCTCGACCAGCAGCTCTCCCACCTGCAGGGGGTCATCGCGCGCCTCGCGAACCGCCTCCAGCGTCGCCTCATGGCGAAGCAGACCCGGGCCTGGGTGTTCGATCTCGAAGAGGGCATTCTCGATGCCGCGCGGCTCGCGCGTGTGGTCGTCAACCCCGATTTGCCGCTCACCTACAAGCAGGAGACCGACACCGAGTTCCGCGACACGGTCGTCAGCCTCCTGATCGACAACTCGGGCTCCATGCGCGGCCGGCCCATCAGCGTGGCGGCGATGAGTGCCGATATCCTCGCCCGTACCCTCGAGCGCTGCAGCGTCAAGGTCGAGATCCTCGGCTTCACCACCCGGGCATGGAAGGGCGGCCAGTCGCGTGAGCGCTGGTTGGCGAGCGGCAAGCCGGGCAACCCGGGCCGCCTCAACGACTTGCGCCACATCGTCTACAAGAGCGCCGACGCGCCGTGGCGGCGCACGCGCAAGAACCTGGCGCTGATGCTGCGCGAAGGCATCCTCAAGGAGAATATCGACGGCGAGGCCGTGCTCTGGGCCCATAACAGGCTCATCGCCCGGCCTGAGGAGCGGCGCATCCTGATGGTCATCTCGGATGGCGCGCCGGTCGACGATTCGACCCTGTCGGTGAATCCGGGCAACTACCTCGAACGCCACCTGCGCGAGGTGATCCACTGGATCGAGAGCTATTCACCGGTCGAGCTGGTGGCCATCGGTATCGGCCACGACGTGACCCGCTATTACCGCAAGGCCGTGACGATCACCGATGCCGAGCAACTCGGCGGTACGGTAATGGAGCAGCTCGCCGAGTTGTTCGACGAGGATCCCGGCGCCATGCCGCGGCATGCGGCCGCCCAGCCCCGCCGCGCCGCCGGCTAACGCGTTTTTACTCACGCGGATTCGGCGACGGCCCGTGCCGGCATATCGAATAATGCGCTAGGCGGCGGTCATCCCAGGTTGGCCTTGAGGAAGGCCAGGGTGCGCGACCAGGAGAGGGCCGCGTCCTCGGCGTCGTAGCGTGCCTGGGTCGGGTTGGCGAAGGCGTGGTCGGCTTCGTACCAGTGGACCGTGAGCGACTTGCCCGCCGCCGCCATCGCCGCCTCGAAGCCGCCCACCATGTCGCCGTTGATCCAGCCGTCCCGGGTCGCGAAATGGCCCAGGACCGGGCCGTGGAGCGGCGCAAGGTCGGCGTCCGATTTGTCGACCCGGCCGTAAAAGATGACGGTGGCGTCGACCGGATGGGCGAGGGAGGCGTTGAGCGACCAGCCGCCGCCGAAGCACCAGCCGATGGCCCCGACCCTGCCCGTGGTACGGCCGTCGGCCGCGAGCCAGGCGATCCAGGAGGCGAGCGTATCGGTCGCCTCGGCGGTATCGACGGCGCCCATCAGCGCCTTGGCATCAGCCGGCGCCTCGGCCACGCCGCCGTCGTAGAGGTCGACGGCAAGGGCCACGAGCCCTTCCTTGGCGAGCGCGGCGGCGACCGACTTGATCTGGTCGTTGAGGCCCCACCATTCATGGACCAGGAGGACAGCCGGCGCCGGCGTCACGGCCGGAAGCGCGAGCGCGGCCGAGACCCGCTTGCCGTCCGCGGTGGTGGTGGAGACCGCTTCGAGCCCGGCGGCGACGGCGCGGGCGATCGACGGATCGGCCAGGACGGCCGCCAGCGGCAGCGCGGCAAGACCCTTGATGATGGACCGGCGTTCGATGAGCATGTCACCTCTCCCTTTCCCCGCGGCGAATTCGAGGCATCATGAACACACCACGCACCGATGGCCAATCAAGCTCGTGTGAAGCCCGTCCCGGCAGCGGGCGGGCGTGGCGTGGCCGGCGCCGCATGACGATCCCGTTCGTCGCCATGCTCGGGCTGCTCGCGGCCATGGTGCCGGCGGTGGCCGAGTCGATCCGCGTAACGGCGACACCGGTCGCACTGAGCACCCTGAACCCGGGCCAGTCGAGCGTGGGACGATTGGTCTATCGGGGCGGCCTGCACCTCGTCTCCGACGACAGCCGGTTCGGCGGCTGGTCCGCGCTCCACCTCTCGCCGGACGGGCGGCTCCTGGTCGCCGTCTCCGACGACGCGGCGTGGCTGACGGCGGAGCCGCGCTACGACGGCCGCGGCTGGCTGGTGGGGATCGTGGCGCTCGGCTTCGGCCGGCTCGCGGGGCCGGACGGTGTGCCGATCCGGCACGGCGCCTCCTCGGCCGATGCGGAATCCTTGGCCGTGCTGCCGGACGGTCGGCTCCTGGTCAGCTTCGAGCGCAACCACCGGCTGCTGCGCTACGCGCCGGTGATGCCGCCGTTCTCGCGGGAGCCCTCGCCGTGGCCGGCCCCGCCCGGCATCGCGGACGCGCCCAACAACGAGGGGATCGAGGCCCTTACGCGCTTGGCCGATGGCCGCCTCCTGGCCATCGCCGAGGGCCTGCCAGCCGGGGACGGCGCGGTCGCGGCGTGGGTCTGGGATGGCGAGAGCTGGTCGGCCCTCGGTTACGCGGTCTCGGACTCCTACCGGCCCACGGCCGCGGCCACCCTGCCGTCCGGCGACGTGGTGCTGCTGGAGCGGCGCTTCAACCCGATCGACGGTATCACCGCGCGTGTGCGCTGGCTCGCGGCGGCCGATATCGCCCCCGGCGCTCGCCTCGAGGCGGAAACCCTGGCCGAGCTCGAGCTGCCGCTCGTCTCCGACAACTTCGAAGGCATCGCCACGCGCGCGGGCGACGGCGAGGCGCTCCTCTACCTGATTTCAGACGACAATTTCAAAAGCTTCCAGCGCACGCTGCTCTTGATGTTCGCGCTGCCGGATTGAGGGCGGGTCGCCTCAGGCGGCCGCGGCCTCCGCCCTGGCCTTCTCCAGGCGCCGCTTGAGGCGGCGCGCCTCGCGCGGCAGCTCCGCGGCCGGGGTCTTGAGCAGGAAGGCGTCGAAGCCGCCCACATGCTCGATGGTGCGGATGGCATTGACGGAGATGCGCATGCGGATGGTCTCGCCCAAGGTATCCGAGAGGAGAGTCGCTTTCTGCAGGTTGGGGAGGAAGCGCCGGCGGGTCTTATTGTGGGCGTGGCTCACGTAATTGCCCGCCTGGACACCCTTGCCGGTGATCTCGCAGCGTCTGGCCATCTCGCGGTTCCCATGAAATCCATCGTGCGCCCGAGGGGCGGGCACGAGCGCAATTCTTTAGGCCAGCATGGGGCCGCAGTCAAGGGCGCGGCCGATCACTCCTCGCCGCGGAAGGCGGCGATCAGCGCCTGGGCCGCCTTGGACGGTGTGACCTCGCCCGCCGCGACGCGGGCCTCGAGCCCGGCGGCCATGGCGCTGGCCGCGGGATGGGTGTGGATCGCCGCGAGCAGGCTTTCCGAGACCTCGCGCCACATCCAGGCGCGGGCCTGGTCGGCGCGGCGCCGCGCGATCCCGCCGCTGCCCTCGAGCGCCGTGCGGTAGCGGCGGATGGCGTCCCAAACCTGGGCAATGCCGCGCCCCTCGGTCGAGGACACCTGGATCACCTCGGGCCGCCATTCGGGGTCCGCCGGGCGCAGGAGCTGGAGGGCGTGGTGATAGTCGGCGGCGGCCCGGCCGGCCGCGTCCGCGAGGTCGCCGTCGGCCTTGGTGACGACCAGGAGGTCCGCGAGCTCGACGATGCCGCGCTTGATGCCCTGGAGCTCGTCACCCGCGCCGGGGGCGAGCAGGAGGACGAACATATCCACCATGTCGTGGACGGCCGTCTCCGATTGGCCCACGCCCACGGTCTCCACGAGGACCGTGTCGAAGCCGGCCGCCTCGACGACGAGCGCCGCTTCGCGCGTGCGCCGGGCGATGCCGCCCAGGGTGTCGCCCGCGGGCGAGGGGCGGATGAACGCCCCCGGTGCGCGCGCGAGACCGGTCATGCGCGTCTTGTCGCCGAGGATCGCGCCGCCACCGCGCTTGGACGAGGGGTCGACGGCCATCACCGCGACCCGGTGGCCGGCATCGAGCAGGTGGAGGCCGAAGGCCTCGATGAAGGTCGATTTTCCCACCCCCGGCGCGCCCGAGATACCGATGCGGACGGCCTGCCCGGTATGGGGCAGCAAGGCGTCGAGCAGGGCCTCGGCCCGGGCGCGGTGATCGGCGCGGGTCGATTCCACGAGCGTGATGGCCCGGGCGAGGGCCCGTCGGTCGCCGCCCCGCACCGCCTCGGTCAGCGCACGGACTTCGCCCTCCGTCCGGTCGGCCTCGGTGCCCGCCTTCGCCATGGGCCCACTCACCCCTGGTCCGGCGCGCCGGGGCCGGGCAGCCGGTCGTGGCGAAAGGCCGCGCGGGCGTCCGGATCCCGGACCAGGAGGGCGCGATGGGTGAAGACGGGCCGCATGGCGCGAGCCTACCGCGATTCTTGCAGCCGATGAACCCGGTGATGGATGGGCGATCCAGGAGAGGCTCACCACCGAGGACGAAATCACCAATGTGGCTGATGCCGCTTGCGGGACGCGCGGTTGAATTGGCATGTTGTCGCCCAATCGACGAGAGGTGCGCGTATGGGTCCGATGCCCCCGAATTCGTCGGATCGAAGTTGAGAATGGCCGAGCGCTACGATGCGATCGTCGTTGGTGGCGGCCATAACGGGCTGACCTGCGCCGGATATCTGGCGCGCGCCGGGCAGAGGGTGATCCTGCTCGAGCGGCGCCACGTCACCGGCGGCCTTGCGGCCGAGTTCGAGTTCCTGCCGGGCTACCGGGCGTCGATGCCGAACTCCCCCGGGTCCCTCGAGCCCAAGGTCGTGCGCGACTTGGAGCTCGAGCGCCACGGGCTCTCGTTCACCCGGCCCGACCCCTCCCTCGTCATGCCCTTCCCCGACGGCCGCGCGATGGTGGCCTGGCGCGACCCGGAGCGGACGCGGGAGGAGATCGCCAAGTTCTCGAAAAAGGACGCCGCCGGCTACGACGCCCTGTTCGAGTTCCTCAACGCCTTCGCGCGCCGCATTGGCGTGTCGCTCTTCGCGCCGCCGCCCTCGATGCGGGAGATCGCGTCCCGCCTCGAGACGCCCGAGGACGAGGAAGCCTTTGCCCTCGTCTTCATGGGCAGCCTTCGGGACCTGCTCGGCCGCTACCTCGAATCGGAAGAGATGAAATGCGCGATCGCCGCCATCAGCGTGACCTCGAACCTGGTCGGCCCATCCGTCCCCGGGACGCCGCTATTGCTGATGATGCGCCCCCTGTCGCTCGCCTCTTCGAGCATCGACGCCGCCCACGACCCGCGGCGGCAATACCTGCGTGGCTCGACCGGGCTGCCGCGGGGCGGCATGGGCGGCGTCGCGCGGGCCATGGAGCGCGCGTTCCGGGCCGCCGGCGGGGCCGTGCGCACGGGCTGCGAGGTGGCGCGCATCCTCACGCGCGACGGCCGCGCCGAGGGGGTGGCGCTCGCCAGCGGGGCGGAGATCCTCGCACCGGTCGTGGCATCGAACCTGCACCCGGTGACGACGCTTTTGCGGCTTCTGGACGCGAGGGCGCTCGACGCCGCTTACCGCGCGCGCCTCGAAGCGCTGCCGCGGCGCGGATCGGCGTTCAAGATCATGCTGGCGCTCGACGGCCTGCCGCGTTTCGCCGCCGCCCCGGCGGGCCTCGAAGCCGCCTATGCCGGTTGCCAGTTCCGTATCGGGCCCTCCCTCGACTATATGGAGTAGGCCACTAGTGTCCGGTTAACTGCGGCGGTTTTCCGGTTAGTGGGTTGTGGTTAAACGTTCTTTCGGGATATTCGCGTGTCACCGACTTGAACTCCCGGTGTTAAGCCAGACATGCTCCTGCCTTCCCGGTCAGGAGCATGGCTCATGTATGCAGGCAAGATCGTTTTCGCCCAGGTGATCGACCATCTGCCCGTGCACAGCTTGCGCCGTTGCGTCCACCGCTACGGCGGCGATCGCAGGCTGCGAAGCTTCTCCTGCCTCGATCGGTATCTGTGCATGGCCTTCGCGCAGCTGACCTATCGCGAGAGCCTGCGCGACATCGAGGCCTGCCTGCGCGCCCAGCACACCAAGCTCTACCACATGGGCATCCGCGGGCGCGTCGCCCGCGCCACCTTGGCCGACGCCAACGAGAGGCGCGACTGGCGCATCCATGCCGACTTCGCCCAGGCGCTGATCCGCATCGCCCGGCCGCTCTATGCCCAAGACAGCTTCGGCCTCGAGCTCGACCACACCGTCTATGCCCTCGACTCGACCACCATCGACCTCTGCCTCGCGGTCTTCCCCTGGGCCCCGTTCCAGCGCACCAAGGCCGCCATCAAGCTCCACACCCTCTTGGATCTGCGCGGCAATATCCCAACTTTCATCCATATCAGCGACGGCCGATGGCACGACGTGAGGGTGCTCGACGAGCTGGTCCCCGAGCCCGGCGCCTTCTACGTCCTGGACCGCGGATACATCCATTTCGCCCGCCTCCATCGCCTGAGCCAGGGCGCCGCCTTCTTCGTCGTCCGGGCACGGGCCAAGTTCCAGTTCCGCAGGATCGCGTCCCGCGCAATCGACAAGACCACCGGCCTGCGCTGCGACCAGACCATCCGCACCGCCGGCCAGCACACCGCCACCGACTACCCGGACAGGCTCCGCCGCGTCCGATACCGCGACCCCGAGAGCGGCAAGGCCTTCACCTTCCTGACCAACAACTTCACCCTGCCGGCGCTGACCATCGCCCAGCTCTACAAATGCCGCTGGCAGGTCGAGCTGTTCTTCAAATGGATCAAGCAGCACCTGCGCATCAAGCGCTTCTACGGCACCTCCGAGAACGCCGTCAAATCCCAGATCTGGATCGCCGTCTCCGTCTATGTGTTGATCGCCATCGTCAAGAAGCGCTTGGCTATCAACGCCAGCCTCTACACAATCCTCCAGGTCCTCAGCCTCACCGTCTTCGAAAAAACACCGCTCCTTCAATTGCTTACAAATCCAGAAACCACGACACCAATCCACCCCCATGCTAACCAATTGAATCTATTCGACTATTAACCGGACACTAGTGGGAGCAGGCCTTTGACGACGCCAAGCACGGGCGGCCTTCGGCCGCGCCCATCATCCTCGGGCTCACGCCCACCATGGGCGACCCGGGCATGGCGCCACCCGGCAAGCACGTCATGAGCCTCAATGTCTGGCACGCGCCGACCTGCCTCCGCGACGGGGACTGGGCGACGGAGCGCGAGCGGTTCGGCCAGCGCTGCATCGACCTCCTGGCGGGCTACATCCCGAACCTGAAGGACATCATCGGTGGCCACCGCTTCCTGAGCCCCGCCGACCTCGAAGCCGAGTTCGGGCTGCTCGACGCCAACATCATGCATCTCGACATGATGCCGGCACGGATGTTCGGCCTGCGCCCGCTCGCCGGCTGGGCCGATTACGCGACGCCCGTCGCCGGGCTCTACCTGTGCGGCTCGGGCGCCTGGCCGGGCGGCACCGTGAGCGGCCTGCCGGGCCACAACGCCAGCCAACGCATCCTCGACCAAGCGCGGTGCTGATACATGGCGTAGTTCCGAGCCCTCGAGCCCGAGCCTGCCCGCGATCCGCCCCGGCGGCCATCCCATCAGGAGGCCAGCCGTTTTTCATCGATTCAAGAACGTTCATTCAACAATTGCAGCGCAGCCCGCGCGTAGACCTTGGCGCAGTCCACCACGTCCTCTTCGTTGGCGTAGTCGTCCACGCCCGCGACCAGGGTGGGCTGGGGGCCGTAGCACACGGCGGGCGTACCGAGGGCGCGCCAGCGGCTGGCGTCGCTCGCCGGCAGGCGAACGACGGGCCTGGGGCGGGCGCCGCGAACGGCGGCGGCGGAGTCCGCCACGGCGCGCGCCACGCCGGCGTCCGGGGCCGACCAGTTGGGCTCCCAGCCCTTGATGCGGCGCCAGGCCATCCCCGGATGGCGGGTGACCAGCCGCGACAGCCGGCCCTCCACTTCAGCGGTGGAGAGGCCGGGCGGCACACGGAAATCGACCCGGGCAGCCGCCCGCGGGGCCACCTGGCTCACGAAGTCGCCGCCCTCGATGATGCCGATGTTGGCGGAGACGCGAAGGCCGTTCTCGCCCGCGCTCGCGGCCAGGCAGGCCACCGGCGCGGGCGGCCGCGCGCGCTCGTCGTTGAGGTCGTCGATGGCGCCCAGCACGGCCGCGAGTCGCGCGGTCGCGGACGCACCGCGGCGCATGAGCATGCCCTGGCCGCTCGGCACCCGGGCCTCCACCTCGACCCAGAGCACGCCCTTCTCGGCGATGGCCAGCTCCATCGAGCCCGGCCCCTCGCCGCAGATGAGCCCGTCGCCCACGAGGTCGGGCCGGGCCTCGAGCAGGAATTGGGCGCCGTCGGGGCCGAACACGGTCTCGTCCGCCACCGCCGTGAGCGTGAGGCGCCCCGGCCACAGGCCCCGGTTCCCGGCCAGGAAGGCGTAGGCCAGGCACATGGCGGCCACCGCCCCCTTCATGTTGCCCATGCCGAGGCCGTGGAGGCGCCCGTCGTGGCGGGTGAGCGCGTGGATGGGCACCCCCCATTCGCTTTCCTCGCCCGGCGGGATGGTGTCGAGATGGCCGTTGAGGACCAGATGCCGGCCCGGCCCGCGGCCCTCGGTCGCGGCCACCAGGTTCGGTTTTTCCGCGACCTGGGCGAGGGTCTCGCAGCGCAGCCCGCGCACCGCGAGAAAGTCCTGCACCACGGCGGCGGGGGCGGTCGTATGGCCATGCGGGTTGACGCTCCCCGCGGCGACGAGGCGGGCGCAGAGCGCGACCAGCTCCTCGCGCGACCGGCCCACGAAGGCGTCCACCTGGCGCCCGGCGTCTTCCTGTTCCATTGCGGTCCCCACCGCTGTTTGCCGGGACACTAGAGCGTTTCCAGTTTGACTGGAATCGCTCCAGGCCGCACGGCGGCCCGCCGGTCGTCCGGCGTGCCCGCGCAGGCGCGGACCATTCGGTCCGCTGCCGCGAGCGACAAACAAAGGCTGGAGTGGGTTCGATCGAAGCGGAACCGCTCTAGTGCTTAGTTTCGTAAATCCGCGTATGTTTTTTTGAGGGTGACCGGATGGACCTTGGCCTTTCGCCATTCGAAGGGAGTGGCTTTGACATTGTAAGCCTCGATGAAACGGTCGATGGCATCGCAGACCTCGCGCGGCGAGGTGAAGCTGGCCCCGCGCAAGGCGCGCCGGGTGAGAATGCTGAACCAGCATTCGACCTGATTGAGCCAACTCGCGTGGGTCGGGGTGAAGTGGAAATGGACGTTCTTATGGCGCGCCAGCCATTGGTCGCGCTTGGGCTTGTGGGTCGAAAGGTTGTCGAGGATCACGTGAATCTCCTGGTCCGGGTAGTCGGCGACGATGCGGTTCATGAAGTCGAGGAACTCGGTCCGGCGGCGGCGTTTGTAATGCCCCGCCTTGACCTCGCCAGTGATGATGTCGAGGGCGGCGAACAGTGTCGTCGTGCCGTGACGCTTGTAGTCATGGCTGAAGCCCCGGAGGGCGCTGCCGTTGGCCAGCTCGAGATAGCCCTGCGCCCGCTCGAGCGCCTGGATGCCGGGCTTCTCGTCGACCGCCAGAACCACGGCGCTGTCCGGCGGATCGAGGTAGAGGGCGACGATGTCCGCCGCCTTGGCGGCGAATTCGGGATCGGTGCTGATGCACCAGCTCCGGCGCCGTTGCAGATGGATGCCATGGCGGCGCAACACCCGCCACACATGGCTCGGCGAAACATTCCCCAGGGCCTCGGCCACCAGGCTTCCCGTCCAGGTGGCGTGGCCCGCCGGCGGCGTCTCGTCCAGCCGCGCCAATATGCGCCGCTCCGTCGCCGCGTCGTAGCGCCGCTTCACCCCCGGTCGTGGCGCGTCGGCAAGGCCGCCCAGCCCAGTCCGCGCATAGCGGACCCGCCATTTGCTCACCGTCGCCGGCCGCACCCGCAAGGCCGCGGCGATCTCCAGATTGCCTCGTCCATCCGCCGCCTGAAGGATGATCCGCGCCCGCAACGCCATGCGCTGCTCCGTCTTCGCCGACCGGACCCACTGTTCCAGCGCGCCCCGGGCCTCTTCCCCAACCGTGATGGGGGTCGCTGTTCTGCTCATACCCCCATCATATAATAGTTCGCTTTCTTTTGCAAATAAGTACTAGAGCGTTTCCAGTTTGACTGGAATCGCTCCAGGCCGCACGGCGGCCCGCCGGTCGCCCGGCGTGCCCGCGCAGGCGCGGACCATTCGGTCCGCTGCCGTGAGCGAAATAGAGCACTAGAGTGAGTCCGATCAAAGCGGAACCGCTCTAGTGTCCTGATCGCGAAGTTTCTATGATTTCTTTTTGGGATCGTGGAGGCATGTGATGGCGCGTGGTCGGGTAGCGGTTGCGATTGAGCTTTCGGTGTCGGAGCGTCGGGAACTCGATGAGCTGGCGCGGCGGCGGCGGACGGCACAGGGTCTGGCGCGACGGGCGCGGATTGTTCTTCTGGCCGCCGAGGGGCTCGAGAACAAGACCATCGCGGCCGAGCTTGGCGCGGCGCCGGATACGGTCGGCGTCTGGCGCCGACGCTTCGCCGAGCGGCGTCTGGAGGGCCTTCATGACGAGCCCCGCCCGGGTACGCCGCGACGGATCAGCGACGACGCCGTTGCCGAGACGATCCGGCGGACGCTCGAGGAGACGCCGGCGGACGCGACGCACTGGTCGTTACGCAGCATGGCGCGGTCGACCGGCTATGCGCCGTCGACGATCCACCGCATCTGGCGTGCCTTCGGGTTGCAACCGCACCGTTCGAAGAGCTTCAAGCTGTCGAGCGACCCGTTCTTCGTGGAGAAGGTCCGCGATATCGTCGGGCTCTATCTCAATCCGCCGGAACGGGCGTTGGTCCTGTGCGTCGACGAGAAGAGCCAGATCCAGGCCCTCGACAGGACCCAGCCGCTGTTGCCCATGCGCCCCGGTCAGGCCGAACGGCGCAGCCACGACTACAAACGCCACGGCACCCTGTCGCTGTTCGCCGCTCTCGACACCGCGACCGGCCAAGTCATCGGCCGCTGCTTCGCCCGCCATCGGGCGCGCGAGTTCCGGGCCTTCCTCAACACCGTGGAAGCGCGGGTGCCGGCCGATCTCGATGTGCACATAATCATGGACAACCTGGCGACCCACAAGACCAAGGCGATCCGCGACTGGTTCGCCCGCCACCCCCGATGGCAGGCCCATTACACGCCGACCTCGGCCTCCTGGATCAACCAGGTCGAACGTTTCTTCGCCCTGTTGACCGAAAAGCAGCTGCGCCGCGGCGTCCACCGCTCCACCAAGGAGCTCGAAGCCGCCATCCTTCGCTATATGGACACCGTCAATGCCGATCCAAAGCCATTCCGTTGGACCAAATCAGCCGACGACATCTTGGCCCTCAATCAAGCGTTTCTGCCTCGCAAACATTCGTATCGCCGAGCACCAACAACAAATCACGCAAACTTCAGAATCAGGACACTAGAGCATCTCACGCTTCGCCGGAACCGGCCCGCTACCGTTCGTGTGGAACCGCTCCGGGATTGCCCGGGGGCGGCGCGATGGCCGCGAGCCACTGCTTGACCTGGGCCCGCCGGCCGCCCAAGAGTGTGCGCGCGGGACGCGGCAAATCGGGCGAGGAGGACACGGCATGACGGGGCTTCTCGCGGGGAAGGTGGCGGTCGTCACGGGCGCGGCGCAGGGCATAGGCCTCGCCGTGGCGCGGGCCTATGTGGCGCATGGCGCCTCGGTCGCGGTCATCGACGTGGCGGCGGAGAAGGCGGAAGCGGCGGCCCGGGCGCTCGACCGGGAGGCGCCGGGCCGGGCCATCGCTATCGCGCTCGACGTGACCGACGAGGCGGCGATGGCCGCGGCCGCGCGGACGGTGGTCGAACGTCTCGGCCGGGTCGATTGCGCCGTGGCCAACGCGGGCGTCCTCCTGCTCAAGCACGCGGTGGAGATGGGGCTCGAGGAGTGGCGGCGCGTCATCGACGTGAACCTGACAGGCGCCTTCATCACGGCGACGGCCTTCGCGCGCGCCATGATCGATCGGGGGGACGGCGGCCGGATCATCCTCACCTCGTCCCTCTTCGGCGTCCGCGGCGGGGTGGAGAACGCGGCCTACTCGGCCTCCAAGTTCGGCATGATCGGGCTCGCCCAGTGCCTGGCGGCCGAGTTGGCGCCCCACGGCATCCTGGTCAATTGCGTCGGCCCCGGCCAGATGGACACGGACATGATCCGCAAGCTCTTCCGCGAAGCTCTTCCGCGACCGGGCCGCCATCCGCGGCATGCGGCCGGAGGCCGACGTGCGCGCGGCGCTCGAGGGCCGCATCCCGGTGGGTCACCTGGGCGCCCTCGACCATCTCGCCGGCACCTATGTCTACCTCGCCTCGGACCTGAGCCGCTATGTCACCGGCCAGACGATCGTGGTCGATGGCGGCTGGCAGTTGGGGTAGGCCCGGCTGGCGGGTGCGGCGCGGGCTCAGCGCTCCGGGTGGCGCGGGTTCCAGAGGCGGCGGGGGGCGTCCTTCTCGTAGGCCTTGCCCCGGGGGTAGCTGACGAGTTCGAGCTGCAGGCCCCAGGGGGCGAGGAAATAGACCCAGTCCGCCCCGGCCGCGGGGCCTTCGTCGATATGCATGGGATCGCCGAGCACGCGCACGCCGCGATTCCGCAGGTGGGCGACGGCGGCGTCGATGTCGCCGACGTAGAAGGCGATGTGGTGGCCGCCGGCGTCGCTGTTGCGCGGCCGCGCCTCGCGCTGGTCGGGGGCCGCGTACTCGAACAGCTCCAGATTGAGGCCGGTGGCGCAGCGCAGGAAGCAGTAGCGGACCCGGGCGTCCGGGTGGACGTCGAGCCGGCCGGTCATGAACGCGGGATCGTCGGGCGCTTCGCCACCGTCGAAGATATAGTCGCAGCCGATCACGTCGACGAAGAAGGCCACGGCCGCCGCGAGGTCCGGGACGGTGAGGCCCACATGGTCCGCGCCGACGAGGCCCGGCATGCCGCGCGCCGCGTCCATCAGCCGGCCTCCTCCGCGGCCTGCACGAGGGACTGGATGAGCGCGTTGACCTGGCCGGCCTGCTCCATGTGGGGCATGTGCCCCGCGCCCTCGATGATGTGGGTAACGATGGCGCGGGGCAGCGCCGCGGCGTGGGCCGGCGGGATGATGCGGTCGCCGGCGCCCCAGACGGTCTGGGCCGGCATGGCCAAGGCGCCGAGGCGGCCGCGCAAATCGTCGCCCTGGCGCCCGCCGGGGAAGGCTGCCTCGGCGATGGCGCGCAGCGCCGCCGGCACCCCGTCGAGGCGCTTGAATTGCAGCAGGTCGGCCACCATCTGGCGCCGGATGGCCGTCCCCTCGGCGAACAGGAGCTCGATCGCCGCCTTCATCTCGGGCCGCCGCTCGGCCCCGAGGAAGCCCTCGATGTAAGCCATGTTGACCTCGGGCCCGAGGCCCGTGGGCGCGATCAGGGTGAGCGAGAGCACCCGCCCCGGTGCTTCGAGCGCCAGGCGGAGCGCGATGCCGCCGCCCAGGGAATGGCCCACGAGATGGGCCCGCGGCGCGTCGAGGTCGTCGAGCGCGCCCGCGACCGCGGCCGCGAGGGCCGCAAGCGAGCGGTCGCCCGCGCCCAGGTCCGAGCCGCCGTGCGCCGGCAGGTCGATGGCGTGGACGGCCCGGCCCTGGGCCAGCACCGGCTGATTGAAGAGCCAGCTACCCAGGTCGCCGCCAAAGCCGTGGATCAGGACGATGGGCGCGCCCGCGCCTTGGTCCCCACCTTCGCCCTCAACTTCGCCCAGGGTGAGGGTGTTGATGCGCGCACCCTGGGCGCCGATCAGGCGCGGCGCCGGCCCCGCGCTCGCGGCCGGGCCCGCCGCCGCCATGCGCGCGGCATGTTCGGCCACGAAGGCGTCGATCTCGTCGTCGCTCACGCCGCCCCCGGCGATCACGCCGAGGAGGCCGCCCACGGGCACCGTCGCCCCCCTGTCCACCACCCGCCGGCGCAGGACGCCCCCGGCCGGCGTCTCCATCACGTTGGTGATCTTGGTGGTCTCGATCTCGACCACGTCCGCGCCCGCGGCGATGGCCTGGCCCTCCTCCACCAGCCAGTCCGCCACCTGGCCCTCGGTCATGGTCATGCCCCAGCGCGGCATCGAGATGGCGTGGATCGCCGCGCTCATGCGCCGTGCCCGTGGACCCTGCGCACCGCCGCCTCGATGCGCGCCGGGTCCGGCAGGTAGGCCGCCTCGAGCCCGGGCGCGTAGGGCACCGGGCTGTGGGGCGGCGTCACCTTCAGGATGGGCGCGAGGAGGGCGTCGAAAGCCTCCTCCGCCACCAGCGCCGCGATGTCCGCCGCCATGCCGCAGCGCGGCGAGGATTCGTCGACGATGACCAGGCGCCCCGTCTCCTCCACCATCTCGATGATGGTCCCGGCATCCAGCGGCGAGGTGGTGCGGGGGTCGATCACCGCGCATTCGATGCCGTCCCGGGCCAGGCTATCGGCCGCGGTCAGCGCCAACCCCACCATGCGCCCCAGCGCCACGATGGTGACGTCGCCCCCCTCGCGCGGAATCGCGGCCTCGGCGAAGGGCACCGTATAGGCGCCGTCCGGCACCTCGCCCTCCTCGTCGTAGAGCATCTTGTTCTCCAGGAAGATCACCGGGTCGTCGTCGCGGATGGCCTGGATCAGCAGCCCCTTGGCGTCGTAGGGGTTCGACGGCACCGCCACCTTGAGGCCCGGGATGTGGGTGAAGATGGGGTAGAGCGCCTGGCTGTGCTGGCTCGCCGAGCGCGCGCCCGCGCCGAAGCTGGTGCGGATCACCAGCGGCGTTGTGGCCTTGCCGCCGAACATGTAGCGCACCTTGGCCGCCTGGTTGAAGATCTGGTCGAAGCACACGCCCATGAAATCCACGAACATGAGCTCGACCACCGGCCGCATCCCCGTCATGGCCGCGCCCACGGCGGTGCCGATGAAGGCGCTCTCGGTGATCGGCGTATCGAGCACACGCTCGGCCCCGAACTCGGCCACGAAGCCCTTGGTGGTCCCGAACGGCCCGCCCCAGGCGTCGTACTCGCCCGAAGCACCCGTGCCGCCGACGATATCCTCGCCCATGACGACGACGGCATCGTCGCGCCGCATCTCGAGGCGCATGGCCTCGCTGATGGCCTGGCGGAATGATTTGCGGGGCATGGCGCGCCCTCCTCTCTGCGGCTGGACCGCTTCCGGCCGTCCCTCAGGGATAGGAGACGTAGACGTCGGTCGTGACTTCCGCCGCGTCGGGGACCGGTGCCGCGCGCGCCGCCGCCACGGCGCGATCGATGAGCGTGCCGACTTCCCCGTCAACCGCGTCGAGCGCGCCCGCGTCGAGGAGCGCTGCCTCCTCCACCCGGGCGCGGAAGTTCTTGAGGCAGTCCCTATCGCGGCGCAGCGCCGCTTTCTCCTCAGGGGTGCGGTAGGTGTCCGTGTCGCCGCTGAAATGACCGTAGAAACGCTCGAACTCGATATGGAGGAGGGTGGGGCCTTCACCGGCCCGCCCCCGCTCCACCGCCTCGCGCGCCGCCTCGTGCACGGCGAAGAAGTCGAACCCGTCGACCCGCGCCGCCGGGATGTCGTAGCCCTGGGCCCGGCGCACCACGTCCCCGGCCACCGCATAGCTGCTGGCCGTGGCCTCGGCATAGCCGTTGTCCTCGACCGCGAAGATCACCGGCAGGTCCCAGACCCGCGCCAGGTTCATGGATTCGGCCACCGTGCCCTGGTTCGAGCCGCCGTCGCCCGTGAACGCCACGGCGACATCGCCGGTCTTGCGGTACTTGGCCGTGAAGGCGGCGCCGCAGGCAAGCGGCGGCGCCCCGCCGACGATGCCGTTCGCCCCCATCATGCCCCGTTCCAGGTCGGCGATGTGCATGGAGCCGCCCTTGCCCCGGCAGGTGCCCGTGGCGCGGCCGAAGATCTCCGCCATCATGCCGGCCACTTCGCAGCCCTTGGCGATGCAATGGCCGTGGCCCCGGTGGGTCGAGGCGATGCGGTCGGTGGGCCGCAGATGCATGCAGATGCCCACCGCCGACGCCTCCTCGCCCGCGTAGAGATGCACCGAGCCCGGGATGTCCCCCGTCGCCATCTCCAGGACCAGGCGCTCCTCGAACTCGCGGATGGTCCGCATCGAGCGGTAGGCGGTGAGAAGCTCCGCGCGCGACAACTGCATGGCACGCTCCGTTGGCGATGGGCGGGACCCGAGCGTAAGCGGTTTGGCCGCCGGGAATCAATCGCTGCCCGGAATGAGTAGCGCCTCGATTTGAAATGAGTTTTGACGTGCCGTACGCGCAAGGTGGTTCCGTATGTCCGCTCGGCGGACGAAAGCGGCCGCTCCAAGTGCCATGACGGAACAGCCGGGTTTAGCAAACAGCCGACATTGACGTTGCCGACAGAGGCGGAGCACTGTTGGTTGACGACTCTACGGGAGAAGCTGGTCAAGATCGGCGCCGGAGCGTTTTCGCGGCTCGGCCTAACGGGGAGAAGAGCGATGAATTTGGAGGACTTCTTAAATCAGCACAATGTCATAGGTCTTAGTTTTTTCAATTTTCGCAATGCTATTACAGCCGCATATTTCGCCAATAAGGATCTGGAAATTTTACAGGTCAACGAGAACTTCCGGAGCTTTTTCCCAGTCCTTGGCAACGTTACAAACGCATACTTCCCCGACGTGCTGGAGCAACTTGGCGTTCCGGGCGCGCAGATCGAGAATTTTGTCTCGGACATTAACGGCAAGGGGTCCGTTCAGATTCCCGAGATTCATATCCGCATTGATGGCACGGACCATGTCTACTCCTTGTTATCGGCGCGCACTCATGACGACGCATTTTCCTATCTTAATGGCGTACAAGGCCAGTTCGTTGATCGAACAGCCGAGTGGCACCTGAGAAAGGAACGGGAAGAGCTTTTGGAACAAAAAATTCGCGACCGCGAAGTCATCGAGGAAAAGAGCCGACGGCTCGAAAACCTAGCAACCAGATTGGCGAAATACCTTTCCCCGCAAGTCTACCAGAGCATATTCTCAGACACCAGGGACCAACTCAGTGCACATGTCCGCAAGAATTTGACGATTTTCCTGTCCGATATCGTTCAGTTCACAGATCTTAGCGACACTCTGGAGCCCGAACGTCTGGCCACCGTTATAAATTCTTACCTATCAGAGATGACCTCAATCGCTCTCGACTGCGGTGGCACAATCGACAAGTTCATCGGAGATTCGGTTCTGGTCTTCTTCGGAGATCCGGAAAGTGAGGGAGAGACTGAAGATGCACTGAAATGCGTGGAGATGGCTCTTCGCATGCATGCCCGCGTTGCCGAACTGCAGAAATACTGGCAGAAGCACGGCGTCTCCCGGGGGTTGCATGTGCGCATGGGCATTGCCACGGGTTTTTGCACCGTTGGTAACTTTGGCTCGGAGCAACGGCTCGATTACACGGTTCTTGGTAGACCGGTAAACCTTGCGGCACGGCTGGAGGGTATCGCTGAACCGAATGCCATTCTCATAGACGAGAATACACATAGCCTAGTTGAGGATCACGTAAGTTGCGAGCCTCTCGATCAAATCACGCCCAAGGGATACGTGCGTCCCGTACAGGTTTATCGGGTGGGTGACTTCTATTCCGAGCAACACCGCGGACGCCGCCGACGACTCTCGCGGGTTGGCGAACTTGTCGAGGTTAACGTCATTGACAGTTCGGACATTCGTGCAGCGATCGAGGAGCTCCGCCGAATCCAAGAGGATTTCGAAAAGGAGTTTGACGACAATTAGCCGGCTTATACCAACGGCCCATAAGAATGACCCGTTGTATGTTCCCTCAAGCGCCGGGCGGGCGCATCCGCGCCCTTGGCTTACCTCGCATAAGCTCGGGCGCGCGGTCGCGCTTGCCAGCGGTCGATGAGTCAAGCTCATCGGCCGCTGGTATTATTGCCTGACTTATTTTTGCGTAATTTGGTGAACAGCCCCGTCTAACAGTACTGGGCCGGGAAAAAGTGGTTGTCGAATACCCGAGGAAACTGAGTACCACCCAAGTCCACTTGTGGTAAAAACCGGTCCTGGCAGGCCTCGCCCAGGGGCGTCGGCTGGCCGAGGTAGAGCGGACCTCCACATAAAAATCGGCCGTTGCCGCGCGAAAGTCGGCTTTCAGGGATCGAGCGGTCGCGCGCCCAAAGAGCTCGGCCATCATGCCGCCACCTCGCAGCCCTCGGCGATGCAATGGCCGTGGCCCCGGTGGGTCGAGGCGATGCGGTCGGTGCGTGCAAATGCATGCAGATGCCGACGGCCGAGGCCTCCTCGCCCTCATAGAGGTGGACCGAGCGTGTGCGGATCGAAGGCCGGAAATCAATCGCGCTCGGGCACCCGGTGGATCGGCCTGCGCGCCATGACCGCCTCGACCAGGTCCTCGCCGCCGAAGCCGCCACGAGAGAGGGTGAGCGCCTCCTGGCCCGGGTAGCCGATCAGGCGGCGCACCTCCGCGCTCATGTAGTAGCCGCCCGCGGCCGCCTCCAGGAGACGCAGGAGCGCATCCGGCCGCTCGCGCTCGAGCCGGGCCACCGCCGCCGCTGGATCCACCCGAGCGAGCTCGTCGAGCAGGGGGGCCAGCGCGGCGGCGAGGTCGGGGCGGGACCGCGACAAGCGATCGAGGAGGGGGCCGGCCAAGCCGGCCTCGCGCGCCGAAGGCATGTCCCCCGACCGGGGGATCAGTATGTCGGCGAGCGCGCCGAACGTCTCCCGGCGCTCGGGCGTCCAGGCGGCTTGGCTGTCCATCGGCTCTCTCACGCGGCACTCGCGACGTTCCGGCGGCCCGCGATCAAATGCTCGACCGCCCGCAGCGCCAGGGCCGCGGTCGTGGCCGAGGGATTGACGCAGGAGCCCGTGACGAAGGTGCTGGCATCGACGATGAGGAGGTTGGGCACGTCGTGGGCCCGGCCCCAGGGATCGACGACGGAGCTGGCGGGGTCGCCCCCCATGCGGCAGGTGCCGAGGAGGTGCCAGCCGAACTCCCGCGTGGGGGGCCGCGAGACGGTCTCGTAGGCGCCCGCGGCGGCGAAGGATTCGTTAGCCCGTTCGACGTTGAAGGCGAGGATCGCCTTGGCGTTCTCCGACACCTTGTAGGCGAGCTTTGGGGCCGGCAGGCCGTCGCCGTCCTCGAGACGGGGGTGAAGCGTCACCGCGTTCGCCGCGTCGGGCAGGTCCTCGGCCCCGATACCCCAGATCGACGAGCGCCCGAGCCACTTCGCCACGTGCCGGTGCATGGCCTCGCCCCAAAGGGGCTCGCCCGGCCACGGGAACAGGGCGGCGCCGAGCGGCCCCCCCGTCGGTATCAGGCTCCACTTGGCGCCGCGCACGAAGCCGCGATCGGCCGTCGTCTCGGCGAACTCCATGGAAATGATGCTCTGACCCCAGTGGCCCTGCCAGCTCATGAGATCGTCGTCGAAGATGCCGACGACGTGGGTGAAGGGATGCACCATGAGTCGCCTGCCGACCAGGCCCGAGCTGTTGGCGAGCCCGTCCGGGAACCGGGCCGAGCGGGAGAGCAGGAGGAGGCGCGGCGTGCCGATGCCGTTGGCCGCGAGGATGGTGACGGACGCGGCCTGGTGGTGCTCGCGCCCGTCGCGGTCGCGATAGACGGCGCCGGTGGCACGACCGCGCCCATCGAGGGTGATCTCGCGCACCCGGGCGCCGGTCACGAGACGCGCGCCCAGGCGCTCCGCCACCGGCCAGTGGGTCGCGTCCACGGACGCCTTTGCCCCCTCCGAGCAGCCGTAGCTGCAGGTGCCGCGCTGGACACAGGGCCGGCGACCCTCGTAGGGGCGCGAGGCGATGCCATTCGGGCCCGGCCACCAGTGCCATCCGAGCGCGTTGTGGGCGCGGGCCACGCGGGCCCCGGCCGCGCCGATGGGCAGGGGCGTCATGGGGTATTCGGCGTGGGGCGGGTAGGCCGGATCGCCCGCCATGCCGGAGACGCCGAATTCGCGCTCGACCCGGTCGTAATAGGGGGCGAGATCGGCATAGGAGAGCGGCCAGTCGTCGCCGACGCCGTCGAGCGACCGGACGCGGAAATCGGACGCAAGGAAGCGCGTCCAATGGGCGCTGTAAAGGATCGTGCTGCCGCCCACGCCGTTGAACATGAGCGGCATCATGTCCGAGTCCGCTTCGTCGATCGGGTAGTCGGCCGCGCGAGCGCGGATGTTGGGGCTCGCGTGCCACTGCTTGAGGGCGGTGACCTCGTAGTCGAGCTCCTTGCCGCGGTAGGACCCGGGATCGGTGCGCCCACCCTGTTCCAGGCAGACCACGGACATGCCGGCCTCGGCGAGACGCCGCGCCGCGACGGCGCCCGAGAGCCCGGCGCCGACGATGAGCACGTCGGGGCGATCGGCGATCATGCGTGGAGCCGCGCCGGGTCCTCCACCTTGCCACCGAAGCGGGCGACGACCTCGTCGGCGGTCATGACGTCGCCGAAGGCGGTCAGGAAGGTGGCGTAGGTGCGGATGTCCTCCGCCTCGGAGCGGCCGCCGTTGGCGTCGGAAACCATGACAGTCTTGAAATCGAGCATGGCGGATTCGCGCGCCGTCGATTCGCAGCAGATATTGGTCACCGTCCCGGTGACGAGCACCGTATCGACGCCGAGGTCGCGGAGCGTCCGCTCGAGGCGGCCGCCGCTGCCGATGAAGCCGCCGAAACGGTTCTTACTCACCACCGGCTCGCCGGGGCCGACCTCGAGCGCCTCCCAGATGGCATGCCCTTGGGCACCCTCGGTCAGGCCGTCGCGGAACCGCTGGCCGTATTCCGGCCCCAGCACATGGTCGAACAGGGTCGGCCAATAGTCCGCCGCCTCGGGCCCGTAGGTGGAGACCACCCAAACCACGTGGCCGCCCCGCTCCCGCACCGCGCGGGCCAAGCGGTTGATGGTGGGAACGATGGCGTGGGCCGCCGGGATGTCGCCTGCCCCGCCCTTGCCGAGGAAGGCGTTCTGCATATCGACGACGAGGAGCGCCGTGCGGCGCGGCTCCAAGCATTCGAACGCATGGAGCCGCCCCCGCCTCAGCATGATGCGCTCGACCACGCCGCCCGGATAGCGGCTCGCCTCCATCGCGGTCTCCTATACCGGCTCATCCCGCGGCCGACCCGCCGCCGCGCCGCCGCGCCGCAGATTAGCAACTGGGGCGGCCGGCGCATACCACCCTCGGCGCCAGGCACGGTTAGCACTGCCGCCAGTCATGAACTCGTGCTAGCTTCCCGCGTCCGATGAGGCGAGGGGGACTCTAATTGCCAAGCAGACAGGGCCGGTCATGATCCGAAACGGAGCCGAATATCTCGACAGCCTGCGTGACGGGCGCACCATCTATATCGGTGGCGAGAAGGTCACCGACGTGACCACCCACCCCGCGTTCCGCAACGCCGCCCGGTCCTACGCCAGGACCTTCGAGGCCCGCTTCGACCCGGCCCTCCGCGATATCCTGACCTACGAGGAGGATGGCGAGCGGCATGCCATGTACTTCCTGCGCCCGCGGAGCCGGGAGGACCTGGAGCGCCGCACCAGGTGCTGCGAGGCGATCGCCGACATGACTTTCGGCATGATGGGCCGCTCGCCCGATTTCGTGGGCGGCTATATCACCGGCGCGGCCATGCGGCCCGAGATCTTCGATTCGGGCGCTCACAAGCTCTCCCGGCACGTCCTCGATTACTACGCGCTTTGCAAAGACCGAGACATCTTCCTCTCCCATGCCGTGAGCCCGCCCCAGGGCAGCCGTGACGAGAAATTCGCCGGCCGCAAGGCCGGGCGCGTGCCGAGCCTCGCCGTCACGGACGAGCGCGACGACGGCCTCATCGTCAACGGCATGAAGATGCTGGCGACCAGCGCCGCCTTCAGCGACGACGTCTGGATCGGCAACATCCTGCCATTGGCCGCGGGGCACGAGAAGGAGTCCATCACCTGCGCCGTGGCGTGCAACACGCCAGGCCTCAGCCTGTGGTCGCGCAAGCCCTTCGAGCGCTATGCCGTCAGCGAGCTCGACAACCCGCTGGCCTACCGCTACGACGAGGGCGACTGCGTCGTCGTGTGCCAGGACGTGAAAGTGCCGTGGGAACGGGTATTCACCCACGACGACATCGGCCTCTCGCGCCAGATCTATTTCGAGACTCCGGCGCACACGCTCTCCAACCACCAGGCCTCCGTGCGCTTCAAGTCGAAGCTCAAGCTCATAATCGGCCTCGCCCGGCGCATCACCGAATCGTCCGACATCATCAAGGTCCCGGCGGTCTACGACGAGCTCGGCCACCTGGCGGCCCTCTATGGCCAGATCTCGGCCTTCGTCGCCGGCCAGATCCAGGCCCACGAGACCCTCGACAACGGCTACGTCAACTACAACCGGCACATGATGTACGCGGCCATCTACTGGTGCACCCAGAACTACGACCTCATCTGCGCCAAGGTGCGCGAGCTCTCCGGCGGCAGCGTCCTGCAGTTGCCGGCGGACGTCTCGGTGCTCGAGAACCAGGACACGCGCGCCATTTTCGAGTCCCTGTGGGAGACGACCAACCAGTCGGCCTTCGACAAATTCAAGCTCTACAAGCTGGCATGGGACATCCTGGGCAGCGACTTCGCCGGGCGTCACCTCCAGTACGAGCGCTTCTACATGGGCTCGGCCTTCGTGGTGCGCGGCCACAACAACCGCGAATGCCCATGGGACGAAATCGTGGCATATGTAGACGAATTGCTCGACAGTTACGGCCCGGGCCCAATTCTCGACCGGGGCCTCACCGAATAGGCTGTCGCGTCTGGAGGCGCCGCCGGCCGTTGACCGGCGGCAAATACATGTCAACTACCCTCGTGAGGCGCGCGGGGGGCGAAGAGGGGGAACGAGCGGCCATGCGACTTTCGATCGATGTCGGAGGCACTTTCACCGATGTCGTCCTGGAGGACGAATCGGGGCGGTTGCGCGTCTACAAGGCGCCGACCACGCCCGATGACCCGGTGGACGGCGCCCTCGAGGCGCTGGGCATCGCCGCCAAGGACGCGAGCCTCTCGCTCCAGGCGCTGCTGGCGCGGTGCGAGCTTCTCATGCACGCGACGACGCGGGCGACGAACGCCATCCTGACCGGCCGGACGGCGCCGATCGCCTTCCTCACGACCGAGGGCCATCGCGATGTCCTGCTGCTGCGCGAGGGCGGGCGCGTCGATCCCTTCGACAACACCATGCCGTTCCCCGAGCCCTACGTCCCCCGCGCCCTGACCTTCGAGGTGCCGGAGCGCATCACCGCCGACGGCGCCATCCGCAAGCCGCTCGACGAGGAAGCCGTGCGCGACGTCATCAGGCGGGTCGGCGAAGCCGGCGTGGAGGCCGCTGCCGTGTGCTTCCTGTGGTCCATCGTCAATCCCGCGCACGAGGATCGGGTCGGCGCGCTGTTCGCGGCGCTGCTGCCCGCGCTGCCGGTGACCCTCTCCCACCGCCTCAACCCCTCCATGCGCGAATACAGGCGGGCCTCGAGCGCGTGTATCGACGCCTCGCTCAAGCCGGTCATGACCGCCTACCTGGTAACCTTCGAGGAGAGGCTGCGCGCGGCGGGCTTCGACGGCCGCCTGCTGATGGTGACCTCCCAGGGCAGCGTGGTCGACGCCGCCGACCTGGCCGCGGCCCCGATCCACTCGATCAACTCGGGCCCGTCCATGGCGCCGGTGGCCGGCAGGACGTTCGTGCGCGAGGAGGACAGCGGCGAGACGGCGATCGTCGCCGACGCCGGCGGCACCAGCTACGACGTGAGCCTGGTACGGCGCGGGCGCATCCCCTGGACCCGAGAGACCTGGCTCGGCCCGCGCCTGCGCGGGCACATGACCGGGTTCCCCTCGGTCGACGTGCGCAGCGTCGGCGCCGGCGGCGGCTCGATCGCCTGGGTGGATGCGGGCGACATGCTCCATGTCGGGCCCGGGAGCGCCGGGGCCGAGCCCGGCCCGGTCTGCTACGGCAAGGGCGGGACCGAGCCCACGGTCACCGACGCGGCGCTCGCCCTCGGCTATATCGACCCCGATTATTTCCTCGGCGGCGCCATCCCGCTCGACGTGGACGGCGCGGCCCGCGCCATCGAGGCGGCCGTGGGCGGGCCGCTGGGGCTCGGCGCCCAGGATGCGGCGGACGCCATCCTCGGCCTGGTCAGCGAGAACATGGTCCGCGCCATCGAGGACATCACCATCAACCAGGGCATCGACCCCAGGACCGCATTGCTCATCGGCGGCGGCGGCGCGGCGGGGCTCAATTCGGTGCGGATCGCCCGGCGCCTTGGGTGCAGGGGGGTCATCATTCCCGCCGTGGGCGCGACCCTGAGCGCCGCCGGCGCGCTCGCCTCGGACCTCAGCACCGATTTCAGCGCCACCTGCTTCACCACCAGCGATGCCTTCGACCACGAGGCCGTCAACACCGTGCTCGCCGGCCTCGAGGACAAGTGCCGCGCCTTCCTCGGCGGCCGCGCCACGGGGGCGCTCGAGCAGAGCATCGAGTTCTCGGCCGAGGGGCGTTACCCGCACCAGGTGTGGGAGATCGAGGTGCCGCTGGCGAAAGGCCGCTTCGACGGGCCGGAGGACTTGGAGAAGCTGGTTCAGGACCTTCATGCGATGCACGAGGAGATGTTCGCGATCGCGGACCGCGAGTCCCACATCGAAGTGGTGAGCTGGCGCGCGAAGGCGCGCTGCATCCTGACGCGCGCGGACGCCGCCCGGGTGGTCGAGCCGGCCGCCGCCGGGCCCGACCGGTGGACGCGCCCGAGCTACTTCGCGGCGACCGGCATGGTGGAGGCCGAGGTGCGGCGCCTCGAGGCGCTCGTGCCCGGCGAGCGCCTCGCGGGCCCCGCCATCATCGAATCGAGCTTCACCACGGTGGTGGTCGATCCGGGGGCGAGCGTCGAGCGCACCGCGGCCGGAAACCTTTCGATCGCGCTCGACTGAGAGACCCTCGAACGACCGAGAAACCCTCGAACGATTGCGGAGGACGTTGTCATGGCGCCCAAGACCAAAGCCAAGCCCGAGCGTGTCGAGCGCGCTTACGACGGCGTTCGCCTCGCCGTCCTCGGCAAGCGGTTCGAGAGCGTGGCGTCCAAGATGGCGAACACGCTGCTGCGGACGGGACGCTCGGGCGTCCTCAACATGGCGCGCGACTTCTCGTGCTGCGTGGTCACGGCCGATTGCGAGCTGGTCACCGCCGCCGAATGCTATCCCATCCACGTCCTCCGCGGCGCGGACCTGATGGCGAAGGCCATGAAGGAGTTCCACCCCGTGCTCAGGCGTGGCGACGCCTTCCTTCACAACTCGCCCTACCACGGCAACTCGCACGCGGCCGACCATACCCTCCTGGTGCCCGTCATCGACGACGACGGCATTCACCGCTTCACGGTCCTCGCCAAGGCGCACCAGGCGGATTGCGGCAACTCGATGCCGACCACCTACATGGGCGCCGCGCGCGACGTGTACGAGGAGGGCGCCCTCATCTTCCCGGCGGTCAGGATCCAGCGCGACTACCAGGACATCGAGGACATCATCCGTATGTGCGAGATGCGCATCCGCGTGCCCGAGCAATGGCGCGGCGACTATCTGGCGATGCTGGGGGCCGCCCGCATCGGCGAGCGCGCGATGCTGGAGATGGGCGCGGACGTGGGCTGGGAGACGCTCCGGGAATTCACGGCCGAGCTGTTCGACTACAGCGAAGCCCGGATGACCCAGGCCCTGCGCCAGATGCCGAGCGGCCGCGCGAGCGCCACCGCCACCCACGACCCGGTCTCCGGCACGCCGCCCGAGGGGATCAGAATCAAGGCCGAGGTCATTGTCGACAGCGAGAACGCCCGGATCACCGTGGATCTGCGCGATAACCCCGACGCCTATCCCTGCGGCCTCAACCTGTCGCAGGCCTGTGCGCTCTCGGCCGCCATGGTCGGGGTCTTCAATACGGTCGGCCACCAGGTTCCGCCCAACGCCGGCAGCTACCGGCGCGTCGACGTGCTGCTGCGCGAAGGGGCCGTCGTCGGCATCCCCCGGCATCCGACCAGCACCTCCGTCGCCACGACCAACCTCGGCGACCGCGTGACCTGCGCCGTGCAGCGCGCGTTGTCCGAGATCGGCGAGGGCATAGGCATGGCCGACGGCGGCGCGGCCATCCCGGCGTCCGGGGCGGTCATCTCCGGTAACGACCCGCGCGCGGGCGGGGCGCCGTTCTGCAACGAGGTCATCCTGGCCGGCGGCGGCGGCCCCGGCACCCCCCACACCGACGGCTGGCTCACCATGCTCACCATGGGGAACGCGGGCATGCCGCTGGTCGACAGCATCGAGGTGGACGAGGTCCACCACCCCATGATCGTCCACGAGCGGCGCATGATCGCCGACAGCGGAGGCGCCGGAAGGTTCCGCGGCGCGCCGGGCTTCCGCGTCGAGTACGGGCCGCTCGGCTGCGACATGGAAGTGGGCTACGTGGCCGACGGCACTCTGAACCCCGCCCAGGGAGCCCGCGGCGGGCTCGATGGCTCGCCCACGCGCCACTATAGGCGAACACGCGATGGCGGATTGATCGAAATACCGGACGTGAGCGCCCAGTTCGTGCTCGCGGACGGGGAATCGATCGTCTCCGAGACGGCCGGTGGCGGCGGCTACGGCCCCCCCGCCGAACGCGACCTCGCGCGCGTGCGCAAGGATGTCGAGGAGGGCTGGATCACGGCCGCCAAGGCGCGGCAAACCTACGGCCTCGACATCGAGGATTGAGGCGGCCTAGTACCCACTTTCATAATTCCGTGTGCCATACGATCGCTTTTCCCGTCTCCTCGGCAGGAGGGGGTGCGCCGGCGATGCCGGGGCATCGTCAAGCGTCCTCGACGCCCCGAGGGGGCGGGAAAAGCGACCCAGAGGGCGGCGTCCCGAGGCCCCCGGACGTCGTCGCGCGCCGCTTGTGATGCCCCGGCATCACGGCGCGCCACCCTCCTAGCCGGGAACCTCGGGGCGCCGTCGTATGGCACACGGAATTATGAAAGTGGGTACTAGGGCAGGTGCCTCTCCGGCCGGGCGGCGAATATCGGTGCCGCGCGGTCGGGAATAGCCGGGGCGGAAACGGGGCGGGTTGCGTGCCTCGACCGTTTGTGTAGAGTGTCGACGACTGCATAACCCGATCCGATCCGTCGGGATTGCAGAGGGCCAGGGAGGGCGTTTTTCCCGGAAGAAGATGGCATCATGCGGCGTGAGACAGGGCACCGTGGAGTGCCTTGCACGTGTGTTGGGCCGGCGTATCTTCGGTGGTATGGTTGCGGGTGCCGGCGGCATTATACCGTTTTGGGCCTGAGGGGACCGTGGAAGCGGTCGCGTTTACGTGCATTGGGGAGGAGCAATCATGTTGAAATCGAAATGGCTTGGAATTGCGTTGGGCACCGTCTTCGCGGCCGCCCTGAGCGTTGCGGCGGCGACGCCGGCGGCGGCCGGCCACCGCAAGTGCGAGCCTGAGAAGGTTGCCGAGAAATATCCGAGCATCGCGGGCAAGACCCTGCGGATCGGGGCCGATCCGCAGACCCCGCCCTACGTGTTCCGCGACGCGAACAACTTCGAGAACGTGATCGGCTTCGACGCCGATTTTGCGCGCGCGGTGTTCGCGTGCGCCGGGGTCGAGATCGAGTTCTTCCTGGGCGGCTGGTCCGGCCTGCTGCCGGCCGTCATCGCCGGTCAGATCGACGTCATGTGGGACGACCTCTACTATACCGCCGAGCGGGCCGAGAGGGTCGATTACGTGATCTACATGCAGGCCCTTACGGGCGCCCTGACTCAGGCTGGAAACCCGAAGAACATCAAGGGTTTCGAGGACATGTGCGGGAACGACGTCGCGGTCGGGCTGGGCACGGTGGAAGAAGCCGCCATGCGTGAGAAAAGCCAGGAATGCACGGACGCCGGCAAGGAGCCCGTCGAAATCAAGACCTATCCCGACGTGGCGGCGGGCTATCGCCTCGTTCAGAACACGCGCACGGACATCATGCTCAGCGACCTGGTGCTCGTCGACAACATGGTGGCCGAGAACCCGGAGACCTTTGCCCGCGCTTTCTGGATCCTGAGTGGATTCAAGATCGGCGCGGCCGTCGCCAACGGCAACGACGACGTCCTGCGCGCCATCGCCGACGGCATCGACGCGGCCCAGGAGGACGGCACGCAGAAGGCCTTGTTCGAGAAGTACGGAATGGACGCGGACCTGCAGCTGCCGATGGAAGTCCTGACGGACTGAGCGGTGTCGCGTCGCCGCGTGGAAGCGCCGGCATGCATTCCGGGCGGCTGAAGGGGTGCGGGTGACCGTGTCCGCCGGCCGGGCCCAGGGCCTCCTGATCGGGCTCTGGGCCCTGCTGGCCGCGTTCGCCGTCGGCCCCGCCCTCGCCCAGGAAGGGCTCTCGCTGCAGGAGCTGGCCACGGGCGGCGCGCGCAAGGTCGTCGACGATAGCGGCTTCCTCGGCTGGTTCTCGGAGTTCCTGTCCTACGTCACGTCGTCATTCCTGATCGACGGCGCCATCCTGGCGGTGGAAATCACCGGCGTGGCCATGACCGTCGGCCTGTTCCTCGGCCTCCTCCTGGCGCTCATGCGCTTGAGCACGTTCTGGCCGCTGAGCGTCCTCGCCTGGATCTATATCTGGTTCGCGCGCGGCACCCCTCAGCTGCTCCAGCTCGTGTTCATCTTCGACGCCCTGCCCCTGGTCGGCCTCAAGTTCGGCACCTTCACGACGGCGGTGATCGCCTTCGCGCTCAACGAGGCGGCCTTCAGCGCCGAGATCATCAGGGGCGGCATCCTGTCGGTGAGCCGCGATCAGCGGATCGCCGCCGCCTCGCTCGGCATGGGGCCGGTACTCACCCTGCGGCGCATCATCATGCCCCAGGCATTGCGGGCCATCGTGCCGGCGATCACCAACGACACCATCAGCATGCTGAAGCTGACGGCGATCGCCTCCGTCATCTTCGTCAACGAGCTGACCTTCCGCGCCCAGCAGATCGTGGGGCAGAACTTCAAGTTCTTCACGGTGTTCGCGGCCGCGGCCGTCATCTACCTGGTGCTGACCAGCGCCATCTCGATCGCCCAGGCGATAATCGAGCGCCGCTTCAGCCTGGAGAAGGAGCCGCTGCCCGGCGCCGATACGGCGCTCGGCCGGTTCTTCGGCTTCCGCGGCCCGCCGCCACCGGTCGCGCGGCCGTCACTCGTCGCCGCGGCCGCGGCGCCCGCGACGGTCGGGGGGCCCGACCCGGGCTCCGTCTCCCGCGCCGCGTGGATCGAATCGCTGATGGCCGGGCGGGCGGCCGGGGATGGCGAGTCGGACGAACCGTTCGTGGTGTGCAAGGACGTCCATAAGTCCTACGGCCACAACGAGGTCCTGCGCGGTGTCGACCTCACGGTTAAGCGCGGCCAGGTGGTGACCATCATGGGGCCGAGCGGCTCGGGCAAGAGCACCTTCCTGCGCCTCATCAATCACCTCGAGAAGATGGACCAGGGCGAGATCACCGTGGATGGGGAGTATGTCGGCTACGAGAAAGCCGGCGGCCGGTTGCGGCCGACGCGCCACCTCTCCAAGGCGCGCGCGAATGCGCGCATCGGCATGTTGTTCCAGCACTTCAACTTGTTCGACCATCTGACGGCGCTCGAGAACGTCATCGAATCGCCGATCCACGTCTATGGCCAGGATGCCGGCGCCGCGCGCGACATGGGCATGAGGCTGCTCTCCGGCGTGGGCCTCGGCCAGCATGCCGACCACCTGCCGCACAGGCTCTCGGGCGGCCAGCAGCAGCGGGTCGCCATTGCCCGCGCGCTCGCCATCTCGCCGAAGCTCATGCTGTTCGACGAGCCCACCTCGGCGCTCGACCCGGAGCTGGTCTCGGAGGTGCTGGCCGTCATCCGCCTCCTGGCCGAGGCGGGCATGACCATGATCGTGGTGACCCACGAAATTCGCTTCGCCCAGAACGTGGCGGACCACGTCATTTTCATGGACGAGGGGCGGATTGTCGAGGAAGGCACGCCCGCGCAGGTGCTCGGCAATCCGACCCAGGAGCGCACCCGGCGGTTTCTCCAGCTGGTCGAGCGCGAGGCTGGGACGTTCTGAGGCCGGCCCCGGTGGCCGGCGGCCCGAGTGACGGGGAGGCGGGTATGACCGCATCCGACGGACCCTACCCGCGCGACATGGTGGGCTATGGCGCCAACCCGCCGGATCCCAAGTGGCCGGGCGGGGCGCGCGTGGCCCTGACCATCGCCCTCAACTACGAGGGCGGCGGCGAGAACAGCATTCTCCACGGCGACCCGGCGTCCGAGGGCATGCTGACGGATACGGGCTTCCCCGCCGTGCCGGGCGCGCGCGGCATGATCCCCGAATCGAGCTTCGAGTACGGTAGCCGCCGGGGCGTGTGGCGCATTTTGCGCATCCTCGCCGAACGGGACATCAAGGTCAGCGTCTGGGCCGTCGTGATGGCGGTCGAGCGCAACCGCGAGGTCGCCCGCGCGATGATGGAGGCGGGCCACGAGATGGTCAGCCACGGCTGGCGCTGGATCGACTATCAGCACGTCCCGGAGGCGGTCGAGCGCGAGCACATCCAGCGCGCCGTCGAAGGGCTGGCCAGCCTGACGGGCGAGCGCCCCGTCGGGTGGATGACGGGCCGGCCGAGCCCCAACACCAGGCGCCTCCTGGTCGAGGAGGGCGGCTTCCTCTACGACCGGGACGCGCTCAACGACGAGCTGCCCTACTGGGTCGAGGTCGGCGGCAAGCCGCACCTCGTCATTCCCATGTCCTACGAGACCAACGACAACCGCTTCAACGAGCACCGGGGCTTCGTGACCGCGGACGACTTCTTCACCTACATGAAGGACGCTTTCGACATGCTTTACCGGGAGGGCGGAAGCGAGCCGAAGATGATGGCGCTGGGTCTGCACGACCGGGTCATCGGCCGGCCGGCCCGCGCCGCGGGCCTCGAGCGCTTCCTCGATTACGTGCTCGGGCACGACGAGGTGTGGATCGCCCGCGGCGTCGACATCGCGCGCCATTGGGTCGCGCACCACCCGGCGCCGCGCTGATACCAAGCTGCGGCGATCGGCTTCTTCAGGTCAGCGGCCAGCCGGGAGAACGCTATCCATCAAACGAAAACCGGCGCCTTGGGGCTCCTGGTCAGGGGCTCGATGCCGGTCTCGGTGACGAGCACGGTGGCGCTGGTGGCGACGCCGAAGGTGGCCGGCTCGAGCAGGTAGATGAGGATGTGGAAGAGCATGTTGGGCTCGAAGACCGTCTCGGAGCCGGGCACGATATCGACCGACAGGGACTGGGCCCAGGTCGGCGGGAAGGCGAGGCCGAGGCTGTAGCCGAAGCGCGAGTGGGCATAGCGCGCGCAGCCCGCCTCGGTGACGACCTCGCGGATCGCGGCGTCCACCGCGGCGACGGTCTTGCCCGGGCCCATGGCGGCCAGGCCGGCGTCGTGGGCCTCGGTGATGCAGCCCGCGATCCGGCCGACCTCCGCGTTGGGCGCGCCGGGGATCACCGTGCGGAAGATCGGCGCGTGGTAGCGCTCCACCGACGCGGCGAACTCGAGGGCCACGGGCTCGCCCGCCGCCACCCGCGTGCCATCCCAGCCGGCATGGGCGAGGCCGCCGCGCCAGCCCACCATGACGTTGGGCCAGGTGGCGCAGTACTCGCTGCCGCCCCGCATCAGGCTGGCGAGGGCGGTGGCCGCGATCTCGCGGTCCGTCGCGCCGACCGCGACCGCGTCGATGGTCTCCAGCATGGCCGCGTCGGTGATGGCGGCGGAGCGGCGGAAGCACTCGATCTCCGCCGGCGACTTGACGAGGCGCACCCGGTCGACCAGGTGGCTCGCGTCCTTGAAGCTGTGCCCGTCGAGCGCCGCCGAGAGCGCCTCGAGCCGCGCCGCGCCCAGGAAGGGATTGACCTTCTCGACGCCGACGGTGTGGGCGCCCCCGTATTCGCCCCGCACCAGGGAAGCGGCCGTCGCCACTGGCGCTGTCGTGTCGCCATAGGTCTCGAAGGCGTCCACCACCGCGTCCTCGGGCATGCAGCGGACGTTGCCGGTCTCGATGCCGCGGGTGACGAGCCGCACGTCCCCCGCCGCCGGCACCATGAGCATCTGGAAGGCGAAGATGCCCTTGGCCTGGTAGCCCGAGAGCCACAGGATATTCTCGGGCGAGGAGACCTGAGAACGGCAGAGCAATAATCCCCCACTGAAGCGGCCGGTCGATCCGGCTGCGGCGGACCAAAATGGGACCGCGTATAGCCTTCTGTCAGGGTTGCTCTGACTGGAAGGCGGGGGGGATGTATCGGGTGGAGTTGTACGCACGGGTTCGGCGGGCGTGTCATGTCGAGGGGATGAGCACCCGCGAGGCCTCGCGGGTGTTTGGTGTAGACCGCAAGACGGTCCGTAAGATGCTGTCGTTCTCGGTGCCGCCAGGGTATCGCCGAAGCGCGCCGCCGAGGCGGCCAAAGCTGGGTCCGTTCACGGGAATCATCGATCGGATCTTGGAAGACGATCGGACCAGCCACCGCAAGCAACGGCACACTGCGAAGCGCATCTTCGACCGCCTCCGGGACGAGTACGGTTTCACGGGCGGCTACACCATCGTGAAGGACTACGTTCGTGAGCAGGGGCTTCGGTCGCGTGAGGTGTTCGTGCCACTCTCCCATTCCCCCGGTCACGCCCAGGCGGACTTCGGCGAAGCGATGGCGGTGATCGGCGGCGCGTTACGGAAGATCCACTTCCTTGCCTTCGACCTTCCCCACAGTGATGGTTGCTTTGTTGCGGCCTATCCGGCGGAGACGACCGAAGCATTCTGCGATGGCCACAACGCGGCGTTTGCCTTCTTCGGCGGCGTCCCCCGATCCATCCTGTACGACAACACCAAGCTGGCGGTTGCCCGGATCCTGGGCGATGGGAAGCGGCAGCGAACGCGCGTCTTCACGGAGCTTCAGTCCCACTATCTGTTCGAGGACAGGTTCGGCCGGCCGGGCAAGGGCAACGACAAGGGCAAGGTCGAGGGACTGGTCGGCTTCATCCGGCGGAACTTCCTGGTCCCCGTCCCGCGTGCCGAGAGCTTCGCGGCCCTCAACGATGCTCTCGCCGAACAGTGCCGCCGGCGCCAGGCGGCGCGGCTGCGGGGCCACAAGGAGACCATCGGCGAGCGTCTCGAGCGGGATCGTCAAGTTCTCTTGCCATTGCCGCCTGCTCCCTATGATGCCTGCGATAAGCGCCCTGGACGGGCGAGTTCGCTGTCGCTGGTGCGTTACCGCAGCAACGACTATTCCGTGCCCGTGGCCTACGGCCACCGTGAGGTGCTCATCCGGGGCTACGTCGATGAGGTGGTGATCAGCTGCGGGGCCGAGGTGATCGCCCGGCACCGCCGGTCCTACGACAGCGAGGACCTGATCTTCGACCCGCTGCATTACCTGCCCTTGATCGAGCAGAAGATCGGCGCCCTCGACCAGGCCGCGCCATTGGCGGGCTGGGACCTGCCCGAGGCCTTCATCACTCTGCGGCGGCTCCTCGAAGCTCGTATGGGCAAGGCAGGCAAGCGCGAGTACGTCCAGGTGCTCCGTCTACTGGAGACCTTCCGGCTCGAGGAGGTCGAGGGTGCGGTCGGCGACGCCCTGCGGCTCGGCGCAATCGGCTTTGATGCGGTGAAGCACCTGGTACTGTGCCGCATCGAGCGGCGGCCGCCCAGGCTCAACCTCGACGTCTATCCGTATCTGCCGCGCGCCCGGGTCGCGATGACGTCCGCCAAGTCGTACATGAGCCTGCTGTCGGGGCTCGGCGCATGACCGACACACCGCAAGTGCTGCTCGCCCACCACCTCGAGACGCTGAAGCTGCCGACCTTCCTGCGCGAGTACGACAAGATCGCCCGGCAGTGCGCCTCGGAAGGCGTCGATCACGTCCGCTACCTGTTGAGACTCGCCGAGCTCGAGCTGATCGACCGCGAGCGCCGCATGGTCGAGCGGCGCATCAAGGCGGCGCGCTTCCCCGTGGTCAAGAGCCTCGACAGCTTCGACTTCAAGGTCATCCCCTCGCTCAACAAGGCGCTGGTCCTGGAGCTGGCCCGCTGCGAGTACATCGAGCGCCGCGAGAACCTCATCGCGCTCGGCAACAGTGGGACCGGCAAGACCCACATCGCCCTCGGTCTCGGCCTGGCGGCCTGCCAGAAGGGCCTCTCGGTCGGCTTCATCACTGCCGCCGCGCTGGTCCACGAACTCATCGAGGCCCGCGATGACAAGCAGCTGCTGAGGTTCCAGAAGAAGCTCGCCACCTACAAGCTTCTGATCGTCGACGAACTCGGCTTCGTGCCGCTGTCGAAGACCGGCGCCGAGCTGTTGTTCGAGGTGTTCAGCCAACGCTACGAGCGGGGCTCGACCCTGGTCACCACCAATCTGCCCTTCGACGAATGGACCGAGGTGTTCGGCTCCGAGCGCCTCACCGGCGCGCTCCTCGATCGCCTCACCCACCACGTCAACATCCTCGAGATGAACGGTGACAGCTACAGGCTCAACCAGAGCCGCAGGCGTCAAACCCCGACTGCTAACTGAACCGACCACCCAGCCCACGCTTGACCCCGTGGGCCCACAGGTCCCTCCCGCGCGCGCCGCCGCGTCAGCCTGTTGAGGGCACACCGCGTCGCGCGCGGGGCCCTCCCGTGGACTACGGGGACAAGCCCGCAGCCGCCAAGCGGTCCCTTCTTACACCGCCGAGGTGGTCCCTTTTTGCTCCGCCATTGACAGAGACCAGCAGGAGGTCGATCCCGCCCGCCGCCATGGCCGCGCGCGTGCGCGCGAGGCGGCCGAGATATTCCTCGCGGCTGAATGGCAGCGCGTGCCGGGCCATGGTGTCCCTCCCCTTCCCTTCATGGCCGCGCCCGCCGGCGCGCCTATGCTCCCGAAATCATCCAAGGTGTTAAGGTCAGAATCCCTCCGAATCAAGAAATTCGTTTTGTGAATCAGAAGCTTATTTCGTTTTCCATAATCTGGACGCTTCAAACCTTGACAAACCTTAACGCCGTTCGCGAATTCAGCCCTGCGATCGAACCATTCTCAGGATATAAATCCTGCAATCGAGATTTCAAGGTCCGGCCGCGAGGGCCGCCACGCTCGCGCCCTCGCACTGGAGGCCAAGCAAGCGAATACGCCGGGTGACCCGATTTGCGCTCGGATACCTCCCGCACGCACCGAATACAATCGAACTGCTTCCGCTCGGCCGGATCGCCGACCGCGCGCTCTAAGCACCGTACTCGATCGCCTTGGTCGGGCGGATGACGATGGTGGCGTCGTCGCTTCCGCCGGCGTCGTAGACCTCCATGAAGGGGGCCACGTGCTCCTCGCCCAGGTAGCGCAGAGCCATCTCGAATTCCTCCGCGCGGGTGAAGCCGGGACCGGTCTCGGCGTCGCCCTTGACCATCACCGCGTAGTAGGGCGGCTCGCGGTCGTCGATCACCACCATGGCCTTGCCGATGCGCTGGACGTTCTTGTACTTCTGCGAGCGGCTCGAGGTGGTGATGGTGATGACCCCGTCGCGGTAGCGGTACCACATGGGGATGGCATGCGGCGTATCGCCGGGGCCGGTGGTCGAGAGTACGCAAATGCGGGTCTTCTCGAGCGCTTCGCGGGCCTTGTCGGAAATTTCCATCGCCTTCTCCCTCTCACATTCGGGCGGACGGTCAGCGATTGTGGCAAAAGGTCGTCGCGCAGGAAATCGCTTTTCGGAGTCCGAGAGCGGGCGCACGTACGTCTCGAGCGCTTTCCGAGACGCCGGATTACCCGACTAGGAGCCTGTCCGAGATTTGATGTTGTTGGCAAGCATTGGGGTGATGGCGAGTGGTCTTGTCGTGATTTTGGTGGTTTGGCTCATGGGTGGTTGCCTTCAGGGGCTTGGCGCGGCGAGAGGCATGATTGGTCTCGGCGTCTCATGGCGCTTGGGCGACGGCGAGCTTGGCCAGGTTGTGGGCGGTGCAGATCATCGCCCATTCGCATGTGACCTTCTCACGGCCGCGCAGCAGGAACTGACGGAAGCCCCGGGCCTGCTTGATCTGGCCGAACACCGGCTCGACGGTCTGCTTGCGCAGGCGGTAGCGGCTGCGGCGCCCGGCGCGCCTGAGGGTGGCCGCCATGGCCGCGACCCGGCCGCCGGGCGGCGCGGCGCGCGGGCCCACGGCGGCGGCTTGGCCGTGCTTTTGCCGCCCGGTCGCGATGTAGGGCTTGATGCCCCGCCTATCGGCGGCCTCCAGGTTCGCCTTCGAGCAGTAGCCGGCGTCCGCCGATATCTCCCTGGGACGCCGCCCGAGGTTGGCTTCGATGGCGTCGATCAGGGGTTCGAGCTGGCCCTGGTCGCTGGTCGAATCGGTCAGGGCGTGGGCGACGATGATCTGGCGTTTGGCATCGACCGCGGCCTGGGCATTATAGCCCTGGATGAAGCCGTCCTTGGTCTTGAGGATGCGGCTCTCGGGGTCGGTGAAGTTGCGCTGCGCCTTGTCCGCCGGCACATCCGCCGGCGGCTTGGGCTTGGGTCCCGGGCGCTTCGGCGCCCGCGTCTGGGCGGCGCGCGCGGCCGCGTCCCGCGCCTCGGCCTCCAGGGCGGCCTTGGCCTCGCGAATCTTGGCCAGACGCTTGGCCTTGTCGGCGACCCAGGCCGGCATCTCGTCGCCCCGCGCCGCGACCCCCAACGCCTCGTCCTCCGCCGCATCGGCCGCCGCCGCCCGATCGAGCCAGCTCTCGACCACCGCCTCGAGCCCGGCCTCCGCCCTGACCATGCGGGCGTAAGACATCGCCTTGTACTTGGAGGCGTTGGCCTTGATCTTGGTGCCGTCCAGCGCCACATGGCCGAGCTTGACCAGCCCCGCCCGGCGGCACAGGGCCAGCACCTGCGCGAACAGCCCCGACAGCGCCGCGAGATGGCGCTTGCGGAAATCCGAGATGGTGCGGAAGTCGGGCCGCTGCATCCCCGTCACCGCCATGAAGTCGACGCGCTCCTCACACCCCCTGGCGATGCGGCGCGACGAATAGACGCCGACGCTGTAGGCGTACAGCAACAGCGCCACCATCATCACCGGGTGGTAGGGCGGCTGGCCGCGCGCCTCGCCATAGGCCGCAAAGATCGCCGACAGGTCCAGGCTCTCGCGCACCGCATCCCGCACCAGGTGCGCCGCGTGTCCCGCCGGCACGAAGTCATGGACCGAAGCCGGCAACAGCCAGACCTGATCCACGTCCCAAGCTCGAAAGGTTTTGCTCATGCCGTTTAACGAATCACACTCCGATACCCACGTCGAGCCAAATCCGAATTCTCGGACAGGCTCCTAGTACCCACTTTCATAATTCCGTGTTCCATACGATCGCTTTTCCCGTCTCCTCGGTAGGAGGGGGTGCGCCGGCGATACCGGGGCATCGTCAAGCGCCCTCGACGCCCCGAGGGGGCGGGAAAAAGCGACCGGTCGGGCGGCGCCCCGAGGCCCCCAGTCGTCGTCGCGCGGCCACAGAGATCCCTTGGGTGATGCCCCGGCATCACGGCGCGCCACCCTTCTAGCCGCGAGACCCGCAAGGCCGTCCTAAATGCCACGTACTTAGGGACCAGGACACTAGTACCCACTTTCATAAATCCGTGTGCCATACGATCGCTTTTCCCGTCTCCTCGGTAGGAGGGGGTGCGCCGGCGATGCCGGGGCATCGTCAAGCATCCCCGACACCCCGAGGGGGCGGGAAAAGCGACCCGTAGGACGGCGTCCCGAGGCCTCCGGACGTCGTCGCGCGCCGCTTGTGATGCCCCGGCATCACGGCGCGCCACCCTCCTAGCCGGGAACCTCGGGGCGCCGTCGTATGGCACACGGAATTATGAAAGTGGGTACTAGGACTTGACCCGATATTGTGGACACCTGGTGGGTTGGTCACCCGGGTCGGCTTGACAATGCACGCGGCGTCGCCGTTGACTGGATGGCCGGCTTCTGGCGGTCGCCAGCGAATTGGTGCTCCATTCCGGTTACGCACTCGCGGCCCCGGCTCATTCGTCCGCCGACCCTCGGCAGCCTATTGGGAATGGGTGCGGGTTACGCCAAAGCCAAGGGAGAATTCAGGCCATGACCTCACGCGGGCGGCCAAGGTCTTGGTGGTTTTTCTGCATACCTTTGATTTTGTCCGCGGGAGGCGCCCACGCCGATGACCTTCTTGATTTGGCAAATGCCGAGCTGCATTTGCCAACCGTCTGCCCCAGCAACGCGACGGTTGGTATCTATGGCTCGCTAACGGATTTGCTGATCACCGAGATGTGGCAAACCAACGAACGACAAAATGGCGATATAAGCCTCGTAGAGCGCGCGCGACTAGATGATATCCTGGCTGAGCATGCGCTTGCGCCCTACTTGGATCCGGCGACCGCCCCGGCGGCCGATGGCCTCTTGTTCGCGGAATTCGTCGTTTTGGCCGAGGCCGACTTGTCAGGCTTTCCAATTGATTTATCGGTAAGAATGGCCAGATCGGACACGCAGGCGATCGTATATGAGCGTTCCTGGGTGGTCACTGAATCAGACGGGTTTGCCGGCTTGGAGGCGGCGATCAACGAAGCCGCTCAAGACATAGCGTCCATCGCCGCGAGCGGCGATTATGCGTGTCCACGCATCGGCAGTCTGACCTACACGGCCGATATGAGCGGCAATGAGTGGAGTTGGAATATCTCCGGCTATTTCGATGTCATTATTCGTGACCCAGGTAATTCGTCCGGTGACCACGTGGCGATTATCAGGCATGTGCCGACGAACAATCAGGTCTCTGGCTTGCTGCTTACAGCAACGGGTGCGGCATTCCCGACCCTGCCGGCTATGAACGCAACGCCACAGTTTGATACGGCGGAAAGCGCCGGCTCGGGAGATGACGTGGACCCCCAAGGCCAATCCATGCCGACCGGCTATCTCATTCAATTTCCGAGCCTGGGAGCGGTCGGCCCGAAGCATCTTCTCGTGTTCGCTGAAGGCGCGAACCCGATTTTGGCCACCGGAAAACAAAACGAGCTTGAATTTCCAAATATGGCGGCGGTCGCCCTGGGCCAATGGATGCGCCGAGATGGCGGGCCAAGTCTACAGCTCAATGCTCGGGTGACGGGATCCGCGCCGATTAGCTGGACCATACCGGCTGGCCAAGGAACATTGACGCTGACGTGGGTGTTGCCATGAAGCAATCCGAGATGCCGGTCGCAATTCGGTCGACAGGGAAATCAGCGGATCGTTGCTGACCACCCGCCACGAAGGTAATGCCACACAAGAAATGTGGAAAGATCGATATCTGACACCTGACCGCGCCGCGCACGCAATGTCCGCCCTGGATCACGGCACTGAATCGCTCGCACGGTAGTTTGTGGGGGCGGGTGGCGAGGTCTTGGCGGTAGCGGGAAGGGTCTGTCCCGTGATGGGCAACCCCTACGACGGCCACACGCTCAAGACCGTGATCGAGGCGATGGAAGCCTGGGCCGGCATTACCGCCGAGCGCATCTTCGTCGACAAGGGATACTGGGACCACGAAGACCCGAACAAGCCCAAGGCAATATCGCCCCCGATGGCCGCGGCCGTCACACTTTCTGCCCGATAGTGGGGCAGTTCACGGACGACTACCTATAATCGCATCATTCACGATAGATAAGTATATTGGTACCGATATATCGATGGCCGCAAGTTCTCGCACGCGTGGTTACATGAGGTGCGCCCAGCAAGTTCGGCCGAGGCCCGATCGCGGCGCGGTCAGGGGCACGTCCTCCCGACCGACGCACCCGTCATCATCGGCGCGATTTCGAAAGGCTCATCTGAATCGCCGAGCTGCACCGAAAGTGCGGTCGCGTCGACTTCCGAATAATCGCCCAGGGCATTGAGCCGCCATAGGGCGGGGGCGGTATCACCGCCGAACTTCTTGTCGAGGCAAAACGGGCTGGTGTCGCCATGAATCAGCAGCACAGGCTCTTGGAAACTGGCCGCGTGGCGCAACAGCTCGTCCCGGAATGCAGCAAAGGCATCGCACTGGACGCGCACGGAGGCACCGCACGGCCCGGCGCCCGCGGGCGCTGTCACATCGGCCTGGATCGCGATGACCACGGCGCCCGAGTTAAATTCGTGCGCCGCATCGAAAGCGGCTCTGAGCCAAACCCGATTGGTTTGGTCGCGAGCGTCCACCAGATCCAAAGTCGTCTCGATATCATTCTCGAGTATCTCTTCGCGCCCGTTATTGGTACCGACGATATGGATGGTCGCGAACATCACATTGCCCCGCGTCCAACGCGCATTTTCGGGAAAATCCTTTTGGGTGGCGTAGTGCCAATCGGACGGTAGCTTCAGCGGCTTGGACTTTATGAGGTCACGCAGGAAAGCGAGACGCCCCACCTCGGGAAATCGCTCCTTTAGTTTGGGGCGATCGCAATCGGTCCAGTCATTGTCGCCCGGCGTGAAAAATACCCGTTCCGGGAGAAAGCTCATGAGCTGAAGGTAGCGAGCCCGGATCAGCTCATCAGTGCAAGACTCGCCACCACCCTTCATATCGCCGAGGTGAATCAAGAACGAAAATCCGGCGTCCTGAATCGCCGGAGCGATGGTATCCTTCAGAATCTTGATCTGCTCTTCCGTATAGGGGGCGTCACCAAAGACCAGGAAGCGCGGTCCCTCGCCCGCAACCACCGTGGCCGGCATGGCAGCGAGAGAAAGGAAAAGCGCCAGAGCCGGCCCCACAATCGAGCCCTTGACTGAGAACGGCGGTGACAAATTAGTCCACGGAAGCGGCGGGATTTCCCAGCCGCGGGCGGAGTAAAACTCTGCCACCTGTAGCCTTCGATCTTTTTTGAGATGGAAGGCGGGAGGATGTACACCGTGGACCTATATCTGCGCGTTCGGCTGGCCTGCCATGTTGATGGTCTGAGCCAGCGAGAGGCGGCAAGTCGGTTTGGCATTGCGCGCGAGACGGTGAGGAAGATGCTGCGGCATTCGGAACCGCCGGGATATCGGCGACGCCAGCCACCGAAACGCCCGAAACTGGCCCCCTTCACGGATATCATCGACCGTATTCTGGAGGAGGACCGAACGGTTCACCGTAAGCAGCACCACACGGCGAAGCGTATATTCGCGCGCCTTCGCGACGAACATGGCTTCACGGGCAAAGAGACCATCGTGAAGGATTACGTTCGGGAACGGCGCCTTCGTCGGCGTGAGATGTTTGTGCCGTTGTCACATCCTCCGGGCCATGCTCGAGCGGACTTTGGCGAGGCGGATGCGATCATCGCCGGCGTCAAGTATCGGGCGCATTTTTTCGTCATGACACTTCCCCACAGCGATGCCTGCTTCGTTGCGGCCTACCCGGCGGCGACGACGGAGGCCTGGCTGGACGGGCACAACAGAGCCTTTGTTTTTTTCGGCGGCGTTCCCCAATCGATTCTTTACGACAACGACAAGTGTCTGGTGTCGCGCATCTTGTCAGATGGCACGCGGCAACGAACGCGGGCGTTCAGCGGGCTGCAGTCCCATTACCTCTTCGAGGACCGCTACGGCCGTCCCGGCAAGGGTAACGACAAAGGCAATGTGGAGGGGGTGGTCGGCTATGCCCGGCGGAACTTCATGACGCCGCTTCCCCGGTTCGCGAGCTGGGACGCCTTCAATGGCCACCTGGAAGAGCAATGCCGCAACCGGCAAGGCAACGTCCTGCGCGGCCACCGCGAGAGCATCGGCGAACGGTTTGTGCGTGACCGCGAAGCGTTGAAGAGGCCACTGCCGGCACCGTTCGACGCGTGCGACAAGCAGGGCACGCGGGTCAACTCGCTGTCCCTGGTGCGCTACCGGACGAATGACTATTCCGTGCCCGTCGCCTACGGCCATCAGGAAGTCTGGATCCGTGGCTATGTCCACGAGGTGGTTATCGGTTGCGGCGCCGGGATCATTGCCCGACACCCCCGTTCCTACGACCGGGAAGACATGGTCTTCGATCCGATCCACTACCTGCCTTTGCTGGAGCACAAGATCGGTGCCCTGGATCAGGCCGCGCCGCTAGCCGGATGGGAACTGCCTGATGCCTTCCCAACCCTGCGCCGTCTCCTGGAGGCGCGCATGGGCAAGGCCGGCAAGCGGGAATACGTCCAGGTCCTTCGGCTTCTGGAGACCTTCGATCTCGAGGTGCTTCACGGCGCGGTGAAGGACGCCCTGCGCCTGGGTGCGATCGGCTACGACGCCGTCAAACACCTTGTGCTGTGCCGTATCGAGCGACGCCCGCCCAAACTCGACCTGGATATCTATCCCTACCTGCCTCGGGCCAACGTGGCGACCACGGCCGCCGCCAGTTATATGAGCTTGTTGGGTGGAGGCGCGTCATGACCGATACGCCGCAAGTGTTGCTGGCCCATCACCTCAAGACCCTGAAACTGCCGACGTTCCTGCGCGAATACGACAAGCTGGCCCGCCAATGCGCCACCGAGGGCGCCGACCATGTGCGGTATCTTGTCCGTCTGACCGAGTTGGAACTGATCGACCGTGAGCGCCGCATGGTCGAGCGGCGGATCAGACAGGCCAGGTTCCCCGCCGTCAAAAGCCTCGACAGCTTCGACTTCAAGGCCATCGCATCGCTCGACAAGATGCTGGTTCTGGAGTTGGCGCGATGCGAATACGTCGAGCGTCGTGAGAATATCATCGCGCTCGGCAACAGCGGAACCGGCAAGACCCATATCGCCCTCGGTCTCGGTCTGGCGGCCTGCCAAAAGGGGCTCTCCGTCGGCTTCCTCACGGCCGCTGCCCTGGTTCATGAACTGATGGAGGCCGGGGATGAAAAACGCCTGTTGCGCCTGCAGAAGCAACTGGCAAAGTATCACCTTCTGATCATCGACGAACTCGGCTTCGTGCCGCTCTCGAAGACCGGCGCCGAGCTGCTGTTCGAAGTCTTCAGCCAGCGCTACGAGCGGGGCTCGATCCTGGTGACCTCCAACTTGCCGTTCGATGAGTGGACGGAGATATTCGGCTCGGAACGCCTGACCGGGGCTTTGCTGGACCGCCTCACCCACCATGTCCATATCCTGGAAATGAACGGCGAGAGCTATCGTCTCAACCAAAGCCAAAAACGGCGGAAATCCCCAAAAATACCTGCTTGACCGCCGGTGCAATGGTTGACCCGGTGGGTCCACAGGAACCTCCCACGCTGCTTCGCTCCGCGTAACGCAAGCGCTACACGAAGCAGCGCGGGTCCCTCCTATGGACTACCGGGACAACCCCCCAACACCGCGTACCGCATAACGTCAAGTGGACTAGTTTTGCTCCGCCCGGGTGGACTAATTTTGCTCCGCCGTTGACAAACTTGACGTTCGAGAATGATCGCAATGAAAGTCCCCCTTGTCCGAGACACATATCCGCGTCGCGCACTCAACACGTCAAATTTCAAACTATGATTCTACCAATTTTCAACCAGGAATCCCCGACTACCTAGAATAGCAGCACAAAGGGATGCCAGCACATATCCGGACCTGGATCGATCCACTCGCCTCTTCCACTCACGGCGCCTTCACGCCCCCGCCCGCCGCGCCATCGTCTCGCGGCGGAAGATGTAGAGGCCGCTGGCCACGATCACCGCCGCGCCCAGCCAGGTCCAGGCGTCGGGGAAGTCGCGGAACACGAGGTAGCCGAGGATCGTGCCCCAGATGATCTCACTGTAGCCGAAGGGGGCGAGGACGGAGGCGGTCTGGTACTGGTTCGCCTTGATGAAGAAATACTGGCTCGCCGCCGCCAGGAGGCCCGAGGCGACGAGGCCGCCCCATTCCAGGCCGCCTGGCCAGCGCCAGGCGAAGGGGGCGGCGATGGAGATCACGATGAAGGCCACGAGGCCGCCGTGGAAGAAGGTGGCCTGGGCGGTGTCGTGGGCGCTCAGGAACCGGGTGATGATTGCAAAGCCGGCGAAGGCCGCCGCCGAGACGAGCGGTAGGGCCAGGGCCCAGTTCCCCTCCGCGAAGCCCGGCCGGATGACGATGAGGGCGCCCGCGAAGCCCACCACGCAGGCCACCCAGCGCCCCGCGCCCATCTTCTCCCCGAGGACGGTCGCGGCCAGGACGCTGATGAGCACGGGTGCCACGAAGCCGATGGCGAGGGCGTCGACGAAAGGGAGGTAGTGGAGTGCGAGGATGAAGGCGTAGGAGGAGCCGATGAGGAGGACGCCGCGGGCGATCTGGAGGCGGGGGCGCGCCGTCGCGAGGCCGACCGGGAAGCGCCGCCAGTTGGTCATGGCGAGGCCGACGGCGAAATGCACCAGGAAGCGGACCCACAGGATCTGGACCACCGAGATCTGGTAGCTCATGAACTTGGCGACGATGTCGCCCGAGGCGATCGTCACGGTCGAAAGGAGGACCAGGACGATGCCGAGGACCGGCGGGCTTGATACCAAGCTGCGGTGATAGGAACCCATTGAGATCGTCTCTCCGGCTTCCCGGCTAGGAGCGCGCGCGCGGGCGATGCGGCGCATCGCCAAGCGTTCGCGACGACGTCCGGGGGGCCGGAGAGGCGACCCTACGGGCGCTTGTCCAAGCCTTTCGGACAGCGTCGCGGCCCGCTTCCGATGCGCCGCATCGCCGCGCGAACCGCTCCTTGCCGAAAGACTTGGACAAGCGTCTCAATGGGCTCCTATCATCGCAGCTTGGTATCGCGCGCGCGCGGGCCCCCATCGAGCGCTCAGTGCGGGTGGTGATAGGCCCGCGCGAGGCCGTTGCAGTAGGTGGCGACGGGGATCTCGAGCGCGTCGGCGAGCTTGCGCCGCTCGCTCCGCACCGCGTACAGGCGCTCCCTCGCCGCCTCCGCCGCGGCCACGAGCTTATCGGTGTCGATGGTCACCACCCGACCGCCCTCGACCACCATGCGCCCCCCGACCATGACGCTGTCCACCGCCGAGCCGTTCGAGCAAAGGACGAGCTGGTTTACGATGTCGTTGAGCGGCACCAGCGCCACGTCCTTGAGATCGAGGAACACGATATCGGCCTTGTAGCCCTGTGCGATGCGCCCGAGCTTGCCCTTGCATCCCATGGCCTTGGCGCTGCCCTCGGTCGCCATGGCGAACACTTCCCCGGTGGTCAGCCAATCCGTGTTGTCGTGGTCCTGGACCCGGCTCGTGTAGGCGGCGAGGCGCATGTTCTCGAACATGTTGAGGTGGTCGCCGCAGTTGCCCGCGTCGGTGCCGATGCCGACATTGACCCCGGCCTCGACCATGGGGCGCACGTCGGCGAGGCCCGAGCCCAGACGCATGTTGCTCGACGGGTTGTGGGCGACCGACGCGCCGGCGCCGCCCAGGCGCTTCATGTCCTCAGCCGTGATCCACACCGCGTGCGCCGCCGTGAAACGCTCGCTCAACAGGCCCAGCGTCTCGAAATGGGCCGTGAGCGTGGTGCCGTAGGCCTCGAGCCCGCTCGCCATCTGCACCCGGCTCTCGGCCATGTGGGTATGAAGGAGGGCGTCGTGCTCGCGCGCGATGTCGCGGGCGAGGGTCAGGAAATCGTCCGAGCACAGCAGCGGGATGGTGGGGGCGAGGGCGATGTTGATTTGCTCGCGGTCGAAGGGCCATTCCTCGAGCATCTGGCGCGCGGCCTTGGCCAGGGCCTCGATGGGCGCGGCCTCGATCTTCTCGACCTCGCTCCGCAGCGGCGCCGGCAGGGCGTCGAGGAGGCCGGGCACGGAATCGTAGAATGTTATATCGCCCATCATGGGCGCGATGGTCGCGCGGATGCCGATATCGGCATAGGCCCGGCCCACGGCCGCATGGCCCTCGAGGGTGGCGAAGGGGAACTCGTTGAAGAGGTCGTAGCAGGCCGTGCAGCCGCGCAAGACCATCTCCACCGCCCCCAACTGGGCCGAGAGGTATTTGTCCTCGTGGGTGCGGTCGGCGATGACCCAGCCGCCGCCGTTGAGCAGCAGCTCCAGGTTCCAGTGGTCGGCCATGGCCTTGCCGAGGACGCCCTGGGAATGGGTGTGGGCGTTGACCAGGCCCGGCATCAGCGCCTTGCCGGCGGCGTCGATGACGCGCGCGCCCTCAGGCGCCGCGAGCCCCGGCGCGCCCACCGCGCGGATCTCGTCGCCCTCGATGAGGATGTCCGCCGGCGTGGCCGCGTGCGCCTTGGCGTCGATGAGGCGCCCGCCCCGGATGACGATCGTGCCCTGCCCGTTCATGGCCTTCTCCTTGGCATCTTGGATGCGAGGGCGGTTCCACCTCGTCTGGGATCGCTCCAGGCCGCAAGGCGGCCCGTCGGTCGTCCGGCGCGCCCGCGCGGACCTTAAGGTCCGCTGCCGCGAGCGACAAGACGCTAGTACCCACTTTCATAATTCCGTGTGCCATACGACGGCGCCCCGAGGTTCCCGGCTAGGAGCGTGGCGCGCCGTGATGCCGGAGCATCACAAGCGGCGCGCGACGACGTCCGGGGGCCTCGGGGCGCCGCCCTACGGGTCGCTTTTCCCGCCCCCTCGGGGCGTCGAGGACGCTGGACGATGCTCCGGCATCGCCGGCGCGCCCCCTCCTACCGAGGAGACGGGAAAAGCGATCGTATGGCACACGGAATTATGAAAGTAGGCACTAGAACGGGTCCATTCGAAATGGGCCCGTTCTAGGGCCTGTTGAGATTCATCGTGAATTGATGATTGCTGAACAGAGGTAGATCATGGCCTCGAAACTGTCGTCGGTTTTTTCGCTTCGCATGGCGATACGCTTGAACTCCTTGAGTTTGCAAAAGAAATTCTCGATCAGGTGTCGCCATTTATAGATTTCGCTATCGATGTCCAGTGGCTGGAGACGCTGCGGGCGTTGGGATATGACGATTTGCACGCCCCGTTCGTTCATGTTTTCGATGATCCAATTCGAATCGAACGCCTTGTCGGCGATCAGGCCGCCGAATTCGATATTCTCGATGAGCGGGGCGACGCCGACGGTGTCATGGCGTTGTCCGGGCAAGAGAACAAAGCGGACCAGATTGCCAAGCGCATCCGTCAGGGCCAGGATTTTGGTGCTCAACCCGCCCCTTGACTTGCCGATAGCCTGGCTTTGAGTCCCCTTTTGCGCCCTGGCCGTGCCGATGAACCTTGACGATTGTGCCGTCGATCATCGCAAACTCCATGTCTGGATCGTCTGACACGGCGTCGAATATCCGTTTGAAAACATCGGCTTTGACCCAATCACGAAACCGCTTGAACACCGTATTCCACTTGCCGAACCGTACCGGCAAGTCACGCCATGGACAGCCGGTCCGCGCGATCCAAAGAACCGCCTCCAAAAACAACCGGCCATCGCCACCCGTTCGGCCAGGGTCCGTCTTCTTGCCAAGACAATGCGGCTCCATCCGCGCCCACTGCCTATCGGTGATCACAAAACGCTCCGATGTCATTCAAACCTCCTCCAAAAGAAAGTTTGAATCACATATTATGCCGTTTGGGAATCCTAAATCTCAACAGACCCTAGTGCGCGGACACGCCGCCATCGACCATGACGGTCGAGCCGGTCATGAAGGACGCCTCGTCCGAGGCCAGGAAGTGGATCATGTTGGCGATCTCCTCGGGCTGGCCGAGGCGCCCTAGGATGGTCGAATCCATGGAGGCCTGAAGGCGCGCCGCCGGGTCGGGCGCCGTCGTGATGCCGCGCTGGAGGAGCGGCGTATCCACGGGGCCGGGGCAGACGCAGTTGACCCGGATGCCGTCGCCCACGTGATCGACGGCGAGGGAGCGGGTGAGCTGCACCACGCCGCCCTTGGACGCCGAATAGACCGCGATGTTGGGGGCGCCGACGAAGGCCAGCTCCGAGGCGATGTTGACGATGGCGCCGCCGCCCGAGCGGGCGATGGCCGGGATGGCCGCCTTGCAGCAGAGGAAGGTGCCCTTGAGGTTGACTCCCATGATCCAGTCCCAGTCCTCGAGGGTGGCCTCGGTCACCAGGCCGCGCTTGTTGACGCCGGCGCCGTTCACCAGCACGTCGAGGCGGCCATGGGCCTCGATCGCGCGCGCGACCAGGGCGGCCGTCTCGGCCTCGATCGAGACATCGACCTCGACCGCCATTGCGACCCCGCCGGCGGCCACGATCTCTTCCGCCACGGCGCTGGCGTCCTCCTTGTCGGCGAGGACGACCTTCGCCCCCTCGCGCGCGAGGCGCAGTGCCGTGGCCCTGCTGATGCCGGAATTGGCCCCGGTGACGATTGCGACCTTGTCTTTCATGGCTCGGGCTCCGCTGGGATGGTCTGGCTATCTGGCGGGATTGAAGCCCGTCCCCGCGTGGGGCACAAGGCCGGACTTGCGCGGCGGCCGCCGGCATCTATTCTAGCCGCCGAATCGGTGCGCGCTTAGCGAGACGGGGGCGAGAATGGACTTCGGCTTCTACCTGCCGTGCTACTACCCGGACACGCGCTATCCGCCCGAGCGGCTCTACCAGGACATGCTGGAGCAGGCCCAGCAGGCCGACTCTCTGGGCTTCCCCTCGGTCAGCATCCCCGAGCACCATTTCATCAACTACCTGGTCCACCCGAGCCCGCTGCTGACGGCCATCAAGGTGGCGGAGAACACGAAACACGTGCGCATCCTGATCGCGGTCCTGATGCTGCCGTTCTACGACATGCGCCGGCTCGCCGGGGAGATCGCCCAGACCGACTGCCTGACAAGCGGCCGGGTCGAGTTCGGCGTCGGCCGCGGCGCCTTCCGTTACGAGTTCGACCGTCTGGGCCAGTCCATCACCGACAGCCGCGAGCGGTTCGTCGATTCGCTCCTCCTCCTCCTCAAGCTGCTCACCGAGGAGGACGTGACCTGGAAGAGCCCCTACTACGACATCCCCGAGCCGCTGACCATCATGCCGCGGCCCTACCAGAAGCCGCGCCCGCCGATCTGGGTCGCCGCACTCTCCTCCGAGGCCATCGCCTCGACGGTCAGGCACGGCTTCCCGGTGATGACGACCCCACTGCGCGGCTCCTTCGCCGTGGCGAAGGAGCAGGCCGACGCCTTCACCGGGGCGGTGGCCGCGGTGGGGCCGGCTGCCGCGCACCTGCGCCTCTCCATGCTGCGCATGGTCTATGTCGCCAAGGACGAGGCCGACAAGCGCGAGAAGGTGCGCCTCGGCTACGAGAACCACCGCCGCTTCACCAACGTGCGCGAGACGCCGGGCACGGTCCATGGCGGGGCGATTCAGCCGGACGAGGACAAGAACGTGTCGATGGACGACGTGGCCTCCGCGCTGATCATCGGCACGGCCCAGGAGGTGACGGACAGGCTCGCGGAATACGCCGCGGTGGGCATCGACGACGTGCAGGCCAACTTCACTTTCGGCGCCGAGCACAAGGACATCATGGGCTCCCTCGAGCGCTTCGCCAAGGACGTCATGCCGCATTTCGCGTGAAGGGCCGGGCTCGTGCCGGTCTCGGCAATCCCCCAATTCAGGTCATGGCGATGACCTCGACCTCGATTCCCATGCCTTCCAGGTTGAGATAGGGCAGCGGCACGCCGGTCGAGGCGCAGGCGGGCTCGGTGTAGCGGGCGCTGCGGATGCGCTGGTTCTCGACGATTGCCGTCGGGTGGGATTCGCCCTTGTAGAAGGCGTTCTGCTTGACCACGTTGTCGAGGCCGAGGCCGAACCCCGCCAGCACGGTGGCGAGGTTGTCCATCACCGTGTGGGTCTGCTTGACCAGGTCGCCCGGGTCCACCATGGCCCCCTTCTCGTCCTTCGAGACCTGACCGCCGGCGAAGACCATGTTGCCGCATTTGAGGCCGTGCTTGTAGGGCAGATGGACGAACCAGTCCCAGTGGCCCTCGGGCCAGACATGCTCGCGCGCCAGATGCGCGCCGTCCGCGCCCAGCATGGCCATGACCTCGATGCGGGTCAGCTCGCCGCCCGGCATCCGGGGCAGGGGCAGGCCGGTGGCGACGGGCCCCGGCTCGGTGAAGTAGCTGCCGCGCAGCAGGGCCGCGTCGCGCCAATGCTCGCCACCGCCCGGCGATTCGAAATAGATGTTGAGCTTCACGGCATCGTCGAGGCCGGCGCCGAACTCGCCGAGGGTCGCGCGCAGGCCCTCCATGGCCGCCGCGGTCTGCTTCAGGATATCGCCCGCGTGGGTGAGGCGGCCGTCCGCGTCCCGCGCCGCCTGGGCACCGGCGAAGATCATCTCGCCGCAGCGGATGCCGTGGCTGAAGGGGCCGGGAAGGGGTGGAAGGCCCTTGGGCCGGCTCGCGGTCCTGGGCAGGTGCGCGCCGTCCTCGCCCAGCATGGCGACGGCCTCGATCTCCACCATCATGCCGGGATAGGCGAGGCCCGGGAGCGGCACCATGGTGATGACCGGACCGGGGTCGAATTCGACATGGCGGCCGACGCGCTCCATGAGCGCCGCCTCGTCCACCTCGCCCGTGTTGACGTAGAAGGCGACGAGCTTGACCACGTCCGCCATGCCGGCCTTAAAACCCGAGAGGACGGTGGCGATATGGCCCATCACCACATCGGTCTGGGCCTCGAGGTCGTAGGTGTTCAGCATCAGGCCCTTCTGGTCCTTGTCCACCTGGCCGCCGACGAAGATCAGCTCGCCGCAGCAGATGCCGTGCTTGTGGCTCAAATGGATGAGCCAGTCCCAGTGGCCCTCGGGCCAGTGATGGCTGCGTGGCAACATGGTGTCCTTCCCCCGTTCTTGCGCTTCTGAGAGACGCTAGCGCATTTTCCGCTAACGTGGAATCGGCACCGGCCCTAAGCTCGCGCGAGACCACCAGCGAGAGGACAAGGACATGGCGATCTTCTTCACCAGGCGAGAGCTCAAGGCGCGGCAGAAGGCGGCGGCGCGGGCACTCGCGCGGCGGGGCCTCGACGGCATGCTCGTGTTCCGGCAGGAGAGCATGTTCTACCTGACCGGCTACGACACCTTCGGCTACTGCTTCTTCCAGTGCCTCTACATGGGGGCGGACGGGAAGATGACCCTGCTGACGCGCTATGCCGACGCCATCGTCGCGCGCCAGACGTCCGTCATCGAGGATATCCGCGTCTGGATCAACCTGCCCGACGCGCGGCCCACGGCCGAGCTGCGCGACATTCTCGCCGAGCACGGCTGCCAGGGGAAGCGGCTCGGCATCGAGTACGACGCCTACGGCCTCACGGCGGCGATTCACCGCGATCTCGCGGCCGTCCTCACGGGCTTCTGCAATCTGGAGGACGTCTCGGACCTCGTGACCCGGCAGCGGGTGGTGAAGAGCCCCAAGGAGCTCGAATACTGCCGCCGGGCGGGGGCGCTGGCCGACGCGGCCCTCGTCGAGGCCAACCGCATGGCGGTGCCGGGCGCCAATACGGGCGACATCCTCTCGCGCATGCAGGGGGTGGTGTTCGAGGGGGATGGCGATTATCCGGGTAACGAGTTCATCATCGGCGCGGGCGACCAGGCGCTCCTCGGGCGCTACGTCTCCGGCGTCCAGACCTTGCGCGCCAACGATCAGATGACCATCGAATGGGCCGGGGTCTACCGCCACTACCACGCCGCCATGATGCGCACCATCCTCACGGGCAAGCCGGGCAAGCGCCAGCGCGACATGCACAAATGGGCGGTCGAGGCCCACCATGCCTCGGCCCGGGCGCTCGAGCCCGGCAACACGGTGGGGGCCGTCTACGACGCCTACGCGCGGGTGCTCGCCCGGGTGGGCTTGGGCAAGCACCACCCTACCTCCACGGGCTACAGCATGGGCACCACCTATCCGCCGAGCTGGATGGACTGGCCCATGTTCTGGCACGGCAACCCGGTTGAGATCGAGCCCGGCATGGTGTTCTTCATCCACACCATTATCTTCGACGAGACCCGCATGCTGGCCATGGCGCCCGGCCAGTCCTACATCGTCGGCGAGAAGGGCAACGAGCCGCTCTCGAAGCTGCCGCTCGACCTGGTGGTGAACTGACACCGGGTGCGCCGCCCCACATCCGATTACGGCGTTGCCGCGCCCCGGCGGCGGCCCTAAGCTCGCCGCGCGAAATCACCAGCCGAGGGAGCAAGGACATGGCGATCTTCTTCACCAAGCGTGAGTTCAAGGCGCGGCAGAAGGCGGCGGCGAAGGAGCTCGTGCGGCGCGGCCTCGACGGCATGCTCATGTTCCGCCAGGAGAGCATGTTCTACCTGACCGGCTACGACACCTTCGGCTACTGCTTCTTCCAGTGCCTCTACATGGGGGCGGACGGGAAGATGACCCTGCTGACGCGCTACCCCGACGCCATCGTCGCGCGCCAGACTTCCGTCATCGAGGACATCCGCATCTGGACCAACCTGCCCGACGCGCGGCCCACGGTCGAGCTGCGCGACATTCTCGCTGAGCACGGCTGCCAGGGAAAGCGGCTCGGTGTCGAGTACGACGCCTACGGCCTCACCGCAGCCATATACCGCGATCTCGCGGCCGTCCTCACGGGCTTCTGCAATCTGGAGGACGTCTCCGACCTCGTAACGCGGCAGCGCGTGGTGAAGAGCCCCCAGGAGCTCGAATATTGCCGCAAGGCGGGCGAGCTGGCCGACGCGGCCCTCGTCGAGGCCAACCGCATGGCGGTGCCGGGTGCGAACACGGGCGACATCCTCTCGCGCATGCAGGGAGTGGTGTTCGAGGGTGACGGCGACTATTCGGGCAACGAGTTCATCATCGGGGCGGGCGACCAGGCACTCGTGGGCCGCTACGTCTCGGGCGTCCAGACCATCGGCGCCAACGATCAGCTCACCATCGAATGGGCGGGCGTCTACCGCCACTACCACGCGGCCATGATGCGCACGATCCTCACGGGCAAGCCGGGCAAGCGCCAGCGCGACATGCACAACTGGGCGGTCGAGGCCCACCATGCCTCGGCCGCGGCGCTCAAGCCCGGCAACATCGTGGGCGACGTGTTCGACGCCTATGCCCGGGTGCTCGACGGGGCCGGCTACAAGAAGCACCGCCACACGGCCACGGGCTACAGCATGGGCACGACCTATCCGCCGACCTGGATGGACTGGCCCATGTTCTGGCACGGCAACCCGGTGGTGATCGAGCCCGGCATGGTGTTCTTCATCCACACCCTCATCTTCGACCAGCAGCGCATGCTGGCCGTGGCGCCCGGCTGCTCCTACATCGTCGGCGAGAAGGGCAACGAGCCGCTCTCGAGGATGAGCCTCGATCTGGTGGTGAACTGAGGGCGCTCAGCGAGGAACGCGCGACATGCATAATCCCCCTCTCCCCTCGGGGAGAGGGCTCAAATCATCGGATAACGCCTATTCCGCGGCCGCGGCCTCCGACGAGAAGCGGGGCATGACCTTCTCGGCGAACATGTCCATGCCCTTCAACACGTCCTTGAAGGGCACGAAGCCGGGGTTGGGCCAGATGGTCACGTGCTGCTGTCAACGGCGGAGCAAAATTAGTCCACCCGGGCGGAGCAAAACTAGTCCACTTAACGTTATGCGGTACGCGGTGTTGGGGGGTTGTCCTGGTAGTCCATAGGAGGGACCCGCGCTGCTTCGTGTAGCGCTTGCGTTACGCGGAGCGAAGCAGCGTGGGAGGTTCCTGTGGACCCACCGGGTCAACCATTGCACCGGCGGTTAAGCAGGTATTTTTGGGGATTTCCGCCGTTTTTGGCTTTGGTTGAGACGATAGCTCTCGCCGTTCATTTCCAGGATATGGACATGGTGGGTGAGGCGGTCCAGCAAAGCCCCGGTCAGGCGTTCCGAGCCGAATATCTCCGTCCGCTCATCGAACGGCAAGTTGGAGGTCACCAGGATCGAGCCCCGCTCGTAGCGCTGGCTGAAGACTTCGAACAGCAGCTCGGCGCCGGTCTTCGAGAGCGGCACGAAGCCGAGTTCGTCGATGATCAGAAGGTGATACTTTGCCAGTTGCTTCTGCAGGCGCAACAGGCGTTTTTCATCCCCGGCCTCCATCAGTTCATGAACCAGGGCAGCGGCCGTGAGGAAGCCGACGGAGAGCCCCTTTTGGCAGGCCGCCAGACCGAGACCGAGGGCGATATGGGTCTTGCCGGTTCCGCTGTTGTGAGAACGGCAGAGCAATAATCCCCCACTGAAGCGGCCGGTCGATCCGGCTGCGGCGGACCAAAATGGGACCGCGTATAGCCTTCTGTCAGGGTTGCTCTGACTGGAAGGCGGGGGGGATGTATCGGGTGGAGTTGTACGCACGGGTTCGGCGGGCGTGTCATGTCGAGGGGATGAGCACCCGCGAGGCCTCGCGGGTGTTTGGTGTAGACCGCAAGACGGTCCGTAAGATGCTGTCGTTCTCGGTGCCGCCAGGGTATCGCCGAAGCGCGCCGCCGAGGCGGCCAAAGCTGGGTCCGTTCACGGGAATCATCGATCGGATCTTGGAAGACGATCGGACCAGCCACCGCAAGCAACGGCACACTGCGAAGCGCATCTTCGACCGCCTCCGGGACGAGTACGGTTTCACGGGCGGCTACACCATCGTGAAGGACTACGTTCGTGAGCAGGGGCTTCGGTCGCGTGAGGTGTTCGTGCCACTCTCCCATTCCCCCGGTCACGCCCAGGCGGACTTCGGCGAAGCGATGGCGGTGATCGGCGGCGCGTTACGGAAGATCCACTTCCTTGCCTTCGACCTTCCCCACAGTGATGGTTGCTTTGTTGCGGCCTATCCGGCGGAGACGACCGAAGCATTCTGCGATGGCCACAACGCGGCGTTTGCCTTCTTCGGCGGCGTCCCCCGATCCATCCTGTACGACAACACCAAGCTGGCGGTTGCCCGGATCCTGGGCGATGGGAAGCGGCAGCGAACGCGCGTCTTCACGGAGCTTCAGTCCCACTATCTGTTCGAGGACAGGTTCGGCCGGCCGGGCAAGGGCAACGACAAGGGCAAGGTCGAGGGACTGGTCGGCTTCATCCGGCGGAACTTCCTGGTCCCCGTCCCGCGTGCCGAGAGCTTCGCGGCCCTCAACGATGCTCTCGCCGAACAGTGCCGCCGGCGCCAGGCGGCGCGGCTGCGGGGCCACAAGGAGACCATCGGCGAGCGTCTCGAGCGGGATCGTCAAGTTCTCTTGCCATTGCCGCCTGCTCCCTATGATGCCTGCGATAAGCGCCCTGGACGGGCGAGTTCGCTGTCGCTGGTGCGTTACCGCAGCAACGACTATTCCGTGCCCGTGGCCTACGGCCACCGTGAGGTGCTCATCCGGGGCTACGTCGATGAGGTGGTGATCAGCTGCGGGGCCGAGGTGATCGCCCGGCACCGCCGGTCCTACGACAGCGAGGACCTGATCTTCGACCCGCTGCATTACCTGCCCTTGATCGAGCAGAAGATCGGCGCCCTCGACCAGGCCGCGCCATTGGCGGGCTGGGACCTGCCCGAGGCCTTCATCACTCTGCGGCGGCTCCTCGAAGCTCGTATGGGCAAGGCAGGCAAGCGCGAGTACGTCCAGGTGCTCCGTCTACTGGAGACCTTCCGGCTCGAGGAGGTCGAGGGTGCGGTCGGCGACGCCCTGCGGCTCGGCGCAATCGGCTTTGATGCGGTGAAGCACCTGGTACTGTGCCGCATCGAGCGGCGGCCGCCCAGGCTCAACCTCGACGTCTATCCGTATCTGCCGCGCGCCCGGGTCGCGATGACGTCCGCCAAGTCGTACATGAGCCTGCTGTCGGGGCTCGGCGCATGACCGACACACCGCAAGTGCTGCTCGCCCACCACCTCGAGACGCTGAAGCTGCCGACCTTCCTGCGCGAGTACGACAAGATCGCCCGGCAGTGCGCCTCGGAAGGCGTCGATCACGTCCGCTACCTGTTGAGACTCGCCGAGCTCGAGCTGATCGACCGCGAGCGCCGCATGGTCGAGCGGCGCATCAAGGCGGCGCGCTTCCCCGTGGTCAAGAGCCTCGACAGCTTCGACTTCAAGGTCATCCCCTCGCTCAACAAGGCGCTGGTCCTGGAGCTGGCCCGCTGCGAGTACATCGAGCGCCGCGAGAACCTCATCGCGCTCGGCAACAGTGGGACCGGCAAGACCCACATCGCCCTCGGTCTCGGCCTGGCGGCCTGCCAGAAGGGCCTCTCGGTCGGCTTCATCACCGCCGCCGCGCTGGTCCACGAACTCATCGAGGCCCGCGATGACAAGCAGCTGCTGAGGTTCCAGAAGAAGCTCGCCACCTACAAGCTTCTGATCGTCGACGAACTCGGCTTCGTGCCGCTGTCGAAGACCGGCGCCGAGCTGTTGTTCGAGGTGTTCAGCCAACGCTACGAGCGGGGCTCGACCCTGGTCACCACCAATCTGCCCTTCGACGAATGGACCGAGGTGTTCGGCTCCGAGCGCCTCACCGGCGCGCTCCTCGATCGCCTCACCCACCACGTCAACATCCTCGAGATGAACGGTGACAGCTACAGGCTCAACCAGAGCCGCAGGCGTCAAACCCCGACTGCTAACTGAACCGACCACCCAGCCCACGCTTGACCCCGTGGGCCCACAGGTCCCTCCCGCGCGCGCCGCCGCGTCAGCCTGTTGAGGGCACGCCGCGTCGCGCGCGGGGCCCTCCCGTGGACTACGGGGACAAGCCCGCAGCCGCCAAGCGGTCCCTTCTTACACCGCCGAGGTGGTCCCTTTTTGCTCCGCCATTGACACGCTGTTGCCGAGCGCGATGATATTCTCACGACGCTCGACGTATTCGCATCGCGCCAACTCCAGAACCAGCATCTTGTTGAGCGATGCGATGGCCTTGAAGTCGAAGCTGTCGAGGCTTTTGACGGCGGGGAACCTGGCCTGTCTGATCCGCCGCTCGACCATGCGGCGCTCACGGTCGATCAGTTCCAACTCGGTCAGACGGACAAGATACCGCACATGGTCGGCGCCCTCGGTGGCGCATTGGCGGGCCAGCTTGTCGTATTCGCGCAGGAACGTCGGCAGTTTCAGGGTCTTGAGGTGATGGGCCAGCAACACTTGCGGCGTATCGGTCATGACGCGCCTCCACCCAACAAGCTCATATAACTGGCGGCGGCCGTGGTCGCCACGTTGGCCCGAGGCAGGTAGGGATAGATATCCAGGTCGAGTTTGGGCGGGCGTCGCTCGATACGGCACAGCACAAGGTGTTTGACGGCGTCGTAGCCGATCGCACCCAGGCGCAGGGCGTCCTTCACCGCGCCGTGAAGCACCTCGAGATCGAAGGTCTCCACAAGCCGAAGGACCTGGACGTATTCCCGCTTGCCGGCCTTGCCCATGCGCGCCTCCAGGAGACGGCGCAGGGTTGGGAAGGCATCAGGCAGTTCCCATCCGGCTAGCGGCGCGGCCTGATCCAGGGCACCGATCTTGTGCTCCAGCAAAGGCAGGTAGTGGATCGGATCGAAGACCATGTCTTCCCGGTCGTAGGAACGGGGGTGTCGGGCAATGATCCCGGCGCCGCAACCGATAACCACCTCGTGGACATAGCCACGGATCCAGACTTCCTGATGGCCGTAGGCGACGGGCACGGAATAGTCATTCGTCCGGTAGCGCACCAGGGACAGCGAGTTGACCCGCGTGCCCTGCTTGTCGCACGCGTCGAACGGTGCCGGCAGTGGCCTCTTCAACGCTTCGCGGTCACGCACAAACCGTTCGCCGATGCTCTCGCGGTGGCCGCGCAGGACGTTGCCTTGCCGGTTGCGGCATTGCTCTTCCAGGTGGCCATTGAAGGCGTCCCAGCTCGCGAACCGGGGAAGCGGCGTCATGAAGTTCCGCCGGGCATAGCCGACCACCCCCTCCACATTGCCTTTGTCGTTACCCTTGCCGGGACGGCCGTAGCGGTCCTCGAAGAGGTAATGGGACTGCAGCCCGCTGAACGCCCGCGTTCGTTGCCGCGTGCCATCTGACAAGATGCGCGACACCAGACACTTGTCGTTGTCGTAAAGAATCGATTGGGGAACGCCGCCGAAAAAAACAAAGGCTCTGTTGTGCCCGTCCAGCCAGGCCTCCGTCGTCGCCGCCGGGTAGGCCGCAACGAAGCAGGCATCGCTGTGGGGAAGTGTCATGACGAAAAAATGCGCCCGATACTTGACGCCGGCGATGATCGCATCCGCCTCGCCAAAGTCCGCTCGAGCATGGCCCGGAGGATGTGACAACGGCACAAACATCTCACGCCGACGAAGGCGCCGTTCCCGAACGTAATCCTTCACGATGGTCTCTTTGCCCGTGAAGCCATGTTCGTCGCGAAGGCGCTCGAATATACGCTTCGCCGTGTGGTGCTGCTTACGGTGAACCGTTCGGTCCTCCTCCAGAATACGGTCGATGATATCCGTGAAGGGGGCCAGTTTCGGGCGTTTCGGTGGCTGGCGTCGCCGATATCCCGGCGGCTCCGAATGCCGCAGCATCTTCCTCACCGTCTCGCGCGCAATGCCAAACCGACTTGCCGCCTCTCGCTGGCTCAGACCATCAACATGGCAGGCCAGCCGAACGCGCAGATATAGGTCCACGGTGTACATCCTCCCGCCTTCCATCTCAAAAAAGATCGAAGGCTACAGGTGGCAGAGTTTTACTCCGCCCGCGGCTGGGAAATCCCGCCGCTTCCGTGGACTAATTTGTCACCGCCGTTCTCACAACTGGAAGCTCCTGGTCGAGAACTTCACCGAGGCCTATCACAGCTTCCAGGCCCACAAGAACACCATCAACGCCTTCGCGCCCTCGGAGCTGAGCGAGATACCGCCGGGGGGCGATGGCTACAGCCTGATGATCTCGCCCATCGACCCCAAGCTGCCACCGCGCACGCCGCACCACCCGGACCTGCCCGAGAGCCAGCGCTATCACATCACCATGATCTGCGTCTTCCCGAGCCACGTAATCGCGCTCGCGCCCGAGCGGGCGTTCTACATGTGCCTGACACCCGAGGGCACCGGCCAGGTGCGCACCAAATGGGGCGTCGCGGGGTACGGCCCCGCGCCGGCGCGCGAGGCGGCCGAGCATCTCGAAGCGCTCTACCGCGAGGTCAACGAGGAGGACCGGGTGCGCCTCGAAAGCCTCCAGGAGAACGTCGGCAGCCGCTTCGCGGGCACCGGCCCCATCTCCCATCTGGAGAAGCCCAACTGGGACTTCACCCGCTACATCGCCCGGCGCCTCGCATCGTGACGGCGCGGCGGTACGATGTGATCCTCGTCGGCGGCGGGCACAACGGGCTGGTCGCCGCCGGCTACCTGGCCCGGGCCGGCCTCGACGTCCTGGTGCTGGAGCGCCGCCAGGTGGTCGGCGGGCCGTGCAGCGTGGTCGAGTACTTCCCCGGCTATACGGCCGCCATGACCAATTCGCCGGGGTCGCTCGAGCCCCGCATCGTGGCCGACATGCGGCTCGAGGATTTCGGCCTCGCCTTCACCCACCCGGACCCGACCCTGGTGGCGCCCTTCCCCGACGGGCGCATCTTCGTCGCCTGGCGCGAGAAGGCGCGGGTGGTGGAGGAGCTGCGCAAATTCTCCGAGCACGATGCCCGGGCCTATGACGAACTGTTCGCGTTCCTCGGCCGCTTCGCCGAGAAGCTCGGCATCTCGCTGTTCGAGCCGCCGCCGAGCTTGCGCGCGCTCACCGCCAACCTCGAGACACCCGAGGACGAGGCGGCCTTCGCGGCCATCATGTTCGGCAGCGTCCAGGACCTGCTCGACGAATACCTCGAAGCGGACGAGATCAAGGCGATCGTCGCCACCCTCGCCACCAACAGCAACCAGGCCGGCACATCCACCCCCGGCACCCCCTACATGCTGCTGCAGCGCCCGCTCTCGCTGGCCTCGATGCCGGCCGCGGCGGGGTACGATCCGCGGCGGCAGGTGATGCGCGGCTCGACTGGCCTGCCCATGGGCGGCATGGGCGCCGTCACCCAGGCCATGCAGCGCTCGATCGAGGCCTCCGGGGCGCATGTGCGGACGGGCGCGGAGGTGGCCCGCATCCTGGTGCGCGACGGTGGTGTCCGCGGCGTGGTGCTCAGGGGCGGGGAGGAGATCGAGGGGGCGATCGTCCTCTCCAACGCCAACCCGAAGCTCACCTATCTCGACCTCGTCGCGCCGGAGGATCTGGACCCCGCGTTCCGCGAGCGGGTGCAACGGATCCCCATGGCGGGCTCGGCCTTCAAGGTGGGCCTGGCGCTCGACGGCCTGCCGCGCTTTGCCGCCGCGCGGACCGACGAGGAGGCGCGGCTCTACGCCGGCTGCCAATTCCGCATCGCACCGTCGCTTGCATACCTCGAGCGCGCCTACGACGACTGCAAGCACGGCCGACCGTCGGCGGGGCCGGTGATCTGGGGCCTGACTCCATCGGTCATGGACCCGGGCCTGGCACCGCCCGGCAAGCACGTCATGAGCCTCAACATCTTCCACGCCCCCTATCACCTCGCGGCCGGCGACTGGGCGACCGAGCGCGAGGTCTTCGGCGAGCGCTGCATCGATACCCTCGCCCGCTACATTCCCAATTTGCCGGACATCATTATCCATAAGCGGTTCTGGAGCCCGCGCGACATCGAGCGTGAGTTCGGCCTCGTCGAGGCCAACATCACCCACGGCGACATGGTGCCGGGGCGCCTCTTCTCCCAGCGCCCGTTGGCCGGCTGGGCCGATTACCGCACGCCCATTGCCGGCCTCTATCTGTGCGGCGTCGGCACCTGGCCGGGGGGCTATGTCTCCGGCATCCCGGGCCATAACGCCAGCCACCAGGTCCTACGCGACCTGGGCGCGGCGAAGCGGGGCGCGGCCGCCGAATAGCCCCGCGCGGCCTTACGCCTCCTCCAGGATCGCCGTAGCCGTCTTGAGGCCGATCATGATGCTCGTGAGGTTGGTGGGGGCGCGCACCAGGCTCGGCATGACCGAGGCGTCGGCCACGCGCAGGCCGTCGATCCCGTGCACCCGGCCCGCGGGATCGACCACAGCACCCGGATCGTCCGGCGCGCCCATGCGGCAGGTGCAGCTCGGGTGGAAGAAGCCGGTGACGTTGGCGTCGATCCACTCCTCGAGTGCCGCATCGTCCGCCATCAGGGTGCCCATGTCGGCATCGGGGCAGATCACGTAGTGCACCAGGGCGCGGCGCAGGGGCGCCGGGCCATCCATCAGCCAGGCGGCGAGGCCGGACTTGGCCCAGTTGGCCCAGGTGTGGCGGTGGAGCTTCTGCACCCGCTCGCCATAGCTCGCCGGGAAGACCTCGTTGATGACGGGGGTCACGCTTGCATGGGCGAGCAGCGCGTGGCAGCGGCGCATGGCGTCCTTCATGCGCGCCATGTCGCGGGGGTCCGCGAGGGTATCGAACTCGATCCGCGGGTCGGCTCCTGGATCGGTCGAGCGCAGGAAGAGGCGGCCGCGCGAATGGGGCTTGTGGAGGACGGCCGTCAGCGCGCCGATGCGCAGGCCGAGGGGGTGCCAGGTGGTCTTGTTGCTGAAGGCCACGTACATGTCCGACGCGACGCCGCCGGGAAGGCCCGAGCTGTAGCGCAGGCCCACATTGGCATGGGCGCGCAAATGGGCCGGCTGCACCGCTTCGCGCTTCAAGTGCGCGGCGATGGTGAGGGTGGGGTGCTCCCGCAGGTTGCGGCCCACACCCGCGAGATCGCGAAGCACCGCGATGCCGAGCGCCCGCAACTCTTCCGCTGGGCCGATGCCCGCGCGGAGCAGCAGCGTTGGCGATTGCAGCGCACCCGCCGACAGCACGACCTCGCGGGCTTGGTAAGCCCGCTCCCCGACCGTCACGCCGGTGCAGCGCCGGCCGTCGAAGGTGAGGCCCGTGACCCGCGTCCCGGTGAGGATATGGAGGTTGTCCCGCCGCCGCGCCTCGGCGTCGAGGAAGCCGATGGCGGCCGAGACGCGCCGGTCGGGCAGGCTGCTCATGGGCACGGCGCAATAGCCGTCGCGGAAATCGGTGTTCATGTCGGCGATGAACTCGGCGCCCGCGTCCTCGCACGCGGCCACCAGCGCGCGGCAGAAGAGCGGCCAATCCTCACGCCGGTGGCGGCGGATGGGTATGGGGCCGTCCTGGCCATGGTCGGGGCCGGCGAAATCGAGGTCGCGCTCGAGACGGCGGTAATGGGGCAGCACGTCGTCCCAGCCCCAGCCGGTGGCGCCGGCCGCCACCCATTCGGCGAAATCCCCCGGCATGGCGCGGTTGGCGATGGTCGCATTCACGCTCGACCCGCCACCCAGGATGTGGCCCTGCTCGTAGTAGCGCCCCTTGTTTGTAGCAGTGGCCGCGGCGGGGTCGTTGGCGGTCACCGGGCGCCAATGGACCCGCAGGCCCGGCCACAGGTTCTCAGGCTGCATGCCGTAGGCGAAGAAGGGGTCGAGGACGCCCTTGGGCTCGCCCCCCGGCGGCGTGTCGCGGCCCGATTCGATCAACAGAACCCGGTTGCGGGGCCGGGTCGAGATGTCGGCGGCGAGGCTGGCCCCGGCCGAGCCGCCGCCCACGACGATGGTATCGAGTTCACCTGGCGCTTGGTCGCCCATGCCGGTCCGTACCCCCACGTCGCGGGAGCCTAATCGCGGCATGGCGCTTCCACAATCCCGCGAGCGCCATGCTAACATCGCGCCCGTGCCGGCCCCGGGAGGCCGGCATCAGGGGTCATAGGGAGGGAGCCCATGGGCTACCGGGTCGGCGTCGATATCGGCGGCACCTTTACGGACTTCTGCGCCTTCGACGAGGACACCAACGCCCTTCACGCGCTCAAGGTCCTCTCGACGCCCGACCGGCCGGGCTCGGAAGTCATGGCGGGCCTGGGCCAGCTCCAGGAGCGGTTCGGCGTCGCACCGGCGGCCATTACCTATTTCACACACGGCACGACGGTGGGCGTGAACACGGTCATCCAGCGCAAGGGCATCCGCCTCTGCCTCTTCGTGACCGAGAACTTCACGGACGTGCTGGAGATCGCGCGCCTCAAGATGCCCGACCCCTACAACCTCGATTCGACGCGGCCCCCGCCGCTCGTGCCCAAGGACCGCGTCATACCGGTGCGCGAACGCATGCGCGCCGACGGCATCGTCGATACCCCGGTCGACGAAGCAAGCGTCATCGCCGCCATCGGGGCGGCGCGGGCGCTGGGGGCGGAGGGGATCGTCATCGCCCTCATCAACGCCTACCGCAATCCGGCGCACGAGGGTGAGGTCAAGGCCATCGTCGCGCGCGAGGCGCCCGAGCTCTCGGTCTATTGCTCCGCCGAGGTGTGGTCGATCATCCGCGAGTACGAGCGCACGGTGACGGCCGTGATCCATGGCTACGTACAGCCGCGGGTCAGCGGCTATCTCGGCTCGCTCCAGGAAGCGCTGCGGGCGGCGGGCGTGCCGGCCGAGCCTCTGGTGACGAAATCGAACGGCGGCGTGATGAGCGCCGAGCAGGGCAAGACCGACTGCGCCCAGATGATCCTGTCGGGCACCGCCGCCGGCGTCATCGGGGCCAGCCACGTGGCCCGGCTCTCGGGCTTCGAGAACGCGATCAGCTTCGACGTGGGCGGCACCAGCGCCGACGTGGCCTTCATCCGCGAGGGCATGCCGCAATACGGCGTCGGTGAAGTCATCGGCGAGTTCCCCATCTTCATCCCCACGGTCGCCGTGACCTCGATCGGCGCCGGCGGCGGCTCCATCGCCCGGGTGGACGATTTCGGCGTGCTCAAGGTCGGGCCCGAGAGCGCCGGCGCCAACCCGGGCCCGGCCTGCTACGGCCAGGGCGGGAAACGCGCCACGGTCACCGACGCCTTCGCCGTGCTCGGCTTCCTCGGCCAGGCCGCGCTCGCCTACAACGCCGTCCGCGTCGACCGGGCAAAGGCCGAGGCGGCCATAGGCGTCCTGGCCGAGCGCATCGGGCGCGACGTCCGGGAGACGGCACAGGCGATCATCGAGATCGCCGTCTCGGGCATGTACATGGAGATCAGCAAGCTGATGTCGAGCTACGGGGTCGATCCCCGGGACTTCGCCCTCCAGGCGTTCGGCGGGGCCGGTCCCATGCTGGCCTGCTTCCTCGCCCGCGAGCTCGGCGTCACCCATGTGGTGGTGCCCACCACCCCCGGCGTCTTGAGCGCGCTCGGCGGCCTCATCGCCGACCTCAAGAACGACTTCATCAAGACGGTCTATATCGACCTCGACGCGGACGCCGTGCCCATCATGCGGACGGGCTTCGAGGAACTGAGCGAGCGGGCCATGCACTGGCTGCGCCACGAGCAGGGCTATGACGGCCGCCACCGCCTCCTCTATTCGGCGGACATGCGCTATCGCGGCCAGTCCTTCGAGGTCGAGGTGCCGCTCGACGCGGCCCACCTCGAGGCCGGGGACATAAGTGGCCTCGCGGAAGCCTTCCACCAGGTCCACGAGCGCCTCTACGAGCACGCCGACCGCGCCGCACCCGTCCAGATGATCAACCTACGCCTCGTCGTCGTGGGCGAGACGCCGATGCCGCATTTCACGACCGCGCCCGAGGTGCCGGAGGACGCCGTGCCCGAACGCGCGGTCGCGGTCCACCTCGACGGGGCCGAGCGGACGGTCCCGCTCTTCACCCGCGCGGGCCTCGCACCCGGGCACCGGTTCGCGGGCCCCGCGATCGTGGCGCAGGACGACTGCACGCTCTGCGTCCCCGACGGCTTCGACGGACGGGTGGACGCCTACGGCCAGATCGTGCTCGCGCGCCGCGCGCCGAACGGTGAGGGAGGCTAGAAGAGCCATGGCAATCGACAAGGTCACGCTCGAGATCCTGGGGAACCACTGCGCGGCGGCGGCAGAGAGCATGGCGTTCACCCTGCTGCGCACGGCCCACAGCACCTTCGTCAAGGAGTCGGAGGACTTCACCACCGGCCTCGCCACGCCCGAGGGCAAGACCTTCGCCTCGCCCCTCGACTTGGGCGCCACCTGGTTCGTGGGGCTCGACTACGGCCGCGGCCTCGCCCTCGTCGACCGCTACGAAGAGGGCGATATCTGCTTTACCAACGACCCCTACAGCGGCTTCGTCTGCACCCATTCGCCCGACGGCCATGTGTGGAAGCCGATCTTCTACGAGGGCGAGCTGGTGTGCTTTGCCGTCGGCCACATCCACAACACGGACGTGGGCGGGGCCGTGCCCGCGAGCCTCTCGCGGACGCTGACCGAGGTGCACCAGGAAGGCATCCGCATCCCGCCCACCAAGCTCTACAAGGCCGGCATTCTCAACCAGGAGCTGGTGGACATCCTGCTCACCAACGTGCGCGTGCCGGACCAGAACTGGGGTGATCTGAAAGCCCAGGTCGCGGCGCTGAACACGGGCGAGCGCAAGGTGCACGAGATGGTGGCGCGGTTCGGCCTCGAGACCTTCCGCGAGGGCATGGCGGGCCTGCTCGATTACGCTGACAGCCAGGCGCGCGCGGTCATCCGCCGCATCCCCAACGGCGCGTATTTCTTCGCCGACTACATGGACGAGGATTCGGCCGACGGCCATCCCGCCCGCATCGCCCTCAACCTCGTGGTCGAGGACGAGACGCTCGTCTTCGACTATTCGGAGAGCGACCCCCAGCTCACCTCCTCCCTCAACATCCCGACGGGCGGAGACGAGCGCCACGTGCTGATGATGGTCGCCGTGGTCTATGTGCTCTACACCCTCGACCCCAGCATCCTGCGCAACTCGGGCCTCACCCGGTCGAGCCGCTGCATCCTGCCCGAGGGCTCGATCGTCAACCCGCAATTCCCGGCCGCCGTCGGCATGCGGAGCCTCGCCTGCAACCGCCTCATGTCGACGATCTTCGGCGCCTTTGCCCAGGCCCTGCCCGAGCTCATCGCGGCGGGGCCGGGCGACGGCGGGCCGCTCCTGAACGTGCGCACGACCGATAACCGCACGGGCCGCCTCATCATGGCCAACATCAACCCCATCATGTCGGGCGCTGGCGGGCGGGCGGCGGCGGACGGGGCCGACGGCTCGGGCGCCAACCACTCCTTCTTCAAGAACACGCCGGTCGAGATCAACGAGGCCGAGGTGCCGATCAAGATCCTGAAATACGGCCTGGCCATGGATTCGGGCGGCGCGGGCGCGCACCGCGGCGGCCTCGCCACCTCGCTCGAGTTCCAGGTCTTCGCACCCAATACGGTGCTGACGGCCCGCAACCGCGACCGCATCCGCTTCACCCCGTGGGGCATCAATGGCGGGGAGGCCGGCAAGTCATCGGTCTTCACCCTCAACCCGGGCTCGAACCACGAGGTGGACTTGGCGAACACGGACGTGGTCACGGTCGAGCCGGGCGACCGCATCAGCATCACCGCCGCCGGCGCGGGCGGCTGGGGCCGGCCGGCCGAGCGGCCGACGGAAGCCGTGCTGACGGACGTGAAACGCGGCTTCGTCTCGGTGGCGGCCGCGGCGGCCGAATACGGCGTCGTGATCCGCGATGGCGCGGTCGACGAGGCGGCGACGGCGCGAAAGAGGGCGGAGACGGAAGCGAACGGCGCGGGCGGGAACGGCGAAGATGGCTATTTCGGCCACAACGAAGGCCGCCGCGCGTTCGAGCGGATGTGGACGCGGGAGAACTACCGCACCCTCACCGAAATCCTCGGCGGCCTGCCGGTCCACTGGCGCTTCTACGTCAAGCACAAGCTGTTCGACGCGGTCGGGGCCATGCCGGCGGGGGAGCGGGCGGGCACGGGCGAGGAGGTCCGGCGGGCCTTCGCGGCGCTGCTCGAAGACCAGCCCCGTCTCGCCGACGAGATCGGCGGCGGCTGAGGGCGGCGCCCTCTCCAGCTGGTGTATCGCGTCTGACACTTGGAACCCTCTCCCCACTTCTTCCCTTGGGGGGAGAGGGAGGGACCCGCGAAGCGGGAGGGTGAGGGCATGCGGCCGAAAGGCGGTGGAAAGACTCTGAATAACGCGCCGACGCGCTTCCCCTCACCCCGACCCTCTCCCCAAGGGAGAGGGGGGACTCTTTCGTCGGGTTCGAACCACTAGCTCAGGCCGCCCGCGCGAGGGCGCGCTCGATCAGGGGATGTGCCGCCGCCTTCGCCCGGCGCGCCGGTTCCGTGGTGCCCGAGACATTGGCCATGGTGACGGCGCCCTCCATCAGGAGTGAGAGCTCCTGGGCCAGCGCCTCCGGGTCCGCCGCACCCGCCGCCTCGGCGAGCCGGCGGACATAATCGCCCAGTAGGCGCTTGTGCTCGGCGCAGGCGGCGCGGATGGGGCTCGAGCGGTCGCCGTACTCCGCCGCCGCGTTGACGAACATGCAGCCGGTGAAGTCTTCCCGGCCGAACCATTCCTCGAGCGCGTCGAAGATCGCCAGCAGGCGGCCATGGGCATCGGGCGCTCGCCGCTCGACCGCCCGCACGAACCAGTTCCGGAAGCGCTCGTCGCGCCGCCGCAGGGCGGCCAGGATCAGCTCGTCCTTCGACCGGAAGTGATTGTAGAGGGTCATCTTGGCGACCCCGGCCTCGGCCAGGATGCGGTCGATTCCGGTGGCGTGGAAGCCGTGCCGGGAAAACAGATCGAGCGCGGTGTCGATCAGATGGTCGCGTCGGCTGGTGGGCACGGTACCACTCCTCGATCGCAGATTGGATAAACCGTTCTGTATATATCCGTCTGGCCGCCATTCTTCAAGGATTGTGGCGCGTACTGAGTTTCAGAGAGGACGGTGGCGACTGAATTTATTTCACATTCATCTCTTGATTATACGTACCGGTCTGTCTATATCTTATTTCAGTTGATCCCACGGTCCGCTGCCCGGCGGCGCCCTCAACCGGAAGGAAATGCCATGCCCAGACTCCAAGCCATCGACCCCGCCAACGCCCAAGGCAAGGCCAAGGCCCTGCTCGACGGCGTCGGCAAAGCCTTGGGCAAGACGCCCAACATCATGCGCACCATGGCCAACGCGCCAGCGGTCCTCGATGCCTACCTCGCCTTCAACCGGGCGCTCGGCGCTGGTTCGCTCACGCCCGAGACGCGCGAGGCCGTCGCGCTCACCGTTGCCAGCCTCAATGGCTGCGACTACTGCGCGGCGGCGCATACGGCCGGCGGCCGCGCCCTCGGCCTCACGGCCGGGGAACTGAGCCGCAACCTCGACGGCGGCTCCGCCGATCCTGGGCGCGCGGCGGCACTGGCGCTGGCCACGGCGATCGTCGAGAAGCGCGGATGGGCGAGCGACACGGACCTGGAGGCGGCGCGCGCGGCGGGCTACGACGACGGCGGGATCGCCGAGATTGTGGCCGTCACGGCCATCAACACCTTCACCAATTATTTCAACCACGTGGCGGAGACGGCGCTGGACTTCCCCGCCGTGGCCGCACCGCGCCGCGCCGCGTGAGAGGCGGGCGAGATGGATCGGCACACACCGAACGTGGAGGAGATCGAGGGCGCACGACTGCTCGATCTCCTGCGTTGTTACGATGTCTGGAGCGCCACGCCGGCCGACAGGCTGTGCGGCTGCGCGAGCTCATGGGAGGAAGACCGGTGCGGGAATTCGTCAGCGACATCGCCTTCACACCCTCGGTAAAGGCGGCCCAGGAGCAGCGCGGCAGCCGCCGGAGCTACGCTCGCATGGAGCAGAAGGGCGGTTGGCGCGACACGGTCACGGAGGACCTGGCCGCCTTCCTGGCGGAGCGCGATTCCTTCTACCTCGCCACCACCAACGCCGAGGGCCAGCCCTATATCCAGCACCGCGCCGGGCCGCCCGGATTCCTCAAGACGATTGGCCCGCGCTCCCTGGCCTTCGCGGATTTCGGCGGCAACAAGCAGTACATCACCCTCGGCAACCTCGCGGACAACCCGCGCGCCTTCATCTTCTTGATGGACTACGCCAACCGGCGGCGCATCAAGGTCTGGGGCCGCGCGCGGGTGGTGGAGGACGACCCGGACCTGATCGCGAAGCTCAGCCATGCCGGCTACCAGGCACGGCCCGAGCGCGCCATCCTGTTCGAGATCGAAGCCTGGGACGTCAACTGCCCGCAGCACATCACGCCGCGATTTACGGCCGCCGAGGTGGACGAGAGCGTCGTCCGCCTCATGGCCCGCGTCGCGGCGCTGGAAGCGGAGATCGCGGCATTCGAGGGCGGGGCGGCAAGGGCGGATTGATGTGCTTCGAGCCGCCCATCACCCGCCCCAGATCTCACCCAGCACGCGGACGAGGTTGAGGCCGAGGAGGCCGCGGATTTCGGTGTCGGACCAGCCGAACTGGAGGAGGGCGTCGGTCAGGACGGCGAGCTCGGCCACGGAGTTGCAGTCGGCGGGATAGCGCGCCCGCGCGTCGTTGCCGAAGGCGGCGGCGAACTCGGCCATGAAGGCGGGGTAGAGCTTCAACGTGGTCGCGAGAACGCTGTCGAGCCGCGCCTGACCTTCGGGCCCGACGGAGACGAAGTCGGTGCCGAGGGACATGTTCTCGGGCCCCACGAGCGCCGCCACGTGTTCGATATTGCGAAGCGCGTCGGCGAGCATGGGCGGGCGGGCCGCTTCACCGCTCCAGCACAAGGCGCCGTGCATGCCGGCACCCACGAGGCCGCCGGTCGCCACCACCGCCTCGATCACCGCGTCGCTCTTGTTGCGCGCGCTGGGGCAGACAGCGCGGGCGTTGGCATGGGTCAGCAGCACCGGCCTCGTCGCCACATCGATCGCGTCGCGGCAGGTGCGCTCGCCCACATGGCTCAGGTCGATGGCGATGCGCAGGCGCTCCATCTCGTGAATCGCACGCTTGCCGAAGGCGCTCAAGCCCCCGTCGTCGGGCTCGAGGCAGCCGTCGCCGACGAAGTTGCGCTCGTTGTAGGTGAGCTGCATGACGCGCACGCCCAGGCGGTGGAAGAAGGCGAAGCGGTCGAGCCGGTCGCCGATGGGCCGCAGGTTCTGCCAGCCCATGACGAGGCCGATCTTGCCCTCGGCCCGCGCCGCCGCGATGTCCGCCGCCTGGAGCACCAGGCGCCAGGCGCAGCTGGGGCGCGAGAGGCGGTCGAGCCAGACCGCCATCTCGTCGCAGGCCTGGGTGAAGCCGGCCTGGAAGGTGGCGACCGTGAGGTTCGCGGCCGCCACGTTGCCCGCGCGCAGGGGTGCCGTCTCGCCGTCGCTGAAGGCGATCAAGCCATCGACGATGAGCGCGTCGTCGTGGAGCGCCCGCGCCGCATCCGAGATCTCGGCCATGTCACCTTCCCCCCTTCGCTCGCTTTGAACCCTCTACCCACCGGGGAGAGGGTGGCGCGCCTGGCGCGCCGGGTGAGGGGTGGCCGCCGGCAGGCGGTCAAAAGAGTCTTCCGACGCGCGGACGCGCACCCCCTCACCCTCCCGCTTCGCGGGACTCTTTCCCGACCCCTCACCCTCCCGCTTCGCGGGACTCTTTCCTGACCCCTCACCCTCCCGCTTCGCGGGTCCCTCCCTCTCCCCCCAAGGGAAGAAGTGGGGAGAGGGAAATTCTTATGCTGCGTTTTCTCCGCTCACATGGAATCAACAACGGCATATCGGCCTTGAGGACGCGGGTCGATCGCCGAAAAGCCTCACGCCCCGCCGCCATGGGCCTTCAGCAGCGCCGGCCAGCTCGAGGTGGGCTCGTAGCCGAGCACCTTGTGGGCGCGGGAGATGTCGATGACGCTCGCGCGCGGGTTGCGTTCGAAGAGCTCGGGCCGTCGCACCTGGGGCGTGGGGCCGTAAAGCCGGTCCATGAAATCGAGGGTCGGCTCCTCGGTACAGGTGTCCGCGGCGCTGATGAAGATGGTGTCGAAGGCCACCCCCTCGACCTCGAGCGCCAGGCGGAAGGCCCGCGCCGTGTCCTCGGGCGAGACGTAATAGAAGAGCCGCCGGCCCTCGTCCTCGGCCATGCGGGCGACCGCCTTTGGGATGTAGAACGGGTATATGACCAGGACCGGGCGCAAACAGATGATCTCGATGCCGCCGCGGCGCACGAAGCTTCGCGCCATCACCTCGGCCGCCCGCTTGCTGACGCCGTAGGGGTGGGAGACCTCGAGCGGGTGGGCCTCGTCGACCGGGATGTAGTGGGGCTTCTCGCGCTCGGATTCGCCGAGGCCCGTGACGGCCACGCTCGAGCATTGCACGACCTTGGCGATGCCCGCCTCGTAGGCGGCCTGGAGCACGTTCCAGGTACCCAGCGTGTTGACCTCGATGAAGGCCTCGGGCGCGGCGTCGATGGCGAGGTCGAGGCCGCCCAGATGGATGACCGCGTCGTGGCCGGCCACGCCGCGGCGCAAGGATTCCAAATCGCGCACGTCGGCGCGTGCGAACGCGACGTCCGCCGCCGGCTCCTTGACGTCGAGCACCGTCACATCGCAGCGCCCGGCGAGCTCGGCGAGCACATATTGGCCCAGATACCCGGCACCGCCGGTGACGGCGACCTTCTTGAATTTCATGGCTGACCTTTTTCGTGGAGTTTCTAGCTTCGGGGATTTCCTCGCTCAGGCCAGGATCGGCGCGGAGCCGACCCGTTCCTTGGTGATCTCGCCCGCCATGATCTTCGCGGTGACCTCGCGGCCGAAGGCGAGCATGACCGCGCGGTCGGCCTCGGGCGTGGCACTGGGCGGGACGCGCCGCACCGTGTTGTGGCAATAGGTCGGGATCGGCATGGCGGCCGCGTCGCGCACCAGGCCCTTGGGGTCCTCGCCGCGGCCGACGGCGCGGATACCGCTCCGCACCAGTTGCCGGTACATGCTGATGCCGCGGTCCGAGGTGGCCAGGTGCTCGCGCCCATGGATGGTGATCGGGCCCTGGCTGACCCAGGCGTCCCAGTCGCCGGGGGCGCGCTGGCGCTCCTCGTAGGAAGGCTCGCCCGTCTGGCCCACGTCGCCGGCGCCGACGGTGTAGTTGCCAGCCCTTCCCATGCGGTCGGGGTAGGCGTTCGAGCCTTCGATCGCCAGGTCCTTGTCGATGTCGCCGAAGCCGAGGATGAGGGCGTTGGTGTCGTCGACCGGCACCACCCAATTGAGGGCGCTGCCGCGGCGGTCGAACAGGGTCTCCTCCTGGGCGTCGTCGATGCCGCCCACGCGCACCGCGTTCGGCATCAGCATGTCATTGGTGCGGACGTAGAGGTTGTCGCCCCAGCGCCGCGTGGTGATGTAGATCATGCCGTGGGGCGTCTCCATCCATTCCATGGTCGGTATCGCACCATAGACGGGCTGGAACTGCACGCCGAAGAGGCGCGTGTGCAGGAAGCAGATGTGGATGGGGTCGGTCTCGTTCTCGCGCACCTGCAGCCAGTTGCACGGCGAATGGCGGTAGCGGTGCACGAACGCGGCCCCCTCGCGCTCGAAGGCATCGTAAATGGGGAAGGGCGGCTTCTTCCCGGGCGGCCCCATATAGGCGAAGACCACGCCCTTCCATTCGTGCGCCGGATAGGCGCCCTGGCGGATCTTGTGCCGAAGCGTGCTGTCCGGCGCCTCGCCCGGCGTGTCGAGGATGGTGCCGTCGATATCGAACTGCCAGCCGTGATAGCAGCAGCGAATGCCGCGGTCGTCGATCTTGCCGTATTCGAGCGAGGTGCCGCGGTGGCAGCAGGCGCGCTCGAGGATGCCGACCCGCCCGCCGCGGTCGCGGAACGCCACCAAGTCCTCACCCATGATGCGGACGGCGCGCGGCAGGTCGCCGAGCTGCGAGGCGAGGGCCACCGGCTGCCAGAACCGGCGCAGGTATTCGCCGCACGGTGTCCCGCGCCCGACCCGCACCAGCTCCTCGTCCACATCCGTGACGGGGATTCGGTTGTAGGCCTGATACGGTCCCTTGAGGACCTTGCCGCGCCGCGCCATCGTTGCTCTCCGGTTGGTTCCGCCCGCTCGGCAAATCCTATCGCCGATGCGCCCTCTCTGTCACGGCTCCCGCCCGATTTGGTGTATACTCAGCGCCATGCGGCGCTTGTATCCGATCGCGTTCATGTTCGCGGTGCTGGCCTTACCGGCGCGGGCGGGCCTCGACGACGCCATCAAGGCCTACTACAGGGGCGACTTCGCCGTGGCCCTCACCGAGGTCTGGCCGCTCGCGGAGGCCGGCAACGCCCGCGCCCAGCTCGCCCTCGCCCTCATGTACGAGCGTGGCCAGGGCGTCGATCGCGACTACCTCGAAGCCATGCACTGGTACATGGCCGCCGCCGCCCAGGGCGAGGCCCGGGCCCATAACAGGATCGGCTACCTGTTCGAGATGGGCCTGGGCGTCGCCGCCGACCATGTCGAGGCCGCCCATTGGTATCGCGAGGCCGCGATCCGAGGCGACCCGGTCAGCCAATACGACCTCGCCCTCCTCTACGCCCGCGGCCGCGGCGTGGCGCGGGACGAGGCCGAGGCGGCGATGTGGTACGCCCGCTCGGCCGAGGGCGGCTACGCCTACGCCCAGGCGAGCCTGGCCTGGGCGTTCGAGAACGGCATCGGCGGAGCCCGCGACATGGCCGCCGCCACGGGTTGGTATCACGCCGCCGCCGAACAGGGCCATCCCTTCGCCGAGGCCACCATGGGCCGGCTCTACGCGGCCGGCATCGGCGTGCCGCGCGACACGGTCCGGGCCCACCTGTGGCTCGACCGGGCGCTCCGCCACGGCTACCGCGCCGCGCGCCAGCAGCTCGCCGCCCTCGAAGCCACCATGACGGCGGCGGAGATCGCCGAGGCCCGCCGCCTGGAGCGGGACGGCGGAGAGGACGAGGAGGAGTGAGGAGCCGAGGCGCGAGGCCGGGGGCTCAAGGCGAGGCAAGCGCCGCGAACATCGCCGCGGCATCGGGGAAGCCGTCGGGGTTGGCGGCGAACTTGTCGCGGCAGCCCGGATTGCAGAACCCCACCACTCGGCCGTGATGGAGGATGAGGGAATTGGCCACGACCGGCTTCCCGGAGAAGGGGCAGCGCTGGTTGATGCAGTCGGCGAGGCGCAACTCGGTCATGGCCGTCTCCTCGTTTCCCCGGGTCGCCCGCTCAACCGGCCGGCGCGCAGGGCGATAGCAGCTCGATCGAGCGTCTGAGGCCGGCACCGCTCTTGCCGGGGATTCCATCGTAGGCCCTGACACGGTCCCAGGCCGCGTCAATCTCGCCTGTCGATTGTCTTCGGCGCTCGGTTGGTACAGCGCCTTGCCCGCCTGATATCCGCCGAAGTAGGTGCCGGCCCATGCGCCAACCCCGTTGCTCACCAATAGGAAGGATTTCATCATCGAGGCGCCAGCGCATCGAACAAGCCCCTTCTCCCCTCGCGGGAGAAGGGCAGGGTGAGGGGGGGATCGCGCGGCGAGCCGAGAGCGGGCCCGCACGCGAATCGTACCTCCGCGTAAAAGCACTAGCTCCGAAAATGCGGCATGATCTTCTCGCCGAGGTCGGTGACCATGCGCTTCTTGTCGATAATCGTATAGTTCGCGGTGGCGACCGTGGTGACACCCGCTTCGCCCAGCGCGCGAATCTTCTCGCAGATCTCATCGACGCCACCCACGATGTGGATGCACTCGATCTGACGCATGGTCATGAGATGGGCGTACGGGGCGTCCATCTTTTCGAACCACGGGTTGTAGCCGTCTTCCCGCCGGTACTTTTCCGCCCCGGCGAAGAACCGTTTCATTTCATCGACGATCCCGGGCTGCTCCCGGTCCAGCCGCTCGAAGACCTTCATGACGGCCTCGATCTTGGCGTACCGGTGCAGTATGTGGGCGCCGAAGGGCACGAAGCCGGACAGCTCGCGGTGCGCGCTCTGCTTGTCGTCCGTCACGTAGATGTAGGAACGAACGCAGATGTCGATCTTGGTCGGGTCCCGCCCCGCTTTCTCCGCACCCCGGTAGATATTCTCGACCTTCCATTTGACGAAGTCGGGCGGCCCGCCCATGAAGATCACGCCGTTGGCCACCTCGCCGGCCAACTCGAGGGCCTTCGGCCCGTCCGCCGCCAGATAGATGGGGACCCGTTTCCCGATCCACTCCGACACCATTTTCTACCCGTAGTACTCGGCCTCGTCGCCGTCGAGGAAGGTTCTCACGAACTGCACCGCCTCGCGCAGGTCGCGGTTCCCGATGGGACGCACCATGAGCTTGCCGAACGGACCGCCCGCGCCCATGCCGAGAAAAGCCCTGCCCCCGGTGAGCTCGTGCAGGCTCGCCGCCGCATTGGCCAGCGCCGAGGGATGATAGGTCTTCGGGTCCACGACCCCCTGGCCGATGATCAAGCGCTTGGTGTTGAGCGCGGCCACGGTCGCCATGACGTGCACGTCCCGGGCCAGATAGGGCTCGTCGACAAAGGTGGCATGGGTGAATCCATGCTCGTCCGCGAGTCTCGAAAGCTCCGCGATCTCGTCCATTCGCTCGTTGCGGCCCATGCCGATGGCGAAGTTCATCTTCATTGCTCAGTCCTCCGTTGCTCCCCGTATTGGCTACGATCGGCGATACGCGCGCTATTTCCCTCCTAGCAGGTGCCGGCACCGGTGGGAGCAGGCAACCAATGATCGACCATACGACGTTGCTCCGCGCTGACCGGCCGCCATCCCTGTCCACCTCACTGCCTCGGCGTAGTCCTCGGCCACGCCCCAGCCTTTCTCGTACATGATGCCGAGGTTGAATCGGACGGTGGCATGGCCCGCCTCCTCCCGTGGGGCTTGGGTGTCTCTCGTGTCGCCATGTCGCTGCTCCTGGTACGACCCGGTCGAGACCCGATCATGGATCAGGTCCGCGCCGCCTCGAAGCCCGCGAGGAAGGTGGCGAGGTTCGCACCCAGCGCCGCGCACAAGTAGCCGCCCTCCTGGACCAGCACCGTGGGCAGGCCGCGCCGGCCCACCCACTCGCCGATGCGCCCGAAGCCCGCCGTGGTGATGGCGAGGCCCGCCAGCGGATCGCCCTCGTAGGCGTCGAGGCCGAGGGCGACGACCAGTGCTGAGGGCCGGAAGCCCGCGAGCCGGCGGCCCGCAACCTCGATGGCCGCGAGGTAGCCGTCGTCCCCGGTGCCGCGCGGGAGCGGCAGGTTCAGGTTGAAGCCTTCGCCCTCGCCCTCGCCCCGCTCCGCCGCGTGGCCCCAGAAGAAGGGGTAGAAGCGCACGGGATCGGCGTGGAGGGAGATGGTGAGCACGTCCTTGCGGCGGTAGAAGCAGGCTTGCGTGCCGTTGCCGTGGTGCACGTCCAGGTCGAGGATGGCGACGCGCGCGTAGGCCCTTCTCAAGCGCTGGGCCGCGATGGCGGTGTTGTTGAGGAAGCAGAAGCCCCCCGCCATGTCGGGGAAGGCGTGATGCCCCGGCGGCCGGCATAGAGCGTAGGCGTGCGGCGGCCCGCCGAGGACCAGTTCGGCCGCGTGGGTGGCGACGCCCGCGCTGGCCACCGCGGCGGCCCAGGTGCCGGCGGAGATGGGGCAGGCGGTATCCGCCATGTGGTAGCCCGCCTGACCCGCGGCCGAATCGGGATAGCCGGTGCCGGATCGGTTGGGGTGGACGTTCGGCACCACCTCTTCCGACGCCCCCTCGATGCGGCGCCAACGGGCATGGATATGCTCGAGGAACTGGAGGTATTCGGCGCTGTGGACGGCGGCGACGGGATCGAGGCCATAGTCCGCGGGGGCAACCACCTCGTACCCCGCCCCTTCGACCGCCGCGAGGAACGCATCGGCCCGCGCCGGCACCTCGGGGCATTGCTGGATCGTTCCATTGACCAGGAAGTGCCTGGGGTGATGGCCACGGTGCTGCTCGCTATAGACGACCTGCATGAGCGTACCTCCGAACGCGGGGCGGCGGCATGGGAACCGACTCGACCGGTCCCACACCGCGCCTTCGGGATTCCACCACCAAGACACAAAGCCACCAAGGGGGTGTCGCAGTCTCGGGCACCGTCAACCGGTCGCTTGGTGTCTTCGTGTCTTGGTGTTTCAAACCATTGTGGATAGCACACAGCCCCCCTACACCGCCGCCCCGGCCTCGAGGCCTTCGAGGACGGCTTCCTCGACCGTCCGGGGGCTGAGGCAGTCGCCGACCAGGTGCAGCGCGCCGGCGTAATCGTCGAGCGCGTCCTCGAGGGCGCGGTCGGATTCGTGGCCGAGCGCGAGGACCAGGATATCCACGCCTTCGAGCACCATGGGCGCGCCGCTCGCGGCGTGCTGCATATAGACCGTGTCGGCATCGACCCCGTGCAGTCGGGCGTAGGTCACCACCTCGACGCCCAGCGCGTGGATGATTCCGGCCCAGTGGTCGCGGATATAGGGCATGATGGTCTGGCCGGGCGCGTAGCCGTTGACGCAGAGGCGCACCCGGCAGCCCGCCCGCGCCAGCTTCTCGGCGAGGCCGAGCCCCACCCAGTCGCAGCGCCAGTCGGCGATGGCGACGCTGGCACCCACGTTGGCCTCGTCCCGCAAGACTTGCCAGGCATCGACCACATGGCCCTCCTCGGCGCCCTCGATCTCGGGCCGGAGCGGGCGCGCCCCGGTGGCGAGGATCACCGCGTCGGGCGCCTCGTTCGCGATCAGCGCGGGCGTGACGGCCGTATTGGTGACGACCTCGACCCCGGCCAGCGCCATCTCGCGCGTCAAGTTGGTGACGACGCCGCCGAACTCCTCGCGCCCCGGCAGGGCCTGGGCCAGCAGCACCTGCCCGCCGAGGCGGGCGCCGGCCTCGTAGAGAGTGACCCGGTGGCCGCGCTCGGCCGCCACGGCAGCCGCTTTCATGCCGCCGGGGCCGCCGCCCGCGACCAGCACGCGCTTGGGCGGGGCGGCCATCACGCGGTTGCCATAGGCGATCTCGCGCCCGGATTCGGGATACTGGATGCAGGAGATGGAGTAGCCGAGACGCATATGGCCGATGCAGGCCTGGTTGCAGCCGATGCAGGCGCGCACGTCGTCGAGGCGCCCGGCCCCGGCCTTATTGGGCATGGCCGGGTCGCAGATCATGGCCCGTGTCATGCCGCACATGTCGGCCTGGCCGCCCGCCAGGATCTTCTCGGCGATACGTGGATCGTTGATGCGCCCGGCGACGAAGACCGGCACCGAGACCTTCTCGCGGATGGCGGCGGCGTAGGGGGCGACGTAGCCGGTCTCGATGAACATGGGCGGCACGATGTGGGGCTAGCCGCAGGTATCGGAGGTGCCGGCGATGACGTTCAGGTAGTCGAGCCCGCCCTGCCGGTCGAGGGCGACACAGGCCGCCATCACCTCGTCGGTCTGCAGGCCCACCTCGTCCATCTCATGGCCCGAGATGCGCATGCCGACCACCATATCCTCGCCCACCTCGCGCCGGATGGCGGCGATGCATTCGGTGACAAAGCGCAGGCGTCCCGCGAGGTCGCCGCCCCACTCGTCCTCGCGCACATTGTGGCGGGGGTTGAGGAACTGGGCCGGCAGGTAGCCGTGGCTGGCCACGATCTCGACGCCGTCGAGGCCGGCTTCCTGCATGCGCCGGGCGGCGGCGCCGTGGCCGTCGACGATCTCGCGGACCATGTGGCCCGACATGGCGCGGGGCATGACCTTGTAGCGCTCGTTCGGGATGGCCGAGGGGGCATAGGCCACGGAGGCGGAGCCGTCGGTCGAGCCCAGCACCTCCTTGCCGGGATGGAAGAGCTGGCCGAAGACCTTGCAGCCATGGGCGTGGACCCGCGCGGCCATCTCACGGTAGCCGGGGATGCAGGCGTCGGTGTGCGCCATCAGGCAATTCTCGACGAAATAGGCACTTTCGTGCACGCCCGCGACCTCCAGGATGACGAGGCCGGCGCCGCCGGCGGCGCGGGCTTCCTGGTAGGCGATGAGGCCCGGGCTCACGGTGTCGCCCACGGCGAGGAGGGCCTGGTGGCCCGTGGAGAAGATGCGGTTGCGCATGGTCACGCCGCGGATGGTGAGGGGCGAGAACAGGTGGTCGAGCTGGGTCATGGCGGGATCGGCCTCCGTCCGCGGGTCTCATACCAGTGAGCCTATGAAATCACCTTCATGATCCATGGATAGGCGCAGAGGGTTCGCATACGATCCGGTTCTGCGATGAGGTCGATCCATGCTTGGCAACAGGCGTCGATGATGGCCTCGGTGTCGTCGAGGACGCGGAGCGATAGGAAGCGTTCGCGTAGGTAGAGCCAAACCCGCTCGACGGGGTTGAGTTCGGGACTGTAAGGCGGCAACAGCGCCAAGGTGACGTTGTCGGGGACGGTGAGGGCGCGCTCGTCGTGCCAACCGGCGCCGTCGCACATCATGACGGCGTGCGCATCCTGGTCCAGGGTATCGGCGAAGTGTGCGAGAAACAGGTCCATGACCTTGGCGTTGACGCTCGGCATCACCAGGGTGACGTCGTCGCCGGTGTCCGGGCGCACGGCGGAGAAGATGTAGGCCCACTGGTAGCCGATTTGACGCGTCCCGGGGGCACGCTCGCCCCTGCGCCACCACCGGTGACACACCCGGCCCTTGTTGCCGACGCGCGCTTCATCCTGAAACCACAGCTGTAGGCGCTTGTCGGGATGCGCCGCGGCGGTCGCCTTCAGGATGTCGCGAAGCCCCCTTTTTTGAAGCGCTCCTGCGCTTCGGCGTCCCTTCGCGGGTGGCTCGGGCGCGCCTTCTGGCGGGAAAATCCCATCCGCCGTAGAACCCGGGTCATGCTCGAGGGGTGGTAGGTCTTGGCGAAGCGCTCCTCCAGCCAGCGGCACAGATCGGCCCGGGTCCAGGCGCAAACCCCGTCGCGCTCAGGCTCCGGCCCGGCGATGATGACCGCCGCCAGCGCCGCTTCCTCGTCTGCCGTCAGCCGCCGCGGCGAGTAGCCCTTTGGACGGTCGTGAAGCCCCTCCAATCCCTTTGCATTGTAACGAACAACCGCGTCGCGAAGCGTTTGGCGATCCATCCCCGCAAGCCGCGCGGCATCAGCCCAGGGCATCTCCTCCAAAGCATTCGCGATCCCATAGGCCCGCGCCGCCGCTCGACCGTACGATTCCACGCGAGCCCAGCGCCGAAGCTCCAAAGGCGTCAAATCATCCCGTATCTTGAGTGCTGATCCCATGACATCCCCCACATCTGGTGGGAGACCATAGAATCACAATCCGCCATCATCCGCCATCAATGAATATCCCGAGAGTCAATTCAGGCGCTCACTGGTATTAGTGGAACGCATCCAGCAACTCGAACCCTCTCCCCAGTGGGGAGAGGGGGACTCTTCTGTCGTGTTTGTTCCACCAGTATCTTCATTCCTCGGTTCGTAGCATATAGTGCTGGGATGATCGCGATATACGGCATCAAGAGCTGCGACACCTGCCGCAAGGCGCGGAAGTGGCTGGACGGGGAAGGCATCGCGCACGAGTTCAGCGATGTCCGCGCCGATGGCCTCGAGGGGGCCACCCTCGATGCCTGGATCGCCGCCCTCGGCTGGGAGGCGCTCCTCAACCGCCGCGGCACCACCTGGCGCGGCCTCCCGGAGGCCGATCGGGACGGCGTGGACGCGGGCCGCGCCAGCACCCTTATGCTGGCCCACCCTGCCCTCATTAAGCGCCCGGTCTTCGATCTCGGCGGCGGCCGCTTCCTCCTCGGTTTCGGTGACGCCGAGCGAGCGGCACTGGCGGCTACGGGATAGCGCCCCTCAGATCACGTTGCGGGGCTCCAGGCGGGTGCCGTCGGAGAAGCGGGCGAAGCGGAAGGCATCGGTGTCGAGCGAGGCTCTTCCGTCGAGTGCCAACTCGGCCGCGAGGCGTCCGGCGATGGGGCCCATGCCGAAGCCGTGGCCGCTGAACCCGGTCGCGAGGATGAAGCCGGCTGGGGTCTCCAGGCGGTCGATGACCGGGAGCATGTCGGGTGTGAAGTCGATATAGCCGGCCCAGCTCCGCACCACCGAGACCGCGCCCATATGGGGGAAGGTCTGGCGCAGGGTTGCAAGCGCGTTGGCCACGCGCGTGGGGTTGGGTGGGGGATCGAGGGTCCGCATGCGGGTGTATTCACGGCCCTGCGCCGCGCGGGAGAGGCGCCCCGGCAAGTGCTCGATGAACGTCTTTCCCAGGCGCGGGGTGAGGAAGCCCCGGTTCTTGCGGTAGTTGGGCACGAAGGGGCGGAAGTTCCGCAGGCTCTCGAGGGTGATGTCGTGATCGGCCCCGGTGCCCGACGCGATGTTGAAGCTGCCGTCGCGGCGCTGGCGGAAGGCGAGGCCGGCCCACACCCCCGCCGGCGTCATGGCCTTGGCCGGCGTGGTCCGCGCCACCGTGCCCCGGATCCAGATCTGGGGCAGGAAGAGGCCCAAGGTGCGCGCGAGCCGGCCCGACCAGGCGCCCGCCGCGCAGATCACCGTCTGGGTTTTGATTTCGCCGCTCTCGGTCGCGACGCCCGAGACGGCCCCCCGCTCGGTCTCGACCGCGAGCACGGCGCGGTCCTCGTGGAAGGTGGCGCCCAGGCGCTCGGCCGCGCGGCGGATGGCGGGCGCCGCCTTGTGGGGCTCGGCCTGGCCGTCGCTCGGCGTATAGAGGCCGCCGACGGCGCTCGTCCTGATGCCGGGGATAAGGTCCTCGATCTCCTTGCGGTTGAGGGTTCGCGAATCGAGCTGATGCTGGCGGGCCGTCTCGACCCAGCCCTCGAACTCGGCCATGCGCGCCTCGTCGTCGCCCAGCACCAGGTTGCCGCCCTGGATCCATTCGACGTCGGCCTCGATCTCGGCCTCGAGGCCGCGCCAGATGCGGTTGCACTCCATCATCAGCGGGATCTCGGCCGGGTCGCGGCCCTGCTGGCGCACGAAGCCCCAGTTGCGGCTCGACTGCTCGCCCGCCACCGCGCCCTTCTCGCACACCATGGCGGGCACGCCGCGCTTGGCCAGGTAGTACGCGGCCGCACACCCGACGATGCCGCCACCGATGATGACGACCTCGGCCGATTCAGTCATCGAACGAGTCCCCGAGTCGCACGGCTTCTTCAGGGTTCGAGCTCGTCACCTGACACGGGCGGCGTGTCCGGCACGCGGTCGAGGATGCGTTGGAAGGCCGCGAGGTCGGCGCGCTCCGCCATGGCGGCGAACAGCCTCTCCGTGCGTTCCGCGCCGACGCGCTCGGCGATGGCCGAGACGAAGAGCTGGTTGAGCGACGTATGATTGCGTTTGGCGGCGTCCTTCGCCTTTTGCATCAAGTCGTCGGGAAGCCTGAGGCTATATGTGCTCATGATGGGCCTCGTCTTGTAAGATACAGTGCTCGAACCAGTTCGCCCGGCGTCAGCAACGCCATGCCGAATCGCTCGGCGGCCGGAAAAAAATCCGCTTTGTTGAAGGTCACGATGCCGCGCGCCATCCCGTTCACCGCGCATTCGAGAAAGATTTCATCATCCGGATCACGCAACTGGGGCCGCCATTGAAAATAGATCGATACCGGGCATAACTTCGCGGCCAACACGCCGACGACGACGGATATCTCATCCGGCGATATCCAAAAGTTGGCTAGCTGCTCGTCGCGGCGCAGTACCTCCTCGTACTCCAGCAACATAGCGCCAGAAGCCATTGCCTCGAATTCACCCCGAATCAGGGCTTCCAGGATCAGAAAGCTCGCTCCCCGACGTGAGCGCAAGGCGGCCACCAGGACATTCGTGTCCAGCACGTACATGATATTATATATGATATCATTTCAAGATTTTCAATTTTTCTTGATCGCGCGTCGGCTCATCCACCGGCCGCCGCCAGCTCCGCCGCGCCGCGCTTCTGGTGCGCCGCCACCGCGTCCCAATCCACATCGACGCCGATGCCGGGGGCGTCGGGCAGGTGGGCGCGGCCGTCCTTGAAGGTGATGCCGCCCGAGAACATGGGCTCGGGCCCGAAGTCGATGAAAGTGACGTGGGTCTCGCACTCGACCGGATAGGGGTCGCGGATGGCCGACGCGATGTGGCAGCAGGCCGTATCGCCGAGAAGCGAGAAGGGGCAGGAATCGACGCTGACGCCGATATTGGCGCTCTCGCAGATGGAGATCACCTTGAGGCACTCGAAGAAGCCGCCCAGGCGGGTGAGCTTGAGCACGATGCGGTCGCAAGCCTCCATGCGGGCAATGTTGAGCATGGCCTCGGGCGACCACACGGATTCGTCGAGGATCAGCGGTACGCCCGCGTGCTTCCTCACCTGCACGGCGCCCCTGAGATCGGCGAGCATCACCGGCTGCTCGATCGAGAGGTTGTCGTATTGCGCGAAACGCCTGAGCGCCGTGATGGTCCAGTTGGCGCTCTTCCAGCCCTGGTTGGTGTCGGCGTCGATATAGACGTCGCGTGGCGTGGCCTCGAGGGCGGCTTCGAGGAGGGCCAGCTCGGAGATCAGGTTGTCCCGGCACCAGCCCTTGGCGTTCATCACGTCGCCGACCTTGATCTTGAGGCCCTTGAAGCCGGCGGCCACGAATTCGCGGCAGCCTTCGGCCATGGACTCGGGCGTCTTGTGATAGAGGTTGGTGAGGAGCTCGAACTCGGTGCGGTAGGCGCCGCCGAGGAGCGCATGGACGGGCACCCCCCGGGCCTTGCCGACGAGGTCGTAGAGCGCCATGTCCACGCCCGCCCGCGCGCTGCGCCCGCCCGGCATGCCGCCGCCATAGACCGACACCATGCGCTGGTGGCAGAGGGCGAAGTTCGCGGGGTCGGTGCCCCTGAGCGCCTTGTCGTAGAGCCGGATGCATTCGGCGAGCTGGTCGCCGGTCTCGCCGTAGTACCAGTTCTGGGTTACCGTCTCGCCGACGCCCGTTTGCCCGTCTTCGGTCGTCACGCGCACGAGGAAGGTGGGCATGGTGCTGGGCCAGATGTAGTCGTCCTCCCACGCCTCCTTGATGGATTTGGGGTAGAGGCGGATGCCCTCGACGCTGGCGATCTTCATGGCGCTTGCTCCTAGTGTTCTGGTTCCTAAGCTCGTGGCCGCCGCGGCTTGACTCGGTGCGCGCCGGGGCGGGACACTGTGAGCTTCCCGGGCCGGCGCGCGCCCGGTCAGATTACAGCTTATGGCGCCAGGGGAGTAGGGCATCCGGCCCGCTTCCCATGGTGCCCGGTCTAGCGCACAGAGAGGGTTTCGCCATGAACCGGAACGACATCGACTGGCACGGCTCCTTCGCCGTCATCATCACCCCCTTCACCCGCGACGGCGCCATCGACGAGGCCGGCTACCGCGGTGTCATCGACCTGGTCCTCGAGGCGGGCTGCCACGGTGTCATCACGGCGGGCAGCACGGGCGAGTTCTTCCTCATGACGGCGGACGAGCGCAAGCGCGTGTTCGAGATCTGCGTCGATCAGGTGGCGGGCCGCATCCCGGTGATCGCCGGCCCCTCGGCCACGCGGACCGAAGACGTGATCGACTTCACCCGCCATGCCAAGAAGGTCGGCTGCGACGGCGTGATGGTGCTGCCGCCCATCTATATCGGCATCGACGAGCGCGAAGTGAAGGAGTGGTACAGGCGCATCGCCGGCGAGGGCGAGATGCCGGTCATGCTCTACAACAGCCCGACGGTGATAAAGACCTACCTGAAGCCGGCGCTGATCGAGGAGCTGGTTAGAATCGACGAGGTGGTGGCCATCAAGGACAGCTCCTTCGACATGCTCCAGTTCTCCGACCTGGTGCGCACCGTGGGCGACGAGATCCGCCTCTTCATCGGCCTGGAGCACATGCTGGTCCCGGCACTCGCCATCGGCGGCGACGGCGCCGTCGCCATGACCCCGCCGATCTGCGGCACCATGGCGACCGAGCTTTACGAGAGCTACGTGCGCGGCGACCTTGAGACGGCCAAGGCCCTCCACGTGAAGATGCACCGGCTCTATGACATGTTCACCTATGGCGACATGTATGTCGGCATTAAGGAAGCCATGAACATGATGGGCAAGCCGGGCGGCCATTCGCGCCCGCCCATGCTGCCCTACACTGACGAGCAGCGCGCCAAGGTGCGCGTGGTGCTCGAGGATGTGGGGCTCATGGAGGCGCGCGAGGCGGCCGAGTAGGGGCCCCCGCCGCTATCGCTTGCGGGCAGCCCGCAGGAGCAGGAGCGCGAGCCAGATCGGCACCACGACGGCCGCGCCCAGGAGCACGTGGGGGATGGCCCAGGAGATCGCCGAGACGAGGGTCTTGAAGATCGCCTCGACCGTACCGCCGAAATTGGCCAGGAGCGAGAGCGGGTCGAGGTCGAAGAGGTTCAGCGCCAGGCCGACGATCAGGCTCAGCACCAGGAGCTTGATGATGGTGGCGGCGACATTCTGCTGCATCTCTCGCTCTCTCGCTATGTTCCGGTCTTGCACCGCCGGTCCACCCTTCGTCCTTCGGCGAGCCTCACCCTTCGACAAGCTCAGGATGAGGCTCTTATGCCAGGGTGAAGCCCTCATGCTGAGCTTCCTCATCCTGAGCCTGACGAAGGACGAAGTATGGGGGCCGATGATCCGATCCCCATTTAACGCAATCGGTCATTAGATAAGCACGCGCGGCGGCCGCGCCAAGCGCCGGCTTTCCCCACGCGCGCTCAGTCCCCCGACGTCCCCCGGCTCATCCGCGCCTCGACCGGGCAGCCGGGCGCCATCTTGCGGGCGAGGTAGTCGTCGAGGATTTCGGTGTAGCGCCCGTGCCCGAAGCTCTCGAAATGCCCGGCATGGACGCACTTCACCGGCACCTCGCGCAGTCGCTCCACGCCTCTGATGTAGTCGTCCTCGACCGAGTGGTAGAGGACCAGGTTGCCGATGCCGCTCTCGCCCGCATGCACCACGTCGCCCGAGAACATGATGCCGGTCGCCTTCTCGAAGAGGGCGATGGAGCCCGGCGAATGGCCCGGGACGTGAAGGACCTCGAAGGCCCGGTCGCCGAGGTCGACCACGTCGCCCTCCTCGAGCACCTGGCTCGGGGGTGCCGGTGGGATGGTGTAATCGGCGGCGGCGAAGCCCGCGGGCGGCGATCCAACGAACATCTCGTCCACCACATAGGGCTCGATCACCGTATTGAAGCGCGTCGGGTGGGCCAGGATATCTGCCTCCGCCGCGTGGATGGCGCGCTCGGCGAACTCGTGGTGGCCGCCGATATGGTCGCAGTGGCTGTGGCTCCCCACGGCGACGGGGCGCCGCGCGCGAAGCTCGGGGATGTTGTCCACGAGGCTCACGAGCCCGAAGCCCGAATCCACCAGCATGTCCCGGTCCCGCCCGCGCACGTGCCAGATGTTGCAGCGGTAGTGCGGCCTGATCGCCGTCTCCCAGATGAGCGTCACCCCGTCACCGAGGCGGCGCGAGAGGTACCAGCCGCCGGCGTGGCTTCGTGTCATGCCCTCGGTCCCCCCACCGGGCCTAGTACCCACTTTCATAATTCCGTGTGCCATACGATCGCTTTTCCCGTCTCCTCGGTAGGAGGGCGCGCGCCGGTGATGCCGGGGCATCGTCAAGCATACCCGACACCCCGAGGGGGTGGGAAAAGCGACCCGCAGGGCGGCGCCCCGAGGCCCCCGGACGTCGTCGCGCGCCGCTTGTGATGCCCCGGCATCACGGCGCGCCACGCTCCTAGCCGGGAACCTCGGGGCGCCGTCGTATGGCACACGGAATTATGAAAGTGGGTACTAGCAGTCTGTCGGACTTTGGCGGCGTTTTCTTGTAGAATCGCTTCATGAGCAAATTTGTTGAGTGCGAGCGGGACCAGGCGTTTTTGCTTCCGCCCGATCTTCGGGACTGGATCCCGGAGGATGATCTGGCGCATTTCGTGATCGAGGCGGTCGAGCGCGTCGACATGAGCGCCTTCAAGGTGAACCGTCGCGGCACGGGGTCGGCGCAGTATCACCCTCGGATGATGCTGGCGCTGTTGATTTACTGCTATGCCAACGGGATCTTCTCGAGCCATCGGATCGAGCGCGCGACGCACCGCGATATCGGGGTGCGCTTCGTGGCCGCCAACACCCATCCCGACCATGACACGGTCGCGACCTTTCGGCGCGAGAACCTGGCGGCGTTTGGCGAGAGTTTCCTGCGGGTTCTGCTGCTGGCCAGGGAGTTGAAGCTGGTGAAGGTTGGTGTCGTGAGCGTTGACGGCACGAAGATTGACGCCAATGCGAGCAAGCACCGCTCCGTGAGATACGATCGCGCCGGCGAGTTGATCGATCAGCTGAAGCTGGAGATCGCGGACCTGATGGGGCGTGCCGAGGCGGCGGACGGTGGCGCGGAGGAGGATCCCCAGGCACTGCCCAAGGAGATCGCGCGCCGGGAGGCTTTGCGCGACCGGCTGGATGCGGCGCGTCGGCGCCTCGAGGCCCAGGCCCGGGCGCGCCGCGGCGGAGCGGGCGGAATACGAGGCCAAGGTGGCGGCGCGCGAGACGCGCAAGGGCCGGGCCAAGGGCAAGCACCCGAAGCCGCCCGACGAGGCGCCGCGGGGTGACGAGCAGAGCAACCTGAGCGACCCGGACAGCCGGCTGATGCGCAAGAGCACGGCGCACGAGTACCGCCAAGCCTACAATGCCCAGGCCGTGGTGGATGCCGGGGGCTCTCAGCTGATCCTGGGCGCCCGGGTCAGCAACTGCGCCAGCGACCGCAATGAGCTGGTGGCGGACATCGCGGCGGTCCCCGCCGCGCTGGGCCGGCCCGGGATGGTGCTGGCGGACAACGGCTATGCCACCGGTGACGAGGTTGCGGCGCTTGCCGAGAGCGGCATCGAAGCCCTGGTGGCGACGGCCGGAGCGGGCCACCGGCGGCGCCACGACTTCCGCCCGGCCAAGGCCGAGGCGCCGGCGAAGGAACCCAAGGCCGAATGGCTCCAGGCCATGGCGGCGAAGCTCGCCAGCGCGGAGGGCCGCGCCCTCTACAGGCTGCGCCAGCAGACCGTCGAGCCGGTCTTCGGCATCGTCAAGGCGGTCCTCGGCTTCACCGGCTTTTCCCTGCGCGGCCTCGACAAGGTGGCCGGCGAGTGGGACCTGGTGGCCCTGGCCTACAACTGCAAGCGCCTGCACAAACTCAAGCTGGAGATGGCATCATGAGGGCGCTCTTGGCCCGACAAGGCGCCGCGAAAGCCCGGCCACACCCCCGTGGCACCGGAAATCCGCCGCCGTCTCGACCGTCGCGGACGAAAACCCGCCTTCCAACCGCCTCCCAGCCATGCACCCGAGAAAAGCCCGGAAAACCGCTCATCCCGAAATTCCGGACCTCAAGCCCGACAGACTGCTAGCGCCAGCTTCGGATGATGCGGGCAGCGGCGTCGGCGCAGACCTGGCAGCCGAGGACGATATCGTCGTCCGCCGTGTCCTCGGCGAAGTCGTGGCTGATGCCGTCGATGGACGGCACGAACAGCATGGAGACGGGAATGCCATCGCCGACGATCATGGCGTCGTGGCCGGCCCCGCTCGGCATGTGGATCCAGTCCCCGGGCGCGTTCGCCTCCGCGGCCTCGGCGATATGGGCCTGGAGCGCTTCGTCCATCGGTGTCGGCGTGATCTTCGCGCCCTTGGGGATGACGGTGATCTCCACCGGGCCGGCCGCGTTGGCCTCGTCGACGAGGGCGTGGAAGGCCCCTTCGAACCGCTCCATGCGATCCTCCTCCGGGTCGCGGAACTGCAGGAACATATCGGCGAAGCCGGGCACGATGCTGTGGGCACCGGGATGCAGGTTGACCCGGCCCATGGTCCAGACCGTGCGCTCGCCCTTGATCCCCTCGAAGGCCTCGTTGATGCGGTAGGCGAGCTTGATGAGCGCCATGCCCGCGTCCTTGCGGATCGGCATCGGCGTGGTGCCGGCGTGGTTCTGGGCGCCCTTGAACTCGAGGCGGAAGGTGCGGATGCCGACGATGGCCGTCACGACGCCGATACGGTTGCCCGAGGCCTCGAGGTGCCCGCCCTGCTCGATATGGGCTTCGAGGTAGCCGGGGTTGCGCGCAGGATCGAGCTGCTGGCGCGGCCGGCCGGCATAGCCCGCGTCGCCGAGCGCATCGGTGAGCTTGCGGCCCTGGACGTTCTTCGCCGCGGCGAACTCCGCGTCCCCCATCCGGCCCATGAAGGAGCTGCTGCCGACGCAGATGCCGAAGGTGCCCTCCTCGTCCATCCAGGACGCGACGTCGACGGCGAGCGCGGCCGTCTCCGGGTCCTCGGCAAGCGCGCGCGCGACCTCGAGGCCATAGATCACGCCCATGGCCCCGTCGAGCCAGCCACCCTCGGGCTGGGTATCGGTGTGCGATCCCATGAGGAGGGCGGGCCCTGGGTTGGGCGAGCGGCCGATGACGTTGCCGATGCCGTCGATCTCCGCCTCCAAGCCGGCCGCCTTCATGCGCCCGAGCAGCCAGTCGCGCGCGGCCACGTCGACCTCCGTGAGCGCGGTGCGGACCACGCCGTTGCCGTGGGCTCCATAGGTCCGCAGGGTCTTCAAGTCGTCGAGCAGCCTCGCGCCGTTTATCTTGGGCATCACTCCCTCCCCTATCGTGTTCTTGAAGCTTAGCACTCATACGCGGGGGCTGGCGATTCGAGCGATTCCAGACCAACTGGGATCGCTCCAGGCCGCAAGGCGGCTCGCCGGTCGTCCGGCGCGCCCGCGCAGGCGCGGACCATACGGTCCGCTGCCGCGAGCGACAAAAGGAGAGAGCGGGTCCATTCATAATGGACCCGCTCTCGCGTCATGGTGCGGATTGGCCGTTCCGCCGGCGGCTTGCCGCCGCTACAGTCCGCCGGGAATCGAGGGCCGCCGCCGGCCCGCCGGGTAAGAAGGGAAGTCATCCGCCATGAAAGCATCGGACCTGTTCGTCAAATGCCTCGAGGCCGAGGGGGTGGAGCGCATCTTCGGCGTGCCGGGCGAGGAGAACGCCGACGTCATGATGTCGCTTCTGGACAGCACCATCGAGTTCGTCTTGTGCCGGCACGAGCAGGCGGCCGCCTTCATGGCCGACGCCCACGGCCGCCTCACGGGCAAGCCCGGGGTCTGCCTCGGCACCCTGGGGCCGGGGGCGACCAACCTGGTCACGGGCCTGGCCGACGCCAACATGGACCGCGCCCCCGTGGTCGCCATCATCGGCCAGACCTCGACCCACCGCCTGCACAAGGAGAGCCACCAGAACATGGACGCGATCGACATGTTCAAGCCCATCACCAAATGGGCCCAGTCGATCCGCGCCGCCGACACGATCCCGGAGATCATGCGCAAGGCCTTCAAGGTGGCCGAGGCGGAGAAGCCGGGCGTCTCGGTGATCGAGCTGCCCGAGGACATCGCCAAGCTCGACACCGCGGCCGAGCCCATGGTGCCGGGCCGCACGCGGCGCCCGGCGGCCGACTACAGGGCCATCGCCCGCGCCGTCGACGTGATCGCCGCGGCCAAGCACCCCTCATCCTGGCCGGCAATGGTGCGGTGCGTAAGCGCGCCGCCACCCAGCTCGCGCGCCTCTCCCGCAAGATGGGCATCGGCGTGGTCAATACCTTCATGGGCAAGGGTGCCGTGCCCATGACCGACCCCCACTGCCTCTTCACCATCGGGCTGCAGAGCCGCGACCTCATCAGCCTGTGCTTCGACGAGGCCGACGTGGTGATCGCCGTGGGCTACGACCTGGTCGAGTACGCCCCCGCCCTGTGGAACCCGCGGCGCGACAAGCGCATCGTCCATATCGATTTCGTGCCGGCTGAGATCGACCACGACTACCCGGTCGAGGTGGACGTGGTCTCGGACCTGGCGGACGCCCTGTGGCAGCTCAACGAGGCTTTCAACGACCGCTTCGGCGACGCCCGCCTGCCGCTCTTCGAGATCGGCGACCGCCAGCCCCTGCGCTCGGCCATCCTCGCCGACCTCAACATGGAGGAGGCGGACAACTCCTTCCCCATGAAGCCCCAGCGCATCCTCCTCGACGTGCGCCGCTTCATGGGTGACGACGATATCCTCCTCTCGGACGTGGGCGCCCACAAGATGTGGATCTCGCGCTATTACCAGTGCGAGGTAGCGAACACCTGCCTCGTCCCCAACGGCTTCTGCTCCATGGGCTTCGCCCTGCCTGGCGCCATCGGCGCTAAGTATGCCTTCCCCGAGCGGCGCGTGCTCGCCATCTGCGGCGATGCGGGCTTCCTCATGAACGTGCAGGATCTGGAGACGGCGGTGCGCAAGAAGCTCAACGTGGTCATCATGGTGTGGGTCGACGGCGAATACGGCCTCATCAAATGGAAGCAGCAGACCCATTTCGGCGGGCGGCATTCGGACCTCGCCTTCAACAACCCGGATTTCGAGCTCCTGGCCCAGGCCTTCGGCATGTGGGGCCGCACCCTCACCGGCCCGGCCCAGGTCGAGGACGCGTTAGAGGAGGCCTTCGCCAAGGATGGCCCGGCGCTGATCGCGGTGCCGGTGGATTACGCCGAGAACATGAAGCTCACGAAGCGGCTCGGCGAGACGGTGGCGCGGATTGGGTAGGGGGCGGGGGCAGCGCACCAGGGTCCGGCGTGATCTTCGACAGCGCCGTGGACGGGTTCAATTCACCATTCAGGGCCCGACCGTTTTGCGTGCGACCCTTTTGCGCGGAATAATCGATCCGAGCGCGGCATTGAGCGGTTGTCCTTGTTGGGGCCGCCGCAAGGCTCTATTTTCGCATCCCGATTGAGGAGGGCACATCAATGCGGACACAGGACCGTGTCGAGGCCAAGCCCGAGGTCATGTTTGGCAAGCCCGTCATTCGGGGCACGAGGGTGACGATCGAGCAAATCCTTCGCGAGCTTGGCGAAGGGGCCACGCCAGAGGCGGTGATTGCCGCCCATCAGCACCTGACCCTCGAAGACGTGCGAGCCGCACAGGCGTTCGCGGCCGACTACCTTGCTGGCGAGGAAACCATCAGCGGCCCATGATGCCGGCCCCGCTGCTTCTCGACGAGTGCTGCCCGGCATCCCTCGTGGCGTCGCTACGCGATCTCGGGTTGGATGTGCGTTACGTCGCCGAGGAATCGCCAGGCATATCGGATACGGATGTGCTCCGGATTGCGGCGGCGGAGAGCAGGATTGTCGTCACCACGGACAAGGACTTTGGCGCGCTTGTCGTGCGGTTCGGGCATCACGTAACAGGCCTGGTCCTTCTCCGGCTCTCGCGCCTCGGCACTGAGCCTGTTGCCGAGAAGGTCGCGGCGAAAATTCACGCGAATGGTGACAAGCTGGCTGGCCGCGTCACGACGTTCAGCGAGGACAGAATCCGCCGGCACCCAATTCTTAAGTAAGGCATTTGATTGATGGGGACAGTATGGAACAAGGGTCGTCGTGACCGGCGCTTGCAGCGTGAAAAAATATACTGTCTCCATTAATTCAGCTCCAATGACATTGCGTCACCTCATACGCTACTCACTCGTCGGTTGATTTCTGGAAAGGAAGCGCACTCATATGTCACAGACCGGACAATTCGAGACCGAGGGATCATCCACTAGGCGGGATTGCAAGTAAATTCGGGGGCGGAACTTGAACATTAAGTTGGGCGAATCTTGAACTCGTAGGGTCCGACCCTCATAGCGAATTCAACATTCATGAAGCCAACCCGGGTTGTGGTGGGTTACGTGGCTGATGTCGTCTGGGGGTCGTATATTGTCAGCCTGTTCGGCAACAAATGCACACACGGCAAAGGAAAAGCGGAAGGTGGCGAAGTGCGCTCATCGTCCCCTCCTCGGTCCCGATGCTGGCGTAACGAAACTGATCACCAATCTCCCAGCTTCCCTGACGCAAGGTCTTCGGCTCGCCCAGCATGCCGAGTAGCTCATGGGGCATGTCACTCTTTAACGACTGGTAATTGGTAAGCCACCAAACGCTTGCGGCTCCACCATGCGGTACGGGCTTTCCGGTCAGTTGGAAATGGAGCGCGTACCCGATCTTAGCTGTGAACCGATGAATCGCTCTGTTGAGAAGTGGACCCTGACAGTTCAACACGCCACCCCCTGGGGGAAGCATTTCACGGCTTCGATGAGCAAGCTTCTTCTGACGAAAACTGGGTATCAACTCTTCGAGCAGACCTGGACAGTTATTGCTAACGGCCTGCATGAGTTTCCGAACTTCCTCGGAAGCCGCGAAACTGTTTGGGTCTGGGTAGATGCGCGAGAGCATTGCCGAAACCAGCTCATCGAGTCTTCCGCCGTCATTGCAGACCTTGCACGCCGGGAATTCGAGACCGCGGGGCCGATGTCGAAGCTCGAAGACGGCACGCGGCGGGAAATGGTCAACGGTCGAGGCGGGCGTGTTTCCACCACAGTAGATGCAGTGTGGAAACTCACTCAGAACCTGTTCTCTGAGCCGACCGCGACGTTTCGCTTCGCCCACTGCATCCTCCGTCATGCTGGGAGCCCGTCCGAGTAATCGAATTTCGCCCGGCGCGGATACCGGATCGTAATTCCGTCATAGTTCGTCAAGCCGATAGGCGGCCTGTTACACCTGGAAATGCAGCGCCTTCTTTGGCCCTCCAGAGGAATTCAACCTCGACCGGGATTCCTAGCTGTTGGGCAATGTGACAAGCACCCGCCCATGCCGAGTTCGCATCTTGTCCTTGAACCGATAGCCCAATCTCCGGAATGAACCGGTAGCCTTCGTCCTCTTTCTTGCCATCCACAAAGTTGACGGTAATGAGTCTCCTCGGATTATCCCCGCTGCTGAGCCGGTCTTTCGCTTGCCGGCTCATTTCAAACAGCAGCCTATTCCAGTTAGGCTTTGGCAGCGGCATTCCCCCTAACTCGACCGAGAGAATCTTTGTATGCGTAAGGTCAGGAGGGGACGCGGCGTTAAATTGCCGTGGTCCCTCCGTGGACGGCGCTTGCACCGGATTTGGTCGGGTTGGCTTTGAATCTTCATAGAAGGCCGCGAGCCTATTGATGACGGCCTCAACGCTATCCACCAGCGGCACCGCGTGGTTCTGGAGGCGCTCGAAGGTCGCGTCGGAGAGCTCAACTTGGCGAGGCATGGAATTCTCCATATACGTTACGAGAATACGAGAATATGAGAATACTACAACCAGCCAGAATAATCAAGGTGGCGCCGTCACAAGCGTAAGGTCTGGCATGTGGCATTGGCAAGTCCGCCGCAGCCCGCGGCAGGCTCCCCGCGCCTTCTCAACCGCTTGCCGGGAAGTGCCGGGCCATGCACTCGGGCACCGGAATGGCGCGGCGCGCGCGCATGTCCATGACCACGCTGGTCGCGTTGCCGTCGATCGCCACCTGCCCGTCGGGCTTGATGATCTGGTGTCCCAGCCGGAAGCTCTTGCTACCCATGCGCTCGGGCCAGGTCAGCACCACCAGCCGCTCGCCGAGGAAGCACTCACCCCGATAGTTGAAGTCGATGTTGACCACGACGGTGCCGAGCGTGTCCTCATCCTCGTCCCCATCCCACAGCCCGCACATCCGGTACCAGTCGTCGCGGGCCCGCTCCAGGTACTCGACCGCCTGCGCGTGATTGAGGTGCCCGAGGCTGTCGGTGTGCGCCTCCAGAACTTCGATGATCGTCTCGCTCTTCACCACCAGACTCCTCGGCGGGATATCGACAATGCGCCCAGTCCAGGCAGCGGAGCCGCCTGACGCAATGGGCGACGTCTCCGGACAGGGAATTCCGGGGACACATGACTCATCTCTGGCCAATTTGCCGGGCGCGGGCGCCTGATACCACCTCCCCGCCGCCCCCTCGCCTCACCTCAAACCACCGCCGTCATGTGTATCTCGATCAGCATTTCGGGCGACGCCATCTCCGCGCGCGCGGTGTAGCGCGGCGGCAGGGGGTGAGCCGAACAGCGGATTTCCCGCCTGCGCGTGGCCCGTCCGCGGCACCCACCCGCTACGGCCCCTCGACCACCCCGCCGAGCACCGCCAGGCCGAGGGTGCGCGTCGCCGCGGCGAGCGCGCCGTCGTGGGTCGCGAGCGGCAGGGCGCTGCGGTGCGCCAGCTCCAGATAGGCCGCGTCGTAGAGCGTGAGCCGGTGCGCGTCGGCGAGGCGCAGGGTCGCGCCCCAGGCGTGGGCGTCGGTCTCCGGATCGACCGTGATGGGCATGGCGGCGAGATCGGTGAGGCAGGCGTCCCGGTAGGCGATGTCGATGCGCCGCCGCCGGATCGCGGCCTGCAGGGCGTTGGCGACCTCGAGCCGCCACAGCGAGGGCACGACGGCGCCGTCCCGCGCGACCGTGAGAAGCACCGTCCGCCCCGCCTCGGTCTGCTCGTCGGCGAACAGCCACGAGAGCGTGAGCGAGGCATCGAGCACCAAGCTCACGGACGGCCCTCGGCGATCAGCTCCTCGATTCTGAGGCCATCCAGGGTGACGCCGCGGCTGCGCTCCAGGATGCGCGCGGCCGCGGCTTCGGCTGCCGCCCGCCCCTGGCCGGCCTCGATGGGCACGAGGCGCGCCAATTTCCGGCCGTGCCGCGTGATGACGACCTCCTCACCGCGCGCTACGGCGTCGAGCAGGGCGCTGAAGTGTGTCTTGGCCTCGAAAGCGCCGACGGAACGCATGATGACCCTTACTAAGACTAGTTGAATCGACTAGTCTAAATATCTCATGGGACGGCGCATTTGGCAAGAGCAACGGCAGATCGTGTAGATAGCACACGATCTGTCCGTTCTATGTAGCACACGATCTGTCCGGTTTATTGAGCCTCCTGTTTGAAGGGGGTGGGATGAGACGGACAGATGTTTTGCAAGGTGTGCGCATGATGAGGTTTCGGGATGTTTTCGGTCGTTGTGAGGCGGGATCGTTGAGCCAGTTGGAGGCGGCGGAGGTGCTTGGGGTCGGCGAGCGCACGTTTCGGCGCTGGTGCCGTCGTTTCGAGTGTGAGGGCGATGCGGGGCTTCTGGACCGGCGTCTGGGCAAGCCGTCGCCCAAGCGGGTGCCGGTGGACGAGGCGATGCGGGTCGAAGCTCTTTACCGCGAGCGCTACGCGGGTTTCACGGTCAAGCACTTCCACGAGCACCTGGTGAAGGACCACGGCTTCCGCTGGGGTTACACCTGGACCAAGACGTTTCTCCACGGCCGCGGCCTGGCGGCGCCGGCGCCCAGGCGCGGGGCGCACCGGCGCAAGCGGCCGCGGCGGCCGCTCGTGGGCATGATGCTGCATCAGGACGGCTCGACGCACCGCTGGCTGCCGGGCCGCGACGAAGAGCAGGATATGATCGTCTCTCTGGACGATGCGAGCGGGGCGATCTACTCGGGCTTCCTGGTCGCCGAGGAGGGCACCATGTCGAGCTTCCAGGGGCTGGGCGAGGTGTTCGGCCGGCACGGGCTGCCGTGCGCGCTCTACACCGACCGCGCGAGCCACTACTTCCACACCCCCCAGGCGGGTGGCAAGGTGGACCGCGACAAGCCCTCCCAGCTCGGACGGGCCTTGGCCCAGCTCGGCATCGAGCACATCGCGGCCTATTCGCCGGAGGCGCGCGGGCGCTCCGAGCGCGCCTTCCGCACCTTGCAGGACCGGCTCCCCAAGGAGTTGGCATTGGCCGGCGTCTCGACGATCGAAGGGGCCAACCGCTTCCTCGCCGAGACCTTCATTCCCGACTACAATGCGCGCTTCGCGATCGCTCCCGAAGAGCCGGGCTCGGCCTTCGTCGCCGTGCCGGCGGAACAGTGGCGCGACGTGCTGTGCGTCCAGGAGACGCGCACCGTCGGCAACGACAACACCGTACGCTTCCACGGCATCGTCCTGCAGATCCCGCCGTCATCGCTGAGGCCGCACTACGTCAAGGCCAAGGTCCGCGTCCACCACTATCCGGACGCCACCTACGCCATATTCCACGGGCCGCGCCCGATCGCCCGCTACCGAGGCGATGGCGCGCTTCTGGAAGGAGACACCATGAAGAGGGCCGCGTGATGCCGCTCGACGCGACCCGCCCGTGGATAAGTGGACAGCTCGGCTACGCCGACCTGACCACTTCCCCACAGGCGCCACAACATCAACAGAGCGGTCAATCGATGTGCTACATAAACCGGCCAACTTAATTCGCTATCTACAGAGCAACGGCAGATCGCAATCCTTGAATTCCGGGGACGAAAGCCGTGGACGTGACTTGTCTCCGGCCTAATACCAGCGGCCGATGAGCTCGACTCATCGACCGCTGGCAAGCGCGACCGCGCGCCCGAGCTTATGCGAGGCCAGCCTTAGCGGCGCTTGAGCGAAATAAAGGGCCTTAGCGGCGCTTGAGCGAAATAAAGGGCCTTAGCGGCGCTTGAGCGATATGAGAAGCCAAGGCCGCGGACGCGGCCGCCCGGCGTCTGAGGGAACATGCAACGGGTCATTCTTATGAGCCGTTGGTATAAGTGCCGGGCTCAGCCGCGCAATGCCGCGTCCCCACCGCCGCCCGCTCGCCGTCGCCTCAGACCACCGCCGTCATATGGATCTCGACGAGAAACTCCGGCCGCGCCATCTCCGCGCGCACGGTGTAGCGCGGCGGCGGGGTGTGCTCGGGGAAGTACTCGAGGTAGACCGCGTGGTAGGCTGGCCAATCCTTCATGTCCTTGAGGAACGCGTGCACCATGACGACGTTCTCGAACGACGTGCCGGCCACCTCGAGGCCGAGCTTCAGGTTCTCCAGCACTCTCCGCGTCCGCACCCGGATATCCCCCACCACATGCGCGCCGGTTTCCGGGTGGTTCGAGATCAACGCTCCTTGCACAATATCGGGTAGGTGAAGCCCCGGTAACGACTGGGCTCGACGTCCGAGTCGAACGGCACGATGTCAACCTTTCCATCCACCGGCTCAGCCTGGCCTCGGGACATCAGAAAGAGAGGGTCGATCAAGTCCGCCGATCCGTTCCACCAGAATTCGTTCCCGTTCCCGTCGACCTTCCACACAAGGTCGTGGCGCCGCGCCGTCGCGACCTCGTAGACTTCCCAATGGACCTCCGGCCGGAATTGCTGATTTCCGCCAGGATGCCGGACGACGCCGATCTCCTCGCCGCGCATCACGGTGTTGCCTACCAAGAGATGTTCGATATCGCCGAATTGCAGGTGGTCGAATTCGGAGTAGTAGGCGATTCCCGGATCGGGCATGTCGAGGTCCGCGGCGGAATGGCCGATCAAGACATTCCAGTCTTTCCCCCAGCCGTGGTCGGTTTCCCAGATCGCCGTGACGACACCCGCGGCCGGCGCCAGAACAGTGTCTCCGAATTCCCCGACATCGATGCCTACGTGGCGCTCCTCGCGGCGGGTTCCGTCCAAATCCATCCATGAGCCATAAAGCGACGTGATGCGACTGCACGTGTGGGTATCCGGGTAGACCGGCCGCGGTACGGTCGGGGACGCGTCGTACCCCTTGAGCGAATCGAGATGGTTGGACGCGACAGCGACATTCAGAGTCGCAACGAGTGTGGCGCATATTGGTGAGAGGGCGCGTAAGGCTGAGAACATCGTTCCCGCGTCCCTTGGGCCGCTCACCGTGATTGGGTCGCCACGTCCAATAAACGCTCCGGGATCAGGCTCCGGGGTCATGTGTGGACGGCCCTTCGCCATGGGCGCTGGCTCGCGATGCCGCGTCCCCGCCGCCCGCGCGCCGTCGGCTCAGACCACCGCCGTCATGTGGATCTCGACCAGAAACTGGGGCAACGCCATCTCCGCTCGCACGGTGTAGCGCGGCGGCGGGGCGTGCACGGGGAAGTACTCGAGGTAGACCTGGTGGTAGGCCGGCCAATCCTTCATGTCCTTGAGGAACGCGTGCACCATGACCACGTTCTCGAACGACGTGCCGGCCGCCTCGAGCCCGAGCTTCAGGTTCTCCAGCACTCTCCGCGTCTGCGCCCGGATATCCCCCGCCACGAACGCGCCCGTCTCCGGGTGGTTCGAGATCACGCCGTTCGTGAACACCATCCCGTTCGCCTTTGAGAGCGCCACCGTCGGCGCGCCGCCACCGGACTCGGCCGACTGGACCCCCTCGATCGCGATCTGGGGCCCGACGTAAAAGCGTTTGACTTTCGCCATGATTTCCTCCGAAGCAAGATGGGTGGACAGCGCGCGAGGGTGCGTGGGAACAAGCGTGTCATCGTGGCCGGTCGCGCTCCCGGCCCCTGACGCGGGGTCCGCGCCGAGCAGCCCCCGGGAGGCCATGGGGAAGCGCGATCCCGGAACAGTGTATCGGTTTGGACGTGTCTCGAGAAGAAACGCGCATCCGTGTACGAAGTCCGGGGACACCGACCTCCCCGCTGGGTCACGGGGTGGGGGCTGCCCGGCGCGACGACCCGCGCGATCCAGGCCAGGCAACGCCTCGACCACCACACCGGCTTTCGCATCCTAGAGCGTTTCCACCTCGACTGGAATCGCTCCAGGCCGCAAGGCGGCCCGCCGGTCGCCCGGCGCGCCCGCGCAGGCGCGGACCTCTTGGTCCGCTGCCGCGAGCGAATCAATCGCTAGAGTGGGTCCGATCAAAGCGGAACCGCTCTAGGCAACAAGCTTGGCGTGGTTGTTCGGCTCGGCATCGAGGGATGGGGCGGGGATCGGTGAATACGCGGTATGGGCGGGAAGACGCGTTCAGCCTGGATGCGGCGCCCCAGCCGGGTGAAGGCCGGCGCGCGCCAGCGCCGCAATTTCATCTTGACATCGTGGGAGCAAATCCCCAACTGCATGGGTGCTCGCGTCCACCGCGCGGGGAAATCGGTCAAGGTTTGTCAAGGTTCAAGCCCGGTTTCGGCAACCCATTGATATCACGCGTTTTTGTTGCCTGACACCTTGACAGACCCTGACACTTTCGGGGCGATTTCGCTCGATACCGCGCGTCCGGACCCCCGCGCGCCCCTTGCAACATTCGCGGCCTGCCCCCTCCATGGGCCGGGCACCGCCAGGCCGAGGTTGCGCGACGGTGCGGCGAGCGCGCGATCGTGGGTCGCGAGCGGCGGGACGCGACGGTGCGCCAGCTCCAGATCGGCGGCGGCATGGAGCGTGGGCCGGCGCGCGTCGGCGAGGCGCGGTGTCGCGTCCCACCCATGGGTGTCGGTCCCGGGATCGACCGCGATGGGCATGACGGCGAGGGCGTGCGCGCGGCGCTGGGCGGCCGCGCCTTTTTGTGCCGATCGGCCGCGAGGGAGAGCGAGCGCATGTTCCCTCGGTTGCCGGGCGGCCTTCGACGACCTGGACATGATGCCGGTCCACGGTCCCCTGCCCTGGCTCATCCATACGGCCGCCGGCCGGGCGGTGCGGGATGTCCATGGCGACGGCGTCGAAGTGCCGTCGGACGGCCGCGTGCCGAGCCTCGACCGGGGCGAGGCGGCGGCCCACCCGGCGACTGCCCGGCGGCGCATCATGGACCGGGTGCCCGGGAGGGATTACAAGGGGCGCACGGCCCACGAGGCCTCGCCGCTCGCCCTGGCGCTGGGCGGCGCGCTCATATGAGGGAGGAGCAGCATGAACACAGAGGTCATCATCACCTGCCCGGTGACGGGCGGGGGCGACACCGCCGACAAGCACCCCGGCCTGCCGATCACGCCCGAGCAGATCGCCACCGCCGCCATCGAGGCGGCCAAGGCGGGTGCGGCCATCGCCCATATCCACGCCCGCGACCCCGCGACCGGCAAGAACAGCCGCGACCCCAAGTTCTTCCGCGAGATTGTCGCCCGCATCCGCGAGTCCGAGACCGACCTGGTCATCAACCTCACGGGCGGCAACGGTGGCGACTGGTACCCGAGCGAGGCGGACCCGAACGTCGGCAGCGTCGAGTCCGACTTCATCGGCCCGATCGAGCGCCTGGCCTATATCGAGGAGCTGATGCCGGAGATAGGCACCGTCGACTGCGCCACCATGGCCTTCGGCGAGGGCCTGTTCCTCAATCCGCCGGACTACCTGCGGGTGGTCTTGAGACGCATGCAGGAGCTCAAGATCAAGCCCGAGCTCGAGGCCTTCGATCTGGGCCAAATGCGGCTCGCGCGGCAGTTCTGCGACGAAGGCCTGATCGACGGCGCGCCGCTGTTCCAGCTCTGCCTCGGCGTGCCCTGGGGCGCGGCGGCGACGACCACGGCCATGATGGCCATGCGCGACGAGCTGCCGCCGGGCGCCATCTGGGCCTCCTTCGGCATCTCGCGCATGCAAATGCCCATGGCGGCCCAGGCGGTGATCCTGGGCGGCAACGTGCGCGTCGGGCTCGAGGACAACCTCTACCTCTCGCGCGGCGTCCTCGCGTCGAACGCGCAGCTCGTGGAGAAGGCCGTCACCATCGTCGAAGGCCTCGGCGCCCGCATCCTCTCACCCCAGGAGGCCCGCGAGAAGCTCGGCCTGATCAAGCATGCTTAGGGCGCGGGCGTTCGATGCGCGCATCCTCGCCCTTTAACGCGCACGAGGGGGAGAAGGTGAGGGTGAGCGGCGGGCGGGACGGATGGTGACCGAGGACGCCGCCGGGCGCTTGATCGTGGCGCTCGACGTCCTGGGCGTCGCGGCGGCGCGCGAGGCCGTCGCGGCGCTCGATGGCCTCGTCTCCTTCTTCAAGGTCGGCTACTACCTGCAGATGGCGCGCGGCACCGAAGCCTTCATCGACGAGCTTCTCGATGCCGGCAAGCGCGTCTTCATCGACTACAAGCTCGGCGACATTCCCGAGACCGTGAAGTGGGGTGTGCGGGGCGCCGCCGGGCGCGGGGTCGATTTCGTCACCGTCCAGGGTGCGGGCGATGCCGCGCGGGCGGCGCTCGAGGCGGCGGTCGAGGGCCAGGTCGACGGCCGGCCGGGGATCCTCTACGTCACCCTCCTCACCAGCATGGGCGGGCGCGAGGCGGGCGCGGCCGGGTTCACCGGCGGCGTCGAGGGTATCGTCCGCGACCGGGCGCGCCTCGCCCTCGATGTCGGGCTCGACGGCGTCATCGCCTCGGGCCGGGAGGCGGCGCTGATCCGCGCACTGGCAGGGCCCGACCGGCTCACCATCGTCACCCCGGGCATCCGCCCGGCCGGTGCCGGCGCCGACGACCACAAGCGCGCGACGACGCCTGGCGAGGCGATCCGGGCGGGTGCGGACTATCTGGTCGTGGGCCGGCCGATTCTGCGCGCCGCCGACCCGCGCGCCGCCGCCGCCGCCATCATCGCCGAGATCGACGAGGCCCTGGCCGACCGGGGCTGACACGGCCGCGACGGGCGCGGCCGAGACCATGGCGCTCGCCCCGGCCTGCGTCACAATCTCTCCATCTTTGCATGCCCCAATGGCTGTGACCTTGGGTTCGTCCGGATCGATGAGGTGTTGAAGTGCGCGCACTGACCATATTCGCCGTCCTGGTGCTGGCCTTGGCCGCCGCTCTCTTGGTGCGGGAAGAGCTGAGGGTTCCCGAGCCCGCTCTCGTTGCCGCGGTGGCGGAGGCGGCGGTCGTCCCCGAGGCGGCCGCGACCGAGGAGAGTGGCACTGGCGAGGGTGCGCCCGCCATCGCCGCGTCGGTGAAAGCGCCACCCGCGACGCCCGCGACGGAAGAAATCCAGCCCGAGCGCGAGCCCGACGCGGTCGTGGTGGAAGAGGCCGCGCTGGCCCCGGCACCCGCACCCGACTTCACCTATGCGGGGATCGCGGCGCGGGCGGCCGCCCTGCGCGCCCGGCTCGAGGGCCGGCTGGCCCGCAGGCGCGCCTTCGCCGGGGCGGCGGCGGTCGCGGCCGATGCGCTCGGCGCCGCGGTCGAGGCGGCGGCGGAGGACGGCGATTTCGAGCGCGAGCTCGCAGCCCTCGAGGCGCTCGTCGCGGCCCCCGGTGCGGCGTCCGAAAGCTGGCTGCGCCTGGCCGATCGCTATTACTGGGGCGGCCGCGCGGCTGACGCGGCGGACGCGTCCTACGCCGGCTATCGCGCCGCGACGGACGCCGAAGGCCAGGGTGCCGCCCTCTTCCTGCTCGCGCTCGCCTACGAGGCCCTCGACGAGAGCGCGGGCGCCATCGAGGCGCTCGCGGCCGGCTTGGCCCTGGTCGCGGACGAGGAGGCCGCCTGGCGCCTCGAGCAGTTGCGTGAAGCGGCCCGCTTCCAGGTGGTCGACGTGCAAGCGTCGAGCGACCAGCTTCTGCCCCAAGCCTGCCTCGTCCTGTCCCGCCCGCTCGCCCAGCCCCTGCCCCTGCCGGCCGCGGATTACGTCTACGTGCCCTCGCGGGAGCGCTTCGACGTCTTCGCACGGACAGATGCGGTTTGTCTCAGCGGCCTGCGCCACGGGCAAACCTACGAGGTCACGATTCGCGCCGGCCTGCCGGCGGCGGACGGCGGCTTCACGGCCGCGGACCAGTCCGTGACCGTGGCCGTCGGCAACCGGCCGCCAAGCGTACGTTTGAGCGCGAGTGCGTACGTGTTGCCGCGCGTACCGGATGCCACCGTCCCCGTCACCACGGTCAATCTCGACGCGCTCGACCTCCAGCTCCTGCGCATCAACGACCGCAACCTGGTGCGCACCATCCTCGCGGGCATGGACAGCACCGATTACGGCTGGCTTCTGGAGGATATCGAAGCGCAGACGGGCGAGCTCGTGTGGCGCGGCAACGCCGCCGTCGAAGCCGTCGCCAACCGCGAGGTCACGACCCTCGTCCCGTTCCACGACCTGGTGGGTGAGACGGCGCCCGGTGTCTATCTCCTGGCGGCGACGGGGCGCACGGAGGCGCCGGAGGACTGGCGCGAGTGGGCGCTCCAATGGCTCGTGGTCACGGATCTCGGCCTGACCAGCTTCCAGGGGCCGGGCGGCACCTGGGTGTTCGCCCGGTCCCTGGCGACGGGCGCGCCGCTCGCGGGCGTCGCGGTCGAGCTCCTGGCCCGCAACAACCAGGTCCTGGGGCAGGCCGAGACCGACGCCGGCGGCCTTGCCCGCTTCGCGCCCGGTCTCACGCGCGGGACGGGCGGCAACCGCGCCGCCGCACTCCTGGCCTCGGCAGCGGTCGGCGACTTCTCCTTCCTCGCCCTGATCGGCCCGGCCCTCGATCTGAGCGAGCGCGGCGTGGCCGGCCGGCCCGCGCCCGGGCCCCTCGACGCCTTCCTCTATGCCGAGCGCGGCGTCTATCGGCCGGGCGAGACGGTAAGCCTGGCGGCGCTCCTGCGCGACGGCGCGGGCGAGGCCGTGCCCGGCGTGCCCCTGACCTTGCGCGTCCTGCGCGCGGACGGAATCCAGGCCTATGAGGGCGTGAGCGGCGGCGACGAGCTGGGCGGCCACGTGCTGCCCATCCCCCTCTCGGCCACGGCCCCGGCCGGCACCTGGCAGGTCCTGGCCCTCGCCGACCCGGCGGGCGAGCCCATCGGCCGCCTCGATTTCCAGGTCGCCGATTTCGTGCCCCAGCGCATGGAGCTGGCGCTTTCGAGCGAAGCCGAATGGCTCACCCCCGGTGAGGCGGCAGGCATCGAGGCCCACGGCCGCTTCCTCTACGGCGCCCCCGCCGCCGGGCTCACGGCGGAGGCGGAGCTGGTGCTGCGCGCCGACCCCGACCCCTATCCCGGTTCCCCCGGCTACAGCTTCGGCCTCGCCCAGGAAGCATACGTGCCCGTACGCCGGCCCCTCGCCGCGCCCGACACGGACGCCGAGGGCCGTACGCTCGTGACGCTCGATCTCGAGGCCCTGCCCGACACGACGCGGCCCCTATTGGCCGCAACCCGGGTCAGCCTGTTCGACAGCGGTGGCCGCCCGGTCAATCGCGAGATTGCGATTCCCGTACGCGTACGTCCCTTCGAGCTGGGCCTGCGCCCGCTCTTCGCGGGCGAAGCCGTGGCCCAGGGGGCCGAGGCCGCGTTCGACGCCATCGCCCTGGGGCCGGACGGCGCACCCCTGGGCGGGCGCATGGTGGCCTATGAATGGGTCCAGGAATATCACGATTACCAATGGTATCTCGCCGGCGACGAATGGCGCTACGACGTGACCATCACCGAGAGCGTGGTGGGCCGGGGCGAGGTGGCCCTCGACGCGAACGGCGGGGCGCGCCTCGCCCGCGTCTTCGATTGGGGCCGCTATCGGCTCGAAGTCTACGACCCCGATGGTGAGAGCGCCGTGAGCCTGCGCTTCCGTGCCGGCTGGTGGATGGCCGACAGCCCGCCCGATACGCCCGATGCGCTCGAAATCACGCTCGACCGCGCCGATTACGAGCCGGGTGGCACGGTGCGGGCCTTCCTCAAGGCGCCCTTCGCGGGCACGGCGCTGGTCACGGTCGCCAACGAATCGATTCTGCTCTCCCGCGCCGTCGACCTGCCGGCCGGGGGCGTGACGGTCGAGCTTCCGGTCGACGCGGACTGGGGGACCGGCGCCTACGTGCTCGCCTCGGCCTTCCGGCCCGGCGAAGCGGCCGAGGCGCGGGGGCCGGCGCGGGCCATGGGGGCGGCCTGGCTCACCATCGGCCGCGCGGCGCGGACGCTCGCGGTCGAGATCGATGCGCCCGAGGAGACGGCGCCGCGCTCGACCGTCGACATCCCGGTGCGCGTCGTGGGCGCGGCGGCAGGGCCGGTGCGCCTCACCCTCGCCGCCGTGGACGAAGGCATCCTCCTGCTGACCGACTACACCGCGCCCGACCCCGCCGGCCACTATCTCGGCCAACGGCGCCTCGCCCTCGACGTGCGGGACATATATGGGCGTCTCATCCAGCCGGCCGCGGGGGCCCGCGCCCAGGTCCGCACCGGTGGCGACCTGGCGCGGAGCCGCAACCAAACCGGCGCTCTCGTGACGACGCGGCGGACGGTCGCCTTGTTCGAGGGACCCGTCACGCTCGATGCCGAGGGCCGGGCCACCATCCACCTGGCGCTGCCTGACTTCAACGGCCGCCTCCGCCTCATGGCCGTGGCCTACGGCCGCGCGGCCGTGGGGTCGGGCGCGGTCGAGCTCCTGGTCCGCGACCCGGTCGTGGCCGAGCTCCTGCTGCCCCGTTTCCTCGCTCCCGGCGACGTGGCCCAGGCGACGGTGAGCCTCCACAACCTCTCGGGCCCCGAGGGCGCCTATGCGCTGCTGATCGGCGCCGAAGGGGGCGTGGCCCTGGAGGCGGAGACGCCCGAGGACATCACCCTCGGCGTGGGCCAGCGCTTTGCCCGGGCGGTCGAGATTAGCGGCGAGGCGGTCGGCGACGGCCGGCTGACGCTCACCCTCGCCGGCCCTGGCGGCTTCTCCCTCACCCGCGACTGGGGCATCTCCGTGCGGCCCGCGCAGACGATCGCGACCGCGCGCGTCGCCGAGATGATCGAGCCGGGCGCGACCGTCACCCTGACCGCCGGCCTGCTGGCGGGCGTCGTGCAGGCGACGGCGCGCGTCGGCCTCACCCTCGCCACCCGGCCGGACATCAACGTGCCGGCGCTGCTCGACGCGCTCAACCGCTATCCCTACGGCTGCGTCGAGCAAACCGTGAGCGTGGCCCTGCCGCTGCTCTATTTCGCCGACCTGGCCCAGGCCTGGAACCAGGAGCTGGACGAAGCCTCGATCGCCGCCCGCGTCACCCACGCCATCCGCCGCACCATCGACCGCCAGCGCGGAGACGGCGCCTTCGGGATGTGGAGCGCGCGCGGCGAGGCCGAGCCCTGGCTTACGGCCTATGCCGCCGACTTCCTCGGCCGCGCCCGCGAGAAGGGCTATCTGGTGCCGGCATACGCGTACACACGGGCGCTGGGCTGGCTCGAAGGCTTCATGGAATGGTCCTCCGAGGCGGCGGAAGTCTCGGCCAAGGCGTACGCTATGTACGTGTTGGCGCGGGAGGGCGCCGTCGAGCCTGGGCGCATCCGCTACTGGGCCGAGAGCATGAGCGAAATTGCCGGCAACCCGCTGGCCCGGGCGCAAATCATCTTGGCGCTGACCGCGGTCGGCGAGGGCGCCGGCATGGTCGAGGGCCTGCGCCTCGCGTCCCTGTCGGATGGCGCCGAGGTGTACGCGTATAACAGCTTCGGGTCGCCCTTGCGCGACGATGCCGCCATCATCGCCCTCATGGCCGAGGCGGGCGTGGCACCGGCCCATCTCATGGGGTTGGCGGAGCGCGTCTTCGCCGCCTATGAGGACCGGCGCTACCTGAGCACCCAGGAGCAGGCGCGGCTGCTGCTGGCGGCCCATGCGCTCGACGCCGCACCGGGCTCAAGCCTCGAGGTCACGGTCGATGGCTTGCCCCTGGTGGCCCGGCGGCGGCCGTTCCGCGCGGATATCCCGCTTGCCAGCCTCGATGCGGGCTATGCTGTCACCAACCGGGGCGAGGGGCCGGTCAGGCTCTACCGCACGGTGTCCGCCGTGCCGACGGCGCCGCTGCCGGCGGCCGAGGCCGGGTTCACGCTCACCCGCGGCTTCTACACCCTCGACGGCGATCGCGTCGATTTGGGCGCGGTGCGCCAGAACGACGTGCTCCTGGTGGTGATCGAGGGCGAGGCGGTGACCGGGGAGCCCCACCGGGCGCTGGTGGTGGATTTGCTGCCCGCGGGCCTGGAGATCGAGAATGCGGCCATCGGCCGCGGCATGGCCAAGACCGACCTCTCGTTCCTGCCGCCGCTGTCCCAGCCCGCGTTCGAGGCCGCGCGCGACGACCGCTACCTGGCGGCGATCGACCTCGGGGCCGATGACGGGCGCTTCGTGGCCGCCTATCTCGCGCGCGCGGTCACGCCCGGGCGCTACGTCCTGCCGGCCGCCACGGTGGAGGACATGTACCGGCCCTACCAGTACGCCCGCGGGGCCGTGGGCGCCATGACGGTCCTGCCCCGCGAATAGGGCGTGGCACGGATGCCCGCCATGCTCACCCGCCTTATGGCGCGGGCGGCGGCCGGCCTCGCCGCGGCGCTCTTCGTGGGCGCCTTGGCCTTCGCCACCCTCGACGCGCTCTTCCCGCCGGACCTTGCGCGCGCGGGTGCGCTCTCGCGCATGGTGGTGGATCGGGACGGCCGCGTCCTGCGCGTCTTCCCCACCCCCGAGGGTGCAATCCGCCTGCCGGTCGCGGTCGCGGACGTGGCGCCGCGCTATCTCGACCTCCTGCTGGCCTTCGAGGATCGGCGGTTCCGGCGCCATCCGGGGGTGGATGCGCTCGCCCTCGCGCGCGCGGCCTGGCAGGCGCTCCGCCATGGGCGCGTGGTCTCAGGCGCGTCCACCATCACCATGCAGACCGCGCGCCTCCTGGAGCCACGCCCGCGCACGCTCGGCGCCAAGCTTACGGAAATGTTCCGCGCCCTTCAGCTCGAGCGCCGCTACACCAAGGACGAGATTCTGGGCCTCTACCTCACGCTCGCCCCCTATGGCGGCCGCCTCGAGGGCATCCGCGCCGCGTCCCTCGTCTATTTCGGCAAGGAGCCGGCCCACCTGACGGCGGCGGAGGCGGCGCTCCTGGTGGCCCTGCCCCAGGCGCCCTCGCGCCTCCGGCCCGACCGTGCCCCGGACCGGGCCCAGGCCGCCCGCGACAAGGTGATCGCCCGGGCCGAGGCGGCCGGCATCGTCTCGCCGGGGAATGCGGCGCGCATGCGCGCCGAAGGCCTCACCGCCACCTTGCGCCCGCTTCCCATGCTCGCCCCGCACCTCGCTCGCGCCCTCGCGGCCGCGGACCCCGCGGCCCTAACCCACGCGACCTGGATCGACGCCACCCTTCAGGCCTCGCTCGAGGCGCTGGCGGCGCGCGCCGCCGCGGCCCTCGACGCGCGCGCGAGCGTCGCCATCCTGGTGGTGGAGAACGAAGGCCGCCGGGTGCGCGCCTATGTGGGCTCGGCCGACTTCTTCTCGACCGCGCGCGAGGGGCAGGTGGACATGGCCGCCGCGCTGCGCTCGCCCGGCTCGACCCTCAAGCCCTTGATCTACGGCCTCGCCTTCGATTTCGGCCTCGCCCATCCCGAGACCCTGGTGCGCGACGCGCCGAGGCGCTTCGGCGACTACCGGCCGGTCAATTTCGGCGCCCGCTACATGGGCGAGGTCAGCCTCGGCGACGCCCTGCGCTTCTCGCTCAACGTGCCCGCGGTGGCGCTCCTCGACGCCCTCGGGCCGATGCCGGTGGCGGCGGCGCTCGCGCGCTCGGGCGTCCACCTCGCCTTCGGGCCGCGCGGCGGCCGGCCGGGCCTCGCCATGGCCCTCGGCGGTGTCGGCGTGACCCTCGTGGACCTGGTCCGCCTCTATGCGGCGCTCGCCGACGACGGCCGAGCGCGGCCGCTCGCCTTCGGCCCCGGGGACGATGCGGCGGCCGACCCCGGCCAGGCACCGCTCATGCGCGCGGCGGCGCGCTGGTACGTGGGGCGCATCCTCCTCGGCGCGCCGCGCCCGCGCGACATGGTGTCGGGCGATACACCCGGCCGGGCTGAGAGCGTCGCCTTCAAGACCGGCACCTCCTACGGCTATCGCGACGCCTGGGCCATCGGGTACGACGCCGCCTTCACGGTCGGCGTGTGGGTGGGCCGCGCCGACGGCACGCCGAGCCCAGGGCGGTATGGCCTGGGCGCCGCGGCGCCACTCCTGTTCCAGGTCTTCGACCGCCTGCCCGCGGCCCCGCCGGCGGCGCCGCCGCGGCCGCCCGCGGGCGCGCTCGTGGCCGCCAACGCAGCGCTGCCGCCAGGACTGCGCCGCCTGGCCGGCATCCCCTCGGGCGCCGCCGCGAGCGCGCCCGAGCCGGCCCCCGATATCATCTTCCCGCCCAACGGCGCCGAGATCGCGCTTGCCGACCTCATGGGCCCACTGCCGCTCGCGGCCGAGGGCGGCCGCCGGCCGCTACGCTGGCTGGTGAACGGCCAGCCCCTCGGCGACCCCCGCCGCGACCGGCGCGCGCAATGGCTGCCCGACGGCCCCGGCTTCGCGGAATTCACGGTGATCGACGCCCTCGGCCGCGGCGCCCACGCGAGCGTCTATCTGGTGGCGACGCCCCAGGATTAAAGCGTTTCCAGTTCGCTTGGAATCGCTCCAGGCCGCAAGGCGGCCCGCCGGTCGTCCAGCGCGCCCGCGCAGGCGCGGACCGTAAGGTCCGCTGACGCGAGCGAAATAGAGCGCTAGAGTGGGTCCGATCGAATCGGAACCACTCTAGCTAATCTCGTCCCAGGCGTCCTCGGCGGCCTGGAGGCCGGTGATGTAGGCCGCCGGCACCTGGGTCGCCCATTCCGGGCTACAGGCCTCGCCGGCGAAGAACAGGCGGTCGTCCACCGGCCGGGCCAGCTTCTTGCGGTCCTGGGCATGGCCCACGCTGGCGGAGCTGTAGGCGCCGTAGGCGAAGGGGTCGCTGGCCCATTTGGTGAAATGCCCCTTCTCGAAGCCGTCCCACACGTCCTCGCCGAAGGCTTCGGCGAGCCCCTCGAGCGCCAGCTCGATGGCCGCCTCGTCGCCCGCCTTCTCCAGCTCGCGTGCCATGGACCCGCCGACGAAAGTGACCACGACGTTGAGGTCGAAGGGGCGCAGGAGGTAGTCGAGCATCAGCCCGTCCTCGTCCTGGTAATAGGATGTGACCATGTTGGCCTCGAACAGGTCCTCCTCGAACTGAAGGGTGATCTTGTCGAGCACGCCCATGGGCACGCCCTCGAAGGCCGAGCGCTTCCAGGACGGCAGTTGCGGATCGAACTTGATGTCGCCCCGGGAGACGATCTCGGTCGAAACCGTGACGATCACGGCCTTGGCGCGCAGGGTGCCCTGGTTGGTCACCACCTCGACCTCCTTGCCGCCCCAGCGGATGGTCTCGACCTTGGTCGAAAGGCTGACCGGCACGCCGCGGCCGTAATCCGCGACCACGCTGCCGAGGCCCATGGGCACCATCCATTCGACGCCGGTGCCGAGTTGCTGGTTCACATCCATGACCGAGAGCTGGCCGATGTCGACGCCGGCCTCGAAGGGGCCGAAGCGCTCGGCGGCGAGGATCTCCAGCCTGGTCTCGGGCCTGACGAAGGCCTGGAACGAGAGGTCGGAATCGTACTCCTCGTCTGCTTCCTTCAGCCCTTCGTGCATCCCTTCGTAGGTGTCGAAGAAATCCTCGTAGTCCTCCTCGTCGGCATCCTCGCCGTCGAGGTAGAGCCAGACATCGGTGTTCTCCTCGTCGACGAAGGTGTAGCCGAGCTCTTCCGCGATCGGCGTTATCGGGTTGATGTCGGCCGAATGCAGCCAGGCGGCGCCGTGGTCGTAGGGCACGCCGAAAGTCTCCGATTCGGTGTAGGCGCGGCCGCCGATGCGCGTCCGCGCCTCGACCACGGCGACGCTCGCGCCCTTGGCGATGAGCGCCTTGGCGGCGGTCAAGCCGGCGCAGCCCGCGCCGACGACGATCACGTCGGGATTGGTCGGAAGCTGGCCCAGCACCGGCAGCGCCGGCAATGTCGCGAGGCCACCGAGCACGGCCCGGCGCGAGAGTTTGCGTTTCATCGAGTATCCCCTTGGGCTTCGAATTACCGGGACAGCGCCCGTCTTTATTTAGGGGATTATATCGAATAGTACCCTTGACGCGGGCCGATATGGGTACTATATTCCGTTAAAGCAACGGAGACAACCCCATGACCCAAGCCGCCCCCGGAAAGCATTATCGCAAGGGTCTCACGCTGGTTCAAATCCTGCGGATGTTCCCGGACGATGCGACTGCCGAGGCATGGTTCGTAAAGAGCCGCTGGCCGAACGGCGTTCACTGCCCGCATTGCGACAGCGACAACATCCAGTCCGGCGCTTCCCATCCGACGATGCCCTTCCGCTGCCGAAAATGCCGCAAGCGGTTTTCGGTCAAGACCGGCACGGTCATGCAGTCGTCCAATCTCGGTTATCAGGTCTGGGCGCTGGCCGGGTATCTGATGTCCACGAATCTCAAGGGCGTTTCGTCCATGAAGCTGCATCGGGACTTGGGTGTTTCCTACCGGACGGCATGGCACTTGGCGCACCGTCTCCGGGAGACGTGGCAGCGCGATACAGCGCCGTTCTCCGGCCCGGTCGAGGTGGATGAGACTTACATCGGCGGGAAGCGCAAGAACATGCCCAAGAGCAAGCGCAAGACCTTTGAGGGGCGCGGCGCGGCCGGCAAGACGGCCATCGCGGGCGCAAAGGACCGGGAGACGAACCAAGTCACGGCCCGCGCCGTCCCGGCGACGGACGGCCCGACGCTACAGGGTTTCGTCCGGGGAGCGGCGAAGCCGGGCGCGCAGGTATTCACCGACGACGCAGCGGCATACCGGGGTATGGGCGGCTTCAAGCACGAAGCCGTCAATCACTCGGCAGGCGAATACGTCCGGGACATGGCGCACACCAACGGCATCGAGTCCTTCTGGGCCATGTTAAAGCGCGGCTATCAGGGAACCTTCCACCATTTCAGCGCCAAGCACCTTGATCGCTACGTCGCGGAATTTGCCGGACGCCACAATGTCCGGCCGTGCGATACCGCCGACCAGATGGAGCACATGGCCCGCGGCATGGTGGGCAAGCGGCTGCGCTACCGGGATCTGGTAGCGTGAGGAAAGGTCTCGAAGCGGCCAGAAGGGGCAAGAACGACGAATTCTACACACAACTCACGGATATCGAAAAAGAACTTTCGCACTACACGCCGCACTTCAAGGGTAAGGTCGTTTATTGCAACTGCGACGATCCCCGCGTCAGCAACTTCTTCCATTATATCTCTCACAACTTTGCGCATCTTGGGCTGAAAAAGCTGATTACCACCTGCTACAGGAGCCAGAACCCCGGCCTGTTTTCACAGCATAACTCGGAACGGGCGATTATGCTGGAATATGACGGCTTCCGGGAAGGTGAGCGCATTCCTAATGTCGAAGACATCGGCGTCAAGCAACTGGAAGGCGACGGCGACTTTCGCAGTGAGGAATGTATAGAAATCCTGAAACAGGCCGACATCGTAGTGACGAACCCGCCGTTCTCCCTGTTCCGGGAGTATGTCGCGCAGCTCATGGAGCACAACAAGCGGTTCCTGATCATCGGAAAGATGAACGCCGTGACCTACAAGGAGTTCTTTCCGCTGATCAGGGACGGGAAGGTCTGGCTTGGCCACAGCATCAAGAGCGGCGATAGGACGTTTGGCGTTCCTGACCACTATCCGCTCGACGCTGCGACCGCGTGGGTTGACGAAGACGGAAACAGGTTCATCAAGGTCAAGAGTGTGCGCTGGTTTACAAACCTTGATTACCCTCAAAGGCATGAAGACCTGATCCTGTATTGCCGCTACACGCCTGAGGGTTATCCGACCTATGACAACTACGACGCCATAGAAGTCGGAAAGACCAAGGATATTCCTATGGATTATGGCGGCGCGATGGGTGTGCCGGTCACGTTCCTTGACAAGCACAACCCGAACCAGTTTGAAATTTTGGGAATCACCGACAGGGATAACAATTCTGGTTTGAAAACAAAGGAATACACTGAATTAGACGCACCAAATCCTGGCGATCTAAACCGAAGAGCAGCAATAAAGTTCGGGGGCAGCCTAAAATCAACATATGCGCGCCTTCTAATCCGAAGAAAACTGCCATGAAAATCGAACTCACCGAGATCACTGTCGGCGAACTTTACGAAGGCTACAGTGACGATGGCGAAGGTGGCGTAAGGGGGTGCGGCGGGAATCTCGACATCCGGCCGCCCTACCAGCGCGAATTTGTCTACAGCGACAAGCAGCGCAATGCCGTTATCGACACCATCCGGCAGGACTTCCCCCTGAATGTCATGTATTGGGCCGATCGCGGCGACGGCACTTTCGAGATCATCGACGGGCAGCAGCGCACGATCTCGGTCTGCCAATATGTGAAAGGCAGTTTCTCCATTGACGGTTTGGCGTTCCACAACCTGCAAGACGACCAGAAAGAACAGGTTCTGAATTACAGGCTCATGGTCTATCTCTGCATCGGCACGGATAGCGAACGGCTGAAATGGTTCGAGACTATCAACATCGCCGGAGCGGTTCTGACCAAGCAGGAACTGCGCAACGCGGTCTACCACGGGCCCTGGGTTTCGGACGCCAAGAGGTATTTCAGCCGCCCTGGGTGTCCGGCCAAAGGGATCGGAAGCGAATACCTGAAGGGCGCGGTCGAACGCCAAGACTACCTTGAAACCGCCATCAGGTGGATCAATGACGGCGATGTGGAGGGCTACATGTCCAAGCATCAGCAGGACAAGAGCGCCGTCGCATTGTGGAACCACTTCCGTTCGGTCATTGATTGGGTGACGGCGACGTTCCCCACATATCGCAAGCAGATGCAAGGTGTGGAATGGGGGCCGCTCTACGACAGGTTCAAGGACGAAGACCTTGATTCGGTCGCTCTTGAAGCCGATACCAAGCGACTCATGCTGGACGATGACGTAACCAGAAAGCCCGGCATCTACGCTTATCTCTTGGACGGCGATGAACGACACCTAAGCATCAGGGCTTTCACGAACGCGATGAAGGCAGAAGCATTCGAGCGGCAGGACGGAGTTTGCCCGAGCTGCAACGAGAAATTCGGCATTGTCGAAATGGACGGCGACCATATCGATCCGTGGGCGCAGGGAGGCAAGACGGTTGCCGACAACTGCCAGATGATGTGCAAGCCGTGCAACCGCCGGAAGGGAAGCAAATAGCCATGACTGACGATAGACCTGCCCCGAAGCGCCCGCGCGGGCGACCTGTGAAGCACGAAATGCCGGAGCGAATCCCGGACACCGGAGCGAACATTCTCAAGGCCGTTCTGCGCCAGCCGCCGCGCGACGAAGACGAATGGGACTATCTCAAGAAGGGGAAAAGCGCAGAAAACTGCGGTTCGTAGCGGCTTGACACCGCCGTGCGTTCTGTACCACTCTGCGAACGTTCGCTCGTAGCCTCGGTCGAACAGTTGGTGCCCCCGGCTGGATTCGAACCCGCAATGGGATGCTGGGTCGCCAGCATGGTCTGGACGATTGGGAGTCGCCTGCGTCTACCAGTTCCGCCACAGGGGCCTGAAAGTGGAACGGCCATCCACACGATGTTGTGGGTGGCCATTTTCGTTCTTACCCGATCTGGCGCGACGCCGCAAGGACTCATTGGGTACTATTCGATATAATCACCTTTATTTATGGCAAAGATGCCCTTCTCGCAATACCGCGGGTGCCGGACGGTTTCCCCTGGGGGCCGGAGCGACTATGCACGCCGCCGACGGTCGGCGGGAAGGAAAGGGATTGGCTCATGGGCAAGTTCGCGCTCTGGGTGGTGCTCACGGCCAAGGCGGGCGCGTTCGAGGCGCTGCACGCGGCGGCGCTCGAGAACGCGGCCGCGGCGGTCCGCGACGAGCCCGGCTGCCGGCGCTTCGACGTGCTGGTCTCGCCCGACGGCGGGGACCGGGTGATGCTCTACGAGATCTACGACGACGCGGCGGCCTTCGAGGCCCACCGCACGGCGCCCCACTACCTCGCCTTCCGGGAGAAGACGGCCGACCTGCTGGCCGACCGGGCGCTCGAGCCACTCGCGCTCAGCAACCCCTGAGCGCACGGGCGCCGCGGCGGTAACCCGGCGTTATACCGACGGCCCATAAGAATGACCCGTTGTATGTTCCCTCAAGCGCCGGGCGGGCGCATCCGCACCCTTGGCTTACCTCGCATAAGCTCGGGCGCGCGGTCGCGCTTGCCAGCGGTCGATGAGTCAAGCTCATCGGCCGCTGGTATTAGCCCGGCATTAACCATGACCGTGTCACGCTGACGTTTGCCGTGCCTGGACGCATCCGGGCCAGAAGCCCGGGCCAGAAATCCGAAAAGGAGCTTCGCCATGTGCCGTTGGCTCGCCTATTCCGGGCGTCCGATCTATCTCGACGCTGCCCTCTTCGAGCCCGAGTACTCGCTGATAGAGCAGAGCCTCCATGCGCGCATGACCCGTAGCACGACCAATGGCGACGGCTTCGGCATCGGCTGGTACGGCGGCCGCGAGCGGCCCGGCCTCTTCCGCGACATCCTGCCGGCGTGGAACGACGACAACCTGCTGAGCGTCTCGGAGCAGATCCGCTCCGGCCTCTTCTTCGCCCATGTGCGCGCCTCGACCGGGACCCAGACCTCGCGCGCCAACTGCCATCCCTTCCGCTATGGGCGCTGGCTCTTCATGCATAACGGCGCCATCGGCGGCTACGACCAGGTGCGGCACCGGCTCGACCTGCTCATCGATCCCGCCCTCTACCCGGGCCGCGCCGGCACCACCGACAGCGAGACCTTCTTCTATCTCCTGCTCGGCAACGGGCTCGAGGAGGACGTGGAGGGTGCCTTCGCCCGCACCCTGGCGATGGTGGTGGCGGTCATGGACGAGGCCGAGATTTCGGCCCCCTTCCACATGACGGCGGCGCTCTCGGACGGCGAGCGGGTCCATGCGCTCCGCTGGTCGAACGACGACCAGTCCCCCACCCTGTTCCACGGCCAGCCGTGCTTCGGTGCCGCGCGCGGGTCGGAGTCCGAGGCCATGGTGATCCTCTCGGAGCCGCTCGATTCGAACCGCGAGAGCTGGACGGCGGTGCCCGAATCCCACCTCCTCGTGGCCGAGGGCAGCGACGTCGCCGTCAAGCCCTTCGCCCTCGCCGCCTGAAGGCGGCGCCGGCGTCGGGCACATAGCGCCCCGCGCCGCCCCGCCCTGCCATTGCAGGCACGCGGCCGGCACCCTATGTTCCAGCCGTCCCAGAGCCACCCCCATTGGCCCCATGACCGACCTCGCGCATATCCGCAACTTTGCGATCATCGCCCATATCGATCACGGCAAGTCGACCCTGGCCGACCGCCTGATCCAGATGACGGGCGGGCTCAGCGCGCGCGAGCTGCGCGAACAGGTGCTCGACACCATGGAGCTCGAGCGCGAGCGCGGCATCACCATCAAGGCCCAGACCGTGCGCCTCGCCTATAAGGCGCGGAATGGCGAGACCTACCAGCTCAACCTCATGGACACGCCCGGGCACGTGGACTTCTCCTACGAGGTCAGCCGCTCGCTGGCGGCCTGCGAGGGCGCGCTGCTGATCGTGGACGCGAGCCAGGGGGTCGAGGCGCAGACCCTCGCCAACGCCTACCTCGCGGTGAATGCCGATCACGAGATCATCCCCGTGCTCAACAAAATCGACCTGCCGGCGGCCGAGCCCGAGCGCGTGCGCCAGGAGATCGAGGACGTGATCGGCCTCGACGCCTCGGGCGCGATCTCCGTCTCGGCCAAGACGGGCGTGGGCGTGGAGGACGTGCTGGAGGCCCTCGTCACCCGCCTGCCGCCCCCCATCGGCCAGACGGACGCGCCCCTGCAGGCTCTCCTGGTCGATAGCTGGTACGACCCCTATCTCGGCGTCATCACCCTGGTGCGGGTCAAGGAGGGGACCCTCAGAAAGCGGGCGCGCATCCGCATGATGGCCACGGGCGCGGTCCACGACGTGGACGCGGTGGGCGTCTTCACGCCCCACAAGAAGGCCGTCGACGCCCTCGGCCCGGGCGAGATCGGCTTCATCACCTGCGGCATCAAGCATGTGGCCGATACCCAGGTGGGCGACACCATCACCGAGGACAGGCGCCCGGCGCCCGCGGCCCTGCCCGGCTTCCGGCCCAGCCTGCCGGTCGTCTTCTGCGGCCTCTTCCCCGTGGACACGAACGAGTTCGAGCACCTGCGCGAGAGCCTCGCGAAGCTGACGCTCAACGATTCGAGCTTCCATTACGAGGCCGAGACCTCGGCCGCCCTCGGCTTCGGCTTCCGCTGCGGCTTCCTCGGCCTCCTGCACCTGGAGATCATCCAGGAGCGCCTCGCCCGCGAGTTCGACCTGGAGCTGATCGCCACGGCACCGAGCGTCATCTACAAGATCCACCTGAACAACGGCGCCGTGCTCGAGCTGCACAACCCGGCCGACATGCCCGACCCGGTCAAGATCGACCGCATCGAGGAGCCCTGGATCCGCGCCACCATCCTGGTGCCGGGCGAGCATCTGGGCGGCGTCCTGGCGCTGTGCGAGGAACGGCGCGGCGAGCAGATCGAGCTCACCTGGGCCGGCGACCGGGCCATGGCCAGCTACCACCTGCCGCTCAACGAGGTGGTCTACGACTTCTACGATCGGCTCAAAAGCGCGAGCCGGGGCTATGCCAGCTTCGACTATCAGATCGAGGGGCACCGCCTGGGCGACCTGGTCAAGCTCAACATCCTGGTCAACGGCGAGCCCGTCGATGCCCTCGCCATGATCGTGCCCCGCGACCGCGCCGAGCAGCGCGGCCGGGTTTTGTGCGAGCGCTTGAAGACCCTGATCCCGCGCCAGCTCTTCAAGATCGCCATCCAGGCCGCGATCGGCGGCAAGGTGGTGGCCCGGGAGACCCTGAGCGCCTTGCGCAAGGACGTGACGGCCAAATGCTATGGCGGCGACGTGAGTCGCAAGCGCAAGCTGCTCGACGCCCAGAAGCGGGGCAAGAAGCGCATGCGCCAGTTCGGCCAGGTGGAGATCCCCCAGTCCGCCTTCCTCGAGGCCTTGAAGCTCGGCGACGGATAGGCGGGCGCGCTGGCCCTCTTCCTCAGGCCCGACCGCGGCGGCGGCGGCGAAACAGCCACGCGAGGAGGAAGCCGGGCACGCCGAGGACGGCCCAGGCGGGCCAGGTCAGCACGGTCTGGATCACCGGGTCCCACAGCGCGGGCAGGACGTAGCGCTGGATAACGGCCTGGGTGGCGTTGAGGCTGCCGGGGTGGATATCGAACCACAGCTTGCCGGCGGCGCGGACGCGCCAGATCCCCGCATCCGAATCGATCCAGCCGGCGGCTTCGTAGCCCAGCACCAGGACGGCGGCGAAGATCAGTATCCAGCCGATGAGGCGTCCAACGATCACGCGGCACCTATGGTTCGCGAAATGGTGGCGCCCCAGCATGGCAGAGACGGGCCACCCGCCTCAATGGGCAATCGCACCTGGCGGCGCGGAACCTTGGCGGGCGCAAGCGCCCCTGCTATCTTTCCATTTCCCGACGGAGGGGTGGCCGAGTGGCTTAAGGCGCACGCTTGGAAAGCGTGTATACGGTAACCCCGTATCGCGGGTTCGAATCCCGCCCCCTCCGCCAGCGACCCCGGCGAAGCAATCTCTTCATCGCATGGCGCGGCCAAGCCGCGGAAAACAGGGCCTCTTTCGCGGTCAATCTCAATTCGGAGCTCCCGAACGCGGGAGCATTTCCGGCCATTGCCGGGGTTCCCGGCGTGCGGTCTCCGCGAGCGCGATGCAAGGGTGAGTTTGGTGGGAACAGGGAATTTTTTGCGATTACGGCCTCAATACAGGGAGATTGTAGCGAACTGCCGACCAAGATGAATAAATTATCGGTTTTTATCAATGGCTTCTGAACTTTCCTGTTTTTCTGCAGAACAGGGGGCCTTTTCTGCAAAACAGGGGGAAGGGCAGTCGATATCAGGGAAGCAAATGAAGGGAACAGGAAATAATCCGTGCTGTCTTGCCGTAGTCGAGTGAGCGGGATGTGGGTGCTAATCCCTATTCCGGCGATGTTGCAATTCCGATTTGGACGGCTTGTTGCGACCAGGCGAGCGGTATTGGGCCCTTGAGGAGCTGTGTCAGTGTTACCCCTGCGGGTCGTGTCCCAGGACGTGGTGTAGGAGTTGTTGGAGCCTCTGGTAGCTGTGGGTAGGCGGCTTGCCGTAGCGACCGCCGAGAGTCTGGCGTAGGCAAGCCGGCTATCCACAGCGGAGGCCATCGCGGTTCCGGTTTAGGGTTGGGCTAGTGCGAACCAACCTGACCCGAAGGAGAACCACGATGACCCAGGACATGATGACCCTACGCGCGCTTTTGGAGAAGAGCTCCGATGCCGATCTGCTTCGCGAGATGATCGGCTTCACGGCCGAGCGGCTGATGGCACTGGAGGTCGAGGGCCTGACCGGCGCCGCTCACGGCGAGCGCTCGGCGGATCGTATCACCCACCGCAACGGCTACCGCGACCGGTCCTGGGAGACCCGGGCCGGCACGGTCGAGTTGAAGATCCCGAAGCTGAGGAAGGGGAGCTACTTCCCCGGCTTCCTGGAGCCGCGGCGGATGGCCGAGAAGGCGCTGGCTGCGGTGATCCAGGAGGCCTACATCCAGGGCGTGTCGACCCGCTCGGTCGACGATCTGGTTCAGGCGATGGGGATGTCGGGCGTCTCCAAGAGCCAGGTCTCCAGGCTGTGCGGCGAGATCGACGATAAGGTCAACGGCTTCCTTGATCGACCGCTGGAGGGCGACTGGCCCTATCTGTGGCTGGATGCGACTTATGTGAAGGTGCGCCAGACCGGACGCATCGTCTCGGTCGCGGTGACCGTGGCTGTGGCCGTCAACGACCAAGGCCGCCGCGAGGTCCTGGGCATGGCGATCGGCGCGTCGGAGGCCGAGACCTTCTGGACTGAGTTCCTGCGCTCGCTGGCCCGGCGCGGGCTGCGCGGCGTGAAGCTGGTGATCTCCGACGACCACAAGGGCCTGAAGGCCGCCGCGACCCGGATCCTCGGCGCCACCTGGCAAAGATGCCGCGTGCACTTCGCCCGCAACCTGCTGGCCCATGCCGGCAAGCAGGGCCGGCGCGTCGTCTCCGCCTTCGTCGCCACCGCCTTCGCCCAGGAGGACGCCGACAGCGCGAAGGTCCAGTGGCGTCAGGTCGCCGACCAGCTCAGGCCCAAGGTCCCCAAGCTCGCCGCCCTGATGGACGAAGCCGAGCACGACGTCCTCGCCTACATGAGCTTCCCCAAGGAGCACCGCCAGAAGTTGCATTCGACCAACCCGATCGAACGGCTCCATGCCGAGGTCAAGCGCCGCACCAACGTCGTCGGCATCTTTCCCAACGAAGACGCCATCACACGGCTCGTCGGCGCCATCCTTCTCGAGCAGAACGACGAGTGGGCCGTCTCAAGGAGATACATGACGCTGGAATCCATCGCTCCGCTGGGCGATGGTGTCCCCATCACGCTGCCCACCGTGGCAGCCTGAACGTCCCGGCCCTACCCGCCGGGAGCCGCGTAGAGCGCAACGCTCTTACACCACCTGCCGGGACACGATCGTTCGATGCCTGCGACAGGCAGGGCACGCGGGTCAGCTCCCTGTCGCTGGTGCGCTACCGGACGAATGACTATTCCGTGCCCGTCGCCTACGGCCACCGGGAGGTCTGGATCCGTGGCTATGTCCATGAGGTGGTTATCGGTTGCGGCGGCGGGATCATCGCCCGGCCCCCCCGTTCGTACGAGCGGGATGATATGGTCTTCGATCCGATCCACTATCTGCCTTTGCTGGAACAGAAGATCGCCGCCCTGGATCAGGCCGCGCCGCTGGCCGGCTGGGAACTGCCCGACGCGTTCCCGACCCTGCGCCGTCTGCTGGAGGCGCGCATGGGCAAGTCCGGCAAGCGAGAATACGTCCAGGTCCTGCGGCTTCTGGAGACCTTCGATCTCGAAGCGCTTCACGGCGCGGTGAAGGACGCCCTGCGGCTCGGCGCAATCGGCTACGATGCCGTCAAGCACCTGGTGCTGTGCCGCATCGAGCGCCGCCCGCCCAAACTCGATCTGGATGTCTATCCCTACCTGCCCCGGGCCAACGTGGCGACCACGGCGACCGCCAGTTATATGAGCCTGTTGGGTGGAGGCGCGTCATGACCGATACGCCGCAACTGTTGCTGGTCCATCACCTCAAGACCCTGAAGCTGCCGACCTTTCTGCGCGAGTACGACAAGCTGGCCCGCCAGTGCGCCGCCGAGGGCGCCGGCCATGTGCGCTATCTCGTCCGCCTCGCTGAACTGGAACTGATCGACCGCGAACGCCGGATGGTCGAGCGGCGGATCAGGCAGGCCAGGTTCCCCGCCGTCAAAAGCCTCGACAGCTTCGACTTCAAGGCCATCCCATCGCTCAACAAGATGCTGGTCGTGGAGCTGGCGCGCTGTGAATATGTCGAGCGCCGCGAGAACATCATCGCGCTCGGCAACAGCGGCACCGGCAAGACCCATATCGCTCTCGGCCTTGGTCTGGCAGCCTGCCAGAAGGGGCTCTCGGTGGGCTTCACCACGGCCGCCGCCCTGGTTCACGAGCTGATGGAGGCCAGAGACGAGAAACGCCTGCTGCGCTTCCAGAAGCAGTTGGCTAAATACAGCCTGCTGGTCATCGACGAACTCGGCTTTGTTCCGCTCAGTAAAACCGGCGCCGAACTGCTGTTCGAGGTGTTCAGCCAGCGTTACGAGCGCGGCGCCACTCTGGTGACCTCCAACCTGCCGTTCGACGAATGGACCGAGATATTCGGCTCGGAACGTCTGACCGGCGCATTGCTGGACCGGCTCACCCACCATGTCCATATCCTGGAGATGAACGGCGAGAGCTATCGTCTCAACCAAAGCCAAAAACGGCGAAAATCCCCCAAACCGCCTGCTTGACCGTCAACGCCATGGTTGACCCGGTGGGCCCACAGGCACCTCCCACGCTGCTTCGCTCCGCGTAACGCAAAGCGCTACGCGAAGCAGCGCGGGGCCCTCCTATGGACTAACGGGACAACCCGCAACACCGCGTACCGCATCACAGAAAATGGACCAGTTTTACGCCGCCCTTTGGACCTATTTTGCTCCGCCGTTGACACCGCACGCCGGGATTACGAATAAACACAGTCAGTTAGGCATCACATGGCACTGTATGGCCTCGACTGTCCCGGGAACAAAATAAAAGCCTGTCTTTCTGTCGGGCAGCACCGCGCGGTCGCCGTGAACGTGCTCCCACTTGAGCCGCAGCGCCTCGGACTTGCGCGCGCCGGTGTAGAGCAGGAAGCGCAGCGCTGCGACGGCGACCGGATGATCCGCTTCCGCGTCGTCGAGCGCCCGACCGAGCGCGGCAAACTCGTCGTCCGTCAGGTAGTGCGCCTCGAAGCCCGTCTTGCGCCGCCGCAGTCCCTTGCACGGGTTGGAGTCCTCGCGCCGCAGTCCGAGCGCTTCCGCGTGCTTCATCATCGACGACAGCACCGCCAGCGACCGGTTCGCCGATCCCGCGCGTGTGGCCGAGAGATCGTCGAACCAGTTGCGCACGTCCTTCGCACCGATGGCATCGACGCGCCGGTCGCCGAAGGCGGGCAATATGTACCGGTTCATGCCGTCCGCGTGCGCGCCTCGTCGCGGGCTTCCAGCGTTCCGCGCAGTCGGCGAGGAACGCCGGCGCGAACGTCCGCACCGTCGGCGCCTAAGCCGCCGTTCCGCCTCGAACTGTCAATAGCAACCGAAAATTGCGCACTTTGGATTTGGTGTCGTACCTCGAGATTCGGTGTCGAGGTTGTTGGGCTCGGTGGGAGCTTTGGGGAGGGAGCATGCCACGGCAATCACCTTGCCGATTTGTTCCGGGGTGGCTTCGCCCTCGTGGAGGCTGGTCTAGAATGGCCAGCCTCGGGGAGTGCCTCCCACCAATCCGGCCATCGGACCTTCGTCGGGGTTTGAATACAACGAGCTGTAAGGCCGGGCTGTTGCAGTCGCCGAGTCGTGCAAGAGCACTGGACTTGCCGGCGCAAAGGAGCGTCAGTGCGACCACGCCCGGCCACCCCGGGCTTGCCCCGGTAGCGGCGCCGATCTGCGCCGCAATACCGGAGGAGAACACCATGACCAGCAAGCCGTTGAAGAAGAGGTCGGTATCGCGTGCCGCGAAGGCGACCACCCGCAAGAACTCAAAGGCGACAGCTCCGAAGCAGCCGGGGATCACGAAGCTCGCGCTTCTCGTCGTCCATCTCAGTGCCCCGGGCGGCGCGACCATCGCCGAACTCTGTAAGGCAACGGGCTGGCAGCCCCATTCGGTTCGAGGCGGGCTCGCCGGCGCACTGCGACGCAAGGGTCACGTCATCCGGTCCGAGAAAGAAGGGGGCCTGCGGCGCTACCGCATCGAGGAACCGGTGGTATGACCGGCGTGGCGCCGCTTGCGGACCAAATCGAGGCGCTTATACCCCTTCGTCTCGAAGGGCTTCGAGAGGTTTGGCGCAACCGCTATGGTGCCCCGCCGAAGCTGCGCTCGGCCGCGCTGTTGCGTCATTGCCTGGCCTGGCGGCTGCAGGCAGAGGCTCTCGGCGGTCTCGATCGTGACACACGGCGCCAGCTCAAGCGCCGCCAGCGGGTCCAGGCAGAAGGTCTCGAGCTCGGGATCGGGACCACGCTGCGGCGTGAATGGCGGGGGCGGATCGTCCAGGTCACGGTCGAAGAAGAGGGGTTTCGCCACGGGGGTCAACTCTTCAAGAGCCTCTCCGCGGCCGCGACCGCGATCGCCGGAACGCGCTGGAATGGCCCGCGTTTCTTCGGTCTCCGATCCGACAAATGAGCCGGCCCCGTCTCCACTGTGCCCTTTACACGAGGAAGAGCAGCGAGGAAGGCCTCGAGCAGGCGTTCAACTCCCTCGATGCGCAGCGCGAAGCCTGCGCGGCGTATGTGAAGAGCCAGGCCGGCGAAGGTTGGAGAGCGGTCCCGACCCGCTACGACGATGGCGGCTTCTCCGGCGCATCCATGGAGCGGCCGGCGCTCAAGCGGCTTCTCTGCGACATCGAGGCCGGCAAGGTCGACGTCATCGTCGTCTACAAGATTGACCGCCTGACCCGGTCCTTGGCCGACTTCGCACGCATGATCGAGATCTTCGATCGCCGCCGGGTCAGCTTCGTCAGCGTCACTCAGGCCTTCAACACCACGACCAGCATGGGCCGCCTGACACTGAACGTGCTCTTGTCCTTCGCCCAGTTCGAGCGCGAGGTGACGGGCGAGCGCATCCGCGACAAGATCGCGGCCTCCAAGGCCAAGGGCATGTGGATGGGCGGCACTGTGCCGCTTGGCTACGACCCGCCTGGGGATGGCACGCGCGCCCTGGCGGTCAACCAGGAGGAGGCCGAGATCGTGCGCACCATCTTCCGAGCCTATATCGACCTCGGCTCGGTGCACGCGCTGCAGCGATGGCTTGAGGACCGGGGCATCCGTTCGAAGCGGCGCGTGACGCGGGCGGGTCGACTATCCGGCGGCGGGCCGTTCAGCCGCGGCGCGCTCTTTCACCTGCTGCGCAACAGAGTCTATCGCGGCATGATCGTCCACAAGGGGAGGGCGCATCCCGGCCGGCACCAGGCCATCATCGATGGCGATCTCTTCGCGGCCGTCCAGGCGCGCCTCGACGCGAACACCCGCCGCCGGGCATCGAAGCTGGAGCAGAAATCGAATGCCCCTCTGGCCGGGCGCCTCTTCGGTGCGGATGGTCGGCCGATGTCGCCGACCTTCTCTTATGGGCGGGGTGGCAGGCTCTATCGCTACTATGTCTCGGCACCGCTGCAGCAAGGGGCAAGGCGCGATCCATCCGACACAGCCATCCGGCGCATATCCGCCCCACCGCTCGAAGTCGCCCTCGCGACCGTGCTGCGTCGCCTGATCCCGGGATGTCCGGACGATCCCATCACGCTTGTTGTCCGCGCCGAGCTCCACGATCAGTCGCTGCACTGCTTGCTGCCGATCGACCGGATCGTCGCGATGCGCCAGCGCCTCGAGCCGCACGAACGCCTCGAGCCGGATCCTGTGGATGCGCGTCTCGCCAGACTGCATCTTCCCCTTGTCCGGCGTCGCGGCGAGACCTGGGTTCTTAAGGGCCAAAGTCCGGGACACATGCCGGACCCTGTTCTGGTCAAGGCGCTCCGCTCCGCACACGCCATGCTGCACCACGATGATGCCGGATTGCCCGTGCTCGTCACAGCACCGGATACGCCATATCGCCGCCAGCTCGTTCGCCTGGCCTTTCTGGCACCGGAGATCCAGAGAGCGATTGTTGAAGGGCGCCAATCCGCAGGGGTAACACTGACACAGCTCCTCAAGGGCCCAATACCGCTCGCCTGGCCGCAACAAGCCGTCCAAATCGGCATTGCAACACCGCCGGAATAGGGATCAGCACCCCCGTTCACTCGACTACGGCAAGACAGCACGGATCATTTCCTGTTCCCTTCATTTGCTTCCCTGATATCGACTGCCCTTCCCCCTGTTTTGCAGAAAAGACCCCCTGTTTTGCAGAAAAGGCCCCCTGTTCTGCAGAAAAACAGGAAAGTTCAGAAGCCATTGATAAAAAGCGATAAGTTCTTCATTTTGGTCGGCAGTTCTCTACAATCTCCCTGTTTTGAGGCCGTAATCGCAAAAATTCCCTGTTCCCACCAAACTCACCCTTGCATCGCGCTCGCGGAGACCGCACGCCGGGAACCCCGGCAATGGCCGGAAATGCTCCCGCGTTCGGGAGCTCCGAATTGAGATTAACCGCGAAACAGG
>CAXXKO010000010.1:0-20713 GCA_963666705.2 Alphaproteobacteria bacterium | reverse complement strand
CAGCACCATGCTGCCGGTCTGCCAGGTGCGGGCGAGGTAGCCCTCGGGCCCGTGGTAGCGGTAGACGATGCGGTCGATGGCCTGGTCGAGGTAACGGGCCGATTGGGCGCGGAGCGCGCCGCCCAGATCGTCGATGCCCGCGACCAGCCGCCGGACGGCGCGCGGTGCCAACCGGCGATAGACCCATTCGGCGTCGATGTTCACGGACACGAGCTCGGGCGGATAGAGGCCCGAGAGCTTGAGCCAGGTGAAGGCCAGGGCGGAGAAGACCAGGAGCTGCATCTGGGTGATGACGTGGGTCCAGGCGTAGGGCGCGTAGTCCACCGGGAAGGGCAGCATCGAATAGAGGAGCCAGGGGTAGGAGCCGATGAAGATGCAGAGCGCCGCGCCGATCCCCATGGCGATCAGCATATTGACGGGCGGCTCCTTGGTCCGGATGCCCGAATCGTGGGCGAAGAAGGCGAAGAAGGGGATCTTGATGCCGGCGTGGTGGAACACGCCCGCCGAGGCGAAGAGGAGGGCGAGCCAGACGCCGTAATACCCCTCTTCCATGGCCGAGGCCATGACCATGGACTTGGAGACGAAGCCGCTGAAGAGGGGGAAGGCCGAGATCGACGCGGCACCCACGATGCAGAAGGTGGTGGTGATGGGCATGGACTTGTAGAGGCCGCCCAGCTCCGAGCCGTTGATGCGCCCGGTCATGTGCAGCACCGCCCCCATGGACATGAAGAGGAGGCTCTTGAAGATCACGTCGTTGAAGGCGTGGCTGACGGCGCCGTTGAGCGCCAGGGCCGTGCCGAGGCCCACCCCCACCACCATGAAGCCGATCTGGTTGATCATGCTGTAGGCCAGGACCCGGCGCAGGTCGTTCTCGATCACCGCGAAGAAGATCGGGAACATGGTCATGACCGCGCCGATATAGATCAGCAATTCGGTGCCCGGGAAGCCGCGGGCGAGGGCGTAGACCGCGACCTTGGTGGTGAAGGCGGAGAGGAACACCGTGCCCGTCGGCGTCGCCTCGGGATAGCTGTCGGTGAGCCAGTTGTGCAGGAAGGGGAAGGCGCACTTGATGCCGAAGGCGATGAAGATGAGCCAGCCCGCGAGACCCTCCAGACCGATGAAATCGAAGGCGATGGAGCCCGTCTCCCGAACCCGCACCAAGGCGCCCGCAAGCAGCAGCACGCCCGCCAGCACCTGGATCAGGAGGTAGCGCAAGCCCGCGGCCATGGCTCTCGGCGTGCGCCGCGCCCAGATGAGGAAGACCGAGCTCAGCGCCAAGAGCTCCCAGAACACGAAGAGGGTGATGAGGTCGCCGGCGAAGACCGCGCCGAGCGCGCTGCCCGCGTAGACGAGGGCCGAGACGTGCTGGAGCGTATCGCGGACGTGCGAGGCGTAGACGAGGCCGAGGAAGGCGGCCAGGTGGAAGAGCCAGCCGAAAAGGATGCTGAGCGTATCCGCCCGGAGAATCGTGAGCGTGTAGTCGAGGATGTGCCCTTCGCGCAGATGTCCGGGCTCGATCCCCAGCATGTTCGCGGCACCGACGATCGGCACCAGGATCATGACCGCCGCCTGGAGCCGGCCGCGGCACAGGGCGACCAGGCCGGCGCCCACGAAGAAGATCAGGAAGGGGGGAAGGCTCGTACCCACTATCATGAGTCCATGCCCCATACGATCGCTTTTCCCGTCTCCTCGGTAGGAGGAGGGGCGGACTCATGGTCGTGGGTACTAGCCGTTCGAATTCGACGCTTGGAACCCTCTCCCCTGGGGGGAGAGGGTGGTGCGCGTAGCGCGCCGGGTGAGGGCGTGGCCCCCGGCAGGCGGCCCAAAGACTCATTGTGGCGCCGGCGCGCGCACCCCCTCACCCCGACCCTCTCCCCGAGGGGAGAGGGGGACTCTCTTGTCGCGTTCACGCCACTAGTCGTCATAATAGTCTTCCCGCCGCATGACGATCTTGCGCATCTCCTTGGCGATCAGCACCAGGAGGACGCAGGCGACGAAGCCGTAGACGGGATAGAAGCCGTACCAGCCTTCCCATGAGGTGAGGTCGTGGCGGTGGTAGACGAAGTCCGTCACCAACAATACGGCGGAGATGGCGTAGAGCGTGCGCAGGACCCGGCGCACGTTGCGCGGCTTGTCGAAGATATGGCTCTTTTTGTCGTCCATGGCGCTCAGCCTTGGCTGGGGAGCATGAGGCTCAGGAGCCGGTAGAAGGGGTCGGGGTAGAAGAACAGCAGGATGCAGCCCGCCGCCGTCAGCAGCGGCGCCGCGACGCAGGGCCAGGGCGCCTCGCGCATGCCGGCCGGCTCGGGCCCGCCGCCCTCCGGTGCCGAGAGGAAGGCCCGGATGGAGATCGGCAGCAGGTAGGCGATGTTGAGGAGCGAGCTGACCATGAGCGCCGCCAGCACCACGTAGTGGCCCTCCTCTAGGGTGCCGAGGCCCAGGTACCATTTGCTCCACATGCCGCCCGTGAGCGGCAGGCCGATGATGCTCAGGCTGCCGACCAGGAAGGCGAGCATGGTGAAGGGCATGGCCCGGCCGAGGCCGCGCATCTCGCTGACCTGCTTCTTCTTGTGGGCGACGTCTATGGCGCCGGCGCAGAAGAAGAGCGTGATCTTGCCGAAGGCGTGCATGAGGAGCTGGAGCCCGGCCCCGATCACGGCGGCGCCACTCGCCATCATCGCCCCCACGACGACGTAGGAGAGCTGACTGATGGTGGAATAGGCGAGGCGGCGCTTCAGGTTGTCCTGGCGCATGGCGACGAGGGAGGAGAGCAACAGGGTCGCGGTCGCCACCCAGATGAGCCACTGGCTGGCGTCGAGGCTCGCCACCAGGTCGATGCCGAAGATATAGACCGTCACCTTGACCACCGTGAAGACCCCGGCCTTGACCACGGCGACGGCGTGGAGGAGGGCGCTCACCGGCGTCGGCGCCACCATGGCGGCGGGTAGCCAGCGGTGGAGCGGCATCAGCGCCGCCTTGCCGATGCCGAAGACATAGAGGAGGAGGAGCATGCCGAGCGCCGCGTCGCTCGCGCGCCCGGTGAGGATGCCGCCCGGCGTGAAATCGACCGTCCCCGCCAGGTGCCAGGTGGCGATGATGGCGGGGAGCTGGAGGCCGATCGAGGTCGAGAGCAGGATGCCGAGATAGGTCCGGCCCGCGCGCATGGCCTCGTCCGTGCCCGAATGGGTGACGAGCGGATAGGTCGAGAGCGTCAGCACCTCGTAGAAGATGAAGAGCGTGAAGGCATTACCGGCGAAGGCCACGCCCATGGCGCTGCCGATGGCGATGGCGAAGCAGACGTAGAAGCGGGTCTGGTCGTGCTCACCCTTCCCGCGCATGTAGCCGATGGAATAGATCGAGTTGACGATCCACAGGAAGGACGCCACGGCGGCGAACAGCATGCCGAGGGGCTCGACCTCGAAGGCGAGCGGGATGCCAGGGACGACGTCGAGGAGGTGGAGCGCCGGCCTGGCTCCCGCCGCAACCCCGGGATAGAGCGTGGCGACCACGATGAAGAGCGCCACCGCCGTCACCAGGGTCACCCCCTCGCGCAGGTTGGGCCAGCCGCCGGTCACCGAGATGACGGCCGCCCCCACGAAGGGGAGGAAGACGGCGGCGAGGATGGCGAGCTCGGCGCTCACGGCGATCCCGCGAACAGGGATTCGGCCGCCCGCCGCGCGGTGCCCATGGTCGTCGAGGCGTCGATGCCGAAATAGACGCTGGCGCCGATCAGCACCCAGGTGGGCACCAGCATGGTGAGCGGCGCTTCGCGGATGGGCTCGGCGCTCGGTGGGGACGGCTTGAAATAGGCCGCCTCGACCACCCGCCAGACGTAGATGAGGGCGATCAGCGAGCTCGCCACCACGAGGGCGGCGATGGGCCAGAGCCCGGCTTCGAGCGCCGCCAGAATCAGGTGCCATTTCGTGATGAAGCCGACCGTGAACGGCACGCCGATGAGGCTCAGGCCTCCGACGGTGAAGGCGGCCATGGTCCAGGGCATGCGCCGCCCGATGCCGGCCAGGGCCTCGATGCGTACCGAGCCCACGCGGTAGAAGACGCAGCCGAGCGCCAGGAACAGCCCCCCTTTGGTGACCGCGTGGTTGAAAAGGTGGACGATGGCTGCCGAGAGGCCGGTCACGTTGCCCAAGCCCACGCCGAGGATCATGTAGCCGATCTGTGCGACGCTCGAATAGGCCAGCATGCGTTTCAGGTTGTCCTGATAGATCGCCACCAGCGAGGCGACGAACATGCCCAGGATGGCGAGGGTCAGGAGGACCGCCTCCAGCGGCATGGCGGTGAAGGAGAAAGCCACGCCGAACACGGTGAAGATGAAGCGCAGCAGGATATAGACGCCGACCTTGGTGGCGGTCGCCGCGAGGAAGGCGGTGACGGCCGAGGGCGCGTAGGTATAGGCGTTGGGCAGCCAGACATGGAGCGGGAACAGCGCCAGCTTCAAGGACGCGCCCACGGTCAGGAAGGCGAAGGCCGCGATCACCGTCCGGCTGGCGCCCTGGCCGGCGAGGCGCTGGGCGATATCGGCCATGTTGAGGCTGCCTGTCGAGAGGTAGAGGAGGCCCACGCCGATGACGATGAAGGTGGCGCCGATGGTGCCCATGATGAGGTACTGGAACGCCGCCGTCAGGGCCCGCCGGTCGCGACCCAGGGCGATCAGCACGTAGGAGGAGAGCGAGGAGATTTCCAGGAAGACGAAGAGGTTGAAGGCGTCGCCCGTGCTCGCCACGCCGAGGAGGCCCGCGAGGCACAGGAGGTAGGCGGTGTAGAAGAGGTAATGACGGTCCTCCTCGACCTCGGCCGCGATGCTTTGCCGCGCGAAGGGCAGGACAACCGAGCCGATGCCGGCGACGATGGCCAGCACGAAGGCGTTCGAGATGCCGATGCGGTATTCGATGCCCCACGGCGGCGCCCAGCCGCCGATCTCGTAGCTGATCGTCCCGCCCGTGAGCACCCGGTCGAGCAGTGCGAGCGCCATGGCGAAGGCGGCCCAGGTCGTGGCCAGCGCCAGGGCCCAGCTCAGCCACGCGCGGCGCAGCAGCACACAGAGCGGCGCCGCGATCAAGGGCACCACCACCTGGAGGATCGGCAGGTGCTGGGAGATCAATGGGCGTCGTCCTGTTCTTGGATATCGTCCTCCTCGATGGTGCCGTAGGCCTCGCGGATGCGGACGACGAGCGCCATGCCCAGCGCCGTGGTGGCGACGCCGACGACGATGGCGGTGAGGATGAGGACGTGGGGCAGGGGGTTGGAATAGACCTCGTAGGCATCGTCGAGGATCGGCGCCGTGCCGCCGATGATCTTGCTCATGGAGATGTAGAGCACGAAGACCGAGGCCTGGAACACGTTGAGGCCGACGAGCTTCTTGATCAGGTTGGTGCGCGAGATGACGATGTAGAACCCCGCCATCATCAGCACGATCACGATCCAGTAGTTGAAGGAGCCGAGGAGTTCCATGTCGGTCCGGCGCTGCCCGGGCTCAGCGGTTGCGGCTGGCAAAGGCGTAGAAGATGGTGACCATGACGGCGGCCACCGTGAGGCCGACGCCGAATTCGATCAGCAGGATGCCGAGCTCCTGGCCCGTAAGCGGATCGTGGGCGAGCACGTTGTAGTCGAGATAGGCGCCGCCGAGGAGGATGCCGGCCACGCCCGTGGCCGCGTAGAGGAGCACGCCCAGGGCGATGCAGGCGCGCACCACCGCGGGCGGGGCCACGGCCATGGCGTTGTCCACGCCTTGGATCAGGCCGTAGAGGATGATGGCCGAGGCGAAGATGACGCCGGCCTGGAAACCGCCACCGGGGCCGTAATCGCCGTGGAACTGGACGTAGAGCGCGAACAGCAGGATGAAGGGGCCGAGGAGCTTGGAGATGACCCGCAGGACCATGTTCCGGCTCATGACCGGCGCCTCCACCGCGCCCGGCCGCGCCAGCCCACCCCGAGGAGCGCCAGGACGCCGATCCCGGCCGTGAAGATCACCGTCACCTCGCCCAGGGTGTCGTAGCCCCGGTAGCTCGCGAGGACCGCGGTCACCACGTTGGGCACGCCGACTTCCTCGGCCGATTTCTCGAGGTAGCGCGGCGCCACATGGCCGTGGATGGGCGAATCGGGGCTGCCGAACTCCGGCATGTCCAAGGTGCCGTAGATGAGCACCGCCCCCGCCGCGACGACGATGATGAGCGGGAACAGCGGGCGCACGACGCTCTTCTCGTGGCGCGCCGTCAGCGCCAGGGTGGCGAGCAGGAGGATGGTCGAGATGCCGGCCCCCACGGCGGCCTCGGTGAAGGCCACGTCGACCGCGTCGAGCGCCACGAACAGGGTCGCGGCCAAGAGGCTGTATATGCCACCCAGCATGACCACCGCGACGAGGTTGTGGATCCGGATGATGGCGATCACCGTAGCCGCCATCAGGGCCAGCAGCACCATGTCGATCAGCTGTTCGATTTCGCGTCCTCCCCGCTTCGGGGTGTGCCACCGGCCTTGCGCCATGGCGCGACCCCGCCGGCGAGCGCCGCCTGGGCGAGGGCGTGGGTCGAGGTCGGGCTGGTGAAGACGATGAACAGCATGATGAGTGCGAGCTTGACCGAGACGAGCGTGAGCCCGCCCTGGAGGATGAGGCCGAGCACGACGAGGCCGGCGCCCATGGTGTCGATGACGCCGGCCGCGTGCATGCGCGTGTAGACATCGGGCAGGCGCACGAGGCCGAGCCCGCCCACGAGGCAGAAGCCCGCGCCGGCGACGAGCAGGGCCCAGCTCACCACATCGATCGCCACCGCGATCATCCCACTCCCCCCTCTTCCTCGTCACCGGTGCCGTGGCCGAGGCCGCCGAACTTGAAGAGCTTGAGGACCGCGATGGTGCCGACGAAGTTGATGAGCGCGTAAACCAGGGCGATGTCGAGGAACTCGGGCCGCCCGAACAGGAAGCCGACGACGGCGATGATCAGCACCGTCACGGTGCCAAAGGTGTTGAGCGCCAGGATGCGGTCGTAGATGGTCGGCCCCAGGAAGGCGCGCGCGAGCGCCAGGCCCATGGCCACCAGGAGGGCTATGGTGGTGGTGGCGAGGATCATTCCTCGAACCCCACGAGGCGCGAGGCGCGCCGGTCCATGCGCCCGGACTGGAGCTCCTCCACCCCCTCGGCCGAGAGGGCGTGGACCGTGATCTCGCGCCCCGCCACGTCCATCGAGACGGTGCCGGGGGTGAGCGTGATCCAGTTGGCGTAGACGACGCGCCCCAATTCGTCCTTCTGATGCGCGCGCACCTTGACGACGCACGGGTCGATGGGCAGGCTGGGCGAGAGGATGCGGCGTGTCACGTCGATGTTCGACTTCACGATCTCCCGTGCGAGCCAGGCCCAATAGACCGGCGCCTTCCAGGCCAGGTGGATGGGATGGCCCTCGTGGTCGACCGTCTCCATGCGCAAGGCGATGCCCACCACAGCCGCCGCCGACAGCGCGCCGAGGCCGAGCAGCAGCGGATCGAAATGACCCGACAGCAAGATCCAGGTGCCGAACAGCACCACCCACAGGCTGATCGCGTGGAACAAGCCATCCCCCTTCACGCCGGTCTTTTTATGTGCGCGGCCGGCGCCGCCGCGCCTAGAATATGGCGTGACGGTGGCGGCCAGTCAAAACCCTCTCATGGGGGAGGGCAGGTGGCTATGGGCCGGTGACGAACGGAGGTGTTGGGCATGGCCGAGCAAGCGTTGCGCGATTTTCTCAGCGAGGCTGAAATCGAGGCGCTCTACCGCCCCGCGGGTGAGGCGCTGGGCCTGCCCGGACGCGCCTATGGCGAGGATTTCTACCGCCTGGAGCAGCGCGAGCTGTTCCCCCGCCTGTGGTGCGTCGCCGGCTTCTCGAGCGACATACCAGAGTTGGGCGACATGATGCCCGTCGAGCTCGCGGGCTGGCCGCTCGTGCTCGTGCGCGGCGAGGACGGGGAGGTCCGCGCCTTCCACAATATTTGCCGCCACCGCGCCATGCGCGTGGTGCCGGCGCCCTGCCGCGGCCACAGCGCGCTGGTGTGCCCCTGGCACTCCTGGACCTACGACCTCCGGGGAAAGCTCGTGGCCACGCCCAAGCTGGGTGGAGAGCGCTCGGGCACGGCCGCGGGCTTCGACAAGAGCGGCCTCGACCTGCGCCCCGTCGCCGTCGGTTGCTGGCTCGACTTCGTCTTCGTCAATATCGACGGCAAGGCCCCGCCCTTCGAGGAGCATATTGAGCCGCTCGCCGATCTCCTCGCGTCCCACGACCTCTCGCAATTGGAGCGCGGCGATAGCTGGGCGCTCGAATATCCCGGCAACTGGAAGGTCTCGGTGGAGGGGGCCGTCGAGGACTACCACCTGCCCTGGGGCCACCCTCAGATCATCCAGGGCGCGCGCCAGAACAACCCCCGGCTCGACTACGCGAGCCGTTGTTTCATGTCCAATTCCTCACGCCGCGAATACGCGCGCGAGAGCGACGCCGGCGCCGTCATGGCGCTCGAGGCCGGGCTGCCGTCCATCCCCTTCGCCGGCGAGGCGAGCGAGCGGCGCACCCATTTCATCGGCGTCTTCCCCAACGGCGCCCTGCAAGTGATGGCCAACCACCTTATGCAGGGCATTTTCGCGCCCGACGGGGCCGAGAACACGAAGCTCAGCTTCCACCAATACTACATGGCCGGCGTGGCCACGGACCCGGCCTACCTGGCGGCCCGCGCGAAGCTCGTCGAGGAGTGGATACTGGTCTTCGAGCAGGACATCCCCTTCGTCCAGAACGTCCACCAGAACTACAAGGTACGGGACCGGGCCGGGATCGATTGCCGCTTCTCGCCTTATTGGGAGGCCAACGTCCTCGCTTTCCAGCAGTCCGTCGTCGAGGCGCTGCAGGGCGGATGACGGGCATGGCTCTATCGAGCTTCCTCGGCCGAGGCGACATCGAGGCCCTCGAGCGGCCGACGGGCGAGGCCATCGGGCTCCCTGGGCGCGCCTACGGGGCTGCGTTCTACGCGCTCGAGCAGCGGAGCCTGTTCCCGCGCCTGTGGTGCGCCATCGGCTTCGCCAGCGATATCCCAGAGCCCGGCGACGCCATGCCCGCCGACCTCGCGGGCTGGCCGCTGGCACTGGTGCGCGGGCGCGACGGCCAGGTCCGGGCCTTCCACAACATCTGCCGCCACCGCGCCATGCGCGTGTTGCAGGAGCCGTGCAGGCGGGCATCCGCCCTGGTCTGCCCGTGGCACGCCTGGACCTACGACTTGGACGGCCGCCTCGTCGGCACGCCGCGTATCGGCGGCGAGCGGGCCGGCACCGACCCCGCCGTCGACACGGCCGGCCTCGACCTGCGCCCAGTGCGGGTCGGCGTCTGGCAGGATCTGGTATTCGTGAATATCGACGGCGCGGCCCCGCCCTTCGAGCAACATATAGCGCCCCTCGACGACCTCGTCCGCGATTACGACCTCTCGGACCTGCGCCTCGGCGGGTGCTGGGAGACCGAATACCCCGGCAACTGGAAAGTCGCTGTCGAGGACGCCATCGAGGACTACCACATCCCCTGGGGCCACCCGCAGCTCAACACGGGGGTCGTGGCGGTCAATGCGCGACTCCATTCCGCGGCGCGCTGCTTCTACGCCCTTTCGAACGCGCGGGAGTTCCGCTCGGCGGCGGCGGCCGCACCGGTCGCGGCGCTCGATACCGGCTTGCCGCCCGTGTTGCGCGCTGGCCCAGGCGTCGAGCAACGCACCTTCTTCATGAGCCTGTTTCCGACGGGTATCCTGCAGACGCGGGTCGAGGACATCCGCCTCGGCCTGTTCGCCCCCGTTGGCCCGGACCGCACCAGGGTCGTCATCCGCCACTACTACAAGGGTGATGCCGCGACCGACACCCACCTCGCCGCGGCGCGGGAGTCCAACCAGGCCGAATGGAAGTACCTCTACGAGCAGGACATCCCCTTCGTCCGCAACGCCCAGGAGACCTACGCCATCCGCGACGCGGCCGGCATCGAAACCCGGTTCGCGCCCTTCTGGGAAGCGAACGTCCACGCCTTCCAGCGCGACGTGGCCGCGGTCCTGGGCGAGGCCGAGGCGGAGGCCGCGGCTCAGTCGAGCTCGACCGCGTAGCGCTTCACGGGCAGGGCCTCGGGGATCAGCCCCTGTTCGGCGAGGAAGGCGGCGAAGCGGGCGTAGCGCGCCGTGTCCAGGGCCGCTGGCCGCAGGGCGAAGCGCGGCAGGGTATCGCGCCAGGCGCGGCGGTTGAGCTCGTCGTCGAGGTCGGGGTAGGCGGCGACGAAGAGGCCCCAGGCCTCGGCCGGGTGGTTGACCAGGTACTGGGTGCCGCGCTCGAGCGCGTCGAGGAAGGGGCGAAAGCGCGCGTCGTCGAGCCGCTCGCTGTTGGCGATCACGATCAGCTCGTCATAGGCGGGCACGCCCTCCTCCTCGACATAGAAGGCGCGGCCCGGCCGGCCCTCGATATCCATCTGGTTGAGCTCGAAGTTGCGGAAGGCGCCGATGACCGCGTCTACATGCCCGGCGAAGAGGGCGGGGGAGAGCGAGAAGTTGACGTTGACCAGCTCCACGTCCGCGATACCGAGGCCGTGGCGGACGAGCATGGCGGCGAGGAGCGCGTCCTCGAACCCGCCCACCGAGTAGCCGACCCGGCGGCCCGCGAGGTCGGCCAGGCTCTGGATCGGGCCATCGGCGAGCACGACCAGGGTGTTGAGCGGCGTCGCCACCAGGGTGCCGATGCGCCTGAGCGGCAGGCCCTCCGCCACCTGGAGGTGGAGCTGGGGCTGGTAGGAGATGGCGAGGTCCGCCTTGCCGGCGGCGACGAGCTTGGGCGGGTCGTTGGGGTCGGCTGGTGCGATGAGCTCGACCTCGAGCCCGGCCTCGGCGAAGAAGCCGCGCTCCTTGGCCACCACCAGCGGCCCGTGGTCGGGGTTGACGAACCAGTCGAGCAGCACGGTCAGCTTCTCGGCCGCCTGCGCGCCGGAGGTGGGGAGCAGGAGCAGGAAGACGGCCGCCATCAGGGCGGCGAAGCGGGTTGGCATGTTCATTCCTCGTCTTTGCTGGGGTCGGTTTCGGGTTGCCACGGGATCGCGCGCCGCAAGCCGGCGTCGACGGCGTAATAGAGGGCGACGGCGAAGGCCGCGAGGGTGAGGAGGGCGGCGAACATCACGTCGATCTGCATGCGCGCGTTGGCCTGGAGCATGAGGTAGCCGAGCCCCCCGCTCGAGCCCACCCACTCGCCCACCACGGCGCCGATGGGAGCGACGGCGGTGGCGACGCGAAGCCCGGAGGCTAGGGCGGGCAGGGCGGCGGGCACACGGATGTGGCGCAGGGTCGCCGCGCGCGAGGCGCCCATGGTGCGCGCGAGGTCGAGCCAGCCAGGATCGGCCCGGCGCAGGCCGTCGAGGAAGGCGGCCGTCACCGGGAAATAGATGATGAGGGTCGCCATGGCGATCTTGGAGCCCATGCCGTAGCCGAGCCACAGCACGAGGATGGGGGCCAGGGCGAAGACGGGAACGGCCTGGCTGATGACCAGGAGCGGCATGAGCCAGCGCCGCGCGGGCCGGGCATAGGCCAGGAAAAGGGCGCTGCCGGTCCCGAGTAGGGCGCCCGTCAGCAGCCCGAGCAGGATCTCGGCCACCGTGGTCCCGGCATGGCCGAGGATGAGGCCCGCGCGCGCCACCCACGCCGCCGCCACCCGGCCCGGCCCGGGCAGGATATAGTGCGGCGTCTCGGCCAGGATGACGACCGCCTGCCAGGCCAGCACCAGCCCGGCCAAGATGAGGAGGGGCCGCAGCAGCCTCACGGCGCTTCTCCCGTCGCCAGGGCGTCGGCGTTGGCGAGGCGGTCGAGAAGCTCCGCATGGGCCGAGAGCACCTCGGGCGCGCCGGGGTCGCGCGGCGGCGCGCCTGCGGGCTCGGGTCCCGGCACCAGGGTCGCGGGCCGCCCCGACATGACCAGGATGCGGTGGCCGAGGCGGAGCGCCTCCAGCGGGTCGTGGGTGACGAGTAGCACCGTGCGGCCCACGAGCAGCTCGGCCGCCTGGGCCTGGAGGCGGTGCCGGGTGATGGCGTCGAGGGCCGAGAAGGGCTCGTCCATGAGCACCACCGGCCGGTCCTCCATGAGGGTGCGGGCGAGGGCCACGCGCTGGCGCTGGCCGCCCGAGAGCTTGGCCGGCCGGTCGCCCTCGCGGCCCCCGAGCCCGACCCGGGCGAGGAGCGCGCGGGCGCGGCTTTTGAGATGGCCCGCGCGGCCGCCCTCACCGCGCAGGCGCGCGCCCAGCATGACGTTGCCCAGGGCCGGCAGCCAGGGCAGGAGCAGGTCGCTCTGCGCCATATAGGCGATGCGCCCGGCGAGCGGGCGGCCGTCGCCACAGCGCACGACCGGGGACGGCGCTGTCCCGGCTCCCCCATCGAGGAAGCCCGCGAGCAGGCGCAGGAGGCTCGATTTCCCCACCCCGCTCGGCCCTAGGAGACAGGTCCAGCGGCCCGCATCCAGATCGAGGTCGAGGCCATCGAACAGTGCGCGCCCACCGTAGTTCAGGCGCGCGCCGCGAAGCTCGACGGCAATGGGCTCATGGGTGGTGGGCGGTGTCTCGATATCACTCGTCCCTACGCCGGCATGGCCCGGATCAGGTTCGAGGGGTCGCCCCAGTGCGGGACCTCTCAGCCGGTCTCCCAGCTCCCCCGAGTGTCAGGCGCAATATGCGGCACTCGTGCCCGCTTGGCAAGCCCGTTCGGAAGTGGGGCTTGGGAAGCGCGCGATCGGCATGCCTCGGCGGTCCGGCTCGAGTCCCGGCCCCTTCCTCCAGCGGGCGTGGTGGCGCTACTCGCTGTCGGCGCCGAGGAGGTCGCGGCGGGCCTTGCGCAGGTGCTCAGTGACGATCGCGACCGCGCCCTCGATATTGCGGCCGCGCAGGGCCTCGAACAGGGCCCGGTGCTGCCGGTTGTAGTCGTCGATACGCCCGGCCGTCAGGATCTTGTCCTTCATGTCGCCCCACTGGGCGTGGCCGCGCACGGCGTTGATGCGCCGGTAGATCCAGATGAAGAGCGGGTTGTGCGTGCATTCGGCCAGGAGCTGATGGAACACCTGATCGCCGTGGGTGAAGCGCTCGGCGTCGGGGCCCGAATTCTCGACCCGCCGCAGCGCCTCCTCCAGATGGTCGATGTCGCGCGGGGTCGCGTTGATGACCGCGAGGCGGGCCATGTCGGGCTCGAGCGCGAGCCGAACCTCGATCAGCTCAAGGGGGCTCGTGATCTCCGATATCTCGTCCTCGCCCCCGCCCGGTGCGTGCCTCACGAAGGTGCCGCTGCCCACGCGCCGGACGACGAAGTGTGTCTTCTCCAGCCGGTCGAGGGCGCGGCGCACGGTGCCGCGCGAGGCCGAGAACAGGCGCGCCAGCGCGCGCTCGGCCGGCAGCTTGTCGCCATAGGCATAGGCGCCGTCGAGGATCGACTGGCGCAACGCCGCCGCGATGCGGGTCGAGTCGAGCCCGGCGCCCGGCGCCGGGGCAACGGCCTCGCGAAGAGTATCGATCGGAATTAATGCCATTGGTACGATTTGGCTTGCAATTGGTTCGGAATATGGTCTGATACCTTCACCCATTCGTCAAGCGATTCCAGTCGCCCTTGCTGGTGCGGTGACCGGCGGGCAGGGCGCGGGAGCGAGCGAGGATCGGAGCGGCATGGCGTTTCCCACCCACGCGAAATACGTCGTCATCGGTGCCGGCATCCATGGCTTGAGCTCGGCCTACCATCTGGCCCGGTCCCTGCGCGAAAGCGGCCGGGGCAGCGGCGCCGATATCCTGGTCGTCGACAAGACGGCAATCGCCGCCGGCGCCTCCGGCATCGCCTGCGGCGTCATCCGCAACAACTACTTCCAGCCCGCCATGCGCGAGCTGATGGCCTATTGCGTCGCGGTCTGGGAGGAGGACCCCGAGGCCTACAGCTTCCATCCCGTGGGCTACATGCAGATCAGCCCCGAGGCCATGCATGAAGACGTCGGCACCGTCGCGGCGCAGCAGGCGGCGATCGGCTACGAATCGACCTTCATCGAGGGGGCCAAGGACAGCGACGCCTATATGAAGGGGATCTTCAGCGACTGGCAGGCCCAGGGCATCACCTCCGTCCTGCACGAGAAGAAGGGCGGCTACGCCAACAACACGGCCAGCATCTACGGCCTCGCCGGCAAGGCCGAGGCCGAGGGCGTGCGCATCCTGACGGGCGTCGAGGTGACGGGGTTCCGCTTCGCGCATGGTGCTGGCGCGGTGAGCGCGGTCGAGACCGACCGGGGCCGAATCGAGACCGATTTCGTCATCGTGGGCGTGGGCCCCTGGGTCAAATCCATCTGGGGCATGCTCGACCTGCCGGGCGCCGTCAGCATCAAGGGCCGCGACGGGGAGATGCACCACGACATCCCCATGTGGGCCTATTGGTGCCTCGAGGAGGGCACCCTCGGCGTCGATCCCAACATGCACAAGACCAACGACGGCCGCATGCCGCCCGTGGTCCATCTGGACACCGACGCGCCGCTCCTCTCCGACGTGGACGGCTCGGTCATTACCGAGGAGATGTGGGGCGTCTACTTCAAGCCCGACTTCAATTTCGGCGGCATCCAGGGCGGCGCCATGCCATACAAGGTCCAGACGCCGCCCGAGAAGGTCGCCGTCGATCCCTACGGGCCCGAGTCGCCCGACTTCGTCGTCGGCGACGATTTCGCCCACATGTGGTGCTCGGCCCTCGCGCATTGTCAAAAGCGCTTCGAGGGCCAAATCGGCAAGTACAAGAACGAGCCCTCGGGCGGCATCGGCGCCTTCACGCCCGATAGCTTCCCGGTCATCGACCGCTTCCGCGAGAACGTCTTCATCATCGCCGATTCGAACCACGGCTATAAGATGATCGGCGTCGGCAAGCTGGTGGCGGGCGAGATTCTGGGCGGCCCCAGCAAGCTGCTCGAGCCCTTCCGCTTCTCGCGCTATGCCGAGGGGCGGCTGCACCCGGTGTCGCACAGCCCGTTTCCGTGGAGCTAGAGCGATGCCAGTTCATCTGGAATCGCTCCAGGCCGCAAGGCGGCCCGCCGGCATTCCGGCGCGCCCGCGCAGGCGTGGGCCATATGGTCCGCTGCCGTGAGCGACAAAATGCGAGAGCGGGTCCGTTCAAAACGGATCCGCTCTAGCGGGCAGGGCTGAAACAATGGTTGAATTGGTATTGAATTGGGTTTGAAATATAAGTCGATCGAGGGCGGGTCGGGGCGCGCCCTGGCGAGCTGGAGCCACGTTGAGAAGGGGAGGCGGGAATGACCGATCTCGAAGCCTATGTCGCCGCCGATGGCCGTGACGAGCTCGTCGAGCAGGTGCGGGCCAGGATCGACGAGCTGGGCGTCAGCTACATCTACTATCAATTCGTCTCGGTAACCGGGCGCATCGTCGGCAAGGGCGTCCCCGCCGACCATTGGGAAACCATCGCCCAACGTGGCTTCCAGCTCGTCTACGGCTCGACCGCCAACCTCTTCACCGACCGCAACAGCAACTATATCGGCTACGGCCCCGAGGCGGCCGAGCTGGTCGGCATCCCGGACCCGGAGACCTTCTGCCAATTGCCCTGGGACAAGCGCGTCGCGCGGGTCTACTGCACCCTGTTCCGGAACCGGGAGGAGGAAGTGAACCCCGGCGGCTTCCTGACCTCGGACTGCCGCGGCAACTTAAAGCGCGTCATGGCCCAGTTCGCCAAGGACCATGGCGGCCTCCACCTCCGCCATGGCACCGAGCCGGAGATGATGTGGCTCAAGCGCGATCCCGAAGGCAACCACCGCGAAGGCCTCTCCGAGCCCTACTGCTACCACATCCAGCAGTTCGAGCTGTTGCGCCCCATCTTCCTCAAGGTCATCGAATATTCGCGCCAGATGGGCCTCGACATGATCCAGGGCGATCACGAGGACGCACCGGGCCAGCTCGAGCTCAACTTCACCTACGACGACGCGCTTCGGACCTGCGACCGGCTGACCACCTACCGCCAGATCTGCTCGGCCGTGGGCCAGGAGATGGACGCCTTCCCCTGCTTTATGTGCAAGCCCTTCATGGGTGTCTCCGCCAACGGCTGCCACCACAACGTCTCGGTCTGGCGCGGTGGCGAGGAGGTGGTGCTGCCGCTGGGCAACGATCCCCTGCCGGGCATGGATGGCAGCTTCCGGATGCTCAAGGGCGGCGAGAACCTCTTCATGCCCGACACCGACGACCAGCGCATGCCGGGCCCAGTGGGCCTCAAATGCATCGGCGGCATCATCGAGCATCTGCCGGCACTGACCGCGATCGGTTGCTCGACGGTCAATTCCTACCGCCGGCTGTGGGACACGGGCTTCTGGGCGCCGGTCTATGCCGATTGGGGCTATCAGAACCGGACCACTGGCCTGCGCGTCTCGGCGCCCGGGCGGTTCGAGTACCGGGCCGTGGATTCGATGGTCAACCCCTACCTGATGGCGGCGGCGCTCATCAAGTCGTTCGACGACGGCCTCAAGCGGAGCCTCGACCCGGGCAAGCCCGAGCAGCGCAACATCTACGAGGCCATGGAAGAGGGCAAGCAGGTCAAGAAGCTCCCCATGTCCCTGGGCGAGGCGCTCGGCGCGCTGGCCGAGGACGAGGTCGTCAAGTCCGCCATGCCGGACGAGATGTACAGGGTCTTCGAGCACTACAAGCGCGACGAGTGGGAGCGGTTCCTGGGCGCCGTCACCGAGTGGGACCTGGAGAACTACATGGACTGCCTGCCTTGAGCGAGCACGAGATAAGAAGCCCCGGCGCTTGCGCCGGCAAGCCCGACAGGGCGCCCGAGCGCGAGCGAGGAGCCTGAGCGGCGCTTGAGCGAGATAAGAGAGCGAACATACGATCGGTCTCCCTCGAGACCGATCGGAATTAGAAGGAGGTAGGGCGCATATGTGCGGCATCGCCGGATTGATCCACCGGGGCAAGGGCGACGATATCGGCCGCGAGATGACGGCCATGCTCCAGGCCCTCAAGCATCGCGGGCCGGACTCGACGGGCTTCGCGCTCTATGGCGTGGGGCGCGAGGACGCGCTCGTGCTCCGCTTCAAGGTGGCGGAGCAGGAGGACATGGCGAAGGGCTTCGACATCCAGCACAAGGTGCGCGAGCGCAAGGCCGTCGTCGATGCGCGCATCGCCGAGATGGGCGGGCGCATCCTGGAGGAGGAGCCGGCGACCGACTACGCCCACCGCTACGTCTTCTCCTACGATGGCGACCTGCGCCGCCTCGCGGACTATATCGAGGACGTCGAGGGGGCCGAGATCCTGTCCCTCGGCCACGCGCTCGAGCTGGTCAAGGACCTGGGCGACGCGGGGCGCGTCTCGGGGCAATACGGCCTCGCGGGCTTCCACGGCACCCACGCCATCGGCCATACGCGCATGGCCACCGAATCGGACGTGGATATCCGCTCGGCCCATCCCTACTGGGCCTATCCCTTCCGCGACGTCTCGGTGGTCCATAACGGCCAGCTCACCAACTACTGGAACGGCCGGCGCCGGCTCGAGCGCCGCGGCCACCGCTTCATGTCGAACTGCGATTCAGAGCTCATCGCCGTCTACCTCGCCGACAAGATGCAGGACGGCGTGGCGCTGGAGGACGCCATGCGCGCCTCGATCGGCGAGCTCGACGGCGTCTTCACCTACCTGGTGGCCACCTCCGACAGCCTCGGCATGGCCAAGGACGAGATGGCCGCCAAGCCGATGGTGCTCTACGAGGCCGACGATTTCATCGCCCTGGCATCGGAGGAAGTGGCCATCCGGCACATCGTCCCCCACGAGATCGACACGGTCGATCCCTATGAAGGAGAGGTGCGGGTATGGCGGAACTGACCCATGAGCACGAGTCCCACCGCATGGGGATGCACACCGAGCAGCTTGCCGGTCGCACCCAGCAGACCTTCTTCGCGCCGAAGGAGGAGGAAAACTACGTCTATCCGAACGCCTTCGAGGTGGACTTCAACAAGCGCGCCGAATTCGACGCCGCCGACATGGAGATCCGCGACATCAACTTGAAGATCCGGGAGCTGATGGAAGCGGGCAACGGCACCATCGTGGTCCACAACCCGGGTGCCAAGCATTCCCTGGGCGTCGGTATCCTCAACCGCCTGCAGCTCTATTTCGAGGGCAGCCTGGGCTATTTCGGTTGCGGCCTGATCGACGGGCCCAACGTGCGCATCAAGGGCCGCGTGGGCTGGTCCTGCGCCGAGAACATGATGGCCGGGACCCTCGTCGTGGAGAAGAACGCCGGCTCCTGCTTCGGCGCCGCCATCCGCGGCGGCGACCTCGTCTGCATGGGCGACGTGGGGGCGCGGACCGGCATCGATATGAAGGGCGGCACCATCCTCGTGGGCGGGCGCACGGGCGCCTTCTCGGCCTTCATGATGCAGCGCGGCCGGCTGGTCGTCCTCGGCAACGCCGGCAAGAACCTCGGCGATTCCATGTATGACGGCACCATCTATGTGGGTGGGGAGATCGAATCCCTCGGTGTCGATGCCGTGCCGGCGGAGATGACTTACCTCGACGCCGCCTGGCTCGAGCGCAAGCTCCGCCTGTACGGCCTCACCGCACCCAAGGGCGTCGAGAACCTCCAGAAGATCGTCTCCGGCAAGCAGCTATGGAACTACGACAACCTGGAGCCGATGGAAAAGCGGATCGTGCTCTAGCATTCGAAGGGGAACCTGACGCCATGGCGACCAGTGATGCGAAGGCGGCCGAGGGCCGCGAGGCGCCGCGGGCGCGCGGGGGGTCCGCGCGTAACAAGTCCGTCCTGGGGGAGAACTACCTGTTCCCGCCCCGGGTCGTCGACGATATCCACATCAAGGCCGAGCTCGGCCGCTACCGCATGCGCGGCATGGCCATCTTCAAGAAGATCCCGAGCTGGGACGACCTCACCTTCCTGCCCGGCTCGCTCACCCGCTTCGTGATCGAGGGCTACCGCGAGAAGTGCGACACCCGGACCGTGATCGGCCCGCGCGCCAAGCGCCCGCTCGAGCTCGACATCCCCATCTACATCACGGGCATGAGCTTCGGCGCCCTCAGCTGCGAGGCCAAGATGGCGCTCGCACGCGGCGCCACCATGGCGGGCACGGCCACCTGCTCGGGCGAGGGCGGCATGATCCCGGACGAGCGCCGCTACTCGGTCAAATGGCTCTACCAGAACATCCAGTCGCGCTACGGCTTCAACCCGCACCACCTGCAATTGGCGGACGTCTGCGAGTTCTTCATCGGCCAGGGCTGCAAGGTCGGCCTCGGCGGCCACCTCATGGGCCAGAAGGTGACGGACCAGGTGGCCGAGATGCGCTCGCTCCCCGCCGGCATCGACCAGCGCTCGCCCGCGCGCCATCCCGACTGGCTGGGGCCGGACGACCTCGCCCTCAAGATTCAGGAGATCCGCGAGGCGACCAACTGGGAGATCCCCATCCAGTTGAAGCTCGGCGCCGCGCGGGTCTTCGACGACGTGCGCATGGCTGTGAAGTGCGACCCGGATTCGATCTATATCGACGGCATGGAGGGCTCGACCGGTGCGGGCCCCCACCTCGCCACCGAGGAGACGGGCGTGCCCGGCATCGCCGCCATCCGCCAGGCGCGCAAGGCCCTCGACGACCTCGACAAGTCGGGCGAGATATCGCTGGTCTACGCGGGCGGCATCCGCAACGGCGGCGACGTGGCCAAGGCGCTGGCCCTGGGTGCGGACGCGGTCGCCATCGGCACCTCGGCCATGATGGCGCTCAATTGCAACAAGGACATCCCCGAGGCCGATTTCGAGGCCGAGGTGGGGGTCGAGGCGGGCTACTGCTACCACTGCCACACCGGGCGCTGCCCCGTGGGCGTGGCGACCCAGGACCCGGAGCTGCGGAGCCGCCTCGATCCCGACGACGCGGCCGTGCGGGTATACAACTTCCTCCACACCCTCGCCATCGAGTGCCAGATGATGGCCCGCGCCTGCGGCAAGACGGATGTCCATTCATTGGAGCCCGAGGACCTGGCGGCCCTGACCATGGAGGCCTCGGCCCTCGCCATGGTCCCCCTCGCCGGCACCCAGCACACCGTCGGCCGGCCCGACATGACCCGGTATTAGGAGCGCGTCATGACAGACACCCCGGAAACAAAGGACGCCGACCGCTTCCGCGAGAGCGACGGTATCGACACCGAGCGCGAGAAGGAGATCGGCCAGCACATCGGCTACCGCTACGACGTCAACCTGCTGCCCGACTACACCAAGGTGACGCCGTTCCTCGCGGCCTACATGGAGCAGATGGGCTGGGACGACCTCAACTGGCTCGAGGACGTCCATATGGGCTATGAGGAGGGTCGGCTGGCGGTTTTCGACCGCAACATCAACGGCTGGGTCACCGTGCCCGAAGACATGGACCTGCCCGAGGATCCGCAGGTGCGCGACATGCTCGCCCGCGAGCTGCTCGTCAAGTTCCAGATGTCCCGCCGCCACCCGCTCGTGCAATTGAAGGACGCGTATAAGAAGTTCTGAGCGGGCGGCGCGGCCGCTCGACGCGGACTCGCGAAGCGGGACGGGCCTGCCCCCCCGAAGCCTTGGCGAAGGGGGGGGTGAGGGGTCGAAAAAGGTGCCGCGAAAACGGGAAGTTAACGGAGCGAACTTTAAGCGGGAAATCGATTATTTACCGCAGCTATGGTAGGCTCTTCTGGGCCGGCAGATATATACTATGCTGTTTATTTCCAA
>CAXXKO010000009.1:0-414493 GCA_963666705.2 Alphaproteobacteria bacterium | reverse complement strand
CGCGAGCGGCTGACCGCCTGGACTGCGCCAATCAAAGACCGGGTGAGATTTGCGCTTTACAACGGCTTGACGCCCGAAACGCCCCGACAGGAGGACCGCGGTCGGCTTGGAGCTGCCGAGATCGGCAACCGCCGGCAGATTCGCGAGGCCCCGCCGTCGATACTCGTTACCAACGTGACAATGCTGGAGTATTTGCTCCTCCGCGCTAAGGACCGACCGATCCTGGAGCGTTCGCAGGGTTTGCTGCGCTGGATCGTTCTGGACGAGGCACATAGCTACATCGGCGCCCAGGCGGCCGAGATGGCACTACTGCTGCGTCGGGTAAGGGCCGCCTTTGGCGTTGAGCCGGACCAGGTTCGGCTGCTGGCGACATCTGCCACAATCGGCGAGGGAGACGGAACAGAAGCGAAGCTAAAGCGTTTCGCTTCGGATCTTGGGGGCATAGACGAGAATCGTGTGCGGGTGATCCAGGGGCGCGAGGTCGAAACCCAGCTCCCGTTAGCCGCTCCGGATACGCCATTTGAGCTGTTGGCGCTTCGCGAATTTTCCTCTGAGGAGCTGTGGAAGCGTCTGGCGCCTCATCCCCGAATTCAGAAACTCAAGCAACAAGTCTCGGAGCATGGCGCCACCCTTTCGGATGCTGCAAAAGTCCTGTTCGGTTCCGAGGGCACCGGTCGAAAAGTTGACGCCCAATTGGTACTTGACGCCGCGGCGCGTGCGAAGTGTCCGGAAACAGGTGAGCGACTCTTGCCTTGGCGGGCGCATGTCTTTCATCGCGCTCTGGGAGGTGTCTGGGCTTGCATCGATCCTGGCTGCAAATACCGGGACGCAGAATTGTCGACTGCAGAGTCCGGCTGGGGTCTCGGTGCAGTCTGGTTGAAGCAGCGAGACAGATGCGATTGTGGTGCACAGGTCTTCGAACTCTTCGCGTGCAACGAATGCGGGACTCCAAATCTTGTTGCCGGGGTCGAGTTCGGCATCATGACACGGCTGGTGCCGATCCAGGCAGAGCAGACCGACGATTTCGCAGTGGATGTGGAACCTGCTGCGGAAGACGAAGGCCCGGGTGTCATCGCGCGGGGTATCGGTGTGCTGTCCCCAGGACCCGGAACGGACACCGACCGGTACCTGAGAGTCGATGATGGAATTGTGTTCGATAACGATCCGCCTGCCGACGCCCGCTGGGTTCGCATCTCTCTAGACGAGGGCGAAGCAGCCCGCGCCTGCTGTCCCGGAGCCGCAGAAGCCCGTCTGGCGCCGCAGCGCTACGGTCCGCCGTTTTTCATGGGCGTAGCAATGCCGGCGTTGATCGAGTCATTGGCAAGGCCCTTGAACGAACCTGGGAGACCGCTGGGAGGCCGACGCGCCCTCACCTTTTCCGATAGCCGCCAAGGCACTGCGAGATTGGCTGCGAAACTCCAGCAGGACGCGGAGCGCAACCTGACGCGGGCCTTCCTCTACCATTCGGTACAGGGGGGTCGCGGGCTGGAGGAAGTAGAACGGGCGAAACTCGAAAAGAAACGTGAAAGCTTGCTGAAGGCGAACGATCCGGTACTCAGCGAATACATTCGGGACATTGAAGACAAGCTCCGAGGCGAGACCAAACCGATACGTTGGGGCAGTCTCGTCGAGGCTTTCGCGCAACAGCGCGAGCTGCGTGAGTTCGCCACCGAAGTGTGGCGAGAACGCGCCGGCGGCGGTCGTGAGATGGCCCAAGAGCCTGCCAAACTCTCCGAAATGTTCCTATATCGCGAGCTTCTTCGTCGACCGAAAGTGCAGAACAACGCCGAGACGATGGGCCTTATGCGTCTGTCCTTTCCGGATCTTGAGCAGAAGGCGACGCTGAAACTGCCGCCCGTTCTTGCCGAGTCGGGGGTGGACGGGCAGGGCTGGATGGCGCTGGCGTTGGCGGCGATCGATTTCGTGTTCCGGGACAGGCTGGCAACATGGCTGCCGCTGGACCGAATGATGCGGTTCGTCAGCCCGCGGTCGGGAGGACAGCCTCTTTCGGTCTGCCGTCCTGGACTGGCGGTTGCAGATCGCCCGAGAAACAGTCGATCGTGGCCCGGCCCCGTCCCTCAAACCGGAAGGCCGTCGCGATTGCATCGTCTCGTCTACGCCTTGATCGACGGAGATTTAGAGAGCGGAATAGACCAGGACCGAGCAGGGGATGTCCTGTCGGCACTCTGGACACTGATTGTCTCTACGGCCGCAAAGGACATTGGGGGCGGGGCGTACCAGCTCGATTTCCAGAAGGCTGCCGTGACACGGCTTGAGAGTGGGTGGCTCTGTCCGGTCACGCGGCGGATATTCGGATACTCTCCGGCCGGACTGTCGCCGTACGATCCGAACCGTCGGCTCGCTCCAATCGATTTGCCACGCTTGCCTTGGGCGAATCAGGGCGGCTTAGATCCAGAGCTTCGAACGGAAGTGACGCGGTGGTGCGAGAGCGATGAGCGTGTTGCGGAGTTGCGCCGCGACGGCCTCTGGACCGATCTCCACGACAGGGCTGCCGCCTATGCGCCTTTTCTGCGCTCACAAGAACATTCCGCACAGATTGAGCGTCCGGTGCTCGCCAACTACGAGCGATTGTTCAAGGACGGACAGATAAATCTGCTCAATTGCTCGACCACAATGGAAATGGGCATCGACATCCCGAATGTGCAGTTGGTCGCAAATGGCAACGCGCCGCCGTCGATTTCCAATTATCGCCAGCGTCTGGGGCGCGCGGGACGGCGCGGAGAGCCCTGGGCCTTCGGGGTGACTTTCTGCCGAGACCTGCCGTTGGACCGAAGCGTTTTCGAGAATCCTGGGCGCTTTCTCAAGACTTCGGCAGCGGCGCCGGCGGTGAGACTGGACAGCCCGGGCCTGGTCGTCCGCCATGTTCATGCGGCGATGCTCGGTGCTTTCCTGCGCGATCTGCCGGAAGGTTTCGATCTGCTTTCGTCGACCGGAGCGTTCTTCGGTGCGACGGACGACGCTGATGAACCGGTTGAGGAGAGTGCCGTTGCGGACGAGTTCCTTCGGGCCCTCCGGGGAGAATGGTCTCGCTCCGACAGTTGTCGCTCCGATTTGTCGAATTTGACGAAAGGTACGGCGCTCGATGCGATGGATGCCGAATATCTGACCGGAATGACAGCCGAAAGCTTCGAGAGGTTGCTGCGCCGCTGGCGCGAAGAATACGCCGAAATCCTCCTACGGCGGGATGCAGCTTCCGAACCGGAGGTAAGACAGGCGTTTGCGATGCGGGGACGCCGGATGAAGGGCGAGGTTTCTACTGGCCGAACTCGCACGGCGCGGATTTACGCCGTCATACGGTTTCCCGGTCGATGTAGTGACTTTCGACCATCTTTCGGGCCACGACCGCGACCGGGACTCTCAAACGGTCGCATTCGGCGAGCGTCGAGGCGGGGCTTCGCGCACTCTCGACATAGCGATCCGCGAATATGCACCGGGTGCCGAGATTGTAGTCGACGGACTGGTGCATCGCTCGGAAGGTGTTCTGCCGGCATGGCGCGCAATGGCCGATGCCTCGAAACTCGAGGATCTGCAACACTTCTGGGAATGTTCGTCTTGCCGTGCCTTCGGGTTGGCCCGGATGGCGCCAGACGCCTGTCCGGAATGCCATAGACAGAATCCCGCCTGGAAAAGGAGCTTGAAGCCAGCAGGGTTTCTTGGCCGACGCGCTCCGCATACGGGTTATGAAAATCTTGGCCACGTACCCTACGAATTACCGAGACTTTCGGCCTCCAAGGGAACATGGCGGGCGTTGCCGGACCCGACGGCCGGGCGCTATCGGGCCGACTCCGAAGGACAGATTGTAACGCTCGGCTCGGGACCGCACGCAAACGGATATGCCCTATGCCTTGACTGCGGAAGAGCCGAAGCGGAAACGGAAGAAGGTGCTGGCGCCCCCATTCCCAGCGCAATCAGGCAGCACGTGCCGTTAGCTACGGCGCGGGGTATGTCGTTGAAGGGAGGATATTGTCCCGGAGGCTTTGTCAGGCGCGAGCGAATTCAGCGCAATGTCCGATTTATCCACGCGGCTCAATCAGATGTATTCGAATTGCAGTTGCCGGCCGGAACCGGGCGAGGGGAAGGCCTCGCCTTGGCCGCGGGACTGCGCGAGGCGCTCGCGGAAAGGCTGGGTGGCTGACGTGCGCGAAATTGGTGTTTCTGTTGACGCCTCGAAGGGGCCGGCGAATGAGAGCCGGGTCTCAGCGTTTCTCTATGACCGGGCTTCCGGAGGTGCGGGATTCTCGTCGCGGCTGGCCGAAGCGGAATGGTTCGACGCTTGCTTGAAGCGGGCTGGCGAACGGCTTTCCTGTGTCGAGGATTGCACGCAGGGCTGCCCAGCTTGCGTTTTGCGACCAGATCTCAACTTCGGGGAAGTACGGCTAGACCGGCCTGCGGGCATGAATCTTGCTCGAACGCTGCATCGATGCCTGGAAATTCCCGGACACTTGCGGGTGTTCGGTCCAGGATACCAGGCTGCTGCACGCCACCCTCGGCGAATGGCTCGACCAGCAGAGCCGGACAACGGGTGTGGTTTCGGTTACCATATATCTGCATGGCGCCCCGGCAGAATGGGGACCTTGCAGACTGGCCGGTAGACGATTTGTTTCGGCGCCTTGAGGAAGCCGGGACGAAGGTTGAAGTCGTATTGGAAAGCCGGGCGCTGACGGACAAGGGGCTGATGATCGCACAAAAGCTCGATCTCCATAGATTGTCGGCAAACGCGTCCCTGGGACTTGCGGCAGAGTTGCCTTTCGTGAAAGACGAGCCAGTAATTGCAGCGATCGAGAATACACAAGGACCAACAGCTGTAGCGACATCCGCTGCGAATGAAGCGATACCTGGCCCCCATTGGGGGTTGGGAGAAGAGGCACCGCTGGTTCGTGGGCGTGCAGACAAGTTACCGGAGACTAATGAATTTTCTGGCGAACAGTTGGTCCGACTATCTAGTGGCAACGCACGGCTTATTCTAGTGGGGGCGCAACTTGACGGCCAAGTGGCTAATTTTGGGCGTAGGTTCTGGGCATTGCTCAAGGTTGCGGATCCGATTATAATGGCCTCGATACGAACACACGGTGTTCGTAAGGCAGTCTATAGTGATCGCTATATTCTGACGCCGCTCAATTTGCGGCTTTTTTCGGAAGTTTTCCGTCTGGTTCCAGGGGGAAAACCTAAAGATCTGAACATATTAACAGCACGCGTTTCCAGAAGCGGTTCTTTGGGATGGGCAGTGTTCCATATGTTTGCTGAAGATGGGATGCGCCGTGCCGTGATGCAGGAGTTATTTCCAGAAGCTCGAATTGACATTCGAGACAAGGCCCAACTTCCCCATGAACGAAGTTTGCAATTTGTCCTTGGCGATGATCGGAAGATCACTATGCTCTTTGACCAAGGGTTCGGAGCGTGGCGGGCGCATGGTACGCCTCGACACGATTTTGCTGCCGATGTTTCTAGGCAAGTGCGTTCGCTTAAGTCGTCAAGCTTTGCTGTAGCAGTCGAAAGGGGACGAGACGCGCCCGTAGTGTTGCAAGTAGACGAAGCGTAACGGGTCTGATCGATTGGGCCTGCCTGTCCCTTCCATTTATTCCATCGTGCCTCCCAACGACGGCTCGGCTCTCCGGCACGGACATCATTTTGAGCCAGTGGATTTTGTAATCGACCATGGGCGCGGTCATCACGATGCTTATTCCGCCGGATCGTGCCAGCGAATCTATGCAAGGGCATGCGGATGCCGGCAGCGTACACGTTGCCACAGAGAGGAATTGATTGAATCCGAGCGGGGGTGGTCAGGCCGCGAGGCGTTCGTAACGATGATGCAGACCGCCGACCTTGGGCAAGGAAACGACCGTTCCAGACCCGGCCGGCTGAACGGGTCGTCCATCCGGTGTGACCTTGCCGAGCGACAAGTGGGTGTCCCTCCCATTTATTCCATCTATCGCAGAAACCTTGGAATTTTGCATCACCACCGGATACCCTTTCCGGCATGCATAAGATCATCGAAATCTTCGCGGACCGCGCGGCGCTCCACACAGAAATCCTTGCCCTGCGACAGCAGGTAGCTGTCCTGAAACGGCAAAGGCCCCGGCCATCGCTTCGGAAGGCAGATAGGGTTTTCTGGGTCATCCTGTCTTGCCTATGGCCTGGCTGGCGCCACGCCCTGGTAATCGTCAGGCCCGAGACCGTCATCGGTTGGCACCGCAAGGGGTTCAGGCTTTTCTGGACATGGAAGTCGCGGCGGAGAAAGCCGGGCCGACCACCGGTGTCGAGGGAGATCCGCCATCTGGTCCGACGGATGTCGCGGGAGAACACACGGTGGGGCGCACCTCGGATCCATGGCGAGCTTTTGAAGCTTGGCTTTTCCATCTCCCAGGCCGCCGTCTCGAAATACATGGTCCGTTACCCATCGCCGCCATCGCAGTCGTGGCGGACATTCCTTACAAATCACGCCGATTGCCTGGCGTCGATCGATTTCTTCGTGGTCCCCACGGCCACGTTCCACCTCCTGTTCGGGTTCATCGTGCTCCACCACGAGCGCCGCCAGATCGTGCATTTCGGTGTCACGGCGAACCCGACGATGGCGTGGGTCGCACAGCAGATCCGAGAGGCATTCCCGTGGGGCACGGCGCCGCGGTACCTGATCCGCGACCGGGACGGCGCATACGGGCAATCGTTCCGCTCGACCGTGACGGCGATGGGCGTGGAAGAGGTCGTTACGGCGCCACGGAGCCCGTGGCAAAATCCGTATGTGGAACGCCTGATCGGCAGCGTGAGGCGCGAATGCCTGGACCATTCGATCATCCTCAACGAGCGGCATTTGCGGCGCATTCTTGGCTCATACCTCGACTATTATCACGGTTCAAGGACCCACTTGTCGCTCGGCAAGGACACACCGGATGGACGACCCGTTCAGCCGGCCGGGTCCGGAACGGTCGTTTCCTTGCCCAAGGTCGGCGGTCTGCATCATCGTTACGAACGCCTCGCGGCCTGACCACCCCGGCTCGGATTCGATCAATTCCTCTCTGTGGCAACGTGGACGCTGCCGGCATCCGCATGCCCTTGCATAGGTTCGCTGGCACGATCCGGCGGAATAAGCATCGTGATGACCGCGCCCATGGTCGATTACAAAATCCACTGGCTCAAAATGATGTCCGTGCCGGAGAGCCGAGCCGTCGTTGGGAGGCACGATGGAATAAATGGAAGGGACAACCGTCCTACCGGGCTGCGATGACTGTGATCGGCAATGCGGCCGCCCGGACCTGCGGGCGCTAGCTCAACAACCGGGCCGAGAACTCGCACCAGCCGTTCCGACGACGGGAAGGGGCAATGGCCAGGTTCAGGGACGTGAAAACCCTGCAGAAATTCGCCGCCGTCCATGCCTCGATCCATAATCACTTCAACCACGAACGCCATCTCAACCGCCGCGATATTTTCTTGGACCGATGGCAGACGAAATCCTGAACACGGAGATCTTCTCTACACTGTTGCTGATCGAACGATGGCGGCATCACTACAATACCATCCGGCCGCATAGCTCGCTCGGATACAGACCACGTCCTTCGGATTCCTCACCCAAACTCCGATGCCTCTGTCTGTTGCTTCGCCATCGGAATCTCCCTTGTAGCTAGAAAATTTTCGCCCCAGTACCAGATTCGGTCCCGTTTGACATTCCCTTCGGCGCTATCGTAGCGTCACACTCGCAATCAGCACCGCGACAACACCCCTTGGAAACGGAGGTTTCCATGCGTGCCTTTCTTGCCACCTCTACGGTGGTGGTTCTTCTACTTTTCGTGGTCGTCGGCACTGCGACAGCAGCTTCCCTGACCGAGTAGACATTTCCAAGAACAGGCATCGACACAGAGAAGCTCGTCGAGGTCATTTGTGGCGCATCCGTCATGCGCGCGGTTCTGGAATCGGCTGAAGTCGGAACAGCATGATCGGCCCGAATGGCGAGGATCTGTTCGCCAAGCGGCTGGCTGAAGTCAAGGCGGGCAAGGGTGGATCGGATGAAGAGACGATCTACGCTCCTTCGGCGAAGTCGATCAGGATCGACTTCCGCGCCGGTGGAATCTTGGCCTTGTCCTACGAGAAGGTCGGAAAAAAGATCGAGAGTACATGGCGGAGACCTACATGGCCCTTTTCAGTCAACCGGTAGCGTTGTGGTCTGTGAAGATCGCGGCGCTCTATCCAGAAATGTCGGACGGGAAAGACGCGTGGTCTATGGGACACAGGTCTTGAACCGAGACGGCAGATACGGCCCCGGCTCGCTGCCCAAGTCCTGGAAGGTGTGGCACTTGTAACCGATCATTGCGACTGAACTGAACTTTGACGGGCACCGCCCGGTCTCCGATAAGTTGCCCCAGAAGCACGAAAGCCCACAGTTGCAGCGTGGGCGGGTTCGCCATGTCGGTCTTGATCCAGGTCTCATCGACGAATACCAGGCGGTCCGCGCTCCAGCCGGCGCTTGAGCGCCTCCCATCGCGTCCGAAGAAGCGGGCCACCGCATCGCGGGCCTGCTTGCGGGCGAACAGGGGTTTCCTTAAAGCGCAATTCGCGCCTGAGGAACCGCCAGATCGTGTCGCGGCACACCGCGACCCCGTCCGCGGCTAGGAGATCCCGGAGCCGGTCGATGGTCAGGTGCGGCGTCTCGCCAACCAGCCTGAGAACCGTATCCCAGTGTGTCTCCAATCGCCGCCGGCGGCTGCCGCCCATCCGGTCCGGCGCCACGCTCCCCGTCGCCCGCCAGCGCGCAACCCATTTGGGCACCGAGGAAACGCTGACGCCGTAGCGCGCCGCGACCGAGCGGATCGGCTCGCCCGCCAAATGGGCCCAAACAACGCGTTCGCGCAGATCATTCGAATGAGCTCGGGGCGTCGATGCTGGCCTCCTTCACCAGTGACCAGGTTGAATCACATCCCAAACCGAATCGGAAAACCCCAATCAATTCAATCAATTACGGATACGCTCTAGGGGTTAGGACGGGCTATAGCTTGTTTCCGTGGCCAATTGCCAGTACTGAGCTCCGAGGGCGGTAAGTCTGCACGACGAATTTATCGCTGCATAGTACATGTGATCTTCGTCAACCGGGACGACTAGCCCCACTCCTTCCATTTTTTGGAGATCCTTAAAGATTTTGACCTTTTCCGGGTCACTGCAATCCTTTTCTGTATCTTCATAACTTGGATCAAGCAAGTGTTGGTCTTGGGGATTAGGAAAATAGAGAGCGAGTTTTCGCAACGTTTCCTGCGGTACTTGTGGTTGAACTTCTCGCAACGAGGTAAACTGGGTCACGTTTGTCTTAAAGATCGGGCGCTGGTCCCACGCACCTAGTGCCTAATCCCACGTATGCGTAGATAAAACCGGGTGTGACGTGTCCACGAAGGTCGGCCGCTCCGCCGTGTAGAGCTGCGAGGACAAGGTCGGTAAACACCCCTCCGCCACCCTGTTCAATCAACTTCGGAGCCACGGCTCGCCGTAAGGACGGTAAGACCTTCGGCTAGTTGAGCCACTTCACTGCCTGTCGTATTTGGCGTTCCCATCACTAGTGTCCGGCGAATGAATTCAATTGGTTGGTTATTTGCGAAGCGTTGCATCTGTTTTCGTCTCCCGCAAGTTCTTGATGTATGGGCATTTTCTCGAAGAGGGTCACCGAGAGGATCTGTAACAAAGTGTAGAGCGAGGCGTCCAGGTCGAGGCGCTTCTTGACGATGGCGACGAGGACGTAGACCGAGACGGCAATCCAGATCTGCGTCTTCACCGCGTTCTCCGACGTGCCGTAGAACTGCTTGATCCGAAGATGCTGCTTGATCCACTTGAAGAAGAGTTCCACCTGCCAGCGGCTTTTGTAGAGCGCGCAGATGGTGGCGGCCGGAAGCGAGAAGTTGTTGGTGATGAAGACCAGCGTCTTGCCGGACTCGGGGTCCTTGAAGCGGATGCGCCGCAGAAGTTCGGGGTAATCCTGACGGGTGTAGAAGCCGTCCAGGGAGATGGTCTGGTCGCAAATGATGCCGGTCGAGCGATCCGTCGGCGCCGAATAGACGCGATGAGCATCGATGTTCGACTTGGCACGCGTGACGAAGAAGGCCCCGGCTTGGTGCAACACATAAAGGCGGGCAAAGTCGACGTAGCCACGATCCACGACGTAGATGGCTCCGGCTTCCGGCAAGAGCATATCGAGGGCATGAACGTCGTGCAGCTTGCCATCCGAGATGTGGATAAAACTCGGAATGTTGCCCCGCAGGTCGAGCAGCGTGTGCATCTTCACCGCCGCCTTGGTGGTGCGGAAGTGCGCCCACGGAAAGACCGACAGGCACAGAGCGATGGTCGTCGAGTCCAGGGCGTAGACGGTATTGGTCAGGTCCAACCCCAGTTCTTCGTCGACGTACAGCGTCCTCGCCTGGGTGATGAGCCGCTGGGCCAACGCCGCATGGATACGCCAGTCGCGCCTTTCGTTGGCATCGGCCAGCGTCGAGCGCCGGACCGGCTGGCGGAAGCCCATGTGATAGAGTTTCGATGCGTGGACCGAGAGGCAGGTCTCGATGTCGCGCAGGCTTTCCCGGTAGGTCAGCTGGGCGAAGGCCATGGACCGGTATTGCTCGGCGCAGGAAAGCGTCCGGACCCGGTGATCGCCGCCATACCGGTCGACGATCCGCGTGAAAGTAGTCCATGGCAGGAAGTCCATGAGCTGAGCGAACAGGGTCTTGCCGGTGTTCATGAGCATCTCCTCGGAGAAACTCCGAAAAGTGCTCCATCCAATTCAAATCGACACCATGCATTTTCGCTTCAAACCCCGCAGAAATCCTGGCTCTCAAAGCCAGCACCGCTCAGTTAACCGGACAGCAGTGCGTTCCCATATTTCCGGAGTAGCAACAATCCAAGACTATAACCTTATTCTTTACCGGTGAGTTGTTCGCTAATCCGAGAATCTCGGTCATTAATACGCCTTCATCATGCCTCTCGGCATCCTTGGTGACGATGCAGCCGTCACCGCTCGATACGTACGAAACCATGGCCGGAGAAATAAAAGAGTGCGATTTCGCATTCAGTTTCGAATAGCTTTACGATTGCATCACGTAGGGTTGCTCTCGTGAGACTGGTTGGTGGCGATGTAATGAGAAGCGTGTCAAAGTTCGGCGCTCCCGTGGCATGTGTTGCGAGAACAGCAGCAATAGCGTTCGCATCGTTTACACATCCACTGAGTGGCGCTTGTTGGTAATCATCTATTCCGACGATGAGTGCTCGTCGCATGTATTCAATCTCCTAGGCGTTTTTACCTGTCCCTCCCATTTATTCCATCCATCGCAGAAACCTTGGAATTTTGCATCACCACCGGATACCCTTTCCGGCATGCATAAGATCATCGAAATCTTCGCGGACCGCGCGGCGCTCCACACAGAAATCCTTGCCCTGCGACAGCAGGTAGCTGTCCTGAAACGGAAAAGGCCCCGGCCATCGCTTCGGAAGGCAGATAGGGTTTTCTGGGTCATCCTGTCTTGCCTATGGCCGGCTGGCGCCACGCCCTGGTAATCGTCAGGCCCGAGACCGTCATCGGTTGGCACCGCAAGGGGTTCAGGCTTTTCTGGACATGGAAGTCGCGGCGGAGAAAGCCGGGCCGACCACCGGTGTCGAAGGAGATCCGCCATCTGGTCCGACGGATGTCGCGGGAGAACACACGGTGGGGCGCACCTCGGATCCATGGCGAGCTTTTGAAGCTTGGCTTTTCCATCTCCCAGGCCGCCGTCTCGAAATACATGGTCCGTTACCCATCGCCGCCATCGCAGTCGTGGCGGACATTCCTTACAAATCACGCCGATTGCCTGGCGTCGATCGATTTCTTCGTGGTCCCCACGGCCACGTTCCACCTCCTGTTCGGGTTCATCGTGCTCCACCACGAGCGCCGCCAGATCGTGCATTTCGGTGTCACGGCGAACCCGACGATGGCGTGGGTCGCACAGCAGATCCGAGAGGCATTCCCGTGGGGCACGGCGCCGCGGTACCTGATCCGCGACCGGGACGGCGCATACGGGCAATCGTTCCGCTCGACCGTGACGGCGATGGGCGTGGAAGAGGTCGTCACGGCGCCACGGAGCCCGTGGCAAAATCCGTATGTGGAACGCCTGATCGGCAGCGTGAGGCGCGAATGCCTGGACCATTCGATCATCCTCAACGAGCGGCATTTGCGGCGCATTCTTGGCTCATACCTCGACTATTATCACGGTTCAAGGACCCACTTGTCGCTCGGCAAGGACACACCGGATGGACGACCCGTTCAGCCGGCCGGGTCCGGAACGGTCGTTTCCTTGCCCAAGGTCGGCGGTCTGCATCATCGTTACGAACGCCTCGCGGCCTGACCACCCCGGCTCGGATTCGATCAATTCCTCTCTGTGGCAACGTGGACGCTGCCGGCATCCGCATGCCCTTGCATAGGTTCGCTGGCACGATCCGGCGGAATAAGCATCGTGATGACCGCGCCCATGGTCGATTACAAAATCCACTGGCTCAAAATGATGTCCGTGCCGGAGAGCCGAGCCGTCGTTGGGAGGCACGATGGAATAAATGGAAGGGACACCGGGCTGTTGCAATCGCCGAGTCGTGCAAGAGCACTGGACTTGCCGGCGCAAAGGAGCGTCAGTGCGACCACGCCCGGCCACCCCGGGCTTGCCCCGGTAGCGGCGCCGATCTGCGCCGCAATATCGGAGGAGAACACCATGACCATCAAATCATCGAGGAAAAAGTCGGGATCGCGCGCCGCGAAGGCTACCAACCGCAAGAACTCAAAGGCGACAGCTCCGAAGCCGCCGGGGACCACGAAGCTCGCGCTTCTCGTCGCCCATCTCAGTGCCCCGGGCGGCGCGACCATCGCCGAACTCTGTAAGGCAACGGGCTGGCAGCCCCATTCGGTTCGAGGCGGGCTCGCCGGCGCACTGCGACGCAAGGGCCACGTCATCCGGTCCGAGAAAGAAGGGGGCCAGCGGCGCTACCGCATCGAGGAACCGGTGACATGACCGGCGAGGCGCCGCTTGCGGACGAGATCGAGGCGCTCACGCCCCTTGGTCTCGAAGGGCTTCGAGAGGTTTGGCGCAACCGCTACGGTGTCCCGCCGAAGCTGCGCTCGGCCGCGCTGTTGCGTCATTGTCTGGCCTGGCGGCTGCAGGCAGAGGCTCTCGGCGGTCTCGATCGTGACACACGGCGCCAGCTCAAGCGCCGCCAGCGGGTCCAGGCAGAAGGTCTCGAGCTCGGGATCGGGACCACGCTGCGGCGCGAATGGCAAGGGCGGATCGTCCAGGTCACGGTCGAAGAAGAGGGGTTTCGCCACGGGGGCCAACTCTTCAAGAGCCTCTCCGCGGCCGCGACCGCGATCGCCGGCACGCGTTGGAATGGCCCGCGTTTCTTCGGCCTCCGATCCGACAAATGAGCCAACCCCGTCTCCACTGTGCCCTCTATACGAGGAAGAGCAGCGAGGAAGGCCTCGAGCAGGCGTTCAACTCCCTCGATGCGCAGCGCGAAGCCTGCGCGGCGTATGTGAAGAGCCAGGCCGGCGAAGGTTGGAGAGCGGTCGCGACCCGCTACGACGATGGCGGCTTCTCCGGCGCATCCATGGAGCGGCCGGCGCTCAAGCGGCTTCTCTGCGACATCGAGGCCGGCAAGGTCGACGTCATCGTCGTCTACAAGATTGACCGCCTGACCCGGTCCTTGGCCGACTTCGCACGCATGATCGAGATCTTCGATCGCCGCCGGGTCAGCTTCGTCAGCGTCACCCAGGCCTTCAACACCACGACCAGCATGGGCCGCCTGACACTGAACGTGCTCTTGTCCTTCGCCCAGTTCGAGCGCGAGGTGACGGGCGAGCGCATCCGCGACAAGATTGCGGCCTCCAAGGCCAAGGGCATGTGGATGGGGGGCACTGTGCCGCTTGGCTACGAGCCGCCTGAGAATGACGCGCGCGCCCTGGCGGTCAACCAGGAAGAAGCCGAGATCGTGCGCACCATCTTCCGAGCCTATATCGACCTCGGCTCGGTGCACGCGCTGCAGCGATGGCTTGAGGATCGGGGCATCCGTTCGAAGCGGCGCGTGACGCGGGCGGGTCGACTATCCGGCGGCCGGCCGTTCAGCCGCGGCGCGCTCTTTCAACTGCTGCGCAACAGAGTCTATCGCGGCCTGATCGTCCACAAGGGGAGGGCGCATCCCGGCCGGCACCAGGCCATCGTCGATGGCGATCTCTTCGAGGCTGTCCAGGCGCGCCTCGACGCGAACACCCGCCGCCGGGCATCGAATCGCGAGCAAAAGGCGAATGCCCCTCTGGCCGGGCGCCTCTTCGGTGCGGATGGTCGGCCGATGTCGCCGACCTTCTCTTATGGGCGGGGTGGCAGGCTCTATCGCTACTATGTCTCGGCACCGCTGCAGCAAGGGGCAAGGCGCGATCCATCCGACACAGCCATCCGGCGCATATCCGCCCCACCGCTCGAAGTCGCCCTTGCGACCGTGCTGCGTCGCGTGATCCCGGGATGTCCGGACGATCCCATCACGCTTGTTGTCCGCGCCGAGCTCCACGATCAGTCGCTGCACTGCTTGCTGCCGATCGACCGGATCGTCGCGATGCGCCAGCGCCTCGAGCCGCACGAACGGGTCGAGCCGGATCCGGTGGATGCGCGTCTCGCCAGGCTGCATCTGCCCCTTGTCCGGCGTCGCGGCGAGACCTGGGTTCTTAAGGGCCAAAGTCCGGGACACATGCCGGACCCTGTTCTGGTCAAGGCGCTCCGCTCCGCACACGCCATGCTGCACCACGATGATGCCGGATTGCCCGTGCTCGATGCAGGACCGGATACGCCATATCGGCGCCGGCTCGTTCGCCTGGCCTTTCTGGCACCGGAGATCCAAAGAGCGATTGTTGAAGGGCGCCAATCCGCAGGGGTAACACTGACACAGCTCCTCAAGGGCCCAATACCGCTCGCCTGGTCGCAACAAGCCGTCCAAATCGGAATTGCAACACCGCCGGAATAGGGATCAGCACCCACATCCCGCTCACTCGACTACGGCAAGACAGCACGGATTATTTCCTGTTCCCTTCATTTGCTTCCCTGATATCGACTGCCCTTCCCCCTGTTTTGCAGAAAAGGCCCCCTGTTCTGCAGAAAAACAGGAAAGTTCAGAAGCCATTGATAAAAAAGCGATAATTTCTTCATCTTGGTCGGCAGTTCGCTACAATCTCCCTGTTTTGAGGCCGTAATCGCAAAAATTCCCTGTTCCCGCCAAACTCACCCTTGCATCGCGCTCGCGGAGACCGCACGCCGGGAACCCCGGCAATGGCCGGAAATGCTCCCGCGTTCGGGAGCTCAGAATTCCGTTTGACCGCGAAACAGGCCCTGTTTCCCGCGGCTTGGCCGCGCCATGCGATGAAGAGACTGCTGCGCCGGGGTGGCTGGCTGGGGCGGCAGGATTCGAACCTGCGATCACGGGACCAAAACCCGTTGCCTTACCGCTTGGCTACGCCCCAATCCGTTTCTCTCGGAAACCTAGGCATTCTCGCGCCCGCCCGCAACGCCGCGCTCACGCCGCTCGGGCGACATGCTCGCGGTACCAGGCGTAGGTGCCGGCGAGGCCCTCGGGAAGCGGCGTCCGCGCGCGCCAGCCGAGCGCCGCGAGGCGGCCCACGTCGAGGAGCTTGCGCGGCATGCCGTCGGGCTTCGAGGCGTCGTAGGCGAAGCCGCCCTCGTAGCCCACCGCCTGGGCGACGAGGCCTGCGAGCGCGGCGATCGTCACGTCCTCGCCCGTGCCCACATTGACGGGTGAAGCGTCCGAATAGCGCGTCATGAGATGGACCAGGGCGTCGGCCAGGTCGTCCACATGGAGGAGCTCGCGCCGCGGCCGGCCGCTGCCCCAGACGGTCACCGGCTGCGCCCCGGCGCGCTTCGCCAGGTGGCACTTGGCCATCAGGGCCGGCACCACGTGGCTCGACTCGAGATCGAAATTGTCGCCCGGGCCGTAGAGGTTGGTGGGCATGGCCGAGATGAAGTCGGCGCCGTGCTGGCGGCGGTAGGCCTCGCACAGCTTGAGGCCGGCGATCTTGGCCACCGCGTACCACTGGTTGGTGGGCTCCAAGGGGCCGGTGAGCAGGGCCTCCTCGGCCATGGGCTGGTCGGCGAGCCGCGGATAGATGCAGGACGAGCCCAGGAACAGGAGCTTCGCCACGCCCAAGCGCCAGGCGGCGTGGATGATGTTGGCCTCGATCGCCAGGTTGTCGTAGATGAAGTCGGCCGGCCGCGCTGCGTTGGCCAGGATGCCGCCCACGGTGGCCGCGGCCAGGAAGACCGCATCGGGGCGGGCCTCGGCGAGCCAGTCCTCGACCTCGGCCTGGCGCCGCAGGTCGAGCTCTCCGCGCCCAGCCGTCAGCACCTCGCACCCCTCGCCGGCGAGGCGCCGGTGAATCGCCGAGCCGACCATGCCGCCATGCCCCGCCACCCAGACCCGCCGGCCGGCGAGCGCGAAGGCGGCCTCAGTCATGGGTGCCGTGGCGCGGGCCTTCACGGCGCATGACCTCGAGGTCACTGGCGACCATCTCGGCCACCAGGTCCGCAAAGCTGGTGCGGTGGCGCCAGCCCAGCCGCGCGCGCGCCTTGGCCGCGTCGCCCTGGAGCTTGTAGACCTCCGTGGGGCGGAAATAGGCCGGGTCGACCTCGACCAGCACCCGGCCGGTCTCGGCGCAGAGGCCTTGCTCGTCCGCCCCCTCGCCGCGCCATTCGAGGCGGCGCCCGGTCTCGGCGAAGGCGCGCTCGACGAACTCGCGCACCGAATGGCTCTCTCCCGTGGCGAGCACGTAGTCGTCGGGCTCGGGCTGCTGGAGCATGGCCCACATGCCTTCGACATAGTCGCGCGCATGGCCCCAGTCGCGCTCGGCATCGAGGTTGCCGAGATAGACGCGCTCCTGCATGCCGAGCTCGATGGCGGCGACGGCGCGGGTGATCTTGCGGGTAACGAAAGTCTCGCCCCGGGTCGGCCCCTCGTGGTTGAAGAGGATGCCGTTCGAGGCGTGGAAGCCGTAGGCCTCGCGATAGTTCACCGTCATCCAGTAGGCGTAGAGCTTGGCCGCCGCGTAGGGGCTGCGCGGGTGGAAGGGCGTGGTCTCGCGCTGGGGCGTCTCGGTCGTGTTGCCGTAGAGCTCGGAGGTCGAGGCCTGGTAGTAGCGCACGCTGTCCGCGAGGCCCAGGATGCGGACCGCCTCGAGCAGGCGGAGCGCCCCGAGCGCATCGGCGTTGGCGGTGTACTCGGGCGTCTCGAAGCTGACCTGGACGTGGCTCTGGGCGGCCAGGTTGTAAATCTCCGTGGGCTGGGACTCCTGCACCAGGCGGATGAGGTTGGTGGCATCCGTCATGTCGCCGTGATGCAGGAAGAAGCGTACGCCAGCCTCGTGCGGGTCGGCGTAGAGATGGTCCACGCGCGCGGTGTTGAAGGAAGAGCTGCGCCGCTTGATGCCGTGCACCACATAGCCCTTGGCGAGCAGTAGCTCCGCCAGATAGGCGCCGTCCTGGCCCGTCACACCCGTGATCAGCGCTACCTTGTCCGCCATGCTCTCGACAGTCGTCCGTCCTCTATCCGGGCCGCCGGCGCGGCCCCGCGAGCGCGCATACCCCCGGCGCGGCGCAAGCTACCCGATTTTGCGGCGCCGACAAAGCCGGGCGCCCCGGTTGCCGCAATAATCCTTAGCAGGCTGGGCCGGTATGGTACAATTTTGCCGAAGGCAACCAGCTCAGACGAGTGCCCATGGCCGACCGAGACCCGCCCCAAACCCCGGAGGAGATTTCCGAAGCGGCCAGGGAGGCCGCCGAACACGCGGCCACCACCGCCGGCATCCCGCTCGGCCAATGGATCAGCCAGGCGATCGCGAACACCGGCCCGCCGGCCGGAGGCGGAGCACGGGAAGGCGGCAGCGGCCTTTCGGCGCAGGCCCAGGAGGCGGCGCGGCGGGCGGCCGAATCCGCTGGCCTGTCGGTCGGTGACTGGATCGGCCAGGCGATCGTGAGCGCCGGGTCCGCCGGAGACACCGAGCGCGCCGGGAGCGCGGATGATGGGGGCCACGACCTCCTGGCCGAGGCCCGCGCGGCGGCATTGGACGGGGCCGCCGCCTCCGGCATGTCGGTGGGGGCCTGGATCAGCCAGGCGATCGTGAGCGCCGGCGCGGAGCCCGATTCGCAGGAGCCTGTGCCGCCGGAGCCCGTGCCGGCGGCCCCCGCCCCGGCGCCAGCCGCGCCAGCCGCGCCCGTCCCGGCCCCGCGCGAGGATATTGACGACGTCCGCCGCTGGGCCCGCCGGGTACCCATCGACGCCCTGAGCGAGGGCCAGTTCCAGACCCGCGTGGCGATCGAGGGGGAGGATATCGAAATTCTCAGCCAGTCGATTCGCGACAAGGGCGTTCTGCAGCCGATCCTCGTGCGCCGCCATGCCGACCTCGCGGACCGCTACGAGATCATCGCCGGCGAGCGGCGCTGGCGGGCCGCCAAGAAGGCGCCGCTGAGCGAGGTCCCAGTCATCATCCTCGACCTCACGGATCGCGATGCCATGGAGGTGGCGCTGGTCGAGAACCTGTTGCGCCGCGATCTGAACCCGCTCGAGGAGGCGGACGGCTATCACCGCCTGATCGACGACTTCTCCCACACCCAGGAGGATCTGGCGCGGGTCGTGGGCCGCAGCCGTAGCCATGTGGCGAACACGCTCCGGCTGCTGCGGCTGCCCGCGGCCGTCCAGGCCATGCTGCGGGAAGGCGAGCTGACGGCCGGGCATGCCCGGGCGCTCCTCAATGCCGAGGATCCGGCCGGGCTCGCGCACCAGGTGCGGGCGCAGGGCCTGAACGTGCGCCAGACGGAGGAGCTGGTGCAGCGGTCCCATGCCGGGCGAAGCGAAGCGGCGCCGGTCGAGGAAAAAGACGAGGACCTGCAGGCGATGGAGCAGCAAATCTCCGACTATCTCGGCATGAAGGTGCGAATCAACATGCGCGGCGACCGGGGCACCCTGAATATTAAGTTTCGCGGCTTCGAGTCCCTCGGCAATCTCCTCTCGCGCCTACAGCGCCAATCCTGAGGGGAGCAGGCCCATATCCAGGACGTCGGCCCATACTGGCCCCGGCGCTGGCGCATACTCGGGAAATTGCTTATATAACACCTTATCTTGTGGTTATATGGTCGCGACGATCCTTGATATAGGTTTCGGTCGAGTTGGGAGCGAATGGACAGCTTAGTGCCCTGGTGTGTGGACGGGGTCGAGCCGGAGGCCCAGGAAGCGGCGAAGCTCTCGGCCCGCAAGGCCGGCGTGCCACTCGGGCTCTGGTTGAGCCAGACCATCCTCAGCGCCGCGGCCAACGAGCTCAAGCGCAACAACCAGGTGCCGGCCCCGCGCGCCGATCCGCCGCCGCCCGCGCTCACCAGCGAGGTGCTGCTCGAAAGCATCCAGCGCCTGGCGAATCGCATCGAATCGGCGGAGGAGCGGACAGTCGAAGGTATCCGGCCGCTGGCCGAGAAGGTCCAACAGCTCACCCAGCGGGTCGAGGAGGTCAGTAGCCGCGCCAACCTGTCCACGGCGCCCATGGAGAGGGCGCTCTCGCGCATGTCGGACCGGCTGGAGAAACTCGAGGCCGAGCGCGCCGAGCACCAAGGCGGCAGGCGTGGCCTCTTCTCGCGTTAGGCGCCGCGGCGAATGACCCATGGCGAGCCAGGCAATCCGAATTCGTTCGATCCGCCTGGAGCGTTTCCACCTCGACTGGATTCGCTCCAGGCAGCAAGGCGGCCCGCCGGCCGTCCGGCGCGCCCGCGCGGGCGCGGACCACTTGGTCCGCTGCCGCGAGCGAAACAAACGCTAGAGTGGGTCCGATCGAAGCGGAACCGCTCTAGGAGTTACTTGTTCGCCGCCGTGCCGTATAGGAGAATGCCGCCCGAATCCGGCCGCCGCCGGGCTGCGGCCACGACCCGGCGTGGGGCGGCGGCGCCCATCGCGCCCGGGCTAATGAACCGCCTGCGCAAGCAGACCGTCGAGCCGGTGTTCGGCCAGATCAAGCAGGCCCGGGGCTTCCGTCAGTTCCTGCTGCGCGGCCGTGAGAAGGTCACATGCGAATGGGCGATGATCTGCACCGCCCACAACCTGGCCAAGCTCGCCGTCGCCCAAGCGCCATGAGACGCCGAGACCAATCATGCCTCTCGCCGCGCCAAGCCCCTGAAGGCAACCACCCATGAGCCAAACCACCAAAATCACGACAAGACCACTCGCCATCACCCCAATGCTTGCCAACAACATCAAATCTCGGACAGGCTCCTAGGAGTTACTTGTTCGCCGCCGTGCCGTATAGGAGAATGCCGCCCGAATCCGGCCGCCGCCGGGCTGCGGCCACGACCCGGCGTGGGGCGGCGGCGCCCAGGCCAGGCATGGACTCTAAGTTGCCTTTCAGTCTCGACGACCTGGATCCGGGCGCCCGGGCGACGGCGGAGGCCGCGGCGCGCGCCCAAGGCCTTTCGGTCGAGGAATGGATCAGCCGCACGATCCTGCGCGGCACCGCCGCCCGGCCGGCCGGCACGCCCACGCCACCGGCGGCGCCACCACCATTGGCGCCGGAGCCGCCACAGCGAATTCAGCCGGGCTTCGCCGCCCCGGCGCCGCCACCACCCACGCCGGCGCCGATCGCGCCAGCCCCCGCGCCGCAAGCCGCGCCACCGCCCACGCCGGAGCCATTGGCGCCCGCCCCAGAGCCGCAAGCCGCGCCACCGCCCACCCCGGAATCATTGGCGCCGGCCCCAGAGCCGCAAGCCGCGCCACCACCCACCCCGGAGCCACCGGCGCCGGCCCCAGCGCCGCAAGCCGCGCCGCTACCCACCCCGGAGCCAATAGCGCCAGCCCCAGAGCCGCAAGCCGCGCCACCGCCCACCCCGGAGCCATTGGCGCCCGCCCCAGAGCCGCAAGCCGCGCCGCTACCCACCCCGGAGCCAATAGCGCCCGCCCCAGAGCCGCAAGCCGCGCCACCGCCCACCCCGGAGCCATTGGCGCCCGCCCCAGAGCCGCAAGCCGCGCCGCTACCCACCCCGGAGCCAATAGCGCCCGCCCCAGAGCCGCAAGCCGCGCCAGCGCCCACGCCGGAGCCGATTGGGCCGGAGCCGTTTGCGCCGGCCCCAGAGCCGCAAGCCGCGCCACCACCCGCGCCGGAGCCACCGGCGCCCGCCCCACCGCCGCAAGCCGCGCCGCCGCCGGCGCCAGAGCCGCCACCGAGGATGGCGCCCGGCTTCGTGCCCCAGGAGCCGGCGCCGGCTTCATCCGATATTGACGAGACGAAATCGATCCAGAAGGAGCTCGACGTGCTCGCCCGGATGGCCGAGGTGGGCTTCCCCGAGGAGCCCGCCGCGGCCGCGCGGGAGGCACCGCCGCCGCCCGAGCCCGTGCCGGCCACACCGCCCCCGCCGTCTCTTCCCGTCTCGGCCGGGCCGGGCGCCGCCGCCGCGGACGACCGCGCCCGAACGCCGGAGGAGCCCGCGGCCGGGGACGCGGACCAGGCCCTTCTCGACGCCCTCGACACCCTGGCCACCCGGGTCCAGGCCTCCGAACGCAACATGGAGGAGATTCTGAGCCCGCTCGAGCAGGCGGTTCGCGGCCTGGAGCGCCAGCTCGAATCTCTCGATGGTGACGATCCGGGTGGTGAGGGGGCGACGGGTATTGGAGCGCGCGAGGACGCGCCGCCCGCGCCCGCGGAGGGTCTCTCTCCACCGCCACGCCCCGCCGCCCCTCGGCCTGGTCCGCCCCCGTCCGGGCCCAGCGCCGCGCCGCCAGCGCCCGAGCCCCCAATTCCGCCATCACCGGCGGAGCCGCCACCGGCCGCCCCGCAACCGCCCGCCGCGGAGATGCGGGCGGCGCCGGAAGACCGCCGGGCCGACGCCGGAGACACGCACACCGCGCCGCCACGGTTCGATCCCGACGCCCGGCGCAGCGCGGCGGAGCTGATCCGGGGCCTCGATTTCGGCCAGGGCCGCGGCGAGGCGGCCCCGCCGGCGGGCGTCGGGTCCGGCCTTGCGCCAGCCGCACCCGAGGCGCCGGCGGGCGCGCCGCCCGCGCGACCGGCCTTCGCCGGGCCAGCCGGGCCGTCGCCGTTACGGGAGCCGGAGGCCGGGCCGGCGTTTACCGTGGACGCCCGCTCCCCGGCGGGAAGAGCGGAGGACCGGTGGCCCGATACGGATATTCTCGAGCTCGACCAGCCGATCGAGCCGGCGGATCCCAAGGCGCCGCTCGACGGCCCGGACAGGTTCGACCGCTTCATTCCAGCCGATGACCATGAAGGCGACTTCGGCCGCGTGGAGCGGCCGTCGAGGGATTTCGAGGGCCTCGAATCGGGCCGTCGAATCCTGCGTGCCCTGGCTGTCGTGGGAATCCTCGCCGCCGCGGCGATCGGCGGCGCGGTATTCTTCGTCTGGTACGGCGACGATGGCGGCTTCATGGAACGGCGCTTTGGAGATGAGCTCGAGCCGCCCACCCCAACCGTGGCGGGCGGGGAGGCGACCGCCCCGATGCCGACGCGGGAGAGCGCGGAGCTGACGGTGCCGCCGGCCGATCCGGGGAGCCTGCCGTTGGGCGCAACGCTCGGCCTCCAGGCCCCGCAAGCCGATCCCACCATGCCGGTCGCCGAGATGGATACGCCGCCGACCCCGGAGCCGCCGGCGCCGGCGATGTCGGCGCCCGCCCCCGCCATGCCCGCGCCAGCGCCTGCCGCGGTCGGGTCGACCACGGCCGCCACCGCCGGCGAGGCCGGTTCCGCCGTCATGCCCGAGCCGCCGGCAGAGCCGAGCCTGGCGCCTTCGCCGGAGGTCGCTCCCGCCATCACCACCGCACCATCCGTCGCCGCGGCCGGCGGCGCATCGACGTCGCCCGCGCCGCCGATGGCCCCGGCCCAGACCGCGACCCTGCCCCCGTCGACCCAGCCGGAGAACATCGGAGAGGCCGTCGATTGGCTCAAGCGGGAGGCCCAGCGGGGCGAGGCCGACGCCCAGATCGCGCTCGCCACCCTCTACGCCCAGGGAACCGAGGTCGAGCAGGACTACCGGCAAGCCGCGCACTGGTTCCGGGAGGCCGCCCTGCAGGACAGGGCCGAGGCCCAGTTCAACCTCGGTGTCCTGCACGAGCGCGGGCTGGGGGTACAGCAGGACCCGCTCGAGGCGCTGCTTTGGTACCTCAACGCGGCGGAGAAGGACCACGCCATGGCCCAGTACAACCTCGGCGTCGCCTACGCCGACGGCAAGGGTGTGCCGGAAGACTATGTCGAAGCCAGGAAATGGTTCACGAAGGCGGCGGAGCGTGGCCTCAGCGGCGCCCAGTTCAATCTCGGCGTGCTGTACGAGGAGGGCTATGGCACCGATAGGGACCTGGTCCAGGCGTATCGCTGGTACAAGATTGCCGACGCCTACGGCGACGCCGAGGCCGGCGCGCGCGCGCAGGAGATCGGCCAGCGCCTGAGCGTCGAGGACATGGCCCGGGCGACGGCGCTGATCGATGCCTTCACCGTCATGCCGGCACTCCCCCAGGAATCGCCCTCGTTCTCGATTCCGGCGGCGGCGCCCGGTGATTTCTCCCGCGAGGTGGTCAAGGAAATCCAGACCTTGCTGACGCGGCTCAACTTCGATCCCGGTCCCGCCGACGGCATCCCCGGCGGGCGGACCGTGGACGCAATTCGCGAATTCCAGCGCGCCGCCGGTCTCCTGGTGGACGGCCAGCCGACCGTCGAGCTGCTCGCGCATATGCGGACCGTCATGGGGGAGTGATGCTGGCCGCCCGGGACAGGCCGGCGGGCTCGGTCAACCCGCCGGTGCGAGCTCCCGGGCGTCCCCCGTCAGCGGCGTGGACACCACCCACCACCCGGGGAGCCCGGGCTTGATGGCGGCGGCGGCGGCGTCCGCGGCTTGCGCCCCGTCGAACAAGCCGAAACAGGTCGCCCCGCTGCCCGACATACGGGCGAGAAGGCACCCGGGCGCCTTCGCCAATGCGGCGAGGCCATCGTCGAGCTCGGGCATGAGGCGCCGCGCCGGCTCGTAGAGGTCGTTGCGCCGCCGCGCGAGCAGCCGGGCAAGGCCGGCCGCGTCCGCCGGCGCCTCGGTAAACCGCGCCGGTTCCGTGTAGGGACCCCTACGGGCACCGAAGACGCGCGCGGTGGGGAGCGGCCGGCGCGGGTTCGCAAGCACGAGATGCGCGGGCGGCAGCGCCGGCGCGGGGTCGAGGCGCTCCCCCACCCCGCCCATGAAGGCCGCGCGGCCGCGGCGGCACACCGGCACGTCGGCGCCGAGCGAGAGGGCCAGCGCGTCCAGGGTCTCCGGGTCGAGCCGAACACCCCAAAGCCGCCCGAGCAGCTCGAGCGCCGCCGCCGCGTCGGCCGAGCCGCCGCCGATTCCGGCCCCGAGCGGCAGGTGCTTCACGAGGGACAGATGTGCGGCCGCCGGGATGCCGGCCGCCGCGGCGAGCGCGCGTGCCGCGCTGAGGACGATATTGTCCCCTTCCGCCGCCAGCGGGCCGCCGAAGGGCCCCGCGATCCCCAGCTCGAGCCGGTCCGATGGGCGGGCCACCAGGACGTCGTGGATGCCGGCGAAGGCCACCAGGCTGTCGAGCAGATGATAGCCGTCACGCCGCCGGCCGGTGACGTGGAGATAAAGGTTGAGCTTGGCCGGCGCCGCGGCGCGTCGCTCGCTCACCCGCGCGCCTACTGGTCCCCTTGAGTGCCGCCGGCCGCCGCGAGGCCGCCCTCGATCTTGACCCGGATGATGGCCTCGAGCTCGGGCTCGGCATCGAGCGCAATCGACCGCAGCCACTGGAAGCGCGCCTCGTTCCGCCGCCCCACCATCCAGAACGCGTCGCCCAGATGGTCGTTGATAACGGGATCGCCAGGCCGCAGCTCGACCGCCCGCTCGAGGTAGCTGGCCGCCTTCTCGTAATTGCCGATACGGTAGTAGACCCAGCCCAGGCTGTCGACGATGAAGCCGTCGGTCGGGCGCTGGCGCACCGCGCGCTCGATCATGTCGAGCGCCTCGTCGAGGTTCTTGCCCTGATCGGCCCAGGAGTAGCCGAGGTAGTTCAGCACGTAAGGGTGCTCGGGCCGCATTTCCAGCGCCTTCAGCAGATCGGCCTCGGCCCGCGACCATTGCTGCGACCGCTCGAGCGCGATGCCGCGCGCATAGAGTATCGGCCAATGCTCTTCCGCCAGGGTGGCGATGCGCAAGACCGCGCGGTCGTAGGCGCCCACGGCCTCGCCATAGCGCTCCTGCCCGCGCAGGAGGTTGCCGACCCGGAACAACGGGTCGTACTGGTCCGCGCGCTCGGCGGCCATCTCCTCGAGCTCCCGAATCGCGGCGTCGATCCGGTCCAGCGCCGCGAGGCCGCTGGCGACCCGCAGCCGCGCCGCCCAGTCGAGCGTGTCGTCCGATGGAATCCGCCGGTAGGTCAGAATCGCTTCCTCATGACGCCCCATGGAGGTCTGCAGGTCGGCCACGAGGAAATGGGCGATCGGGAAATCGGGCCGCAGCCGCAGCGCCAGATAGGCGAAGACGAGGGAGATTTGCAAATCCCCCTGGCGATAGAGCGTCCCCGCCGTCCCGAACAGGACCTCGGCCATGCCCTCGGCGGCGGTGCGCGCGATGCGCTCGTCGCCGCCGCCGCGCTCGAGCGCGTCCCGCGCCGCGAGCAGCAGGTCCGACGCCGGGTTGTTGCGGGCGTAGTCGGCGTAGATGGTCTGGGCGGCCTCGGCCCGCCCGGCGCGCTGCTGGAAGGCGGCGAACGCCTGCGCCAGTCGGAACGGCATGCGGTCGGCGCTCTCGAGCGCCGCTTCATAGGCCGCGACCGCGGCCTCGTCCCGGCCCGCGAGGTCGTTGACGAGGGCGAGGTGCATCTTGAGCATGGTCGCAAAGGCAACATCGCCGCGAAGGAATTCGAGGGCCTCCACGGCGGCATCGGGCCCGGCCTCCGCATAGCGCACCCAGCCCAGCATGAGGGGCGCCACCATGCTGCCGATGCCGTCTCGGGGCATGGCCTCGAGCCGCTCCACCGCCGCCGCCAGATCGCCCGCCCTCACGTCATCGATGACGAGCAGGAGGCCGGCCACCGAGCCCGCGTCCTCGTCGCCCACGATGCGCGGCGCCATGGTGGCCGCTTCGTCGAGCCGGTTCGCGACGGCCATGAGAACGAAGGCCCGGCGCAGGAGGTCCTCGTTTTCGGGGTCCCGGTCGAAGGCCTCGGTTATGAAGCCCGCGGCCGCGGCCAGGTCGTTGATCGCCTCGGCATGGCGGCTGGCGAGAAAGCTGCCGAAGGCCGAGGCTGGCGTCGCATCCGGCAGCGTGGCCACGAGCGTATCGCCCTGCGCCGCGACCTTGTCGGCGAGCGACGCGGGGTTGGCCAGCGACGCGGGATTGGCCGGCGGCGTGGGCGGGGCACAGGCGGCGAGCCCGATCGCGGCCGCGACGAACGGCGCGAAGAGCGCGCGGGCCGCGCGGGCGGTCGGTCTGCGGGGGGGGTGTTGCAAGCTCTCTGACCCGCTCTTCATGAGAAGCGCCCACCCGTCGGAACGCGGGCGCGGGCGGCACGCTCGGTACGCGGGCGCGAGTTTAGCGGAGACGCGCGCGCGGCGCCACCTCGCGCGCCACCGATGGTCTACATGCCCGAGTAGTTGGGGCCGCCGCCGCCCTCGGGCGGCACCCAGTCGATGTTCTGGGTCGGGTCCTTGATGTCGCAGGTCTTGCAGTGGACGCAGTTCTGGGCGTTGATCTGGAGTTGCGGCTCGCCCCCCTCCTCGCGCAGGATCTCATAGACCCCGGCCGGGCAATAGCGCTGCTCGGGCGCGTCGTACGCGGCGAGGTTCACCGTGATGGCCACCGCCGGGTCGGCGAGGTGGAGGTGGACCGGCTGGTTCTCCTCGTGGTTGGTGTTCGAAAGATAGACCGACGACAGCCTGTCGAAGGTGATCTCGCCGTCGGGCTTGGGATAGTCGATTGCGCGGTGCCGGCTCGCCGGCTCCAACCGGGTGTGGTCGGCGTGCTGGCGCAGGGTCCAGGGCGCCCGGCCACCGAACAGGTAGGTGTCGATGGCGGAATAGGCGAGGCCCGCCCACAGGCCCCAGCGAAAGGCCGGCCGGATGTTGCGCACCCGGCGCAGCTCCTCCCAGATCCAGGAGGACCGGACCTTCTCGGCATAGGCCGCGAGCTCGCCCGCCTCACCCGCGGCCTGGGCCTCGAACACCGCCTCGGCGGCCAGCATCCCCGACTTCATGGCATTGTGCGAGCCCTTGATCTTGGGCACGTTGACGAAGCCCGCGCTGCAGCCGACGAGGGCGCCGCCGGGGAAGGTCAGTTTGGGGATCGACTGGAAGCCGCCCTCGTTGATGGCGCGGGCCCCGTAGGCGATGCGCCGGCCGCCCTCGAAGGTGGGGCGGATGGCGGGGTGGGTCTTGAAGCGCTGGAACTCCTCGAACGGGCTCAGACGGGGGTTCGCGTAATCGAGTCCGATGACGAAGCCGACCGAGACCAGGTTCTCGTCCAGGTGATAGAGGAACGAGCCGCCATAGGTGCGCCGGTCGAGCGGCCAGCCGATGGTGTGGGTGATGAGGCCGGGCCTGTGCTTGCTGGGCTCGATCTCCCACAGCTCCTTGATGCCGATGCCGTAGGACTGGGGATCGGCGCCGTCGCACAGGCCGAAGCGCTCGATCAGCCCCTTGGTGAGCGATCCGCGGCAGCCCTCGGCGATCAGCGTCCAGCGGGCGTGGAGCTCGACGCCGGGCTGGTAGTTGGCCGTCTGCTCGCCGTCCTTGCCGACGCCCATGTCGCCCGTGGCCACGCCACGCACCCGGCCGTCCTCGCCCATCAGCACCTCGGTGGCGGCGAAGCCCGGATAGATCTCGACGCCGAGCCCCTCCGCCTGCTCGCCCAGCCAGCGGCACAGGTTGCCGAGGCTGATGATGTAGTTGCCCTTGTTGTGCATCTGCGGCGGGGTGGGAAGGCGCATGGCCTTCGACGCGGTGAGGAAGAGGAACCGGTCCTCCCCCGCCGGGGTGTCGAGCGGGGCGCCCCGCTCCTTCCAATCGGGCAGCAATTCGTCGAGCGCGCGGGGCTCCAGGACCGCGCCGGAGAGGATATGGGCGCCGACCTCCGAGCCTTTTTCGAGGACGCAGACGGCGATCTCCGTCTCGGCCTCGGCGGCGAGTTGCTTGAGGCGGATGGCGGCGGCCAGCCCGGCGGGGCCGGCGCCCACGATGACGACGTCGAATTCCATCGCTTCCCGTTCCATCGCTCCCTCCCCTCGCGGGCCGCCGTCCGGCCCATTTCTCATATACGGCAAGTTCCCGCTACATGCCACCAAACCCAGTGCTAATCTCCACCCATGTCCCGCGACCCCGCACTCGAGGCGGCCCTGCGCTGGCAGATCGAGGCCGGCGCCGACGAGGCCATCGGGGCCGCGCCCGTCGACCGCTACGCCGCCAGCGCCAAGCCCAGGCCCGCCCCGGTGCCGGACGAAGCCGCGCGCGCGGCGGCCGGGCGCCCCGCCACGCTGGCGACACGCCCCGCGGGGCCGCCGTCCGCGGGGCCGCCACCCGCCGGGCCGCCCCTCGCCTCTCCCGATGCGATCGGCCAAGGCGCCCGGGCCATGGCCGCGGCGGCCCGGGACTTGGCGGCCCTGCGGGCCGCGCTCGAAGCCTTCGACGGCTGCGCGCTGAAGCAGACCGCGACCAACCTCGTGTTCGGCGACGGCAACCCCGAGGCGCGCGTCATGTTCGTCGGTGAGGCGCCGGGCGCCGACGAGGACCGCCAGGGGCTGCCGTTCGTGGGCGTGAGCGGCCAGCTCCTCGACCGCATGCTGGCCTGGATCGGGCTCGACCGGACGGGCTTCTACATCACCAACATGCTGTTCTGGCGCCCGCCCGGGAACCGGGCGCCGACCCAGGCCGAGGTCGCGGCCTGCCTGCCCTTCGTGGAGCGCCTCGTGGCCCTCGTCGATCCCGAGATCCTGGTCATGGTGGGGGGGGCCGCGGCCAAGACCCTGCTCGGCCGGGCCGAGGGCATCCGCAAGCTGCGCGGGCGCTGGCTCAAATACGAGAACGCCTTCATGGCCCGGCCCATCCCCGCCCTCGCCACATTCCATCCCGCCTACCTGCTGCGCTCCCCGGCCGAGAAGCGCGCGGCCTGGCAGGATTTGCTGGCGATCGAGGCCAAGCTGGCGGCGCTCGGCTAACACTTTCTCGCGACAGGGGAAATCGGGTTTATCCACAGATTTTCCCGGCGCGGGGTGCGGGTCCGCTTGATAATGATTCGTTAATCACGTATCAAGTCCGGGTGGTGAGGGGGCCAAGAAAACAAATGGGCTTGGGAATAGACGCCGCGCCGGGCGTGTTGCTCGGCGCGTTACTGTTTCTGCTCATCGCCTTCGCCGCGCCGGCACCAGCGGCCGAGTCGGAGACGGCCGCGCTCACGCCCGGCTTCGACGGCGGCGTGGGCGTCGCGCTGCCGAGAATCCTGAGCCTCGAGGACGCCGAGACCTACCGGGCCATATTCGGCCTTCAGGAGGCGGGCCAGTGGCGCGCCGCCGACCGCGAGATCGCCAAGCTGGAGAACGACATCCTGCGCGGCCACGTGCTCGCGCAGCGCTACCTGCACCCGACGATGTACCGCTCGAAATACAGCGAGCTGCGCGACTGGCTGGCGCTCTACGCCGACCACCCGGACGCACCTCGCATCCATCGCCTGGCCCTGCGGCGCAAGCCGGCCGCGGCGGCCGCGCCGCGGGCGCCGCGCGGTGGCATCTTCGGCGGCTGGATGCCGGAGGACGCGAGCTTCCCGGTCTACCAGCCCCAGAAGCGGCTCGACAAGGGCCAGCGGGGCCGCGTCCGGCAGCTTCAATCGTCGATTCGGGCGCGCCTCCGCCGCGGCTGGCCCACGGGCGCCAGCGAGCTGCTCGGGCTGGCCGCGGTCGAGACGCTGTTCGACCAGGTTCAGATCGACCGGGCGCGCGCCGATATCGCGGCCAGCTTCTTCTATTACGGCAAGGATGCCGAGGCCCTGGCCATGGCCGACGCGGCCGTCGAGATGTCGTCCGTGTTCGTGCCCACCGCCCATTGGATCGGCGGCCTCGCCGCCTGGCGATCGGGCCAGAGCGCGCGCGCGACCGAGCATTTCGAGGCCCTGGCCCTGGCCAAGGGGGTCACGGACTGGTACCGCGCCGCCGGGGCCTACTGGGCGGCGCGCGCCAACCTCGTCGCGCGCAACCCGGAGAACGTGAACCGCTGGCTCCTCATCGCCGCGGTCCATCCCCGCACCTTCTACGGGCTGCTGGCGCGCAAGTCCCTGGGCTTCCCCGTGGTCTTCGAATGGCGCGATCCGCCGCTGACGGAGTCCGACCTCGACCTCCTGGTGGCGCTCCCGAGGGGCGCGCGGGCGCTGGCGCTCATCCAGGCGGGCGAACGGGACCGCGCCGAGGCCGAGTTGCGCCGGGTGCGCCCGGCGGGGCCGGACGAGGCCCGGGCGCTCGCCGCCATCGCCGTGCAAGCCAGGCTGCCCTTGCTCGCGCTCAAGATCGGCGCCAGCCTCGAGGCGGTCAGCGGCGAGCGCTTCGACAGCGCCGTCTATCCCATTCCCGCCTGGGAGCCGGCGGATGGCTTCAAGGTGGACCGCGCCCTGATCTACGCCTTCATCCGCCAGGAATCCCAGTTCAGCACCCGCGCGAAGAGCCGCGTCGGGGCCCGCGGGCTCATGCAGCTCATGCCGGCGACGGCGAGCTTCATCGCCGGCGACCGCTCCCTGCGCTCTTCCGCGCGCCACCGCCTCTACGAGCCCTCGTTCAACATGATGCTGGGCCAGAAATATATTGAGCACCTCCTGGTCCATAAGGAGGTGGACGGCGACCTGTTCCGCCTGGTGACGGCCTATAACGGCGGGCCGGGGAACCTCGGCAAATGGCGGCGCCGGACGCGCTTCGGCGACGATCCGCTCCTGTTCATCGAAAGCCTGCCGGCGCGCGAGACCCGGGACTTCATCGAGCGCGTGCTGACCAACTTCTGGATCTATCGGCACCAGCTGGGCCAGGGTACGCCGTCGCTCGACGCCATTGCCGCCGGCGAATGGCCGTCCTATATCGCCTTGGACGGGACCACGGCGGCGGTGGCGAGCAATGCCGGGAATTGACGAGGCCAGGCCCTTCCTGCCCATAAACATCGCGGTCATGACCGTCTCCGACACGCGCACGGAGGCGGAGGACAAGTCGGGCCGCGTGCTCGTCGAGCGCCTGGAAGGCGCCGGCCACAAGCTCGCCGGCCGCGCCATCGTGCGCGACGAGCGGGCCGCGATCGAGGCTCGGCTCAGGGCCTGGATCGCCGACCCCGGGATCGACGTGGTCATCGCCACGGGGGGCACCGGGCTCACCGGCCGGGACGTGACGCCCGAGGCTTTCCAGGCGGTCTACGAGAAGGAGATCGAGGGCTTCGGCGAGCTCTTCCGCATGGTCAGCTTCGGCAAGATCGCGACCTCGACCATGCAGTCCCGCGCCACCGGCGGCGTCGCCGGCGGCACCTACCTGTTCGCCCTGCCGGGCTCCCCCGGGGCCTGCAAGGACGGCTGGGACGAGATCCTGCGCTGGCAGCTCGACAGCCGCCTGCGCCCCTGCAACCTGGTCGAGCTCATGCCCCGGCTCCAGGAGCATCTGGTGGGGTAGACGCGCCATGAGTTTCGCCCTCTCCCCCCAGGGGATTCGGGGGGGGAGAGGGTCGGGGTGAGGGGGTGCGCGCCCGCGCGCCATAATAGAGTCTTTCGGCCGCCCCTCACCCGGCGCGCCGCGCCCGCCAGCGAGCATATGCCGCCGCATCGTCGATATCCTCGAGCGGATCCAGGAAGGCGGCCTTGTGGCGCCGGCCGAGGTTCGCGGCCGTGTCGGATAGGGCGTGCGGGCTCGACCAGCGCACCCCATGGAAGAGGCCCGGATGCAGGTGGGGGCGGCGCAGCCCCAGGAGCCAGTAGCCGCCGTCCCGCGCGGGTCCGAACACGGCGTCGTGGCGCCCGAGGAGGGCGAAGGCCCGGGCCACGTGGGCGGCTTGCAGCTCTGGGATGTCGCTGCCGACCAGGACGGCCGGCCCGCCCGGCTGGGCCTGGAATGCCCGCATCATGCGCATGCCGAGGTCGCCCTGGCCCTGGGGGGCGCGGGACATGGCCGGCGGCCAGAACCGGCCCGCCGCCGCGAAGCGGTCCGGCGTCACGAACAGGGTGCAGCGCCAGCGCGGATCGGCGGCGAGGCGCCTGATCTCCACTCCGAGGGTATCGCGTTGGAAGCGCCAGGCGGCGACGGCGCCGAGCTCGGCCGCGAGGCGGCGCTTGACCCGGCCCAGGCGCGGCGCCTTGGCGAAGATCAGGAGCCGGCGCGTCACCCGTAGATCCCGCGGATCAGGCGCGGCGGCAGGCCGAGCAAGAAGAGGGCCAGGCACAGGATGTTGCGCGCCGGCCGCGCCACCCATCCGCCCCGCCGGAAGCGGACGGCCGAGGAGACGGCCGGGACATCGAGGATGGCGAGACGCCGGCGGCCGATGCGCCGGACCATGTCCACGTCCTCCATGATCGGAATGGGCCGGTAGCCGCCGAGACGGCGATAGAACTCGCGGCTCAGCAATAGCCCCTGGTCGCCGTAGGGCAGTGCGAGGACGCGGCAGCGCCAGCCCACCATGCGCTCGACCCGGCGCGCGGCCCCGCTCTCATCGCCGAGGGCGAAGCGGAAGGCGGCGGCGCGCGCCCCGTTCCCCGGCGCCGCCATGAAGCCCCGTACGGCGTCGACCCAGCCTGCCCCCGGCAACACGTCCGCGTGGAGGAACAGGAGCCAGTCCCCACCCGCCGCATCGGCGCCCGCCGCGAGCTGCTGGCCGCGCCCGGCCGGCCCGACCGTGACGCGCGCGCCGTGCCGGGCCGCGAGCGCGGCCGTATCGTCGCGCGAGCCACCGTCCGAGACCACGACCTCGAGGTCGAGTCCGGCCGCGCGCGCGTCATCGAGCGCCGCGAGCAGGCCCCCGAGCATGGCCGCCGCGTCGAGGGTGGGAATGACGACGCTGAGGGCGGGCGGTGGGGACATGGCCTCCGTGGCGCTCGTTGGTCCGCGGGAGGGCGGGCGATGCGGGGGACACTGATAGCACGGCCACGTTCCACCCGCGCGCGCCCCGCGCTCCCGCCCATTGATGGCCGAAGCGGGGCGGGACCGTGAGGGGGCACACATGGGGCAACGGCCCGTCACGGCCCGATCCCCAGTCAGAATGAATGGACGCGCTAGCGGTCGATATTCGCTCGTGCTACCGTCTTCGCCGTACGGTCGGGGTCACCTGGGAAACCCGCGACAGAACGCGATCATGGGGAGGCACGACAATGGGTTTCCGGAGCTTGATTGGCGCGGCCCTCGTTTCCGTCTTGGCGGTGCCGGCGCTAGCGCAATATTTGGGCCATGAATATGACGGGCCGGCCGCACCGATCCGGGAAGGCGAGCAAGCGGTCATCCCTCTCGATACGGGCGATCCCAGCTACAATGCCTGGCGGGAGCTTCGCGACCTGAGCGAGGACCCGAAGCGTGAGCCGGGCATCATCAATATCCAGAAATACGAGATGGGGATGAGCTTCAACTCCATCCCGACATTCTTCAACATGCCGGTTGCGATGTCGCCCGCGGACTTGAAAGCCAGCCAGGTCGATATCGCCGTCATGGGCGCGACCACGGACATGGGCACCGGCATGCGCGGCGCCGCCCATGGCCCGAACGCCGTCCGCAACTCCCAAGTCTATGGCGGATACGGCGCCCGGCAGCCCCATCTGCACACCATGGTCGATCCGTTGCAGGATCTGGTGGTGGCCGATTTCGGCAATGCGCCCATCGACTTCATGAGCACCGAGCGCAGCGTGCACGCCATCCGCGCGTTCGTCCGGAGCGCCGCGGAAGTCGAAATCAGGCCGGGCGAACACGTGATCCCGTTCATCGTCGGGGGCGATCATTCCCTGATGTACCCCGATGTCGCGGCGATGACCGACGTTTACGGCAAGGGCAATGTCGGTGTCGTGCATTTCGACGCGCATTACGACGCCGGCAAATACCTGATGGGTCATTTGATCGGGCACGGGATGCCCGTCTACCGGTTGATCGAGGAAGGCCTCGTACCGGGCAAGAACTTCATTCAGGTCGGCCTGCGCGGGTATTATCCGGATGAAAAGGCGTTCGAGTGGATGCGCGAACAGGGCTTCCGCTATCACACCATGGCGGATATCGAGCGCCGCGGCTTTCCGGCGGTGATGGAAGACGTTATCGCGGAAGCCAATAACGGGCCCGAGTACATCTACGTCTCCTTCGATATCGATGTGCTCGACCCGGCCTTCGTTCCAGGGACGGGAACGCCGGAGCCGGGCGGCCTCACGCCGCGCGAGGCTTTTCCGATCCTGCGGCGCCTCTGCGCCGAGACCAATGTCATCGGGTTCGAGCTTGTCGAGCTCAGCCCGATGATCGACCCGACTTATGTCTCCGCGCTCAACGCCAACCGGCTGCTCAGGGAATGCATGACCGGCGTCGCCATGCGCTAGAAGGGCCTGACCGAGCCCCACTACCTGAGCCCGCTCACGGTCGAGCACGGCAACTAACGGGGTTTTTCTGACGCTGCGAACGGCGCGCCGAGCGTGGCCGTCGCATCGAGCGTGGCAATGACGACGCTGAGGGTGGGCGGTGCGGTCATGACTTCCGTCGCGCTCGCCGAGTCGTTGGAACAGGCGATACGAGGGACACTGATAGCATGGCCGCATTCCGCCCGCGCACTTCCCGCGATTCCCGACGCCGATGATGAAATTTGCTGCCTACGCCGGCCTGCACTATTCGTCCGTCCGCTAGATCATCAAGTCATGGGAAGCGAGCCTCAATTCACAATTCAAGACATGACCACAGAACTTGGTGGAGCGGAATGAATTGTGGCGTGCGGCTAGACAGCAAGTTTTTGTGTAACAGAGGTTTTACCGAATACATCCATGCGGCGTTGGCCCAGCGGCTCATCAGCCAGGCGAGGACTCTGTACGTCGACGAAGAACTGGGGTTGGACCTGACCAATACCGTCTACGCCCTGGACTCGACGACGGTGCCTGTCGGTCTTTCCGTGGGCGCACTTCCGCACCACCAAGGCGGCGGTGAAGATGCACACGCTGCTCGACCTGCGGGGCAACATTCCGAGCAATCTCGGATGGCAAGATGCACGACGTTCATGCCCTCGATATGCTCTTGCCGGAAGCCGGAGCCATCTACGTCGTGGATCGTGTACGTCGACTTTGCCCGCCTTTAACCAAGCCGGGGCCTTCTTCGTCAGCGTGCCAAGTCGAACATCGATGCTCATCGCGTCTATTCGGCGCCGAGGATCGCTCGACCGGCATTTTGCGACCAGACCATCTCCCTGGACGGCTTCTACACCCGTCAGGATTACCCCGAACTGGATGGAGCACTTTTCGGAGGGAAAGCCAAGTCTCTCTAACTCAGCCAATTTATCCGAACGGTCACTGTTTTCCACCGTACTCAACACAGCAAAAAGATCAATAGGCCTAGGGGATATGAACTTTGCGCCATTCGACGTAAACACGTTGCAGCTCTTCATGCTTGGTACTCGACGACTCGGGGTTTCCATCCAATATCCGCCCGCCGGAATTAGGATTAGATCTCTTGCATTCGAGTCATATCGGTCAAAAACTACATCCACTAATATCCCGAAAGCACGTGACTGGCCAAACGGCGTAAGCGGGACTGGATGAGAAAAGCGGCGAAGTGAGGGTTTCCAACTATCGCGCGTAGCTATAACGAGATCAGCCCGCTTCCAGGGAACTGGGGGAATACCTGCCCGCCATAACATATTGCGCTCGAAAGATGGCGTATCATACAACACGGCGTTCTTGTAAATCCTAACACTTAGGCCACGCGTTTGACAGTAGTCCAATATTAATTTTCGGTCTCTGTCAGCTGAAGGTCGAGTTAGACGACCAAGCAATGGAAATACAATAGTCCCGCCTGTTCTACAATATTCTCCCGCTATGTCAATCCACTTAATATAGTTCTCAACATACCACGGTGGATCCAAAACACATAGGTCAAATGCTTCTGATAGTTCACAGCCACTTAGTGAATTTATATCTTCTGGGAGGCATATAGTATTATCTGTGATTTCTGTTCCAGGCACCCGCAAATCCACAAGAACATGCGGCTGAGAACTAAGTGCAGAAGATAAGAATGGTAATAAAGATGGAACCCCTAAGAGACAAGTACGAAAATTTGGATTAATGGCATGAGTGATAATGCTCCCAATATTCTCAGATGAGAAATCCCAAGTCGAAAGAAAGAAGCTCGCCTCAAGTTCGGTATCCTGGAGAGTTTGCGACATTACCTCGGACGCAGCCTCTTCAATCCACCGGCTAGTGCGATTGCGATCGAATTCCGCGAAGTGCGATACGGCAACAGTCGGAAAAAGCCCCTCGCAAGCTTGAAGACCATCGCGGAGTTTCTCTGCACGCTCAAATGCGTCCGCACAGATATTTGTTACTTGGCGGTCGAATTTAGTAAGTTCAATCATGTTTCGCTGACTAACCCAGCATTTGCCACAACTGCAAGAAATATAGCTACAAGGACGAGCACAGATATGCAGAACCAATAAAAATAATTCACCCTATTTCCAGCTGGCCCGCGCGGGTGGTCAGTTGTCCAATGATTACCGTCATGTCCGCGTTCGTCATGTAATATCGGCTTATCATAGCGACTATGGGCAGATATTGCCTCGGTAAGACCTGATTTCCATCCAACGTCGATGTCGAGACTTTGCTCATATAATTCATTGAATTTGACTGCGCCACGTAACATCCTGTGATAAACACCAACGTCGATTATCTTTGCAGCATATAAAATAACCGCTGCACCCAACGAAAGAATTGTTCCGATAGGCACTAATAAGTCAATATGCGGTACATTTAATGAATATGAGCCGCCCGTTCTGTAAAGAGCAATCGCTAAAGCAATTGTTGCGCCGGCAAGTGTGATACCAATTTGCCGCATCTTAAGGGACAACTCAGCAAAGTGCATTTGCGTTTCAATAGAGCGCTTCCAAATTTCAATTCTTTGATCGTTGTTTAGCGGCACCTGAAACCCGCCGAGCTGTTGTCGGGTATCGCTACGAACGCATACGAAATAATAGCGAATGCCTTTATTAGGGCGAACGTACTGTGTTTGCGGCCAAATATCAAACTGATCGATCTCGGCTAATTTCGTCTAACGCGGTGCTTGACTCCCGGACCGCTTGGTGCCGTGTCCACCGAGGGAGTCCTATCCTGAGAACTCCTGTGTATCTTATCGCGCGAGGGGTCACGCTCGGTGCGCCAAATCAGAACCCCACCCGGCGCGCCCCTACCGCATCCCTGGCAGCACGTCCGCCGCCACCTTCTCCAACACCCCGTACTGCGCCGGCTTGGGGTGGTCGATGATGAACTCGTTGACGCCCACCGCCCGGTACTGGCCGACCAGGTCCTCGAACGCGTCCACGCTGTCCCACGGATCGGCAAGGCCCTGCTCGGTCAGCTTGGCGGCCCAGGCGTAGATCGAGCGCCTGATCTCGCCCGGGTCCCGCCCCAGATCGGCGCAATGCCCGTTCAGGATCTCGTTGCGCTCCCGGATCTCCTCGACGCTGCCGACCGAGTTCCAGGTGTCGGCGAATTCGGCGCAGATCCGCAGCATATGCGTCTTTTTCGCCCCCAGGGTGAAGGGTGGCCGCGGCTTCTGCACGGGTGCCGGCCGGACATACGCGCCGTCCAGCTGGTAGTAGCGGCCGTGGAAGGTCGTGGTCTCGTTCGTGAGCAGGCTGTCGATGATCTGGACCGCTTCACGGAAGCGCCGCCGCAAATCCCCCGGCGGCGGTAGCTCGATGCCGAACCGCCCGTGCTCGCCCTCGGTGTATCCAGCGCCGATGCCCAGCTCCAAGCGCCCGTTCGAGACGTGATCGACGGTCATCGCCTGTTGCGCGAGCAGGCCCGGGTGACGGAACGTGTTGCAGCTCACCAGGACGCCGAGTCGAATCGTCTCGGTGCGCGCCGCCAGCGCCGCCAACACCGTCCAACCTTCGAAATAGGGCCCCGTCTCGTTGCTCGTCTGGTTGAAATGGTCGCAGTCCCAAACGCTGTCGAACCCGAGCTTCTCGAAATATTGCCAGAGCTCGGCGAGCTTCTCGAAGCTGAGGTTCTGATCGGTGCAGAGCCCGAACCGGACGCCGCTCTCGCTCGTTGCCATCATGGTGCTCCCCCGTCGATCCGCTGCGATGGTAGCACGGGGCGGCCGTGGTGTGTTCGCGGGAAGACCGAGCCTGCATCTTGATTGCTTGGGATGTAATACCCATATAGGGGTGTGCCCGCGCCCCGCCGATGAAAATGTACAGAAATGTCAAGGTTCGGATCCGGTTCGCGTAACACCTTGATATATTACGTATTAGGAGTCCCGCACCTTGACAAACCTTGACCGCGCGTGGGCTTTTTCGCGCGTATCCGTGCCTCTTCCGGCTCCCGCGGCGCGCGATGCCCCGAGCTCGAAGCCCGGGGATCGGCCCTTGAACGCGGCGTTGCAAGGGGCGATCTTCTCGCTGGCGAGCTCCGAACAGGAAGGCCCGAGGCTTGATCCCGAGCGCCAGCCAAGCCACCACCACGACCGACGCGCAAGCCCTCCTTGGCGGGCTCCGCCGGCTGCCCGGCTTCGCGGACGCGGCGGCCGGCGATTTCGAGGCTCTGCCGGTCACCGGGCTGGCCCACGGCCATATCCGGGTCGCACGGACCGGGGCGTTGCTGCGCGTGCCCCGCAACAGCTTCGAGGACCTGGCGCCGGCGGCGGCGCTCGCGCGTCAGGCCGCCGTCTTCGAGCGCCTGGCGCCGAGCGGCCGGGTGCCGCGCCTCCGCGGCCTCGTCCCGCCCGGGCCCGGCGTGCCCTTCGGCGCCCTGGTGGTGGAAGAGGTGGCCGGCCGGCCGCCGCGCCTGCCCGAAGAGCTCGAGGCCATGGCGGACACCCTCGGCGCCATCCACGCCCTGCCCCTGCCGCCGCGCACCATGCGGGCGCCGATCCCGGACCAGGCCGACCCGGTGGCGGCCACCCTCGCGCTCATCAGGGAACAGGCCGGCCATATGGAATCGGCGCGCCTGGCGCCCGGGTGCCGCGCCCAGATCGAGGCCGAGATCCACTGGGCCGAGGCCTTCGCGGCGGTCGCGAGGGTGGGCGGGCAGCCCCGGCGCCTGGTCCTCACCGATACCCAGCCCGGCAACTTCCTGGTCGGGCCGGACGGGCTCGCCCGCTTCGTCGATCTGGAGAAGGCGCTCTACGGCGCGCCCAGCATCGACCTGGCGCACGCCACGCTGGGGCCCTCGGTGGGCTGGGACCCGGCCTGCGATGTCGAGCTCGCCATGGCCGACGTGGCCCGCTTCTATCGCCGCTACCTGGCCGCGGCCGAGCCCGGCTACGGCGCCGCGCTGCGCCCGTGGCTCGCACCCATGCGCCGGCTCACCTGGCTCCGCACCATCACCATCTTTGCCAAGATGAAGGCGCGGCACCACGCCGGCACCTGGTCGGGCGCACAGCTCAGTCCGGCCTTCCGCGACCATGTGCTGGCCCATATCGACCGCTGCCACGACCCCGAGGCCATGACCGCCGCGCGGGCCGAATGGCTTACCCAGGGCGGCCTCGACGCCTTTCTATGATGTTCTTGCAATGTTCCCCGCACGCGGCTTACAATACAGGGATGGACCAGCCGCTACCCGATAACCCGCGCAAGGGGCGCGGGGCGGTCAGCAACCGCGGCGGGCGCTACGAGGCCGAGGAGAGGTTCGCCACCGACGACGGCTGGGGCGGGGCCGACGCCGAGCCCGAGCGCCTCGCGACCACGGTCACGCCCGACGCGAGCCGCACGGTGATCGCCCGCAACAGCTCGCCCGACGTGCCCTTCGACCGCTCGATCAACCCCTATAGGGGGTGCGAGCATGGCTGCGTCTACTGCTTCGCCCGGCCCACCCATGCCTGGCTCGGCCTTTCGCCCGGGCTCGATTTCGAATCGCGCCTGTTCGCCAAGCACGACGCGCCGGCGTTGCTGGCGGCCGAGCTGCGGCACCCCAAATACCAGTGCCGGGTCATCGCGCTGGGCACCAACACGGACCCCTACCAGCCCATCGAGCGCGAGCTCGGCATCACCCGCGGCGTGCTCCAAGTACTCTCGGACTTCAACCATCCTGTCGGCATCGTCACCAAGTCGGCGCTGGTCCGGCGCGACGCCGATATCCTGGCGCCCATGAGTGCGGCGGGCCTCGCCGCCGTCTTCATCTCGGTGACGACCCTCGATCCCGGCCTCGCCCGCCGGCTCGAGCCGCGCGCGCCCACGCCGGCCCGGCGGCTCGCGGCCATCGCCGCTCTCCGCGATGCGGGTGTCCGGGTGGGGGTGATGGCGGCGCCCATGATTCCCGGCCTCAACGATGCCGAGCTCGAAGCCATCCTCGCGGCGGCCGCGGATGCTGGTGCCGCCTCGGCCAGCTACGTGCTCCTGCGCCTGCCCCTCGAGATCGCGGCGCTGTTCACCGAGTGGCTGGAGGCGCACGCGCCCGGCCGCGCCGCCCGGGTCATGAGCCTGGTGCGCGAGACCCGGGGAGGCAAGCTCTACGATTCCACCTTCGGCGTGCGCATGAAGGGCCAGGGGCCGTACGCCGAGCTGATTGCCAGGCGCTTCGCGCTCGCGGCGCGGCGCAACGGGCTCGCCGGCAACCGCTTCGCGCTCGAGACCGGCCTCTTCCGCCCGCCGCCCCGGCCCGGGGACCAGCTCAGCCTGCTTTGAGCGCCAGCCGCGCCGATGCCGGCCGCCCCGACGCCGGCCGGGCGATGTGTTAGACTTCGAATCATGGATGGGAATCACGAGCTTACGGGCATGGCGATCACGGCGCTGGCGGCGCTCGCCTGCGGTATCGGCATGACCCGGCTGCGCCAGCCCGCCATCGTCGGCTACATCCTCGCCGGGATCCTGCTCGGCCCCTCGGGCCTGGCGCTGGTCACCGAGCGGGACAATATCGCACTCCTCGCCGAGCTCGGCGTGCTCCTGCTCCTGTTCGTGGTCGGCATGGAGCTCAGCATCCGCGCCTTCAAGGAGGTGTGGCGCGTGGCGACCCTGGCCACGGCCGCCCAGATCGCCGGCAGCGTGGTCATCATGCTGGTGCTCTCGCGCGGCTTCGGCTGGGGTATCGGCCTGGCCATCCTGCTCGGCTTCATGGTCGCCGTCAGCAGCACGGCCATGGCCATCAAGATGCTCGAGGACCTGGAGGAGACGGATACCCCCGTCGGCCGCCTCATCATCGGCGTGCTCATCGCGCAGGACCTGGCGGTGGTGCCCATGATGCTCGTCATCGACGCCATGGCGGGCGACGGGGTGGGTGTGCTGGGCCTGGGGCGCATCGTGCTCTCGCTCGGTCTCCTGGGCGCCTTGTTCTGGTACCTGAGCGGCCGGGAGGCGGTCGCGCTGCCGCTCGCGCGCCTGGTGGCCGGGCATGTGGACCTGGCGCCGCTCGCCGGCCTCACCCTCTGCTTCGCGGCGGCGGCGCTCTCCGGCCTCATCGGCCTCACGCCCGCCTATGGCGCCTTCCTGGCCGGCATCGTCATCGGCAACTCGAACCAGCGCGAGGAGATGGCGCGGAGCGTGCGGCCGATCCAGAGCATCCTCCTGATGGTCTTCTTCCTCTCCATCGGGCTGCTGCTCGATCTCCGCTTCGTGTGGGAGAACCTCGGCATGGTCCTCCTCCTGCTCCTCGTCGTGACGCTCGGCAAATCGGCCCTCAACATCGGCATCCTCCGGGCCCTCGGGCAGGCCTGGCCGCGCGCCTTCCTCTCGGGCGTGATCCTGGCCCAGGTGGGGGAGTTCTCCTTCCTGCTCGCCGCCGTCGGCCTCGCCAGCGGCCTGATCTCGGTGGACAGCCACCCGCTGGTCATTGCCGTCACCGTGCTCTCCCTCGCCACCAGCCCGTTCTGGATGGAGAGCGCGCGGCGCCTCAACCGCATAGCGCTCCTCAGCATCACCTCGGGCCGCGAGATCCTGCGCCTCCTCTACGGCGCGGAGACGGACCTGATGCTCGAGGCCTATGGCAGGGTGAGCCGCGTGCTGCTGCGCGGGGCGGCGCGGATTGGCCGCGCGCCGCGTGACCCGGCCCCGCCGGCCGGGGCCGAGGCGCCCGGCCCGGCGCGGGCGCCGCTTCGCATCAGGGGCCTGCCCGAGACGCTGATGAGCGCGCATCGCCGCCTCGGTGGCGGCCGGCGGCGGGACTAAGCGGCGGTGCCCGACTTCGCCTTGGAGATCGCGGCCGGCGGCGTGGTGGCGGGCATCGACGAGGCCGGGCGCGGCCCCCTCGCCGGGCCGGTAATCGCCGCCGCCGTGGTGCTGAACCGCGAGACCCTCCCGCCGGAGCTCGCCGACGGCCTCGACGATTCCAAGCGCCTCTCGCCCGCGCGGCGGTCGGTCTTCTTCGCGGCCCTTCAAGGGGAAGCCCGCATCGGCATCGGCGGGGCGAGCGTGGCGGAGATCGACCGGCTCAACATCCTCCAGGCCACCTTCCTGGCCATGGCCCGGGCGTTCGGCGGCCTCGGCGGCCGGCCCGATTCGGCGCTCGTCGACGGCAACCGGCTGCCGGCCCTGCCTATCCCCGCCCAAGCGGTGGTGGGCGGTGACGGGCGCAGCCTTTCGATCGCCGCCGCCTCGATCGTGGCCAAGGTGACGCGCGACCGCATCATGGCCGGCCTCGCCCGGCGCCATCCCGGATACGGGTGGGAGCACAACGCCGGCTACGGCACGAAGGCGCACCGTGACGCGCTGGCGCGGCTCGGCGTCACCCCGCATCACCGCCGCGGGTTCGCGCCCGTCGCACGCATTCTGATGCTAACTCGTTGACTCGAAAAGAGGTATTGACGCAGCGAGTCGGCTGACTCATGCTGCCGGCCATGAGCCCTGGCAGAGACACGGCGCCCGACTCGGTGCTGGTGGGGGATTGCGTCGCCCTGATGGACGCCATGCCCGAGGGCGCGGTCGACATGGTGTTCGCCGACCCGCCCTATAACCTCCAGCTTCGCGCGGCGCTTCATCGCCCCAACAACAGCCGCGTCGACGGCGTGGAGGAGGCGTGGGACAAGTTCAGCGGCCTGCCGGCCTATGACGCGTTCACGCGCGCCTGGCTCGCGGCGGCGCGGCGGGTGCTGAAGGACGACGGCTCGCTCTGGGTCATCGGCAGCTACCACAACATCTTCCGGGTGGGCGCGGCGCTCCAGGATCTCGGCTTCTGGATCCTCAACGACATCGTTTGGCGCAAGACCAACCCCATGCCCAACTTCCGCGGCCGGCGCTTCGCCAACGCGCACGAGACCCTGATCTGGTGCGCAAAGACCCCCGAAGCCCGCTACACCTTCAACTACGACGCCATGAAGGCGCTCAACGACGACCTGCAGATGCGGAGCGACTGGCTGCTGCCCATCTGCACCGGGGGCGAGCGCCTGCGCGACGATGAGGGGCACAAGGCCCATCCGACCCAGAAGCCCGAAGCCCTCCTCTACCGGGTCATCATGGCGGCGACGCGCCCGGGCGAGACCGTGCTCGACCCCTTCTTCGGCACCGGCACGACGGGCGCCGTCGCCAAGCAGCTCGGCCGGCGCTATATCGGCATCGAGCGCGACGCCGAATATGGCCGGCTGGCCGAGCGCCGTCTGGCCGCGGTGCGCCAGGTGGGGGACCCGGCGCTTTTCGCCACCCCATCGAAGCGCGAGCAGACGCGCATCCCCTTCGGCTGGCTGGTCGAGCGCGGCATGCTGACGGCCGGGGACCGGCTCCACGACCCGCGCCGCCGCTGGGCCGCGCGGGTGCGGGCCGACGGCACCGTCGTCGCCGATACCGGAGGGGCCAGCCACCAGGGCTCGATCCACAAGGTGGGCGCGGCCGTCCAGGGGGCGCCGGCCTGCAACGGCTGGACCTTCTGGCATATCGACGTGGAGGGGACGCTGGTGGCCATCGACGTCCTGCGCCAGAAGCTGCGCGCCGAGCTGAACTAGTACCCACTTTCATAATTCCGTGTGCCATACGATCGCTTTTCCCGTCTCCTCGGTAGGAGGGGGTGCGCCGGCGATGCCGGGGCATCGTCAAGCATCCCCGACACCCCGAGGGGGCGGGAAAAGCGACCCGTAGGGCGGCGCCCCGAGGCCCCCGGACGTCGTCGCGCGCCGCTTGTGATGCCCCGGCATCACGGCGCGCCGCGCTCCTAGCCGGGAACCTCGGGGTGCCGTCGTATGGCACACGGAATTATGAAAGTGGGTACTAGAGCGTTTCCATCTCGACTGGAATCGCTCCAGGCCGCAAGGCGGCCCGCCGGTCGCCCGGCGCGCCCGCGCAGGCGCGGACCTCTTGGTCCGCTGCCGCGAGCGACAAAAAGGGCTAGTGTCCTGATTCTGAAGTTTGCGTGATTTGTTGTTGGTGCTCGGCGATACGAATGTTTGCGAGGCAGAAACGCTTGATTGAGGCCAAGATGTCGTCGGCTGATTTGGTCCAACGGAATGGCTTTGGATCGGCATTGACGGTGTCCATATAGCGAAGGATGGCGGCTTCGAGCTCCTTGGTGGAGCGGTGGACGCCGCGGCGCAGCTGCTTTTCGGTCAACAGGGCGAAGAAACGTTCGACCTGGTTGATCCAGGAGGCCGAGGTCGGCGTGTAATGGGCCTGCCATCGGGGGTGGCGGGCGAACCAGTCGCGGATCGCCTTGGTCTTGTGGGTCGCCAGGTTGTCCATGATTATGTGCACATCGAGATCGGCCGGCACCCGCGCTTCCACGGTGTTGAGGAAGGCCCGGAACTCGCGCGCCCGATGGCGGGCGAAGCAGCGGCCGATGACTTGGCCGGTCGCGGTGTCGAGAGCGGCGAACAGCGACAGGGTGCCGTGGCGTTTGTAGTCGTGGCTGCGCCGTTCGGCCTGACCGGGGCGCATGGGCAACAGCGGCTGGGTCCTGTCGAGGGCCTGGATCTGGCTCTTCTCGTCGACGCACAGGACCAACGCCCGTTCCGGCGGATTGAGATAGAGCCCGACGATATCGCGGACCTTCTCCACGAAGAACGGGTCGCTCGACAGCTTGAAGCTCTTCGAACGGTGCGGTTGCAACCCGAAGGCACGCCAGATGCGGTGGATCGTCGACGGCGCATAGCCGGTCGACCGCGCCATGCTGCGTAACGACCAGTGCGTCGCGTCCGCCGGCGTCTCCTCGAGCGTCCGCCGGATCGTCTCGGCAACGGCGTCGTCGCTGATCCGTCGCGGCGTACCCGGGCGGGGCTCGTCATGAAGGCCCTCCAGACGCCGCTCGGCGAAGCGTCGGCGCCAGACGCCGACCGTATCCGGCGCCGCGCCAAGCTCGGCCGCGATGGTCTTGTTCTCGAGCCCCTCGGCGGCCAGAAGAACAATCCGCGCCCGTCGCGCCAGACCCTGTGCCGTCCGCCGCCGCCGCGCCAGCTCATCGAGTTCCCGACGCTCCGACACCGAAAGCTCAATCGCAACCGCTACCCGACCACGCGCCATAACATGCCTCCACGGTCCCAAAAAGAAATCATAGAAACTTCGCGATCAGGACACTAGCCCCCGGCAGCGAGGGCGTGGGCGATGACCTTCTTCATGGCCGTCGGCAGGGCGTGCTCGCCGAGGCGGTGAAGTGGGCACCACACGCCCTCGACCGCCGCCCCGCCATCGATATCAGCCGTAAGAACCTCGAGCTCGAGCTCGAAATGGGTGAAGCCATGGCGCGCGGCCCCCGGCAGGCGGCGCCATTCCACCGCCACGGGGGCGGCCGCGCGGATCTCGGCCTCGCCGACCCCGCCTTCGCACCAGTCCGTCGTGGGCACTTCCATCATGCCGCCCAAGAGGCCCCGTGCCGGGCGCCGGCGCAGGAGCACCGACCCGTCCGCGCGCCTGAGCCAGAAGGCGACCCCACGGCGCAGCGGGCGGGCCCGCCTGGGTTCGCGGCGCGGCAGGGTCTCGGGGTCGCCGCGGGCGCGCGCCACGCAAGCTTCGCACCAGGGACAGATGGCGCAGGCCGGCCGGCGCGGCGTGCAGATGGTGGCGCCCAGGTCCATGATCGCCTGGGCATAGTCGCCGGCGCGCGTGGCCGGGGTGAGGGCGGCGGCCAGATCGCGCAAGCGCCCTTTCGAGCCCGGCAGCGGTGCGTCCACGCCACGGAGCCGCGCCGTCACCCGCTCGACGTTGCCGTCGACGACGGTCGATGGCCGGTCGAAGGCGATGGCGGCGATCGCGGCGCCCGTGTAGGCGCCGATGCCGGGCAGGGCGCGCAATGCCGGCTCGGTGTCGGGAAAACGGCCGCCCATCTCACGGCTGACGATGCGCGCGCATTCGTGCAGATTGCGCGCCCGCGCGTAGTAGCCGAGCCCCTGCCAGGCATGCAGCACCTCGTCGAGCCCGGCCCCGGCCAGGGCGTGGACCGTGGGCCAGCGCGCCATGAAGGCGCTGAAGTAGGGCCCGACGGCCGCCACGGTGGTCTGTTGCAGCATGACCTCGCTGAGCCAGACGGCGTAGGGCTCCGCCCGCGTCCCGGGCGGCGCCCGCCAGGGCATGGCGCGGCGGTGCCGGTCGTACCAAAGGAGCAGGCGCGCGGCCAAATCGGCCGCCGCCACGGTCACGGTCACATTCTCGCCCTTTTCGGAAGGCATTGGTTGCGGTTGGCCCATTCGGATTCGCGGCGACCGGTGCGGTCGGCATAGAATAACCATTCACGCGCGGCGCCGGATAGAGAGAGACCATGAAGCCACGGGCCAGCGGCCCCCGCTCCCTCGCCGCCTCCCTCCCCGAGGCGGCCAAGCGCACCCTGCGCCATCACGGCTTCGCCGAGGCGGGCATCGTCACCGACTGGCCGGCCATCGTGGGCGAGGCCCTGGCCGCCCACAGCACGCCGCTCCGCCTCGGCTTTCCCCGCGGCAAGCGCCTCGAGGGGACGCTGCATGTGTCCGTCTCGGGCGCCCTCGCCCTCGAGCTGCAACATCTGGAGCCCCTGGTGCTCGAGCGCATCAACGGCTATTTCGGCTACCGCGCCGTGGGCCGCCTCAAGCTCGTCCATGACGGGCGCAAGCCGCCGCCCCCGCCAGCCGTCAGGACACCGCCGGCCCGGGACGGCGCGGCGCCGCCACCGGCCCTGCAGCCCGGAATCGAGGACATCGAGGACCCGGCCCTGCGCCAGGCCCTCGAACGGCTCGGCCGCGCGGTCCAGACCGCCGAGGAGCGCGGCGGGAAGGGGTGAGCGGCGCGTGACTCGGCTTGTGGAGTCCTGGGAGCGCCAGTATAATTGGAACAACATCTAGTGGCTCGGAGAAGACGGTGCGCAAAATAACTTTGTTTTTCGCCAACTTAGCCGCGGCGGTGTTGGTGGTAGGCCTGACCCACGGCGCCTTCGCCGATCTAGCGCCGGTCGAGGAGATGCTGGCGGACCGCGTCCTCGGCGATCCGGACGCCCCGATTACGATCATCGAATATTCGTCGCTCACCTGTCCCCACTGCGCCGATTTTCACACCAACACCCTGCCCAAGCTCAAGGTCGACTATATCGATACCGGCAAGGCGAAGCTCGTGTACCGGGATTTCCCGCTGGGCCGCGACGGCCGCTCCATCATCGCCGCCATGCTGGCGCGCTGCGCGCCGCCGGACCGTTATTTCGGCTTCCTCGACGTGCTGTTCCGCAGCCAGCGCAACTGGGCCCTGGCGCCCGACCCCTTTGCCGCCCTGTCCCAGATCGGCCAGCTCGGCGGCATCTCGGCGGCCGACTTCGAGGCCTGCATGAACGACGAAGAGCTGTTCAACGGCGTGCGCAAATCGAAGGCCGATGCGGAAGCCGAGTTCGGCGTCGAGAGCACGCCCACCTTCATCATCAACGGTAAGCGCCGAATCGACGGATCCCAACCCTACGAGAATTTCGAGGCCGTGCTCCGGGAACTGGTCCCCTAGCCTGGCGCCTGACGGTTCGGCACCTTGGTCCAATTCACAAAGCTTCGCCTCGCCGGCTTCAAGTCCTTCGTCGAGCCGGTCGAGATGCATATCGAGCCGGGCCTGACTGGCATCGTCGGCCCCAATGGCTGTGGCAAGTCGAACCTGGTCGAGGCGTTGCGCTGGGTGATGTCGGAAGGCTCGGCCAAGGCGATGCGCGGCGGCGAGATGGACGACGTCATCTTCGGCGGCACGGGCGAGCGGCCGGCCCGGAACATCGCCGAGGTCACCCTCCACCTCGATAATTCCGACCACCGGGCGCCCGCGGCCTTCAACGATTCGGAGGAGCTCGAGGTGGCCCGGCGCATCGAGCGGCGCTCGGGCTCGAACTACCGCATCAACGGGCGCGACGTGCGGGCGCGGGACGTGGCCCTGTTGTTCGCCGACTCCGCCACCGGCCCGCGCTCGACGGCGATCGTCAGCCAGGGGCGCATCGGCTCGCTGGTGGCGGCGCGGCCGATCGACAGGCGGGCGCTGCTCGAGGAGGCCGCGGGCATCACGGGCCTCCATTCGCGCCGGCACGAGGCCGAGCTGCGCCTGCGCGGGGCCGAGAACAACCTGGTCCGGCTCGAGGACATCGTGACCACCCTCGAGGGTCAGCTCCAGGGTTTGCGGCGCCAGGCCCGGCAGGCCACGCGCTACCGCAACATCTCCGACCATATCCGGCGCGCCGAGGCCATGTACCTGCACCTGCGCTGGCAGGCGGCCAACGAGGCGGTCGCCGCGGCCGTTGCCCGCCTCGAAGCGGCCATAGCGAGCGTGGGCGCGCTGGCCGGACAGGCCGCCGCCGCCGCCACGTCCCAGGCCGAGGCGGCCGCCGGGCTCCCGGCCTTGCGCCAGGCCGAAGCCGAGGCGGCGGCCGAGCTGCACCGGGTGGCGGTGGCGCGGGACGGGCTCGACGCCGAGGAAGCCCGCATGCACGACGCGCGGCGGGAGGGTGAGACCAGGCTCGCGCAGATCGCCACGGACGCGGCCCGGGAAAATGCCCTCGCCGAAGACGCGGCTGCCGCCCTCGCGCGGCTCGAGGCGGAGCGCGCCGGCCTCGACGCGGCGGGGGACGGCGAGGAGGCGGACGCGGCCCGGGCACGGGAGGCGGTCGAGGAGGCCGGCGCGGCGGCGGAAGCTTTGGAGACGGACCTCACGGCGCTGACCGCGCGGATCGCGGCCGACGAGACACGGCGGGCGGACCTCGCCCGCCGCCTCGACGAGGCCGAGGTTCGCATCCGGCGCCTGTCCGAGCGCGCGGCCGAGATCGCGCGGGAGCAGGATGTGCTGCGCGCACGGGCCGAAGAGGAGCACCAGGCCGCCGGCCCGGAAGGCACGCTCGACCAGGCCCGGACGCGCCTCGAAGATGCGCGGGCACGCGCGGAAGCGGCGGAAGAGGCCCGGTCCGGCGCCACCGTGGCGGAGGCCGCCGCGCGCGAGGCCATGCAGGGGGCCGATCAGGCCCACACCAGGTTGGGCGCCGAGGCGGCGGCCCTCTCGGCGTTGGTGGCGGTGAGTGACGAGGACATGTGGCCCCCGGTCATCGACCGGATCGCCGTCGATCCCGGATACGAGACGGCGCTCGGCGCCGTGCTCGGCGACGACCTGAACGTGCCGGCCGACGTGGGCGCGCCCATTCACTGGCGCCTCCTCGCACCCCTCGACCCGCGGCCGCCCCTGCCCGCGGGCGCCGAGCCGCTCGACCGCCGCGTCAAGGGGGTGGAGGCGCTCCGCCGCCGCCTGTCGCAGACCGGGCTGGTGCCGGACGAAGCGACCGGTCACGCTCTCGCGCCCCGCCTCGCGCCGGGGCAGCGCCTGGTCTCACGCGATGGCGCGGTGTGGCGCTGGGACGGGTTCACCGTCGCCCCCAATGCGAGCACGGCGGCCGCGACCCGCCTCGCCCAGCGCGCCCGGCTGGAAGAAGTGCGCGCCGCTCTGATCGAGGCCGAAGCCCGGCTCGGCGGGGCGCGAGAGCGCTTCGGGGCCGCCGGCGCGCTCGCCGCCACCGCCGGCGAGGCCGCGAAGGCGGCACGGGACGAGCTCGGCCGCGCCTATGGCGCCGTCAACGAGCGGCGTGAGGCCCAGGCGGCCCAAGCCGAGCGGCGCAGCGCCGACGCCTCGCGCCTCGCGGCGCTGGAGGAAGCCGCCGAGCGGCTGCGGGGCGAACTCACCGAGGCCGAGGCCCGCCGGGCCGAAGCGCGGGAGGGGCAGAGCCAAGCCGTCGATCCGGAGGAGGCGAGGGAGCGTGAGATCGCGCTCCGCACCGAGCTGGCCCGGCGCCGTGCTCGCCTGATCGAGTTGCGGAGCGCGTTCGACCGGCTGACCCGCGAGGCCGAGGCGCGGCGCCAGCGCGGCAAGGATATCGGCACGGAGGTGCTGTCCTGGCAAGCGCGGGTCGAAAGCGCCGAGCAACAGCGCAGGCAGCTCGCGGAGCGCCGCGCCGCCGCGCAAACGGAGCTCGCGCGGCTGGCCGCCATGCCGCGGGAGATCGCCGCCCGGCGCAACGCCCTCCTCGAGCACTTCACGAAAGCGGAGGCCAAGCGGTCGCTGGCCGCCGACCGCCTGGCCGAGGGCGAGGAAGCCCTGACCGCGGCCGACAGGCGACTCAGGGCGGCGGAATCCGCCCAGGCCCAGGCGCGCGAGGAGCGGGTGCGTCGCGAGGCCGGATGCGAGCAGGGCGAGCAGAGCCGCGACACCATCGCCGAGCGCATCCTCGAGCGCCTCGAATGCACGCCCGAGCGCATCCTCGAAGCCGGCGGGGTCAAGGAGGGCGAGGCGCTGCCGGCGGAGGACGTGCTCGAGGCGCGGGTCGAGCGCCTCAACCACGAACGCCAGAACATGGGCCCCGTCAACCTGCGCGCCGAGCAGGAAGCGACCGAGTTGGCCGAGCAGATCCAAACCCTCGAGACCGAGCGCGCGGACCTGATCGCCGCCATCAACCGCCTGCGCCACGGCATCACCGAGCTCAATCGCGAGGGCCGCGAGCGGCTGCTCGCCTCGTTCGAGGACGTGAACCGGCATTTCCAGACGCTGTTCACGCGCCTCTTCGGCGGCGGCCGGGCGCACCTGACCCTGACCGACCCCGACGATCCGCTCGAGGCCGGGCTCGAGATCATGGCGAGCCCGCCGGGCAAGCGGCTGCAGATCCTGTCCCTCCTCTCGGGCGGCGAGCGGGCGCTGACCGCGCTCGCCCTCCTGTTTTCCGTCTTCCTCACCAATCCCGCCCCCATCTGCATCTTGGACGAGGTGGACGCACCCCTCGACGACGCCAACGTGGACCGGTTCTGCAACCTCCTCGAGGAGATCGCCCACGCTTCCTCGACGCGCTTTCTGCTCATCACCCATCATCGCCTGTCCATGGCCCGCATGGACCGGCTGTTCGGCGTCACCATGCGCGAGCCCGGGGTCTCGCAGCTCGTCTCCGTCGACCTGCGGGAAGCCGAGGCGCTGCGCGCGACGGCCTGAGCCGGACGCTGAAGCGACCGGCCGCAACAGCGCACGAATCCTGGGTTTGTGCGTTCTTGACAGCCTAATGGCCACCCCGTAAGTTGCCCGGCGTCCGAGCGTCGGCGATGCCGGGCAAAGGGGGATTGGGGGGCCTGACCGATGAGCCAAGGCAAGCCTCCATCCGGTTCCGGTGACTTCGACGCGCGTCTCGCGAAGGCGCGTGGGCGGGTTCCGCGGAACAGGGAAGGAGGGAGGAGGGCCCCATCGGGTGCCGGCCTGGCGCTCCGTGTCAGCGTCGAGCTCGTCGCGGCCCTCGCCGTTGGTGTGGCCGTCGGCTGGCTGCTCGACACCTGGCTCGGTACGATGCCGGGCCTGATGATCGTCTTCTTCATGCTGGGCGGGGCCGCCGGCGTGATGAATGTCTACCGCACCGTGAGCGGAATCGGCCACGGCGTGGGATACGAGCCCCGCAAAGGGGATGGGAACGAGCGAAAGTAGGGCGAGGGTAGAGAGTGTCGGCGACCGAGGGAAGCGGCCATAGCCCGCTGGAGCAGTTCACGATCCACCACCTGGTGGAGATCGAGGTTGGGGGGGTCAATGCATCCTTCACCAACTCGGCGCTGTGCATGGTGATCGCGGCGACCGCCGCGACCCTCCTCCTCACGCTCGGGCCGCGCAAGCGGGCCTTGGTTCCGGGGCGCTGGCAATCGGTTGCCGAGCTTTCCTACGAATTCATCGCCAACATGGTGCGCGAGAATATCGGCGCGGACGGCCGGCGCTTTTTTCCCGCGGTCTTCACCCTCTTCATGTTCGTCCTGTTCGGCAACATGCTGGGCATGTTGCCCTACGGCTTCACCTTTACGAGCCATATCATCGTCACCTTCGGCCTGGCGCTCTCCGTGTTCATCGGCGTGACCGTCCTTGCGATCGTCAAGCACGGCGTGAAGTTCTTCGGCTTCTTCGTGCCGGCGGGCACGCCGGTTCTGATGTGGCCGCTGATGATCCCCATCGAGGTCATCTCATACCTCTCGCGGCCGATCAGCCTGTCGGTCCGGCTTTTCGCCAACATGACGGCGGGGCATACCCTGCTGAAGGTGTTCGCCGGGTTCATCGTGACCATGGGGGTGGCCGGCGTGGTGCCCTTCGCCTTCGTGGTCGCGCTCACGGGCCTCGAGGTCCTGATCGCCTTCCTGCAGGCCTACGTGTTCACGATCCTGACCTGCATCTACATCAACGACGCCCTGCATCTGCATTGACACCGGGCGAGGTGCCATGGGCGCCACCTCGAGCACCCATCATACATAGGGTAAAGGAAACCAAGCCATGGAAGTAGAAGCCGCAAAGCTCATCGGCGCGGGCCTCGCCGCAATCGGCGTGATCGGCGCCGGTATCGGTATCGGCAATGTCTTCTCGTCCTTCATTCTCGCCGTCGGCCGCAATCCGGCCGCGCGCGCCGACGTGGAGACCATGACCTGGCTCGGCTTCGCGCTCGTGGAAGCGATCGCGCTCTATGCCCTGATCATCGCGCTGCTCCTGCTGTTCGTGTTCTGAGGCCCGTCGGGGCAGCGAACGGGAACGGCCTCTAGGAGCGGGGAGAGCATGCCGCAGCTCGAACAGATCGATACCTATACGGCGCAGCTGATCTGGATGGTGATCGTCTTCACCGGCCTCTACCTGATCATGGTGAAGATCGCCTTGCCACGGATCGGGGCCGCGCTCGAGGGCCGTCAGGCGCGCATCGACGCCGACCTCGAACGCGCCAGCGCGCTCAAGGAAGAGGCGGACGGGGTGCTTGCCGCCTACGAGCGGGCGCTGGCGGTGGCCCATGGGGAAGGCCAGGAAACCTTGCGCCAGGTGGCCCAGGAGATATCGGCCCTCGCCGCCCAAAGGCAGGGGGAGGTGAGCGAGCGGCTGTCCGGCGACCTCCGGGCCGCGGAGGGCCGCATCGCGGCCGCCAAGGCCGGCGCCATGGAGAGTGTCCGCGCGGTCGCCGGCGAAGCCGCGGCGGCGGCCACCGAGCGCCTGATCGGGACCGCGCCGAAGGCGGAGCGCGTCACCGAAGCCGTCGGCGCCGCCATGTCGGAGGTCCAGGACTGATGGAAATCTTCAGCACCCCCGAATTCTGGGTCGCGGTCGCATTCGTCTTTTTCGTGGGCCTGCTGTTCAAGCCCGGGAGCAAATTCGTGATCGGCGCGCTCGACGAGCGGGCCGAGCGCATCCGGTCCCAGCTCGACGAGGCCCAGCGCCTGCGCGAGGAGGCGCAGCACCTGTTGGCCGAATACCAGCGCAAGCAGCGCCAGGCGCTCCAGGACGCGGAAGCGATCCTCAACCAGGCCCGCGCGACGGCCGAGCGTCACCGCGAGGACTCGGCCGCCGAGCTGGCGCAAACCCTCGAGCGGCGCGAGCGCCAGGCCATGGACCGGATCGCCCAGGCCGAGGCCGAGGCGCTGGCCGAGGTGCGCGCCGTCGCCGTCGCCGTCTGGGGCGGTGGAGGCGACGCGCAAGCTGCTGGCCGAGAGCATCGACGAAGCCAAGGCCGACCAGCTCATCGACGCGGCCATTGCCGAGCTGCCCGACAGGGTTCACTGAGCCGTTCGACCGAGTGGCTCGAGTCTGACACTTGGAACCCTCTCCCCACTTCTTCCCTTGGGGGGAGAGGGAGGGACCCGCGAAGCGGGAGGGTGAGGGGTCAGGAAAGAGTCCCGCGAAGCGGGAGGGTGAGGGCTTGGCCGCCGGTAGGCGGCGGAAAGACACTTTTTAACGCGCCGACGCGCATACCCTCACCCCGACCCTCTCCCCAAGGGAGAGGGAGACTCTTTCATCGGGTTCGAACCACTAGAGCGTTTCCAGTTCGACTGGAATCGCTCCAGGCCGCAAGGCGGCCCGCCGGTCGCCCGGCGCGCCCGCGCAGGCGCGGACCATTCGGTCCGCTGCCGCGAGCGAAATTTGGCACTAGAGTGGGTCCGATCAAAGCGGAACCGCTCTAGGATTCGACCGATCGCTATCACTCCGCCGCGTTCTTGAAATCCTCGGCCGGCGGCAGGTTGGTGACCAGGTGGCGGTCGCCATAGACCTGGTCGATGCGGTTGACCGGGGGCCAGTACTTGTTGGCGCGCAGGCCCTCGACCGGGAAGACGGCCTCCTCGCGGCTGTAGGGGTGGCTCCAATCCTCGGTGGCGATGTCGTCCATGGTGTGCGGCGCGCCCTTGAGGGGGTTGTCCTCGGGGTCGATGCGGCCCTCCTCGATCCGCCGGGCCTCGCCCCGGATCGAGATCATGGCCTCGCAGAACCGGTCGAGCTCGGCCTTGGGCTCGCTTTCCGTGGGCTCGATCATCAGTGTGCCGGGCACGGGGAAGGACATGGTGGGCGCATGGAAGCCGTAATCCATGAGGCGCTTGGCCACGTCGTCCACGGTCACCCCGGTCGCGTCCTTGAGCGGGCGCAGGTCGATGATGCATTCGTGCGCGACGAGCCCGCCCTGGCCCGTATAGAGGACCGGGTAGTAGGGGGCGAGCTTGGCGGCCAGGTAGTTGGCGCCCAGGATGGCCGTCTGGGTCGCCCGGCGCAGCCCGTCACGCCCCATCATGTGGATATAGGCCCAGGAGATGGGCAGGATGGACGCGCTGCCCCAGGGCGCCGCCGCGACGGCGCCGATGGCGGCCTCCCCGCCCGCCTCGGGGCGCAGGGTATGACCGGGCAGGAAAGGGGCCAGGTGCGCGCCCACGCCGATCGGCCCCACGCCCGGGCCGCCGCCGCCATGGGGGATGCAGAAGGTCTTGTGCAGGTTGAGGTGCGCCACGTCGGGGCCGAACTCGCCCGGCCGGCAGATGCCGACGAGGGCATTCAGGTTGGCGCCGTCCATATAGACCTGGCCACCGGCACCGTGGACGATCTCGCAGATCTCGGTGATCGCCGCCTCGAACACGCCGTGGGTCGAGGGATAAGTGATCATGAGGGCGGCGACCCGCCCCTCGTGCGCCCGCCCCTTCGCGCGCAGGTCGGCCACGTCGACGTTGCCCTGGTCGTCGCAGGCGACGACGACCACCTCGAGGCCGGCCATCCTGGCACTCGCCGGGTTGGTGCCGTGGGCCGAGCTCGGGATCAGGCACACGTCCCGATGGCCCTCGCCCCGGCTCTCGTGATAGCCGCGGATGACCAGGAGGCCCGCATACTCCCCCTGGGAGCCGGCGTTGGGCTGGAGCGAGACGGCGGCAAAGCCGGTCAAGGCGGCGAGCATGCCCTCGAGCTCGCCGATGAGCTGGACATAGCCCTCGGCCTGGTCGAGGGGCGCGAAGGGGTGGAGGCCACCGAACGCCTTCCAGGTCACGGGCAGCATCTCGGTGGTGGCGTTGAGCTTCATGGTGCAGGAGCCGAGCGGGATCATCGACCGGTCGAGGGCCACGTCCTTCTCCTGGAGCCAGCGCAGGTAGCGCAGCATCTCGGTCTCGGAATGGTGGCTCGAGAAGACCGGGTGGGTGAGGCAGTCCGAGGTCCGGCGCAGGGCTGGCGGGATGCCGTCCTCGGCCGCCGCCTCGACCTCGTCGAAGCCGAAGCCGGGCTCGTCCCCGTCCGCGAAGACACGCCACAGGGTCTCGATATCCGCGCGCGTGGTCGTCTCGTCGGCACTGATGCCGACCGTGTCCGCGTCGATGCGGCGGAGGTTGATGCCGGCGGCCACGGCGCGGGCGCACACCGCGTCGGCCGCGCCCGGCACCCGCACCGCGAGCGTGTCGAAGAAGGCGGCGTTCGCGGCCGCGAAGCCGAGGCGGCCGAGGCCGGCCCGAAGGGCCGCGGCCAGGCGATGGACGCGCCCGGCGATGCGGCGCAGCCCTTCGGGGCCGTGATAGACCGCATAGAGCCCGGCCATGACGGCGAGCAGGACCTGCGCCGTGCAGATGTTGCTGCTCGCCTTCTCGCGCCGGATATGCTGTTCGCGCGTCTGCAGGGCGAGGCGCAGGGCGGGCCGGCCGCGGGCATCGACGGAGACGCCGACGATGCGGCCCGGGCTGGCGCGTTTGTGTGCGTCCCTAGTGGCGAAGAACGCGGCGTGCGGGCCGCCGAAGCCGAGCGGCACGCCGAAACGCTGGCTGTTGCCGACCACCACGTCGGCGCCGAGCTCGCCGGGCGGGGTGAGGAGGAGGAGGCTGAGGAGGTCCGTCGCCACGGTGACGAGGGCGCCCTTGGCGTGCGCGGCCTCGATCGCGCCGCGAATGTCGCGGACCGCGCCCTCGGCGCCCGGGTACTGGAGCAGGACGCCGAACACCTCGTGGCCCTCGAGATCGGCCTCGGGGTCGCCGACGACGACCTCGATGCCCTGGGGGGCGGCGCGGGTGCGGATCACGTCGATGGTCTGGGGCAGGCAATCGGCGGCCACGAAGAAGGTCGAGGCGCCACTCTTCGAGAGGCTGCGCGACATGGTCATGGCCTCGGCCGCGGCCGTCGCCTCGTCGAGCAGCGAGGCGTTGGCGAGCTCCATGCCCGTCAAATCGGCGACCATGGTCTGGAAGCCGAGGAGCGCCTCGAGCCGGCCCTGGCTGATCTCGGGCTGATAGGGGGTATAGGCGGTGTACCAGCCCGGGTTCTCGAGCACGTTGCGCTGGACGACCGGCGGCGTGATGGTGTCGTAATAGCCGAGGCCGATCATGGATTTGAGCGCCCGGTTGCGTGCGGCCAATCGGGCCAGATAGTCGATCGCCTCCCTCTCGGTATGGGCGCCGCCGAGCGCCATGGGGGTCTCGGCGACGATGTTGGCCGGCACCGCCTTCTCGATCAGCGCGTCGAGCGATGCCATGCCGAGCACCTCGAGCATCGCGTCCGTGTCGGCCGCGCCCGGCCCTATATGGCGGTCGGCGAACTCCGCTTTCCGCTCCAGCTCCGCGAACGACCGCCGCGCTTGGGTCATGCCCGTCTCCCCATCCTTCGCGTTTCCCTACAGCTCTTCGACGTAAGCGGCGTAGGCCGCCTCGTCCATCAGCGCCTCGAGCTCGGCGGGCTCGGCGACCTTCAGCTTGAAGAACCAGCCCTCCCCCGTGGGGTCGGCGTTGACGAGGGACGGATCGTCCGCCAGCGCCTCGTTGGCCGCCACCACCTCGCCACCGACCGGCGCGTAGATCTCGCTCGCCGCCTTCACGGATTCGACGGTCGCGATCTCGTCGGCCTGGGCGACGAACGTGCCGATGTCCGGCACCTCCACAAAGACGACGTCGCCGAGCTGCTCCTGGGCGTAATCGGAGATACCGCAGGTGGCCACGTCGCCGTCCACGCGGATCCATTCATGTTCCTTGGTGTACCTCATCTCGCTCATGATCTTCGGAGCCTCCCCTGTTATCGGTGGCGAGCGTCGTCGCGGCCTCGCTTCTTGTGGTACCGGGCCGGGCGGAAGGGCAGCTTCGTTACCCGGCCCGGCCTTCCCTTCGTGCGCACCATGAGCTCGACCGGCGTATCCGCCGCGGCCCGGTCCGCCCGCACGTAGCCCATGGCGATGGGCCGGTCGAGGCTGGGCGCGAAGCCGCCGCTCGTGACCGCGCCGATCGTCGTGCCCGCCTGGTCCTTGATCTGGGTATGCTCGCGCGCCGGCGCCCGGTCGTCGGGCAGGATGCCGACGCGCCGGCGCGCCGGCCCCTCGGCAATCTGGCGCTGGATCACCGCGGCGCCGGGAAAGCCCCCCTCCGCCCGCCGCCGCTTGCCGATGCTCCAGAGCAACCCCGCCTCGACGGGCGAGGTTTCGGCATCGATATCGTGGCCGTAGAGGCATAAGCCCGCCTCGAGCCGCAGGGAATCCCTGGCCCCGAGGCCGATGGGCTCGACCTCGGGCTCGTCGAGCAGCCGGCGGGCGAGCGATTCCGCGGCCCCCGCCGGGCATGAGATCTCGAACCCGTCCTCGCCCGTGTAGCCCGAGCGGGTGACGAAGCAACCCACGCCATCGATCCCGGAATCGCGACCGGACATGAACGTCAACTCGGCACAGTCGGGTGCGAAGCGGGCCAGCACCGTCACCGCGGCCGGCCCCTGGAGGGCGAGGAGCGCCCGGTCCTCGTGCATCTCCAGCGACCCGTCGCCGAGCCCGGCGCGCAGATGGGTGAGATCGGCCGCCTTGCATCCCGCGTTCACGACCAGGAACAGGTGGTCGCCACGGTTGGTCACCATGAAGTCGTCGAGGATCCCGCCCGCTTCGTTGGTGAGCTGGGTATAGCGCATGCGGCCCGGGGCCAGACCGAGGATGTCGCCCGGAACCAGGGCCTCGAGGCGGGCCGCCGCATCGGCGCCCGAGAACGCGATCTGGCCCATGTGGGAGACGTCGAACAGGCCGGCGGCCGCGCGCGTGTGCCGGTGCTCGGCCAGAATACCCGCCGGGAACCGCACCGGCATCTCGTAGCCGGAGAAGGTCACCATCTTGGCGCCGCGCTCCGCGTGCAGGCCATGAAGGGGGGTGTGCCTCGGCGGCTCTCGATCGGTGTCTGGCACTTGCGATCCCTCGACCTGTTGACGACACGGCCGGGGGCGTCGTCGCCCTCGGTCGTCCGCCCCCTCTGTCGAAGGACCTGAGAGATTCACCGGATCCGCCAGCGCTCGCGCGCGGTATCCGGCTTACCCCTTCGGTGAGGCGCCGCCCGCCGACTCCCGCGGTCGCCGCCTGCTTTCCAGAGTGGCCTCCCCCCGCGGTCCGTTCGCCTGAGAGTTTCCGGGGCGGTTGCTCCTTCGGCGCCGGCTCTCGCCGGTCTCTCCCGCGGGCTTCCTCGGCCCTGATGGCGGCACATTGCCGCTGGCCGGAACCCTAACGCGAGGCCCGGGAATGTCAACCGCCAGCGCCGCGCCGCTCAGCTGCCCCGCGCCCGATTGAATTCGAGCTCCTCGTCCGTGAGCTGCAGGCCGGTGCGGATGCGGAAAGCGAGGCCCGTGCGGCCGCCGAGCTGGAACAGCATCCAGTTCTCCTCGACGAACTCTGTCACGGCGCCGGCGCGACTCGGGAGACTGATATCGAGGGGGAATTCCTCCTTGTTGAGGATATTGCCGCGCAGGTCGGTGACGGCGACCAGGTATTGCGCGCGCGCGCTCCCGTCCGAGGCCGCCGGGCCGCGGATCACGGAGAATCTGAGCTTGAGCTGCACCTCCATCGAGTCCTTGGCGGGATCGACGTTCGTGGACGCGTACTTGATGTCGGAATACTCGCACTTGAGCGCATTGTCGGCGAGATGGATCTCGTAAAGCACGTTCTCGGGCGTCTTCGGCGCCCCGGGGACGAACCGCACCAGGCGTTCGAGCGGCGATTGGGTGCGGATCGTCGGGCAGGGCGGCAGCCTTTCCATGCAGGCGGACAGCAGCAGCGCGAGGGCCACGGCCGCCAGGGGAAAGCGGATTCGAGCGCTCACGCGGCCAACACCCGGGCTCGGGGTCGCCGGGCCGCGATCAGAGGCTGGCGTGGGTACCGTCGCAGAACGGCTTTTGACCGGTCGACTTGCACCCGCAGAAGAACAGCTTCTCGTCCGTCTCGGCCGCGAACATGACGGGCGTGATCCCGGTGCCGGCGTGCGAGCCGTCGCAGAAGGGCTGCTTGGCGCTGCGCCCGCAGGCGCACCAGAAATACTTCCGACCGGATCGGACATCGACCGCATAGGGCTCTTTCTGGGCTGGGATGGGCTCCGCCATGACGTGCTTCCGTTCGCTGACGCGCTGTACTATCTAGGGGCGGCCCGGAGACCGCCGGGTTCGGACTTTAGAGAAGCACCCGGACTTGTACAAGGCCCGCCACCCCGACCGAGCCACGAGCCGTCGCCGCCCGGGCGGCGGCTGAGCGCGCGCCATGGCCGTCTATACGGAAGTCTCCGACGAGGACCTGGTCGCCTTCGTCGACCAGTACGACATCGGCCAGGTGGTCGCCTGCAAGGGCATCGCCGAGGGGGTCGAGAACACGAACTACCTGCTCCAGACCGACCGGGCGAGCTTCATCCTGACCCTCTACGAGAAGCGCGTGGCGCGCGAGGACCTGCCCTTCTTCATCGGCCTGATGGAGCATTTGGCGCAACAGGGCTTTTCCTGCCCCACCCCCATCAAGGGCCGGGACGGCGAGGCCCTGCGGGAGCTTTGCGGCCGGCCGGCGGCGATCGTCACCTTCCTCCATGGCATGTGGCCGCGGCGCATCGCACCCGGGCACTGCAAGCATCTCGGCCGCGCCATGGCGGAGATGCACGTCGCGGGCGAGAGCTTTCCCATTGTCCGGCCCAACAACCTCTCGGTCGCCGGCTGGCGGCCGCTGGTGGCCGCGTGCGCGGCGCGGGCGTCGGAGGTGCATCCCGGCCTCGCGCAGTTGCTGGCGGCTGAGCTGGCGGTCCACGAGGCCGAATGGCCGACCGGCCTGCCCACTGGGGTCATCCATGCCGACCTCTTTCCGGACAACGTCTTCTTCCTCGACGACCGGCTCTCCGGCATCATCGATTTCTACTTCGCCTGCAACGACTCCTTCGCCTACGACATCGCCACCTGCATCAACGCCTGGTGCTTCGAGCCCGACGGCAGCTTCAACGTGACCAAGGCGCGCAACCTGCTCTCCGCCTACCGCCGGGTGCGGCCCTTCTCGGGCGCGGAGCTCGAGGCGCTGCCGCTGCTGGCGCGGGGCAGCGCGCTCCGCTTCCTGCTGACGCGGCTCTACGACCTCCTCAACCACCCCGAAGGGGCGCTCGTCAAGCCGAAGGACCCGATCGAATACCTGAAAAAGCTCCGCTTCCACCAGGGCATCCGCGACCCCGGCGCCTATGGCCTCGACTAGCCCGCACGGCGATCGCGCGATTCACATCTATACGGACGGCGCCTGCAGCGGGAACCCGGGGCCGGGCGGCTGGGGCGCCCTCCTGCTGAGCCGCGGGCGGGAGCGGGAGATGAGCGGCGGCGAGGCCGCGACCACCAACAACCGCATGGAGATGATGGCCGCCATCCAGGCGCTCGAGGCGCTAAAGGGGCCCTCGGCCGTCCATCTCCATACCGACAGCACCTACCTGCGCAACGGCATCACCCAATGGATACACGCCTGGAAGGCGAGGGGCTGGCGCACGGCGGACAGGAAGCCGGTCAAGAACGTCGACCTGTGGCGGCGCCTCGAGGCGGCAGCCTCCACGCACGACATAAAATGGCGCTGGGTCAAGGGCCATTCCGGCCATCCCGAGAACGAGCGCGCCGACGCCCTCGCCCGCCAGGGCATGGCGCCCTACCTCGAGGCCGGCCCGAAGACGAAGAAGGGGGGCTGAGATGCCCCCTTCGGCCTCGTCGGGCGTCCCGTGTCCTAGTGGTTCGAGTCTGACGCTTGGAACCCTCTCCCCACCGGGGAGAGGGTGGCGCGCAGTGCGCGCCGGGTGAGGGCGTGGCCGCCGGCAGGCGGCCGAAAGACTCGTAATAACGCGCCGACGCGCGCCCCCTCACCCCGACCCTCTCCCCAAGGGGAGAGGGGGATTCTTTTGTCGCGTTCAATCCACTAGAGCTGGCCGAGGAGCGTGTCGGCGTCGCTCACGGCGTAGCCGCCGCCTTCCTCCTGGTTGAGGATCTCGACCACGCCGTCGTTGACCACCATGGAATAGCGGGCCGAGCGGATGCCGAGGCCGCGCGCCACGAGGTCGAGCTCCAAGCCCATCTTCTGGGTCAGATCGGCGCTGCCGTCGGCCAGCATATCGACCTTGCCGCCGGCCTTCTGGTCCTCGCCCCAGGCGCCCATGACGAAGGCGTCGTTGACCGAGAGGCAGGCGATGGCATCCACGCCCTTGGCCTTGATGGCGTCGGCGCCCTGGACGAAGCCGGGCAGGTGCTTGACCGAGCAGGTCGGCGTGAAGGCGCCCGGCACGGCGAAGAGGGCAACGCGCCGGCCCTTGAAATATTCGTCGGTCGAAACCTCGCCCGGCCCTTCGGCGGTCATCCTGCCGAGGGTGGCTGAGGGAATCCTGTCCCCAACCTTGATCGTCATCGTTCCCGTTCCTCCTGGTTTTTCGGGTTGTCGGGCTTCGCGCCCGGCGGCGAACGCCACCGGGTTCGGGAATGATAGTAGGTCGCGCTTCGCCATGCGGCAACGGGCGCGCCCATATCAGTCGCGTGCAAGAGCCGCCGGGCTGGCGGCCTGGTCGAAGGCGGCGAGCACGGAGGAGCTGGTCAGCAGCTCGGGCAGCAGCACGCCACCGGGCGCCCGCGGGCCGTAGACCGCGTCGAAGGGGATGCCGTAGCGCCCGAAGCTGGCCAGGTAGGCGGCGATGGCCGCGTCGGGGTTGGTCCAATCGGCGCGCATGGCGACCACATCGGCGCCGCCCAGGCGGGCCGCCACCGAGCCCCGGTCGAGCACCAGGGCCTTGTTGACCTTGCAGGTGATGCACCAGTCGGCGGTCACGTCCACGAAGACCGTCTTGCCCGCCCGCACGAGGCCCGGGATGGAAGCGCGGTCGAAGGATTGCCAGGCCACGCCCGCCGCGTTCGGCGTGCCGGGCGTGGCCGCCCCGGGCCCGGGCGCGCGCGCGGCGCCATCGAGGATGGGCGGGACCAGGAAGGCGGCGGCGGCCAGGGCGGCGACGCCGGCGAGCCGGGTGCCGCCGGGCGCCCGCCGCGCGAGCCACAGCATCGCCAGGACGGCGACCATGAGCCCCGCCACCAGCCAGGCCGTCTCCGCGCCGCGCTGGATGTCCAGGACGCTCAGGAGCCAGACGCCCGTGGCCAGGAGGGCGAGGGCGAGCACGCGGCGCAGGACCACCATCCAGGGGCCAGGCCGTGGCAGGCGCGTGGCCAGGCCGGGCCAGGCGGCGATCGCCAGGTAGGGTAGCGCCAGGCCGAGGCCGAGGGCGGCGAAGACGGCGAAGATCTCGCCCGCCCCGCGCGCGAGCGCGAAGCCGATGGCGGTGCCGAGGAAGGGCGCGGAGCAGGGCGTCGCCAGGATGGTCGCGAAGGCGCCGGTGGCGAAATGCCCGGCCAGGCAATGGCCCGCGCCCGTGCGCGCGAGGCGGTCGCCGGCCGCGCCGGGCAGGCGGATCTCGAAGAGGCCGAGGAGGTTCGCCGCGAACAGCGTCACCAGAAGCGCCATGGCGATCAGGAAGGCGGGCTGCTGGAACTGGATGCCCCAGCCCACGGCGAGGCCGGTGGCCTTGACCGCGACGGCGGCCCCGGCGAGCACCATGAACGAGGCCACGACCCCCGCCGCCGTGGCCAGGAAGGCGCGGCGCACGGCCCGTCGCTCACCCCCACCCATGGCGACGACACCGAGGAGCTTGATGGAGAGGACCGGCAGCACGCAGGGCATGAGGTTGAGGATCAAGCCGCCGAGGAGCGCCAATGCCAGGATGACGGCGAGGCCCGCCCCGGCCACCCGCGCCGGGGCCGCGGCCGCCATGACCGTGACCTCCATGGCGCGGCCGCCATCGACGAGGGTGAGGACCAGCGCCTCACCGGCGGGGCCGGGGAGACCGTCGACGACAGGGCTCACCGCGGCCCGCAGGAGCGCCGTGCGGCCACCGTCGGAGAGGCTCGCCACCGTCGCCTCGAAGGCGTAGAGGTCGGGCCCCTCGATGAAGAGGTCGGGTGCCTCGAAGGGCTCCCGCGCCCGCGCCACCACTTCCAGCACCTGAGCGCCCGCGGGGCCGGTCAGGGCGGCGCCATCGATGGCGAGGCCGTGGGCCGCGCCGTCCCCCGGCACGCGCTCGGCGAAGCGTTCGATGCGGTGGGCGAATTCGCTGGGTGCCGCCGGGCCGGCCGGCAGGTCGAGGGCCAGGTCGACCGTGTAGGGGATGCAGATTTCGCTGCAGGTGAGGAAATCGACCCGCGCCCGCAGCGCCAGCGCCCGGCCCGGCGCCGCGAGCCGCGCCGCGACCGGGAACACCACCGTGCCCTCATAGCCGAGAGTGTCGAGTCCGAGGACGCTGAAGCGCTCCGGCGCCGGCCAGCGCAGCACCGCCCCGGCCAGATTGGCGGATCCGGCCCAGTCGGGCCGGGGCGGGAACCCGGCCGCGCCGGGCGAGCGCCAATAGACCTTCCAGCCCGGCTCCATGCGGAATTCGAGTCCGAGCACGACCGCCGCCCTTTCGCCCACGGCCTTGGTGGCCGCGATCAGGCGCGCCTGGGTATATTCGTCGCTCGACCAGTCGGAGGCGGGCGCCGCCTGGGCCACGGGCGCGAGCACGAGCGCCGCGGCCAGGACGAGCGCGAGGCCGAAGACACCGCCTACGCGGGAGGGCGTTTTTCCGGAACCGGGCATGGGTAAGGCCATTTCTATAACTTTATGTATCGTCCCTATCCGGTTAATGCAGGTAGCGCGTCGTTGGGTTGCAGACCGTGGATCAACTGGCGGTATGTGATGGTTGGCCGGGCCATGGCGCGGCTCAGGACGAAGTCGCCGAGGTCGTCGATCCGCCGGCGGCGGTTGAAGCGATAGGCCCATTCCCGGCCATAGCGCGGCAAGTGCTTGGCGCTGACGCCATGGTAGGTGCCGTTGAGCCAGGTCTGTAGATAGCGAATTAAGTTGGCCGGTTTATGTAGCACATCGATTGACCGCTCTGTTGATGTTGTGGCGCCTGTGGGGAAGTGGTCAGGTCGGCGTAGCCGAGCTGTCCACTTATCCACGGGCGGGTCGCGTCGAGCGGCATCACGCGGCCCTCTTCATGGTGTCTCCTTCCAGAAGCGCGCCATCGCCTCGGTAGCGGGCGATCGGGCGCGGCCCGTGGAATATGGCGTAGGTGGCGTCCGGATAGTGGTGGACGCGGACCTTGGCCTTGACGTAGTGCGGCCTCAGCGATGACGGCGGGATCTGCAGGACGATGCCGTGGAAGCGTACGGTGTTGTCGTTGCCGACGGTGCGCGTCTCCTGGACGCACAGCACGTCGCGCCACTGTTCCGCCGGCACGGCGACGAAGGCCGAGCCCGGCTCTTCGGGAGCGATCGCGAAGCGCGCATTGTAGTCGGGAATGAAGGTCTCGGCGAGGAAGCGGTTGGCCCCTTCGATCGTCGAGACGCCGGCCAATGCCAACTCCTTGGGGAGCCGGTCCTGCAAGGTGCGGAAGGCGCGCTCGGAGCGCCCGCGCGCCTCCGGCGAATAGGCCGCGATGTGCTCGATGCCGAGCTGGGCCAAGGCCCGTCCGAGCTGGGAGGGCTTGTCGCGGTCCACCTTGCCACCCGCCTGGGGGGTGTGGAAGTAGTGGCTCGCGCGGTCGGTGTAGAGCGCGCACGGCAGCCCGTGCCGGCCGAACACCTCGCCCAGCCCCTGGAAGCTCGACATGGTGCCCTCCTCGGCGACCAGGAAGCCCGAGTAGATCGCCCCGCTCGCATCGTCCAGAGAGACGATCATATCCTGCTCTTCGTCGCGGCCCGGCAGCCAGCGGTGCGTCGAGCCGTCCTGATGCAGCATCATGCCCACGAGCGGCCGCCGCGGCCGCTTGCGCCGGTGCGCCCCGCGCCTGGGCGCCGGCGCCGCCAGGCCGCGGCCGTGGAGAAACGTCTTGGTCCAGGTGTAACCCCAGCGGAAGCCGTGGTCCTTCACCAGGTGCTCGTGGAAGTGCTTGACCGTGAAACCCGCGTAGCGCTCGCGGTAAAGAGCTTCGACCCGCATCGCCTCGTCCACCGGCACCCGCTTGGGCGACGGCTTGCCCAGACGCCGGTCCAGAAGCCCCGCATCGCCCTCACACTCGAAACGACGGCACCAGCGCCGAAACGTGCGCTCGCCGACCCCAAGCACCTCCGCCGCCTCCAACTGGCTCAACGATCCCGCCTCACAACGACCGAAAACATCCCGAAACCTCATCATGCGCACACCTTGCAAAACATCTGTCCGTCTCATCCCACCCCCTTCAAACAGGAGGCTCAATAAACCGGACAGATCGTGTGCTACATAGAACGGACAGATCGTGTGCTATCTACACCGTTGAGCCAGGTCTTGAGGTTGCTGAACAGGACGTGGATGATCGGCATCTGCGTCTCGGCGTTCTTGCCTTGGCCTTGGACGGTGGGCTGGTGCCGGTAGACGGCGCCGAGCCCGGCATAGCCCTTGAAATCGTCGGTCAGCAGGCGCGCGCGCGGCGTCACGGCGGCCCGCACGAAGCCGCCGAGCTGCTCGGCATTGGCCCGGGGCAGGATGGCAAGTCGCGCCCGACCGGCGACGAAGCCGCTGGCCTCGACCCCCTTGCCCGGCGCCACCGCCACCTTCTCCACCGCCAGCACGAGCAGGCTCTTGTTGGCATTGGCCATCCCGCGGCCCCGGCTCTCGGGCTTGCCGCGCCCGCCGTAGTAGCTCTCATCGACCTCGACCATGCCGTCCAGCAACGCATCCGGCCGCTCCGCCAAGCCATGGCGCAGCTTGTGAGCCATCAGCCATGCGGTCTCATAGCGAAGCCCCAGCTCGCGCGCCAGGAACAGGGCCGAGACCCCGCGCTTGTCCCGCCCCATCAACCACGCCGCCAGGAACCATTTGGGCAACGGTGTGCGGGTGCGGTGGAAGATGGTTCCCGCCGTCACCGACTCTTGACGACCGCAAGCCGCGCATTCGAAGACGCGCGCCCGCGCCTTGTGCCGATAGCCCCGCCGGTGCCCGCAGCGGGCGCACGCAAACCCAGACGGCCAGCGTCGATCCGCCAAGGCCAGGATGCACGATTCCTCGTCTCGGTAGCGCTCTTGGAACGTCAACAAGCCGCTCATGCCCTGTCTCCCGACCAATCCTCAGAGGCGGGAACAGTACACCCTTAGAGCGAACATATAAAGAACACTCGGTCGCTACCTGCATTAACCGGATAGGGACGTTATGTATATCTATGGCCTGCTATGATTCGCCACAATTGTGCCTCACGTTTATGTGTAGGTATCATCAGTACCCGGTGTGGCGCCAGCGCCGATCCGCTGACGCAAGTCGAGCCGCCGGTCGTCCGGCGCGCCCGCGCAGGCGCGGACCTCTTGGTCCGCTGCCGCGAGCGAAATGAATGCTAGGGTGGCTCCGATGGAAGCGGAGCCGCCCTAGAGGATGCCAGGAGCGCGTCATGGATGAGATCGACAACATCGGCGGCTATCTGCCCGGTCAATTGCTGATCGCCATGCCGACCATGTCCGATCCCAGGTTCGAGCGCTCGGTGATCTACATGTGCGCCCATACCTCGGAAGGCGCGATGGGCCTCGTTCTCAACCGGCTCATGGGCTCGGTCACCTTCCCCGACCTGCTGGAGCAGATCGGCATCGAGACGAAAAACGTCGAGGACGAGATCCGCATCCATTTCGGCGGGCCGGTGGAATCGGGCCGGGGATTCGTCCTGCACTCGGCGGATTACCTGCTCGACGGCACGCTCGTCGTCGATGACGGCATCGCGCTCACGGCCTCGGTCGATATCCTGCGCGCCATCGCGGACGGCGGCGGGCCGCGCCACCGCCTGCTCACGCTCGGCTATGCCGGCTGGGGGCCGGGTCAGCTCGAAGACGAGATCCAGGCCAACGGCTGGCTCAATGTGCCGGCGGACCCCAACCTCGTCTTCGACGACGACCTCGACGGCAAGTGGCAAGCCAGCCTCGCCAAGATCGGTATCGATCTCACGAGCCTCTCGGGTCAGGCCGGCCACGCCTGACGCGCGCCGGCGATCAGTCCTTCCGCCACTCCTCGCGGAGGAGGCCGAACAGCATGTGGTCGCACCAGTTGCCGTGGATGCGCAGGTAGCCGCGGGCGTAGCCTTCCTCACGGAACCCGACCTTGAGCAGCAGGCCGCGGCTGGCCATGTTCGTGGGCAGGCAGGCGGCCTCCAGCCGGTGCAGGTTGAGCCCATTGAAGCCGTGGCCCGCGACGCAGCGAATCGCCTCGGTCATGAAGCCCTGGCGGGCGTGGGGGCGGCCGACCCAGTAGCCCAGGGTGCTGGATTGAGCGACGCCGCGGCGCACGTTCGAGAGCGTGATGCCGCCGAGGATCGTATCGTCCGCCGCGCGGAAGATGTGGAAGCTGAACGAGAGGTCGTCGCGCCATTCCGCCGCCAACTGGCGCAGCCGGCGGCGGTAGCTGGCGCAGCTCAGGGAATCGTGGGGCCATAGGGGCTCCCAAGGTTCGAGGAAGGCGCGCGAGGCGGCGCGCAACTCGGCCCAGGGGCGCCAGTCGCGGTCGTTGGGCGGGCGCAGATAGACCCGCGGGCCGGCGAGCCGGAGGCAGGGCGTGCCGACCGCCAGGGATCGGAGCGCCTCCATCACCGCGCCCGGCCCTCCCCGCGCCGGCGCGGGCGCTCGGCTCGCGCGCGGCGGCTCAAGCGAACCTCCCGGCGATGGCGTCGTAGCTTTCGAGCCGCCCGGCCGGCCCCACGGCGGCCACGGTCGGCCGGCTCGAAAGGATGCGCCCGGCCACGCGGCGCACCGCCGCCTCGTCGACCGCCTCGATTTTGGCGACGATCTCCTCCACGGGCACGATGCGCCCGAAGGTGAGCAGATGCTGGCTCAAGCGCTCGCACCGCGCCCAGCTGCTCTCGAGCGCCATGAGAACGCTGGCCTTGAGCTGCGCGCGGGCGCGCTGGACCTCCTCCGCGCCCACCTCCTTGGTCAGCGCGAGCGCCTCGGCCGCGACCACGGGCAGAAGCTCCTCCATCTCGGCCTCGCCGGTGCCGGCATAGATGCCGAAGATGCCGCCGTCCGAATAGGAGGAGCTGAAGGAGTAGATGCTATAGACGAGGCTGCGCTTCTCCCGCACCTCCTGGAACAGGCGCGACGACATGCCGCCGCCGAACAGGGTGGACAGGACGGAAAGGGCATAGAAGCCCTCGTCGTCGTAGTCGAGCCCATCGAAACCGAGCACGAGATGGACCTGCTCGAGATCGCGCGGCTCGCGAAAGTCCCCGCCCACGTAGCGGGCGGCCTCGAGGCCTCCGGGTCGGCCCGCGGCCAGGGCGCCGAACTCGGCGAGCGCCAGATCGACGAGCGCCGCGTGCTCGACCCGGCCCGCGGCCGCCAGGATCATCCGCTCGGCGGCGTAATGATCGCGCATGTAGGCGAGCGCCGCTTCCCGCCCCAGGGCGCCGACCACCTCCGCCGTGCCCAGCACCGGCCAGCCCATGGGTTGCTCCGGATAGGCCACCGCCTGGAAATGGTCGAAGACGATATCGTCGGGCGTATCGTGGGCCTGGCCGATTTCCTGCAAGATGACCGCGCGCTCGCGCTCGATCTCCGCCGCCTCCATGGTGGAGTTTTGCAGGATGTCGCCCAGGATATCGACCGCGAGCGGCAGGTCGCCCGCCAGGACGCGCGCGTAGTAGGCCGTGTGCTCGCGCGACGTATAGGCATTGAGGTGCCCGCCGACGGCCTCGATCTCCTCGGCGATGGCCCGCGCCGAGCGCCGCCCGGTGCCCTTGAAGGCCATGTGCTCCAGAAAGTGGGCGACGCCGTTGATCTCGGCCCGCTCGTTGCGGGTGCCGACATCGACCCAGACGCCGACCGAGACGCTCTCCACCGACTCCATGGTGTCGGTGACGACTTTGAGGCCGTTCGGCAGGGGGGTGATCTGGATGCTCATGCCGCACCCGCGAGGCCGGCGCGGGCGCGGATGAACGCCTGCACGGCGCCGATGTCGTGGGGCAGTGAGGTCGATCTTTCCTCCCGTTCGAAGAGGTCCGCGAGGCGCTGGGGCAGCGCCGGCCGGATGCCGGTGGCCTTCTCGACCGCGTCGGGGAACTTCGCCGGGTGCGCGGTCGCGAGCGCTATCACGGGCACCGATCCATCGCCGAGGTTGGCGCGCGCCGCGGCCACGCCGATGGCCGAGTGGGGATCGACGAGCTGCCCCGTCGTCGCATGGATGTCGGCCATGGCGGCGAGCGTCCCCGGATCGTCGAGGCCAAAGCCCTCGAACAGGACCGTGGACGCGCGCCAGCGCGCCTCGCCCACGTCGAGCCTCCCCTCGGCCCGGAACCGTCCCATCGCCTCGGCCACGGCGGCGCCGTCCCGGTCGTAGAGCTCGAACAACAGGCGCTCGAAATTGCTCGAGACCTGGATGTCCATGCTGGGGCTGAGGCTGGGCTCGACCGAGCCTGCCTCCAGGATCCCGGTAGCGAAGAAACGCGTCAGGATGTCGTTCCGGTTCGAGGCCACGAAGAACCGGTCCACCGGCAGGCCCAGGCGCCGGGCGGCGCGGCCGGCGTAGACATTGCCGAAATTGCCCGTGGGCACGGCGAAGGAGACGGCGCGGTCCGGCGCCCCCAGGGCCACGGCGGCGTAGAAATAGTAGGCCGTCTGTGCCATGACCCGTGCCCAATTGATGGAATTGACCGCGCCCAGGCCGAGCTCGTCGCGGAAGGCCTCGTCGACGAACATGGCCTTCACCAGGTCCTGGCAATCGTCGAAAGTGCCGTCGATGGCGATATTGTGGACGTTGGGCGCCTCGACGGTCGTCATCAACCGGCGCTGGACCTCCGAGACCCGGCCGCGCGGGTGGAGGATGAAGATATCCACCGCCGCGAGGCCGCGGCAAGCCTCGATGGCGGCCGAGCCCGTGTCGCCCGAGGTGGCGCCGATGATGGTGATACGCTGGCCCCGGCGGCGCAGCACATGGTCGAAGAGGCGGCCCACGAGCTGAAGTGCATAGTCCTTGAAGGCCAGGGTGGGGCCGTGGAACAGCTCGAGCAGCCAGAGGCTCGAATCGAGCTGGCGCAGGGGTGCGGTCGCGGCGTGGTCGAAGCCGGCATAGCTCGCGGCGGCAATCTCGGCCAGGGCCGCCTCCGGGATCGCGCCGCCAATGAAGGGCGTCGCGATACGGGCCACGGTCTCGGCGTAGGTAAGGCCGGCGAAGGCCGCGATCTCCGCGTCCGAGAAGGTCGGCCAGGTCTCGGGCAGATAGAGCCCGCCGTCGCGCGCGAGGCCCGCGAGCAGGACGTCTTCGAAACCGAGGATGGGGGCCGCGCCCCGGGTGCTGACGTAGCGCAAGGCGGTGATGCGCTCCTGAAATACGAGGAAAGAGCCTTACACTATACGCGCGCCCGAGGCGACTTCAACGCCGCGGGCGCGCGGGGGGGCTCATCCGAGGTAGCGCGCCTTCAGATGGCGCTTGTAGACGGCCGGGTCGAGCGCGCGGCCGGTGGCCTCGGCGATGAGGTCGGCGGCGGGCAGGAGGCTCGCGCGCGCGTGGATGCGCGCGCGCAGCCAGGCGAGGAGGGGCGCGAAATCGCCCTCGCCGATGCCCGGCAGGATGTCGGGGTCGTCGCGCCTGGCGGTGTCGAACAGTTGCGCCGCCGTCATCGCCCCCAGGGTATAGGTCGGGAAATAGCCCCATACGCCGGCGTACCAATGGATGTCCTGCAGGCAGCCGCGGCGGTCGTCGGGCGGGCGCGTGCCGACCAGCGCCGCCATGCCGTCGCCCCACGCACCCGGCAAATCGGCGAGTTGGAGCTCGCCCGCGATCATCGTCTTCTCCAGCCGGTAACGCAGGATGACGTGGGCGGGGTAGGTGACTTCGTCCGCCTCGACCCGAATGAGGCTGCGCGCGACGTGGGTATAGAGGCGATGCAGGTTTTCCCCCTCCCAGGCAGCGCCGGCACCGCCGAAAGCCGCGCCCATGAGGGGGGCGGCGAAGGCGAAGAACCCGGCGCCGCGGCAGGCCTGCATCTCGATCAGGAGGGACTGGCTTTCGTGAATGCCCATGCCCCGCGACCTGCCCACGGGCTGGCGGCGCCATCGTGGCGGCAGGCCGCGCTCGTAGAGCGCGTGCCCGGTCTCGTGCAGGACCGCCATCATCGCGCCCATGAAGTCCGCCTCGTCGTACCGCGTGGTGATGCGGATATCGTCAGGCACGCCGCCGCAGAAGGGGTGGATGCTGGTGTCGAGCCGGCCGTGGTCGAAATCGAAGCCGAACGCCGACATGAGGCGGCGGCCGAGCGCCTCCTGGGCCGCGACGGGGAACGGGCCCGCGGGGCGCTCCGGCGCTGGCTGGGTGGCCTGGCGCGCGAGCACGCGGTCCGTGAAACCGGGGAGGAAGGCGGCCAGGTCGTCGAAGACGGCGTCTATGGGCGCCGTGGCGCCGCCCGGCTCCCACTGGTCGAGGAGCGCCTCGTAGACCGAGCCGCCGAGGCGCTCGGCCTTGGCGGCGCCGAGCTCGCGCGTGAGTGCCAGGACCTCTTCGGCGTGCGGCAGCAAGGCCGCGAAGTCGCTCGCCGGCCGCGCCTCGCGCCACGCCATCTCGCAGCCGATCGCGGCGCGGGTATGGGCTTCGAGGAGGTCGGGGGGCACGGCCGTCGCGTGGGTCCAGGCCCGGCGCATCTCGCGCAGATTGGCCGCCTGCCATTCACCGAGTCCACCGGCCGCCGCCGCGGCGTCGAGGAGGCCCGCGATGGCCGGGTCGGCCAGCATATCGTGGCGCACCCGGTCGAGCGCGGCGCGCTGTTCGGCACGCGCCGCGGCGCCGCCGCGCGGCATCATCGTGGACGTGTCCCAGTCGAGGACACGGGCCACCTCCCCCAGCGCGCCGTGCCGCGCGAAGCGCGCTTCCAGCATCTGGTAGGCTGTCGTCGAATCGTCCTTCATCGCGGGTCCTGGGAGAGCCGGCGGGCCGCCTTGCGGTCTGGAGCGATTCCAGCCGAGCCGTGAGAGCTCTGTCCGATCGGGCCGGGAGACTAGCCCAGCACCCAGCCATCGACCATGGCGGCCAGCAGCAAGAGGCTGAGCTGGACGAGCGAGGCACGGAAATTGGCCATCGCCGCCTTGGTGGTGGGATCGCGCAGCAACGCCACGCTCTTGACGATGAAGAGGCCGCCACCCACGGCGGCGCCGGCGAGGTAGATCCAGCCCAGGCCGAACGCCACGGGCAGGAGGGAGACCGCCACGAGGACGATCGTGTTGGCCAGGATGGCCCGCGCCGCCGCGTGCTCGCCCACGACGACCGGGAGCATGGGCACCCCGGCGCCCGCGTATTCGTCGCGCAGGGCAAAGGCCAGGCTCCAGAAATGGGGCGGGGTCCAGAGGAACAGGACCACGGCCAGGATCACCGGCACGGCCGAGAGGCTCGGGTCCACCGCCGCGGCACCGGCGAGCACGGCGAAACTGCCCGAGAGGCCGCCGAAGACGATGTTGAGCCAGGTCCGGCGCTTGAGCCAGACCGTATAGACCACTCCATAGACGAAGGCGCCGAGGAAGACATAGATCGCGACCCATGGGTTGAGGGCGAGCCCGGCTCCCACCACCGCCACGGCCAAAAGGAGGGCGATGCTCCACAGCCACATGGCACCGGCCCGATAGGCGCCAGTCACGAACGGGCGGTCCCGGGTCCGCGCCATGCGGGCGTCGAGATCGGCCTCGGCGTAATGGTTGAAGGCACCGGCCGCCGCCGAGGACAGCAGAACCGTGAGCGCCAGGACCACAACCTGCCACGGCGCCGGCCCCGGACCCGGCGTGACGGCCAGCCCGGCCAGGGCGCTGAGGGCGATAGCGAGGCCGATCCGCAGCTTGAACACGGACGCCAGTTGCCGGATCGACTGATTCATGGGTTTCCCGTCCACGGTCCCGCGTTCACCTTCGGGGATCCAGCTCAGGATCCCGCGACGAAGAAGAAGGACCGCGTCACTTCGGTGTATTCCGCTTCGAACGACATGATGGCCACGAACACCAACACCAGCACCGGCGGGAGGATAATGGCATACACGATTGCCAGCCGCTCCCACAGCATGTGCATGAAGACGGCGACGATCAGGCCCGCCTTCATGATCATGAACAGGAGGATCAGAGACCACCTGAGGTAGCTCTCTAGGTGGAAGTAGTCGACGAGATAGGACCCCGCACTGAGAACAAATAGCAATCCCCAAATTTTGAGGTAAACGCCAATTGGATGTTGTTGCCCCTCTACTTGTTCCATGTTTCCGTCCTACCAGAGATAGAAAAACGCGAAGATGAAGACCCATACCAAATCGACGAAGTGCCAGTAGAGGCCCATGATCTCGACGGCCTCGTACTTCCCCTTCCGGCTGGTGAAAAAGCCCGGCTTGCCGCTGTCGTATTCGCCCCGACGGACCTTCAGAGCAATGATGATCAGGAATATGACGCCGATCGACACGTGCGCGCCGTGGAAGCCCGTGATCATGAAGAAGGTCGAGCCGAACTGGGCCGCGCCCAATGGGTTGCCCCAGGGACGGACCCCTTCTTCCACGATCAGCTTGGTCCATTCGAAGGCCTGCATGCCGACGAACGAGGCGCCGAAGGCCGCGGTCACTATCATCAGCCAGAAGGTTTTGACCCGGTCACGCCGGTAGCCGAAATTGACGGCCATGGCCATCGTCCCGCTACTGCTGATCAGGATGAAGGTCATGATGGCGATCAGGATGAGAGGGATCGGCGTGCCGCCCCCAAGATCCAGCGCGAAGACCTCGCTGGGATTGGGCCAATCCACCGTGGTGGACATCCGCACCGTCATGTAGGAGAGCAGGAAACAGCTGAATATGAAGGTGTCGCTGAGCAGGAATATCCACATCATCGCCTTGCCCCAGGGGACATTCTTGAATGCCCGCTGGTCCGAGGACCAATCGGCGACGATGCCTTGCCAGCCGTCAGGCCGCGCGAGGGGCTCTCCCGTATTCGTCAGCGTGGATTGTGCCATATGCTCTTCACCCTCTTCACGTAAACAACAGCAGACCGAACAGAACCAACCATACGAGGAGGAGGAAATGCCAGTAAATGGCACATAACTCCACGCTCAATCGCAGTTGAGCCACGCTGAAACCGCGCCGCACCTTGGCGGTCGTCCGGCCCCAGGCCACCAGGCCGCCCAAAAGGTGCGCGCCGTGCAGCACGGTGATCACGTAGAAGAACGCGATGGCCGGATTCGTCATCGCAAAATAATCCGACATGGCGAGTTGTCGCCACACTAAGACCTGTCCCAGGAGGAAGGCGAACGTGAATACGCCCGCCGCGAGCAGGCCAGCCCGCAGGCCGTCCATCTGACCGCGGCGCGCGCTCACCCGCGCCCATTGCAACGCCACGCTGCCAAAGATCAGCAGCGCCGTGTTCAGCGACAGCAGCCATGGGATGGGAAAGGGGCGCCAGTCCAGGAGCGCCATCCGATCGGCATAAGCACCGATGAATAGCGAGAACAGGACCGTGACCACGGCGAGGAACATCCTCAGGCCGACCGTCGCCGCGGGCACGGAAAACGAGGCCCTGGCGCGAAGGTCGACGCCCGCGCCCTGGTCCGTTACCCAGGGCTTTTCCGTCAGCACACGGAAGAGGCTCACGCCTTGGCCACCTGATCCGGCGGGAGGTTCTGCGGCAGAAAGTCCTTGTCGGCGCCCGGCACGCTGTAGTCATAGGCCCAGCGATAGACCACGGGCAGTGTCGGCCCCCAGTTGCCGTGCCCCGGCGGCAAATCGGGCGTTTGCCACTCCAGCGTGGTGGCCCGCCACGGGTTGCGGCCGGCGGATTTGCCCCTGAAAGCGCTCCACACGATGTTGAACAAGAACACCAGCTGCGCGAAACCCACGACCAGTGCGGCGACGGTGATGAACGCGTTCAGGGTTTCGGCCGATGACGGGATGAAATCGGTGTCCCCCATCTCGAAATACCGGCGCGGCACGCCCAGGAAGCCCAGATAGTGCATGGGGAAGTAGATCAAATAGGACCCGATGAAGGTGACCCAGAAGTGAAAGTGACCCATCGGCGTGTTCAGCATTCGCCCGGTGATCAAGGGGTACCAATGGTATATCGCCCCGAAGATTACGAGGATCGGCGCGATACCCATCACCATGTGAAAGTGGGCGACGACGAACAAGGTGTCGGAAAGCGGTACGTCCACGACGACATTGCCGAGGAACAGGCCCGTGATCCCGCCGTTCACGAACGTGAGGATGAAGGCGATGGCGAACAGCATCGGCAGGGTGAGGTGGATGTTGCCCCGCCACAGGGTCAAGGTCCAGTTATAGACCTTGAGGGCGGTGGGGACGGCGATGATGAGCGTGGTGGTGGCGAAGAAGAACCCGAAATACGGGTTCATGCCGCTGACGTACATATGGTGCGCCCACACGACGAAGCTGAGGCCGCCGATCACCACGATCGCCCAGACCATCATCCGATAGCCGAAGATGTTCCTCCTGGCATGGGTGGCGAGCAGGTCGGAGACGATGCCGAAGGCCGGCAGGGCGACGATGTAGACCTCGGGATGGCCGAAAAACCAGAACAGGTGCTGGAACAGTAGCGGGCTGCCGCCGCCGTACTGAAGCTGTTCCCCGAACTCGACGATGGAGGGCATGAAGAAGCTGGTTCCCAGGAGCTTGTCGAGCAGCGTCATCACGGCGGCGACGAACAGGGCGGGGAAGGCCAGCAGGGCCAGGATGGTGGCCACGAAAATGCCCCATACCGTCAGGGGCAGGCGCATCATCGACATGCCCCGCGCGCGGCCCTGCAGCACCGTCACCACGTAGTTCAACCCGCCCATGGTGAACCCGACGATGAAGAGGGCCAGCGAGACGAGCATCAGGACGATGCCGCCGTCCGAACCCGGCGTGCCCTTGAGGATGGTCTGGGGCGGGTACAGGGTCCAGCCGCCGCCCGTGGGGCCGCCCGGCACGAAGAAGCTCGCCACCAGCACCAGCACGGCGAGCAGATAGACCCAGTAACTCACCATATTCACATAGGGAAACACCATGTCACGGGCGCCGACCATCAGGGGGATGAGGTAGTTGCCGAAGCCCCCGAGGAACAACGCGGTGAGCAGGTAGATCACCATGATCATGCCGTGCATGGTGATGAACTGGTAGTAGTCCTCCGCGTCGATGAAGGAGAAGCTGTCCGGGAATCCCAATTGCAGCCGCATCAGCCACGACAACGCCAAAGCCACCATTCCGATGGCGATCGCCGTGAACGAGTACTGGATGGCGATGACCTTGGCGTCTTGGGAAAAGACGTACTTCGTGATCCAGCTCTTCGCGTGATAGAGCTCGACGTCCTCGACCTCGGCAGGCGCGAGGTTTCCGACTTCGGCGGGTACGGCATCAGCCATCAAATCATCCTCTTCGCATGTCTATTCATCAGGCTCTATCGGCTCGGGTCACAACCCCGCGAATCCTCACTCCGTGGAATCGGCGTCCCCCGCAGTGGAAACCAGACGCAGCGCGTCCCCCGCGCCGCTCTCGCCTCGAGCCATCATTTCAGCGACCGTCGACTGCTCGCTCAGCCACTCCTGATAGTCGCTCTCCTCGTCCACGACGACGTAGCCACGCATCAAATGATGCCCGACGCCGCACAATTCCGCGCAGAGCACCTCGTATGTCCCGGCGACGGTGGGGGTGAACCAGAAGAATGTGACCATTCCCGGCACCATGTCCATCTTGGCCCGGAACTGGGGCACGTAGAAGTCGTGCAAGACGTCCAAGGAGCGAAGCAATACCTTGACCGGCTGACCGATCGGGATATGCAGGTCATCGGCCTCGATCAGGACATCGTCCTGCCCGTCGGGATCGCCCAGATTCACGCCGAACGGGTTGTCATCGCTCACGAAGTGGACGTCGGTGGTGCCCAGCACGCCGTCTTCACCGGGGAGGCGGAAGCTCCACTGCCATTGCTGGCCCATGACCTCGAATGCCGTCGCCTCTTCCGGCACCGTTACGTACTGCCCCCATACGAAAAGGCCCGGCGTCAACAAGCCGATGACGCCCACCGTCGTCAATCCGGTGAGCCACAACTCCAGCTTCTTGTTCTCCGGCTCATACGCCGCCTTGACTCCCTCCCGGTGGCGGAAGCGGAACGCGCAATAGGCCGTAAACAAACAGATCAAGACGAAAACGACGCCGGTAATCCAGAAGGTGATGATGATCGTATCGTCGATGTAGCCCCAATTCGACGCGATGGGTGTCCACCACCACGGACTCATGAAGTGAAATACGACGGACCCGACGGTCAGTAGTATCAGTACGAGCGCTATAATCATCCCCTAATCACCCTCGAGCCTGATTTTGAAAGATGTTGCCTTCTTAAAGTGCCTTGATGCCAATGTCAAAATATTGTGAACGGCCGATCGGGGGCACCACGGTATAGGCCCAAACGGCGGCGCAAGCCAGGGACCAGTGGGTTTTGGGCCTGTTCCTATCGCCCGGGAGATGGACCCGAGCGCCCGTCGCGGGAAACGAATCCCTCGCTCTGTGGTGCGGCCTTCACATTGGCCCCGTCGCGTGTGGAAGGCGAGTGGGACGTGAGATGCAAGGATAAAACCGTCCGATCGCCTTGCTTCGATTACACGCTACCCTGCGGGTATTTTGAATATTCCTGACAATCCTCGACGTTTCGTCATCTCCGAATGAACTTGTGGAGTATTGTCGGCCCGTACCGCCCACCCACGAAGAACAGAGCGTACAGCAACGCGCCCACCATGAGACTCAGCGGCAGGATGGTTCCCGCCGAGGAACCACCTTCACTCGTACCAAAGCAGACCGCGCACGCAACCAACATCCCAGCCTCCCAACAGGCAACCAGCCCAAATTCCACCAAATTCGCTCGCGTGTCGAGCCCAATTAATCCCGATTCAATGAATTGGCAAGGGTGATTCGGCGGCGTTTCTTCTCGCGCCATTAGGATTGCGCGAAACAGCGGCGTGCGGCACGTCTGGCCTACCAGTGCGAGAACTCCTATATTCAGAGGTCGATCCGCCAAACCACTGGTGCCAGCGCGCGCGACGGCGCCGAGGAGAAACCCCGATGACCGATGCCGCCGCCAGCGACGAGCTCTTCTTCACCCGTGCCGGCCTCGACCGCGGACGCATCGAAGGCGTGGTGGACGAGGCGCTCGGCGGGGCGGACGATGGCGAGCTGTTCCTCGAATACCGCCAGTCCGAAGCGTTGGTGTTCGACGACGGGCAGCTCAAGAGCGCGAGCTTCGACACTTCGCAGGGCTTTGGCCTGCGCGCCATCGCCGGCGAGGCCACGGGATATGCCCATGCGGCGGAGCTGAGCGAAGCGGCAATCCGGCGCGCGGGTGACACCGTGCGCACCGTGACCCGGGGCCATGGCGGGGTCATGGCCAGCCCGCCGGCCCGCACCAACCGGCACCTCTATACCGACGACAACCCGCTGAGCCTCGTGGGTTTCGACACCAAGGTGGCGCTGCTCACGGCGATCGACGCCTATGCCCGTTCGAGCGACCCGCGTGTGCGCCAGGTGAGCGCCTCCCTCTCCGGTCAGTGGCAGGCGGTGCACATACTACGCGCGGGCGGCCAGGGGGCCGGTGACATCCGGCCGCTCGTGCGCCTCAACGTCTCGGTCGTCGTGGGCGAGGGCGAGCGCATGGAATCGGGCAGCCATGGGGCCGGCGGGCGCGCCGCCTACGAAGCCTGGCTCGACCCCGAGCGGTGGCGCGGGCAGGTGGACGAGGCCCTGCGCCAAGCCCTCGTCAATCTCGAATCCGTGCCCGCGCCGGCGGGCGAGATGCCCGTCGTCCTCGGCCCCGGCTGGCCCGGCATTCTCCTGCACGAGGCCATCGGCCACGGCCTCGAGGGCGATTTCAACCGCAAGAAGACCTCGGCCTTCGCCGGCCTCATGGGCGAGCGGATTGCGAGCCCCAGCGTGACCGTGGTGGATGACGGCACGATTCCCGACCGGCGCGGCTCCCTCACCGTGGACGACGAGGGCACGCCCGGCCAGCGCACCGTGCTGATCGAGGACGGCCGCCTCGTCGGCTTCATGCAGGACCGCATGAACGCGCGCCTCATGGGCATGGAGCCGACCGGCAACGGCCGGCGCGAGAGCTATGCCCACGCGCCCATGCCGCGCATGACCAACACCTACATGCTGTCGGGCGCACACGATCCGGCCGAGATTCTGAAGTCCGTCGACAGGGGGCTCTATGCCGTGAATTTCGGTGGCGGGCAGGTGGACATCACCTCGGGCAAGTTCGTGTTCTCGGCCGCCGAGGCCTACCTCATCGAGGGTGGCAAGGTCACGGCGCCGGTCAAGGGCGCGACCCTGATCGGCAACGGCCCCGACGTGCTGACACGGGTCTCCGCGATCGGCAACGACATGACCATGGACCCCGGCATCGGCACCTGCGGCAAGGACGGCCAGGGCGTGCCCGTGGGCGTGGGCCAGCCCACCCTCCTGATCGGGAGCCTGACCATCGGCGGCACGGCGGCGTGAGTCGGCCCCCCGGCCTGGGGCGCGGGGACGTAATATCAGACGGCGATGAGCTCGACTCATCGCCGTCTGGCAAGCGCCGCGTGGGTGCCCGAGCTTATGCGAGGCCAGCCTGAGCGGCGCTTGAGCGATATAAGAAGCCGAGGCCGCGGAGGCGGCCGCCCGGCGCTTGAGGGATCATACGATCGGTCTCCCTTAAGGCCGGTCGGTATAAGAAAAGGGAGCCAACCATGAGACGCTTCGCCATTGCCATGCTGGCCGCCCTCGTCGCGCCCATGTCGGCTTTCGCCGCGGACAGTCAGGGGCGCTTCGCCGTCGAGGGCGTGGGACGGGCGACCTGCGCCGACTATCTCAAGGCGGCGGCGGAAAAAGGGCCGGTCTACTATTCGGTCGGCGGCTGGATCGAGGGCTACCTGACGGCGACCAACGCGCTGACGCCGGAGACCTACGACATCACGCCGTGGCAGCAAACCGACCTCTTCGCCGCCCTCCTCAAAACCCATTGCCAGACGAGCCCCACGGTAAATATCATCCTCGTCATCCGGGGCATGGTCGATTCGCTGATGGACGGGCGCCCGCACGAGCCCTCGCTGCTCAAGCCCGTCGATCTCGGCGGCCGCCAAGCCTACCTCTATGACGCCACCCTGCGGCGCATCCAGCAGGCCCTCACGGACGGGGGCTTCTACCAGGGCGGCGTCGACGGCGACTACGGCCCGGGCACGAAGGCGGCGATGGCCGCGTTCCAGCAATCGGCGGGGTTCGAGGCGACCGGCCTTCCGGACCAGGTCACCCTGTTCCAGCTGCTCTCGGCTGGCGCGCCCGGGCAGTAATACCAGCGGCCGATGAGCTTGACTCATCGACCGCTGGCAAACGCGACCGCGCGCCCGAGCTCATGCGAGGTAAGCCAAGGGCGCGGATGCGCCCGCCCGGCGTTTGAGGGAACATACAATGGGTCACTGCTGTCCGGTTAACTGAGCGGTGCTGGCTTTGAGAGCCAGGATTTCTGCGGGGTTTGAAGCGAAAATGCATGGTGTCGATTTGAATTGGATGGAGCACTTTTCGGAGTTTCTCCGAGGAGATGCTCATGAACACCGGCAAGACCCTGTTCGCTCAGCTCATGGACTTCCTGCCATGGACTACTTTCACGCGGATCGTCGACCGGTATGGCGGCGATCACCGGGTCCGGACGCTTTCCTGCGCCGAGCAATACCGGTCCATGGCCTTCGCCCAGCTGACCTACCGGGAAAGCCTGCGCGACATCGAGACCTGCCTCTCGGTCCACGCATCGAAACTCTATCACATGGGCTTCCGCCAGCCGGTCCGGCGCTCGACGCTGGCCGATGCCAACGAAAGGCGCGACTGGCGTATCCATGCGGCGTTGGCCCAGCGGCTCATCACCCAGGCGAGGACGCTGTACGTCGACGAAGAACTGGGGTTGGACCTGACCAATACCGTCTACGCCCTGGACTCGACGACCATCGCTCTGTGCCTGTCGGTCTTTCCGTGGGCGCACTTCCGCACCACCAAGGCGGCGGTGAAGATGCACACGCTGCTCGACCTGCGGGGCAACATTCCGAGTTTTATCCACATCTCGGATGGCAAGCTGCACGACGTTCATGCCCTCGATATGCTCTTGCCGGAAGCCGGAGCCATCTACGTCGTGGATCGTGGCTACGTCGACTTTGCCCGCCTTTATGTGTTGCACCAAGCCGGGGCCTTCTTCGTCACGCGTGCCAAGTCGAACATCGATGCTCATCGCGTCTATTCGGCGCCGACGGATCGCTCGACCGGCATCATTTGCGACCAGACCATCTCCCTGGACGGCTTCTACACCCGTCAGGATTACCCCGAACTTCTGCGGCGCATCCGCTTCAAGGACCCCGAGTCCGGCAAGACGCTGGTCTTCATCACCAACAACTTCTCGCTTCCGGCCGCCACCATCTGCGCGCTCTACAAAAGCCGCTGGCAGGTGGAACTCTTCTTCAAGTGGATCAAGCAGCATCTTCGGATCAAGCAGTTCTACGGCACGTCGGAGAACGCGGTGAAGACGCAGATCTGGATTGCCGTCTCGGTCTACGTCCTCGTCGCCATCGTCAAGAAGCGCCTCGACCTGGACGCCTCGCTCTACACTTTGTTACAGATCCTCTCGGTGACCCTCTTCGAGAAAATGCCCATACATCAAGCACTTGCGGGAGACGAAAACAGATGCAATGCTTCGCAAATAACCAACCAATTGAATTCATTCGATTTTTAACCGGACACTAGTGACAATGGGTCATTCTTATGGGCCGTTGGTTGTCTAATTCCGGTTCGTTGGTCAAGCCCTTCCGGACCCTTGTCTCCGCCGGGAACACGGTTGTCTGCGAAGTTGTCTAATTCCGGTTCGTTGGTCAAGCCCTTCCGGACCCTTGTCTCCGCCGGGAACACGGTTGTCTGCGAAGTCTTCCCGGCGGGTCCGCCGGGTCGCTTCATGATAGTGCCCTTTGGCTTCGGCCTCCCAAGGTATTAGACGCAATCGCGAACGGCTGTCCGCTTAGCAACCAGGCGGGCGGGATCGCCTCGGCCATCGTCCCGGCGGGGACGGGTCTTCCGCTTCTCGCGGAACTCTCTCTTCTCCTTATCCAGCTATGCCGTGGCGCTCGCCTCCTTTTCCGGCCAGCGGAAGGCTTCGCCGGTGATCAGCATCCGGTGCAGGATCACCGCCAGCCGGCGCGCCAGCGCCACGCAGGCCTTCTTGTGGCTGGTCCGCCTCTTGATCCGGCGTGCCCAGTCCTTCAGCGGATGGGCCCGGCGCACCACCGTCAGCAGGCTGTTGGCGGCCTCGTAGAGCAGCGCCCGCAGCATGGCGTCGCCGTGTTTCGAGATGCGCCCCGAATAGTCCATCCCACCCGACTGCCAGCGCCGCGACGTGAGCCCCACATAGGCGCCCACCGTGCGCGATTTGGCGAACCGCTCCGCTTCGCCAATGGTCGCCACATAGGCCAGCGCCGTCACCGGCCCCACCCCCGGCGTGCTCATCAGCAAACGGCAGGCCGGAGAGCCTTTCGCCCGCGCCACGACCGCCTCGTCCAGCCGCCCGATCTCGCGGCCCAGCGCCGCCGCCGCGGACAGAAGCGGCTCGATCATCACCTTCAGCTCGGGACGCCCCTCCAACGCCTCGCGGACGCGTCCGGCCAGCTTGCCCGATCCCTTGGGAAAGCGAAGGCCCAACGACCCCAACAGGCCACGGATCGCGTTCTCCGTATCGCGCCGCTGGCGCACCAGATGACAGCGCGCCTTGAGAAGTGCCCGCGCCTCTTGCGCCACCTCGATCTTCACCGCCACAGGGCGGCAGAACCCCGTGCGCGCGATCTCCGCCAAGAGCTCGGCGTCGTTCGCATCCGTCTTGTTGTGCTGAAGGCGCATCACCGCGTTCGCATGGCGCGCGTCGATCACATCGACCGAGACCCCCAGCCGGCCCAGATCCCGCGCCAGCCAGCCACTCAGCGTACCCGTCTCCAGAACGATACGGCCAGGGCACGGACAATGCTCCCGCAAAGCTGCGAACAGCGCCCTCGGATCGGTCGCAACCTTGCCGCGCGCCAATATCTTTCCCGCCACGTCCTTCACGCAAAACGCCGTCTCTTCCTTCGATACGTCAAACCCAACATACTCCGTCATGGTCACTCTCCTTGGTTTGCCTATTGGGGCGCTTACTCGTGACCCCGCATCATAGGCCCGGGAGAGTGACCACCGGAATTACGCTATGTATAATAGCAAGCGCCGGCGCCCCCCGCGGCGCCGCGAGGACGGCGTCGATCTCTACGTCGGCCGCGAGCGACAGCAGGTGCGCGGCGCATGTCCGGCAGTCGGAGCTGCCGAAGCCGGGGGCCGGGACCTCGACCCCGCGGACTGTAAGCAGCCGGCGCACGAGGGTGCATTCCCGCGCGCCGGGCCGGCCCCAGACCCCCACCACACGGCCCGCCGCGACCAGGTGATCGACGTGCCAGTGATGCCGCTTGTCGCGCCGCAGGTGCCGCCGCACCCGTGCCCGGATTCCGCCCGGCCCGCGGGCACTGCCGGCGTAGAGGTAGAGCCCGGCCGCGAGACGGGGGGCGCCCAGGCGGGCGATCGCCAGCCGGCGGGCGCGGCCGAGGCGAATGGCCAGCAGGTAGGCCCCGGGCTCCGCCGGGAGGCTTTCGGGATCCCGTGTGAGGCCGTGGGGCACCCGGCGCTCAGGCGACCGCCCGCGTCGCCTCGGCGAGCCACACGGCCGTCGCGTCGTCGAGCAGCGGCCCGAGAGCCTCGCGCACCCGGGCGTGGTAGGCATCGAGCCAGGCCGCCTCCTCCCGCGTGAGGAGGGACCCATCGACGAGGGCCAGGTCGATGGGCGCCAGGGTCAGGGTCTCTAAAGCCAGGAGGTCGCGCTCGGCGCCCGGCGGAGCCGGGCATTCGACCACGGTGACCAGGTTCTCGATGCGGATGCCGTAGGCGCCTGTCTTGTAATAGCCGGGCTCGTTGGAGACGATCATGCCGGGCTCGAGCGGCGCGCCGCCCGGGCGTTTCGATATGCCCTGCGGCCCCTCGTGGACGCCGAGATAGCTGCCCACGCCGTGCCCGGTGCCGTGGTCGTAATCGACGCCGGCCGCCCACAGGGCCTGGCGCGCGAGCGTGTCGAGCTGCACGCCCGCCGTGCCGGCGGGGAAGCGCGCCGTGGCGATGGCGATATGGCCCTTGAGCACCCGGGTGAAGCGGTCGCGCGCGCCGTTCGGGGGGATGGCGTCGTTGCCGGCGATGAAGACGGTGCGTGTCACGTCGGTGGTGCCGTCGAGGTACTGACCGCCCGAATCCACGAGATAGAGCATGCCGGGTGCAAGCATCCGGGCGCTGTCCGGTGTCGCGTGGTAGTGCACGATGGCCCCGTTGGCGCCGGCGCCCGAGATGGTGTCGAAGCTCAGGTCGCGGAAATGCTCGCCCTCGGCCCGCAGGGCGGCGAGCTCCGTGGCCGCGCCGACCTCGCTCACCCCGCCGGCGGGCGCCGTCGCCGCGAGCCAGGCGAGGAAGCGGGTGAGCGCGGCCCCGTCGCGCAGATGCGCGGCGCGCGCGCCGGCGATCTCGACCGCCGTCTTGACGGCTTTGGGGAGCGTGCAGGGGTCGTCACCTCTCAAGATGCGCGCGCCCGCGTCCTCGAGCCGGTTGAAGACGTAGGCGGGGGCGCTCGCCGGGTCGGCCAGGACGCGCGCGCCCGCGGCGCCCAGCGCGTCGAGCGCCGGGCCGAATGCCGTCGTCTCGGCGAGGGTCACGTCGGGGCCGAGATGCTGGGCCAGCTCCGGCGCCGCCTTGCGCCCATCCATGAAGAGGCGCACGCGGCCGTCCGGCACGAGGATGGCGAAGCCCAGGGGGAGCGGCGTGCGCGGCACGTCGCCGCCGCGGATGTTGAGGAGCCAGGCGATCGAGGCGGGCGTCGAAAGCACGGCGGCATCGGCCTTGCGCCGCTCGAGCCCGGCGGCGATCTCCCGGCGCTTCTCCGCCGAGCCGGTGCCGGTGAAGCGAATATCGTGGGGCACGACGGGGGCGATCGGCGGCGGCGGCTGGTCGCGCCAGACGGCGTCGAGCGGATTGGCCTCCGAGGGCACGAGCGCGGCCCCGGTCCGGGCGCAGGCGGCTCGCATGCGCTCGACTTCGCTCGGCGTATGCAGCCAGGGGTCGTAGGCCAGGCGGCCACCCGCCGGGAGATGCGCGGCGATCCAGTCCGCGGGCGGTGCCTCGGTCAGGTGCAGGGTCTCGTAGAGGCCCGCTTCCACCTGGTCGTGGACCTGAAGCGTGTAGCGGCCGTCGACGAAGATGGCGGCCGCGTCCGCGAGGATGACGGCGAGGCCGGCCGACCCGGTGAAGCCCGTGAGCCAGGCGAGCCGCTCGGCCCGCCGGGGCAGGAACTCGTTCTGGTGCTCGTCCGCGTGCGGCACGAGGAAGCCCGTGTACCCAGCCTCCGAAAGCCGCGCGCGCAGGGCGGCGAGACGAACGGCCGGTTCGGGGGAGCCGCCGCCCCCGGCGGCGGCGAGCGCCGCCTTGAGCGCCAGAAGCTGGGCCACGAGACGGGGGCCCGGCTCGGGCGTCACGAGCCGGGTCCAGGCGGCTTCGTCGGTCCCGTCCGGCGCGGCGGCCACGCCGGCGATCAGTGCCTTGACCGGGTCCAGGCCCATCGTCGCCCCGGCATCGGCGAGCGCCCGCGCGAGGTCTTCGTCACCCTCGTAGACCACTCCATCAGCCGTCATTCGCTCTCCCCCATGCCCGTTCGCCGCCTGCCCAAAGGCTAGGTGGGCGGAGGCCGGCAGACAAGCCCGGGGCGCGGGGGGCGCGCGGGGCTATCCGCCAGCCGGACTCACCCCTTGACACGTTAGGATCGCATCCCCATATAGGCGATTGTGGCCGGGGTCGAGTGGGACATGTCAAGGATTATCAAGGTTTCAGGCCGGATTTATTAACGTATTGGTATCATACATATTTATCGCTAAACACCTTAACGAATCTTGACATTTCCGGGTCGTTCGCACCCGTTTTGGCGCGCATTCGCACCCCGCTCCCGCGCCGAGCGGCGCTGTGCCGGGGAGGCATGATATTTCCGCATTGCTGCAATTCGGAAATATCTCTATCTCTTACTTTTTAACAGCTTATACCAGTGAGCGCCTGAATTGACTCTCGGGATATTCATTGATGGCGGATGATGGCGGATTGTGATTCTATGGTCTCCCACCAGATGTGGGGGATGTCATGGGATCAGCACTCAAGATACGGGATGATTTGACGCCTTTGGAGCTTCGGCGCTGGGTCTCGCGTGGAATCGTACAGGTTCGGCCGGCCGGGCAAGGGCAACGACAAGGGCAAGGTCGAGGGACTGGTCGGCTTCATCCGGCGGAACTTCCTGGTCCCCGTCCCGCGTGCCGAGAGCTTCGCGGCCCTCAACGATGCTCTCGCCGAACAGTGCCGCCGGCGCCAGGCGGCGCGGCTGCGGGGCCACAAGGAGACCATCGGCGAGCGCTCTCGAGCGGGATCGTCAAGTTCTCTTGCCATTGCCGCCTGCTCCCATGATGCCTGCGATAAGCGCCCTGGACGGGCGAGTTCGCTGTCGCTGGTGCGTTACCGCAGCAACGACTATTCCGTGCCCGTGGCCTACGGCCACCGTGAGGTGCTACATCCGGGGCTACGTCGATGAGGTGGTGATCAGCTGCGGGGCCGAGGTGATCGCCCGGCACCGCCGGTCCCTACGACAGCGAGGACCTGATCTTCGACCCGCTGCATTACCTGCCCTTGATCGAGCAGAAGATCGGCGCCCTCGACCAGGCCGCGCCATTGGCGGGCTGGGACCTGCCCGAGGCCTTCATCACTCTGCGGCGGCTCCTCGAAGCTCGTATGGGCAAGGCAGGCAAGCGCGAGTACGTCCAGGTGCTCCGTCTACTGGAGACCTTCCGGCTCGAGGAGGTCGAGGGTGCGGTCGGCGACGCCCTGCGGCTCGGCGCAATCGGCTTTGATGCGGTGAAGCACCTGGTACTGTGCCGCCATCGAGCGGCGGCCGCCCGAGGCTCAACCTCGACGTCTATCCGTATCTGCCGCGCGCCCGGGTCGCGATGACGTCCGCCAAGTCGTACATGAGCCTGCTGTCGGGGCTCGGCGCATGACCGACACACCGCAAGTGCTGCTTCGCCCACCACCTCGAGACGCTGAAGCTGCCGACCGCTGCGCGAGTACGACAAGATCGCCCGGCAGTGCGCCTCGGAAGGCGTCGATCACGTCCGCTACCTGTTGAGACTCGCCGAGCTCGAGCTGATCGACCGCGAGCGCCGCATGGTCGAGCGGCGCATCAAGGGGCGCGCTTCCCCGTGGTCAAGAGCCTCGACAGCTTCGACTTCAAGGTCATCCCCTCGCTCAACAAGGCGCTGGTCCTGGAGCGTGGCCCGCTGCGAGTACATCGAGCGCCGTCGAGAACCTCATCGCGCTCGGCAACAGTGGGACCGGCAAGACCCACATCGCCCTCGGTCTCGGCCTGGCGGCCTGCCAGAAGGGCCTCTCGGTCGGCTTCATCACCGCCGCCGCGCTGGTCCACGAACTCATCGAGGCCGAGCGATGACAAGCAGCTGCTGAGGTTCCAGAAGAAGCTCGCCACCTACAAGCTTCTGATCGTCGACGAACTTCGGCTTCGATGCCGCTGTCGAAGACCGGCGCCGAGCTGTTGTTCGAGGTGTTCAGCCAACGCTACGAGCGGGGCTCGACCCTGGTCACCACCAATCTGCCGTTCGACGAATGCGACCGAGGTGTTCGGCTCCGAGCGCCTCACCGGCGCGCTCCTCGATCGCCTCACCCGACCACGTCAACATCCTCGAGATGAACGGTTGACAGCCTTACAGGCTCAACCAGAGCCGCAGGCGTCAAACCCCGACGAACTGAACCGACCACCCAGCCCACGCTTGACCCCGTGGGCCCACAGGTCCCTCCCGCGCGCGCCGCCGCGTCAGCCTGTTGAGGGCACGCCGCGTCGCGCGCGGGGCCCTCCCGTGGACTACGGGGACAAGCCCGCAGCCGCCAAGCGGTCCCTTCTTACACCGCCGAGGTGGTCCCTTTTTGCTCCGCCATTGACACAAGGTTTCAGGCCGGATTTATTAACGTATTGATATCACACATATTTATCGCTAAACACCTTAACGAATCTTGACATTTCCGGGTCGTTCGCACCCGTCTTTGGCGCGCATTCGCACCCCGCTCCCGCGCCGAGCGGCGCTGTGCCGGGGAGGCATGATATTTCCGCCATTGCTGCAATGCGGAAATATCTCTATCTCTTACTTTTTAACAGCTTATATAGTTTTCGAAATCATGATGTTCTCGTGTTTGTGCAGTGCACAATGATGTGCCGCACGAGCCGCTTCCGGCATGAGGTGAGTGATGAGCGATTCGGCTGCCAACAACGACTATCCGGCCGGTGAGGCCCGGTATTCCCTTCTGTCCCGGCGCGCCGGCTTCGGCACGCCCTCCTTCAATCCGCTGGTGCGCGCCGTGGTGGCGCTCGTCGGCCGTGGCATCGGGCACCTGCGCGCCGTCCGCGACCGCCGGGCCATGGTCGAGCGTTTGAGCCGCCTCGACGACCGCATGCTCGACGACATCGGCGTCAACCGATACGAGATCGAGGCGTTCGTCGATTCGGTGATCGCGCGCCGGTCGGGCGCCAACGAGAACGAGCGGAACCTCGCCGCCTGAGCCAGGACGACGGATGAAGGGGAGGTGGCGCTACGCCGCCCCTTCGCCGCCGCGCCCCAGCACCACCGTCAGCCAGCCCTCGACCACCACCCGTTCCAGGGGCCTCAGGCCCTCGGCGCGATAGGCCGCCAGCAGCTCGCCTTCCTGCCCCGCGAGGATGCCCGAAAGGACCGCCAGGCCGTCCGGCGCCAAGTGATGGGCGAGCATGGGCGCCAGCGCCACGAGTGGGCCCAGGAGGATGTTGGCGCACACCATGTCGAAGGGCGCGCGGGCACCGATTTCCGGCGCCGCGAAACCCTCGCTCTCCACCACCCGGACCAGGCTGTCGACACCGTTGCATGCGGCATTCCCGCGCGCCACGGCGACCGCGTCCGCGTCCATGTCCGCCGCCAGCACCGCGACGCCCCATGTCCGGGCCATGGCGATGGCGAGGATGCCCGAGCCGCAGCCCAGGTCGAGCGACCGCGCGGGCGCCATCCGCCCGGCGAGGCGATCGATCGCCAGCAGGCAGCCCCGCGTGCTGCCGTGGCTACCGGCGCCGAAGGCGAGGCCGGCGTCCATCCGGATGGCGATATGGCCGGACGGCGCCACGCCACCGAAATGCGAGCCGTGGACGAAATAGCGCCCAGCGCCGATGGGTGGGAAGCCGCGGCGATTCTCGGCCAGCCAATCGACCGGCGCAAGCAGCCCGATCGCGGCCTCCGGGGCCGCGCAGCCGGCACCCGCCGCGGCCCGCGCGAGGCCGGCATGGACCGCCGGCCGGTCGGGCTCGGCCCGCGAGATCGCCTCCAGGTACCAGCCGCCCGGATCCTCGAAAGCGGACAGGCTCTCACCGTGAGGCTCGAGCGCCGCCTCGAAGGCCGCGCGCGCGGCGGCCGGCACGACCACGGCGATGCGCCACAGGGTCTCGCCGCCACCCGCCCCGGTCATGGCGCGCGCCGCTTGTCCCGGGCGCGGGAGGCGGCCACACTCGGACCGGCCGCCTGGCCGCGCGTTATTCCGGTGAAGCTCATGCGGACCATCCCCTTCCCGCCCATCGGGCCGGATATCCAGCCGACTGCATCGCGGCTCGCCAAGCGCCCGCCGGCATGACGAGCGCGCGGCGCACCGCCGCACCGAGGTCGCCGCTCGGCGGCATCCTGCTGGTCTTCCTGGCCGTGACCCTGTTTCCCGTCCTCGACGCCATCGCCAAGCACCTGACGGACGATTACCACGTGGTGCAGATCTCGTGGGCCCGGTCGTTCTTCCAGACGCTCACCGTCCTCGCCTTCATCGCGGTCTTCGTGCGCCGGCCCGGCCGCATCGTGCGTACGAGGCGCCCGGGCCTCCAGGTCGTGCGCGGGCTGATCATGGTCACCTCGAACCTCCTCTACTTCCTGGCCCTCACCTTCATGCCGCTCGCGGACACCATCGCCATCCTGTTCGTGAGCCCGCTGATGGTCACGGCCCTCTCCGTCCCGCTGCTCGGCGAATCCGTCGGCCCGCGGCGCTGGATCGCGGTCGGGATCGGGTTCGTGGGCGCGCTCGTCATCATCCGCCCCGGCCTCGGGTTGTTCCAATGGGCGGCACTCCTGCCGCTGGTGGTGGCGTTCCTGTTCGCCTGCTTCCAGATGATAACCCGCGGCCTGGCCGCGACCGAATCGCCGCTGACCACCCTGCTCTACACCTCCGTGGTCAGCCTCGCGCCGGTGTTCGTCGCCGCCCCGTTCCTCTGGACACCGCCCACCCTCGCCGTCTGGGGCCTCTTCGCCTGCATGGGCATCCTCGCGGGCGCGGCCCATTTCGCGCTCATCAAAGCCTACGATTTCGCCAATGCCTCGACCCTCGCCCCCTACATCTATTTCCAGATCGTCTCGGGCGCCAGCATGGGCTACCTCGTATTCGGCGACTTCCCCGACCGCTGGACCATCCTCGGCACCGCCGTCATCGTCCTGAGTGGCGCCTACGTGGCCTATCGGGAGAGCCGGGCGAAGGTCTCCGCGGTCTAGAGCGTTTCCACCTCGACTGGAATCGCTCCAGGCCGCAAGGCGGCCCGCCGGTCGTCCGGCGCGCCCGCGCAGGCGCGGACCACTTGGTCCGCTGCCGCGAGCGAATTAGAGCGCTAGAGTGGGTTCGATCGAAGCGGAACCGCTCTAGCGCGGCCCCGGCGGGCCGGCGGATTCGCTTGCCACGGGACCCCTTCGGCCACACATTGCCGGTGCGGACCGGGAGGGCTCGAGCCGGGCTTGGCGGGTGTGCGGCTCATGTCCCTCACTGGTGTGGCCACGGGTGACGACCGCTCGGTACTGCGCGGCATATCGTTCCTCGTCATCTGCCTCGCGGTCTTCTCGATCATGGACGCGATCTCCAAGTTCGCGGCGCTCGGTTTCGTGCTGTTCGCCGAGTTCCCCGACCGATGGACGATCATCGGCGCGGCGATCATCGTCGCCAGTGGCATATACGTGATCTTCCGGGAAACGACCCTGATCGGGCGCCGGCGGGCCGCCTCGCGGCCACGAGCGCTTCCAGGTGAACGGGAGCCGCTCTAGCGTCATACCAGACGGCGATGAACTGGGCTCATCGCCGTCTGGCAAGCGCCGCGTGGGCGCCCGAGCTTATGCGAGGCCAGCCTTAGCGGCGCTTGAGCGAAAGAAGTGCCTTAGCGGCGCTTGAGCGATATGAGAAGCCAAGGCCGCGGATGCGGCCGCCCGGCGCCTGAGGGATCATACGATCGGTCTTTCTTAAGACCGGTCGGTATCAGGTGCGCTGGACGAAGCTGTCGATGACCTTCTTGGGGCCGGCCTTCTCGAAATCGATCTCCAGGCGCGAGCCCTCGACGGCAGTGATCCGGCCATAGCCGAACTTGATGTGGAAGACGCGGTCGCCCGGCGCGAAGCTCGCCTCGCTCTCGGCGCTGGTCTCGATCTCGCGCGCCTGGCCGTCGATCGTGGGCTCGGGCGGCCGCACCCGGGACCAGGGGCGGCGCGGCCCCCAGGCGCTGGTGCCGGGGGCCGTCCATTCCTCGAGTGCGGGCGCCGGCGCCCCCCCGTGGGCGCCGTAGATGCCGGGCGCGCTCGCCACCTCCACATGGTCGGTGGGGAGCTCCTCGACGAAGCGCGAGGGGATCGCGCTCTGCCACAGATTGTAGATGCGCCGGCTGGCGGCGAAGGAGATCTGGGCGCGGTGGCGCGCGCGCGTGAGCCCGACATAGGCCAGGCGGCGCTCCTCCTCGAGGGCCGCGGCGCCGCCCTCGTCCAGGGCCCGCTGGTGCGGGAACAGCCCCTCCTCCCACCCGGGCAGGAAGACGACGTCGAATTCGAGGCCCTTGGCGCCGTGCAGGGTCATGAGGTTGACCATCTCCCCATCGCCGCCATCGTTGCGCTCCATCACCAGGCTCACATGCTCGAGGAAGCCCTCGAGGCTCTCGAACTCGGCCATCGCGGCCACCAGCTCCTTCAGGTTCTCGAGCCGCCCCGGCGCGTCGGGCGACTTGCCGGCCTGCCACATGTCGGTGTAGCCCGATTCCTCGAGCACGGTCTGGACCAGCTCGTCCAGCGGCATGCCGCCCGCCACCGTCCGCCAGCGCGCGAAATCCTCCATCAGGCCGGCGAGGGCGCGCCGCGCCCGGGGCTTGAGCTCGTCGGTCTCGACGACCCGGCGCGCGACCTCGGTGAGCGGGATGCCCGAGGCGCGCGCGAGGTGGTGGACGGTGCGCATGGTCGCGTCGCCGATGCCCCGGCGCGGGGTGTTGACGATGCGCTCGAAGGCGAGGCCGTCGTCGGGCTGGTGGATCACCCGCAGATAGGCGATGGCGTCGCGGATCTCCAAGCGCTCGTAGAAACGCGGGCCGCCGATCACCCGGTAGGGGACGCCGAGGGTGATGAAGCGCTCCTCGAACTCGCGGGTTTGGAAGCCGGCGCGAACCAGGATGGCGACCGCATCGAGGGACTGGCCGTCCGCCTGCATGCGCTCCACCTCGTCGGCGACGATCCGCGCTTCCTCCTCGCCGTCCCAAACCCCGCGCACGGTGACCTTCTCGCCATCATCGCCGCTCGTCCACAGGGTCTTGCCCAAGCGCCCCTCGTTGCGCGCGATGAGCCCGGAGGCGGCCGAGAGGATGTTCTGGGTCGAGCGGTAATTCTGCTCGAGCCGGATCACCTGGGCGCCGGGGAAGTCCTTCTCGAAGCGCAGGATGTTGCCCACCTCGGCCCCGCGCCAGCTGTAGATGGACTGGTCGTCGTCTCCCACGCAGCAGATGTTGCGCGAGCCCTGGGCCAGGAGGCGCAGCCACAGGTACTGGGCCACGTTGGTGTCCTGGTATTCGTCCACCAGGATGTAGCGGAAGCGGCGCTGGTAGTCGCCGAGGACGTCCGGGTGGCCTGTGAACAGGGTCAGGCAATGCAGCAACAGGTCGCCGAAATCGCAGGCGTTGAGGGTCCGCAGGCGTTCCTGGTAAGCGGCGTAGAGCTCGAGAGAACGACCCGCGGCGAACTCCGGCACGTCGTCGGCGCCCACCTTCTCGGGCGTGAGCCCGCGGTCCTTCCAGCCCTGAATGGTGCCGAGGAGGACGCGGGCGGGCCAGCGCTTCTCGTCGAGGTCGGCGGCCGAGATCACCTGTTTCAGGAGGCGGATCTGGTCGTCCGTATCCAGGATGGTGAAGTTGGACTTGAGGCCCAGGAGCGCCGCGTGGCGGCGCAGGATGCGGACCGAGAGGGCGTGGAAGGTGCCGAGCCACAGTCCCTCGACCACCCCCCCGACGAGGGCGCCCAGGCGCTCGCGCATCTCGCGCGCGGCCTTGTTGGTGAAGGTGACGGCGAGGATCTGGCCGGGCCAGGCGCGGCCCAGGGTGAGGATATGGGCGAGGCGCGTGATGAGCACCCGGGTCTTGCCCGTGCCGGCGCCCGCGAGCACCAGGACCGGCCCGTCGACGGCCTCGACGGCCGCTCGCTGAGCCGCGTTCAGATGGTCGAGATAGGGCGGCACGCCAGGCGCGGCCGGGGGCCGCGGGGGGGCCTCGCGCTCAGGCTCGTCGGTAAGGTCGAAGACGTCGGACATGCGCCCAAGCGTTATAGCACGGATCGCCCGGGCTCGCGCCATCATTGGCATGGCGTGTAGATAGCACACGATCTGTCCGTTCTATGTAGCACACGATCTGTCCGGTTTATTGAGCCTCCTGTTTGAAGGGGGTGGGATGAGACGGACAGATGTTTTGCAAGGTGTGCGCATGATGAGGTTTCGGGATGTTTTCGGTCGTTGTGAGGCGGGATCGTTGAGCCAGTTGGAGGCGGCGGAGGTGCTTGGGGTCGGCGAGCGCACGTTTCGGCGCTGGTGCCGTCGTTTCGAGTGTGAGGGCGATGCGGGGCTTCTGGACCGGCGTCTGGGCAAGCCGTCGCCCAAGCGGGTGCCGGTGGACGAGGCGATGCGGGTCGAAGCTCTTTACCGCGAGCGCTACGCGGGTTTCACGGTCAAGCACTTCCACGAGCACCTGGTGAAGGACCACGGCTTCCGCTGGGGTTACACCTGGACCAAGACGTTTCTCCACGGCCGCGGCCTGGCGGCGCCGGCGCCCAGGCGCGGGGCGCACCGGCGCAAGCGGCCGCGGCGGCCGCTCGTGGGCATGATGCTGCATCAGGACGGCTCGACGCACCGCTGGCTGCCGGGCCGCGACGAAGAGCAGGATATGATCGTCTCTCTGGACGATGCGAGCGGGGCGATCTACTCGGGCTTCCTGGTCGCCGAGGAGGGCACCATGTCGAGCTTCCAGGGGCTGGGCGAGGTGTTCGGCCGGCACGGGCTGCCGTGCGCGCTCTACACCGACCGCGCGAGCCACTACTTCCACACCCCCCAGGCGGGTGGCAAGGTGGACCGCGACAAGCCCTCCCAGCTCGGACGGGCCTTGGCCCAGCTCGGCATCGAGCACATCGCGGCCTATTCGCCGGAGGCGCGCGGGCGCTCCGAGCGCGCCTTCCGCACCTTGCAGGACCGGCTCCCCAAGGAGTTGGCATTGGCCGGCGTCTCGACGATCGAAGGGGCCAACCGCTTCCTCGCCGAGACCTTCATTCCCGACTACAATGCGCGCTTCGCGATCGCTCCCGAAGAGCCGGGCTCGGCCTTCGTCGCCGTGCCGGCGGAACAGTGGCGCGACGTGCTGTGCGTCCAGGAGACGCGCACCGTCGGCAACGACAACACCGTACGCTTCCACGGCATCGTCCTGCAGATCCCGCCGTCATCGCTGAGGCCGCACTACGTCAAGGCCAAGGTCCGCGTCCACCACTATCCGGACGCCACCTACGCCATATTCCACGGGCCGCGCCCGATCGCCCGCTACCGAGGCGATGGCGCGCTTCTGGAAGGAGACACCATGAAGAGGGCCGCGTGATGCCGCTCGACGCGACCCGCCCGTGGATAAGTGGACAGCTCGGCTACGCCGACCTGACCACTTCCCCACAGGCGCCACAACATCAACAGAGCGGTCAATCGATGTGCTACATAAACCGGCCAACTTAATTCGCTATCTACACATCATTGGCATGGCGAACGCCGCGGAAAGGGGCGGTCTTGACAAAGAGGTGCTGTCGCCCGAAGTCTCGGGCAATGGTCAAGGCCGTCTCCCGCATCCCGCTTCTCCCGCCCGCCCCCGGCACGGAGCGTACCCTCGTCGCCCACCGCTATGGTGAGGTGGGCGCGCGGCCCAAGGCCTACCTCCAGGCCGCGCTCCATGCGGACGAGACCCCGGGCATGCTGGTGCTGCACCACCTCGTGCGCCTGCTCCACGCGGCGGACGCCGGGGGCGACATCCTGGGCGAGGTCGTGATCGTGCCGGCGGCCAATCCCATCGGCCTCGCCCAGACCCTCAACGGCAGCCACATGGGCCGCAATGCGCTCGGCGGTGGCGGCAACTTCAACCGCAACTGGCCCGACCTCGCGGCGCTGGTGGCGCCGTTGGTCAAGGACGACCTCGATTACGATGCCGGGGCCAACCTGCTGCTGGTGCGGGCCGCGGTCATGGGCGCCATCGAGGGGCTCGAGGCCGGCACGGAGCTCGACAGCCTGCGCCACGCCATCCTGCGTCTGGCCGCGGACGCCGATATGGTGCTCGACCTCCACTGCGACAACGACGCCCTCACCCACCTGTTCCTGACCCCGGCCCACTGGCCGGACGCGGCCGACCTTTCGGCCCTCATCGGCAGCCGGGTGACGCTCCTGGCCGACGTCTCGGGCGGCAACCCCTTCGACGAGGTGTTCAGCGGCCTGTGGCACGGATTGGATCAGCGTTTCGGGCCCGACCGCAAGATCCCCCAGGCCTGTCTCTCGGGCACCATCGAGTTGCGCGGCCGGGCCGACGTCGGCGACACCCTCGCCCAGGCGGACGCGGACGCCCTCTTCGCCTTCCTCCAGCGCCGTGGGCTGGTGGCGGGCGACCCCGGCCCGGTGCCCGCGCCCCTGTGCGAGGCCACGCCGCTCGACGCTGTCGATATCGTCCGCGCGTCCCGCGCCGGAATCGTCGCCTATAAATGCGCGCTCGGCGAGGCGGTGGCGGCGGGCACCGTGATCGCCGAGCTGGTCGATCCCATGGCCGAGGACCCGCTGGCAGTGCGCACGCCGCTCACCACCCGCACCGACGGCCTGATCTTCTCCACCCGCATCGACAAGTTCGTATGGCCGGGCCAGACCGTGGCCAAGGTGGCGGGCCGGGAGCCGTTGCCCGAGCGCACGGGCCTGCTGCTCGAAGATTGACGCCGGCGGCTGGAGGCGTGAAATCCCCATGAAACGGTCGTCCTGGCCTTGGCTCCTCGCCGGCGGCGTCGCTCTGGGGGGCCTCGTTTATTACCTGGCCGATCGCTTCCCCGGCGCCCTCTCGTTGGGCTCGGGCGGATTCCGCGTCGTCTACCTGGTCGCGCTCCTCGCCCTGGTGATGAGCGGGCTCCTGCACCGGCGACTGGGGCTCACCAGGATCGTCGGGAGCGCGGCCGTCTGGATCGCCATCGCCCTCCTGCTCGTGCTCGGCTATAGCTACCGGGCCGAGCTCACGGGCCTCAAGGACCGGGTGATGGGGGAGCTCCTGCCCCACAGCGGCATCGCGGCCGGCGGTAGCGCGCTCTCCTTCCGCCCGGCGATGGACGGCCACTTCTATGTCGAGGCCCGGGTCGAAGGCGTGGCCATCCGGTTCCTGGTCGATACGGGCGCGAGCCGCGTGGTGCTCTCGCAAGCGGACGCGCGGCGCATCGGCATCGACCCCGCGCGCCTCGACTATTCACTCAGAATCGCGACCGCCAATGGCGAGGCGCGCGCGGCATCCGTGATGCTGACCGCGATCGAGGTCGAGGATCATCGCGTGGAGGGCGTGCGCGCGCTGGTCAACGAGGCGCCCATGTCCCACTCGCTCCTCGGCATGAGCTTCCTCGACCGCCTCGACGGCTACGAGGTGCGCGACGGCGCGCTCGTCCTATGCTGGCGCTAGTACCCACTTTCATAATTCCGTGTGCCATACGACGGCGCCCCGAGGTTCCCGGCTAGGAGGGTGGCGCACCGTGATGCCGGGGCATCACAAGCGTCGCGCGACGACGACCGGGGGCCTCGGGGCGCCGCCCCGCGGGTCGCTTTTCCTGCCCCCTCGGGGTGTCGGGGATGCTTGACGATGCCCCGGCATCGCCGGCGCACCCCCTCCTGCCGAGGAGACGGGAAAAGCGATCGTATGGCACACGGAATTATGAAAGTGGGTACTAGGCGCACCGCTCGCGGCCCCGGCATGCTACACTGGGCTGGTGAAGGGAGCGCCATGATATCCACTCGAAAAGGGCGTGCCGCGGCCCTCATCGTCGCGGCCATGCTGCTGGCCGCGCCCATACGGGCGGAGCGGGCGGACGAAATCGTCGATGCCGTGATGCATCTCAGCGCCGAGGTCCGCCCCGACGCCCGCCTGGCGGCAACCCTGGGGACCGAGAGGGCGGGTAGTGGCGTGGTTATCGATGGCGACGGCCTCGTCCTCACTATCGGCTACCTGATCGTCGAAGCGTTCGAGGTCACGGTCTCGGGCGCGGACGGCGTGAGCGTGCCGGCCGACGTCGTCGCCTACGACCACGATTCGGGCCTCGGCCTGGTGCGGGCGCGTGAAGATTTGGGCGTGGTGCCCTTGCGCCTCGGCGATTCGGCGGACGTACGGCCCGGGCAACAGGTGCTCGTGGTCAACCGGCTCAACGAAGCGAGCGTCGCCGCAACGCGAATCGTCAACCGCCGGGAGTTCGCCGGCCCGTGGGAATACCTGATCGAGGACGCCCTCTTCGTCTCACCCATGAGCAACCACTACGGCGGCGCCGCGCTTATCGGCGAGGACGGCCGCCTCCTCGGCATCGGCTCCCTCGCCGTTTCCGCCGCGATCGAGGGGTCACCAATTATCGCCGGCAACTTGTTCGTGCCGGTGGATATCCTCAAGGATATCTTGGCCGACCTCCTGACCGACGGGCGGGCGGCCACGCGCCGGCCCTGGCTCGGCCTCTACACGGGCGAAGTGCAGGGCCGGCTGTTCGTAACCCGCCTGGCCGAAGGCGGGCCGGCCGAGGCGGCCGGGATCGGCGTGGGCGATATCGTGCTCGGCGTCGCCGGCATGCCGGTCGACGACATGGCCGATTTCTACCGCAAGGTCTGGGCGTTGGGAGACGCCGGTGTCGAGGTCCCGCTCGAGGTGTTGCAGGGCGTCGTGCCCCGGCAGGTGGTCCTGCGCTCGGCCGACCGCTACGACTGGCTGCGGCTCGACCCGTCCCACTGATAACACGCCGCGCTGAGAACGGCAGAGCAATAATCCCCCACTGAAGCGGCCGGTCGATCCGGCTGCGGCGGACCAAAATGGGACCGCGTATAGCCTTCTGTCAGGGTTGCTCTGACTGGAAGGCGGGGGGGATGTATCGGGTGGAGTTGTACGCACGGGTTCGGCGGGCGTGTCATGTCGAGGGGATGAGCACCCGCGAGGCCTCGCGGGTGTTTGGTGTAGACCGCAAGACGGTCCGTAAGATGCTGTCGTTCTCGGTGCCGCCAGGGTATCGCCGAAGCGCGCCGCCGAGGCGGCCAAAGCTGGGTCCGTTCACGGGAATCATCGATCGGATCTTGGAAGACGATCGGACCAGCCACCGCAAGCAACGGCACACTGCGAAGCGCATCTTCGACCGCCTCCGGGACGAGTACGGTTTCACGGGCGGCTACACCATCGTGAAGGACTACGTTCGTGAGCAGGGGCTTCGGTCGCGTGAGGTGTTCGTGCCACTCTCCCATTCCCCCGGTCACGCCCAGGCGGACTTCGGCGAAGCGATGGCGGTGATCGGCGGCGCGTTACGGAAGATCCACTTCCTTGCCTTCGACCTTCCCCACAGTGATGGTTGCTTTGTTGCGGCCTATCCGGCGGAGACGACCGAAGCATTCTGCGATGGCCACAACGCGGCGTTTGCCTTCTTCGGCGGCGTCCCCCGATCCATCCTGTACGACAACACCAAGCTGGCGGTTGCCCGGATCCTGGGCGATGGGAAGCGGCAGCGAACGCGCGTCTTCACGGAGCTTCAGTCCCACTATCTGTTCGAGGACAGGTTCGGCCGGCCGGGCAAGGGCAACGACAAGGGCAAGGTCGAGGGACTGGTCGGCTTCATCCGGCGGAACTTCCTGGTCCCCGTCCCGCGTGCCGAGAGCTTCGCGGCCCTCAACGATGCTCTCGCCGAACAGTGCCGCCGGCGCCAGGCGGCGCGGCTGCGGGGCCACAAGGAGACCATCGGCGAGCGTCTCGAGCGGGATCGTCAAGTTCTCTTGCCATTGCCGCCTGCTCCCTATGATGCCTGCGATAAGCGCCCTGGACGGGCGAGTTCGCTGTCGCTGGTGCGTTACCGCAGCAACGACTATTCCGTGCCCGTGGCCTACGGCCACCGTGAGGTGCTCATCCGGGGCTACGTCGATGAGGTGGTGATCAGCTGCGGGGCCGAGGTGATCGCCCGGCACCGCCGGTCCTACGACAGCGAGGACCTGATCTTCGACCCGCTGCATTACCTGCCCTTGATCGAGCAGAAGATCGGCGCCCTCGACCAGGCCGCGCCATTGGCGGGCTGGGACCTGCCCGAGGCCTTCATCACTCTGCGGCGGCTCCTCGAAGCTCGTATGGGCAAGGCAGGCAAGCGCGAGTACGTCCAGGTGCTCCGTCTACTGGAGACCTTCCGGCTCGAGGAGGTCGAGGGTGCGGTCGGCGACGCCCTGCGGCTCGGCGCAATCGGCTTTGATGCGGTGAAGCACCTGGTACTGTGCCGCATCGAGCGGCGGCCGCCCAGGCTCAACCTCGACGTCTATCCGTATCTGCCGCGCGCCCGGGTCGCGATGACGTCCGCCAAGTCGTACATGAGCCTGCTGTCGGGGCTCGGCGCATGACCGACACACCGCAAGTGCTGCTCGCCCACCACCTCGAGACGCTGAAGCTGCCGACCTTCCTGCGCGAGTACGACAAGATCGCCCGGCAGTGCGCCTCGGAAGGCGTCGATCACGTCCGCTACCTGTTGAGACTCGCCGAGCTCGAGCTGATCGACCGCGAGCGCCGCATGGTCGAGCGGCGCATCAAGGCGGCGCGCTTCCCCGTGGTCAAGAGCCTCGACAGCTTCGACTTCAAGGTCATCCCCTCGCTCAACAAGGCGCTGGTCCTGGAGCTGGCCCGCTGCGAGTACATCGAGCGCCGCGAGAACCTCATCGCGCTCGGCAACAGTGGGACCGGCAAGACCCACATCGCCCTCGGTCTCGGCCTGGCGGCCTGCCAGAAGGGCCTCTCGGTCGGCTTCATCACCGCCGCCGCGCTGGTCCACGAACTCATCGAGGCCCGCGATGACAAGCAGCTGCTGAGGTTCCAGAAGAAGCTCGCCACCTACAAGCTTCTGATCGTCGACGAACTCGGCTTCGTGCCGCTGTCGAAGACCGGCGCCGAGCTGTTGTTCGAGGTGTTCAGCCAACGCTACGAGCGGGGCTCGACCCTGGTCACCACCAATCTGCCCTTCGACGAATGGACCGAGGTGTTCGGCTCCGAGCGCCTCACCGGCGCGCTCCTCGATCGCCTCACCCACCACGTCAACATCCTCGAGATGAACGGTGACAGCTACAGGCTCAACCAGAGCCGCAGGCGTCAAACCCCGACTGCTAACTGAACCGACCACCCAGCCCACGCTTGACCCCGTGGGCCCACAGGTCCCTCCCGCGCGCACCGCCGCGTCAGCCTGTTGAGGGCACGCCGCGTCGCGCGCGGGGCCCTCCCGTGGACTACGGGGACAAGCCCGCAGCCGCCAAGCGATCCCTTCTTACACCGCCGAGGTGGTCCCTTTTTGCTCCGCCATTGACAGCGCGCCGTCAGAGCTCGCCGCGCTCCTCCTTCCGCGCCTGTATCAGCGCCCGGTGATAGGCCAGCATCGTGTCGCGCTCATGAAGGACACCCACGAGGCGCATGCTGTCGTGGTCCTCGACCACGGGGATATGGGCCTCGCCGCCGGCGCCGAACATGGCGATCGCCGTCTCCAGCGTATCGCCGGCGTCGAGCGCGGGGGGATAACGCCGGCAGAGGTCGATGGCGGCCAACTCGTCGTCATGGGATGTGTCGAAGGCGCTCTCGCCCAGGTCCGCGAAAGCGATCGTGCCTTCGAGCCGGTCGCCGTCGTGGGTCACGAACAGCTCGCCGAAAGGCGTGCCGATCAGCTTCGCGCGCACTTCGGCGAGGATCGATGACGGCCCCACGGTTTCGTGACGCCGGTCCATGATATCGCGCACGCGTATGGCGCGGAGCAGCCCGACCTCGCGTCCGGCGCGCACATCGACACCCCGGCGCTCGAGCTGCCAGGTGAAGAAGCTGTGCCCTGAGACCTGCTGGGTGATGACCGAGGCGATGACCACGGCGATCATAACCGCGAGCGTGAGCTCGAAGTCGGCCGTCAGCTCGAACACGATGAGGATGGTGGAGATGGGAGCGCCGAGCACCGCGCCCGCCACCGCACCCATGCCGACGAGGGCGTAGACCCCGTGCCCCGAGGAAAGTTCGGGAAAGAGGCCCGTGGCCGCCAGGCCAAAGGCCCCCCCGAGCATGGCGCCGACCACCAGCGACGGGCTGAACACGCCGCCGCCGAAGCCGAGGCCGAGGCTCAGGGCCGTCGCCGCGAGCTTGGCGGCGACGAGGGCGGCCAGCAACCAGATCGAGAACTGCTGCTTGAGCGCCGCATCCGTCGCCTCATAGCCGACCCCGAGCACCTGCGGGAACGCGAGCGCGATGAGGCCCACCAGGAGGCCGCCGATGGCGGGTCGCAGCCAGCGCGGCACCCCACTCCGCTCGCCCGCGTCCTCGACCAGCATGATAGCGCGCATGAACGCCATGGCGACGAGCGCACTTATTACGCCGAGCAGCGCGAAAGCCGGAAACTCCCAGAACGACTGAATGACGTGGGGGGGAATGACGAAGGCTAGGAAGTCGCCGAAATGAATGCGCGAGATGATGGTGCCGATGACCGAGGCGACGACGATCGGGGCGAAGGCGCTGAGAGCATAGTGCCCGATTACCACCTCGAGGGCGAAAAACACGCCGGCGATGGGCGCGTTGAACGAAGCCGCGATGCCGGACGCGATGCCGCAGCCGAGCAGGGTGAGCGACATGGACCGCCCGAGGTGGAGGCGCGTGCCGACCCAGGACGCGATCGTCGCGCCGAGATGAACCACGGGACCTTCCCGGCCGACGGATGCGCCCACGCCGATGGAAGCGGCGCTCGCCAGCGCGGCGCCGATGCCATCGCGCAGGCTCATGCGGTTGCCCCGCAAGACCGTGGCCTCTATCACATCGGCCACTCCCTGGGGCCGGCCGCCGGTGAGGGCGAAGCGCACGAAGATGCCGACCGCCAGGCCGCCCAAGGTGGGCGCGAGCACCAGGTGCCACCAGGGCAGCGCGGCCGCCAAGGTAGAGACCCGCCCGGAGGAGAAGCCGAGCGCGCCCAGCTGAATCAGGTCGATCAGGTGACGAAAGCCGATGGCGCCGTAGGCCGCGCCAACGCCGATGGCCGCGGCCAGCACGGACAGGATCAACTGGTTGTTGCGCCGGAGCCGCCTCAGATGCGCGCGGGCCCGACGCCGCGACCAGCGCAGCTTGGAGCGATATCCCGCCATCGAGCCCTGTCCGCGCGCCCCCATCGCCTCGTCCCCGAGACATATGCCACGATCCTACGAACCAGGACACTAGATGAGAACGGCGGTGACAAATTAGTCCACGGAAGCGGCGGGATTTCCCAGCCGCGGGCGGAGTAAAACTCTGCCACCTGTAGCCTTCGATCTTTTTTGAGATGGAAGGCGGGAGGATGTACACCGTGGACCTATATCTGCGCGTTCGGCTGGCCTGCCATGTTGATGGTCTGAGCCAGCGAGAGGCGGCAAGTCGGTTTGGCATTGCGCGCGAGACGGTGAGGAAGATGCTGCGGCATTCGGAACCGCCGGGATATCGGCGACGCCAGCCACCGAAACGCCCGAAACTGGCCCCCTTCACGGATATCATCGACCGTATTCTGGAGGAGGACCGAACGGTTCACCGTAAGCAGCACCACACGGCGAAGCGTATATTCGAGCGCCTTCGCGACGAACATGGCTTCACGGGCAAAGAGACCATCGTGAAGGATTACGTTCGGGAACGGCGCCTTCGTCGGCGTGAGATGTTTGTGCCGTTGTCACATCCTCCGGGCCATGCTCGAGCGGACTTTGGCGAGGCGGATGCGATCATCGCCGGCGTCAAGTATCGGGCGCATTTTTTCGTCATGACACTTCCCCACAGCGATGCCTGCTTCGTTGCGGCCTACCCGGCGGCGACGACGGAGGCCTGGCTGGACGGGCACAACAGAGCCTTTGTTTTTTTCGGCGGCGTTCCCCAATCGATTCTTTACGACAACGACAAGTGTCTGGTGTCGCGCATCTTGTCAGATGGCACGCGGCAACGAACGCGGGCGTTCAGCGGGCTGCAGTCCCATTACCTCTTCGAGGACCGCTACGGCCGTCCCGGCAAGGGTAACGACAAAGGCAATGTGGAGGGGGTGGTCGGCTATGCCCGGCGGAACTTCATGACGCCGCTTCCCCGGTTCGCGAGCTGGGACGCCTTCAATGGCCACCTGGAAGAGCAATGCCGCAACCGGCAAGGCAACGTCCTGCGCGGCCACCGCGAGAGCATCGGCGAACGGTTTGTGCGTGACCGCGAAGCGTTGAAGAGGCCACTGCCGGCACCGTTCGACGCGTGCGACAAGCAGGGCACGCGGGTCAACTCGCTGTCCCTGGTGCGCTACCGGACGAATGACTATTCCGTGCCCGTCGCCTACGGCCATCAGGAAGTCTGGATCCGTGGCTATGTCCACGAGGTGGTTATCGGTTGCGGCGCCGGGATCATTGCCCGACACCCCCGTTCCTACGACCGGGAAGACATGGTCTTCGATCCGATCCACTACCTGCCTTTGCTGGAGCACAAGATCGGTGCCCTGGATCAGGCCGCGCCGCTAGCCGGATGGGAACTGCCTGATGCCTTCCCAACCCTGCGCCGTCTCCTGGAGGCGCGCATGGGCAAGGCCGGCAAGCGGGAATACGTCCAGGTCCTTCGGCTTGTGGAGACCTTCGATCTCGAGGTGCTTCACGGCGCGGTGAAGGACGCCCTGCGCCTGGGTGCGATCGGCTACGACGCCGTCAAACACCTTGTGCTGTGCCGTATCGAGCGACGCCCGCCCAAACTCGACCTGGATATCTATCCCTACCTGCCTCGGGCCAACGTGGCGACCACGGCCGCCGCCAGTTATATGAGCTTGTTGGGTGGAGGCGCGTCATGACCGATACGCCGCAAGTGTTGCTGGCCCATCACCTCAAGACCCTGAAACTGCCGACGTTCCTGCGCGAATACGACAAGCTGGCCCGCCAATGCGCCACCGAGGGCGCCGACCATGTGCGGTATCTTGTCCGTCTGACCGAGTTGGAACTGATCGACCGTGAGCGCCGCATGGTCGAGCGGCGGATCAGACAGGCCAGGTTCCCCGCCGTCAAAAGCCTCGACAGCTTCGACTTCAAGGCCATCGCATCGCTCGACAAGATGCTGGTTCTGGAGTTGGCGCGATGCGAATACGTCGAGCGTCGTGAGAATATCATCGCGCTCGGCAACAGCGGAACCGGCAAGACCCATATCGCCCTCGGTCTCGGTCTGGCGGCCTGCCAAAAGGGGCTCTCCGTCGGCTTCCTCACGGCCGCTGCCCTGGTTCATGAACTGATGGAGGCCGGGGATGAAAAACGCCTGTTGCGCCTGCAGAAGCAACTGGCAAAGTATCACCTTCTGATCATCGACGAACTCGGCTTCGTGCCGCTCTCGAAGACCGGCGCCGAGCTGCTGTTCGAAGTCTTCAGCCAGCGCTACGAGCGGGGCTCGATCCTGGTGACCTCCAACTTGCCGTTCGATGAGTGGACGGAGATATTCGGCTCGGAACGCCTGACCGGGGCTTTGCTGGACCGCCTCACCCACCATGTCCATATCCTGGAAATGAACGGCGAGAGCTATCGTCTCAACCAAAGCCAAAAACGGCGGAAATCCCCAAAAATACCTGCTTGACCGCCGGTGCAATGGTTGACCCGGTGGGTCCACAGGAACCTCCCACGCTGCTTCGCTCCGCGTAACGCAAGCGCTACACGAAGCAGCGCGGGTCCCTCCTATGGACTACCGGGACAACCCCCCAACACCGCGTACCGCATAACGTTAAGTGGACTAGTTTTGCTCCGCCCGGGTGGACTAATACCAGTGAGTCTATGAAATCACCTTCATGATCCATGGATAGGCGCAGAGGGTTCGCATACGATCCGGTTCTGCGATGAGGTCGATCCATGCTTGGCAACAGGCGTCGATGATGGCCTCGGTGTCGTCGAGGACGCGGAGCGATAGGAAGCGTTCGCGTAGGTAGAGCCAAACCCGCTCGACGGGGTTGAGTTCGGGACTGTAAGGCGGCAACAGCGCCAAGGTGACGTTGTCGGGGACGGTGAGGGCGCGCTCGTCGTGCCAACCGGCGCCGTCGCACATCATGACGGCGTGCGCATCCTGGTCCAGGGTATCGGCGAAGTGTGCGAGAAACAGGTCCATGACCTTGGCGTTGACGCTCGGCATCACCAGGGTGACGTCGTCGCCGGTGTCCGGGCGCACGGCGGAGAAGATGTAGGCCCACTGGTAGCCGATTTGACGCGTCCCGGGGGCACGCTCGCCCCTGCGCCACCACCGGTGACACACCCGGCCCTTGTTGCCGACGCGCGCTTCATCCTGAAACCACAGCTGTAGGCGCTTGTCGGGATGCGCCGCGGCGGTCGCCTTCAGGATGTCGCGAAGCCCCCTTTTTTGAAGCGCTCCTGCGCTTCGGCGTCCCTTCGCGGGTGGCTCGGGCGCGCCTTCTGGCGGGAAAATCCCATCCGCCGTAGAACCCGGGTCATGCTCGAGGGGTGGTAGGTCTTGGCGAAGCGCTCCTCCAGCCAGCGGCACAGATCGGCCCGGGTCCAGGCGCAAACCCCGTCGCGCTCAGGCTCCGGCCCGGCGATGATGACCGCCGCCAGCGCCGCTTCCTCGTCTGCCGTCAGCCGCCGCGGCGAGTAGCCCTTTGGACGGTCGTGAAGCCCCTCCAATCCCTTTGCATTGTAACGAACAACCGCGTCGCGAAGCGTTTGGCGATCCATCCCCGCAAGCCGCGCGGCATCAGCCCGGGGCATCTCCTCCAAAGCATTCGCGATCCCATAGGCCCGCGCCGCCGCTCGACCGTACGATTCCACGCGAGCCCAGCGCCGAAGCTCCAAAGGCGTCAAATCATCCCGTATCTTGAGTGCTGATCCCATGACATCCCCCACATCTGGTGGGAGACCATAGAATCACAATCCGCCATCATCCGCCATCAATGAATATCCCGAGAGTCAATTCAGGCGCTCACTGGTATAATTTTGCTCCGCCGTTGACACAAGGTATTAGACGCAATCGCGAACGGCTGTCCGCTTAGCACCCAAACGGGCGGGATCGCCTCGGCCATCGTCCCGGCGGGGACGGGTCTTCCGCTTCTCGCGGAACTCTCTCGTTTCCTCGTGCTCGTTTACACCGTCGCCACGGCCTCCTTTTCCGGCCGGCGGAAGGCTTCGCCGGTGATCAGCATCCGGTGTAGGATCACCGCCAGCCGGCGCGCCAGCGCCACGCAGGCCTTCTTGTGGCTGGTCCGCCTCTTGATCCGGCGCGCCCAGTCCTTCAGCGGGTGGGCCCGGCGCACCACCGTCAGCAGGCTGTTGGCGGCCTCGTAGAGCAGCGCCCGCAGCATGGCGTCGCCGTGTTTCGAGATGCGCCCCGAATAGTCCATCCCACCCGACTGCCAGCGCCGCGACGTGAGGCCCACATAGGCGCCCACCGTGCGCGATTTGGCGAACCGCTCCGCTTCGCCAATGGTCGCCACATAGGCCAGCGCCGTCACCGGCCCCACCCCCGGTGTGCTCATCAGCAAACGGCAGGCCGGAGAGCCTTTCGCCCACCCCACGACCGCCTCGTCCAGCCGCCCGATCTCGCGGCCCAGCGCCGCCGCCGCGGACAGAAGCGGCTCGATCATCACCTTCAGCTCGGGACGCCCCTCCAACGCCTCGCGGACGCGTCCGGCCAGCTTGCCCGATCCCTTGGGAAAGCGAAGGCCCAACGACCCCAACAGGCCACGGATCGCGTTCTCCGTATCGCGCCGCTGGCGCACCAGATGACAGCGCGCCTTGAGAAGTGCCCGCGCCTCTTGCGCCACCTCGATCTTCACCGCCACAGGGCGGCAGAACCCCGTCCGCGCGATCTCCGCCAAGAGCTCGGCGTCGTTCGCATCCGTCTTGTTGTGCTGAAGACGCATCACCGCGTTCGCCTGGCGCGCGTCGATCACCTCGACCGAGACCCCCAGCCGGCCCAGATCCCGCGCCAGCCAGCCACTCAGCGTACCCGTCTCTAGTGGAGCGAACGCGACAAAAGAGTCCCCCTCTCCCCTCCGGTGTATAGACCGGGGACATGGTTGACGGGTGTTCGGGGACATGGTTGACACCTCGGATGCTGCACTTCAATACCAGATCAATCCTGTTTTGCGGTTGTTGTGCCTGTGGGGTTGTGGGTATCGCGCCAGCGATATCCATCAAATCCACAGGCGGCTCGTGTCTCGGCGGGCGCTTTTCGGAAGTCGATATGGGCGATGGTGTTGGCGCCGAAGCGCACCGTGAACACGCCGTCGACGGCGCTCGGGCGCAGGGCGATGGGCTGTCCCTTGAACGCCTTGGAGATGCGGAACTGGCGGCCCTGGAAGCTGACCATGCCGCCGCTCTGGACCTTGCGCACCCTATCGCCGGGACCGTATGCGATCTCGGGCGGCGTCTCCGGGAAGGCGACCGCGCTGGGGCGGTAGCGGCGCGCCGGCACGTCGAGATCGAGGGCCTCGTGCGGGCGCTGGTGGTTGTAGACGTGGCGCCAGCGCGAGAATGCGCCCTGGCACTCGCCGAGATCGGCGAAGCGGCGCCCGGCCAGGACCTCGGCCGCCAATGTGCGGTGGAAGCGCTCGTCCTTGCCTTGGGTCTGGGGATGGTAGGGGCGGCAGTGGGCGATGCGGATGCCGAGCCGCATCAGCCACACGGTGAGCACGGTGTAGGGCTGGCCGCCGGCGTCGCCCCACGGCGCGCCGTTGTCCATCAGCATCGCCTCGGGCAGCCCGTAGCGCCGGAAGATGGCGCTCAGCCGCTCGCGCACCGTCTCCGCGCGCTCGTCGGCGCAGGCGGCGAGCCCGAGCGCGTAGCGCGCGTGGTCGTCGAGCACCGTCAAGGGATGGCAGCGCCCGGCCACGGTCGCGAAGTGGCCCTTGAAGTCCATCTGCCACAGCTCGTTCGGGCCGGCGCGCTCGAACCGGCACCAGCGCGCCGGCCCGGCCGCCGCCGCGTCCAGCTTGTCGTGGCGGCGCAGGATCTCGGTGATCGTACTGGCGCTCGGCACCGCCGCGTGGCCGAGGTCCTGGAGCCGCCGCCGGATCTTGCGGCCGCCCCACGCCTGGTTGCTGTCGGCCCGCACCGCGAGCACCGCCGCCTCGAGCACCGGCGCCACACGCCCCGGGCTCGTCCGCGGCCGCCGCGAGCGGTCGGCCAAGCCCTCCCGCCCCTCGGCCGCGTGCCGCCGCAGCCATTTGTAGCCGGTCTGGGCGCTGATCCCGAACCGACGGCACAGCTCACGCCGGTTCGCCCCCGCGCTTCCCGCCAGACCCACAAACTCCTCTCGCAGATCCATCACCAACCGCTCCCGCCAGACCATGATCCAATCCTTCCCCAATCCGCCAGGGACCGGGAAAGTGTCAACCATGTCTCCGAACACCTGTCAGCTATGTCTCCGGTCTGTACATCCCCTTAGGGAGAGGGTCGGGGTGAGGGGGTGCGCGCCCGCGTGCCACAAAGAATCTTTTGGCCGCCTGCGGGCGGCCACCCCCTCACCCGGCGCGCTCCGCGCGCCACCCTCTCCCCGCGGGGGAGAGGGTTCGAAGCGTCGGAATCGAACCACTAGGACGATACGGCCAGGGCACAGACAATGCTCCCGCAAAGCCGCGAACAGCGCCCCCGGATCGGTCGCAACCTTGCCCCGCGCCAATATCTTTCCCGCCACGTCCTTCACGCAAAACGCCGTCTCTTCCTTCGATACGTCAAACCCAACATACTCCGTCATGGTCACTCTCCTTGGTTTGCCTATTGGGGCGCTTACTCGTGACCCCGCATCATAGGCCCGGGAGAGTGACCACCGGAATTACGCTATGTATTAGTGCGTGGCGCGAGGGGGGAAACCGAAGCCACAAATCAGCGCGAGCCCAGGCCGCGGAAGAACTCGAGCTGCCATTCCATATCCTCGTCGGACATGGGGTAGCGCTCGCCGCTCGCGGGCGGCAGGACCTTGCGCGGGGAAATACCGGCGACGCGCATCTGAAGCTGTGTCGCCATGCGGATCGAAAGATCGGCCTTCCAGGCCAGCGAGACGACGCCCTTGGCACTGTGGGTCGAGACCACCTGCTCGACCATGGCGACCTGCACGCCCGCGCGCACCGCGAGCGACGCCATGACGAAGGCGCGGTCGCCGCGGCCCAGCGCCTCGGCGATCTCGTCCTCATCGAGCTTCCCGTCACGGTGCAGGGCGACCGCCCGCTCGAGCGGCGTGGGGCCACTCTTGCCACGTGCCTTGCCATTGCCCTTGCCAGCGCCCTCCTTCCCATCCCCCTTGGTGCCGCCCGCGCGCGGCCCGCCGCCGGTCTCGGCGATGCGGCGCCCCACCGCCTCGGCGACGGCGCGCGCCGCCTCGGGGTCGAGGTCGGCGCGCTCGGTCAGGGTGTTGAGCAGAGCATCGGCCACGAACTGCGCGAGGCGCAGCGCCGCGCGCGCGGGCAGGTACGGCCGGCGCACGAGGGGCGCATGCCATGCCTCGACTTCGGGCGCCCGGTCGATCAGCCTGTCCAGGGTCTCCTCGCGAATCTGGGCGCTGTCGTTGCCGAGCAGCTCGGTGATCGCCCGGTCGTCCCCGGCCTTGGCGATTGCGTCGCAGACGCGCTCGTTCACACCGCCGCGGCGGGATATCCTGGACAGGGCACCCCGAACCGGGTCGGAGTTGATGATCTCGACGAGGTCGTCGTCGCTCAGCACGGGCGAGTGCTCCAGCACCGGGCCCGCGACCACCAGCTCGACGTCCCGCGCGAGGCGCTTGATGACGGCGTGGGGCGCGCTCGCCACGTCCTTGAGGGCCTCCGAAAGAATCTGGCGTACCCGGGTAGCCTCGTCCCGGGCCAGCACCTCGAGGACCTCCTCGGTGACGCGCCTCAAATTGTCCTGCTCGGCGCTCGCAAGCGTGGGCGCGAGGCGGGCGATCTTGGCCGCGAGGCCCGTGCGCACGCTCTCGTCCACGTCCCGCGCCAGCATCAGGTCGGCTTGACGCGGCGTCGCGTCGTTGCCGGCGATCTCGCGACGCACCGCGACTGTCTCGTCGCTCGCGAGGAAATAAAGCACCTCCGGCTGGGTCGTGCTTCGGCGCGCCAGCTCGCGCCGCACGGACGGCTTGTCGTTCGCAGCCAGATCCCGCGCCTTCTCGTAGGGGATCGGCTCCGCCCCTCCCTTGCCGAACAGTCGACCCATCAATCCCGCCATTTCAACTCCCTTCGCGCTCGACCGGATCCGCCGCCGGCTCGGCCACGGCGAAACGTCCCTTGCCCGCATGCTTGATCCGATACATGGCGGCATCGGCCCGCGCTATCAGCGCATCGAGGCTCTCTCCATCCTCCGGCCTGAAGATGGCGATCCCGATAGAGAGGCCGAGCGGCCGTGCCGGATCGGGACTTTCGGCCGCCAGCGGCTTCGCCCCGGTGAGCAGGTCCCGCGCACGCTCCATCGCTGCTTCCTCATCCGTCTCCTCGAGCCATAGGGCGAACTCGTCGCCGCCGAGGCGGGCCGCGAGGTCGTAGGTCCTGATGCTGCGAATCAACAGGTCGGCGACGCCGCGCAGCGCCGCGTCGCCGCGCTCGTGGCCGTGGGTATCGTTGATGAGTTTGAAGTTGTCGAGGTCGACATAGACGAGCGCGCCCGACCGGCCCGTTCGCGCCGACCGGGCGAGGCAGAGCCCGAGCGACCGCATGAATGCGCGCCGATTGGCGAGGCCCGTGAGGGCATCGGTCGAGGAAATTCGCTCGAGCTCCTCCTGATAGGCGATCTGCTCCAGGGCCATGCCGAGCTGACTGGCGACCGCCTCGAGGATGAAGCGCTCCTCCTCGCTCGACGGCGAGCCGTCGCCCGCGCGCACCAGGCAGATTGCGCCATTGACGACCTGGCGATAGTCGGTGAGGCAGGCGATGAGGCCGCTCCCGTCCGATATCCGTTCCCGGCTGCCGGCGCCGCGCCCGCGGTCGATGGCCATCTCACCGGCCAGCGCCTCGGGGCCGGCCCCGGCCGGCGCCTCGCCGAACACGGCGGCACGGTCGAGCCGGCCATCCTCGGCGCCGGCCCGGAAGATGATGCATCCGGCCGCGCCCGTGACCCGCGCCGTGGCCGCCGCGGCGGCTTCCAGCATGCGCTGCGGCTCCATCTCCTCCCGGATCAGCCAAACGACGTGGGACAGGGCGTGTTCCTGCCGCCGGCGGCGGGCCGATTCGGCGGCGTGCTCGCGCGCTTCGGTCACATCGTGGCAGACGCCGCGCGCGCCGCTCCACTCGCCGTGCTCGTCATAGATCGGCACGGCCGCGGCGACCAGGCAGGCGCTGGCGCCATCGCGACTCTCACACCAGAGCTCGACGCCTTCTACCTGCGCCCTGGCGGTGAAGGGCAGATAGGCGGCCCCGTCGTCGAGGCCGATCACCAGCCCCGCCGGGTCGCGCCCGACGAGCTCACTGGCCGGGTAGCCGAGCGCCCCCCGGGGCGAGACGAAGGAGAGGATGCCGTTCGCATCGGTCTCCCACGCGAAATCGCTCGAGGCCGTGACCAGGTCCTTGTAGCGCTGGCGCGATTCGATGAGCGTCGCCCGCAGCTGACGCTCGAGGGTGGCGTCGCGGGCGAGGAGCAGGGCGGCGTCCGTGCCGCGCGGCAGGATGGTGATCTCCAGCGCGCGGTTGGCGCCGTCTCGCGGGATCAGCAGTGGCGCGACGCGCGGCTCTCCCGCTTCGACGGCAGCGGCGATCTCATCGCCAATGCCGGCGCCACCCGGCGCCGTGAGGGCATGGGCGATCTCTTCCCCGGCTTCGTTGGCGGCGAGGAGGCCGCCATCCGCCCGGACCACCAAGACGGCTCCCGGATAGCCCGCGAGCGCGCCATCCGGCTCGAGCGCGCGAACGGCCGCGTCGGCCGCCACCGTCGCTCCTGAGTTTCGCGCTATCGCGAGCAATGCCTTCATGTGACCATTATCCAAGCACCGCGCCGAGCATCGGCCGCGGCGATCGACATAATCTGACGCGGCTAGGTTAAGGTGCCCTTAATCGCGGGGATCGCCAGTGTCCGGCCGAGCCGCCCTCGAGGGAGAATCCGCCATGACGCCGCAACTGGAGATCAACGACCCCTTCCCACTCGCGGAATACGAGGGCCGCGTCGCGCGCCTCCATGCCGCCATGGACGCGGCGGGGCTCGACGCCGCCATGCTCCATGCCCAGGAGAGCATGTATTACCTCTACAACTACGACCAGATCGGCTACTGGATCTATCAGACCGTCATCGTGCCGCGCCGAGGCGAGCCGGTGGCCCTCGTCCGCATCTCGGACGCCTACCTCGCCGCACAATCACCCATCATCCGCGAGGTGCGCACCTGGGCCGACGATTCGCAAGCCGAGCCGGCCGAGATCGCTGCCGGCATCCTGTCCGAGCTCGGCCTCATGGCCGGCACGCGGATCGGCGTCGAGACGCACACCGCCGGCCTCAAGCCCCGCCACCACGACCGCCTGCGCCAGGCGATCGAGGCAGGCGGGGGCACGGTTGTCGAGGCCACCGACCTCGTGGCCGATCTGCGCCTCGTCAAGTCGCCGGCCGAGATCGGCTACATGCGCAAGGCCGGCGAGATCTTCGATTCGACGAACGAGGCCATCTTTGACGCCATGGCACCTGGGGTGCGGGAATGCGATGCTGCGGCCGCCGGCTTTCACGCCATGTATACGGCCGGCGCCTCCAATTCGGCCAACACGATCCTGGTCTCGAGCGGCCCCAATACCATGGCTTTCACCCATTACGGCGCGTCCCGACGGGTCATGCAAAAGGGCGACCCGGCGACGATCGAGCTGGGCGCCTCGTGGAACCGCTACCACGCGGTGGGGTGCTTCGGCGTCGCCGTGGGCGAGGCGACGGCGGCGCAGCGTGCGCTCTATGCCGAGGTCCGCCGCACGTTGGATGCCGGGCGCGCCGCGATCGGGCCCGGCGTGCCGACGGCCGAGGTTGCCCGCGCCATGCTCGGCACCGTCCGCGGCCGCACGAAGGAGGAGCTGGGCGGCGTGCATTTCGGCTACGGCATCGGCATCGGCTTCCCGGGCGATGGCTGGGTCGACAACCTGCGCATCAAGACCACGGACCCCCACCTGCTCGCACCGGGCACGGTCTTCTTCCTGCTTCACGCCGCCCTCAGCGGAGACGAGGATCTCTTCTATTTGTGCGGCGATCCGATCCTGGTCACCGAGGACGGTTTCGAGGACCTGAGCAAGATCGAACGCGCCGAGCTGCGCGTTGTCGGGGCGTAGGCCTCAGATCTTGATGCAGACCTTGCCGAAGTGGCGCTGCTCGGCCAGGTAGTCGAGGGCGGCGCGCGCCTCCTCGAAGGGGAAGACGCGGTCGACGACCGGCTCCATGCGGTGCTGGCCGATGGCCCGGGCCATGGCCTCGAAGCCCACGCGGGGTCCGACGGTGATGCCCTGCAAACGCACCTGGCGCATGACGATGGCGGCGATGCGCAGGTCCGAGACGGCACCCGAGAGCACGCCCATCATGGCGATGCGCCCGCCGAAACGGATGGCGCGAAGGGATTCGGGCAAGGTGGCCGCCCCGCCCACGTCCACCACCAGGTCGACCCCGCGGCCGTCCGTCCACTCGCGCGCCGCCTTCCCCCAATCGGGCGTCGCCTCGTAGTTGATGGTGTGCGCGGCCCCCATGGCGCGGGTGCGCGCGAGCTTCTCGTCACTCTTCGAGGTGGCGATGACCTGGGCCCCCTGCAGAATCGCGAACTGAAGCGCGAAGAGGGAGACCCCGCCCGTGCCCTGGACCAGCACCGTGTCGCCGGCCTTCACGCCGCCCTCGGTGACGACGGCGCTCCAGGCCGTCAATGCGGCGCAGGGCAGGGTCGCGGCCGCCTCGTCGCTCAGATGCTCAGGCACCTTCACCACGCCCTGCTGGTCGAGCAGCATGAATTGGGCGAGCGTGCCGTCGAGCGGGCCGCCGAGGGAGGTGGCGAAGGCTTCCTGGCTCGGCTCGCCGCCGATCCAGCCCTGAAAGAAGATCGGGCATACCCGGTCGCCCACCGCGACCCGCGTCACGCCCGCGCCCACCGCCACGACCTCGCCGACGCCGTCCGAGACCGGAATCAGCGGCAGCGCGCCGGCCACCGAGCCGTAGCCGCCCTGAGCCAGCAGCCAGTCCCGGTAGTTGAGCGAGGCTGCGCGCATGGCGAGCATCACCTGGCCCGGGCCGGGCTCGGGGTCGGGTCGCTCTGCCGCGGCGAGGTTGTCGAGGGAGAACTGGTCGCGGAGCTCTATGACCTTCATGGCGGGGCGCTTTCGGGTTGGGGGAGGCCGGGTTCGCCCGGCAGTCGCGTCCATCTGCACCATGCCGGCCCCCGGATCAAGGATTAAGCCGCGCCCGTCTTTGCCGCCCGCCCCGGCGCGGGAATCGACGAAGTGCTCCATCTTGACCCCCATTTCGGATAGCTGGATCGCGTCTACCGCACGCGTCCGTCCATGCCAAACTGTTGTGATTTTCAGGGATTTGGCGGGGTTTCTCGTGACTGTGCGGAACCCGGTCGATCGTGCCGGTACAGGTGGGAATCGTGGCGTGAACGCCCTACGTGCTACCATCGTCGGCAACTGGCGGGGGCGTCCGGGACTCTCGGTCAAGAATAGTTCCCGCACCAAAGGAGGAGGACACTGACATGCAAGCCGCGCAACGAATGGCCGGCCTGCCCCGGATCGGGCTCGACATCATGGGCGATCAGGCGGACGAGCGCCCGGACTCCTATCGGCTCGAGAACGCCGACAGCGATATCCCGCCGCCGGAAGTGGCGGTCGCGGCCACCCGGGACGCCGTCGGCCAGGACGCGTACAATAGTTGGCTCCCCCTGGTGGGGCTGCGCGAGCTCCGCGCCGCGGTCGCTCGGCGCATCCGCAAGGACGAGGGTCTCGTCTACGAGTGGCAATCCGAGGTCGTCATCACCAACGGGATCCAGGAAGGGCTGCTGTCGACCTTGCTTGCCCTGCTCGACCCGGGCGACGAGGTTATCACGCCGGAGCCCGCCTATTCGGGCATCATCAACCGCATCCGCCTGGCCCACGGAGTGCCACGGTTCGTGCCGCTGATCGAGGCGGACGGCTGGCGCCTCGACTTGGAAGCCTTGAGTCGGCAGGCCGGCCCACGCACCAAGGCCATCGTGATCAACACCACCAACATGCCGACAGGTGCGGTGTTCACGGCCGAGGAGGTCGACGCCATCGCGGACCTCGCCCGCCGCCACGACCTGTGGGTGATCGACGACCGGGCCGGGGGCCTGATGGTGTTCGAGGACACCCAAGCCCACAACATCGCGACGCGGCCGGACATGCAGAAGCGTACCATCATCCTGGGCGGCGTCTCGAAGGACTTCAACCTTACCGCCTGGCGGATCGGCTGGGCCGTGGCGCCGAAGGAGATCATCGAGCATATCGGCAAGGCCCATATGTACAACGGCACGCTCACCAGCGCATTCGAGCAGGTTGGCGTGATCGCGTTGCTGACGGACGACGCTGCCTACGCGGCCGATCGGGCAATGCGCGTGCGCATATTGCAGGAGCGCGCGCAGTCGGTTGCCGCCGGCATCGACGATATCGACGGGCTGTCCTGCGTCGAGTCCCATGGGGGCTGGTGGCTGCTGCTCGATCACCGCGCACTGGAGCCCGACGCCGAGACATTCGCCCAGCACCTGCTGGACGAGGTCAATGTGGCGGTGACGCCCATGACCACCTGGGGCCCGTCGACGGCCATGGGACATGTGCGCATCATCTTTTCGAACGAGCCCGTCGAGCGGCTGCGCGAGGCCGTCGACAGGATCGGGAGGGCAGTCGCAAGCCTCAGACCATGAGGCCACCGACCGCGGTCGCCCAACCACGGCAGTGCGCCGCCGCGCGACGCCCATGCGCCCGAGGAGCGGCGGCCCCCACGAGGCCGGGGGTCCCCTCGACAAATTTTCACAGGAATCACACGTTCGGGACCTGACGGCCCGACGCGATTTTGGCTAAGCCTTTGATAAGAAGTGGTGCCGCGTGCAAGACTCGAACTTGCGACCCCCGCATTACGAATGCGATGCTCTACCAACTGAGCTAACGCGGCGCCTCGTAAATCCGGAAAGTAGACCCGAGCCGCCCCCGCGTCAACGTGCCGCGGGGGCGGGCCTATGCGGAGCGAGCTCGGAACTGCTTGCTCAGCGCCAGGCCCTGGCGCTGGTAGGCGGAGCCGATGCCGGCGCCGTAGAGCTTGTCGGGCACGTCCGTCAGGCGCTCGTAGATTAAGCGGCCGACGAGCTGGCCGTCCTCGATCATGAACGGCACCTCGTGCGAGCGCACCTCCAGGACCGCGCGCGTGCCAGCGCCGCCGCTCTCGGCATGGCCGAAACCGGGGTCGAAGAAGCCGGCGTAATGGACCCGGAACTCGCCCACCAGGGTGTCGTAGGCGACCATCTCGGCGGCATGGTCGGGCGGCACGTTGACCGCCTCCTTGGATGCCAGGATGTAGAAATCGTCCGGGTCCAAAATCATGCCGCCATCGCCACCGGCGCCGAGCGAGTCCCAAAATTCGGCCGCATCGTAGGCGCCGATCCGGTCCACGTCGATGAGTCCCGTGTGCTTCTTGGCGCGGTAGCCGATCGGCCCACGCCCGCCCGCGCCCATGAGATCGACGGTCAGGGGCAGCCCCTTGCTCACCTGGCTCTGTTCGAGCGGCCGGTCGATGAGCTGAGCCTCCTGATGCAGGCGCAGGAGCGCCGCGTCGCTGTAGGTGGGCACGCCGCGCTTGAGCCGGAGCTGGTTGAGCCGCGAGCCCGCGCGCACCACGACGCTGAAGGTACGGGGCGAAATCTCGGCGTAGAGCGGGCCGTGGTAGCCGGCCGGCACCCGGTCGAACTCCGACGCGTGGTCGGTAATGAGGCGCGTGAAGATATCGAGCCGCCCGGTCGAGCTTTTGGCGTTGGCGAGACCCGAGATGGTGCGGCTGAGCGCCAGGCTCTCCATCAGCGGCACCACGTAGACACATCCCTTCTCCAGCACCGCGCCGCCCGAGAGGTCGATCTCGTGCATGCCGAAGGCCTCGATCTTGCCGCGCACGGTCTGACCCGCGCCCGGGAGGAAGCTCGCCCGCACCCGGTAGGCCACGGCGCCGAGCTTGAGGTCGAGGCTCGCCGGCTGGAGCTGCTGCTCGGTGATGTCGCCGGGCGACAGAATCTCGTGGGCGCGCACGAGCTCCTTGATGATCTGGTAGGGCAGGACGCCGGTGGTGTGTCTGGGCGGCGCGCCTGGGCGCCGACCGGCCTCGGGAAAGAGAGTGTCCGCCGCCTCAGTCACAACCGCCCTGCTCCCACCCGGCCACCATCGTCCTGCTTCCGACAATATAGCATTTTCCCATTTGACTTCAAATAGTTACCTGGCCGCTTCATCCTCGATCGATCCCGATTCTGCCCACAGGGCATTTAGCGTCAACGGATTGAATCGACTGCCGGCGTCGGGATATCCCCATCGTTCACTGAGCGATGTTGGCACCATGCCGTGGATAACCCGGTCAGCCGAGGCGGCTCAGGTGCCCCGGCCCTCGTTGGCGATCAGCGGTACTGGCGCCAGTCCCCCAGTGGGTGCCGCCAGCGCCAGCGCGGGTAGCGGCGCGGGGGTCGCGGCGCGCTCGGGCGCGCGCCAGACCAGGCCGTCGAAGGCGTCGCACCGTCGGCACAGGGGGCTCCACTCCGCCGATACGGCGCCGCACTGGTCGCACACCCAGGCTGGGTCGGGCGCGGCCACGGCCGCGCGCGCGAGCCACTCGCGGGCCGCCCGGCCGTCACCATGCTCGGCCTCCTCGAGCCGCGCTCGCAGGCGGCAGGCCCGCGCCGTATCGCCACCTTCGAGCACGGCGTCCAGGTAACGCCGCGCCTCGCCCCAGAGGCGCGCGGCGAGCGCCGCCTCGGCCAGGGCGAGGAGGGTCTCGGGGTGGCCCGAATTCTGCTCGGCGAGCTTCTGCGCCGCCGTGAGCCAGGTGAGCTCGTCGGCCGGCGCCAGCGCCTCCCGGTAGAGGGCCAGGAGATCCGGGTGGGGCCCCTGGCGCCAGGCGTCCTCGATGACCCGCGTCGCCCGGCGGGCGCTGTCGTCGGCGATGAGGAGGCGCGCGACGCGCAGGGTGGCGGGCAGGAAGTCGCGCCCGAGGTCCAGGGACTTGCGCGCGAAGGAAAGGGCGCGCGCGGGCTCCCCCGCCGCCTCGGCCGCCCTGCCGCGCTCGTTGAGGACGAGGACCTTGTCGCGCTGGCCCCGGGCGGCGTCGACCGCGCGCCGGCGGATGGCTTCGTCGAGGGTCTTCTCCGCCTCGTCCCACTGCCCGGCGCGGACCTGGAGGTCGAAGAGGGTGGTCAGCACCCACGGCGTCTGTGGCCGCAACTGGTAGGCGCGCCGGGCGTATTCGAGGGCGGCGGCCGAATCGCCCGCCCGGGTGGACTGCATGAGCAGGCCGCGCAGGCCCAGGAACTCCATCTCCGGCCGGCCCAGCATGGCGTGGAAGTACCGGCCCGCGGCGGCCTCGTCGCCTTCGATCTGGGCCGCCTGGGCGGAGAGCAGCATGGTGAGCGGCGGATCGCTGAGCAGCGCGTTGGCGCGCCGTGCGTGGCGCCCCGCTTCGCCCGAGTCCCCCGCCGCCACGGCCACCATGCCCTGGGTCAGAGCCTGGTAACCCCGCGCCCGCCGGCGCGAGCGGCGCGAGCGGGCAAGCTCGCCCGGCGCCTTGCGCAGCACCCGGGCCAGCGCGTAGACGGCTACCCCCACCAGCACCAGGACGAAGACGGCGACGGCGAGGACGCCGACCGAGGTATCGATGCGGTAGCCGCCGACATCGATGCCGACCCGGCCGGGGTGGTCGGCGAGCCAGATGGCCGCGGCCACCACCAGGCCGATCTGGACGATATAGAGGAGGGCGCGAATCATCGTGTCCCATTCCCGTCATCGGCCAGAAGTGCTACGGCGTATGCGTCCAGGGTATCGAGCACCTGCTCCGCCGCGAGGCGCGCGCGGGCATCCCCGAGCCACGCCGCCGCCGCCTCGGCGGCGGGGCCGTCAAGCGCCTCCATCGCCGCCACGGCGCCCGCCAGGTCCTCCGCCGCGAGTCGGGCCTCGGCCCGGGCCAGCACCGCCTCCGCGCGATCGCCCGGGACGTCCTCGCCCGTCCGCCGCACGGAGACGACGCCCGAGAGGCGCGCGAGCACCCTGCCGGTCCAATCGCCCGTCGCCTGCGCCTCGAACCGCAACACGGCGCGCAGGGTCGCCTCGAAGCGCGCGGCCAGCAGCGCGCGGGTCGGAATGCCGCGGCCGGCGTCGCGCCACAGGTCGGCGACCGCGTCCGCGACGGCTTGGTCATCGCCGGCCAGGGCCTCGAGCCGGATGAGCTCGGAAGCAAAGGGCGCGGCCCCCGCGAGCGCCACCCGAAGTTGCCCGATGGTGAGGACGAGGGCGCGCGCGGCGCTGGCCCCCTCGGCATCGCGCGCCGCCCTGCGCTCGGCTTGAGCGGTGCGGTCGGTGAGCGCCGCGATATCCGCCTCCAGGCGCCGGTCTTCGTCCCGGAGGGCGGCGAGAGCGGCATCGACGGCGGCGGCGTCGAGCGCCCCCTCGAGCCGCGCCAGCCGATCGCGCAGGACCGCAACATCGCGCTCCCGGGCGGCGCCGGCCACGCCGCCCTCGAACGTGGCGAGGCGCTCGCGCAACGCCACTAGATCGGCGGCCCGCGCCGCATTTGGCGCGGCACCTTCCAATGCCGTGACGCGGTCGCGCAAGGCGGTGAGGGCGGCAATGGTGGACGGATCCTCCGCGCCGGCCTCCAGCGCGGTAATCCGGTCGCGAATGGCGGCGAGGTCCGCGCCCGGCCGGGCTTCCCCCGGCGCCGCGCCCTCGAGCGCGACCAGCCGCTCGCCGAGCGCGGCGAGGGATGCCTCGGTCTCCGGGTCGGGCGTCGAGGGCAGAGGCTCGGGCGCCCGATCGAGCCGCGCGCGCGTCTCCGCGACCGTGGCGTCGAGGCCGTCGAGGCGGGCGCCGACCGCGGCGGCGAGCGCGGCCACCTCGCCGTCATCGCGCTCAAGCGCGGCGATGCGTCCGCGCAGGGCGGCGAGCTGCGCGCCCGTGATCTCGATCGAGGTGATGCCATCCGCCTCCGCCATGCGGGCCAGCCACTCCCGCAACTCGCCGAGGGCGGCCTCCAGCTCGGTCACGCGCCCGCCCAGGCCGTCGAGATCGCCGCCCAGCGCGCCCGCGCGGGCGCGCAACTCGGCGAGGGCGGCCGCCTCTTCCGCTTGCCCGGCGAGCGCCGCTTCCAGCGCCGCGACTCGCGCGCCCAGGGTCTCGATCGCGGCCGTTGGCGCCGCCGGCTGGCCCCCGGCGGCCGGCTCCTCCACAGGGCCGAAGAGGGGCCACCAATAGCTCCAGGACACGGCCGCAACCACGATCACGGCGGCCAGCGCCAACCAGGGCGCGAAGCGCGGCCCGTCGTAAGGCGACAGCGCGGCCGACTCCGCCTCGGGCTTGGCACCAGCCTTCGGCGTCGTGGGCCTAGGGGAAGGCTCCCCGGGGGCGGCGGCTGTATCCCGCGGCCGCGCTTCCTCGCGCGGCGGTGCCGCGCCGGGCTCGGTCGCGGGCGGGCCAGGGAGCGTGGCGGGTCCCGGCGGTGGCGGTGATGGCGCCGGCGCGACGCCAAGATTGATGTCGTGGCGGTTGGCGGCCGCGGCGATTTCCGCCCAGCGGCGGTCCGGGATCGCATCCCGCTCCTTCCAGCCCTGCACCGTGGTGACGGGGACACCGAGCTTCGCGGACATGGGGCGTATGCCGCCGAACCGGTCGATCACCTCGGAAGCGCCTGGCCGCGCCGCCGGGGCAGCCCCGGGTGGGGACGGGCGGCGGTCCTGGTCAGCGCTATCGGTCATGACCCTCTCGCGCCCTCCCGTTGGTCAGTCAGTCCAGGCCGTTGGGCCCAGGCTGCTCGGCAGGAGCGCGAGGAGCGACTTTTGATTCGGCTGTCCCGCCACACGTACGGCACTCCATTCAAGGGCCGCCACCGCGTCGGCCACGGCTTCGCTCAGGCAATAGGCCGTCACGCCCCGTACGTGTTCGGCCAGCCCTGCCTCCCGCGTGAGAGTAACAAATGTACGCGCCGTGCGGGGAGAGAAAAATAGGATGCCGGCGATGGTCCCACCCGAGAGGGCCGCGGCGGCGGCGGGATCGAGCATGCGTGCGGCGCGCGCGCGATAGAGGACGGTGCGGCGAACCGTGAAGCCGGCCGCCGTAAGGAGGCCTGAGAGGTCGCCCGCCACGTCCGTGCCGGCGACGTGGGCCAGGCCCCCGGCGGCGGGGTCGAGGCGCGCGCGGACCAGGTCGGCCAGCGCCGCCACATCGCCGTCCGCGCTCTCCACCGCGCCAAAGCCGGCGTCCCGGGCGGCGCCGGCGGTGGCGCGGCCGACCGCGAAGAGGAGCAGGCCCCGCTCGGGCGTGGCCGCCGCGAGGGCGCGGACACCGTTGGCGCTGGTGGAGAGGATGGCCTGGGCGCCGTGGAGGTCGATGGCGGCGCCGGGCACCGCCTCGATCTCGATCATGGGGGCGGTCAGGGTCGCGAACCCGCAAGCGTCGAGCGCGGCGGCAAGCGCTTCCGACTCGGCGCGCGGCCGGGTCAGCATCAGGCGCATGGGCGTCAAGGAACCGGGTCGAAGAGCGCCGGGTCGGCGGACGAGCGCAACTCGGCGCCCGCGTCACGGCCCATGGCCTCGCCGTCGGCGGCGGCCCCGCGCCGCTCGACCCGCCAGATCTGGCTTCCGTCCGGCATGGCGACGAGGGCGCGAAGGAACATGGCGCCCGCGCCATCGATCTCCGCCAAACAGCCGATGGGCGTGCGGCAGGAGCCGTCGAGCACGTCGAGCACCGCGCGCTCGGCCGTGACGCGCAGGCTGGTCGGGCGATGGTCGATGGCGGCCAAGCGGTCGCGCAAGCGTGCATCATCGGCCCGGACCTCGACCCCGATGGCGCCCTGGCCGACGGCGGGCAGCATCTCCTCGGGCTCGAGGATGGCCGTCGCGCGGTCCGCGAGGCCGAGGCGGTCGAGCCCGGCGAGGGCGAGGAAGGTGGCGTCGGCCTGGCCCTCGCCGAGCTTGCGCAGGCGGGTCAGCACGTTGCCGCGAATGAGGGTCGGCACCAGGTCGGGCCTGTGGTTGAGCGCCTGGCCCAGGCGGCGCACGGAGGCCGAGGCGATCAGCGCCCCCGGCGGCAGACCATCGAGGGAGCTTGCGCGGGGCGCCACAAACGCGTCGCGCACATCGGCGCTTTCAAGCGTACAGGCGATGACCATGCCCTCGGCCAGCCAGGTCGGCACGTCCTTCATGGAGTGGACGGCCAAGTCGACCCGGCCATCCTCCAGCGCCGTCACGATCTCCTTGGTGAAGAGGCCCTTGCCGCCGATCTCGGCCAGCGCGCGGTCCTGGACGCGGTCACCCTCGGTGCGCACCGCGACGATCTCCAGCGCGCCGGGCGCGGCCAGGTCCGGGTGCGCCGCGGCCAGCCGGTCGCGCACTTCCTCGGCCTGGAGGAGGGCGAGCTTGCTGCCACGGGTGCCGATGCGTATGGGGAGGCCGGTCATGGCCCGCAATCTAATTCGAACGCGCGCCGGTTTCGACGACTATATGATGGGAGTGCGGATATAGCAGCGAAGGGCCGGCGATGATCGTCCTCGGCATCGAGACGAGTTGCGATGAGACCGCGGCCGCCATCGTCGATGACGACGGGCGTGTGCGCGCCGAGGCTGTGCTCTCGCAGCTCGACGAACACCGGCCCTATGGCGGCGTGGTGCCCGAGATCGCCGCCCGCGCGCACCTCCAGCATCTCGACGGCCTGATCGCGCGGGTGATGGCGGAGGCAGGCCTCGGCTTCCGCGACCTCTCGGGCGTGGCGGCGACGGCGGGGCCGGGGCTCATCGGCGGGCTCCTCGTCGGCCTCACCACCGGCAAGGCCATCGCCGCCGTCCACGGCCACCCCTTCCTCGCGATCAACCACCTGGAGGGCCATGCGCTGAGCGCGCGGCTCTCCCACGGGGTCGCCTTCCCCTACCTCCTGCTGCTGGTCTCGGGCGGGCATTGCCAGTTGCTGGTGGTCGAGGGCGTGGGGGCGTACGAGTGCCTCGGCACCACCGTGGACGACGCCATCGGCGAAGCCTTCGACAAGACGGCCAAGATGCTCGGCCTGGGCTATCCCGGCGGGCCGGCGGTCGAGGCGGCGGCGCGGGCGGGGGACGCGGCGCGCTTCGCGTTGCCGCGGCCCATGCGCGGCCGCGAAGGTGCCGACTTCTCCTTCTCGGGCCTCAAGACGGCCGTGCGCCACACAATCGCAGCCCTGCCGCCAGGCCCGGTCTCGGCTCGGGACGCGGCCGATCTTGCGGCCGGGTTCCAGGCCGCCGTGGCCGATGTGATCGTGGACCGGAGCAAGAACGCCATCGCCGCCTTCCGCGGCCTGCACCCGGCAGGCGATACCCTGGTGGTCGCGGGCGGTGTGGCGGCCAACCAGACCTTGCGCGCGCGGCTCGCGGCGCTCGCGGCGGCGGAAGGGGTGCGCCTCGTGGCCCCGCCGCCCGCCCTCTGCACCGACAACGCCGCCATGATCGCCTGGGCCGGGGTCGAGCGCCTGCGCCTCGGCCTCACCGACTGTCTCGATGCGCCCGCGCGGCCCCGCTGGCCGCTCGATCCCGGCGACGGCGCGGCCCGCGCCGAGATATGATGTCCGGTGCCATGGAGAGGGAGTGCCGGATGGATCGTATCGCCGTTATCGGAGCGGGGGCGTGGGGGACGGCGCTGGCGCTGGCGGCGCGGCGCGCCGGCCGCGATGTCGCGATCTGGGCTCGCGAATCGACCGTGGTCGAAAGCATCAATGCCCAGCACCTGAACCCCCTGTTCCTGCCGGGGGTGGATCTCGATCCCGCCATCCGCGCGACGGGCGCGCTCAAGGCGGCGGTGGCCGAAGCCGACGCCGTCCTGTTGGTCACGCCGGCGCAGCACCTGCGGGCGACGACCGCCGAGCTTGCGCCCGACCTCCCCACGAACGCGCCGATCGTCATCTGCGCCAAGGGCATCGAGGCCGGCACCAGCGCCCTGATGACGGACGTGGCGGCCGAGACCCTGCCCGATGCAGCCATCGCCGTCCTCTCGGGCCCGAGCTTCGCCGCCGAGGTGGCGCGCGGCAAGCCCACGGCCGTGACCCTCGCCTGCGCCGAGCAGGTATTGGGCGCGCGCCTCGCCGCGGCCCTCGGCACGCCCCATTTCCGGCTCTACCTCTCGGACGACCCCTTGGGCGCCCAGTTCGGCGGCGCCATCAAGAACGTGATCGCCATCGCCTGTGGCGTCGCCATGGGCCGCGAGATGGGGGACAATGCGCGCGCCGCCCTGCTCACGCGCGGGGCGGGGGAGATCACCCGCCTCGCCCTCGCCATGGGGGCCAGGGCCGAGACCATGATGGGCCTCTCGGGCCTGGGCGACCTGGCGCTCACCTGCTGCGGGCCGCAGTCGCGCAACTTCTCCCTCGGCGTCGAGCTCGGCCAGGGCCGGGCGCTCACCGAGATCATGGCCGAGCGCCGCTCGATCGCCGAGGGTGTGCACACGGCCGCCTCGGTGCTGGCGCTCGCCCGCCGCCACGGCGTCGAGATGCCGATTTGCGCCGCCGTCGACGCGGTGGTCAACCACGGCGCCGATCTCGACGAGACCATCCGCGCGCTGCTGGCCCGCCCCACCCATATCGAGGCGCCCTGGGCGCGCGGCTGACGCCCCCATATGGCGCCGGTTCCCGTCATGGGGTAGGGTTCGGGCGGCCACCACCCCACTCCACACCCCTTGGGCAAAGGCGAGACCCGACATGGCATACTGGCTGATCAAGACCGAGCCCGGCGCGTGGTCCTGGGACGACCAGGTGCGCGACGACGTGACCTTTTGGGACGGCGTGCGCAACTATCAGGCCTCGAACAACCTGAAGGCCATGCGCATCGGCGACCGTTGCTACTTCTACCACTCCGTCAAGGAGCGCCAGATCGTGGGCGTGGTCGAGGTGTTGAAGGAATACTACCCCGACCACACGGACGAGAAGGGGCGCTTCGGCATGGTCGACGTGAAGACCGTATGTCCGGTGGTGACGCCCGTGACATTGGCCCAGATCAAGGCCGACCCGCGCCTCCAGGGCATGTTGCTGGTGCGCCAGTCGCGCCTCTCGGTCTGCCCGGTCTCGGACGACGAATGGGCCATCATTTGCGGCATGGCCGGCATCAAGCCTTGAGGGAGCCGGCGGGCGCTGCTCAGCACCTCCCGCTCTGCCCCCTCGAAGAGATCCCCGATGGCGGCACGCGGGCCTTCACCGTGCCCGGGCCACGTCTCGACCGCGACATCTTCGTCCTGCGCCAGGGCACGGGCGCGGTCGCCTTCGAGAACCGCTGCCCCCACACCGGCGGGCCGCTCGACTGGATGCCGGGGGAGTTCCTCACCGCGGAGGAGGACTTCTTCATCTGCGCGACCCACGGCGCCCTCTTCCGCCTCACCGATGGCCACTGCGTCCTCGGCCCCTGCGCCGGCAAGGCCCTGACCCCGATCGCCATCGAAATCGCGGGCGGCCAGGTGATCCTGACCGAGTAGCCCCGGCCCAGACCGAATCGATGCGAGTGGCCCCCGGCGCGCCGATCTTCGGCTCGCCGGCAAGCCCGACCGGGCGCCCGAGCGAATAGCGAGGCCAGCCTTAGCGGCGCTTGAGCGATACGAAGAGTCGCGTCAAGAGCGGCCAGCTTGTCTCGCCGCGCCAATCCATGAATAATCGCCCGCAAACAAGGAAACGCGCCACTACGCGAGAGGGGGAGAGCATGACCAGCGAGGTGTTCCCGGTTCCCGAGGAATGGGCCAAGCGGGCCTGGGCCGACGAGGCCAAGTACATGAAGATGTACGCCCGGTCGATCAACGATCCGGAGGGCTTCTGGGGCGAGCACGGCAAGCGCATCGACTGGATCAAGCCCTATACCAAGGTCAAGGACACCTCCTTCGAGGGCGATGTCCACGTGAAATGGTTCCACGACGGCACCCTCAACGCCTCGGCCAACTGCCTCGACCGGCACCTCGCGACCCGCGGCGACCAGACGGCTATCATTTGGGAGGGCGACGACCCCGCCGACAGCAAGGCCATCACCTACCACGCCCTGCATGAGCAAGTCTGCCGCTTCGCCAACGCCCTCCTCACCCTCGGCATCAAGCGCGGCGACCGCATCACCATCTATCTGCCCATGATCCCCGAGATCGCCGTTGCCGTGCTCGCCTGCGCGCGCATCGGCGCCATCCACTCGGTGGTCTTCGGCGGCTTCTCGCCGGAGGCGCTGGCGGGCCGCATCCAGGATTGCGATTCGAACCTCATCATCACCTCGGACGAGGGCGTGCGTGGCGGCCGGCCCATCCCGCTCAAGGCCAACACCGACCAGGCGATGGTGAAGTGCCCGACGGTTCTGACCTGCGTCGTGGTCCGGCGCACGGGCGGCGATATCGAGATGAAGGAGGGCCGCGACGTCTGGTACGAGGACATCTGCGCCGCCGCCTCCCCCGACTGCCCGCCAGCGGAGATGGGGGCCGAGGACCCGCTCTTCATCCTCTATACCTCGGGCTCGACCGGCAAGCCCAAGGGCGTCCTCCACACCACGGGCGGCTACATGGTCTATGCGTCCATGACCCACCAGTACGTCTTCGACTACCACGATGGCGAAGTCTATTGGTGCACGGCCGACGTGGGCTGGGTCACGGGCCACAGCTACATCCTCTACGGCCCGCTGGCCAACGGCGCCATCACGGTGATGTTCGAGGGCGTGCCCAACTACCCCGACGCCTCGCGCTTCTGGCAGGTGTGCGACAAGCACGGCGTCGAGATCTTCTATACCGCCCCCACCGCCATCCGCGCCCTGATGCGCGAGGGCGATGGGCCGGTCACCAAGACGAGCCGCAAGTCCCTCCGCCTCCTCGGCACGGTGGGCGAGCCCATCAACCCCGAGGCCTGGCAGTGGTACCACCATGTGGTGGGCGAGGGCCGCTGCCCCATCGTCGATACCTGGTGGCAGACCGAGACGGGCGGCATCCTCATCACCCCCCTGCCCGGTGCGACGCCACTCAAGCCCGGCTCCGCCACCAGGCCCTTCTTCGGCGTGCGCCCGGGCGTGGTGGACGCGGACGGCAAGGCGCTCGAAGGTGCGTGCGCCGGCAACCTCGTGCTGCTCGACGCCTGGCCCGGCATGATGCGCACCCTCTACCGCGACCACGACCGCTTCCGGGAGACCTACTTCTCGGCCTACCCGGGCCGCTACTTCACCGGCGACGGCTGCCGCCGGGACGAGGACGGCTACTACTGGATCACCGGGCGGGTCGACGACGTCATCAACATCTCCGGCCACCGCATGGGCACGGCCGAGGTCGAAAGCGCCCTCGTCGCCCACCACGACGTGGCCGAGGCCGCCGTGGTCGGCTACCCCCACGACATCAAGGGCCAGGGCATCTACGCCTACGTCACCCTCAACCTCGGCTCGGAGCCGAGCGAGGATCTGCGCAAGGAGCTCGTCGGCTGGGTGCGCAAGGAGATCGGCCCCATCGCCTCCCCCGACCTGATCCAGTGGGCGCCCGGCCTGCCCAAGACCCGCTCGGGCAAGATCATGCGCCGCATCCTGCGCAAGATCGCCGAGAACGACTATTCCAACCTGGGCGACATCTCCACCCTCGCCGACCCCAGCGTCGTCACCGACCTGATCGAGAACCGCATGAACCGGTGAGGCCCGCGCGGCGGGCCAGGCGCCTGCGCGGCGGGCGCCGACTGCGTCGGGGCGTTTGGGGGCATGGTGGCGGAGAGGGGGTGTTTCGCGGCCCTCTTTCCGGGGTGTGAATCGGCCGGGGATACCTTGACAGTCCAGGATTCGATTGAATAGGAATTATTATCTATTTTTTTCAACGAGCTGCGATCCTTTCTTCACGGATTTACCGGTTTTAAACCTTGACAAACCTTAACACTTCGGCCAGGGGATAGCCAAGCCCGCGATTGCATTTTATGGGATATAAGTCTTAATTCGAGGATTTCAAGACTCCGGCCGAATCATCCGGGGAAAATAATCGACCCCGCCCGGCGGCACTTCCCAGCCGGCCATCGCCGCGCCCGCCGGTTCACCGCCGCCGCTCCTCGATCAGCGCTTCCGCGCGCGCCAAGTTACTTCGCGTAATCTCTACATAGTACGTTGCCCGGGATTCCTCGAAGACCTCAAGTGCCGCCCAGTAGGCCGCGACTGCTGCCTCCAGCCGGCCCGTCCCCGGCTCCCGCTCCCCAAGCGTCTGGAGCACGTTGCCCAGGTTGATCTGCGTCATCGCCCAGTCGAGCGGCACCCGGCCCCGCGTCCGCTCCTCCAGCGCCGCCCGGCAGGCCGCGGCCGCCTCGTCCAGCCGGCCCGTCCCCGACTCCCGCGTCCCGAGCAACTCGAGCGTGTTGCCGAGGTTGTTTTGCGCCATCGCCCATCGTTCGGGGTAAGCCTCCCGGTCGGATTGCGCCACGCACTGACGGAATGTATCAATTCCCCATCTCAGCCAATCTTCCTCGCCGGATTGTTCGCCAAGGATCGCTGCGGCAATGCCAGCAGAATTGCGAACTGCGCGCAGTTGGCCAGCGTCAAGCGACGGTGGCGGGTGTTCGATGAAGTTGTTGCCGAGGTTGTTTTGCGCCATCTCGTTCGGGGTAAGCCTCCCGGTCGGATTGCGCCACGCACTGACGGACAATTCCCCATCTCAGCCAATCTTCCTCGCCGGATTGTTCGCCAAGGATCGCTGCGGCAATGCCAGCAGAATTGCGAACTGCGCGCAGTTGGCCAGCGTCAAGCGACGGTGGCGGGTGTTCGATGAAGTTCTGGACTTTCGTCATCACTGGACGAAGAAGCTCGACAAGATATTGGCCGGCGCTCGCCGTGGCCGGAGCCGCGGCGGCGAGGGCCAGGACGAAAAGGAGATTGCCCAGGTCCTCGGCGAAGTTGTCGGGTAGCTCGAGGGTCTCGCTGTCGAGCCGGTAGGGGATCGCCGTCGCCGCGCCGCCCGCGCGCGAGAGGAAGCGCAGGCGCAACACCGGGCCGGGCTCCCGCACCTCGCCCCAGATGAGAACGTCGGCGTTCATCTCGACCAGCCAGTCCCGGCCCCTGCGCTCGGCCGCCGCCACTTTGTCGGCTGTCGCGCCGATGTCCTCGACCCGGAGCACCCGGCCGTACCCGATCAGGTTAATTCCGCTGTGGTTTTCGAGCGCGTCGAGAATGTGGCGGAAGCGGGCGCGCGTCGGGTCGCCGTCGAGATGGGCCACCAGGATCGTGAACCGATCGCCTTCCGCTGGCCGGAGGCCACGGTTCTTCCACCACCGGTTAAAACGCGCGACGGGGTTCAGCTTCCCGATGAGCTGAACGAGCGGTCCGAAAAACACGGTTAGCCATTCCATGGCCACATTCATCCCGGTTCGCGCGGCGCTTGCATCGGCATTCGAGGTTGATTGCAAGCGTTGCGAACAAACTAGACCGGATACGCCCCCACGTTAACTCTCCAACGTCCCCGCGAGCCTCTTCACCCCCGCCTCGATCTCCGCCTCGTCGAGCGCCGCGTACCCGAGCATCAGCCCCTGGCGATCCGGGGGCCCGAGGTAGAACGGGGTCAGCGGCGGGGTGGTGAGGTTCGCGGCCGCCGCGCGGGCGGCGGTCTCTTCGTCGGTCATGCGGACGGCCAGGGCGGGGGTCAGGTGGGCGACCAGGTGCATGCCGGATTCGTCGGCCCCGAGGGTGAGGAGGCCGTCGAGGTGTTTCTCGGCCGCCGCCAGGAGGGCTCGCTGGCGGGCGGCGTAGAGGCGGCGCATGCGGCGCACATGGGCGGCGAAGCGGCCCTCGGCCATGAAGGCGGCGAGGACGGGCTGGGCGAGCGCCGGGGGGTGGTCGTCGAGGGCCGCTCGGGCGGCGCGGAAGGGGCCGACGAGATCGGGCGGGACCACCAGGTAGGCCAGGCGCAGGGCCGGGAAGAGGACGCGGGAGAAGGTGCCCACATAGAGGACGCGGTCGCGCTGGTCGAGGCCCTGGAGGGCGGCGAGGGGCCGGCCGCCGTAGCGGTATTCGCTGTCGTAATCGTCCTCCAGCACCCAGGCGTCATTGCGCGCGGCCCAGTCGAGCAGGGCCAGGCGGCGGCCCAGGCTCATGGTCACGCCGAGGGGGTATTGGTGGGAGGGCACGACGCAGGCCATGCGCGCTTCCGGCGCCGCCGCCTCCCCCGCTGCGATGTCCATGCCTTCACCGTCGACCGGCACCGGGCGGGGGCGCACGCCGGCGCCGAGGAGGGCCGAGCGCAGGCCGGGGTAGCCTGGCTCCTCGACCAGCGCCACATCGCCCGCCTCCAGCAGCACCCGGGCGGCGAGGCCGATGGCCTGCTGGGCGCCCGAGACGATCAGCACCTGGTCCGCCTCGCATCGTGCCGCGCGCACGGCGCGCAGATAGGCCGCCACGGCTTCGCGCAAGGGCGCGTGGCCGGCCGCCTCACCGCGCGCGGGGAGGGCGGCTGCCGGGCGGCGCCAGGTGCCGCGCCCACCACTCGAAGGGGAATTCGTCGAGGGCCGGCAGGCCGGGAGTGAAGGCCCGGTGGCGGGCGTATGGGGCCGGCCCGGCGGCGGCGAGGGCCGCGCCCCGGGCCGAGACGCGGGTGGCCGTCGGCGGACGGGCGGCGCCGGGCTTGGCGCCGGGCGATTTGCGCGCCTCGGCGAGCGCTTCGGGCAGCTCGGCCGAAACATAGGTGCCCGAGCCGTGGCGGCCATCGATATAGCCCTCGGCCAGGAGCTGGTCGAAGGCTGTGGCCACGGTGTTGCGCGCAACGCCGTGCTCGCGCGCCAGGGTCCGGGTCGAGGGCAGGCGCGCGCCGGGGGCGAGGCGGCCGGCGAGGATCATGGCGCGGAGCTGGTCGTAGGCCTGGCGGTGAAGGGGGACAGGCCCGCCCGCGCCCAGGTCGAGCGCGATGAGGGGGCCGGCGGCGGCGCGGCGGGGCATGGGCGGCTCCGGTCCAAGGTTAGTGGCCCTGTCATTTTGTCATAAGTGGCTCTTTGTCATAAGCCACTTATTCGTTATGGAGTTGCTGGGCAGCGCCACATTCCGGGGGAGAGAGCCATGGACGCCTTCACGCCGACCGACCGCAGCCGCATCAAGCGGTCCCACAAGCGCGCCCATTACGACCGCGAGACGGTCCACGGCATCCTCGACGCCGGCCTCGTCTGCCACGTGGGCTATTGCTTCGAGGGCCAGCCCTATGTGGCCTCGACCGCCTATTGGCGCGAGGGGGACAGGGTGGTGTGGCACGGCTCCTCGGCGAGCCGCATGATCCGGGCCATACGCGGCGGTGTGCAGTGCTGCTTCACAGTGACCCTGTGGGATGGCTTCGTCATGGCGCGCTCGGGCTTCCACTCCTCCATGAACTACCGCTCGGTCATCATCTATGGCGAGGCCGAGCAGATCGAGGGCTCGGACGCCAAGGAAGCCGCCCTCAAGAACTTCATCGACCGGCTGTGGCCCGGGCGATGGGAGGAAATGCGCCCCATCAACAAGCAGGAGATGAAGGCCACCACGGTCCTCTCCCTGCCCATCGTGGAGGCCGCGGCCAAGGTGCGCACCGGCCCGCCCGAGGACGACGAGGAAGACTACGACGACGACATCTGGGCCGGGGTCATGCCGGTCAGCCAGCATTTCGGCGCGCCCGAGCCCGACCCGCGCCTCAAGCCCGGCATCCCGGTGCCGCCCTACCTGAAGCGCTTCTCTCTCGACTGATACCAGCGGCCGATGAGCTTGACTCATCGACCGCTGGCAAGCGCGACCGCGCCCAAGCTTATGCGAGGTAAGCCAAGGGCGCGGATGCGCCCGCCCGGCGCTTGAGGGAACATACAACGGGCATTCTTATGGGCCGTTGGTATGAGGGGTTTGGGACGGGCGAGATAAGGGGCCGACCACCAAGACACCAAGGCACCAAGGGGGAAAGGATCGCGTTCGTCCGGCGCGGCTTCAATCCAGGAAATCGACTCCACTTGTCCGCGTCTTGGTGTCTTGGTGCCTTGGTGGTGAAAATGACCGTACGTCGTGTCGGCTCGGTTTCGTGGCGGCGGAACTACGCCTGGTTGCCGATGACGCGCTCGACGACCATGCGGCGGAAGATTTGGAGCTTGTCTTCCACGTGGCACACGCGGCCTGGCCGGGCGAAGGGGCTCGCGAGGCCGCGTTGTTGGAGTTCGATCTGGGCGATGTCCTCGGCGAGGGTGAGCGCCCAGCGTTTGTAATAGCGCGCCGCCACCACCTCGAAATCGGGCCGCGCCAGGGCCGAGGGCGGGAAGCAGCCCACTTGCGCCACGCGGATATGGCCCGGGCCGCTCGGATAGACCTCCATGAGCCACATGACGTCGTTGTGGCAGGAGAGGTGCATGCAGGGGAAGACGAAGCCGAAATAGGAGCCGTGGCGGATGTGTTCCGGCAATTGCGCCATGGGCTCGAACCCCGTATCGCCGGGCAGGAGCGAGCGCGTGCCCTCGTGCGGCATGAAGAAGAAGTTGTAGGCGCCGCGCTGGGGGTCGTTCGGCAGCACCGCCATGGGGCTGCCCGCCTGGCCCAGGAAATCCACCGGCTGGGCGTAGATCGAGCGGCCGTGGACCGTGAGCGTGTGGTAGTACTCGTTGGCGTTCTCGATCACCACCTTCCAATTGCAGGCGACGAGGTATTCCCGCCGGTAGGTGGGCACCATCTCCTCCAGGCGGTAGGGGGCGAGCTTCTCCGGCAGGTCGCCGAGGGTGTCCACGAGGCCAGCGGCGGCAGGATCGAAGCAGACGAACATGAAGCCGGCCCAGACCTCGAGTCGGACGGGCGTGAGGCCGTACTCGGCCTTCTCGAAGCCCGCCGCCCGCTCCATGTCGGGCGCACCCTGGAGCGCGCCGTCGAGGCCGTAGACCCAGCCGTGGTAGGGGCATTTGATCGTCCGGCAGTTGCCGCTACCCGCCTCCAGCAGGAGGGCCCCCGGTGGCGGCAGGCATTGGCGAAACAGCGGAGCATGCCCGCGCGGTCGCGGAGGATGATGATGGGGACGCCCGCGTAGTCGAGGGCCAGGGTGTCGCCCGGCTTGGGCACCCGCTCCACCCGGCCGACGAAATTCCAGCTCCGCATAAAGATATCGCGTACTTCGCGAGCGTAGAACGCGTCCGAGGTATAGCACCAGGGCGGCAAGGACTCGGCCTCGACCGGCGGCAGGGGCACCTTGGCATAGTGGGCGGGGTCGAAGATGTCGGCCGTCATGGTCATGGGGCGCTCCTCTCTCATAGAGCCTTAGCGCCCCGGCCGATAGAAAGCCATCGAGATGTGCCGGGTCATCCCTTACTCTCCGCCGTCAGGGGCAACGGGATCACGGGGGACCGCGGCGAATGACGGAACCGGGGGCGACAGGCACGCGGGCCACATCCGTCGGCTGGCCGTGAGGAACCGGCTCGCCCGCTTCGGCGCCGCCATCCCGGCCCCGGCCAGGGGCGCATTATGGGCGACGTCCCTATCCGGTTAAGGCAGGTCGTGCGCCCTGGGTTGCAAGCCGTGGATCAACTGGCGGTATGTGATGGTTGGCCGGGCCATGGCGCGGCTCAGGACGAAGTCGCCGAGGTCGTCGATCCGCCGGCGGCGGTTGAAGCGATAGGCCCATTCCCGGCCATAGCGCGGCAAGTGCTTGGCGCTGACGCCATGGTAAGTGCCGTTGAGCCAGGTCTTGAGGTTGCTGAACAGGACGTGGATGATCGGCATCTGCGTCTCGGCGTTCTTGCCTTGGCCTTGGACGGTGGGCTGGTGCCGGTAGACGGCGCCGAGCCCGGCATAGCCCTTGAAATCGTCGGTCAGCAGGCGCGCGCCCGGCGTCACGGCGGCCCGCACGAAGCCGCCGAGCTGCTCGGCATTGGCCCGGGGCAGGATGGCAAGCCGCGCCCGGCCGGCGACGAAGCCGCTGCCCTCGACCCCCTTGCCCGGCGCCACCGCCACCTTCTCCACCGCCAGCACGAGCAGGCTCTTGTTGGCATTGGCCATCCCGCGGCCCCGGCTCTCGGGCTTGCCGCGCCCGCCGTAGTAGCTCTCATCGACCTCGACCATGCCGTCCAGCAACGCATCCGGCCGCTCCGCCAAGCCATGGCGCAGCTTGTGAGCCATCAGCCATGCGGTCTCATAGCGAAGCCCCAGCTCGCGCGCCAGGAACAGGGCCGAGACCCCGCGCTTGTCCCGCCCCATCAACCACGCCGCCAGGAACCATTTGGGCAACGGTGTGCGGGTGCGGTGGAAGATGGTTCCCGCCGTCACCGACTCTTGACGACCGCAAGCCGCGCATTCGAAGACGCGCGCCCGCGCCTTGTGCCGATAGCCCCGCCGGTGCCCGCAGCGGGCGCACGCAAACCCAGACGGCCAGCGTCGATCCGCCAAGGCCAGGATGCACGATTCCTCGTCTCGGTAGCGCTCTTGGAACGTCAACAAGCCGCTCATGCCCTGTCTCCCGACCAATCCTCAGAGGCGGGAACAGTACACCCTTAGAGCGAACATATAAAGAACACTCGGTCGCTACCTGCATTAACCGGATAGGGACGATGGGCGATCCTGGGGGCCGCCGGCATCGCCGTCATGACGGCGCTGATCCGCCACACGTCCCACGAGCTGCACCCCTTCGTCGTCGGCTTCTTCCGCTCCCTCTTCGGGCTCCTCATCATGGTGCCGTGGCTGATGAAGGTCGGCTTGCGAGGCCTCCGAACCAAGAAGCTGCACCTCTACCTCCTGCGCGGGACGACCGGCATGATCGGGCTGATGACCTGGTTCTCGGCCGTGGCCTATATCCCCGTGGCCGAGGCGACGGCGCTCTTCTTCACCTCCTCTCTCTTCGCCACCGTGCTCGCCATCTTCGTCCTGGGAGAGAAGGTTGGGCCGCGGCGCTGGGGCGCCGCCCTCGTCGGCTTCGCCGGTGTCCTCATCATCCTGCGCCCCGGCATCGTCGAGCCGAGCTACGGCGCCATGCTGGCCCTCGCCTCGGCCCTCACGGTCGGCTTCTCCATGACCTTCGTGAAGCTGCTCTCACGCACCGAGCCGGTCTTCGCCATCATCACCTACATGACCATCATCCTGACGCCGCTCTCGCTCATACCGGCGCTTTTCTTCTGGCAGTGGCCCACTCTCGCCACACTCGGGTGGCTGGCCCTGCTCGCCGGCTCGGCGACCATCGGGCATATCGGCATCACCCGCGCCTTCGGCCTCGCGGACACGACGGCGATCCTGCCCTTCTTCTACTTCCAGCTCCCCTTCGTGGCGCTCATCGGTTTCGTCGCATTCGCCGAGCTGCCCGACATCTACACCTGGCTGGGCGCGGGCGTGATCGCCAGCTCCTCGATCTATATCGCCCACCGCGAGGCCCGCCTTGCTCGCGCCCCGGGCGCTGACCCGCCGGTCCCTAAGCCCTTGTAATTTTGAATTTATCCGGCGTTGGCCGGGCGCGCGCCGGCGTGGTATTGTCCGATCCAGACTGCCAGGAGAGCGATAACCACTTGGCCCGAGCCAAAAAACACGCGGCCCGCATCGACGAGACGACGATCGCGCTGGTCGGCCGTCTGATGCGCAATCACATTCGCCCGCACCTCTGGCGCATCGCATTCGCGCTTCTATGCATGACGATCGCGGCGGCCTCGACGGCGGCGCTCGCCAAGCTCATGGAGCCGGTGCTCGACGACGTGTTCCTCCAGCGCGACGAGAGCCAGCTTCTCGGCATCGGCGTCATGGTGTTCGCGGTCTTCCTGGCCAAGGGCTTCGGCACCTTCGGCCAGGCCGTGCTGATGAACTATGTCGGCTACCGCATCATCGCCGATTTCCAGATTCGCATGTTCGCCCATCTGATGCGGGCCGACCTCGCCTTTTTCCAGAACACGGCGGCGGGGAGCCTCGTCTCACGCTTCATCAACGACGTGCAGGTCCTGCGCAAGGCGGTCTCGGATTCGCTGACCGGCCTGGGCAAGGACACGCTGACGCTCATATTCCTGGTCGCGGTCATGTTCTATCAGGACTGGGTGCTGGCCGCGGTCGCCTTCTTCGCGTTTCCCACCGCCGTCCTGCCCATCGTCAAGATCGGGCGCCGCATGCGCCGCGTCTCGGCCAACACCCAGGACGAGATCGGCCTGTTCTCGACACTGCTCGACGAGGCCTTCCAGGGTGCGAGGCACGTCAAGGCCTACGGCATGGAGGCCTACGAGACGGAGCGCGCGACGAAGGCCGTCAACCGCATCTTTCGCCTGCTGTTCAAGGCCACCACCACGCGCGCCCTCTCCCACCCCATCATGGAGACCCTGGGCGGTGTTGCCATCGTGGCGGTGATCGTTTATGGCGGCTCCCAGGTGATCTCGGGCGCGAAGACGCCGGGCACCTTCTTCTCCTTCATGACCGCCCTCATCCTGGCTTACGAGCCGATGAAGAAGCTGGCCAACCTCAACGCCAACGTGCAGGAGGGCCTGGCCGCGGCCCAGCGCATCTTTACGCTGATCGATGTCGAGCCCACCATCGTCACCAGGCCCGGCGCGCACGCGCTCGAAGTGACGGGCGGCACCATCCGCTTCGAGGATGTCGATTTCGGCTATGGCGGCGAGAAGAGCGCGCTCACCCAAGTCTCGCTCGAGGTGCCGGCCGGCCGCACCGTGGCCCTCGTCGGGCCGTCGGGGGCGGGCAAGTCCACGATCCTCAACCTGATCCCGCGCTTCTACGACGTGGACGGCGGCCGGGTGACGATCGACGGCCACGACGTGCGCGAGGTCACGATTGAGTCCCTGCGCGCCAATATCGGGCTCGTGAGCCAGGAAATCAGCCTCTTCGACGACACCGTGCGCGCCAATATCGCCTACGGGAGGCCCAACGCGAGCGATGAGGAAATTCGCGCGGCGGCGCGCCTTGCCGGCGCCGAGGGCTTCATCGACGAGCTCGATGCGGGTTACGACACCCATGTGGGCGGGCGCGGTGTCAAGCTCTCGGGCGGCCAGCGCCAGCGCCTCGCCATCGCCCGCGCCATGCTCAAGAACGCGCCCATCCTGCTGCTCGACGAGGCCACCTCGGCGCTCGACGCCAACACCGAGAGCCAGGTCCAGGCGGCGCTGGCCACGCTCATGCGCGGGCGCACCACCGTGGTCGTGGCCCACCGCCTGTCGACCGTGGTCGATGCCGACATCATCTACGTCATGGACGGGGGCCGGGTGCTGGAGCACGGCAGTCATGCCGAGCTGATGGCGCGGGGCGGCGCCTACGCCCGGCTCTACGCCCGCCAGATCGCCGAGGAGGTGCCCGAGGCGGACGGGCCGCCCAGAATCGGGCCGGCCGCTCGGGCGCGGGCATGAGCCATGGGTGTGCTCGGCGGAATCGCGAGGCGCGATGCGACCCAGCGCCTGGTCGCGTGGCTCGCCGCCTACTACATCCGCATGGTCCGCGGCACCACCCGCTGGACCGTCCTCGGGGTGGAGGGGCCGCAACGCCTGTGGCGTGAGGGCCGGCCCTTCATCGTCTGCTTCTGGCACGGCCGCATGTTCATGATGCCACCGGGCTGGACGGCGGACCGGCCGGTCAAGATGCTCATCTCCCACCACCGCGACGGGTGCTTGATCGCCCGCACCGTGGGGCGCTTCGGCATCGGCGCGGTGAGCGGCTCGACCTCGAAGGGTGCCTTCACCGCCCTTCGCGGCATCCTGCACGAGCTCGAAGCCGGGACCTGCATCGGCCTCACGCCCGACGGCCCGCGCGGCCCGCGTATGCGCGCCAGCGCCGGCGTCATCGGTATCGCCCGGCGCGCGGGCGTGCCCATCATCCCGGCCACTTTCGCCACCAGCCGGCGGCGGATCCTGCGCTCCTGGGACCGCTTCCTCCTGCCCTTGCCCTTCGGCCGCGGCGTGTATGGCTGGGGCGAGGCGATCGAGGTGGCGCGCGACGCCGACGCCCCAGCCCGCGAGGCCGCACGGCGGGAGCTCGAAGAACGGCTCAATGCGCTCACCAACCAGGCCGACCGCATCTGCGGCCATCCGCCGGTCGAGCCCGGTCCGGCCCGCGCTCCGGCCGAGATCTCACGCGGCACGGCGGGCGAAGACACGGGGCTGGAAACCGCCCGGGGCGGGCCATGACGCCGGGTGCCTACCGCGCCCTTACGACGCTCGCCGCGCCGCTCATCCGGCTCTACCTGCGTCGGCGCATGATGGCGGGCAAGGAGGACGCGGCGCGTTTCGAGGAGCGGCTTGGCCGGCCCGGCCGGGCGCGGCCGGATGGCCCCCTCGCCTGGCTTCACGCAGCGAGCGTGGGCGAGGCCCAGTCCGTCCTTCTCCTCCTCGAACGGCTCCTGGCCGAGCGGCCGTGGCTCCAGGTGATGGTGACCACCGGCACGGTCACATCGGCGGGCTTCCTCGACTCCCGCCTGCCTGAGCGTGCCTTCCACCAGTACGTGCCGGTGGACCGGCTGCCTTGGGTGCGCCGCTTCCTCGACCACTGGCGGCCCGACCTCGCCCTCTGGGTCGAATCGGAGCTGTGGCCCAACCTGGTGCGCGAGACCCAGATGCGCGGGGTGCCCATGGTCCTGCTCAACGGCCGCATGTCCGCCAAGTCCTTCGCTGGATGGCAGCGGGCGCCGAGCTTGGTGCGGCCGTTGCTGGACGGCTTCACGCTCTGCTTCGCCCAGTCCCATGCGGAGGCGGAGCGCTTCGGCAAGCTCGGTGCCGGGCCGGTGCGCTGTATCGGCAACCTGAAGCTGGCCGCGTACGCCCTCGCCGCCGACGAGCTGGCGCTCGCGGAGTTGCGGCGGGCGCTCGGCGAGCGCCCGGTCTGGCTCGCCGCCAGCACCCATCCCGGCGAGGAGCGGATCGTGGCGGAGGTCCATGCCCGCCTGGCGCTGGACCATCCGGGCCTCCTCACCATACTCGTCCCCCGCCACCCTTCGCGCGGGGCCGAGATCGCGCGGGGAATCGAGGAGATCGGGGTGACGGTCGCCCGCCGCAGCGCCGGGGAATTTCCCGACCAGCACGCCGGCATCTACCTCGCCGATACCATGGGCGAGCTCGGCCTCTTCTACCGCCTGGCCCCCATCGCCTTCATGGGCGGCTCCCTGGTACTCCATGGTGGGCAGAACCTGGTCGAACCGGCGCGGCTCGGCTGTGCCGTCCTGCACGGCCCCCACATGTGGAACTTCAGCGAGGTGGTGGACGAGATGACGGCATTGGGCGCGCTGGTGGAAGTCGCGGACGGCGCCGGCCTCGCGGCCGGCGTCGCGCGCCTGCTCGGCGACCCGGAGCAGCGGGCGCGACAGGCCGCCGCCGGCCGCGGCGTCGCCGAGGCGGGCGGCGGCATCATCGAGACCCTGCTCGGCGAGCTCGCCCCCCACCTCGACCCGCTGGAGCCACGCGCGGCGGGCGCGGCGGCCCGTGCGCGCGCCTGAGTTCTGGCACCGTCCGGACGCGGGGGCCGCGGCCCTCCTGTCCCCACTCTCTTATGTGTGGCGGGCCGCCGGCGCCCTGCGGCGCGGGCTCACGAGGCCGTGGCGCGCACCCGTCCCGGTCGTCTGCGTCGGCAACCTGGTGGTGGGCGGGGCAGGCAAGACCCCCGTCGCCCTCTCGCTCGCGGCGAATTTTGGTGCGCGTGGCGCCGCCGTCCATATGCTGAGCCGGGGTTACGGCGGAACCCTGATAGGGCCCGTGCGGGTCGATCCCGCCGCCCATTCCGCCCGCGAGGTCGGGGATGAGCCCCTCCTCCTGGCCCGTGCGGCGCCGACCTGGGTGGCGCGCGACCGCGCGGCCGGCGCACGGGCGGCCGTGGCCGCCGGCGCCGGACTCCTCGTCATGGATGACGGATTCCAGAACCCCAGCCTGGCGAAGGACATCTCGCTCCTCGTCGTCGATGGCGGCTACGGCTTCGGCAATGGCCGGGTGGTCCCCGCCGGCCCCCTGCGGGAACCGGTCGAGGACGCCCTCGCCCGGGCCACGGCGGTGGTGATATTGGGTGAGGACAGGTGCGGGATTGCCACCGCTCTGCGCGATGGCCCACCGGTCCTCCGCGCCCGCCTGCGGCTCGACGGCGCGGGCGACCTCGCCGGCAAGCGGGTGCTGCCCTTCGCCGGCATCGGGCGGCCGGGGAAATTCTACGAGAGCCTGCGCGAGCTCGGCTGCGATATCGTCGCCCATTGGGACTTCCCCGACCATCACCCCTACAAGCCCGAGGAGATCATGGCGGTGTGGGACGAAGCGCGGGCACGCGACGCCATCATCGTGACCACCGCCAAGGACTTCGTCCGCCTGCCGGAAGACGCGCGCACCCTCGTCCGCGCCGTCGAGGTGACGGTGGACTGGGCGGACGAGGCCGCGCTCGCCCGCCTGCTCGCCCCGCTACCGAGCAAGGGTGGAGGGTGAGCCCGGGTTAATCTCCGGCCGCGGTCGGCATGGGCCCGGCGAGGAGCTCCGGGTCGAGCGCTTCACCGAAGAGGCTCACCCCCCAATGGAGGTGGGGGCCGGTCGCGCGCCCCGTCGCCCCGATCCGGCCGATCGCGGTGCCGCGCGCCACCGCCTGGCCCTCGGTGACCTCGATCGCACTCATATGCGCGTAGATCGAGGCAAGGCCGTGGCCGTGGTCGATCATCACCGTCTTGCCGGTGAAGAACATGTCGTCGTGGACCAGCGAGACGATGCCGGCCGCCACCGCCGCGACCGGCGTGCCGGCGGGGGCCGCCACATCGACGCCCTTGTGCGGCTGGCGCGCTTGACTGTTCAGGATGCGCTGGCTGCCGTAGATGCCGGAGAGCCGGCCCAAGACCGGCCAGGCGAAGCCGTCCGCGAACCAGACCCCGGCCGAATCGCGCGCCCGGGCGGCGCGGATGAGCGCCGTCTCCGCCACGATGCGTTCCAATGCCTCCGCGTCGGGGGCCACCTGGGCGGATGGCAGGCCGTCGATGCGCTGGATCTCGTATTCACGCCCCACGATTTCGAGCTGGCGCCGTTCGGCAGTCCCGTCGGGGCGGCGCACCTCCAGCACCGCTTGCGCCGGCGCATCGCGCCCGAAGCCGAGGACGAAGAGCCCCCGGGGCGAGACCCGCATCGGCCGGCCGTCGACCGTGACCTCGGCGCCGGGCACGGCCCGGCCCAGCACTAAGCCGCCTTGTTGCAAGGGGCCTTCGAGGGTAAACGCGCCGGCCGTGCCGGCCGCCAGCGCCACCGACAGCCAAGCCATGAGCCCGGTGGCCCACACGCGGCTGCTCACAGGAGCGTGCCCTGGGGTTCCTCGCCGCCGCCCCCGCGCCGGCCCCGCTTGGCCTTAGCGCGGCCGGGCGCGCCGGCCACGACCGCCCCTGCCTCGCCGTCGTGGAAGCGGATGGCGATCTCCATGCCCGGCCGGGCGGCGGCGGCCGCGGTGAGGGGCGACCCGGCGGCGTCGCGCACGAGGGCGAAGCCGCGCTCCAGCACCCGCTGATAGGAGAGGGAGTCGAGCAGGCCACCGACCGCTTCCAGACGACGCCGGGCATCCGTAACCACGCGGCCCCCGGCGCGCTCGAGTGCCGCGCCCGCGCTTCCGACGGCTGCCCTCCCCTGGCCGATTCTATCGCCCAGGGACCTTGGCCGCAGCCCGGCCGCGGCCCGGTCGAGCCTGGCCTTGCCGAGCGCGACCAGATGGCGCGGGCCGAGGCCCAGCCGCTCGGCCGCATGGTCGAGCCGCTGGGTCGGCGCTTCGAGGATGCGGCGCGGGTCGCCCAGGCGCCGGTCGAGGGCGTCGAGCCAGCGCGCCTGCTCGGCCGTCTTGCGGCTCACGGCACCGACCATGCGGCGGGCGTCGTCGAGCACCTGGGCCAGAAGCTCCACCCGCACCGGCACGGCCATCTCGGCCGCGGCCGTGGGCGTGGGCGCGCGCACGTCGGCGGCAAAGTCGATCAGCGTGGTGTCGGTTTCGTGCCCCACGGCCGAGATCAGCGGAATCTCGCTCACCGCCGCGGCGCGAGCGACCAGCTCCTCGTTGAACGCCCACAGGTCCTCGAGGCTGCCGCCGCCGCGGGCGACGATGAGGAGGTCGGGCCGCGGCACGTCACCCCCCGGTACCAGGCGGTTGAACCCCAGAATCGCGGCGGCGATCTCCTCGGCCGCGCCCTCGCCCTGGACCCGGACGGGCCACAGCAGGACGTGGCGCGGGAAGCGGTCGGCGAGGCGGTGCAGGATGTCTCGGATGACCGCCCCGGTGGGCGAGGTGACGACGCCGATCACGTCGGGCAGGAAGGGAATGGGCTTGCGCAGCACCGGATCGAACAGGCCCTCCGCCTCGAGCTTGCGCTTGCGCTCCTCCAGGAGCTTGAGGAGCGCCCCTTCGCCCGCGAGCTCGACCGATTCGACCACGATCTGGTAACGCGAGCGCGTCGGGTAGGCGGTGACGCGCCCGGTGCAGATGACCTCGAGGCCGTCCTCGGGCCGGATCCCGAGGCCGCCGGCCACGCCCTTCCAGCACACGGAATCGATGACCGCGCGTTCGTCCTTGAGGGTGAAGTAGAGGTGGCCCGAGGCAGCGCGCTTGAAGCCTGAGATTTCGCCCCTCACGCGCACCCGTCCGAAGCCCCCCTCGAGAGTCCGTTTGAGCGCGGCACCGATCTCGCTGACCGTATATTCGGGCAGGTTGTGGGCCGCGGGCGCGTCCGCGGCTGGGTCGAAGGGCAGTGAATTGTCACTCATGAGCCCGCTCACTATGATACGGCACCAGGCCAGGGGGCAAGCGGAGAGAGGTCCGACCAGGGCGCCGGCGGCGAGGAGGCAAGCGGAAATCATGAAGATTCTGGTGGTTGGATCGGGCGGCCGCGAGCATGCGCTGGCCTGGGCGATCGGGGGCTCGCCCCTGTGCGACAGGCTCTATTGCGCGCCCGGCAACGCGGGCATCGCGCAGGAGGCCGAATGCGTGCCGATCCCGGCCGGCGACATCGACCGGCTGGTGGATTTCGCCCGCGCCGAAGCCATCGACTTCGTCGTGGTGGGGCCCGAGGCGCCGCTCGTCGACGGCCTCGTCGACCGGCTCGAGGAGGCCGGCATCAAGACCTTCGGGCCGAGTGCCAAGGCCGCCGTCCTCGAGGGCTCCAAGGGTTTCATGAAGGACCTGTGTGCGCGCCACGGCATCCCCACGGCTCCCTACAAACGGTTCGACGACGCGGCCGCCGCCGCGGACTACATTCGCGACAGGCGCGCGCCCATCGTGGTCAAGGCCGACGGCCTCGCCGCCGGCAAGGGCGTGGTCGTGGCGCGGAGCACGGCCGAGGCCCTGCAGGCGGTTGACGACATGATGGTGGGCCGCGTCTTCGGGCCGGCCGGCGGCACGGTCGTGGTCGAGGACCGCCTCATGGGCGAGGAAGCGAGCTTCATCGCCCTCGTCGACGGCACCCACGCCGTCCCCCTCGCCGCCTCCCAGGACCACAAGGCGGCGGGTGAGGGCGATACCGGCCCCAACACGGGCGGCATGGGCGCCTATTCGCCCGCCCCGGTGGTCACGCAAGCGATGGAAGAAGACATCATGGCCCGCATCGTTCGTCCCATCGTCTCCGGCATGGCGGCGGAGGGCCGGCCGATCAAGGGCACGCTCTATGCCGGGCTGATGATGACGGCGGACGGCCCGCAACTCCTCGAAGTGAACGTCCGCTTCGGCGATCCCGAATGCCAGCCCCTCATGATGCGTCTGCGCTCGGACGTGCTCCCGGCCCTGGTGGCGGCGCGGGACGGCGAGCTCGACAGTTTCGATTTGCGCTGGCACGACGACGCCGCCATCTGCGTCGTCATGGCCACCAAGGGCTATCCGGGGGATTACACCAAGGGCAGTGAGATCCGGGGCCTCGACCGGGCCGGCGATATCGAGGGCGTGCATGTCTTCCATGCCGGCACGGTAGCGCGGGAGGGGCGCATCCATGCCGCGGGCGGGCGCGTGCTCGGGATCACGGCGCTCGGCGCCGACATCGCCGAGGCGCGGCGTCGTGCCTATGCCGCCGTGGATGCGATCGACTGGCCAGAAGGCTTCTGCCGCAGGGATATCGGCTGGCGCGCGCTTCCCGGCGGAGGATGCGGGACATGACGACAAGGCTGCCGACCCTCGCCGGCATCGAAGCGGCGCTCGAGGAGATCCGGCCCCATATGGCCGAGACGCCGCTCGTGCGCTCGGAGATCCTGAGCCGGGCGCTCGGCGCCGAAGTCTGGCTCAAGAACGAGACCACCACGCCGATCGCCTCCTTCAAGCTGAGGGGCGCGCTCGCCGCCATGATCCGGGGCCACGCCCGGGGTGGGATCGCGGGTACCGCCACCTCCTCGACCGGCAACCACGGCCAGGGCGTGGCCTATGCCGGGCGCCTCCTCGGGCTCGCAAGCGCCATCTTCCTGCCGGCCGACGCCAACCCGGTGAAGGCGGCCATGGTCGAGGCTTTCGGCGGCACCCTGCACAAGCACGGCCGCGACCTCGACGAGGCCAAGGACGCGGCCCAGGCCTTCGCCGCCGAGGCGGGCTACCTCTTCGTCGATGACGGCAACGACCCCGACCTCATGGAAGGGGCGGGCACGGTCGGGCTCGAGATCGCGCGCGGGCTCAACCATATCGACCACCTCTTTGTGCCCTTGGGCGGCGGCAACTTCATCTCCGGCGTGGCCACGGCCATTAAGGCGCTCCAGCCCCGCGCGCGGGTGGTGGGCGTGCAGGCCAAGGGCTCGTCCGCCGTGACCGAGAGCTTCCACGCTCGCCGCAAGATCGAGCGCGACTGCGATACCATCGCCGACGGCCTGGTGACGCGGGTGCCGCCCGACCTCGCCTTGTGCTGCATGATCGAGCGGGTGGACGACGCCATGCTGGTTTCCGACAACGACCTGCTCGGGGCCCTTCACGCCATGGCCGAGAGCGCCCACGTGCTGGTCGAGCCGGCCGGTGCCGCGGCCCTGGCCGGGGCCTGGGAGCGACGGGCCGAGATCGCCGGCACCCGCGTCGTGCTGGTGCTCTCGGGTGCCAATGTGGGCACGGACATCCTCGCGCGCGCGCTTCGCACCCCGCCGCCTTTCACCATCGCCGAGGCGGCGCGGACGTGACGGCCGCGGGCGCGGCGTCGCGGGACCCCACCCTTGCTGGGGTCGAGGCGGCGCTTACGATCGTCCGCGCCTATATGGCCGAAACACCGCTCACGCGCTCGGAGATCCTGAGCCGGGCCTTCGACGCCGATATCTGGCTCAAGAACGAATGCGCGAGCCCCATCGCCTCCTTCAAGCTGCGTGGCGCGCTCTGCGACCTGGTGCGCGCGCGCGAGCGAGGCGCGCCCGAGGGCGTCGTCGCCTCCTCGAGCGGCAACCACGGCCAGGGCGTGGCCTGGTGCGCGCGCCGCCTGGGCGGTGCCGCCGATATCTTCGTGCCCGAGGGGACGAACGCGCTCAAGCGCGGCATGATCGCCGCCTTCGGTGGCCGGGTGCACGAGGTGGGATCGGACATCGACTACGCCCGCGCCGCCGCCATCCGCCATGCCGAGGAGGGTGGCCTCTACTTCGTCAATGACGGCATCAGCCTGGATGTGATGGAGGGGGCGGCGACCCTCGCGCTCGAAGTCGTGCGGGGGCTCGACCGTTTCGACGATCTCGTCATCCCCATGGGCGGCGGCAACCTCGCGGCCGGCTGCGCGGCGCTGCTGGCGGAGATGCGCCCCGGCGCGCGCGTCATCGCCGTGCAGCCCGAGGCGGCCCCCGTGATCGTCCGGAGCTTCCGCGAGGGCCGGCCGCTCGAGGTGCCGGGCGCAAGCGTGGCCGACGGCCTCGTCAGCCGCGAGACGATCCCCTTCGCCTTCGAGGTCTTCAGCCGCTACGTGGCAGAGGGCTGGCTGTGCGGCGAGCGCGACATCCTGGCCGCCGTCCACACCCTCGTCGAGAGCGCCCACCTGCTCGCCGAGCCCTCGGGCGCCGCCGGCCTCGCCGCCGCCTGGGAACATCGGGAGAGCCTGCGCGGCCGGCGCGTGGTGCTGGCGATCACCGGCGGCAACTGCTCGATGCCGCAGCTCCTCCAAGCCCTCGCCACCCCGCCCCTCTTCACCCTCGCGGAGGTGGCGGGGGGCTGAGGGGCGGCCCTCGAACCGCGCCACACTCACCCTTCGACAGGCTCAGGGTGAGGTCCTCATGGCGAGCTTGTCGAAGTATGAGGACCGGCGAGGCGCGGCGAAAGCCAGCGCTACACAAACGCCTCACCGCCTCTTCCGGAAAAACGCCTTGAGCAGCGCGCCGCACCTGGTCTCCTGGATGCCGGCATAGGTCTCGGGCCGGTGGTGGCAGGTCGGCTGGGTGAAGATGCGGGGGCCGTGCTCGACCCCGCCACCCTTGGGGTCGGCGGCGCCGTAATAGAGCCGGCGCAGGCGGGCGAAGCCGATGGCCGCGGCGCACATGGGGCAGGGCTCCAGGGTGACGTATAGGTCGGCGCCCACCAGGCGCGGCGCGCCCGTGCCCGTCGCCACGGCGCGGATGACCAGCATCTCGGCATGGGCCGTGGGGTCCGCGCGGGCCTCGGTCTCGTTGCCCGCCGCCGCCAGCACGGCGCCGCTGGCGCCATCGACGAGCACGGCGCCGATGGGCACCTCGCCCCGCGCGGCCGCCGCCTCGGCCTCGGCAAGCGCGAGGGACATGAAGGAGGTGTCTACCCTGGCCATGGCCGCACCCTGCCGACCGCGCCGATGGCGGTCAAGCCGCGCCCGGCGCCGTTGCCGTCCCACCCCACGCCGCATAGAGTGCGGCCATGAACGGGATTCATGCCGACAGCTTTTCCCTTGATGGCCAGGTGGCGGTGGTGACGGGCGGGGGCCACGGCCTCGGCCGGGCCACGGCAATCGCCCTCGCGCGCGCTGGTGCCGTGGCCGTCGTCGCCGAAATCGAGGCCGACGCGGCCGAATCCGTCGCCGGGGCGATCCGGGCCGAGGGGATGTGCGCCGAGGTGGAGGCCCTCGACGTGACGGACGAGGCCGCCGTCGGCCGGGTCATGGACGCGGTCGCCAGCCGGCACGGCCGGCTCGACGTGCTGGTCAACAACGCCGGCACGGGCGCGCGCATGCCGGCCGAGGAGATGCCGCGCGCCGAATGGGACCGGGTCATCGACTTGAACCAGACGGCCGTCTTCCTGTGCGCCTGCGCCGCCGCCCGCCATATGCTGGCCCAGGGCGGCGGGGCCATCGTCAACGTGGCCTCGATCATGGGCTTGAGGGGGCGGAGCGTCCGGCCCGCCGTCGGCTATCACGCCAGCAAGGGGGCGGTCGTCAACATGACCCGGGCGCTCGCGTGCGAATGGGGCGACCGCGGCATACGGGTCAACGCCGTCGCCCCTACCTTCGTGCGCACCCGCCTCACACAAGCGCTCCTCGACGATGCGCAAGCGATCGCGGCGATCGAGCGCGATACGCCGCTCGGCCGCCTCGCCACGCCCGAGGATGTGGCGGCGGCGATCGTCTTCCTGGCCTCGCCGGCCGCGGCCATGGTCACGGGCCATACCCTGCCGGTGGACGGTGGCTGGCTCGCGCGCTGAGCGCCCGGCCGCCACGGCCGGTCCGGACGAGGCCAAGGGAGAGCGCATCGCCAAGGTCATGGCCCGGGCGGGCCTCTGCTCCCGCCGCGAGGCCGAGCGCTGGATCGTCGAGGGCCGGGTCAAGGTCGACGGCGCGGTGATCGCGACGCCCGCGGTCATCGTCGGGCCCGGGACGCGCGTCGAGGTCGACGGCAAGCCCCTGCCGGCGGCCGAGGCCACGCGCCTGTGGCGCTATCACAAGCCGGCCGGCCTCGTCACCACGGACCGCGACCCCCAGGGCCGGCGCACCATCTTCGACGCGCTGCCGCCGGAGCTGCCGCGGGTCATCACCATCGGCCGGCTCGATCTCAGCTCCGAGGGCCTGCTGCTGCTGACCAACGACGGCGCGATCGCGCGCCATCTCGAGCTGCCGGCGACGGGTTGGAAGCGCCGCTACCGGGTGCGTGTACACGGCACGCCGGACGAGGGGCGCCTCGCCGCGCTCGCCGGCGGCGTCACCGTTTCGGGCCTGCGCTACGGCCCCATAGAAGCCCGGCTCGACAAGGTCCAGGGTGCGAACGCCTGGCTCACCATGACCCTCGTCGAGGGCCGAAACCGGGAGGTGCGCCGGGTGTGCGAGCATCTCGGCCTCGAGGTGAACCGCCTCATCCGCACGGCCTATGGCCCCTTCCAGCTCGGCAACCTCGCGCGCGGGGCGGTGGCCGAGGTGCCCAGGCGGGTGCTGCGCGAGCAGCTCGGCGCCCGGCTCGAGCCCACCCCGTCCGCGCGGGCGCGCCGTGCGAATCGTCGCCGGTAGGCATCGCGGCCGCCGCCTCTCGGCACCGGCGGGCGATTCTGTCAGGCCCACGTCGGACCGGGCGCGCGAAGGGGTCTTCAACGTGCTCGCCCATGGCCGCTTGGGCCCGGATGGGGGATCGGTGCTCGACGGCGCGCGGGTGCTCGACGCCTTCGCCGGCACCGGCGCCATGGGGTTCGAGGCGCTCTCGCGCGGGGCTGCGCACGCAACCTTCATGGAGCGCGATCCGGTGGCGCTGCAATGCCTGCGGCGCAACATCGAGAGCCTGGGGGAGGAGGAGCAGTGCCACGTCTCGCGCACCGACGCGGCGCGCCCGCCGTTCGCCTCCGCGCCCGCGGACCTCGCCTTCCTCGACCCGCCTTACGGGACCGGCCTCGCGGCGCCCGCCCTCGCGGCGCTCGCGGCCGCGGGCTGGCTCGCGCCTGGCGCGGTCGTGGTTCTCGAGCATGGCGGCGCCGCGCCCTTCGCCCCGCCCGCCGGCTTCGAGGCCATCGACGAGCGCCGATACGGCCGCTCGCGGTTCGCGTTCCTCCGCTTCCGGGACTCGAGCCAGTCCTCGATGAATGCATAGGAGGTCCAGCCGCCATCGACGGCGATGGCCTGGCCGGTGATGAAGGACGCCCTGTCCGAGGCCAGGAACAGGGCCAGATCGGCAACTTCCTCGGGCCGGCAAAGGCGACCCATGGGCGTGCGCCGGGTGAGCTGGCCCGCATCGAGGTCGCCGGCATCGATCTTGCCGCGCAGCATCGGGGTTTCGGTGAAGCCGGGTGAGATGGCGTTGACCCGCACGCCGCGATCCGCCCATTCGTTGGCCAGCACCTTGGTCATGGCGACGATGCCGTGCTTGGCGACCGTGTAGGCGAGGCGCTCGGGCGCCGCCGCGATGCCCCAGATGGACGAGATATTGACAATGGCGCCCGCGCCCTGGGCGCACATGCGTTCGCCCGCCTCGCGCGCGCACGGGAACGCGCCGCGCAGGTTCACATCCATGGTTGGGTCCCAGTCGGCCGGCACCATCTCGAGGGTGGGCTTGTTGTCGGCGATGCCGGCATTGTTGACCAGGATGTCGATGCCGCCCATGGCGGCGTCCATGGCAGCGAAAGCCGCTGACACGTCACCCGGGTCGGCCACCGAGCCGCCGACGGCGAGCGCCTCCGCGCCGGTCCCCCGCAGCGCGTCCGCCGCCGCCTCGGCACTCTCGGGGTCGATATCCTGGATCACGATCCGCGCGCCGGCGGCGGCATAGGCCCGGGCGATGGCAAGCCCGATCCCGCTCGCCGCCCCCGTCACCAGCGCCCGCCTGCCTTCAAGCTCAGTCATGTTCGCGCTCCCTACCGCCGGCCGAAGAGGCGCTCGATGTCGGCGAGCTTCAACTCGACGTAGGTGGGGCGGCCGTGGATGCATTGGCCGGAATGGGGCGTCGCCTCCATCTGGCGCAGGAGCGCGTTCATCTCGTCGGCGTTGAGGCGCCGGCCGGCACGCACGCTGCCGTGGCACGCCATGGAGCCGCACACGGCCTCGAGCCGCTCCTTGAGGGCGAGCGTCTCGCCCATCTCCGCCAATTCGTCGGCCAGGTCGCGGACGAGACCCTGGACGTTGACTTCACCGAGGAGTGCCGGCACGTCGCGCACCACCACCGCGCCGGGGCCGAAGGCCTCGAGAGTGAGGCCGAGCTCGGCCAGCTCCTCAGCACGGGCCGCGAGGCGGGCGACAGCGGCCTCCTCGAGCTCCACCACCTCGGGCAGGAGCAGGCCCTGGCGCTGGACGCCGCCATCCTCGAGCGCCGCCTTCATACGCTCGTGCACCAGGCGCTCATGGGCCGCGTGCTGGTCGACGATGACGATGCCGTCCGCTGTCTGGGCGACGATATAGGTCTCGTGCACCTGCGCCCGCGCGGCACCGAGTGGATTTTCGCTTCCTCCCGCGCGCCCATCCGAGCCAGCGCCCGGCGCGGCCGAGGGCCCGCCCAGGCCGCCGAACGGGGTGGGCCCCTGGAAGGCCACCGCCTGCTCGGCGAGGCCGCGCGGCACGCGTGCGGGTGCCTGCGCGTAGGGCAGACTGGCCCCGGTCCCGGGCCGCATGGCGCCGAGCGCCGCCGCCGACACCGTGGTCGAAGCACGGTGGCCGGCTTCGGCGAGGGCGTGGCGCAGCGCGCCGACGATGAGGCCGCGCACGAGCCCGGTATCGCTGAAGCGGACCTCGGCCTTGGTCGGGTGGACGTTCACGTCCACCGCATCGGGCGGGCAGTCGAGGAAGAGGGCCACCATGGGGTGCCGGTGGCGTGAGAGGAAGTCCTGGTAAGCCCCGCGCACGGCGCCGTGGAGCAGCCGGTCCCGCACCGGCCGGCCATTGACGAACAGGTACTGGGCCTGGGAATTGGCGCGGTTGAGGGTGGGGAGCCCGGCATGGCCGGCGAGGCGCAGCCCCTCGCGCTCGGCGCGGATCGGGAGGGCGTTCTCGGCGAACTCACGCCCCATGATGGCGCCCAGGCGCGCGAGCCGGGCGTCGAACAGCTCGCCCTGGGCGGCGCTCAGGCGGATCGGCGCGCGCTGCCCGTCCGAGAGGGCGAAGGCAATCCCGGGATGGGCCATGGCCAGACGGTTGACGGCATCGATGGCGTGGCCCAGCTCGGTGCGCTCGGCCTTGAGGAACTTGAGCCGCGCCGGCGTCGCGTAGAAGAGGTCGCGCAGCTCGACCCGGGTGCCGGGCGGATGCGCGGCCGGCGTGGGCTCGCCGACGCGCCCGCCTTCGAGCGCGAGCGACCAGGCCGCGTCGGCGCCGCGCGCCCGGCTGGTGATGGTCATGCGGCAGACCGAGCCGATCGAGGGCAGCGCCTCGCCCCGGAAGCCGAGGCTCACGATGCGAGTCAGGTCCTCGCCCGGCAGCTTCGAGGTGGCGTGGCGTGCGACGGCGAGCGGCAGCTCCTCCCGCGTCATGCCGCGCCCGTCGTCGGTGACCGAGGCGAGGGTGCGCCCACCGTCCCGCATCACCACCTCGATGCGCGACGCCCCGGCGTCGATGGCGTTCTCGACCAGCTCCTTGACCGCCGAGGCCGGGCGCTCCACCACCTCGCCGGCGGCGATGCGGTTGACGAGGCCCTCGGGCAGGCGGCGGATGGTCACGGTGATCTCGTTTGCGCGGTCATGTCGTGGCGGGCTCAAGCCTCCTCATGGGTCGGCTCGGCGCCCACGAGGTCACGAGTAAGTGCCTTGCCTTGTTCTACCGCGGGCTGGTCGAACGGGTCAACGCCCAAGAGATGCGCCGCGATCACGGTCTCCAACATGAAGTGCATCATCATGGCACCGATCGACGCGGCGTCGAGCTTGGCCAGATGGATGGCGCGCACGGGCCGGCCGCGTGCCGTCAGGGCCTCGGCCGTGGCCCGCGCCGAGGCCTGGAGGAGGGCGCCCATGGTCCGCCCGGCGAGCCAGCCGGGCTCGCCCCCGGCCCCTTCATGCCGCGGCATGGGCAGATCGTCGGCCCCGGGCGCAACCGTCAGAATCGTGAACATCTTATCGGCCGGGCCGTCGAGGTAGAGCTGGAGCTGGCTATGCTGGTCCACGGTCCCCATGGCGGCGATGGGGGTCGTGCCGTTGCCGTCCTTGCCGAGGCTTTCGGCCCAGAGCTGACGGAACCAGCGCGCGAAGGGGGCCAGGCGGTCGCAATAGGGCATGAGGACAGTCGCCCCGATGCCGCGCGCGCGCAGCAGCCCGATCGATATGGCGGCGCCCACGGCGGGCGCGCAGTCGCCCGGGCCCGCGGCCCCGAGCATCCCATCGAGCACCGCCTGGGCGCCCGCGCGTGCGGCGAGGGCGTCCACGCCGGCAATCGTGGCCGGCAGCAGGCCGGTGATGGAGAGGGCGGAGAAGCGGCCGCCGAGCTTCGGGTCGTGATCGAGGACGCGGACGCCCATTGCTTCCGCCATGCGGCGCAGCGGGTTAGACCCCGGCTTGGTGACGACCGTGAAATGGCGCGCGAGCCGGTCGCCATCGATCGCTTCGCGCATGGCGGCGCGGCAGACGGAGAACTGGGCCAGCGCCTCGGCCGTCTCGCCCGACCGCGAGATGGCGATGAAGCCAGTATGGCCGAGGTCGGCCGCACGCAGGAGCCCGGCGAAGCTATGCGGGTCGATGTTCTCCATGAACAGAACCCGTGGCCCGGGCCGAATACCGGGGAAGGCGGGCTGCTCGACGGCGACGAGGCTCTGCCCGCCGAGGCTCGAACCGCCGGTGCCGAGAACGACCACCAGCTCGAACGCCTCGCGGTGGCGTTGTGCCACCGCCTCGATCCCGGCCAGGTCGTCGCGCGCGCCGGGCAGGGCGAGGAAGGGCTGGCATCTCTCCCGGAGCCAGCGGCGGATGGCTTCGACGGCCGGGCCCGCCTCTTCGAGGACAGATTCGAAATCCGCGCGCCCGAGCCCGCCCGCGCCGGTGACGCAGGCCTCGACCTCATGGGTGTAGGGAACAATGCCAGCCATGCGCGGGCGGCGGCGCGCTCAACTCTTGCGTTCGAGCGGCGGCTTGGGTTCCAGGCCCTCGGGCGCCCCCACCACCACGAAAGTCAGCGCCTCGGCATCGAGCAGCCGGCGTGCCACGCGCGCCACATCCTCGGCCCCGACGGCGTCGATCAGCGCGGGGCGGCGTTCCAAATAGTCGATGCCGAGATTGTCCATTTGGATCGCGGCCAAGAGGCCGGCGACGCCGCCGGTGCTGCCAAAGCGCAAGGGGAAGGAGCCATTGATGTAGGACTTGGCGGCCGCGAGCTCCTCGGCCGTCGCACCGCCCTCGGCGAGCCGCTGCCACTCCGCGCGAATTATGTCGATGGTTTCCGCGACGCGCCCGTTCTGGGTCGCGACCCCGCCCATGATGAGGGCGGCGCGATCGAGCGGATAGAGGTATGTGTATACGCCGTAGGCGAGGCCGCGCTTCTCGCGCACTTCCTGGTAGAGGCGGGAGCTGAAGCTGCCGCCGCCGAGGATATGGTTGAGGACATAGGCGGCGTAGTAGTCGGGATCGTCCCGCCTGATGCCCGCGGCGCCGAACACGACCACGCTCTGGGGCACATCGCGGGTCTCGATGATGACGGCGCCGACGGCCGCGGGCGCGGCCTCGGGCACCTCGACCGGGGTCGAGGCCGCGCGCAGGCCGCCAAAGGTGCGGTCGAGGAGGGGGCCGAGCTCGTCGGCGCCGATGTCGCCCACCACGCCGACGATCAGGTTGTCGCGCGCGAGGCGCGAGGCCACGAAACACTCCAGATCCGCGGCCGTGACCGCGGCGATGGTCTCGGGCTCCCCCCGCAGGCGCCGGCCGTAGGGATGCTCGGGGAAGGCCGCGCGCCACCAGGTGCGCCCGGCGATGTCATCCGGGTCCTCCGCGTCCCGCGCGAGGCGGGCCAGGAAGGCGTTGCGGATGCGCTCCACCGGCTCCGGGTCGAAGCGCGGCGCCGTGAGCGCGAGGCGCACCAGGTCGAAGGCGGCGTCGCGGTTGGCGGAGAGGGTCTTCAGGCTGCCGCTGAAGGCATCCATGCCGGCGTCGAACCGGAACGAAGTGGCGAGGTCCTCGAGCGCGCGCTGGAAGGCCTCCGAATCCATCCCGCCGGCACCCTCGTCGAGCAGGCTCGACACCATCTCGGCCAAGCCGTCCTTCCCGGCCGGGTCGAGGGCGGCGCCGCCGCGGAAAGCCATGCGCATGGCGATGACCGGCAGGGTCCGGTCCTCGACCAGCCAAGCCTCGATGCCGCCGGGGCTGACCACGCGCTCGATCTCGACGGCCGCGCGGGCATGGCCCGGGAGGAGGAGGGTGGTGGCGAGCAGGACGAGGGCCGCGAGCGGGCGTGCGTGGGCCATCATCCGTCCTCCTCGCCCGCGGGTGCCTCCGCCTCACCCGCCGGGGCGGGGAGGAGCAGGCCCGTGACCGATCGCGCGGGCCGCAGCACCGCGCGCGCGGCCAAGTCGATAGCCTCGGCCGTCACGGCGCCGATGCGATCGGGCCAGGCTTCCACGTCCTCGACGGTGCGCCCCGCGGCGAGCGCCATGCCGAGCGAGCGGGCGCCGGCCTGAAGCCCGTCGCGGGCGTAGATCGCCGCGGCCTGGAGCCGCTCGCGCGCGCGCGCGACCTCGGCCGCGTCCACCCCGTCCGCCAGCAAGACCGCGATCTCCTCGTCGACCGCCGCCTCTATCTCGTCGAGGCCGACGCCGTTTCGTGGCGTGACATAGATCGAGAACTGGGTCTGGTCGATCGCCCCCGGCGAATAATAGGCCCCGGCGGCCACGGCCAGCTTCCGCTCCACCACCAGGCGGCGGTAGAGCTGGCTGGTGGCGCTGCCGCCGAACACCTCGGCGAGCACCTCGAGGGGATAGGCATGCTCGGCTTCGCCGGTAATGTAGCTGGGGGCGAGATAGCTGCGGCTCCAGCTCGGCTGCTGGACCTGTGCGCTTTCGACGGTCACGCGGCGTGCCGCCTCGGGCGGGGGCTCGGCCGGGCGGACTCGGGGTGCAATTTCACGGGCCGGTATGGCGCCGTAATACTTCTCCACCAATGGGCGCAGCTCTTCGGCGGTCACGTCCCCGCTGAACACCAGGACGGCGTTGTTGGGTGCGTAGTGCCGCTCGTAGAAATCGATCGCATCGGCCGGGGTCAGGGCCGCGACCTCATGCATCCAGCCGATGATCGGCGTGCCGTAGGGGTGGTTGAGGTAGAGGGCGGCACCGAGCTGCTCGCCCAGCCGCGAGCCGGGGTCGTTCTCGATGCGCGAGCGGCGCTCCTCGAGCACGACCGCGAGCTCGGGACGGGCGAGCTCGGCGGACAGCAGGAGGTTGGTCATGCGGTCGGCCTCGAGCTCCATGACGAGCTCGAGCCGGTCGCGCGCCACGGTCTGGTAGTAGCCCGTATAGTCCTGGGCGGTGAAGGCGTTCTCGCGCCCGCCGCTCTCCGCCACCAGGCGCGAGAACTCGCCCGGCGGGAAGCGGTCCGTGCCCTTGAACATGAGGTGCTCAAGGTAGTGCGCCACGCCAGATTTCCCGACCGGCTCGTCCGCGGCACCGACCCTGTACCACACCATCTGGGTGACGGCCGGGACCCGGTGGTTCTCCACCACCACGACCTCGAGGCCGTTCGCGAGAGTGAATGACTCGGGGTTGAAGACACCTGCCGCCGCGGGAGTCGCCGGGAGCAGGGCGGCGATCAGGACGGCGGCGGCACTGAGACGGGCTGACTTCAGGCGGGCCACGGGCTCTCCGGCAACATGGGGGGGGGGGGGCGGGTTCAACTCGGACGCGCGGCACGATGCCGCGCCGTGCGCCGCCCCATGACATGGTTCAGAAGACCGATTCGAGCAAGCCCCGGCGCTTGCGAATGATAACCGGCGGGATATCCTCGACTGCCTCCTCCTCGACGACGGTGCCGTCGACCGAAGTCACCACCACCTCCTCGGGCGGCATGTCCCGCCACTTAAGCAGCTTCTCCACCATCAGGCTGTCGGTTTCGTCGATCTCGATGGTTTCGACCTCCACCTCCTCGCGGATGTTGGGATTGACGGCGGAGATGCCCGCCCGCTCCAGGAGGTAGACCTCGCCGGGGCTCGGCTGGCCCAGCACGCCGCCGGGTGCCGCCAGCGACGCCTGCTGCTGGGGCGCCAGGTTGAACACCCGCTTGCGCGCCACCTGGGCCGCCACGTCACCGTCGCTCACGCCGCCCCCACCCACGGGGGGGCGCAGATTGTAGTCCGGTGGCAGGGTCAGTTTCGCCCCGCTCGCCGCGCCATAACCCTCACTCGGCGTGTCGCCGCCGATGAAGGCATCCTGGAGGTCGGCGGCCGTCTGACAGGCGCCGACCAGCCCCGCGAGGATCGCCGCCAGGAAGACGGCCCGCAAGCCCGGTTTGTGTGTCATCTTTCCCGCACGGTGCGTGGGTCATGTCCCACCTGCACCACAGTAGATGATACTAGGTCACCCGCGCCGCTCGAACAAGCCATCGAGCAGCATCAGGGCAACGCCGATCGTGATCGCCGAATCGGCGACGTTGAATGCCGGCCAGTGCAGGTCGCCGGCGTGGAAATCGAGGAAATCCACCACCGCGCCGTGCATCAGGCGGTCGCCCGCGTTGCCGAGCGCCCCACCGATGACGAGACCGAGCGCGAGCGCGAGCAAGCGCCGCCGCGTCCGGGCCAGCCAGACCACGAGGACGGTGACGATCGCGGCCGCGATCGCGAGCAGGAGCCACGGCCCCTCCCTCTCGAAGAGGCCGAAGCTCACGCCCCGGTTCCAGACCAGCACGATGTCGAAGAAGGGCGCCACGGCGATCGTCCGCGGCGGGTCCATCACGGAATCGAGGATCCAGAATTTCGAGAGCTGGTCGAGCGCGAGCGTGAGGAAGGCCGCGGCGAGGCCGACCCGCAAACCCACGCGGCCCGGGACGCTGGCCGGCCGTCGCCGCGTCGGGGCCTGGTGCGGGCTCAGTCCGCCGCCTCGGTCAGCTGCTCGACGGCGTCGGCGCAGCGCGCGCAGGCGTCCTCGTAGCCGGCAACGGAGCCCACGTCGGGCAGCACCTTCCAGCACCGCTCGCACTTCTCGCCCGCGGCCAGACCGGGGACCACCGCCACGCCCGGCACGTCGTCGACGGTGAAGGCCCCCGCGGGCGCGGCGCCTTCCACCAGCGTGGCGCCCGAGGTGATGGCGATCTCGGCCAGGTCGACGCCCGCCATGGCCTCCACGAATTCGCGCCCGGCATGGACCACCGGGTGAGCCTGCATGCTGGCGCCGATGCGCTTTTCCGCCCGCTCCAGCTCGAGCGCGCCGGTGACGACGCGGCGCAGCGCCCGCACCTTGCGCCACTTCTCGGCCAGGTCGTCGTCGCGCCATTCGGCCGGTACGGTGGGGAACTCGGTCAAGTGGACGCTGCCCCCGGCCCGGCCCGCCTCGTCGCGCGCGAGCCAGGCCTCCTCGGCCGTGAAGCAGAGCACGGGCGCGAGCCAGGTGACGAGGCACTGGAAGGCCTCGTCGAGCACGGATCGCGCCGCGCGGCGCAACGGTGAGGCGAGGGCATCGCAATAGAGCGCGTCCTTGCGGATGTCGAAATAGAAGGCCGAGAGGTCGGTGGCGCAGAAGGTGTGGAGTGCCGTGAACAGGGTGTGGAAGTCGAAATCCGCGCAGCAGCGCCGGACCAGGCCATCGAGCTCGTAGAGGCGGTGCAGCACCCAGCGGTCGAGCTCCGGCATCCCGGTTGGCGGCAGGCGCTCGGCGGGCCCGAAGCCATCGAGGTTGCCGATCATGTAGCGGAGCGTGTTGCGCAGCCGGCGGTAAACGTCGGCGTGGTGCTTGAGGATCTCGGGCCCGATGCGCAGGTCCTCGGAATAGTCGCTGCCGACCACCCAGAGGCGCAGGATCTCCGCCCCGCTCTTATCGATGACCGCCTGCGGGGCCACCACGTTGCCGAGGGACTTCGACATCTTGCGGCCGTCCTCGGCCATGACGAAGCCGTGGGTCAGGACCGCGTCGAAGGGCGCGCGGCCACGGGTGCCGCAGGATTCGAGGAGCGAGGACTGGAACCAGCCGCGGTGCTGGTCGGAGCCCTCGAGGTAGAGGGAGGCCGGCCAATCGAGGTCGTCCCGGGCCTCGAGCACGAAGCTGTGGGTGGAGCCCGATTCGAACCACACCTCGACGATGTCGCGCACCTGCTCGTAATCGTCGGCGTTGTATCCGTCGCCGAGGAAGCGCGCCGGCGCGCTCGAGAACCAGGCGTCCGCGCCCTCCGCCTCGATCACGGTGGCAATGCGGTCGATCACCGCCTGGTCGCGCAGCGGCTCGCCCGTCCGTTTGTCGACGAAGACCGGGATCGGCACGCCCCAGGCGCGCTGGCGCGAGATGCACCAGTCGGGGCGGCCCTCGACCATGGATGCGATGCGGTTGCGGCCCGCGGGCGGCACCCACCGGGTCGCTTCGATGGCCGAGAGGGCGGTATCGCGCAGGCCCGTGTCCGACATACTGATGAACCATTGCGCCGTGTTGCGGAAGATGAGCGGGGCCTTCGAGCGCCAGGAATGGGGATAGCTGTGGCGCAGCCGCCCGCGCGACAGGAGGCCGCCGGCCGCTTCGAGCGCCGCCGCCACGCTGTCGTCCGCGTCGCCCGTCTCGCCCTCGCCCGTAAGCACCTGGCGCCCGGCGAAGAGCGGCACGGAATCGAGGAAGCCGCCGTCTTCGCCCACGGTGAACGGCACCTCGATGCCGTGGGCCAGGCCCAGGTGGAAATCGTCGGCGCCGTGACCGGGTGCGATATGCACGCAGCCCGTGCCCTGGTCCATGGTGACGAAACCGGCCGCCAGGACGGGGACATCGAAATCGTACCCCTGGCCCCGCAGCGGATGGGCGCAGACGGCTCCCGCGAGCGTCCGACCCGGGAGCCTGGCCACCACCTCGTGGCCGGCGATGCCACAGTCCTTCGCGACCGCCGCGAGAAGCGCGCCAGCGACCAGGATCTCTTCCCCCACCACCGCGCGCGAGCCTTCGGCCACCTCGGTCACCCGCACGCGGACGTAATCCTCGTCCGCATCGACGGCGATGGCCCGGTTGCCGGGGATGGTCCAGGGCGTCGTCGTCCAGACGATCACGCTGGCGCCACGCAGCTCTTCGCGCGGCGCCGTGTCGAGGACCGGGAAGCGGACATGGATGGTGGTCGAGACGTGATCCTCGTATTCGACCTCGGCGTCGGCCAGCGCCGTCCTCTCCACCACCGACCACAGGATCGGCCGCGAGCCCCGGTAGAGGCTGCCGCTCATCAGGAACTTGCCCAGCTCGCGTACGATCTGGGCCTCGGCGTCGTAGGACATGGTGAGGTAGGGCCGGCCCCAATCGCCCTCGACACCCAGGCGCTGGAACTCCTCGTTCTGGATCGCGATCCACTTCTCGGCGAACTCGCGGCATTCGCGCCGGAACTGGACGATGGGCACCTCGTCCTTGTTCTTGCCCGCCGCCCGGTAGCTCTCCTCGACCATCCACTCGATGGGCAGGCCGTGGCAGTCCCAGCCGGGGACGTAGGCGACATCCTTGCCCAGCATCTGCTGGGAGCGGTTGATGACGTCCTTGAGGATCTTGTTGAGGGCGTGGCCGATATGGAGGTGGCCGTTGGCGTAGGGCGGGCCGTCGTGCAGGGTGAACCGCTCGCGCCCGGCGCGCGCCGCCCGCATGCGCTCGTAGAGGCCCATCTCGCGCCAGCGGGCCAGCATCTCGGGCTCGCGCAAGGGCAGGTTGGCTTTCATGGGAAAGCTGCTCCGGGGCAGGAACACGGTGCTTTTGTAATCGGTCGCCATTGCGTGGTCCGTCAGTGCGTGATCCGTCAGTGCGTGGTCCGTCAGTGCGTGGTCCGTCAGTCAGCCGCGCGCGTATCGGCGGCCGGGCGCGGCGGCGCGACCGCCAGGATGCGCCGCGCGTCCGCGCAATCCCGGGCGATTTGTGCCTTCAATGCGTCGAGCCCGTCAAACTTCTTCTCCGGCCGCAACCGCTCGACGAGCGCCACGCGCAGGTGCCGGCCGTAGAGGTCGCCCGCGAAATCGAAGAGATGGGCCTCGAGGGTGAGGCTCTGGCCATCGACCGTCGGCCGGCGCCCGAGATTGGCGGCGCCGTCGCGCCACACGGTCTCGGTGCCCTCGTCGATGCCGGCGCGCACGGCGTAGACGCCGAGCGCCGGCACGATGTATTCGCCCATCGCCACGTTGGCGGTGGGAAAGCCGATCGTCCGGCCGCGCTCGTCGCCGTGCTCGACCCGGCCCTCGATCTCCCAGAAGCGGCCCAGGAGGGCGCTGGCGCGGGCTGGCTCGCCGCGCATGAGGAAATCACGGATCATGGTCGAGGAATAGGTCACGCCGTCCGCATTCTCGACGGGCTCGAGGCTGGTGACGCCGAAGCCGTGCTCGCCGCCGAGCGCCTGGAGCCGCTCCACGTTGCCCTGCCGGCGGTGCCCGAAGGTGAAATTGTAACCGACGACGACGTGGCGCGCGCCGAGCCCCCGGGCCAGCACCCCCTCGACGAACGCCTCGGCCTCGAGCGCCGCGAGCGCCGCGTCGAAATGCAGCACGAAGAGATCCTCGACCCCCAGCTCCGCCAGTTGCCGGGCCTTGATGCGGAAGGGCGTGAGGCGGTAGGCCGGCGTGCCGGGCTGGAACATCTGCCGCGGGTGCGGCTCGAAGGTCAGCACCGAAAGCCTGGCACCCGCATCGCGGGCGATGCTGGCGGCCTCGGCCAAGATGGCCTGGTGGCCGAGATGGATGCCGTCGAAATTGCCGAGCGCCACGACAGCGCCGCGCGCGTCTTCCGGCAGATCTGTATGGTGCCTGAAAATCCGCATGAGCGGTCGGTCCTCCCGGCGGAAGAAAGTAACGGGAAGCCGGCGTCTTGCAAGCGGAATGGCGTTCGGGCCGGCCCACCGGCTCAGGCCGGCCGCGCGGGCACCATGACGAGCGCCTCGCCGTCGAGCACCACCGCCTCATCGACGGCGCACACGGTTTCGAGCCGCGCGCGGCGCTTCTCGGGCACGAGCTCGATGATGGTGGCGCACACCTCGACCGTGTCGCCGACCCGCACGGGGGCACGGAAGAAGAGGCTCTGACTCATATAGACACAGCCCGGCCCCGGCAGGCGCGTGCCGATCACGGTCGAAATCAGGCTCGCGGTCAGCATGCCGTGGACGATGGCTCCACCGAACATGGTGCGGCTGGCGAAGTCGTGGTTGAGGTGGAGGGGATTGGTATCGCCCGAGACGCCCGAGAACAACACGATGTCGGCATCGGTCACGGTCTTGCCGTGGAGCGCCGTCATGCCGACGGCAAGCTCCTCGAAATCGTAGCCATTTAGGCCCCTGGTCCCCGGCACCTTGAGGCCGGCGGATGCATCTGGCGACATAACCCTACCTCTCCATTCCCGTTATGTTGCAATGCAATGTATTGTGCACTGCACTATACCCACCGCGTCCTGACGCGGCAAGCCGGCCCACGGCGCAATCTCCGGCGAAACCGAATCTTAAGCCCTCATGCCGCATACTCCATGTTCGACGCCAAGCCCCGCGTTGGAGGAGTGACAAGCCATGTGGCGCAAGCACACCGACACGAGCGCGGCCATACCGCATCCCCGCCTGGCGGCACGCGGCGCGATGCGCGTGCCCAAGGTCCGCGAGTATGCCGAGGTCAAGCTCGAGGACGGTCAGGTCCTCACCGGCTACGTCTTCATCGACGCCACCATGCGCATCCAGGACCTGCTGAACGGCGCGGAGCACTTCTTCCCCTTCGTCGACGACGGCGACGATGTCCACCTCATCAACAAGGCCGCCGTTACCCGAGTCCGTCCCTTCGATTAGGGCCGGCGATTAGGGCCGGCCACCCTATCATTCACCTCTCGCCAGGGGCCGTTGCGGGCGCTAACATGCGGGCAACGGTCGGGGGGAGCAGACGGTGGGCGAGGCGGAAAGCCACTCACTATCCGGAATCCAGTTGCTCGAGGATCTCAGCGAGCGGGAGCTGGCGTCGCTCGAGCGCTTGTGCGCCTGGCGCCAGCATGCGCCCCACGAGAAGATCATCGACCGCCACGCCGATTCGCGCGACATCTTCTTCGTCGTCAAAGGCCGCGTCCGGGTGGTCAACTACTCGCTGAGCGGCCGCGAGGTGAGCTTCGACGACATCGGCGAGGGGGGCTATTTCGGCGAGCTGGCGGCGATCGACGGCGAGCCGCGCTCGGCCAACATCGTGGCGCTCGCCGCGATGGTGGTCGCGAGCCTCTCGCCCCAGCGGCTGCAGGAGCTGGCCCGCAGCCACCCGGTCGTCTCGTTCGAGCTCTTGAAGCGCCTGGCCCATATCGTCCGCACCTCGACCGACCGGATCATGGACCTCAGCACCTTGGGCGCGCACAACAGGGTTCATGCCGAGATCCTGCGCCTCGCGCGCGAGAACGAGCGCGACGACAACACCGCCGTCATCCGGCCGATCCCGATCCACTCCGATATCGCCAGCCGGGTCAGCACCGCGCGGGAGACCGTGGCGCGGGTGCTGAGCGACCTCGCCCGCGCGGTGCTGGTGAAGCGCGGGCACAACGCCCTCGTCGTGCGGGACATGGAACGGCTCGAGGACATGGTCGAGCAGTTCCGCGGCGAGTAGCCCCGACGCGGCACGTCCTCGCCGCTCGCGGCCGCGGGGCGGCTTTAACCAAATCTCAAAAAGTTGAAAATAAAATACCCGGGTGTGACGGCTGTCACTTTCCTGGTGACTGGGGTCGCATATGGTGGGTTCATCGGCAGTGGGTACGCCGATGGCTGAACCAAACGCACGGGAGTTGAGCGATGACGAGATTCATGTCGCTATTGGTGGCACTGCAGCTCACATTCCTCTCTCTACTGCTCTCGGTTCCCGCCGAGCTCTGGCTGGGGTCACCCTTCTAGGGCTCTACCCGGGCTCCTTATGGAGCCTCCTCTCCAAACGCAAAACTTGGGCCGGATCTTTCGATCCGGCCCTTTTTTCATTCTCGCGGCGCCTCTCGTGCGGGGCTGTGAACGGGCGGGAATTACTTGCGCAGGGCGACGAAGACGCCGTCCCACTCGGCTCCGGGGCTCTCGGCGCGGAAATCGCGGATGCGCTCGGCGTAGAGGTCGTAGAGGGCCGCGAGCCGCTCGCTGGCCAGCGTGCGGCACTCGGCAACGAGGCGCTCGGCCGCCGCCCAGTCCTGGCCCCGGTAGGCGGCGAGCATGGTGCGGTGGCGGCCCTCGTGCGCCTGGTGGGCCTCGCTCCGCGCCACGGCCTCGTCGCCCAGAAGCGCGAAGACGCGCTCGGGCCGGGTCTTGCCGCGCACGGTGATGAGGTCGAGCTCCAGCATGGCCAAGCCCTGGGCGCCGGTGGCGGCGGCCTCGCTGATGGCGATGGGCACCCCGTAGGTCTTGGTCTGGCCCTCGAGGCGGGAGGCGAGGTTGACCTCGTCGCCGATCACGGAATAGTCGAAGCGCTGGTCCGAGCCCAGGTTGCCGACGCAGCACTCGCCCGTGCTGATGCCGACACCCATGCGGACCTCGATGAAGCGGCGCCCTTCCGCCTCCGCCTCGGCGCGCCAGGCCGTGTTGAGCGCCGCGAGCCTCTCCACCATGGCGAGCGACGTGCGCCCGGCCTGTAAGGCATGCTCGGGGTCGTCCATGGGCGCGTTCCAGAAGGCCATGATGGCGTCGCCCATGTATTTGTCGATGGTGCCCCGGTGCGCGAGGATGAGCTCGGTCATGGGCGTGAGGAAGCGGTTGCGGAAACGGGTCAGGCCCTGGGCGTCGAACTGCTCGGATATGGTGGTGAAGCCGCGGATGTCGCAGAACAGGATGGTCATGTCCCGCATCTCGCCGCCCAGGGACAGGCGCCCGGGATCCTCAGCCAGCTGGTCCACCACGGCGGGCGAGAGGTAGCGCCCGAAGGCGTTCCGCACCCAGCGCTTCTCGCCCTCGGTGCGCAGAAAGATGATGCCCGTCTCGAGGATGTAGACGAGCAGGATGGCGATCGAGGGGAAGAGCGGGTCGAGCAGCCAGCGGTGCGCGGCGAAGGCGTACCAGGAGGCGCCGATGGCCCCGGCGATGGCGAGGACGCCAAACACCCCGCTCCAGCGCGCGCCGAACCACGGGATCAGGAAGATGACGAGGAGGCCGACGGCGAGGAGATAGACGAGCTCGAGGCCCTCGGTCAGGTCGGGCCGCAGGATGAAGTCACCGGCGAAGATTTGCTCCGCCGCCTCGGCGTGGATCTCTACCCCCGCCAGCACGGGGTCGAGGGGCGTCGCGCGGATATCCTTGAGCCCGGCGGCCGACGTGCCGATGAAGATGATCCGGCCGGCCACGCGCTCCGGGTCGAAATCGGGCTCCAGCACCTCCCAGGCGGGGATGTAGCGCTCGGGCCGGGTACCCGTGTAGTGGACCCACATGTTGCCGGCGCCGTCCGTGGGCACGAAGAAGTCGCCGATGCGGATCATGACGACCCCGGTATTCTCGCCGAAATTCTCCTCCCCGCTGGCACCCGATGCCTTGACGACGTAAGTCTCGGCGCCCTGGGCGACGCGCAGCGCCTCGGCCGCGATGGAGGGGTAGAGGGTGTCGCCGAGCCGGAGGACGAGCGGCACCCGGCGGTTGATGCCGTCCGGGTCGGGGTCGCTGTTGATGAAGCCGTTGCCCCAGGCGCCCGCCTCCAGCTCGGGCAGGCTGGTAACGGCGCCCGGGAAGTTACCGATGTGACGCCTGGGGTCGTCTCCGGCGATGGCGAAGGTGCCCTTGACCTCGGGCAAACGCGGCGATGCCTCGTCCACAAGCGAGAAACCCGTCACCACGGCGCCCTGACCGATGATCTCACCCAGGACAGCGTCATTGTCGGGCATCTCATCGACTTGCGCGGCGAGGGCTTCGATCTCCGGCGTCTGGGGCCAGAGTGGCAGGATGCGGCTGGGCGAGGTGCGGTCGGGCTCCGCGAAAACGATGTCGAAGACGATCACCGCCCCCATGCGTTGGAGCCGGTCGACAAGCTGGGCCACGAGGGTTCGGGGCCACGGCCACTGGCCCAGGCGCTCGAGTGTGGCGTCGTCGAGATCGACGATGCGCACGGGCAGGCCAGGGTCGTATTCGCGCGGCTCCAGGCGCAGGAAGCTGTCGAACAGGAGGAGCCGCGCGTGATGGATGAACTGGGGCTCGTACGCGCGCAGGCCGAGCGCCAGCGCCAGGAGCAGGAGCGGCAGGACGATGTGAAGGCGGCGCCTCACGACCCTTGCCCCGGGCCTACTTCACCTCCACCTCGATAAAGGCGAACTCGTAGTCGTTGCCGTTGCGCACATCGTGCTCGACGCCCGCGTCCCGGTAATAGGAGCGGCCGAGCCGCAGCTCGCTCCGGCTCTCGCCCTCGGCATTGGTGATGACGAGCGTGCCGTCGAGGATCGGCACCACGACATAGTCGAGCTCGTGCCGGTGCCAGCCGGTGGCGGCGCCGGGCGCGAAGCGCCACTCGGTCACGCGCACTCGGTCGTTATCGAGCTGCACCGTGGGCACGGCGCGCACCTCTTGCGTTCCAGCCATGAGAGTCCCCTTTCCCGCCAATGGGCGAGCGTAGCGTATTTCCCGCATGCGCGAAATCGGCGCCGGCCCCATCGCGGTCATGATATCATGGCCGCATGCTCCGATGTGTGCGCCTCGTCCCGCTGGCCGTTGCCCTCGCCTCCGTCGCCCTCCCCGTCCGGGCCGGGCCGTCGGGGCCGGTCGAGCGGGTGATCGACGCGCGCACGCTCGTGGTCGCGGGTGAGGCCGTGCGCCTCTTCGGCATCGTGGTCCCGGGCCTCGACCAGGCCTGCGAGGCCGGCGGCAAGCCCTATCCCTGCGGCCGCATCGCGCGCACGGGCCTCATGGACCTGGTGGCCGGGACCGAGGTCGAATGCGTGCCGGCCTCCGGGGGCGGGTCGGCACCGATCGCCGCGCGCTGCCGGGCCGGCGGGTTCGACCTCTCGGCCAACATGGTGCATACGGGCTGGGCGCTCGCCGACCGGGTAACGGGCACGGCCTTCATCGCCATCGAGGAGAAGGCGCGCGCGGCCGGGCGCGGCCTGTGGCGCGGCACCTTCACGCCACCCGCCGGGAGCGGTGAGGCGCCCTGACGGCTGTTAGCGGGCCGTTCAGATTCCAATTTTCATATTAGCGCCAGGTTGCTAAGGTTCCGTCACCGGGAGGGTCGAGTAATGAAGCGAATTCTGTTCGCGGCGGGTATTGCCGTCTTTGCGCTCGTGGGTTGCGCGAGCACCGAGGTCAGCTTTATGGCGCCCGAGGTCAACACGATCCCCAGCGAGCGGATCGTGTTCGACGGTTTCGCGAACGTATGGCGGAACGTGAACAGGGGCCTGGCGCGCGGCTTCGTGACGGTGAAGGAGACCAAGGCGGATCCCGATGCCGGCGTCGTGGTCGTCGATTTCTCGAGCACCGACCCGCGGCTGTTCGCGGATTGCGGCCTGGTCCGAGTCGACTATGACGACAATCTCGGCATGCGCGTCGCGACGGGCGCGTTCCTCGAGCACGCGGCCTTCCCGGTCTGGCGGACCAACAGCTTCGGGCTCCTGCGCCTCGACACCGAGTATCGCGACCAGATCAAGCTGCGCGGCACGGCGAACGTCTACGTCTCGCCCATCTCGGAGGAGCAGACCCTGGTCTCGGTCAAGGTCGGCTACGTCCTTTCCTACCGGCAGCGGGTGGTCGACGAGGATGGCGAGGAGGTCCTGAACGAGACCCGCAAGATCCGGTTCTCGACCCACTATCCGGCGGACGAGGGCCCGACCTGCGTCGCCCGGGGCGCGTTCGAGGAGAACATCCTCCAGTTGGCGGAAAGCCAGTCCGCGCGCCTCGTCGAGCCCTGCCTCATCAAGGGCGTGGTGCTAAGCCGCGAGCGCAAATACTACTATGCTCCGAGCCACCCCGATTACGCGCAACGCAGGGTCCGGGAGACCCGCGGCGGCCGCTGGTTCTGCACCGAGGAAGAGGCCATGGCGGCGGGCTGGGAGCGTGCGGCCTAGTGTCCTGGTTCCTAAGTTCGTGGCATTTAGGATCGCTTTTCCCGTCCTCTGGGTAGGAAGCGCCGCGCCGGCGATGCCGGGGCGTCGTCAAGCGGCGATGACGCCCTCCAGAGGTCGGGAAAAGCGACCCTCCGGGCGGGCTTGCGGGCCCCTCGGCCGTCGTCGCGCGCCGCTTGTGATGCCCCGGCATCACGGCGCGACACCCTCCTAGCCGAGAGACCCGCAAAGCCGCCCTAAATGCCACGAACTTAGGAACCAGGACACTTGTCACCCATGACCGACGGCGACGAAGCCAGCACGGATTCCAGCATCAAGGGTGCGGTGGTCACGGGCGCCGCGGGCGAGCTGGGTGCCGCCGTGGCGCGGAGCCTGGCGGCCGACGGCATCCGCGTCTACGCCGCCGACCTGACCGATGCCATGGGCGGCGCCGGGATCGTGCCCCTGCGCCTCGACGTGACGGACCGGGCAGCGGTCTTCGCGCTCGCGCGCAGGGCGGCCTCGGAGACCGCGCTCGGCATCTGGGTCAATGCCGCCGGCATCTTCCTGCCGGTGAAGGCGCGCGAGGCGGGGGAGGCCGACTGGCATCGCATCATCGCCGTTAACCTGACGGGCACCTACCACGGCTGCGCCGCGGCGCTCGAAGTCATGGCCGGCACGGGCGGGCGTATCGTCAACGTGGGCTCGATCGCGGGCCAAGTCGGCAGCTCGGGCGTCCACCCCGCCTACGGGGCCTCGAAGGCCGGCGTTCACAATCTGACCAAAACCTATGCCCGGGCGGGCATCCGCCACGGCGTCTACTGCAACGCCGTGGCCCCCGGGCCGATCGAGGGGCGCATGATCTCGAAGTTCGGCGAGGACGCGCTCAGGTGGCTGCGGCGGGACCATCCGATGGGGCGCATCGGCGCCATGGCGGAGGTGGTCCACGCCATCCGCCACCTGGCGGACCCGCGCGGCGGCTACACCAACGGCGCCATCCTCCAGGTCAACGGTGGCGCGCTGATGGCGGGCTAGACCGTGCTGACAAAAGGCGCGGAAGCAGCTGGGCTCATCGACCCTGGCGTGGACGCGGACAGGCGCCGGCGCTGGGCCGAGACGCGCGTGGCCATGGAGGAAGCCAAGGCCAAGGTCACGCCCGCGGGCCCGCGCAGCCACCGGGACTGGCCGCTGTTCCGCACGCTGATGAGGGTGGGCTGGCTCGTCTTGCGGGCGACCTGGCTCCACCGTTTGGGAATGCGCAATGCCCTGAAGGTCAGGCTCCAGCGCCACGACCTCGCCCTGCCGGGCCTGCCGCCGGCCTTCGACGGCTACACCATCCTGCACATCACCGATCCCCACATCGACTCCCTCGACGGGCTCGCCGAGCGGGTCGCCGGCTTGATCGACAGCCTGGTGGTGGACCTCTGTGCGCTGACCGGCGACTACCGCCACCGGGTCCGCGGCCCGCACGCGCAGATCCTCCCGGGCATGCGGCGGATCGTGGCCGCCGTCGCGGCGCGCGACGGTATCCTGGGCGTCCTCGGCAACCACGACTGCGCCGCCATGGTGGCGGACTTCGAGGATCTGGGCATCCGCATGCTCGTCAACGAGACGGTGACGGTGAGGCGCGGGGGCGACGCCATTCACCTGAGCGGGGTGGACGACGTCCACTACTACTTTACGCCCGCGGTCCCCGGCACCTTCGCCGCGGCGCCCGAGGGCTTTCGCATCGCCCTCGTCCATTCCCCCGAGGCCGCCGATCTCGCGGCCGACGCCGGGTACGCGCTCTACCTCACGGGCCACACCCACGGCGGCCAGGTCGCGTTGCCGGGCGGGCGGCCGATCCTGACCCACTTGACGCGCCACCGCGCCTACGCGCGCGGGTTCTGGCGCCATGGCGCCATGCTCGGATACACCAGCACCGGCGCCGGCTGCTCGGTCCTGCCGATACGCTTCAATACCCGCGGCGAGGTGACGCTCTTCACCCTACGCCGGGCGGCAGCATCGGGGACGTGCTTGCCATAGGGCCAATTTCGGCCAAGCTGTTGCCAGGATATGGAGGCCCGCATGGAATACGACACGATCATCGTCGGCGGCGGCTCCGCCGGGGCGGTGCTGGCCAACCGGCTTTCGGCCCGAAGCGCCGACCGCGTCCTCCTCCTCGAGGCCGGGGCCGACACGCCGCCCGGCGCGGTGCCGGAGACCATCCTCGGCGGCGCCAACCAGCCCGGACCCGAGTTCGACCCGCGCTTCATCTGGGGTAGGCTGCGCGCCTTCCGCGACTCGTTCGCCGCCAACGAGAGCCGGCCCCAGCCCCGCCCATACGAGCAGGCGAGGGTCATGGGCGGCGGCTCCAGCATCAACGGCCAGTTCACCCTGCGCGGCCTGCCGGCGGACTACGAAGAGTGGGTGTCGTTGGGCGCCGCCGGCTGGTCCTTCGAGGACGTACTGCCCTACCTCAACAAGCTCGAGAAGGACCTGGATTTCGCGGGGCCGATGCATGGCGCCTCGGGGCCGATCCCGGTCCAGCGCTTCTTCCCCGACCGCTGGCCGGCCTTCAGCCGTGCGGTCCGCGAGGCCGCGGAGGCTCGCCAGATCCGCTACTACGAGGACCACAATGCCGAGTTCGGCGACGGCTGCTTTCCCCAGGCCATGTCGAAGATCGATGGCCGCCGGACCTCGACCGCCATCGCCTATCTCGACGTCGCCACGCGGGCGCGCGAAAACCTTCGCATCATATCCCAGGCGCAGGTCACGGGTCTGGTCATGGACGGGCGGCGGGCCACCGGCGTGCGGGTCGCGCGCGAAGGCGGCGAGGAAGTCTTTCGCGCGCGGGAGGTCGTGGTCTCGGCCGGCGCCCTCCACTCCCCGGCCATCCTCATGCGCGCCGGTATCGGCCCCGCCGCGCATTTGCGCGGCCACGGGATCGGGGTGGCGAGCGACCTCCCCGGCGTGGGCGCCAACCTGCACGACCATGCCCTGGTCTTCGTCGCCGCCTATCTCACGCCGACCGCGCGGGTGCCCCCGGGTCTCGGGCGCGACATCTTCATGGGCATGCGCTACTCCTCGGGCGAGGCCGGTTGTACGCCCGCGGACATGAAGCTCTCGGTCGCCAACCGGGTTGCCTGGCACGCCCTCGGCGCGGTGCTCGGCGCGCTCATCGTCACCCTCAACAAGCCCCTCTCGCGCGGCGGTGTCCGCTTGCGCAGCGCCGACCCCGGCGACGAGCCGCTGGTCGCCTTCAACCTGGCGTCGGACGAGCGCGACATGCGCCGCTTGATGGCGGGTATCCGGCTCAGTCACTCACTCCTCTCCGCGCCAGCCTTGGACGGCCTCATCGCCGACCCCTTCCCCACCACGGTCGACGAGAGAGTGCGGGCGATCGACCGGAAGACGCCCTTGAACCGCCTGCGCACGGAGCTGGGCGCCGCCCTCATGAGCCTGGGCGCGCCGACCCGTCGCCTGGTGACGCGCTATGCCTTGTGCCCCGGCGTCGAGCTCGACGCCCTGGTCCGGGACGACGAGGCGCTCCGCCAATGGGTGCGGGAGAAGGTGTGCGGCGACTGGCACGCCGTCGGCACCTGCCGGATGGGGGCCGAGGACGACCCGATGGCCGTCCTCGACCCGGCCTGCCGGGTGCGCGGGATCGGTGGGCTGCGCGTGGTCGATGCGTCGGTGATGCCGACCGTCGTCTGCGCCAACACCAACATCTCGACCATCATGATCGGCGAGAAGATCGCCGACATGATGTTGGAAAGTTAAACGCGGCTATTCCTTGATACGGGCGGAGGCGGCGTAGGCGTCCTTGAGCTTTTCGACCGTGAAGCCCGGGTCCTGGGCCGCCCCGATGATCACCGCCTCGCGCCGGTGCATGAGGTCGGCGACCTTGGGGATCTCGCGCGCCACGTCATGCGGGATGACGGCGGCGCCGTGGCGGTCGGCGTGGATCAGATCGCCCGATTCCACCACCATGCCGTGGATGTTCACCTGGCAGTCGAAGGCCGCCAGATGGATGAAGGCATGCGATGGCGCGATGACCCCGGAGATGAGCTGGAACCCCTCGGCGATCATGTCGAGGTCGCGCACGCTGCCGTTGGTCACCGTGCCCTCGCAGCCGAGCGCCTTGTGGACGTTCGAGTTCACCTCGCCCCAGAAGGAGCCGTAGCCCGGCGGGTCGTCGAGGTCCTGGATGATGCTGATCCGCGGGCCGGGGCCCGAGCCCACGTATTCGACGTAGTCGTAGCGCATCTGGAGGTAGGCCGCCGGGTCGAGCGGCCCCGGCTCCTTCGCCCGCACCATGCCCGTGCGCGCGTAGCCCACGATCGGCGGCAGGGCGGGGAAGACGCAGTTGAGCTGCTTGATGGTATAGCCGTAGCCGCGCCGCTCGGGCGCCACCAGCTCGAGCAAGTTGCAGATGGTCGGCGTATCGAACTGGCGCAGCGCTTCGATCTCGCTGGCGTTGAGCGGCTCGGTCATGTTCTGGGTCCCCTCGCGCGATGTCGTGGACGGTATCGATCGTCAGACTACGCCACCGTCCCCACCCGCGCCAACACCGCGTTGCAGGCGTGCCTCCCGGTAGGTGACGTAGAGGCCGCAGGCGATGATGACCGCCGCCCCGAGGATGGTGAGGCCGTCGGGGAAGTCGCCGAAGACGGCATAGCCAATGGCCGTCGCGGTCAGTATCTGGGCATACATGATGGGTGCGAGGAAAGAAGCCGGCGCGTTCTCGAAGGCCTTGATGACGACCAGGTTAGAGACCGCGCCCACCGCCCCCAGGGCCACCATCAGGCCCCAGCCCGCGAAGCTCGGCGCGGTCCAGAAGAAAGGCACGGCCAGGCTCAGCACCACGGCCCCGAAGCCGCCCGTATAGACGAGCGTGGTCAGCGGGTGATCGCCGGCCGTGAGCCGTCGCGTGGCGATCTGGTAGAGCGCGAAGAAGGAGGAGGAGACCAGGATCAGGAGCGCCGCCGGATGGAGGATGCCGAGCCCGGGCCGGATGATGACGAGCGCCGCCGCGAAGCCGACGGCGACCGCCGCCCAGCGCCGCCGGCCCACGCGCTCCCCCAGGAGCGGGATGGAGAAGGCGACGACCAGTAGAGGTGCTATGAACTCGACGGCCACGGCATCGGCCAGGGGAATGAAGCTGATGGCGGTGAAGAAGAGCGCCGTCGAGGCCAGGAGGAGGAAGCCGCGGGCGAGCTGGATGCCGGGCTCGCTGGTCCGCGCGTAGAGGCGCAGGCGGTGCCCGCGCAACAGCGGCAGCAGCCACGCGACGTGGAAGGCGTAGCGCGCCCACAGCACTTGCACGACGTGGTACTCGGCGCTCAGATGCTTGGCCAGGGCGTCCATGACCGTGAACAGCAGGATCGCGGCGAGCAGCAGCAGGACCGCGCGTGGGTAACGGCTCGCGCGCGCCTCCGCCCGCTCCCGCCCGGCCCCGGTCATCCGCCGCCCGCCGTCGCCTTGCGCGCGGCGACCGCCTCGCGGTGCGCGACGTAGAGGCCGCAGAGGATGATGATCGCGGCACCCAGGATAGTGAAGCGATCGGGGAAGTCGCCGAACCACAGATAGCCGATGGCCGTGGCCATGATGATCTGTGCGTAGGTGAAGGGGGCGAGCAGGGAGAGGGCCGCGCCCTCGACGGCCCGGATCAGGGCGTAGTGGGCGAGCGCCCCGATGATGCCGACGAGCGCCAGCAGCACCCAGTCGAGGGCCGTCGGCCAACGCCAGTAGAAGGGCACGAGGACGGTGAACGCGAAGGCGCCCATCAGCCCGCTGAAGAACAGGGTCGTCAGCGGATGGTCGATCGCGCTCAGCCGCCGGGTGACGATCTGATAGAGGGCGTAGCAGGTGGCCGAGGCGACCACCAGGAGCGAGGCCCAGTGGAAGACGCCGCTTCCCGGGCGGATGATGATCATCATGGCGAGGAAGCCGATGGCGACGGCGATCCATCGCCTGGGCCCCACATGCTCGCCCAGGAGCGGGATTGAAAAGGCCACTATCAGGAGGGGTGCCGTGAAGTTGAGCGAGACCGCGTCGGCCAGTGGGATGAAGCGGAGCGCGTTGAAGAACAGCACCGTGGCGCTCATCAACAACAGGGAGCGGACGATCTGGAGGTGGATGGCTCCGGTCCATCTGGGGCGGGCGGCGGCGCGGCGGAGGAACAGGAGTGAGATGAGCCCGAGATGGAAGACGTAGCGCGCCCACACAACCTGGATCACGTCGTACTCGGCGACCAGGTATTTGGCCACCGCGTCCATGACCGGGAACAGGCTGACGGCGCCGAGGGTCAGCGCGATGCCGCGAAGGGGCGCATGATGGCCCAACCCGGGCGGCGTGGTGGCGCTCATGTCCTGGTCTCATCCCCCCATGCACGCCACGACTACGCCGCGCGCCTCCCACGCTATGATAGCGGCACAGCGGCGCGAGGAAAGGACGGAGCCATGGGAATCGAGAGCGATGCCGGCTACCAGGCCTACCGCGAGCGGGTCTTCGACTTCCTGTGGCGCGAGGTCGAGCCGCTTATGGACGAGGTCGAGCGGGCCGGCGATTTCCCGGCCGCGTCGGCGCCGCTTATGGACGAGGTCGAGCGGGCGCGTAACGACGACCTCCTCTCCATGTACCGCCGGATGGCGCCGATCCGTCCCGGCCTGACCGCGTATTTGACCCTCGTCTTCGACCACCGGGCCGCCGACGGCGAGGCCGGCGCCGCCTACCTCGCGACACTGCGGGAGCTCCTCGAAGGCGACGGGGTCCCACTCACATGAGCGAGCTCGCGGGCCAGGTGGCGCTCGTCACCGGGGCCGGGGCCGGGCTCGGCCGCGCCTACGCCCTGGCGCTCGCCGGCGCGGGTGCCGAGGTCATCATCCAGGACATCGATGCCGCCGGGGCCGAAGAGAGCGCGCACCTGGTGCGGGCGGCCGGCGGGGTGGCGCGCGCGCTCCTGGGGGATATCGCGGCGGTGGCGGATTTCGCGGCCCAGGCGGCGCGCGCGGGGCCGGTCCATATCCTCGTCAACAACGCCGGCATCGACGAGGGCAAGACCACGGCGGAGATCGGCGAGGCCGCCTTCAAGCGCATGATCGACGTCCACGTCAAGGGCACCTTCTTCGCCACCAAGGCGCTGGTGCCCGGGATGAAGGCCAGGGGGGGCGGCCGAATCGTCAACGTCTCCTCGATCAGCGGCATGATCGCGGATGCGACCGATCCCCACTACGCGGCCGCCAAGGCCGCCATCCTCGGCCTCACCAAGGCCTGGGCCAAGGAATTCGCGCCCTGGCGCATCAACGTGAACTGCGTCGCCCCCGGCCACGTGGTGACGGACGCGACGCGGGCGCGGGGGGAGAAGCGCATGCGCGAGATATCGGCCGCGCGCATCCCCCTCGGGCGCTACGCCGAGGCCAGCGAGATCGCGCCCACGGTGCTCTTCCTCGCCTCGCCCCGCGCCGGTTTTATCACCGGCCAGGTGCTGAGCCCCAATGGCGGCGAGGCCATCGTCGGGATCTGATACCGAGCTGCGGCGAAGAGGGGGTGTTACCCATGAGCTTCGAGGGCAAGGTGGCGGTCGTGGCCGGGGGCGGCGGGGGCATCGGCCTCAACATCGCGCGCGACCTGGCGGCGGCCGGCGCGCGGGTCACCGCGATCGACGTGAAGGACCCGCCGGGCGCGATGCCGGGCGGGCCGGGGACGCCCGCGTATGTGCGGGCCGACCTCACGGACGAGGCGGCCACGAGGGCGGCCATCGAAGGCGCTTACGCGGGCGGCGGGCGGCTCGATTACCTGGTCAATACGGTCGGTGTCCTGTGGTTCGGCCGCGACCGCTCGGTGCTCGACATCGACCTCGCCGATTGGGACCGGGTGCTCGACATCAACTTGAAGTCCATGGTCCATACGGTGCGGGCCGCCGTCCCCCTGATGCGGCGGACGGGTGGCGGCGCCATGGTGCATTTCTCCTCCATCCAGTGCCTGCGCGGCGACTCGGCCCCCCAGGACGCCTACCAGGCCTCGAAGGCCGCCGTCGTGGCCCTCTCCAAGTCCCTCGCCATCCAGTTCGCGCCCGATGGCATCCGCTCCAACACCATCCTGCCCGGCGGCACCCTCTCGCCCATGCAGGCGCGCTGGGACGGGGACGCCGAGGCGCAGGCCGCCGTCGCCGCCGCCGTGCCCCTGGGGCGCATCGGCACCACCCAGGACCAGGCCGACGCCTGCCTCTTCCTGCTCTCGGAGAAGGCCGGCTACATCACGGGCACCGAGCTCGTCGTCGATGGCGGGGTCACGGCCCTGCCCTGAGGCGACCCGCCGATTGCCGACGCGGCCGGCCGCGGTATATGGTCGCCGCCCGAGCGAGGCAACCGGAAGAGAGGGGGAGAGAAGATGGCCAAGGTGCTGCGATTCCAGAAGGGCGGCGGCGACCCGTTCCCGTGGCGCGACGACCCCACCACCATGATCACGCGCTGCATCGACGAGACCAACAGCGCGACCATGGGCTGCGGCTACCTGGCCGTGACCGAGACGGCCGTGCAGTCGACCATCGACTTCGACGAGATCATCGTCGTGCTCGAGGGCCAGTTCCGCTCGCGCTGCGGCGACGAGACCCACGAGTGCGGGCCCGGCGACATCCTGTGGATCCCGGCCGACACCACCTTCACCCTGGAGAGCGACAGCACCGCCTCCCTGTTCTACGCCAAATACCCCGCCAAGACCGTCACCCCACCCACGGGGTGACCCGGGATGGGCGAAAGTGTCAAGGCATGTCAAGGTGGTGAGAGATAAAATTACGTTGAATCAATGCGTTAGTGGAATCCGGCTCGAACCTTGACAAACCTTGACCATTTTGCCGGCGGCGGGTCCCCCTCGTCCCAGCGAGCGGGCGCTTGCGCCCGCCCCGGCCCCATCCGCTCAGGGAGGCAACTTGCAGGGGACCCGCCGCCCGAATCATGCGGGGGGACGAGGGGGAGATCGCCAGGACCGGACCCCACCGGCCGTCAACGATCGATACAGAACATAATCCTTTGATGAGTACATATCAAGAACTTTTCGAATGATGCGCCCGCCCCGCGCCGCCGCCCTGTTGCGCCCCCGGGCGGCATCGGGGAAAATGTCGGCTGGCTCCTGAGACGGCGTGGGGAGGCCCATGGGCTTGCGATCCATCGCGGCGGCGGCGCTCACCGCCCTTCTCGTCCTGGCGGCGGGGGTTGGACCGGCCGCGGCGGCCGGGACGCACGGCGCGCCGGCGGGCGCCGAGAGCATCGCCGGGCGCCTCCTGGTCGCCGAGGACGGCATGCCCGACCCCCGCTTCGCCCAGAGCGTCATCTTCATGGTGAAGCACGACGAGACCGGCGCCTTCGGCATCATCGTCAACCGCTACGTCGCCGCGCGGCCCCTGGGCGAGATGCTCGCAGACCTGGGCCACGGCGTCGAGGGGGCCGAGGGAGTCTTGCGCCTCCATCTCGGCGGGCCGGTCGAGACCGACATCGGCTTCGTCCTGCACACGGCGGACTACGAGGACGAGGCCACCATCCCCGTGGGCGGGCGCTACGCCCTCAATTCGGGCGTCGGTGTCCTGCGCGCGATCGCCGGGGGTGGCGGGCCCCGGCGCCACCTGTTCGCCTTCGGCTACGCGGGCTGGGGGCCGGGCCAGCTCGAGGGCGAGCTCGCGCGCGCGGACTGGTTCGTGGTCCCGGCCGACGAGGACGTGATCTTCGACGACGCCTCCGGCACCAAGTGGCGGCGCTGCCTGGACGCCCGCGGCATCGACCTGTGAGCGGCGGCCGGCGCATGGGCTGGCGGGTGGGTCCGGCACTATGCCGGGTGGGGCCGGTGAGGCGCGGGGCGGGGCTGGCCTGCCTCCTCGCCCTGGCACTCGCCGCCACCGCCGGGGCGCCGGCCCGGGCCGGCTACGACGACGCCCTCCTCGACTACCACCGGGGCGATTACGCCGCCGCCCTGCCCGAATTCGAGCGCCTGGCCGCCGCCGGCCATCCCGACGCCCAGTTCAACCTCGCCACCATGTATACGGGCGGCCTGGGCGTGGCCGCGGACTACGCCCGGGCCGCGGCGCTCTTCCAGCGCGCGGCCGCGGCCGGGCACGTCCTGGCGCTGCACGGACTCGCCGGCATGTACCACCGGGGCTGGGGCGTGCCGCGGGACTACCGCGAGGCGGCGCGCCTCTACCGCATCGCCGCCGAGGCGGGCCTGCCCGCGGCACAGACGGACCTCGGCATCCTCCACGAGCACGGCTGGGGCGTCGATGAGGACCCGGCCGCGGCCGCCGCCTGGTACCAGCGCGCCGCCGACGAGGGCCACGCCCCGGCCGAGACCAACCTCGGCCTGCTCTACGAGCGCGGCCTTGGCGTGGGGCGCGACCCGGCGCGGGCCGCCGCGCTCTATCGGCGCGCGGCCGAGCGCGGCTACGCCCTCGCCCAGCACAACCTCGCCACCCTCTACGAGGCGGGCCTCGGCGTCGAGCGGGACGACGCGGCGGCCTTCGCCTGGTACGGGCGGGCGGCCGAGCAGGGCGAGGTGCGGGCGCAGGTCAACCTCGGCCTCATGTTCGAGGCCGGGCGCGGGACGGCGGAAGACCCGGCCCGGGCGGCGCTCTGGTACCGGCGGGCGGCGGAGCAGGGCTCGGCCCTGGCGCAGAGCAACCTCGCCGGCCTCTACCAGCGCGGGCAAGGGCTGGCCCAGGACCATGGGGCGGCCGCCCTGTGGTATCGCCGCGCGGCCGAGCAGGGCATGGCCCGCGCGCAGGCCAGCCTCGGCACTCTCTATCACCACGGCCTGGGCGTCGAGCGCGACCTGGCCGCGGCCGCGCGCTGGTACCGCTCGGCCGCCGGCCAAGGCGAGGCTCAGGCCCAGAACAACCTCGCCTATCTTTACGAAAACGGCCTCGGCGTGCCCCGGGATGCGGAGAAGGCGGCCGAATGGTACCGCCTCGCGGCCGCGGCGGGCGATGCCGCCGGCCAGGCCAACCTGGCCCGCCTCCACGAGACCGGCGTGGGCGTCGAGCGCGACTTCGCCGCCGCGGCGCGCTGGTACCGCCTCGCAGGACGAGGTGCTGGCGCTGGCCTGGTACGGGCTGGCCGCCGCCGGGCACGCGAGCGCCCAGCGCGACGGCGCCATCCTGGCCCGGCGCATGGCCGGCACGGACATCGACGCGGCCGAGGCTCTGATGCGGGCCTGGCGCCTCGGCCACGACCTGGGCGCCCCCTAGTACCCACTTTCATAATTCCGTGTGCCATACGATCGCTTTTCCCGTCTCCTCGGTAGGAGGGGGTGCGCCGGCGATGCCGGGGCATCGTCAAGCGTCCTCGACGCCCCGAGGGGGCGGGAAAAGCGACCCGTAGGGCGGCGTCCCGAGGCCCCCGGACGTCGTCGCGTGCCGCTTGTGATGCCCCGGCATCACGGCGCGCCGCGCTCCTAGCCGGGAACCTCGGGGCGCCGTCGTATGGCACACGGAATTATGAAAGTGGGTACTAGCGCTTGGAGCGCGAAGGAAGAGGTCCCCTCTCCCCTAAAAGGTACTTGATACAAAAAGGTGCCCGACACCTTATAATGGGGCCTTATCCGGATAGATGCGGTGAGGCGGCGGCGAGGCGCGCTCGCGCGGCCACCGTCACGTAAAAGGTGCATAAAAGGTGCCTGACACCTTTTTCGCCTTTTTTCGACGCATGGCCGGCGCGGACATGGACGCGGCCGAGGCGCTGATGCGGACCTGGCGCCCTGGCCGGGACCTGGGCGCACCGGAAAGCACGCCCTGAAAGTATGCGGATGTGTCCAAGGGTGCGCGCGCCCGCGCGGGGGGCGTCAGCGCGAGGCGGCGAGCGCCACCTGGGGCCGCCCCCGGCCGAGCGCGCCAAGGCCGGCGGAATCGGACTCGCCCAGGTCCGTGAAGGCGCGCCCGAGGGCGCCGAGGGTGGCGATCATCCGTTCCAGGTCCGGGAGGCTCACGCCCCGCGCATCGAGCACCGCGGCGTGGCGCTCGAAGGCCTCCTCCAGCCGCATCCGCAGGGCGAGACCCTGCTCGGTCAGGTTGACGCGCACCGAGCGCCGGTCGTGGGGCGAGCTGCGCTGGCACACGAAACCGGCGTCGATCAGCTTCTTGAGGTTGTAGCTGACGTTGGTGCCGAGATAGCAGCCGCGCGTGGTCAGCTCACCGACGCTCAGCTCTTCGTCGCCCATGTTGAAAAGGATGAGGCTCTGGACGTTGCTGATGCCACGTTCGCCCATCCGCTCGAGCTCGATGCGCACCACTTCGAGGAAGCGGCGGTGCAGGCGCTCGATCAGGCCCAGGGATTCGACATACGCAGGCTTCATGTCTCGAGGCTCCAGGTTTCTACGGGACCGCGTGGCCGATTATAGGGCACCGATCCCTTACTATTTCGTTACGACACGGTGGCGGCGGCGCCGATCGTGGCCGGGCCGGCTACGACGCGGCCCCCGTGAGACGGACCTCGCGCGCGAGGTCGAGCAGGAGATCGCGCATCGCGGGGACCGAGCGCGGGGCGAGGATGCCGCCATGGCCCGGCCGCGCCGCACGGGCGCCGGTCCGGGAGAGGGCGGTGCGAACGAGGGCCGCCCTGGCGAGGAAGACGATCTTCTCCGGATCGGGCGCGTGGGCGGCGTCGCCGTTCGCGGACAGCCGCTCGACGGCGTCACCGAAGATATCCTCCATGGTTTCGACATAGGCCCCGATCCGCGCCACCTCGAGCGCCGCCCGCCGCGACAGGGCGAGACAGCGGCCGGCCTCCGGGGCGGAGGCGATGTCCGCGGCGGCGAGATCGCGATCGAGATCCGCCAGTCGGGCGGAGGGCAGGCGGAGCGTGATCCGGTCCGGTCCTCGCCGCTCCAGCCAACCTGGAAGCCGAGCTCGAGCGCGTTCGTGACCGCGGTGCGCATTGCCCTGCGACCGGTCATGCCGACGTGGAGCTCGTTCGATGCGTGGCCACCGCGGTTGGCCAGATTGTCCAGCTCTTCGTCGAAGGCGTCGTTCAGTTGGATCGTCAGGCCGAGCTCCGGCACTTCGATCTGCACCGGCTGCCCGGGCCGGGGGGGCTGGCGCGGCAGGCGGGCATGGGCGATCTGACCGGTGGTGGTGTTGGAGACCGTGAAGCGCGGGCCCGCCGATGCATACTCGACCCTGATCCTGTCGTCGGCCTCGATGGCCGGCGTGTCGGGTGCGAACCGGAAGGTGGCGAAGCCCGCCTCGGGCCGCAAGTGGAAGCCGAGCCCGTCGGCGAAGAACAGCTGGCTGGCCACCTGCTCGACCGCCACCTCGGCCCAGGTGCCGCCGCTCAACAGCCGGACGCCGCTGAAGCTGGCCCCATCGGCGATCCGGTCGATCTCCGCCCGGTGCTCGGCGAACTGGCGATCGAGGGCGGCGCGCTCCTCGTCGGACCGCGACTCCGCCGTCGCCTGGACGGCGAGAATACGCATCGCGGCCAGCCGGCCCGCGATACCCGAGAGCGCGCCGCGGACGACCTGCAGCATGGTCGCGCCGTCGCGCGCATTGCGCGTCGCCGCCTTGAGGCGGTCGAGCGCGACGGCGCGGCCGGCGCCGATCGACTCGATCATATGGATGGCGTCGATGACGGTCCCGTATCCCGCGCCGCCGCGCCGTTGGCAGGCCCCGGATCGTGTTCGAGTCGGACTGGACATCCTATTTCCTCCACGTGCCGAACCGTCGCATCAATGAAACTCGATATCGATCCGTAGTATAGACCTTGCCTATCCGGTTTACACCCACACCCACTAGGGCTAGAATGGGCGCAAACCGGATATAGGGGAGCGCGCCATGGATGTTCTCGACCGCGCCGATCTCCCATTCCCGCATTCGCTACCCGAGTTCCAGCGACTTTTCCCCGATGATGCGGCCTGCGCCGCCTACCTGGAGAAAGCCCGCTGGGGAGACGGCTTTGCCTGCCCGCACTGCGGCACGGCGGGAGAGCCGTTCCACTTTGAAAACCGCCCTGGCGTCCTGCGCTGCCGCAAGTGCCGCCAGAACACCGGGCTGACGGTGGGAACAGTGATGGAGCGTAGCCACACTCCGCTGAACGTCTGGTTCTGGGCCGCTTATCTGGTCGCCAGTCAGACGCCCGGCATGTCCGCCGTGCAGTTTCAGCGGCAACTTGGTCTTTCGCGCTACGAGACGGCCTTTCAAATTCTCCACAAGCTCCGCTCGGGCATGGTGCGGCCCAACCAAGACAGGATCGGTGGACAGCCCAAGAACCATGTTGAGGTGGACGAAACCTGGGTTGGCGGGCGAACGCGTGGGGAAGGCCGTGGTGTTCACCACAAGGTTCTCGTCTCCTGTGCCATCGAGGTGCGTCATCGAAAGCCGGGCACCAAGCTCGACAACCGGAAAGACGGACGCTATGCCGGACGCGTTCGGCTCGCCGTCGTGCTCGACCGTAGCGCCGAGTCGCTCTGTGGGTTCGTCGAGAGCACCGTCGCGCCGGGATCGCTGATCGTTACTGACGATTGGAGCGGCTATGCTGGCCTCGGTAAGCGCGGCTATGAGCACTTCGCTGTTGCCGAGTGTGGTGATCCAGAGGTTGCCGAGCAATACCTGCCGATCATCCATCTGGTTTTCGCCAACCTGAAGACGTGGCTGATCGGTATCCACCACGGCGTTAGCCACCAGCACCTACAAGCCTACCTCAACGAGTTCACCTTCCGCTTCAACAGGCGGTTCTACCCGTTCAACGCCTTCCGCTCATTGCTCGGCATCGCGGGCGACACCTCTGCTCCAACCTATGCCGAGCTTTACTCGGGAGAGTGGCGGCACCCTACATGTAGCGGTCATGGGCGTTAACCGGATAGGCAAGTAATATACCTCTGTTCACTAGTGTCCGGTTAAAAATCGAATAAATTCAATTGGTTGGTTATTTGCGAAGCGTTGCATCTGTTTTCGTCTCCCGCAAGTGCTTGATGTATGGGCATTTTCTCGAAGAGGGTCACCGAGAGGATCTGTAACAAAGTGTAGAGCGAGGCGTCCAGGTCGAGGCGCTTCTTGACGATGGCGACGAGGACGTAGACCGAGACGGCAATCCAGATCTGCGTCTTCACCGCGTTCTCCGACGTGCCGTAGAACTGCTTGATCCGAAGATGCTGCTTGATCCACTTGAAGAAGAGTTCCACCTGCCAGCGGCTTTTGTAGAGCGCGCAGATGGTGGCGGCCGGAAGCGAGAAGTTGTTGGTGATGAAGACCAGCGTCTTGCCGGACTCGGGGTCCTTGAAGCGGATGCGCCGCAGAAGTTCGGGGTAATCCTGACGGGTGTAGAAGCCGTCCAGGGAGATGGTCTGGTCGCAAATGATGCCGGTCGAGCGATCCGTCGGCGCCGAATAGACGCGATGAGCATCGATGTTCGACTTGGCACGCGTGACGAAGAAGGCCCCGGCTTGGTGCAACACATAAAGGCGGGCAAAGTCGACGTAGCCACGATCCACGACGTAGATGGCTCCGGCTTCCGGCAAGAGCATATCGAGGGCATGAACGTCGTGCAGCTTGCCATCCGAGATGTGGATAAAACTCGGAATGTTGCCCCGCAGGTCGAGCAGCGTGTGCATCTTCACCGCCGCCTTGGTGGTGCGGAAGTGCGCCCACGGAAAGACCGACAGGCACAGAGCGATGGTCGTCGAGTCCAGGGCGTAGACGGTATTGGTCAGGTCCAACCCCAGTTCTTCGTCGACGTACAGCGTCCTCGCCTGGGTGATGAGCCGCTGGGCCAACGCCGCATGGATACGCCAGTCGCGCCTTTCGTTGGCATCGGCCAGCGTCGAGCGCCGGACCGGCTGGCGGAAGCCCATGTGATAGAGTTTCGATGCGTGGACCGAGAGGCAGGTCTCGATGTCGCGCAGGCTTTCCCGGTAGGTCAGCTGGGCGAAGGCCATGGACCGGTATTGCTCGGCGCAGGAAAGCGTCCGGACCCGGTGATCGCCGCCATACCGGTCGACGATCCGCGTGAAAGTAGTCCATGGCAGGAAGTCCATGAGCTGAGCGAACAGGGTCTTGCCGGTGTTCATGAGCATCTCCTCGGAGAAACTCCGAAAAGTGCTCCATCCAATTCAAATCGACACCATGCATTTTCGCTTCAAACCCCGCAGAAATCCTGGCTCTCAAAGCCAGCACCGCTCAGTTAACAGGACAGCAGTGACCTCTGTTTATTACTAATGTGTTAATTCTGAAGTCAAATATAGAGATAAAATCCTCATTCAACTGTAAAATAATTTACTAAAATTGTTGATACTTGAATAGTTACAATTTTAGTAAAATATAATTCAACTTTTCTCTTAAATTCCCAGCATCCATCAAATAAGTTGTTGTAACCGCCAGGCGGGGCGCCATACTGGCCCACGATCGACCGGCGGCCGCCGGGCGCGGCCCCGTGGCGGACGAGGACAGCCACCATGCCCGGAGCGACCGGGAAGAGGATCGAGGCGGCGCAGCAACGGCTCGCCCAGCGGCGCGCGGAGCTCGAGCGCCTGACGGAAGCGGGCCGCGAGGCGCGGCGGCCGGTCGAGCTCGACCAGGCCCGGCTGGGCCGGCTCTCGCGCATGGACGCCTTGCAGGTCCAGGCCATGTCGATCGAGACCGACCGCCGGCGGGTGGTGGAGCTCGGCCGCATCGCGGCGGCGTTCGCGCGCATCGAGGCCGGCGAATACGGCGCGTGCCTGCGCTGCGGCGAAGAGATCGGCGCCCGCCGCCTGGCGCTCGACGCCACGGTCGCCGTGTGCATCGACTGTGCCCGCGAGGGCGAGCGCAAGGGCTAGTACCCACTTTCATAATTCCGTGTGCCATACGATCGCTTTTCCCGTCTCCTCGGTAGGAGGGGGTGCGTCGGCGATGCCGGGGCATCGTCAAGCATCCCCGACACCCCGAGGGGGCGGGAAAAGCGACCCGGTGGGCGGCGCCCCGAGGCCCCCGGACGTCGTCGCGCGCCGCTTGTGATGCCCCGGCATCACGGCGCGCCGCGCTCCTAGCCGGGAACCTCGGGGCGCCGTCGTATGGCACACGGAATTATGAAAGTAGGTACTAGGCGCGATCGGCGCCAGCCGGCGCCGGCATGGCCGATAGCGCTCTATTCGCCGTGAGCGGCCACGATGGCCAGGAAATCGTCGGCGTAGCGCTCGAGCTTGGCGCGGCCGACGCCGGAGATGGCCGCGAAAGCGCCCGAATCGAGCGGCCGGGTGCGGGCGATCTCGACCAGGGTCGCATCGTGGAAGATGACGTAGGGGGGCACGCCCTGGACCTGGGCGAGCTCCCGGCGCCGGGCCCGCAGGGCATCGAACAGGGACTCCTCGGCCGCCGTCGCGAGCCCCGCGGCCGGGGCGGCGCGGTCGGCCTTGGCCGGCTTGCGCCGGGCCGGGTCGCGGCGCAGGTCGACCCGCCGCGCCCCGCTCAGCACGTCCCGGCAATCGGGGCCCAGGCGCAGCCCGCCATGGCCGTCGAGATCGACCTCGAGGAGGCCCATGGCGACGAGCTGACGGAACACCGAGCGCCATTCGGTGCGCGAGAGGTCCGTGCCGATGCCATAGGTGCTCAAGCAGTCGTGGCGGAACTTCCGCACGCGCTCGGTCTCCCCGCCCAGGAGCACGTCGATCACATGGACGGCGCCGAAGCGCTGGCCCGTGCGGTAGACGCAGGACAGCGCCTTCTGCGCCACCTCCGTGCCGTCGAAGCTCTCGGGCGGCTCGAGGCAGGTGTCGCAGTTGCCGCAGGGCTCGGCCAGCGCCTCGCTGAAATTGGCCAGCAGCACCTGGCGCCGGCAGCGCGTCGCCTCGCAATAGCCGAGCAGGGCGTCGAGCTTGCGCCGCTCGACGATCTTCTGCGCCTCGGGCGCGCCGCCGCCGGCCGCGAGCTGCTGCAGCTTGGTCACGTCGGCCATGCCGTAGAGCATCAGCGCCTCCGCCGGCAGCCCGTCGCGGCCGGCGCGCCCGGTCTCCTGGTAGTAGGCCTCGAGGCTCTTGGGCACGTCGAGATGGACCACGAAGCGCACGTCGGGCTTGTCGATGCCCATGCCGAAGGCGATCGTCGCCACGACGATCACCCCCTCCTCCTTGATGAAGCGGTCCTGGTGCCGGACCCGCACCGCAGGCTCGAGCCCGGCGTGGTAGGGCAGCGCCAGGTGGCCGCGCTCGGCGAGCCAGGCCGCCGTCTCGTCGACCCGGGCGCGGGTGAAGCAATAGACGATGCCCGATTCGCGGGCCGGCCGCGTGGCCAGGAAGGCCGCGAGCTGGGCGCGCGCATTCTCCTTGGCCCGGACGCGGTAGCGGATGTTGGGCCGGTCGAAGCCGGCGACGAAGGCGCGGCCGCCCGCGAGCCCCAGGCGCTCGGCGATGTCGCGCCGGGTGGGGCCGTCGGCGGTGGCGGTGAGCGCCACCCGCGGCACCCCGGGATAGCGGTTGGCGAGGACCGAGAGCTCGCGGTATTCAGGCCGGAAATCGTGGCCCCACTGGGAGACGCAATGGGCCTCGTCGATGGCGAAAAGGGCGATGCGGCTCGTGTCGAGCAATTCGAGGAAGGAGTCGGTCAGGAGCCGCTCGGGCGCCACATAGACGAGGTCGAGCGCGCCCGCGCGCAAGTCCCGCTCGATCGCCCGGGCCGCTTCGGGCGGCAGGCTCGAATTGAGCGCCGCGGCGCGCACGCCGAGCTGGCGCAGGCCCTCCACCTGGTCGCGCATCAGCGCGATCAGCGGCGAGATCACCACGCCCACGCCGGGCCGGCACAGGGCCGGTATCTGGTAGCAGAGGGACTTGCCGCCGCCGGTCGGCATGAGGACGAGGGCGTCGCCGCCGGCCAGGAGATGGTCGACGACCGCCGCCTGCTCGCCGCGGAAGGAGTCGAAGCCGAAGGTGCCCCGCAGGACGTCGAGCGGTCGATCTGCCATCGCTCTTTATACAACCCCCGCGACCGGCGCGGGAATGCTAGTGTGCTGTCCATATGGCGCGTACCCGCCAAGCACCCGCCTCATGAAAGGAACCGGACCATGGGAGCCTACGAGCCGAGTGGATTCCTGATTCTCGTCATCGCCATCGTCCTCCTGGCGCTGATCCTGATCTTCGCCGGGGTCAAGACCGTGCCCCAGTCGACCCAGTGGACGGTCGAGCGCTTCGGCCGCTACACCCGGACCTTGATGCCGGGCCTCAACCTCATCGTGCCCATCATCGACCGCGTCGGGTCCAAGATCTCCCTGCGCGAGACGGTGCTCGACATCCCGGCCCAGGACGTCATCACCTTCGACAACGCCACGGTGGCCTGTGACGGGGTGGTGTTCTTCCAGGTCGTGGACGCGCCCAAGGCGGCCTACGAGGTGCAGAACCTCGAGCGGGCCATGACCAACTTGTGCATGACGAACATCCGCACGGTGATCGGCTCGCTGGCGCTCGACAGCGTCCTCTCGCAGCGCGACGAGATCAACGACCGCCTCCTGCGCGTGGTCGACGCGGCGACCAACTCGTGGGGCGTCAAGGTGACGCGGATCGAGATCAAGGACCTCTCGCCGTCGCCGGACCTGGTCGAGGCCATGGCGCGGCAGATGAAGGCGGAGCGCGAGAAGCGGGCCGAGATCCTGACGGCCGAGGGCGAGAAGCAGGCCGCCATCCTGCGCGCCGAGGGCCGCAAGCAGTCGGCTATCCTCGAAGCCGAGGGCCGGCGCGAGGCCGCCTTCCGCGACGCCGAAGCGCGCGAGCGCGAGGCCGAGGCCGAGGGCCGGGCGACCACGTCCGTCTCCGAGGCCATCGCCAAGGGCGACGTCCAGGCGATCAACTATTTCGTGGCCCAGCGCTATATCGGCGCGCTCGAGGCTCTGGCCTCGGCGCCCAACCAGAAGGTGCTGATGATGCCGGTGGAGGCGGCGGGGGTGATCGGCAGCATCGCCGGTATCGCCGAGCTGGCCAAGGAAGCGGGGCTCGGCCGGGGCTCGGGCTCGTAAGGGCGCGGGGGCAATCGGCTGGCCGATAAGGGCATGGTAGGGACGCTGCCGCGCGCGTGGGCCACGGGCCTCGCGCTCCTGCTCGGCCTCCTCGCCTGGGGCGCGCCGGCCGCGGGTGCCGAGATCCACGATGCCGCCAGGCGCGGCGAGATAGCGGAGATCGTGCGCCTCATCGAGGCGGACGGGGCCGTGCTCGATCTTGCCGATCGGAACGGGCGGACGCCGCTCTTCGCCGCGGCCTTCGCCGGCCAGAGCGATGCGGTTGCGCTGCTGCTGGCGAGCGGCGCCGCCCTCGACGCGAGCGACCGGAGCGGCCGCACGCCTCTCCACGCCGCCGCCGGCAAGGGGCACGCGGAGGTGGTGGCGCTGCTCCTCTCCCAGGGCGCCGCCGTCGACGCGCGCGACATCGTGGGCGCCACGCCCCTCTACATCGCGGCGGGCAAGGGGCGGGCGGAGGTGGCCGGTTTGCTGATCGCGGCCGGCGCCGACGTGCGCGCGCGAGACGACAGGCGCGCGACCCCCCTCCACGCGGCGACCAGGCGCGGGGCCGGGGACGTGATCCGCCTCCTGCTCGAGAGCGGTGCGCCCAAGGGTGCCAAGGACGCCGAGGGCCTCACCGCGCTCGACCTCGCGATCGGCGGCGGGCATGAGGAGGCGATCGCGCTCCTGCTGGGCGAGGCACCGGAGGTGGCGGCCGACGAGGCCGAGGCACCGGAGACCGCGCCCGTCGAGGCCGAGGCACCGGAGACCGCACCCGCCGAGGCCGAGGTCGGGCTCCCCTGGGACCTCGACCTTTCGATCGACGTCGAAGCCTACCTGCCGAGCGCCTATCTGGTGTTCGTCGCCGGCGTGCTGCTGCTGGCGCTGATCCTGATCCTCTATGGAGTCAAGACGGTGCCCCAGGCGAGCCAGTGGACGGTCGAGCGCTTCGGCCGCTACACGCGGATCCTGGGCCCGGGCCTCAACCTCATCGTGCCCATGGTCGACCGCGTCGGCGCCCGGGTCTCCCTGCGCGAGACGGTGCTCGACATCCCGGCCCAGCACGTCATCACGGCCGACAATGCCACCGTCCGGTGCGATGGCGTGGTGTTCTACCAGGTGGTGGACGCGCCCAAGGCGGCCTACGAGGTGCGGGACCTCGAGCGCGCCATGACCAACTTGTGCATGACCAACATCCGGGCGGTGATCGGCTCGCTGCCGCTCGACAGCGTCCTCTCGCAGCGCGACGAGATCAACGACCGCCTCCTGCGCGTGGTCGACGCGGCGACCGACCCGTGGGGCGTCAAGGTGACGCGGATCGAGATCAAGGACCTCTCGCCGTCGCCGGACCTGGTCGAGGCCATGGCGCGGCAGATGAAGGCGGAGCGCGGGAAGCGGGCCGAGATCCTGACGGCCGAGGGCGAGAAGCAGGCCACCATCCTGCGCGCCGAGGGCGGCAAGCAGTCGGCCATCCTGGAGGCCGAGGGCCGGCGCGAGGCCGCCTTCCGGGACGCCGAAGCGCGCGAGCGCGAGGCCGAGGCCGAGGGCCGGGCGACCACGTCGGTGTCCGAGGCCATCGCCAAGGGCGACGTCCAGGCGATCAACTATTTCTTGGCCCAGCGCTACATCGGCGCCCTCGAGGCCCTGGCCGCGGCGCCCAACCAGAAGGTGCTGATGATGCCGGTCGAGGCGGCGGGGGTGATCGGCAGCATCGCCGGCATCGCCGAGCTGGCCAGGGTGGCGGGGATCGCAAGGGGGACGAGCGCCGATTCCACTTGAGGCGAATATGCATTAGGCTGGGCGACAGGCATCGAGAAGAGCGGAAGGGAGCGCATGGACGAGTTCGTCGCCTGGCTGTGGGACATCACCTACTGGCACTGGTGGGCGCTCGCGGTGCTGCTGGTCGCCATCGAGGTGCTCGTGCCCTCCACCTTCCTGCTGTGGCCGGGCCTCTCGGCCATGGCCGTCGGCGCCATCCTGCTGGCCTTCCCGGACCTCGACTGGCGCTTCCAGGTGCTCGCCTTCGCCGTCCTCGCCGTCGCCACCAGCGTCGGCTGGCAGCTGTGGCTGCGCAAGCACCCCACCGAGACCGACCAGCCGCTCCTCAACGTGCGCGGCCTGAGCTATGTCGGCCGGCGGGTGCGGCTCGACCAGGACCTGGCCGAGGGCCGCGGGCGCATTCGCCTCGACGACACGAGCTGGAACGCCATGAGCGAGGATGGCTCGACGATTTCCGCGGGCGAGACCGTCGTGGTCACCGGCCACGAGAGCGCCACCCTCAAGGTCCGCCGGGTCGAGCCGGCGGGCGAAGGGGAGGCTGACGGCGGCGGCTGAGGCGCCGCGCTCGGCTCGCCGCCGATTGCATCATCAGGCGGCGTGTTCCTCGGGTGGCTTGATCAAGGACTCGGCGGGGATGCCAAGGCCCTCGTGCAGCCGCCAGACCATCCGCAGCGTGAGCGGTCGCTTGCGGTTGAGGACTTCATAGACGCGGTTCCGACTCCCGATATAGGGGACGAGGTCGCGCGGCTCCAGGCCCTTGTGCTCCATGTGGTACTTGATCGCCGCGACGGGATCGGGCAGGTCGAGCGGGTCTTGCCGCGCCTCCCAGGCTTCGACCAGGGTGACCAGCACGTCCAGCCGGTCGCCGCCCGGCGTTCCGCGCTTAGCACCCATGAGCCCCTCGATCTCTTTTAGGGCACGCGCGTGGTCGCGCTTGGTCCTGATCGGCGTGATATCCATCGCTCCACCCCTCAAATCGTCCGCGCGTCGATCCCGTGGTACCGCCGGCGCGTGCCGACGAACCGGATGTAGACGACGCGATACGGATAGTTGATCCATGCCACGATGCGGTACTTGTTGCCCGCGATGTTGAACACCACGCGGCCGTCCTTGGGAAGTCGGTGCCAGTATACTTATCTCGGAATGACGACGCTGGCCTCTGGCGCGTAGCCGTGACCTCATTCACCCTCCGGGCCAAGGTCGAGGGCGCGGTGGCCTTTTCGTCCGGCGCCGGGCGTGTCGCGGGCGGCCACCCGGGCGGCCAGGAGGACGCGGGCGCCGCGGGCTAGGAAGCCCGAGCGCCCGTAGCCGCCGGCGGCGCGGTCGATCTCGGCCAAGAGGCTCTCGTCGATGGTGATGTTGACGCGCACGACGCGGCCGGGGGGAGCCTTGAGGAGGACCGGGAGGGCGAGGATGGCGCCCTTGGCGTCCTCGGTGCGCCACACGGCCTCGAGGGGTTGGGGCGTCGGCGCCGGAAGGCCGTCCTCGCGCAGGCTCTCGGCGTGGAGCGCCAGGGCTTCGGCGGCGGTGGCGCGCAACTCGTCGAGGGTGTCGGCGACGGCGGTGCAGCCCGGCAGATCGGGGAAAACGGCGCCCCAGGGGCCGTCATCCCGGTCGCGGTGCACGAAGGCGTAGTATTCCATCTCTCTCCCTTCCCGCGGCCCGCCCCTCAGCGAGGCGGCCACGTCCATCCAGCTTGCCGGAAGATATTGCGGAGCGTCCCGGTGGGGATGTCCTTGCGAGGGTGCTGGAGGATGACACGCGCGGCGGGGCGCTCCGGAAGCGTGAAGATGTGGTGGTCCCCGCTTACACGCCGTACCGTCCACCCGTCCCGCTCCAGCATTCTCTTGATCTCCCTCGAGGAAAATCGCCTAGCCATGGCTCCGCCTACCGGCGATGTGTAATAATATACACACTAATGGAGTCAGCGGACCTAAAATGTGTATTTTTCTCCACATTTTTCTAGCTCGGCCGGACGTAGGTGTCGTGAAGACGTCAAGATTCGCAGCTCTTGTATTATGGAAAACGAACTAACTAGTTGAACTATAGAGTTAATTTCAGTATTTGGTGCAATTCCCACCCTAACATTTCGACCGTTGTCGGGGTCAGTTCGCCGCCAGCTGCAAGAGCAGCCGCCGCGCCAGGGCGGCGGCGACGCGGCGGCGGTACCATGGCTTGACCGTGGTGGTGCGCATGGGGCTGGCCTGCTCGCGCGCGAGCTCGCCGAAGGCCCGTGCGGTGTCCTCGTCGGCCGGCCGGCCCGCGAAGGCCTCGGTGCCGGCGATGGGGAAGGGGCGCATGTCGACGGCCGTCAGCGCCGCGCGCAGCTCGCCGATTCCGCCGCCCTCCATGCGCAGGCCGACGGCCAGGCCGACGAGCGGGAAATCGATGGCGCCGCGCACCCGCGCCTTGGCGTAGGCCTGGGGCAGCCCCGTGCGCCCCGGGGGCACGTGGACGCTGGCCAGCACCTCGCCCGGGACAAGTGCCAAATAGTCGATGCCGTCGCCGGTGTAGAGGTCGGCCAGGGGGATGCGGCGGGACCCGCCGGGGCCGGCGATCTCCACCACCGCGTCATGGATCAGGAGGGCCGGGGCCAGGTCGCCGCTGAAGGCCGCGAAGCAGCGCTTGCTCTTGGGTGCGACGTGGCAGATCTCGCCCCGGTACTTGAGGCAATAGTCGTTGCTCCGCCGCCACCAGTCGGACTGGTTGTAATAGATGCAGCGGGTGTCGAGGCAGAGGTTGCCGCCCACGGTGCCGGCGTTCCTGTGGGTGGACCCGGCAACGGCGGCGGCGGCCTCGGCGATGGCCGGGTAGTCGCGCGCGACCGTGGGCTCCGCGGCGAGGGCCGAGAGGGTGACGCCGGCGCCGATGCGCAGGCCCTGGGCACCGGCTTCCATGGACCTGAGCGCCGCCACGTCCCCCAAATCCACGAGCGCCGGTGCCTCGACGAGGCCGCGGCGCATGTTGACGATCAGGTCCGTGCCGCCGGCGAGGGGCCGGGCGGCCGGCGTCTCGGCCAGGATCGCGACCGCCTCGGCGAGGGTGGTGGGCCGGTGCAGGCGGAAGTCCGGCAGGGCCTCCATCAGCCCGCCGCCGCCGCGCGGGCCTCGGCGCGCCGCAGGCGCCGCTTGCCGTGCTTCTCCATGGCTTCCAGGAGGCGGTCGGGCGTGACCGGCAGCTCGGTCACGCGCACGCCCGTGGCGTCGGCGACGGCGTTCGCCAGCGCGCCGAGGAAGCCCGAGAGCGAGCCCTCGCCCGCCTCCTTGGCGCCGAAGGGGCCGTTGGGGTCGATGCTCTCGACGATTCCGACCGCGATGTCGGGGGATTCGACGATGGTCGGCACCCGGTAATCGAGCATGTTGGCGGCGATGGGCATGCCGTCGTGGAACCGCGTCTCCTCGCTGAGGGCCTGGCCCATGCCCATCCAGACCGAGCCCTGGACCTGGCCCTCGACGGCGAGGGGGTTGAGCGCATAGCCGCAATCGTGGGCCACCCAGACCTTCTCGACCGATATCGCGGCCGTGTCCGGGTCGACGCTCACCTCCACCACCTGCGCCGCGTAGCTGAAGCCCATGGTGCCGCCGATGGCCGCACCCCGGTACTTCCTGCCGCCCTGGCTTTCGGGCAGGGTCGAATAGGTGCCCTTGGCGGTGATGGTGCCACTCTCGGCGAGGGCGGCGAGCACCACCTCTTCGTAGGCGAGGCCCTGGTCCTGGCTCGCGGCGCGGTAGACCTCGCCCAGGCACTCGATATCCTTGGGCTGGGCGTCGAGCTTTTTGGCCGCCGCCTCGACGAGGATGGCTTTCAGGTTGCGCGCCGCGTCGATCGCCGCGTTGCCCACCATGAAGGTGACGCGCGAGGAGTAGGAGCCGTTGTCCTTGGGCGTCAACAGGCTGTCGCTGGCGACGACGCGGATGCGGGAGAGGTCGAGGCCGAGGGTCTCGGCCACGCATTGGGCGAGCACGGTGGATGAGCCCTGGCCGATCTCCGCCGCCCCGGTCAGGAGCACGACCGAGCCATCGAAATCGAGCTTCAGGTTGACGACCGCGTGGGGCTCGCCCGTCCAGTGCACGGGCTTGGCCGCACCACTCACATAGTGCGAGCAGGCCATGCCGAGGCCGCGGCCAGCCGGCATCTTGCCCTTGCGCGCACCCCATCCGCTGGCCTCCTCGGCCCAGTCGAGGCAGGCGGGCAGGCCGTAGCTGGCCACCATCAGGTCGTTGGCGGTGAAGGTCGGCGCCTCGAGCAGGTTGGCCCGGCGCACGGCGAAGGGGTCGAGGCCGAGCTCGGCGCACATGCCATCGAGCAGCGCCTCGAACGCGAAGCGCACATTGACCGTGCCGTGCCCGCGCATGGCCCCGCAGGGCGGCGTGTTGGTGAGCGCGCGGACGCCGTGGTATTCGATCGCTGGGATGTCGTAGAGGGCGTAGAGCAGCGAGCCGGCATAGAGGGTGGTGACGATGCCGTAGCCGCTATAGGCCCCGCCGCGCTGGATGGAATGGCACTGGACGGCCGTGATGCGGCCATCGCGCCGGAGGCCGATCTTCATGCGGATGTCGGTCTCGGGCCGGCCGCGGTGGGTGATGAAGGTCTCCTCGCGGCTGAGCACGATGCGCACGGTGCCGCCCGCCGCGCGGGCGAGGAGGGCTGCGATCAGCTCGACGTTGAGGGCCTCGGTACGGCAGCCGAAGCCGCCGCCCACATGGGGCTTGACGACCCGGATGCGGCCCTTGTCCATGTCGAGGCAGCGGGCCAGCATGAGGTGCACGTAGTAGGGCACCTGGGTGCTGGCATGGACGGTCATGCGGTCGCGCTCCGCATCGTACTGGGCCAGGGCCGCATGGGTCTCGATCTGCACCTGGCAGACCTCCGCGCAGCGGTAGCTCTCCTCGGATACGAGGTCCGCGGCGGCGAAGCCGGCCTCGACGTCGCCGAGCTCGAAATCGGTCTGGCGCTCGACGTTGCCCGGCCGCTCCTCGTGGAGGGGTCGCGCATCCGCGGCGAGCGCGGCCTTGGCCGTGTAGTAGGCGGAGAGGGGCCTGTAGGTGACCTCGATGCGGTCGAGCGCGGCCCGGGCCGTCGCCTCGTCGATGGCGGCGACGGCGGCCACGGGCTCGCCCCGGTAACGCACGCGCCCGCGCGCCAGGGGATACTCGTTCATGGCGATGGGCAGGACGCCATAGGTCTTGTCGCAGTCCTCCCCCGTCACCACGGCGACCACGCCAGGCATGGCGCGGGCCTCGGCGGCGTCCACCGCGAGGATCTCGGCATGGCTCCGCGAAGCTCGCAGGATGCCGCCGGCCAGCGCCCCCGGCATGAAGAAGTCGGCCGTGTACCGGGCCTGGCCCGAGACCTTGTCGGGGCCATCGATCAGCGCCATGTGCCGGCCGATGGTGCGGGTGGCCCCCGCCTCCGCCGTCATCGCGCCGCGGCCTCCCGCACCGCCTCGATGATCTTCACATAGCCCGTGCAACGGCAGATGTTGGCCGCGAGCCCGGCGCGGATCTGCTCGGTGGTCGGGTCGGGCTCGCGCCGCAACAGGGCCTCGGCCGCCATCACCATGCCGGGGGTGCAGATGCCGCACTGGGCGCCGAGTTTCTCGTTGAAGGCCGCCTGCAGGCGCGACAGGCGGCCCCCCGCCGCCAGGGCCTCGATGCTCTCTACATGCCGCCCGGCGCAGGTGCGGGCGAGGGTCAGGCAGGAATGCCGCGCCGCGCCGTCGACGAGGACCGTGCAGGCCCCGCACTCCCCCCCGTCGCAGCCCATCTTGGTCCCCGTGAGGCCCACCACCTCGCGCAGGTAGTCGTAGAGCAGCAGGTTGTCGGCGACCGCGTCCTGGCGCGAGCGGCCGTTCACGGTGAGGGACAGGAGGGATTTCACGGCGCCTCCATTCGACTCGATGCTGGTGTCTCGATCATATCTGGCATGGACGGGCGCGAAGGTCCAATGCGCCGTGCCGCCCGGAAGGGCTCTAACGATCTTGTTCTGATGCTTCGAACCCTCTCCCCTCGGGGATGTATAGACCGGGGACATGGTTGACGGGTGTTCGGGGACATGGTTGACACCTCGGATGCTGCACTTCAATACCAGATCAATCCTGTTTTGCGGTTGTTGTGCCTGTGGGGTTGTGGGTATCGCGCCAGCGATATCCATCAAATCCACAGGCGGCTCGTGTCTCGGCGGGCGCTTTTCGGAAGTCGATATGGGCGATGGTGTTGGCGCCGAAGCGCACCGTGAACACGCCGTCGACGGCGCTCGGGCACAGGGCGATGGGCTGTCCCTTGAACGCCTTGGAGATGCGGAACTGGCGGCCCTGGAAGCTGACCATGCCGCCGCTCTGGACCTTGCGCACCCTATCGCCGGGACCGTATGCGATCTCGGGCGGCGTCTCCGGGAAGGCGACCGCGCTGGGGCGGTAGCGGCGCGCCGGCACGTCGAGATCGAGGGCCTCGTGCGGGCGCTGGTGGTTGTAGACGTGGCGCCAGCGCGAGAATGCGCCCTGGCACTCGCCGAGATCGGCGAAGCGGCGCCCGGCCAGGACCTCGGCCGCCAATGTGCGGTGGAAGCGCTCGTCCTTGCCTTGGGTCTGGGGATGGTAGGGGCGGCAGTGGGCGATGCGGATGCCGAGCCGCATCAGCCACACGGTGAGCACGGTGTAGGGCTGGCCGCCGGCGTCGCCCCACGGCGCGCCGTTGTCCATCAGCATCGCCTCGGGCAGCCCGTAGCGCCGGAAGATGGCGCTCAGCCGCTCGCGCACCGTCTCCGCGCGCTCGTCGGCGCAGGCGGCGAGCCCGAGCGCGTAGCGCGCGTGGTCGTCGAGCACCGTCAAGGGATGGCAGCGCCCGGCCACGGTCGCGAAGTGGCCCTTGAAGTCCATCTGCCACAGCTCGTTCGGGCCGGCGCGCTCGAACCGGCACCAGCGCGCCGGCCCGGCCGCCGCCGCGTCCAGCTTGTCGTGGCGGCGCAGGATCTCGGTGATCGTACTGGCGCTCGGCACCGCCGCGTGGCCGAGGTCCTGGAGCCGCCGCCGGATCTTGCGGCCGCCCCACGCCTGGTTGCTGTCGGCCCGCACCGCGAGCACCGCCGCCTCGAGCACCGGCGCCACACGCCCCGGGCTCGTCCGCGGCCGCCGCGAGCGGTCGGCCAAGCCCTCCCGCCCCTCGGCCGCGTGCCGCCGCAGCCATTTGTAGCCGGTCTGGGCGCTGATCCCGAACCGACGGCACAGCTCACGCCGGTTCGCCCCCGCGCTTCCCGCCAGACCCACAAACTCCTCTCGCAGATCCATCACCAACCGCTCCCGCCAGACCATGATCCAATCCTTCCCCAATCCGCCAGGGACCGGGAAAGTGTCAACCATGTCTCCGAACACCTGTCAGCTATGTCTCCGGTCTGTACAGGGGAGAGGGAGGGGCCCGCGTAGCGGGAGGGTGAGGGGGTGGCCGCCGGTTGACAGCAGTCAAGTCTCTTGACGCGCGGACGCGCACCCCCTCACCCCGGCCCTCTCCCTGAGGGGAGAGGGGGCTTCTTGTATCGCCTCGCCATCTCTCTTCCGGCCATTGACACGACCGGGAAGCATGCCTAATTTCCCGGCTTCGCGAGGCCCACGCCAGATTTTGAAGGCGCCGCCATGAAAGTCCTCTGCTCGCTCAAGACCGCCAAGAAGCGGGACAAGAACTGCCGCGTGGTGCGCCGCAAGGGCCGGGTCTACGTGATCAACAAGCGCAAGCCGAGGTTCAAGGCGCGCCAGGGCTGAACGCGCGCCTCGGCCAATCGCCACGCCGCGCCGCGCCGCGCCCTTGGGGGGCGGTTCTCGTTTGCGCGGCGGCTGTTGACCCAGCCGCGGCCGCAATCCAGACTCGGCGCATCCACTGGCCTTCAAGGAAGGGTGCGCCCCATGCAGATGCCCGAGCCGGACGAAGCGGTCCTGGACCGGAGCACGGAGATCGTCCGCGCGCTCAGGGCAATCGTGCCCGGCGAGGGGGTGATCGCGAGCGCCGAGGAATTGAGCGCCTACGAGTGCGATGGCCTCACCGCCTACCGCGCCCTGCCTATCGCCGTCGTGTTGCCGAGCACCGTCGAGGAGGTCTCGGCGATCCTCGGCTATTGCCGCGCGAACGGGGTGAAGGTGGTGCCGCGGGGGGCGGGCACCTCGCTCTCGGGCGGGGCGCTGCCCATCGCCGACGGCGTCGTCCTCGGCCTCGCCAAGTTCAACCGCATCCTCGATATCGATTTCGAGAACCGCTGCGTGGTCGCCCAGCCGGGCGTGACCAACCTCGGCATCACCGATGCGGTCGAGCATGCCGGGTTCTATTACGCGCCCGACCCGTCGAGCCAGATCGCCTGCACCATCGGCGGCAACGTGGCGGAGAACTCGGGCGGGGTCCATTGCCTCAAATACGGCGTCACCACCAACAACCTGCTCGGGCTCGAGATCGTGCTGGTGAGCGGCGAGGTGGTGCGCATGGGCGGCAAGGCGCTCGATTCGGAAGGCTACGACCTCCTGGGCCTGATGGCGGGCTCGGAGGGGCTCCTGGGCGTCATCACCGAGGTGACGGTCCGCATCCTCCAGAAGCCCGAGACGGCGCGGGCACTCCTGGTGGGCTTTCCCACCAGCGAGGCGGCCGGCGACTGCGTCGCCGCCGTGATCGGCGCCGGCATCATCCCGGGCGGCATGGAGATGATGGACCGGCCCGCGATCCGCGCCACCGAGGATTTCGTCCATGCCGGCTATCCGCTCGATGTCGAGGCCCTGCTCATCATCGAGCTCGACGGCCCCAAGGCGGAGGTCGACGACCTCATCGGCCGGGTCGAGGGAATCGCCCGCGAGAAAGGGGCGACTACCAGCCGGGTGAGCGAGAGCGAGGAAGAGCGCCTCAAGTTCTGGGCCGGACGCAAGGCGGCCTTCCCCGCCATCGGGCGCATCTCGCCCGACTATTTCTGCATGGACGGCACCATCCCGCGCGGCCGCCTGCCCGAGGTGCTGAAGGGCATGGCAGCGCTTTCGCGCAAGTATAATCTCGGCGTCGCCAACGTCTTCCACGCGGGCGACGGCAACCTGCACCCCCTCATCATGTACGACGCCAACGAGCCGGGGCAGCTCGAGATGGCCGAGCGCTTCGGCGCCGACATCCTGCGGCTCTGCGTCGCGGTCGGCGGCGTGCTGACGGGCGAGCATGGGGTGGGGGTGGAGAAGCGCGACCTGATGGGCGTCATGTTCACGGAGGAAGACCTGAGCCAGCAGCAGCGGGTCAAGTGCGCCTTCGACCCCGACGGCCTCCTCAACCCGGGCAAGGTATTCCCGATTCTGCACCGCTGCGCCGAATTGGGGCGCATGCATATCCATCGCGGCCAGATCCCGTTCCCGGACCTGCCGCGCTTCTGAATGACCACCCTCCTCAAGCCCGAGGACCCCGCCCAGGTGGCCGACGCCGTGCGCTGGGCGGCGGCCGATGAGGTGCCGCTGGAGGTCCTCGGCGCCGGCACCAAGCGCGGCCTCGGCCGGCCGGTCGCGGCCGCGCACCGGCTCGACCTGGCTGGCTTGACGGGGATCGAGATGTACGAGCCGGCGGAGCTGGTGCTGACCGCGCGCGCCGGCACACCGCTGGCTGAAATCGAGGTGGCGCTCGCGGCGGAGCGCCAGCAGCTCGCCTTCGAGCCGCCCGATTACGGGCCCCTCTACGGCGCCCCCGCCGGGGCCGGCACCATCGGCGGCGCGCTCGCCTGCAACCTCTCGGGCCCGCGGCGCCTGAAGGCCGGGGCGGCGCGCGACCATTTCCTCGGCACGGCGGCGGTGAGCGGCCGGGGCGAGCCCTTCAAGGCCGGCGGCCGGGTGGTCAAGAACGTGACCGGCTACGATCTCTGCAAGCTCCTGGCCGGGTCGTACGGCACGCTCGCGGTGATGACGCACGTGACGCTCAAGGTGCTGCCGGCGCCGGAGCGGGCGCGCACGGTCCTCGTCCTGGGCCTCGGGGACGAGGCGGCGGTCGCGGCCATGGCGGCGGCGCTGAAGAGCCCCTACGAGGTCTCCTCCGCCGCCCATCTGCCCACGAGCGTGGCCGAGGGCTCGGGCGTCGATTACGTGCGCGACGCCGGCACGGCGGTGACCGCGATCCGGGTCGAGGGGCCGGGCGTCTCGGTCGAGGCGCGGTGCGACTCCCTGCGCGCCCTGCTTTCGGCCCACGGCGCGGTGGAGGAGCTGCACAGCCACCGCTCGACAGCCTTTTGGCGCGAGGTCGGCGATGCGGTCGCATTCGCCGGGGGCGGCGAGCGCGCGTTGTGGCGCCTCTCGGTGCCGCCGGCCGCGGGCGCGAGTGTCGCGGCCGAGATCGGCGCCGCGCGCACGGGGCGGCACTTCTATGACTGGGGCGGCGGCCTCATCTGGCTCGAGGAGGGTGACGAGGCGCCGGCGGCGGCCGTGCACGAGGCGGCGGCGCGCGCGGGCGGGCATGCGCTTCTCCTCCGCGCGCCCGAGGCGGCGCGGCGGGAGGGCGCCGTCTTTCAGCCGCAGGCAGAGGGACTCGGCGCGCTCTCGGCGCGGGTCAAGGAGGGCTTCGACCCGCGCGGCATCCTCAACCCCGGCCGCATGTACGCTGGCGTCTAGGCGGGGACGGGATGCGGACCGACTTCACCCTCGCCCAGCTCGCCGACCCGGACGTCCGGGAGGCCAACGACATCCTGCGCAAGTGCGTGCATTGCGGGTTCTGCACTGCCACCTGTCCGACCTACCTCCTGCTCGGCGACGAGCTCGACAGCCCGCGCGGGCGCATCTATCTCATCAAGGAGATGCTGGAGAAGGGCGGGCCGGTCTCCGGGCGGGTGGCCAAGCATGTGGACCGCTGCCTCTCCTGCCTCGGCTGCATGACCACCTGCCCCTCGGGCGTCAATTACATGCACCTCGTCGACCATGGCCGGCGGCGGGTCGAGGAGAGCTACCGGCGGCCCCTGGCGGAGCGGCTCCTGCGTGCCCTCCTGGCCGCCCTCGTGCCCTATCCCGGCCGCTTCCGGCTCGCCCTTCGCGCGGGGGCCCTGGCCGGGCCCCTCGGTGCGCTCCTCCCCGGGCGGCTCAAAGTCATGGCCGGGATGGCGCGGGGGCTGCGGGTGGGGTCCTCCGCCGTGGACCGGCCCCAGGTGTTCCCAGCCGAGGGGCCGCGGCGCATGCGCGTGGCACTCCTGTCCGGGTGCGTGCAGCAGGTGTTAGCACCGGCGATCAACGAGGCGACCGTGCGCCTGCTCACGCGCCATGGCTGCGAGGTGGTGGTGGCGCGGGGCGCGGGCTGCTGCGGCGCCCTCACCCACCATATGGGCCGGGCGAAGCCGGCGCTGGCGTCCGCGCGCGCCAACATCGCCGCCTGGACGGCTGAGATCGAGGGCGCTGGCCTCGACGCCATCGTCATCAACGCCTCGGGTTGCGGCACCACGGTCAAGGACTACGGCTTCATGCTGCGCGAGGACGGCGACTGGGCCGCGCGCGCCGCCCGGGTCTCGGGCCTGGCCAGGGACGTGAGCGAGGTCATGGCGGCGCTCGGCCTGAACCCGCCCCGGGGTGCGGTGGGCCTGCGCGTGGCCTATCATTCCGCCTGCTCCATGCAGCATGGCCAGGGCATCACGCGCGAGCCCATGGCGCTCCTCGCCGCCGCCGGCTACACGCCGCTCGACGTGCCCGAAGGGCACCTCTGCTGCGGCTCGGCCGGCACTTACAACCTGCTCCAGCCCGCGCTCGCCGATCGGCTGCGGGACCGCAAGGTGGCGAACATCGAGGCGCTGCGCCCGGACGCGATCGCCACGGGCAACATCGGCTGCATGGTGCAGATCGGCGCCGCCACGGCGCTGCCGGTCGTCCATACGGCCGAGCTCCTGGACTGGGCCACGGGCGGCCCGCGTCCCGCGGCGCTCGCGGAGATTTGAAGCCCGCACCGTGGGCCGGGGCTTGGCGGGCCGCGCCGGCCGACACATACTATGGGCCATGAGACGCCTTCTCGCCCCATGGGTGCTGGTTGCCGCCCTGGCCGCCGACCCGGCTTTCGCCGACCAGGCCGACAGCCGCCTCGACTCCCTGTTCGGGCGCCTCCAGACCACCGAGGTCCCGGCGGAGGGGGCGCGCATCACGCGCGCGATCTGGGGCATCTGGTTCGAGATCGAGGACGAGGAGATCGCCAACCTCATGGCGGCGGGTGAGCAGGCGATGCAGGTCAGGCGCTATCCCGACGCGCTGGCCAAGTTCGACGCCGTGGTCGAGGCGGCGCCCGGTTACGCCGAGGGATGGAACCGGCGCGCGACCCTTTACTACATGATGGGCGAGTATGATGCGTCCATCGCCGACGTCGACCGCGTGCTCGAGCTCGAGCCCCGCCACTTCGGCGCCCTCTCCGGGCTCGGGCAGATCTTCGCCGCCAAAGGCCAGCCGGAGGCCGCCATCGAGGCCTTCGAATACGCCCTCGACGTCAACCCGCATATGCCGGGGCCGCGCCTCAACATCGAATACCTGCGCGAGCGGCTCGGACAGAAAGACATTTGAGCGGTCCCCGGGGACATCGCGGCGGTCACAAGCAATCGTGATTTGCCGGGGTCGCGGCAGTGACCTAAATCCGAGGGAGACAGTCACAATCGTGGGGACGAAATCGTGCTGATCAGGAAACGACGCGGGTGGGAGCTGCCGGACTCGGCGGCGACCCCGGAGAGCGCCTACATGCGGCGGCGTGAGTTCGTGAAGGCCATTGCCGCGGGGCCGATCCTCCTGTCCGGGGCATCGCTCCTGTCCGGATGCGACGACCCCGAGGTGGCGAGCGGCGACGGCGGCGCGATTGCGACGGCGAACGCCGAAGAGACCACGCCCGCCGTCGACCCCTCCGCCGGCCTCTACCCGGTTCCGCGCAACGAGACCTATGTTCTCGACCGGCCCCTCTCGCCCGAGAGTTTCGTGACCACCTACAACAACTTCTACGAGTTCGGCTCCCACAAGGAGATATCCAAGGCGGCGCAAGCGCTCCCCCTCAGGCCCTGGACGGTGCACCTCGACGGCCTCGTCGAGAAGGAGCAGACCATCGATATCGACACGCTCCTCGGCCTCATGCCGCTCGAGGAGCGGCTCTACCGCCATCGCTGCGTCGAGGCCTGGTCCATGGCCGTGCCGTGGAGCGGGTTCGCCCTCAAGGCCCTGGTCGATCTGGCCCGCCCCCTGGGATCGGCCAAGTACGTGCGCATGGAGACCTTCCTTGACCCCGACGTGGCGGGCGGCCAGAAGGCGAGCTGGTACCCCTGGCCCTATATCGAGGGACTGACGATCGCCGAGGCCACCAACGAGCTGGCCTTCATCGCGACGGGGCTCTACGGCAAGCCGATACCGCGGCAGAACGGGGCGCCGCTACGCTTGGCCGTGCCGTGGAAATACGGCTTCAAGTCGACCAAGTCGATCGTGCGCTTCACCTTCACCGAGGAGCGGCCCAAGACCTTCTGGTCGGACATCCAGGCCTCCGAATACGGCTTCTGGGCCAACGTCAACCCCAAGGTCGACCATCCGCGCTGGAGCCAGGCGGAGGAGCGGTTCATGGCCGGCGGGACCGAGAATCGCTGGGAGCAGCGCCCGACCCAGCTCTTCAACGGCTATGCCGAGTTCGTCACCGACCTCTACAAGTCGGTGGAGGGCGAGCGGCTCTATATGTGAAGCGTTGCGCGGCGCCTGTGCGGTGCAAAAAAATGCCGGGCCCGAAGGCCCGGCAAGTACAACAGGGAGGCTTCACGTCTGGGAGACGTAGGATCCGAAGACCCTTCGTTCCGGGTGTCGCACCCGGAACCCCGGTCGCGGGCCGAAGCGGCCGGTGACCGGGAAGTCACTGATGCTGCAACGCAACATCAGCAATATACATTACGTCCCTATCCGGTTAATGCAGGTAGCGACCGAGTGTTCTTTATATGTTCGCTCTAAGGGTGTACTGTTCCCGCCTCTGAGGATTGGTCGGGAGACAGGGCATGAGCGGCTTGTTGACGTTCCAAGAGCGCTACCGAGACGAGGAATCGTGCATCCTGGCCTTGGCGGATCGACGCTGGCCGTCTGGGTTTGCGTGCGCCCGCTGCGGGCACCGGCGGGGCTATCGGCACAAGGCGCGGGCGCGCGTCTTCGAATGCGCGGCTTGCGGTCGTCAAGAGTCGGTGACGGCGGGAACCATCTTCCACCGCACCCGCACACCGTTGCCCAAATGGTTCCTGGCGGCGTGGTTGATGGGGCGGGACAAGCGCGGGGTCTCGGCCCTGTTCCTGGCGCGCGAGCTGGGGCTTCGCTATGAGACCGCATGGCTGATGGCTCACAAGCTGCGCCATGGCTTGGCGGAGCGGCCGGAGGCGTTGCTGGACGGCATGGTCGAGGTCGATGAGAGCTACTACGGCGGGCGCGGCAAGCCCGAGAGCCGGGGCCGCGGGATGGCCAATGCCAACAAGAGCCTGCTCGTGCTGGCGGTGGAGAAGGTGGCGGTGGCGCCGGGCAAGGGGGTCGAGGGCAGCGGCTTCGTCGCCGGCCGGGCGCGGCTTGCCATCCTGCCCCGGGCCAATGCCGAGCAGCTCGGCGGCTTCGTGCGGGCCGCCGTGACGCCGGGCGCGCGCCTGCTGACCGACGATTTCAAGGGCTATGCCGGGCTCGGCGCCGTCTACCAGCACCAGCCCACCGTCCAAGGCCAAGGCAAGAACGCCGAGACGCAGATGCCGATCATCCACGTCCTGTTCAGCAACCTCAAGACCTGGCTCAACGGCACCTACCATGGCGTCAGCGCCAAGCACTTGCCGCGCTATGGCCGGGAATGGGCCTATCGCTTCAACCGCCGCCGGCGGATCGACGACCTCGGCGACTTCGTCCTGAGCCGCGCCATGGCCCGGCCAACCATCACATACCGCCAGTTGATCCACGGCTTGCAACCCCAGGGCGCACGACCTGCCTTAACCGGATAGGGACGATACATTAACTAGTGATTGCAGCCGGCGCGGGCCAGCACCATTTAGACAAACGAGCCATGCAAGAAACGCATGCCTCGATGGGCCGCGTCAAAAGTGCGTATGGGCGATGTGCTTGATGAGGAAATCCCGGAACACGGCGATACGCTTGGAGTGGCGCAGCTCCTCCGGATAGACGAAATAGGCATCGATCGCCGGGCCCTCGAGGTCGGGCAGGACGCGGACGAGATTGGGGTCGTCCGCGATCATGTAATCGCCGAGGGCACCGATGCCGAGGCCGCTGCGCACGGCCATGTAGTTGCCGTAGACGCTGTTGATGCACAGCACCGGCTTACGCTCGCTACCCTTCGGGGCGCCCACGGTGAGGAGCCAGTTGATGTCCTGGACGGGCGGCCGGGACGCGTCGCCGAAGACGATCAGGCTGTGGCCGTCCAGGTCCTCGGGCGTCTTGGGGGTGCCGTAGACCCGCAGGTATTCGGGTGAAGCGTAGGCGTGCCAATGGAGGGTGACGAGGTGGCGCTGGACCAGGTCCGGCTGGCGCGGCCGGCGCAGGCGGATGGCCACGTCCGCCTCGCGCATGGTGAGGTCGAGCTCGCGCTCGTCATCGACCAGGATGGTGACGTCGATATCGGGGTAGATTTCGACGAACTGCTTGATGCGGGGTGCCAACCAGGTGGTGCCGAAGGCCACCGTGGTCGTGATCGCGAGCGGGCCGGTCGGCTTCTCCTTGACCTCGGCGATCATGGCCTCGGCCATGGCCAGCTTGCCGAAGACATCGCGCGCGGTCTTGTACAGGAGCTCGCCCTGCTCGGTGAGGATCAGGCCGCGCGCGTGGCGGTGGAAGAGGGTCGCGCTCAGGCTCTCCTCGAGGCCGCCGATCTGGCGGCTGACCGCCGACTGGCTGAGGTTCAAAAGCTCGCCCGCATGGGTGAAGCTGCCCGCCTCGGCCACGGCGTGGAAGACGCGCAGCTTGTCCCAATCCATGCGGTGCTTGACTTCCCGCGACACCCGCGGCGCGGCCGCTGCCTGGCGGACGGTCGCCATGGCGCTACTGGGCCGCCACGAGGTTGGCCGCGTCTTCGTTCTCGGAGAGGAACTTCTCGGCCTCGAGCGCGCCCATGCAGCCGAGGCCGGCGGCGGTGACGGCCTGGCGGAAGACCTTGTCCTTCACGTCGCCCGCGGCGAAGACGCCCGGCACGTTGGTGGCCGTGCTGTCGGGCGCCGTAATGAGATAGCCCTCCTCGTCCATATCGAGCTGGCCCTTGAAGATGCCGGTGACCGGGTCGTGGCCGATGGCGACGAACACGCCTTCGACCGGGATGTCCCTGAGCGCGCCGGTCTTGATGTCGCGCACCCGCGCCGCCGTCACGCCCTTGGGGTCCTCGTCGCCCAGCACGTCCTCCAGCGCCGTATCCCAGACCACCTCGATCTTGGGGTGTTGGAACAGGCGCTGGCTCAGGGTCTTCTCCGCGCGCAGGGCGTCGCGGCGGTGGACGAGGGTCACCTTGCTCGCGTGGTTGGTGAGATAGAGCGCTTCGGTCACGGCCGTGTTGCCGCCGCCCACCACCAGCACGTCGCAGCCGCGGAAAAAGAAGCCGTCACAGGTGGCACAGGCCGAGACGCCGAAGCCCATGAACTTCCCCTCGCCCGGCAGGCCGAGCCAACGCGCTTTCGCGCCCGTGCAGATGACGATCGAATCGGCGATGAATTCGTCGCCCGAATCGGCCTTGCAATGGAACGGGCGATGGCTGAGATCCACCCCGGTAATGATGTCGTCGACGAGGCGCGTTCCCACGTTGACCGCCTGGGCCTGCATCTGCTCCATCAGCCAAGGGCCCTGGATGGCATCGGCGAAGCCCGGGTAGTTCTCGACCTCGGTCGTGATGGTGAGCTGCCCGCCCGGCTCCAGCCCGGCGACCATGATGGGGTCGAGGCTCGCGCGCGCCGCGTAGACGGCGGCCGTGCAGCCCGCGGGGCCGGAGCCGATGATGAGGGCCTTGGTGCGATGTCGTTCGGTCATATCGATTGCGGCCGCCGTGCGAGTGGATGTGCTGGTCCTGATATATAAGGCCAGCCCGCGGAATGCCCAAGCATCGGCTAGAGCGGTTCCGCTTCGATCGGACCCACTCTAGCCTTTTTTGTCGCTCGCGGCAGCGGACCGAATGGTCCGCGCCTGCGCGGGCGCGCCGGGCGACCGGCGGGCCGCCTTGCGGCCTGGAGCGATTCCAGTCGAACTGGAAACGCTCTAGTGTCCTGGTTCCTAAAAGCCGAACATATGGTCGAGGCTGAAGGCGCCCTCGCCGGTGCTGAGCCCATGATAGCCGAACAGGCGGCAGGTCGCGTCGCGGATGACCACATAGCCGCCCTCGCCGGCGGCACGCCGGGCCGCGCCGTCGAACAGCTCACCATAGCGCCATAGGCGCGAGCCGCTGCAGGGAATGGCGAGCCGCTCCGTCGCCACGACCTGGCCATTGGCATCGTGCAGGACGAGCTCGGTCGCCGAGTGCTCGTGCCACGGGGTGGAGGCCGGATAGATGAGGTGGCACAGGGTCTCCAGGGGCGCCAGGCCGAGGCGCAGGAACAGCCGGGTGCTGAGCCCGGGGGCCACGCCGGTGTAGGATTGCGGCTCGCCGCGGTAGGTGAGCGCCGTGTTGAAGACATGGGCGCCGAAGCTGGTCTCGGCGGCATGACCGCTGCGCCTGTCCTCGTACCGGAAGAGGCCGTGCAGCCAGCCGTCCGCCTCCCCGCCGCCCGCGAAGTCGTAGACGAGCTCGAGATGGCCGTAGCCCGACTCGAGGCCGCCGGCGCGATCGAGGATGTCGTCGATGCCGTAGGCCGTGATGCCGTCCCGCGCGAGCGTGCCGAGCGGCCGGCGCGCGACCTCGCGGCCCGATGCGTCGTAGGCGAGGATGGCGAGGGGCAGGCTCGCCTGGCTTCGCGCCATCGGCGTGGGCAGCGCCGTGGTGGCGTAATCCGCGGGCGGCAGGATGGGTGCGGGCAGGATATAGCCCTTGCCCATGAGGTTGCCGAGCTCGGGGATCCGGGGATCGGGCGCCAGGTCCGTGCGCTCCACGTTGACATGGGCGATACGGCTGCGCCCCCCGTCATGGGTCACCTCGTAGCGCGGGCGCACGAAGCGCTTGCCGGCATGGACTTCGAGCTGGGCGGGCCAGCACGCTTCCGGCACCAGCGCCGCGACATCGAGCGCCCGGGTCGCGAAGGGGCCGATCTCCTCGTCGAGGGTCCGGACCGCCGGCGCGCCCATGAGGGCCAAGCCGATCTCGCCGGGCGGGATGGGGCAGGGGTGGCTGTTCTGGACCCACAGCACGACCGTCTCGCCGGGCCCGGGCGCGGGCAGGCCGGCATAATAGTCCGCCGGCCATGCGTTGGCGTCGTGGGTGCAGGAGAGCACCGTGCCGTCGTCGCCATAGGTGTCGAGGGCGTACTTCACCACGTCGTGGCCCACGGCCCCGACCACATGGAGGAAGAGCTGGCCCGTGAAGGCGCCGAGGCCGAAGCGCGCGCGCACCGCCCGGCTATCGACGGCGATGCTGGAGGCCGTGTCCGAGAGCGGCTCGCGCCAATCGGCGAGGACCGCCCCATCGGCGCCCATCAGCCGCAGGCACAAGGTCGCGCCCAGGCCGTCGGAGCTGGCCCGGTAGTTGGCCCAGTAGTTGGCGGTGACGAGCCGCGTGTGATGGCCGCCCTCGTCGCGGAAGAAGGCGAAGTTGGTGGCGAAGTTCATGGCGTCGAGGTAGCGCCGCCGGTTGGTCAGCATGTCGTCGGGCAGGCGCATGGCATCGAGGTTGAGGACCGGCACGCCTTCCGGCAGGTGCCGCGCGGCATGCTGGGTCGGCCGCTCGGCATCGAAGGCCATCACGAACACGGCCCCGGCGCCGCTCGCGCCCATGTCGGTCAAGGGCTCGGCCGCATGGCCGAGGATGGTGCGGCCGATCTGGCCCAGGTCCTGGACATAGACGCCGGCGAGGGCGACGCCGTCGAGCGGGTGGATTTCGGCGAACCCCTCGGCCAAGCCGTACGGGTCGTAGAGCGCCACCGGCCCCGCCGCCTCGAGGCCGGCGATCAGCGCCCCGGCCGCGGCCGCCACATGGGGGTGCCCGATGGCCTTGAAGAAGCAATCCCCGCCATGGACGTTGCTGAAGGTCTCGATCCTGAGCGCCATGACGGGCCGTCGCTCCCGGGGGCTGTGCTGAGTCGGGCCGGTTATAGCCCGGTTCCCCGGGCCGGCGGCGAGAATTCTACCCCACGATCGCGATCATCCCCGGCCCATCATCCGCCGGCGCACTTCGGCGGCGATGCGCGCCGTGTCGTCGGGCGGGGTGTAGCGCCACTGCTCGAGGCGGTCGGTGAGGGGCCGGGTAAGGCCGGCGTCGCGGAGCGAACGGTGAAAGGCGCGCAAGCGCCCGGAGCCGCCGCCGAGCTCGATGACGTGGACGGGCTTGCCCGTGGACAGTGCCTCCGAGACCATGGAGACGGAATCGCCGGTCACCACGATCGCGTCGGCCAGGCCGAGATAGCCGAAATAGGGATTCTCGCCGGCGCCGTCCCAGATCACCGCCGGCAGGTCCGCCAAGTGGCGGCGCAGTATGGCCTCGTTCTCGGCCCCGGTCCGGCGCGAAGGCGTCACGGCGAGCCCGGCCCCATGCCGGCTCACGAGCGCGGCGAGGCGCTGGCAGATGCCGCCGACCACCGCCGCCGTCAGCCGGGAACGGCGGTTCGAGCCGCCGATGAGGACGGCCACCAGCGGGCGCGGCAGATGCGCGAGCGCCGGCGCGAGGCGCGCCGCCGCGGCTTGGAGCTTCTCGGGCGTCACCCGGTGGATGGCGGCGCGGGTGGCGATCACGTTCTCGCCCCCGAGCCGGTCGTGCGCGGGCACGGCGAGGAGGTCGAATCGCGCCGGCGATACGTGGGGGTCCTGGATATGGACGGTGAAGATGCGCCCACCGCTCCGGCGCTTGAGCGCGATCGCGAGGCCGACGCTGCGCCGGCCGCAGCTAATCAGGATGTCGGGCCAGGGCGGGTCCAGGGTGTCGCTATCGTGGGTCGGCGCCGAGCGCGGCGGGAGTGCCAGCGCCGGCGGCATATAGTTCCACGGAGGCCGGAGGCGCGCCACTTTCAGGTCGAATTCGCAGTCCAGGGCCTCGGCGAGCCCGAGCACCTGGCTTTCCATCCCGGCGTGCCCCTCGCTCAGGCACCAGGCGCGCCGGGCCATGGTGCTAGCGGTATTGGACTTTGAGGATCTCGTAGGACCTGAAGCCGCTCGGCGTCGAGACTTCGACCGTATCGCCCACGGTCTTGGTGATCAGCGCGCGCGCGAGCGGGGCATCGACCGAAAGCAGCCCGGCCTTGATGTCGGATTCGTCCGCGCCGACGATCTGGTAGGTGCTTTCCTCGTCCGTAGCCTCATCGACGAGCTGGATGGTGGCACCGAACTTGACAGCGTCGCCCGTGAGCCTGGCCACGTCGATGACCTCGGCGCGCCGCGTCTTGTCCTCGATCTCGCCGATCCGGCCCTCGACGAAGCTCTGGCGTTCCTTGGCCGCCTCGTACTCCGCGTTTTCGGAGAGGTCGCCGTGCGCGCGCGCCGTCTCGAGGGCACGAATGACCTGCGGCCGCTCCTCGAACTTGAGGCGTTTCAATTCTTCCTGCAAGCGGTCGTACCCGCTCGCGGTCATGGGAACTCGGTTCATTCGCGGTCACTCGAAGCTTCAACTGCCAGGAAGGCAAAATTTCACTAGCCCGACCGGGGGCGCTCGCCATCCGATCAGAACGAGCCCATAAAGTAGGACTGCAAGGGCGCCACATCAAGCTTTCCGGCCGCCAGCGCGGTGATCGCCTCGACCATGGCCGCGGCCCCGGCCACGGTGGTCGAATAGGAGACGTCGTTGAGGAGCGCCGCCTGGCGCAGGCTGAAGCTGTCCTCGATGGCGCGCGCACCCTCGGTTGTGTTGAAGACGAGCTGGACGCGGCCGCTCTTCATGGCGTCGACGATATGCGGCCGGCCCTCGAGGACCTTGTTGATCTCCTCGACTTCGAGGCCCTCGCCCCTCAGGAACCGCGCGGTGCCGCGGGTCGCCAGCAGCTTGAACCCCATCGCCGCCAGGCGCCGCGCCGAGGGCAGGATATTGGGCTTGTCCTTGTCCCGGACCGAGACGAACACAGTGCCGGTCAGCGGCAGGTCGTTGCCGCACCCGTGCTGGGATTTGGCGAAGGCACGGCCGAAATCGGTGTCGATGCCCATGACCTCGCCGGTGGACTTCATCTCCGGCCCCAGGAGGATGTCGACGCCGGGGAAGCGCGCGAAGGGGAAGACCGCTTCCTTGACCGCGACGTGATCGCCGATCGCCCGCCGCGAGAGGTTGAAATCGGCGAGCTTCTCCCCCGCCATGACGCGGGCCGCGATCTTGGCGATCGGGTGGCCGGTCGCCTTGGCCACGAAAGGGACCGTGCGGCTGGCGCGCGGGTTGGCTTCGAGGATATAGACGTCCGGTCCCTTGACCGCGTACTGGACGTTCATCAGGCCGACGACCCCGAGACCGCGGGCGAGGCGCCCGGTCTGGCGGTGGATCTCGTCCAGGATCGGCTGGCCGAGCGAATAGGGCGGCAGCGAGCAGGCCGAATCGCCGGAGTGGATGCCGGCCTCCTCGATATGCTCCAAGACGCCGGCCACATGGACCGCCTCGCCATCCGAGATGGCGTCCACATCGACCTCGGTCGCGTCCTGGAGGTAGGAATCGATGAGGACCGGGTCGTCGCCCGAGACTTTGACCGCGGCCTGCACGTAGCGGTGGAGCGAATCGCGGTCGTGGACGATCTCCATGGCCCGGCCGCCGAGGACATAGGACGGGCGCAGCAGTACCGGATAGCCGATGTCGTTGGCGACGACCTCGGCTTCTTCGAGCGAATGGGCGATGCCGTTGGCCGGCTGGCGCAGGTCGAGGTGGCGCAGGAGCTTCTGGAAACGCTCGCGGTCCTCGGCGAGGTCGATGGCGTCGGGCGAGGTCCCGAGGATGGGGATGTGCGCCGCTTCGAGCGCGGCGGCGAGCTTGAGCGGCGTCTGGCCGCCGAACTGCACGATGACCCCCAGCAGCTCGCCGGCCGCCTCCTCGGTGCGCACGATCTCGATCACGTCCTCGGCCGTTAAGGGCTCGAAATAGAGGCGGTCGGACGTGTCGTAGTCGGTCGAGACGGTCTCGGGGTTGCAGTTGACCATGATGGTCTCGTAGCCGGCCTCCCCGAGGCCGTAGACGGCGTGCACGCAGCAATAGTCGAACTCGATGCCCTGGCCGATCCGGTTCGGCCCGCCGCCGAGGATGATGACTTTCCGGCGATCGCTCACGTCCGCCTCGCATTCCGCCGGCGTCAGGCCGTCGCCCTCGTAGGCCGAGTACATGTAGGGCGTCTTCGACGCGAACTCGCCGGCGCAGGTGTCGATGCGCTTGTAGACCGGGCGGACCGCGAGCGCCGCCCGTCTGGCCGCGACCTCGGCCTCCCCGATGCCGGCCAGCTCGGCGAGGCGGGCATCGGAGAAGCCGAGCTTCTTGAGGTCGAGAAAATCCCCGGCGCCTTCGGGCAGGCCATCCGCGCGCACCGTCGCCTCGACCTCGACCAGATGCTGGATGTGGGCCAGGAACCAGGGGTCGTACTTGCTGATGGCGGCGATTTCCTCGAGGTCGTGGCCGAGGCGGAAGGCCTGGGCGATGACCAGCAGGCGGTCGGGGGAGGGGGTGGCCAGCGCCGCGCGCACGGCGTCCCGGCTGTCCGCGGCGTCGGCCCCCACGATCTCGACCTCGTTGAGGCCCGTGAGCCCGGTCTCCATGGAGCGGATGGCCTTCTGCAGGGATTCCGGGAAGGTGCGGCCGATCGACATCGCTTCGCCCACCGACTTCATCGAGGTGGTGAGGATCGGCTGTGCGCCGGGGAACTTCTCGAAGGTGAAGCGCGGCATCTTGGTGACGACATAGTCGATGGTCGGCTCGAAGGAGGCCGGCGTGACGCCGGTGATGTCGTTCGGCAGCTCGTCGAGGGTGTAGCCGACGGCGAGCTTGGCGGCGATCTTGGCGATGGGGAACCCGGTCGCCTTCGAGGCCAGGGCCGAGGAGCGCGAGACCCGCGGGTTCATCTCGATGACGACCATGCGCCCGGTGGCCGGGTCGACCGCGAACTGGACGTTCGAGCCGCCGGTATCGACGCCGATCTCGCGCAATATAGCGATCGCGGCGTCGCGCATGCGCTGGTATTCCTTGTCCGTGAGGGTGAGCGCGGGTGCCACGGTGATGCTGTCGCCCGTATGGATGCCCATGGGGTCGATATTCTCGATCGAGCACACGACGATGCAGTTGTCGGCCCGGTCGCGAACCATCTCGAGCTCGAATTCCTTCCAGCCCAGCATCGATTCCTCGATCAGGACCTGGCCCACGGGCGAGGCGCGCAGGCCGCCCGGGACGATGTCCTCGACCTCGTCGTGGTTGTAGGCGACGCCGCCGCCGAGCCCGCCCAAGGTGAAGGACGGCCGCACGATGATGGGCAGGCCGACCTCCTTAATGAAGGACCAGGCCTCGTCGAGGGAGTCGATGAGGCGGCTCTTGGGCGTCTCGAGGCCAATGGCGTCCATGGCATCGTGGAACAGCCGGCGGTCCTCCGCCTTGGCGATGGCCGTCTCGGACGCGCCGATGAGCTCGATGCCGAGCCGCTCGAAAACGCCGCGGCGCGCCAGCTCCATGGCCGTGTTGAGGGCGGTCTGCCCACCCATGGTGGACAGCACCGCATCTGGGCGCTCGCGCTCGAGCACGCTGGTGACGTAGTCGGGCGTGATGGGCTCGATATAGGTGGCGTCGGCGAGGCCGGGGTCGGTCATGATGGTCGCCGGGTTCGAGTTCACCAGCAACACCCGGTAGCCCTCTTCCTTGAGCGCCTTGCAGGCCTGGGCCCCCGAGTAATCGAACTCGCACGCCTGCCCGATCACGATCGGCCCGGCGCCGATGATGAGGATGGATTCGATGTCAGTCCGCTTGGGCATGGGTGTCCATCATGGCCACGAAGCGCTCGAAGAGGTGGTGGCTGTCGTGGGGGCCGGGGGAAGCCTCGGGGTGGTATTGGACGGAGAAGACCGGCCGGCCCACGCATTCGAGGCCTTCGAGGGTGCCGTCGAACAGGGAGACGTGGGTCTCGACGACGCCCTCGGGCAGGGACTCAGGGAGGACCGTGAAGCCGTGGTTCTGGCTCGTGATCTCGACCTTGCCGGTCTCCAGGTCCTTGACCGGGTGGTTGGCGCCCCTGTGGCCGTGATGCATCTTGCCGGTGCGCCCGCCGAGGGCGAGGGCGAGGATCTGGTGGCCGAGGCAGATGCCGAAGACGGGCAGGCCCGTCTCCAGCAGGCGCACGAGGGTGGGCACGGCATATTCGCCCGTCGCGGCGGGGTCGCCGGGGCCGTTCGAGAGGAAGATGCCGTCGGGCGCATGGCCCAGGACATCCTCCGCCGTCGCCGTCGCCGGCACCACCGTCACCCGGCAGCCGAGGCTGGCCAGAGAGCGGAGGATGTTGTGCTTGGCGCCGTAATCGATGGCGACGACGTGGTGGCGGGGCGCCTTCAGGGTGCCGTAGCCCCCGCCCAGGCTCCACTTGGTCTGGTCCCAGCTATAGGTCTGGCGGCAGGTGACCTCGATGGCGAGGTCCATGCCCTCGAGCCCCGGCCAGGCCGCCGCCTGGGCCCGCAGGGCCGCGAGGTCGAAGCGGCCGTCGGGCGCGTGGGTCAGCACTCCTTCCGGCGCCCCCAGATCGCGGATGCGGCGGGTCAGCGCGCGGGTGTCGACCCCACCAATTCCGGGAAGCTTCATGGCGACGAGCCAGGCATCGAGATGCTGGAGGGCCCGGGCGTTGGACGGGTCGGTGATAGCGGCCCGCAGGATCAGGCCGCGCGCCGCCGGCGTGATGGCCTCGATATCCTCCGCGTTGGCGCCGACATTGCCGATATGGGGGAAGGTGAAAGTGATGATCTGGGCGGCGTAGGAGGGATCGGTCAGGATCTCCTGATACCCCGTCATCGCGGTGTTGAAGCAGACCTCGCCGACGGCGGTGCCGGCCGCGCCCAGGCCCCGCCCCCAATAGACCGTGCCATCGGCCAGGGCCAGCGCCGCCGTGGCGCCCTTGGGCGGGCGCGCGTCTGCCGGCTTGAGCTGCGCCTCGGGCATGCGCGCCGCATCCTCCGTATTCTTGGGCCGCTGGGATCGCCCCTTGTCCGGGGCGCGGAAACCGCCGCGGCGCGGGACTCGGCCGCGTTGAGGGCGCCCGCCGGGAGCCTCGGCGTGAAGTCACGATCGAGCGAGTTGATAAGCAAAAGCAAAGGTCCCGTCAAGTCACCAACGTCTCAGAAGATCATTTAATTACAATTGGTTACAGAATTGGTGAAATTTGCCATTTCTCGGGAATTCCTTTAACGTCGCCGTTCCCGGCCACGGCATGTCCGCGAATATGTTCCGAACCCGCCTCAATGAGAATCTGAAGGCAGCCCAGAAGGCGAAGGACGCACTCGCCACTTCGACGCTTCGTCTCATCCTCGCGGCGCTCAAGGACCGCGACATTGCCGCCCGCGGCAAGGGCAACGCCGAGGGCATCGGCGAGGACGAGATCCTGTTGATGCTGCAAACCATGGTGAAGCAGCGCCACGACTCGATCGCGCTCTACAAGAAGGGCGGGCGCCAGGACCTGGCCGACCGGGAGGCCGCGGAGATCGAGATTATCGAGGGTTTCCTGCCCGAGCAGTTGGGCCGGGAGGAGACCATGCAGGCCGTCGCGGTGGCGATCGAGGAGGTGGGCGCCTGCGGCCTCAAGGACATGGGCAAGGTGATGAGCCTCCTGAAGCGGCGCCACGCGGGTGAGATGGACTTTGCCAGCGCCAGCGCCATCGCGAAGGCGCAGCTCGCCTAGTACCCTAGTACCCACTTTCATAATTCCGTGTGCCATACGACGGCGCCCCGAGGTTCCCGGCTAGGAGCGCGGCGCGCTGTGATGCCGGGGCATCACAAGCGGCGCGCGACGACGTCCGGGGGCCTCGGGGCGCCGCCCACCGGGTCGCTTTTCCCGCCCCCTCGGGGTGTCGGGGATGCTTGACGATGCCCCGGCATCGCCGGCGCACCCCCTCCTACCGAGGAGACGGGAAAAGCGATCGTATGGCACACGGAATTATGAAAGTGGGTACTAGGAGCCTGTCCGAGATTTGATGTTGTTGGCAAGCATTGGGGTGATGGCGAGTGGTCTTGTCGTGATTTTGGTGGTTTGGCTCATGGGTGGTTGCCTTCAGGGGCTTGGCGCGGCGAGAGGCATGATTGGTCTCGGCGTCTCATGGCGCTTGGGCGACGGCGAGCTTGGCCAGGTTGTGGGCGGTGCAGATCATCGCCCATTCGCATGTGACCTTCTCACGGCCGCGCAGCAGGAACTGACGGAAGCCCCGGGCCTGCTTGATCTGGCCGAACACCGGCTCGACGGTCTGCTTGCGCAGGCGGTAGCGGCTGCGGCGCCCGGCGCGCCTGAGGGTGGCCGCCATGGCCGCGACCCGGCCGCCGGGCGGCGCGGCGCGCGGGCCCACGGCGGCGGCTTGGCCGTGCTTTTGCCGCCCGGTCGCGATGTAGGGCTTGATGCCCCGCCTATCGGCGGCCTCCAGGTTCGCCTTCGAGCAGTAGCCGGCGTCCGCCGATATCTCCCTGGGACGCCGCCCGAGGTTGGCTTCGATGGCGTCGATCAGGGGTTCGAGCTGGCCCTGGTCGCTGGTCGAATCGGTCAGGGCGTGGGCGACGATGATCTGGCGTTTGGCATCGACCGCGGCCTGGGCATTATAGCCCTGGATGAAGCCGTCCTTGGTCTTGAGGATGCGGCTCTCGGGGTCGGTGAAGTTGCGCTGCGCCTTGTCCGCCGGCACATCCGCCGGCGGCTTGGGCTTGGGTCCCGGGCGCTTCGGCGCCCGCGTCTGGGCGGCGCGCGCGGCCGCGTCCCGCGCCTCGGCCTCCAGGGCGGCCTTGGCCTCGCGAATCTTGGCCAGACGCTTGGCCTTGTCGGCGACCCAGGCCGGCATCTCGTCGCCCCGCGCCGCGACCCCCAACGCCTCGTCCTCCGCCGCATCGGCCGCCGCCGCCCGATCGAGCCAGCTCTCGACCACCGCCTCGAGCCCGGCCTCCGCCCTGACCATGCGGGCGTAAGACATCGCCTTGTGCTTGGAGGCGTTGGCCTTGATCTTGGTGCCGTCCAGCGCCACATGGCCGAGCTTGACCAGCCCCGCCCGGCGGCACAGGGCCAGCACCTGCGCGAACAGCCCCGACAGCGCCGCGAGATGGCGCTTGCGGAAATCCGAGATGGTGCGGAAGTCGGGCCGCTGCATCCCCGTCACCGCCATGAAGTCGACGCGCTCCTCACACCCCCTGGCGATGCGGCGCGACGAATAGACGCCGACGCTGTAGGCGTACAGCAACAGCGCCACCATCATCACCGGGTGGTAGGGCGGCTGGCCGCGCGCCTCGCCATAGGCCGCAAAGATCGCCGACAGGTCCAGGCTCTCGCGCACCGCATCCCGCACCAGGTGCGCCGCGTGTCCCGCCGGCACGAAGTCATGGACCGAAGCCGGCAACAGCCAGACCTGATCCACGTCCCAAGCTCGAAAGGTTTTGCTCATGCCGTTTAACGAATCACACTCCGATACCCACGTCGAGCCAAATCCGAATTCTCGGACAGGCTCCTAGTCTCCGATTTGCCGTGAATTCGCCGGAAGCCGCGGCCTGGCGGAGACGCGACCGGGCGCCGGCTACCCGCGCGCCTCCGCCCTGTACATTCGGCGCGCCGGATGGTGCAATGGGCGTGCGTCTCTGGCATTAATGCGATCCGCGCCGCGATTCTGGAGCACGCCCCCCGCCCATGGCCTTCCCCCCCCAATTCCTCGACGAGTTACGGGCCCGCGCGCCCCTGCCGGAGGTCATCGGCCGCAAGGTGAAGCTGACACGCCGGGGGCGGGAGCATGTCGGCCTCTGCCCGTTCCACAACGAGAAGACGCCCTCCTTCACGGTCAACGACGACAAGGGCTTCTTCCACTGTTTCGGCTGCGGCGCCCACGGCGACGTGATCGGCTTCGTCATGCGCGACGCAAGCATGTCCTTCCCCGAGGCGGTCGAGCGGCTGGCGGGCGAAGCCGGCCTCGCGCTGCCCGTGAGCTCGCCGGAGGAGCGGGTGCGGGCCGAGCGGGCCAAAACCCTCCATGACGTGGTGGAGGCGGCCGCAGCCTGGTTCGAGTGCCAGCTCGCCGGCCGGTCGGGCCAGCGCGCGCGCGAGTATCTGTCCGGCCGCGGCCTCACGGGCGAGACCATCGCGGGCTTCCGGCTCGGCTGGGCGCCCGATTCGCGGCAGGCGCTCAAGGCGGCGCTGACGGCGCGGGGGCACGGGGAGGCGGCACTCATCGAGGCGGGCCTCACGCGCAGGCCAGACGACGGGCGCGAGAGCTACGACACCCTGCGCGGCCGCGTGGTGTTCCCGATCCTCGACCGGCGCGGCCGCGTGATCGCGTTCGGCGGGCGCGCCCTCGGCGATGGCCAGCCCAAGTACCTCAACTCCCCCGATACCCCCCTGTTCCACAAGGGCCAGGTGCTCTACGGGCTGAGCCACGCGGTCGAGGGCGCGCGGAAGACGGGCGAGCTGATCGTCACCGAGGGCTATATGGATGTGATAGCACTCCACCAGGCCGGCTTCGAGACCGCCGTCGCCCCCCTGGGCACGGCGTTGACCGAGGCCCAGATCGAGCTCATGTGGCGGGTCGCGGCCGAGCCGGTGCTGTGCTTCGACGGGGACGAGGCGGGACAGCGCGCGGCTTCCAGGGCCGCGGAGCGCGTCCTCCCGATCCTTAAGCCCGGCCATTCACTGCGCTTCGCCACCTTGCCCAGCGGGACCGACCCGGACAGCCTGATCCGCGACGGCGGGGCCGCGGCGATGCGCGAGGTGCTGGGCCGGGCGCGGCCCCTCGGCGCGGTTGTGTGGGAAATGGAGACCGTGGGGCGCGCCGCCGATACGCCCGAGCGCCGGGCCTATATCCGCAAGCGCCTCATGGATCGGGCGTTCGAGATCGCCGACCGGTCGGTCCAGCAATATTACCGCGACGACTTCCAAGCCCGGCTCGACGCCGCCTACCGGCGCGGCGGAGGCAAGGGCGGCGCCCGGGGCCGGTCGACGCGGCGTTTCGACCGGATGGCGCCGCGGGGCGCGCCCGCGGATACCGGCCTGCGCGCGGACGGAAACGTCTCCGCCCTGGTGGCCAAGGTCCAACTCGCATTCCTCGCGAGCGTGATCTATCATCCCGAGCTCCTGGACGATGTGGGGGAAGAACTGGGGTCGCGGGCGCTCCTGGGCGGCCGGCTCGACAGTTTTCGGCAGGAAATCATCAAGATGACCGAATCAGGCCTTGACTCGGCCGGCTTGCAAAGCCACCTCAAAAGCCTGGGTTTCTCGGACGTGCTGGAGCGCGTTCTCGCCCGGGATGTTTACGAGGCGGCGCCATTCTGCCACCCCGGCAAGCCCACGCTCGAAGCGGCGACCGAATGGCGCACCGTCTGGGCGCGTTTCTGGCAATGCCAGGCGAAGGTGGAGCTGGAGGAGGACGCAAGGGCGCTCGGAGAGGACATGACCGCTGAACGGTGGACCCGCCTTGCCGCCAAGAAGACCCACTACGAGGACAGCGAGTTGGCGGACCCGGACGACCGGCATGGGGCGGCGGGCTGGCCGGAAGGCACATAAATGTACATAGACCGGCGGAGTCCGGGCGGGACCCGGCGCGGGGCCGCCCACGGACACTCCGCCCGTTCGGGAGCGAGCACTGCATGGCATTGAAAACGGCAACCGCGCGCGAGGAGCCCGAGAGCCGGGATGCGGCCGCGGACGGGCCGCTGATGGACGGTATGGCCTCGGCGGTGAAAAAGATGCTGGCGCGCGGCAAGGAGCGCGGCTACGTCACCTATGACGAGATCAATTCCGTCATGCCGCTCGATCAGGTTTCATCCGAGCAGATCGAGGATACGCTCGCCATCCTGAACGAGATGGGCATCAACGTCATCGAGAACGAGGACAGCGAGGACGGCGATTCGAAAGGCGCCAACGGCAAGGAAACCGAGGCGGCGGTGGTGGAAGAGGTGGCCGAGCCCGAGGCGCGGGGCGGCAATGTCGACGAGGACGAGCTGAGCCGGACAGACGACCCGGTGCGGATGTATCTGCGCGAGATGGGCAGCGTCGAGCTCCTGTCGCGCGAGGGCGAGATCGAGATCGCCAAGCGGATCGAGGCCGGGCGCGAGAAGATGATCGGCGCCATTGGCGAAAGCCCGCTTACGTTCATGGCCCTGGTGCGCTGGCGCGACGCGCTCATGGACGGCAGCCTCCTCCTGCGCGACATCATCGACCTCGACGCCACGATGGGTGGTGGGCCGGGGCGGGACATGAACGTTGCCCCCGCGCCGGGCGAGGGCGCACAGACGCCGGAGGGCGCGGGAACGCAGACCCGAGATGGTGCGGCCGGAGAGGTTAAAGAAGAGGATAAAGAAGAGAATAAAGAAGAGAATAAAGAAGAGAATAAAAAGGAAGAAGCCGACGAGAGTTGTGATGGGGCGGAAGAGAAGCCCGAGGAGGAGAATGTCGACGCCGAGGACACCAACATGTCCCTGGCGGCGATGGAGGAGAGCCTCTTGCCGACGGTCCTCGAAACCCTCGACCGAATCGCGGACCGCTACAAGAAGTTCGCGCGACTGCAGGAGCTTCGCCTCGACGAGGCCCGCGGCGGGGACGCGCTCTCTCCGTCCCAGGACAGGCGTTACCGCAAGCTCAAGGTCGAGCTCCTGGAGCTCGTCGCCAGCATCCGGCTGAGCACGCCGCGTATCGAGGAGATGGTCGACCACCTCTACGGCTTGAGCCGCAGGATGATCGGCCTCGAGGGACAGCTCCTGCGCATGTCCGAGCGCGCCGGCGTGAGCCGCGCGGACTTCCTCGGCCAGTACATGGGCAACGAGCTCGACAGGAACTGGTCGCGCCGCGTCGGCCGTCTGACCGGCCAGGGCTGGAAGCCCTTCGTCCAGAAGCGGCGGGAGGACATCAAGAAGCTGCGCGAAGGGGTGGCCGGGGTGGCCGAGGAAACCCAGCTTCCGATCACCGAGCTTCGCCGCATCGTCGCCGCGGTGCAGCAGGGCGAGCGTGAATCGAGCCAGGCCAAGAAGGAGATGATCGAGGCCAACCTGCGGCTCGTCATCTCCATCGCCAAGAAATACACGAACCGCGGCCTGCAGTTCCTAGACCTGATCCAGGAAGGCAATATCGGCCTCATGAAGGCGGTGGACAAGTTCGAGTACCGCCGCGGCTACAAGTTCTCGACCTACGCCACCTGGTGGATCCGCCAGGCGATCACGCGCTCGATCGCCGACCAGGCGCGCACCATCCGCATCCCAGTGCACATGATCGAGACCATCAACAAGCTGGTCCGCACCTCGCGCCAGGTCCTGCATGAGATCGGCCGCGAGCCCGCGCCTGAGGAGCTCGCCGTCAAGCTCGGCATGCCGCTCGAGAAAGTGCGCAAGGTGCTCAAGATCGCCAAGGAGCCGATCAGCCTCGAGACGCCCATCGGCGACGAGGAAGACAGCCACCTGGGCGACTTCATCGAGGACAAGAACGCGGTGCAGCCCCTCGACGCCGCGATCCAGTCGAACCTGCGCGAGACCACGACCCGGGTGCTCGCCACCCTGACCCCGCGCGAGGAGCGGGTCCTGCGCATGCGTTTCGGCATCGGCATGAACACGGACCACACCCTCGAGGAGGTGGGCCAGCAGTTCTCCGTGACGCGCGAGCGCATCCGCCAGATCGAGGCCAAGGCCCTGCGCAAGCTCAAGCACCCGAGCCGGAGCCGCAAGCTCAGGAGCTTCCTCGATACGTGAGGGTGCCCGGTATCATGGCACCGATTGGGGCCGCGTCCGCTATCCGGGCGCGGCCCTTTCCCTGAGCGGCGCGATGGCGCAACGCGGGCGCGACACTCTTCTGAGCGGCGCCATGGGCGCGCTCCTGCTGCGCCCCTGGTACGACCGCCTGTCCGTCGCCGTCCTCGGCAACTGGTACTTCCCGGTCTCGCGCATCTGGGCCGCGGCCCTCGAGGCGCGCGGCTCGGTCGAGCACCTGGCGCAAGCGGTGCCGACCACCAGCCCCGCCAGCTATCTCGCCAAGCGCGTGGTGGGCGAGATCGACCGGCTGCGGCGAGAGCACGCATCGGCCCACGACAGGTGGGAGGGCAATTATCACCTTAACGTAGTCAAATGCCTCACGAAGCCACATATATAGCAAGCGTCCCTATCCGGTTAATGCAGGTCGTGCGCCCTGGGGTTGCAAGCCGTGGATCAACTGGCGGTATGTGATGGTTGGCCGGGCCATGGCGCGGCTCAGGACGAAGTCGCCGAGGTCGTCGATCCGCCGGCGGCGGTTGAAGCGATAGGCCCATTCCCGGCCATAGCGCGGCAAGTGCTTGGCGCTGACGCCATGGTAAGTGCCGTTGAGCCAGGTCTTGAGGTTGCTGAACAGGACGTGGATGATCGGCATCTGCGTCTCGGCGTTCTTGCCTTGGCCTTGGACGGTGGGCTGGTGCCGGTAGACGGCGCCGAGCCCGGCATAGCCCTTGAAATCGTCGGTCAGCAGGCGCGCGCCCGGCGTCACGGCGGCCCGCACGAAGCCGCCGAGCTGCTCGGCATTGGCCCGGGGCAGGATGGCAAGCCGCGCCCGGCCGGCGACGAAGCCGCTGCCCTCGACCCCCTTGCCCGGCGCCACCGCCACCTTCTCCACCGCCAGCACGAGCAGGCTCTTGTTGGCATTGGCCATCCCGCGGCCCCGGCTCTCGGGCTTGCCGCGCCCGCCGTAGTAGCTCTCATCGACCTCGACCATGCCGTCCAGCAACGCATCCGGCCGCTCCGCCAAGCCATGGCGCAGCTTGTGAGCCATCAGCCATGCGGTCTCATAGCGAAGCCCCAGCTCGCGCGCCAGGAACAGGGCCGAGACCCCGCGCTTGTCCCGCCCCATCAACCACGCCGCCAGGAACCATTTGGGCAACGGTGTGCGGGTGCGGTGGAAGATGGTTCCCGCCGTCACCGACTCTTGACGACCGCAAGCCGCGCATTCGAAGACGCGCGCCCGCGCCTTGTGCCGATAGCCCCGCCGGTGCCCGCAGCGGGCGCACGCAAACCCAGACGGCCAGCGTCGATCCGCCAAGGCCAGGATGCACGATTCCTCGTCTCGGTAGCGCTCTTGGAACGTCAACAAGCCGCTCATGCCCTGTCTCCCGACCAATCCTCAGAGGCGGGAACAGTACACCCTTAGAGCGAACATATAAAGAACACTCGGTCGCTACCTGAATTAACCGGATAGGGACGATAGCAAGACAGGCCGGCGCAGTGAGAACGGCGGTGACAAATTAGTCCACGGAAGCGGCGGGATTTCCCAGCCGCGGGCGGAGTAAAACTCTGCCACCTGTAGCCTTCGATCTTTTTTGAGATGGAAGGCGGGAGGATGTACACCGTGGACCTATATCTGCGCGTTCGGCTGGCCTGCCATGTTGATGGTCTGAGCCAGCGAGAGGCGGCAAGTCGGTTTGGCATTGCGCGCGAGACGGTGAGGAAGATGCTGCGGCATTCGGAGCCGCCGGGATATCGGCGACGCCAGCCACCGAAACGCCCGAAACTGGCCTCCTTCACGGATATCATCGACCGTATTCTGGAGGAGGACCGAACGGTTCACCGTAAGCAGCACCACACGGCGAAGCGTATATTCGAGCGCCTTCGCGACGAACATGGCTTCACGGGCAAAGAGACCATCGTGAAGGATTACGTTCGGGAACGGCGCCTTCGTCGGCGTGAGATGTTTGTGCCGTTGTCACATCCTCCGGGCCATGCTCGAGCGGACTTTGGCGAGGCGGATGCGATCATCGCCGGCGTCAAAGTATCGGGCGCATTTTTTCGTCATGACACTTCCCCACAGCGATGCCTGCTTCGTTGCGGCCTACCCGGCGGCGACGACGGAGGCCTGGCTGGACGGGCACAACAGAGCCTTTGTTTTTTTCGGCGGCGTTCCCCAATCGATTCTTTACGACAACGACAAGTGTCTGGTGTCGCGCATCTTGTCAGATGGCACGCGGCAACGAACGCGGGCGTTCAGCGGGCTGCAGTCCCATTACCTCTTCGAGGACCGCTACGGCCGTCCCGGCAAGGGTAACGACAAAGGCAATGTGGAGGGGGTGGTCGGCTATGCCCGGCGGAACTTCATGACGCCGCTTCCCCGGTTCGCGAGCTGGGACGCCTTCAATGGCCACCTGGAAGAGCAATGCCGCAACCGGCAAGGCAACGTCCTGCGCGGCCACCGCGAGAGCATCGGCGAACGGTTTGTGCGTGACCGCGAAGCGTTGAAGAGGCCACTGCCGGCACCGTTCGACGCGTGCGACAAGCAGGGCACGCGGGTCAACTCGCTGTCCCTGGTGCGCTACCGGACGAATGACTATTCCGTGCCCGTCGCCTACGGCCATCAGGAAGTCTGGATCCGTGGCTATGTCCACGAGGTGGTTATCGGTTGCGGCGCCGGGATCATTGCCCGACACCCCCGTTCCTACGACCGGGAAGACATGGTCTTCGATCCGATCCACTACCTGCCTTTGCTGGAGCACAAGATCGGTGCCCTGGATCAGGCCGCGCCGCTAGCCGGATGGGAACTGCCTGATGCCTTCCCAACCCTGCGCCGTCTCCTGGAGGCGCGCATGGGCAAGGCCGGCAAGCGGGAATACGTCCAGGTCCTTCGGCTTGTGGAGACCTTCGATCTCGAGGTGCTTCACGGCGCGGTGAAGGACGCCCTGCGCCTGGGTGCGATCGGCTACGACGCCGTCAAACACCTTGTGCTGTGCCGTATCGAGCGACGCCCGCCCAAACTCGACCTGGATATCTATCCCTACCTGCCTCGGGCCAACGTGGCGACCACGGCCGCCGCCAGTTATATGAGCTTGTTGGGTGGAGGCGCGTCATGACCGATACGCCGCAAGTGTTGCTGGCCCATCACCTCAAGACCCTGAAACTGCCGACGTTCCTGCGCGAATACGACAAGCTGGCCCGCCAATGCGCCACCGAGGGCGCCGACCATGTGCGGTATCTTGTCCGTCTGACCGAGTTGGAACTGATCGACCGTGAGCGCCGCATGGTCGAGCGGCGGATCAGACAGGCCAGGTTCCCCGCCGTCAAAAGCCTCGACAGCTTCGACTTCAAGGCCATCGCATCGCTCGACAAGATGCTGGTTCTGGAGTTGGCGCGATGCGAATACGTCGAGCGTCGTGAGAATATCATCGCGCTCGGCAACAGCGGAACCGGCAAGACCCATATCGCCCTCGGTCTCGGTCTGGCGGCCTGCCAAAAGGGGCTCTCCGTCGGCTTCCTCACGGCCGCTGCCCTGGTTCATGAACTGATGGAGGCCGGGGATGAAAAACGCCTGTTGCGCCTGCAGAAGCAACTGGCAAAGTATCACCTTCTGATCATCGACGAACTCGGCTTCGTGCCGCTCTCGAAGACCGGCGCCGAGCTGCTGTTCGAAGTCTTCAGCCAGCGCTACGAGCGGGGCTCGATCCTGGTGACCTCCAACTTGCCGTTCGATGAGTGGACGGAGATATTCGGCTCGGAACGCCTGACCGGGGCTTTGCTGGACCGCCTCACCCACCATGTCCATATCCTGGAAATGAACGGCGAGAGCTATCGTCTCAACCAAAGCCAAAAACGGCGGAAATCCCCAAAAATACCTGCTTGACCGCCGGTGCAATGGTTGACCCGGTGGGTCCACAGGAACCTCCCACGCTGCTTCGCTCCGCGTAACGCAAGCGCTACACGAAGCAGCGCGGGTCCCTCCTATGGACTACCGGGACAACCCCCCAACACCGCGTACCGCATAACGTCAAGTGGACTAGTTTTGCTCCGCCCGGGTGGACTAATTTTGCTCCGCCGTTGACACATCGCGCTCGACCAGCGCGAACGCGGCTTCCTTGGGCGGGATATGGTTCTTGCGGTTCTTGGCTTTGCCGCCAATGAAAGTTTCGTCGGCTTCGATGACCTTGTTCTGTCCGCCCATGGGGACGGGCTTGGTTTCGCGTAGCGACTCACGGATACGATGGCAGACAAACCACGCGGTCTTTTTGCTGAGCCCGAGCATGCGGCCGATCTGTAGGGCGGACATGCCTTTCTTGGATGCCATCATGAGATGGGTAGCGGCGAGCCACTTATGCAGAGGCACCTTGGATCGTTCGTACAGCGTCCCCACAGTGACCGTGAAGGGCGAACGGCATGCGTTGCACTGGTACAGGCCAGGGCGATGGGTGAGAACGGCAGAGCAATAATCCCCCACTGAAGCGGCCGGTCGATCCGGCTGCGGCGGACCAAAATGGGACCGCGTATAGCCTTCTGTCAGGGTTGCTCTGACTGGAAGGCGGGGGGGATGTATCGGGTGGAGTTGTACGCACGGGTTCGGCGGGCGTGTCATGTCGAGGGGATGAGCACCCGCGAGGCCTCGCGGGTGTTTGGTGTAGACCGCAAGACGGTCCGTAAGATGCTGTCGTTCTCGGTGCCGCCAGGGTATCGCCGAAGCGCGCCGCCGAGGCGGCCAAAGCTGGGTCCGTTCACGGGAATCATCGATCGGATCTTGGAAGACGATCGGACCAGCCACCGCAAGCAACGGCACACTGCGAAGCGCATCTTCGACCGCCTCCGGGACGAGTACGGTTTCACGGGCGGCTACACCATCGTGAAGGACTACGTTCGTGAGCAGGGGCTTCGGTCGCGTGAGGTGTTCGTGCCACTCTCCCATTCCCCCGGTCACGCCCAGGCGGACTTCGGCGAAGCGATGGCGGTGATCGGCGGCGCGTTACGGAAGATCCACTTCCTTGCCTTCGACCTTCCCCACAGTGATGGTTGCTTTGTTGCGGCCTATCCGGCGGAGACGACCGAAGCATTCTGCGATGGCCACAACGCGGCGTTTGCCTTCTTCGGCGGCGTCCCCCGATCCATCCTGTACGACAACACCAAGCTGGCGGTTGCCCGGATCCTGGGCGATGGGAAGCGGCAGCGAACGCGCGTCTTCACGGAGCTTCAGTCCCACTATCTGTTCGAGGACAGGTTCGGCCGGCCGGGCAAGGGCAACGACAAGGGCAAGGTCGAGGGACTGGTCGGCTTCATCCGGCGGAACTTCCTGGTCCCCGTCCCGCGTGCCGAGAGCTTCGCGGCCCTCAACGATGCTCTCGCCGAACAGTGCCGCCGGCGCCAGGCGGCGCGGCTGCGGGGCCACAAGGAGACCATCGGCGAGCGTCTCGAGCGGGATCGTCAAGTTCTCTTGCCATTGCCGCCTGCTCCCTATGATGCCTGCGATAAGCGCCCTGGACGGGCGAGTTCGCTGTCGCTGGTGCGTTACCGCAGCAACGACTATTCCGTGCCCGTGGCCTACGGCCACCGTGAGGTGCTCATCCGGGGCTACGTCGATGAGGTGGTGATCAGCTGCGGGGCCGAGGTGATCGCCCGGCACCGCCGGTCCTACGACAGCGAGGACCTGATCTTCGACCCGCTGCATTACCTGCCCTTGATCGAGCAGAAGATCGGCGCCCTCGACCAGGCCGCGCCATTGGCGGGCTGGGACCTGCCCGAGGCCTTCATCACTCTGCGGCGGCTCCTCGAAGCTCGTATGGGCAAGGCAGGCAAGCGCGAGTACGTCCAGGTGCTCCGTCTACTGGAGACCTTCCGGCTCGAGGAGGTCGAGGGTGCGGTCGGCGACGCCCTGCGGCTCGGCGCAATCGGCTTTGATGCGGTGAAGCACCTGGTACTGTGCCGCATCGAGCGGCGGCCGCCCAGGCTCAACCTCGACGTCTATCCGTATCTGCCGCGCGCCCGGGTCGCGATGACGTCCGCCAAGTCGTACATGAGCCTGCTGTCGGGGCTCGGCGCATGACCGACACACCGCAAGTGCTGCTCGCCCACCACCTCGAGACGCTGAAGCTGCCGACCTTCCTGCGCGAGTACGACAAGATCGCCCGGCAGTGCGCCTCGGAAGGCGTCGATCACGTCCGCTACCTGTTGAGACTCGCCGAGCTCGAGCTGATCGACCGCGAGCGCCGCATGGTCGAGCGGCGCATCAAGGCGGCGCGCTTCCCCGTGGTCAAGAGCCTCGACAGCTTCGACTTCAAGGTCATCCCCTCGCTCAACAAGGCGCTGGTCCTGGAGCTGGCCCGCTGCGAGTACATCGAGCGCCGCGAGAACCTCATCGCGCTCGGCAACAGTGGGACCGGCAAGACCCACATCGCCCTCGGTCTCGGCCTGGCGGCCTGCCAGAAGGGCCTCTCGGTCGGCTTCATCACCGCCGCCGCGCTGGTCCACGAACTCATCGAGGCCCGCGATGACAAGCAGCTGCTGAGGTTCCAGAAGAAGCTCGCCACCTACAAGCTTCTGATCGTCGACGAACTCGGCTTCGTGCCGCTGTCGAAGACCGGCGCCGAGCTGTTGTTCGAGGTGTTCAGCCAACGCTACGAGCGGGGCTCGACCCTGGTCACCACCAATCTGCCCTTCGACGAATGGACCGAGGTGTTCGGCTCCGAGCGCCTCACCGGCGCGCTCCTCGATCGCCTCACCCACCACGTCAACATCCTCGAGATGAACGGTGACAGCTACAGGCTCAACCAGAGCCGCAGGCGTCAAACCCCGACTGCTAACTGAACCGACCACCCAGCCCACGCTTGACCCCGTGGGCCCACAGGTCCCTCCCGCGCGCGCCGCCGCGTCAGCCTGTTGAGGGCACGCCGCGTCGCGCGCGGGGCCCTCCCGTGGACTACGGGGACAAGCCCGCAGCCGCCAAGCGGTCCCTTCTTACACCGCCGAGGTGGTCCCTTTTTGCTCCGCCATTGACAGCGATGGGACTTGCCCTTCATGAGCGTTGCTTCGTCAACCGTGCCGCAGTGAGGGCATATGGGGCCATCGGGCCACAGCCGCGCCTCGAGCCATTTGCGGGCTTTGGTTTCGTCGTGGAAGATTGGGTTTGAGAAGTCGCTCATCGGGATATCTCCAGTTGATATCCTTTATATGGCCCGCCACCTGTGCTATGTCAAGGTGATAATTGCCGGTGGGAGGATGCGCTGTTCGGTGGCCGCGCGCGGCGAGAGGGGGCGCTCGCGCTCGTCGAGGGGCGGCGCGAAGCGGCGGCCCATGCCCTGATGCTCGGCCGCCTGATCTGTGCGCCGCTCCACGCGGTGAGGCGCGGGCCGGCCGTGCGCTTCGACGTGGCTGGAGAGGCGGCGGTCGAGGCGCGCCATGGCGCCCGCCTCCGCGATCCCGAGGCGGCCTTCGCGCCGTCGCCGGCGCCCGGATTCGAGCGCTCCCGAGGCTTCGAGACCCGTTTGGGCCGGGTCTCCTGGCTGCGCGCGCCAGCACCGGTGCCCCTGGCCGAGGGCGACGGGCTGCGCGCCCGGGTCTATGAGCCCGCGCGCCCGCGCGCCACCGTCATCCTCGCCCACGGCGTGGGCATGGAGCCGGAGATGTGGCGCGGCCTCGCGGAGCCGCCGGCACCCCTGATCGAGGCCGGCTGCCGGGTCATCCAGCCGGAGGCGCCCTGGCACGGCCACCGCGCATTGCCGGGCATGTATGGCGGCGAGCCGGTCTTCGCCGGCGGCCCGATGGCCCTCATCGATTTCACCCACGCCGCCGTCCTCAAGCTCGGCCACCTGATCGCCTGGGCCAAGGCCTTCGGCGACGAGCCGGTGGCCCTCGCCGGGGTCAGCCTCGGCGCGCTCACCGCGCAGCGCCTGGCGACGGCGGCACGGGCCTGGCCGGATTCCATGCGGCCCGACGCCTTGTTCCTGGTGACGGCCAGCGCGTCGATCGGCGCCGTCGGTTTCTCGGGCAGCCTGCCGAGCGCCCTCGGCGTGCCCGAGGCCCTGGGCGAAGCCGGCTGGACCCGCGCCGAGGCGGAGCGCTGGGCGCCGCTCCTGGAGCCGTCCGGCGCGCCCGCCATCCCGTCCGAGCGCATCGTCATGCTGCTCGGCGATGCCGACGACGTGGTGCCCTTTCGCGAGGGCCTTGCCCTGGCGGCGGCCTGGGCCGTGCCCGAGGCCAACCGCTTCATCCGCCGGCGGGGCCACTTCACGACCGCTCTCGGCCTCAGGATCGACGACGCGCCCTACCGCCGGCTGCTCGACCTGCTCGGCGCCGGGGGGACATGGGTGCGCCGGTGCTCGACCAAATCGTTTGAGGCCGCGCCGAGCCTGTTCCAAATCGGCCGGCGCTGTTATAGGTAGTGCCGCGGACCGGTCATCGGGGCCCGTAGTTCAGTTGGTTAGAACGCACCGCTCATAACGGTGTTGTCGCAGGTTCGAGTCCTGCCGGGCCCACCACCCACCCTGCCGGTTTGGCGTCTCTGTTGAGGACGTGCCGGGGAGCCGCGGTTCTCTGCGGGTTTCGGGGCTGTTCGTCGGTGGAGGTGTCGTGGAGAGACGCCGATCCGGCGCCAGTTCGGGCGGATTGCGCACCCGTCTCTCTTGGCCGATTTCGACCACTAAACCATCAGGCTTACCGGTTGCGATGATGGGTTTATTCGGGCTGGTCGAACCCGAGGAGACATCGCTGCTTGCGCCAACAGGAGGGCAGGGGAAGTGTCCGCCTTAGCTTTTCCCAGGTCAGATCGACCGGCTGCCTGCCGGCGACGATGGTATCGACGATATCAGGCGCGAGGAACGTTAACGGCAAGGCCAGGCTCATATCCGATCTAGCCAGCCCTTCCGATGATGCGATTTCCTGAATGCTGCTGGCTTTACCCGAGGTCAATTGTTCGAACCAGCCGTGCGCCTTGGCGATGGCATTGATAAGGTTGTCATCGGGGCAGGGCGAGGCTGATCGGCTATCACCAAGAACGATCCGTGCCTCGACCCCGCGACGTTTGATGGCGAACGGAACTTCGATCGTGAGCGGCCGCTTCGCATCACCATGATCGCCTTCCAATTTGACCTCGCAACCGAGGAGGCAGCAGACGTTCTCCCGGTTGAGCTCGAACAGCAGGCGACCTGGATGGACGTCGATCCGCATAACGATCTGTCGGAGGGGCGCTGTCAGACAAACGCGAACCGGTGTGCAAATTCCGGCAACTGGTAATTTTCACGCCGCCAGCCGGCGCCATTCGGCCAGGGCGGTCGAGCGGTTCTGCTTGAAAATGTCTCGGCGGTTGAGGTGACGGTCGTGGTTGAAATGATTGTGGATCGAGGCATGAGCGGATGCGAACTTCTGCAGGGTCTTGATGTCCCTGAATTTCGCCATCGCACGCTCTCGTCGCCGGAACGGCTGATGTGAATTTTCGGCCCGGTTGTTGAGCCAGCGGCCACAGGTCTGATCGGCGGTGTTGCCGATCACCTTCATCGCCGCCCGGTATGACCGAAGACGATCCGTGACGACCGACTGCGGTCGACCGTAGCGTATCATCGCACGCTTCAGAAATTTGAGCGCAGCCCTGCGATCCCGGCGCTTCGTGACGAAGACCTCGAGCACCTCGCCTTCGTGATCGACCGCGCGCCAGAGATAATACGTCTCGCCATTGATCCGCACGAACACCTCGTCCAGGTGCCAGCGCCAGCACGAATACGACCCGTGTTGAACGCGACGCTTTCTGATCTCGGCAGCGAACATCGGACCGAACCGGTTCCACCAGAACCGAACCGTCTCGTGGCAGATGTCGATGCCACGTTCGAACAGCAGATCCTCAACCTGCCGAAGCGACAGCGGATAACGGATGTACATCATCACTGCGAGGCGGATCACCTCAGCCGAACTGTTGAAATAGCGGAAGGGATTTTGCATCCCCAGACGCTACGGAATGCCCTGCGCCGGCTCAAGCAAATTTGCTCTGACAGCGCCCGCCTGCTGGGTCGTGCGCCAGACCGAGCTCAGCAACGTGCGTACCCTCGCCGCCACCGCGTGGGTCAAGGAGGGCGTGGGTGTGCCGGACGAATCGGATCCGATACACATCCTCGCCGGCACCCTGATGGAGCAGGGTCGGGAGCGCGCGCGCATCGGCATCGAGCGCCAGGGCTGGTTCTTCCACGCCGATTACCAGCACCGGTCGGAAGCGGCGCTTCCCGACGCCACCTTCCTCGATTCGACCGGCCTCGTCGAAGGGATGCGCAACATCAAGGGCCCGGCCGAGATCGCATACATGAAGCGTGCTGGCGCCGTCACCGCCGCGGCCTTGCGCGCCGGAATCGCAGCGGTCGCGGCGGGGGTCACGGACCGGGAGATCGGCGCCATCCTCACGGCGGCGGCCATCCGTGAGGGCAGCGGCCCCATGCCGCAGGGGCCCTTCGTCACCTGCGGCGCACGCAGCTTCATGGCCCACAGCAGCTGGGCCGGGGCGCCGATCCGCACGGGCGAGATGGTCAACACGGAGATGGCCTGCTCGGTCGCGCGCTATTACGCGCCCTGCTTCCGGGTCTCGGTCGTCGGCCCGCCCTCGGACGCGCTGAAGCGCTTCCACGGGGCCTCGGAGGCCGGGCTCGAAGGTGCCCTCACGCACATCCGGCCGGGCATGACCTCGGGCGAGGCCGACGCGGCCGTGCGCGAGCCGATCGAGCACGCCGGCTTCGGCGATATTTCGTCGTCCGCGCCGCCTACGGCATCGGCCTCGCCTTCGGCCCATGCTGGAGCGAGGACCGCCTCATGAACATGCGCCCCGGCGACGACCGGGTGCTCGAGCCCGGCATGTGCTTCCACGTTGTCCCGGCCCTCTACAAGGAGGGCTTCGGCGCCGTCTGCTGCTCCATGCCCGTGGTGGTGACGGAATCCGGCCTCGAGCCCCTCATCGACCTCGAGCCCAAGCTGTTCGTCAGGGGTTGAGCCACCCTCAGAGCTGCGCGTCGCGCACCGCGAGACAGGTGTCGTCAAGGCTTTGCAGGAGCGCCGCCTGGGCCTCGGTCTTGGGCAACTCCCAGCGGAAGAAGTAGCGGCAGGCGGCGAGCTTGCCGTCGTAGAAGTCGCGCTCAGGCCCCGTCGCCCCGCGCCCGCCTTCCGTGGCGGCGAGGGCCTGGCGCAGCCACATCCAGGCCACCACCGTGTGGCCCAGCATGTCGAGATAGACGCTGGCGTTGGCGAGCGCGAGGGCGATGTTCCCCCGCGCGGCCAGAAGCGCTGCCGTGGTTTCGCTGGCGCGGGCGATGGCGCGGTCGAGCCCGTCCGCGTATTCCGCGAGACCGGCTTTGCGCGCCGCGGCGACCGTGCGCCCCATCTCCCGGCACAGGAGGGCGAAGGCGGCGCCGTCTTCCATCGCCACCTTGCGGCCCAGGAGGTCGAGGGCCTGGACGCCGTTGGTGCCCTCGTGGATGGGGTTGAGGCGGGCGTCGCGGTAATATTGCTCGACCGGGTACTCGCGGGTGTAGCCGTAGCCGCCATGGACTTGGATGGCGAGCTTGTTGGCCTCCAGGCACCATTCCGACGCCCAGGCCTTCATGATCGGCGTCAGGATGTCGAGGAGGAGCCCTGCCTCCCGCCGCGCCGTCTCGTCCTCGGCCGTGGCGCGCTCGTCCACCGCGCGCGCGCAGGTGAGGCCAAGCGCGAGCGCGCCCTCCACATAGGCTTTCTGCGCCAGCAGCATGCGCCTCACGTCCGCGTGCTCGATGATGGCGACGGGCGGGGCCGTGGGGTCCTTGGCACCGGTGGGGCGGCCCTGGGGCCGGTTGCGGGCGTAGTCGAGGGCGGCCATGTAGCCGGCAGTGCCGAGGGCGACGGCGCACATGCCGACGCCGATGCGGGCCTCGTTCATCATGTGGAACATCTGCGCGAGGCCGCGATTGGGCGCGCCCACCAGATAGCCGGCGCATGCCCCCTGCTCACCGAAATTGAGCATGGTCGAGACCGTGCCGCGCCAGCCCATCTTGTGGATGAGGCCGGCGAGGGCCACGTCGTTGCGCCGGCCCACCGTGCCGTCGGCCTCAACGAGGAGGCGCGGCACCAGGAACAGGGAGATGCCCTTCACACCCGGCGGCGCGTCGGGAAGGCGGGCGAGGACCATATGGACGATGTTCTCGGCGAGCTCGTGGTCGCCGCCACTGATGAAGATCTTGGTGCCAGAGATCAGGTAATGCCCCTCGTCCGTCGGCACGGCGCGGGTACGGATGTCGGCGAGGGAGGAGCCGGCCTGGGGCTCCGTGAGAGCCATGGTGCCGCAGAAGCGGCCGCTATACATGGGGCCCAGGTAGAGCGCCTTCTGCTCCTGGTTGCCGAAAGCGGCGAGCATGTTGGCGGCACCCACGGTCAGCATGGGGTAGGAGGCGGCGCCGATATTGGCGGCCTCGAAACAGCTCATGCAGGCCCGCGCGACGACCCAGGGGAGCTGCATGCCGCCGAGCTCGTAGTCAACGTGCGCGGCGCCGAAGCCGGCCTCGTTGAAAGCATCGAGCGCCGCCCGCATCTCCGGCACCATCGCGACCCGTCCCTCTTCGAGCCTGGGCTCCTCCGCGTCCTGCTTCTGGTTGAAAGGGGCGAAGCGGTCGCGCGCGATCGCATAAGCCGTCTCCAGCGCCGCGTCGAAGGTCTCGCGCCCGTGGTCGACGAAGCGCGGCCGGGCCGTGAGGGCTTCCACGTCCAGCAGCTCATGGAGCATGAAGCGCAAGTCACGCGGGTTGATGAAATCAGTCGCCATGGCTCTCCTCCGCCGCCCGCGCCATCATACACATGGCGGCGCGCCGCCCCTAAGATGGCCGAGGGACAGGGGAGGACAGCGCATGATCGTCGATTGCCACGTCAACATCTGGGAGCCGCATCACCTGCGGCCGCGCTATGCCGAGCAGATCGGCCGCGCCCGGCCCCAGGGCGCCGTGGGCCTCGAGGCCGACGCCGACACACTTGCTCGCGAAATGGCGGCGGTCGACCGGGCCATCATCTTTCCCCTGCGCTACGGTGATTCGGCGGGGGTGGAGAGCGACGACGAGACCTGCGCCGCGGCCGTCGCCAAGTACCCGGACAAGTTCGTCGGCTTCGCCTATTGCGACCCGCGCCGGGCCGACTGCATGGATCGCCTGGCCCACGCGATCGAGGACCTGGGCCTCAAGGGCGTCAAGTACGGCCCCATCTACAATCGCGTGCCGCTCGACGACCCCCGGCTCGATCCCGTCTACGACTACATGGAGCGGCACGACCTGCCGCTCACCCTCCACATGGGCGTCACTTACATCAGCGATTGCGGGATCGACCTCGGCCGGCCGATCCATGTCGATGCCCTGGCCATGCGCCGCCCCGGCCTCAAGATCGTCATGGCGCATATGGGCCATCCCTGGCACGACGAATGCGTCGTGACGATCCGCCACACGCCCAACGTCTATGCCGAGGTCTCGGCCCTCTGGTACCGGCCCTGGCAGTTCTACAACACCCTGATCTCGGCTCAGGAGTACGGCGCCGTGGGCAAGATCTTCTGGGGTACCGACTTCCCCTTCTCCCGGGTCGCGGAATCGGTCGCGGGCCTCGAGCGCGTCAACGACCTCGTCGAGGGCACGCGCCTGCCCCGCGTGGCCCAGGAGACGATCGACCGCATCCTCCACGCGAACCCATTCGCACACTGGTGGCACGGCGGCTCGCCCGTTTAGCTTGAGAATGAATGCGTTAGCGATCCACCAAGGGGGAACAGTGCCTCCCCGCGCGTCGGGGAGGCACTGAACGTCCCTAGCGGTTTACTGCTCCATGTATTCGGGAGCGCTGTACTTGATGATGGCCGCGTCGACGTCGCCCTGCATGTCTCCCGCCACGTCGGCAAGGAAGGCCGCGAACACCGGCTGCTCCTTGTTGAACGCCATGCCGATCGGGAAGGGGATGTCGGAGTTGTTCACGCAGAACTCCGGGCCGCCCGGCACGATCTTGATGTCGGAGTACTTGTCGGCGATGACGAACGCCAAGGGGGCATCGAAGGGAGCCGCGTCGATGCGCCCGATCAACACGTCCTCGGTCCGATGGGCGCCGCCCACCTGCTGCACGATGCTGTCGATATTCGCGTTCGTGTACTTCTCGACGATGCCATGCTCGGTCCCAGTCCCGGTCCAGGTGCCGATCGTGACCGATGCCTGGTTCATGTCATCGAGCTCGTTGATCTTGCCACTGTCCTTGCGGACCGCGTAACAGGTGCCGGCGAAGGTATAGTTCACGAAATCGACGACCTCCTTGCGCTTTTCCGTCGCGAACAGCGGCGCCAGCGCCAACTCGAACTGGTTGCCCTGCAACCCCGCGATGATGACGTCCCAACCCGATGGGACCAGGGTCAGCTTCACGCCCAGCAATTCGGCAACGCGCTCCCCGATCTCGTAAGCGGGGCCGAAGTATTGGCTGTTGCTCGGGTCCTGCCCCAGCCACGGCACGGCGATGGCGATCCCCGCGCGCAGCTCACCCTGGCTGCGGATCTGATCGACGACCGGGCTGGCGCCCGGCGCGGGCACGTGGCCCTCGTCGGCAACGGCTTGCGTGGTCACTCCCGCCAGCATCAGCGCCGGCAACACGAAACCCACGCCGCGAAGCATAGAGCGTAACTTTAGCCCCGACTTTTTCATCGTTACTCCTCCCAATTCTCAAGAATTCGGCCTGGCCACCGGACGGCCCCCGACCGTGACGAACTCACGAATGGATTGTACTGTTGGGTCGCCACACGGTCAAATTGATTTCAATCTTGCCTATCCGGTTAACGCCCATGACCGCTACATGTAGGGTGCCGCCACTCTCCCGAGTAAAGCTCGGCATAGGTTGGAGCAGAGGTGTCGCCCGCGATGCCGAGCAATGAGCGGAAGGCGTTGAACGGGTAGAACCGCCTGTTGAAGCGGAAGGTGAACTCGTTGAGGTAGGCTTGTAGGTGCTGGTGGCTAACGCCGTGGTGGATACCGATCAGCCACGTCTTCAGGTTGGCGAAAACCAGATGGATGATCGGCAGGTATTGCTCGGCAACCTCTGGATCACCACACTCGGCAACAGCGAAGTGCTCATAGCCGCGCTTACCGAGGCCAGCATAGCCGCTCCAATCGTCAGTAACGATCAGCGATCCCGGCGCGACGGTGCTCTCGACGAACCCACAGAGCGACTCGGCGCTACGATCGAGCACGACGGCGAGCCGAACGCGTCCGGCATAGCGTCCGTCTTTCCGGTTGTCGAGCTTGGTGCCCGGCTTTCGATGACGCACCTCGATGGCACAGGAGACGAGAACCTTGTGGTGAACACCACGGCCTTCCCCACGCGTTCGCCCGCCAACCCAGGTTTCGTCCACCTCAACATGGTTCTTGGGCTGTCCACCGATCCTGTCTTGGTTGGGCCGCACCATGCCCGAGCGGAGCTTGTGGAGAATTTGAAAGGCCGTCTCGTAGCGCGAAAGACCAAGTTGCCGCTGAAACTGCACGGCGGACATGCCGGGCGTCTGACTGGCGACCAGATAAGCGGCCCAGAACCAGACGTTCAGCGGAGTGTGGCTACGCTCCATCACTGTTCCCACCGTCAGCCCGGTGTTCTGGCGGCACTTGCGGCAGCGCAGGACGCCAGGGCGGTTTTCAAAGTGGAACGGCTCTCCCGCCGTGCCGCAGTGCGGGCAGGCAAAGCCGTCTCCCCAGCGGGCTTTCTCCAGGTAGGCGGCGCAGGCCGCATCATCGGGGAAAAGTCGCTGGAACTCGGGCAGCGAATGCGGGAATGGGAGATCGGCGCGGTCGAGAACATCCATGGCGCGCTCCCCTATATCCGGTTTGCGCCCATTCTAGCCCTAGTGGGTGTGGGTGTAAACCGGATAGGCAAGATTTCAATATCAGTGAATACAGTATTTCTAACTATCTCCGGCATTTATTATCAGTCAATGTCGCCCCAGACTAGGTAAGCATGAGAGAAACAAACTAAATTTACTTTCTATATTCTCCCACTGACTCGAACACGCGTTTCTGGTCCGCGCACACTGGCGGCCCCTCGCTCGACCAAACCCATAATCGTCCACGAAATCGGGGCGACTCCAATGAGATATGGAGACAGAATCTAAGGGGCCCGGGCGACGCGGAAGCCGAGGTCGTAAATCCGTTCGTCGGTATAGCTCCTGAGGCGAAAGGCGGCGCGCACGACCCTCGGTAGGAGGCTCCAGGAGCCGCCGCGAAGAACCCGCCGACCACAATCGCCGCGGCTCGTCCAGGCCGCGCCATCGGACGGCGCGCCACGATAGCTGCCGTGCCAGCAATCCTCCACCCACTCGTTGACGTTTCCGTGCATGTCATGGAGACCGAAAGTGTTGGGCGCGAAGGAGCCGACCGGCGCCGTCATGCGATCATCCCACTGACTGCCGCAGCCATTGCAGTTCGCGTTGCCGGATCCAACACCATCGCCCCAAGAGTACCGTGTGCGCGTCCCAGCCCTTGCCGCGTATTCCCACTCCGCCTCCAACAGCAGCCTATACGGCTTGCCCGTTTCCGCGCTCAGCCATCGGATATAGTCCCGGATATCCTCCCAACTCACGCTGATCACTGGCCGGTCGTCCCGGCCCCAGCCCTCGTCGCTGGGCAAGTACCCGCTGCAGCCTCCGTCCGACACGCACGCGTCCCACTGGGCGAAGGTCACCTCGTACTTGCCTACGGCGAAGGCCGCCGGAATCGTCACTTGGTGTTGTGGGCCCTCGTTGTCGTATCGCCCCGCCTCACCCGAAGGCGAGCCCATCATGAAGCTGCCCGCCGGCACCACCACCATCTCCGGACACTCGGGGCAGTCGCGGAACGTCTCGCCGGGTAGCGCCGTATCGGGAAACGCGCCGCCGACGACGAGGACGAACAGTCCCCCGATCATCGAGCGAAACAGTCTCGACATGGCGTCCTCCCCGATGCGCCTTCGGGTTGTTCAACCGGGAGTATCCGATAACCCGACGACGATGCCAAGACGGGTCGGCCTCCGGGGAATCGGGTTCACCTGGGAAATGGGAGACCGAAACATGCGCTACTCGCCGTGCCAGTGGAGCTGGTTTAGGAATCGCCGCGTGCGCTCCTGTTCGGCGCGGTGGAATAACTTGTCCGGCGCACCTTCCTCGATGATGACGCCTTCGTCGAACATGACGACACGATCCGCCACCTGTTCGCCGAAGCCCATCTCGTGGGTCACGACCAGCATCGTCATGCCTTCGTCCGCGAGCTGCTTCATGACCGTGAGCACCTCGCCCACCAGCTCCGGGTCGAGGGCCGAGGTCACCTCGTCGAACAGCATGACGTTCGGCCCCATCGCAAGGGCGCGGGCGATGGCCACCCGCTGTTGCTGCCCGCCGGAAAGCTGGGCTGGCTTCACATCGACCTTGTCGAGCAGGTTCACCTTCTCGAGCAGTTGCATGGCCCGCTCGCGGCATTCACCCATGGGCAGCTTGAGGACCGTGCGCGGGCCCTCCATTACGTTCTGTATCGCCGTCTTGTGGGGGAACAGATTGAACTGTTGGAAGATCATGCCGATGTCGCGGCGGATCTTCGGAAGGTCCGCCTTCGCGGCCGTGACCTCGACACCACTCAAGTAGATGCGGCCCTTCGTCGCCTCTTCCAGGCGGTTGAGGCACCGCAGGAACGTGCTTTTCCCGGACCCGCTGGCCCCAATAATGACGACGACCTCGCCAGTTTTTACGTCCAGATCGACCCCGCGCAAGACCTCCAGGTCGCCGAACGACTTGTGCAAGCCCTCCACGCGAATAACGGCATCCGTCATCGAAGCACCCACCTACTCCCGGGTTCTGAAAATCTTGTAGAGATGATTCACGCCGATCGACTGTGGATAGGTGATAACGAAATATATCACGGCGACAGCCGTGAAAATTTCCAAGGGACGATAGGTATCGGCCGCGAGCAAGCGCGCCTTATACATGAGCTCGGCCATGCCGATGAACGATGCGATCGACGTGTCCTTGAACAGGCTGACCCACATGGTGCCCATCGGCGGGATCATGCGCGTTACCGCCTGGGGCAGGATGATGCGGCTCATCATCTGCGTGCTCGTCATGCCGAGCGCGAGGCTGGCCTCCGTCTGCCCGCGGCCGACCGACATGATGCCGGCGCGGTAGATCTCGGCCATGAACGCCGCCACATTCAGCCCCAGGGCGACCAGCGCCGAGAAAAAAGGCGACAGCGCGATCCCCGTAAGCAAAGGCAATACGGTGTAGAACCACATGACCTGCACGAGGAGCGGCGTGGTGCGAAAGAACTCCGTATACCCGTAAGCGACGAGCTGCACGGGGCGCCAGGGGCTCAAGCGCGCGAGCGCCACGACGAGCCCCAGCACCAGCCCCGCCACCATGCTGGCGACGGAGAGCGAGACGGTCCCCCCCACTCCACTCAACAGGATCGGGGCGTTGTCCCAGACAACATCGAATCTCCACTTGTAGTCCATTGCGCGAGTCTTTTGCCTCTCCCTGTCAGTCGGTCAGATATTTCTCGTGTAAGTGATTCACCAGAAACGCCAACGGAATCGTGAGCGCCATGTACATGAACGCCACGACCGTCAGCGACTCCAGGACACTCTGAGTGAATGCCCCCAGCGCCGTGGCCTGCCAGAACAATTCCGCGAGCGTGATCAGGGACAAGAGCGCCGAATCCTTGACGATCGTGATGGACTGGCTGCCGATCGGCGGCAGCATGCGGGTGATGGCCTGGGGCAGCACGATGCGCCAAAGCAGCTGGGGCTGGGTCATCCCTAGCGCCAGGCCCGCGTGACGCTGGCCCGAGGCGATGGACAATATGCCCGCGCGAAAAATCTCCGCCAGGTAGGCGCTCGCGTAGAGGCTGAGCGACACGATACTGGCGACGTAGGCGGTCAGCGAGAGCCCGGTCAGGATGGGCAACGCGAAGAAGAACCACATGAGCTGCACGAGCAGCGGCGTGGTCCGGAAGAAGTCGATATAGAATCCGGCCAGAAACCGGATTGGCCCGAACGGCGACATCCGGATCAGCGCGATCACGAGGCCGATCACCGAGCCGAACACCATAGCGAGTACAGAGACCGTGATCGTGATCCAAAGGCCGTCCAGAAGGAACGGCATGTGCTCGAAAATGGTGGCGAACTTCCATTCCACGGATACGAGTCCTCGGCGATGAAGCTGGGATTCCGCGGACGGCCCCCTGGTCCGCGGCGATGATAGCGCGAAGACCGTCCCGGCCCAATAGTCGTTTCACTCGTCAATTGCGAGCCTTGCGACGGCGGGGTTGCGGGGCGCGGCCAGGCGCGGGATGCTGTGGCGACCTATACGAAGGAGGGACGCTTATGGTCGAGAACCGGGTGAAGAAGATCTGGGCCGAGGGGGGTGCCGCGGTCAACGGCTGGCTGCAGGTGCCGAGCGGCGCGACGGCCGAGTTCATGGCCCACCAGGGCTGGGACAGCATCACCATCGATACCCAGCACGGCCTCGTCGATTACCAGGCCGCCGTCGGCATGATGCAGGCCATGCAGGCGACAGACATCGTACCCATCCTGCGCGTGCCGTGGAACGAGCCCGCCGCGATCATGAAGGCGCTCGATGCGGGAGCCATGGGCATCATCTGCCCGATGATCAACACCCGGGCCGAGTGCGAGGCCTTCACCGGGGCCTGCCGCTATTCGCCCGTCGGCTACCGCAGCGTGGGCCCGATCCGCGCCGCGCTCGTCTCCGGCCCCGGCTATCACGCGGCGGCCAACGAGGCCGTGCTGACCCTGGCCATGATCGAGACCACGACGGCCCTCGACAATCTCGACGACATCATGTCGGTGCCCGAGCTGGACGGCGTCTATGTCGGCCCCTCCGACCTTTCGGTCAGCATGGGCTTCGCGCCCGGGTTCGATCCCACCGATCCCCCCGTCGTCGAGGCCATCCACAAGATCCTCGATTCGGCGAAGCGCCACGGCAAGCTGCCGGGCATCCATTGCGGCTCGGTCGGCTTCGGGCTCGAGATGGCCGAAGCCGGCTACGCCTTCGTCACCATTCTGAGCGAGCTCCGCCTCATGGCCTGGGCATCCAAGAACGCGGTCACCGCCTTCAAGGCGGGCGCCGCCGCCGAGAACGCGCCCTAGTGGGGTGAACGCGACAAAAGAATCCACCTCTCCCCTTGGGGAGAGGGTCGGGCCGAGGGGGTGCGCGTCCGCGCTCCACAAAAATCCTTTCGGCTGCCTGCCGACGGCCACGCACTCACCCGGCGCGCCATCCGCGCCAACCCGGACTGGGCCAGGGAGCGCATCATCATGCTGACGGCCGGAGGCTGCGAGGTGGAGCGCGTGAAGGGCATGGCGCTGGGCGCCGACGCCTACATTACCAGGCCCTTCTCGACCCGCGAGGTGGTGGAGCGGGTGCGGCACCATCTCGGGGACACGCCGGTCTGATCGGCCGGGCGCGCGCCGCCGTCCCGCGGCCCATGTCTCTCGCACAAAAGCTCGCGCTTCTGATCGCCGTCCCGGCGATCGTCGGCGCCGTGCTGCTGGCCGGCGCCTTGTGGCTGACGGCCGGGGCGTCGGCGGCGCTACTCTATGGCGTGGCCGCCGCCTTGGGGACGGGGCTCGCGGCCACCCTGGTCTGGACCTACCTCCTCGGTGCGCTCGCGCGCCCGCTCGCGCGCCTGACCCGGGACAGCCTCGGGTTGGCCGGCTCGCGCGCCGCCCAGGGCATCGAGGCCCCGGCCTCGGCACTCCTCTGCGAGCACGGCGCGGCCGTCGCGGCACTCGGCGACGCGCTCGTCCGGGCGCGGACCGGCATCGTCGAGGCGATGGCCAGTGCCACCGGGAGCCTTGTTGAGGAGAAGGCCTGGCTCGAGGCCATCCTGCGGGAGCTGAGCGAGGCCGTGATCGTCGCCACCCCCGACCACCGGGTGCTGCTCTACAATCAGGCCGCCGTCCGCGTGCTCGGCGGGCACGAGGCGCTGGGGCTGGGGCGCGACCTCTTCTCGCTGATCACGCGCGAGCCGGTGCTGCACGCGCTCGACCGGCTCTCCATGCGGCCGGACGGCGGGGACGCGGCCCCGCCCATCATCCCCATCGTCTGCGCGACGAGCGACGCGAAGCGCCTGCTCCGGGGCCGCCTCGGCCCCGTGCTGGAGGCGGATGGCCGCATGGCCGGCTACGCCATCACCCTCGAGGATGTGAGCCAAGAGCTGATCGAGCGCGAGCGGCTCGACGAATTGGTCGAGGGCGCGGTCACGGGCCTGCGCCAGCCGCTCGCGAACTTGCGTGTCGCCGCCGAGACAGTCGCCGACAATCCAGACATGTCCCCGGCCGAGCGGCGGCGATTCGAAGCGGTGGTGGTGGACGAGAGCCACCGGATGAGCGAGGGCATGGATACGCTCGCCGCGGCCCTGCACGGTTTCGCGCTTCCCCGCTGGCAGGCCGCCGACTTCCATTCCACCGATCTCTTCCGCTCTCTCGGGGCGCATCTCGAGGCGGCCGGTGGCCCGGCCCCGACCCCGACGGGCGTCCCGGTCTGGCTGCGCGGCGACACGTTCGGCCTCATGCACCTCCTCGCCCATCTCGCCCACCGACTGCACGCGGCGCATGGCGTGGGCGCGCTGGACATCGCGGCCGAACGGGAGGGGGAGATGGCGCGCATCTCGCTCATATGGCGGGGCACGCCGGTGCCAGCGCACACCCTCGACGCCTGGCTCGCCGAGGAGGGCGCCGCGGCGATGGCGGGTGGCCCGCGCGCGATCGCCCGGCGTCACGGCGCCGAAGCATGGAGCGCCGCCGCCGGCCCGGGCCGCGCCGCCCTCCACCTGCCGATGCCGGGCCAGGATCCCGCGCGGCCGGCGGCGGCCGAGCCGGCCCCGCCGTCGCGGCCCGAATTCTACGACTTCTCCCTCATGGACCCCGCGCGCGCCCAGCGCCCTACGCTGGGCGACCGGGCGCTCACCGACCTCGACTATGTGGTCTTCGACACCGAGACCACGGGCCTCCAGCCCTCGGCCGGTGACGAGATCGTCTCGATTGCCGGGGTGCGCATCGTCGGCGGCCGCACCCTGACGGGCGAAACCTTCGAGCGGCTGGTGGATCCGGGGCGCGAGATCCCGAAATCCTCGACCCGCTTTCACGGCATCACCCGGGACATGGTCGCGGGCAAGCCGCCGATCGGCCTCGTCCTGCCCCAGTTCAGGCGCTTCACGGAGGGCGCCGTCCTGGTCGCCCACAACGCGGCCTTCGACATGAAGTTCCTCGCCCTCAAGGAGGCCGAGAGCGGCGTCAGGCTCGACCAGCCAGTTCTCGACACGCTCCTGCTCTCGGTGTTCCTCCATCGTGACGAGCCGGACCACGGCCTCGACGCCATCGCCGCGCGCCTGGGCGTCGCGGTGACGGGGCGGCATACGGCGCTCGGCGATTCCCTGGTGACGGCCGGCATCTTCCTCCGCATGGTGGATCTCCTGGCCATCCGCGGCGTCACCACCCTGTGCCAAGCGACCGAGGTCTCGGAGCGGGCCGTTGCTATTCGTCGCCGGCAGGCGCGGTTTTAAGAGCCTGGCTCGTAATGATTTGAGTGATTTCAGTTCCTTGCGAGCCCGCGGCCGCGGCGCGGGCGGCGCGAAAAAGATGCGAAGTCGCATGCTGGCGCCGCGAATTGGTTAAGGTTTGTCAAGGTGTGATGCGTTGAATATGCATTATATCAATGGGTTACGGAATCCGGGCCCGAACCTTGACAAACCTTGACCATCTTCCCGCCGCGGGCCGGCGCATCCCTGTATGTGGGGATGTGATCCTATCGCGTCAAGGGGTTTCGCCGGGGGGCGGCGAATTGGGCGTCGGGCGTGCCGGCCTTCAGAAAATCTGGCCGGTAAAGCGGGCGCGAACGATTCCGCGCAGCTCGCGTATGGCCTTGAAGCTGTCCACCAGCATGTCGCGCTCGCGCTCCGAGAGGGCCTCGGGGGCGACGTGGTTGCCGACCGGCCGGCCGGCCTTGAAGTCGGCGATCTGCCGGCGCAGGAGGAGGGCCGTGATGTGCTCGAGCTCGCCCTTCAGGTAGCCCTGAAGGTCGCTCGAAAAGATGCCGGCATCGTGAAGCGCATCGATGCGCGCGCGGGTCGAGGTGGCCGCGACCCCTTCGCCGAGAGCCAGGAGCCGCACCGATTCGACGAGCGGCAGGGTGCCTGTGTATTTGAGGTCGATCTCGTCCCGGTGCTCGGGCTTCTCGCGGTCCGTCAGCAGCCGGTTGAAGAGGCCGAGGGCCTCCTTGTGCGCGGACTCCTCCCGGTAGAGCTCCTTGAGGAAGCCGGGATTGCTCGCGATCACCTCGGTCACATGGGCGCGCAAGCTCTCGGCCAGCCCCAGCTCCCCATCCACGCCGCGGAAATCGAAGAATATATCCGCGAGCTGGAGGGCCACCGCGCCGCGCTTGCGGCTCCACAGGGAAATCTGCGCGCGCCACTGGCTGAGCGTCTTGCGCCACAGCGGATTGATGGCCATGACGTTACCGCGACAGAGCGGCAGGCCCACCCGGTCGAGGTCCGCCGTCATGCGCTCGGCCAGCTCGATGAAGAAAGCATCGACGCGGCCGTGGTCCTCGTCGGGATAATCGGCCAGCACGAAGCCGTTGTCCTGGTCGGGGAAGAGGAAGCTCTCACCGCGCCCGCCCGAGCCCATGACGACGGTGGCGAAGGCGACCGGCGGCGCCCCCCAGCCGTCCGCCGCCATGGCCGCGAGCGCGAGGGCGACGACCCGGCGGTGAGTGTCGTTGTTGATATCGGTGAGCAGGGACTGGATCTCGGGCACGGGGACGGAGTCGGCGAACAGGGCCTCCGCCACCTCGACCTGGGCGGCCTTGACCGCACGCAGGCCCTCGACCGTCTCCTCGTGAGTCAGGCGGTCGATGAGGGCCACCCGCTGGGGCGAGGCGATGGCCAGCGCCTGGTGCAAGGCCAGCATGCCCGCCACCTTGCCCCCCGCGTCCACCACCGGCATGTGGCGCAGCCGGTTGCGGCGCATGAAGGCGATGGCGTGGTAGAGGCGGTCGTCCGCGCGGATGGTGAGGACGGGCGCCGTCATGACCTCGGCGACGGGGGTCTCGGGCGCGGCCCGGAAGGCGATGCGGCGCGCCACGTCCTGCTCGGTGACGATCCCGACCGGCCGCCCGTCCGCGTCCATCACCACGGCGGCGGATGCGCCGGCTTCGGCGATGCGCGCGACGACGGGGGCCACGCCCTCCTCGGGCACGGCCGTCACCGCGCGCCCATCCATGTGGTCGCGCGCAACCCTGCGAAAGACAGCGGTTTGCGTGTTCATGGGCTCCCGCGCGGCCGTGGCCCCCGTGGCCGGCCTGGCCCCACTATACAAGATTGTGAGGACAGTTCCCGCCGCCGCCGCGTATGATGACGGGTGCGGAACGCGAGGGCGGAGTGGACATGGCGGGCTTATTCCAAACGCTCATCCACCCGGAGCGCGAGGAGGATCCGGAGAAGACGGTGGTGGCCCAAGCGGCCAATATCCTCCAGGTGGGCGAGTTCCAGCTTCTCCAGCTCGCCTACCACGACTGGTTCGGCTTCGACATGCCGGCGGCCCAGATTGACCGCATCTTCGCCACCTACATGCTCCATGGCGCCGTGCCGCACTGGGCGCGTCACTATGCCCGCAAGGTCATCGACCATGCCGCGCGCGGCGCCCTCGACATGGACCATCCGGAGTTTCACCGCTATGACGCCGAATACGTGACCCACGTGCCCCAGGGCGTGCGCCGGTTCTGGATCGCCTGCGCGGTGCTCGCAGTTATCATGGTGGGCGGGCTGTGGCTGGGCGAGATGGCGTCGTTCGAGTCGACCTCCGTCCTGCCGCCCTATTTCGATGAGAAGAACCTGGCACCGGCGCCCGAGGGTGGGTGAGGCGCGGGCCGATGTTTGAATTCGCCGGCGAGTGGGAGACCCCGGTCAACTACCTGTTCCTCGCGGTGACGGCCTTCGTCGCCTGGAACGGCATCCGCCACCGTGACGCCGAGGGGCGGACGGATACGGTCCGCCTCCTCTTCGGCGCCATCGCCGCCACCTTCTTCTTCCTGGTGTTGTTCCAGGACGTGCTGGGCATCGCGAGCTTCGGTTGAGCGTTTTCCACCCATATCAGCGAGCGATAGCGAGGAGCCTTAGAGCGGTTCCGCTTTGATCGGACCCACTCTAGTGGCTCGAACCCGACGAAAGAGTCCTCCTCTCCCCTTGGGGAGAGGGTTGGGGTGAGGGGGCGCGCGTCGGCGCGTTATTAAGAGTCTTTCCGCCGCCTACCGGCGGCCAAGCCCTCACCCTCCCGCTTCGCTGGTCCCTCCCTCTCCCCGGTGGGGAGAGGGTTCCAAGTGTCAGGCGCGAACCACTAGTACCCACTTTCATAATTCCGTGTTCCATACGATCGCTTTTCCCGTCTCCTCGGTAGGAGGGGGGCGCCGGCGATGCCGGGGCATCGTCAAGCATCCCCGACACCCCGAGGGGGCGGGAAAAGCAACCCGCGGGCGGCGCCCCGAGGCCCCCGGACGTCGTCGCGCGCCGCTTGTGATGCCCCGGCATCACGGCGCGCCACGCTCCTAATGAGGTGGACGGCCCCATCCAACGGCATCGATGTGCCAAAGTTGTGGTTGTCATGAACCACGAGGAAATGGGAGCCGTCCATGAACGAAGTTATCACGATCGGTCTTGATTTGGCGAAGAGCGTTTTTCAGGTCCACGGCATTGATGCCGAGAACAAGATGGTGATCCGCCGGCAACTCAGACGGCGCCAGGTGATCCCCTTTTTCGGGAAGCTGTCGCCTTGTTTGGTTGGCGTAGAGGCGTGCGCGACATCGCATCACTGGGCTCGCGAGTTGCAAGCGCTCGGCCACACGGCGCGCATCATGCCGGCCAATTACGTGAAGCCCTATGTGAAGCGGAACAAGAACGACGCGGCCGATGCCGAAGCGATCTGCGAGGCGATGACGCGTCCCACCATGCGCTTTGTCGCGGTGAAGAGCGCGGAGCGGCAAGGCCTCATGATGTTGCACCGAACCCGCTCGCTGTTGGTCCGTCAGCGCACCATGCTTGTGAACGCGATGCGCGCGCATTTGGCCGAGTTCGGCATCGTGGCGCCTGTTGGCGTTCGGGGATTGAAGGCGCTGCTCGTCGTCATCGCCGATGCGGCGGATGAGCGCGTTCCTTCTGTCGCGCGGCGCTGTCTCGAGAGCTTGGCCGCTGCGCTGGCGACCGTGGAGCGGGAAGCGGCTTGCACTGAGCGCCGCATCCACGCCTGGCATCGCTCGGACGAGGCCAGCCGTCGTCTGGAGACCATTCCCGGTATCGGACCGATCATCGCCACCGCGCTCGTCGCCTCGGTGTCGGACCCTTCGGTTTTCAAATCCGGCCGCGAGCTGGCGGCCTGGATCGGTCTGGTCCCCAAGCAGAGCTCGACCGGCGGCAAGGAACGCATGGGGCGGATCTCCAAACAGGGCGATCAATATCTCCGATGGCTGCTGGTCGCCGGCGCCATGTCCGTGATCCGACAGGGACGCAAGACAAACTTCGAGAAGAACCCGTGGCTCGCCGATCTCGTGCGGCGCAAACCGGCGAAGGTCGCAGCCGTGGCATTGGCCAACAAGAACGCGCGAACCGCCTGGGCGCTGCTGGCGACCGGTGAAACCTATCGCCAGCCGGTGGTGGCCAAAGCGTGAGGCGGAGGATGTAACGACTTTGGCAGGGTGAACGTGAGGTAATGCAAGACCGGTCGAACACCGGGGATCGGGAAAACCCGCCTCGGCTAGAGGGCAACTGAGCTCGTGCTTCTAGTTGGGACCCAATCCGCGGATCGCATTAGGGCCAGCGGTCGTCGTATCGCGCAAACAGGCCGGACACATAGCTGCACCCGACCAACTTGTAATACCGTCAATTCAAACCTTGCCAAATCAGGGCCGTCCACACATAGCCGGAAACCTCGGAGCGCCGTCGTATGGCACACGGAATTATGAAAGTGGGTACTAGTACTCTATTTCGCTCGCGGCAGCGGACCAAATGGTCCGCGCCTGCGCGGGCGCGCCGGACGACCGGCGGGCCGCCTTGCGGCCTGGAGCGATTCCAGGCGAACTGGAAACGCTCTAGCGGCGCTTGAGCGCAAGACGAGCCGATTGGCTCGTCGCTCAAGGCTTGTACATGCGCTGCGCGTCGTCGATCTCGGGCACGCGCATGAGGCGCTCCTCCTCGGGAAGCTGGAGCTGCTCGTAGATGTAGCGGGCGCGGTCGCGCACGGTCGAGGGATCGTCCGAGCCGTAGAGGATCTTGTGGATGACGCCGGGGCCGGAGACCGCCTCCTCGTCGGCGTTGAGCGCCGCGATGTAGCTTTCGAGCGCCGCCTCGTATTCGCCGCGCCGGTCGAGCACGATGCCGCGGTTGGCGTAAGCCGCGGCCAGCACGCCCCGGCCGGTCACATCGTCGGGCTCGAGCGTCCGGCGCAGGTAGGCGATCAGGTAGTCGAGCTCGGCGACGGCCTCCTCGTAGCGATCGGTCCTGATATAGACGAGTGCCCGGCCCATGAGCGCGCCGCGATGGTCGGGCTCCTCGGCGAGCGCCGCGTTGAAATTGGCCATGGCCTCGTCATAGAGCCCGTCCACGAGGCGCTGGCCGCCCATTTGGGTCTCGTAGTCGCCGGGCTCGCGCTGAACGATATCGCTGAGGATGTCCCAGCCCACGAAGGTGCCGACCGTGAGGATGGCCATGAGGAAGATGAAACGCCGGACGACGCGCGGGTTCACCGCGCGCCCGGGAACAGGGTCTGCATGTAGAAGTATGAGAAGGCGAACGCGATCAGCGCCGCCGTCGCGCCCGCCCGCCCCTTGAGGCGGGCCTGCTCGGCCTCGTCGAGCTTGTCCCCGAGCTTGCGCTCGGCCGCGCGCACGTAGAGCACCCAGATCATGCGCCGCACTGGCAGGAAAAGGGCGCCGGCCAGCGCCACCATCCACAACAGCCAGTAGTCCTGGGAGAACAGCGCTTCCATCTTCAGCCACCGGGTCCGCTCGTCGGGTCGTCCGCGGATACTATCAGAGGGCGGCCGGGGGCGGCCACGTCGGCGGCACCAAGAAAAAGGGGGGAAGGCCAGGCCTTCCCCACCAATCGGTTCGCTGCGCGGGGCGGTGTTCTTACGCGGCGCCGCCGCTTCCCGCCTGTTCGGCCGGGGTATGGACGTCGCCGATATCATCGACCAGCGCCTCGACCGCCCGGTCCGGTACGGTGGACATCTCCATCTTGTAGGCGAGGAACCACATCATGCCGACGCCGAGGATCCAGAACAGGATCTGCCAGGCCCAGATCGACGGCATGCCGAACACCCAGGTGGCGGCGTCGTTGGGCTCGCCGAAGATGTAGTTGCCGAGAACGGCGCCCGGGCCGATGCCGAAGAACATCCACGCGAGGGTGATGATCCAGGCGATCGGGATGAGGCCGCGCTTGGCCGCGCTCAGGCTCGCATGCTCGCGCAGGAAGTCATGGTATTTCATGCGATGCGCCCGCGCGCCCGACTCCTGCGTCATCGCCGAGACGATGGTGCAGACGCCCAGGTTGAGGAAGATGCCCCAGCCCGCGCTGTGGATGGTCCAGGGCCAGCGGCCCCAGGGCAGCGAGCCGCCGGTGATGGTCTGGCCGATGGTCTCGGTGAAGATCACCCCGAGCAGGCCGGCGGCCAAGCCCCATGTCGCACCCTGACGGGTGATCCACGGCACCCAGCAGACGGCCGCCAGCGAGGGCCACATCTGGAACCCGAACGCCACCGCGAGGCCACCGAGCAGAACGAGCATATCCCGCGAGAAAGTGGCCACCAACAGCGCCGCGATCACGATGAAGAGCACGCAGCCCCGCCCCCAGAGCTTCTGCGTGGCGTGTGAGGCCGTGGGGTTGAGGTAGCGCTTGTAAAGGTCGCGGGTCAGCATGCCGCCGGCCGTGGACATGTAGGCCGCCCCGGTGGACTGCATCGCCGCCAGGGCGCAGACGGCCAGGAGGCCGACCAGCCAGGGCGCCGTGTCCGCGATCTGGTTGAAGTAGTAGGGCACCAGCGAATCCGGCTTCTTGGCGATGATATCTCCCGGCAGGATGTTGGCGATGGCGAGGCCCGCCTCGTTCACCGCCGGATTGGCGCCGATGAGTTGCGCGCCCATGCCCTGGAAGGCGGTGAAGAAGAACAGGATGAAGCCGATGCCCAAGGACGAGGCCCACACCTGCTGCGGCGCGAAAGGCTTGGGACTGGTGTTCGCGAAGGCCCACATGGAGAAGGCCGGGGACGATTGGATGCCCATGAGCGCGAACATGTAGGTGAGCACCATGATGCCGGTCCAGAGGCCGCCGGTCGGGGTCTGCACGCCGAGCCCGGCCGTGAACTGGATCACGCCCGGGATGGCGAAGTAGGCGTTGTAGTCACCACCGCTGAGGGCGATGTTCTTGGTCGTGCCCCACTTGCCCACGTCGCTCGCGGCCAGCCTGGCGAAGCCGTCGTTGAGCGCCTCCCAGCCGCCGATCAGGTTGAGGGCGATGAGGCCGGTGATGATGATGCCGAGCCCCAAGAGGATGCATTGCAGGGTGTCCACGTAGGCCACGGCCCGCAAGCCGCCCGAGGCGACGTAGACGAACACTACCGTCGACAGGAGCCACATGCCGAGGTTGATGCTGATCATGCCGTCGGTCAGCACGTTGAAGAGGAAGCCCGAGGCGCCGAGCTGCACGCCCAGGTAGGGGATCGAGAACAGGAGGGCCACCAGCACCGTGAGGATGCGGATGGCATCGCCCTGGAAGTAGTCGGACAGCATCTCGCCCGGCGTCACATAGCCGTAGCGCTTGCCCAGCATCCACTGGCGTTTGAGGAACATCACCCCCGTGAAGGGAATGGTGATGGTGTAGAAGGATGCGTAGGCGTACTGGAACCCGTCGCGGTAGACGAGGCCCGGATGGCCCATGAAGGTCCAGCCCGAGAACGAAGTCGCCGTCGCCGCCAGCACGAACACCCACAGCGACAGCCGCCGCCCGGCGATGAAGTAGTCGCTCGCCGTATGGGCCGACATCGCGCTCTTCACACCCCAGAAGATGCAGTACGCCCAGTACAGGAGCACGAAGATAAACAGCCAGATGATTTTAGCTTCCATGGGACGGAGCCCCCCTCTCCAAATCGGCACCCAAATGGCTTCAGAGGCGCTCTCACCGGCGCCTTGCCAAACCCGAACCGAAGAATACTATCAGAAAATGCATAGACTAGGCAACAAAGGTGCGCCAATGCGAAAGATTCACCGACCGTCTCAAAGGGTGTTACGCAAACTGGAAAAATAAAGTGGGTGACCTCCGAGGCCAACTCACCATGGCAGTTAAGTCCCGCCCATCAAAAACGGATTCCAATAGCTTTTTTATTGTGTCAATATTACCGCAGCGCCAGCCTCCGCGGCACTTGATTCTTTTGCCCAAATCCGGTTCGCGCCCAGCCCTGATTCGAAAACCGCGATCCAAACTGGGCGATAATTGGCAAATTACTAACATAATCTTGATTCCTGTCAATAATCCATTGAGATTCCCCAATAAATTTTATTATCCGGCCAGTTACAATATGGCTCGAATTCGAGGCTTCGAATCCTCCCCCGCCCCGGCCCACTCCCCAACGGCGAAGGGTGATTCATTTATCGCGTTCGATCCGCTAGTACCCACTTTCATAATTCCGTGCGCCATGCGATCGCTTTTCCCATCTCCTCGGTAGGAGGGGCGCGCCGGCGATGCCGGGGCATCGTCAAGCGTCCTCGACGCCCCGAGGGGGCGGGAAAAGCGACCCGAAGGGCGGCGCCCCGAGGCCCCCGGACGTCGTCGCGCGACGCTTGTGATGCCCCGGCATCACGGCGCGCCACCCTCCTAGCCGGGAACCTCGGGGCGCCGTCGTATGGCACACGGAATTATGAAAGTGGGTACTAGTCTTCGAGCACCCGGCGCCGCTCGTCATACTCGTCCTTGTCGATCTCGCCCCGCGCGTAGCGCTCCTTGAGGATGTCGAGCGCGGTCTTGCGCGGCGCGGCGTGGCCGCCCGGGCCGTGGCTCGATCCACCCACCCCCCGCATAATCAGCACCACCACGCCGACGATGACGGCGACGACCAGGAACATCATCAGGGGGAGGAATCCGCCACCCCAGCCACCGCCCCAATTGTGCATATGCCAGTCATTGCCCTGTCCCGTAGCGTCCGCGAGGGCCAGGGCGGGCCAACTCGCCGTGGCCGCCGCGAGGGCGGCTAGAAAACGGTCGATCTTCATCGCTTCTCTCGTCACGTTGGCGCGGTCCCGGACGACTGTCCCTTGCCGCCCCGGATCGCGACCCGGTGTCAGGACGAGCGCTTCGCGAGCACCTCCACCAGTTCCGCCACCTTGCGGCGCTGGTCGCCGGCATCCCCGCTGGCGATCGCCCCCTCGACGCAATGCTCGATGTGATCGCCGAGGATTTCGTCCTCGACCTTCCGCAGCGCCGCCCGGACCGCCTGGACCTGGGTCAGGGTCTCGATGCAGTAGCGCTCTTCCGTCACCATGCGGGCGATGCCGCGCACCTGCCCCTCGATCCGGCTGAGCCGAGCGAGACACGATTTGTGTGTGGCGTGTTTCATGTGTCATACCATACCCCTGTAGGGTATAACCCGCAATGGTCGGGTATGAGCGCAAGCAAGGCAATTGTCGTGGCGGTCGCCGCCATCCTCGTCGCCTCCGCCGTCTTGGCGATGGCCGGATGGTGGCTCGGTGCGCGGGCGCCCGGCGGCGGGGACACGGAACGGATCGCCCTTGGGCGCGGCATATATGCTACGCAATGCGCGAGCTGCCACGGCGCGGCGCTCGAGGGCCAGCCCAACTGGCGGGAGAGGCTGCCTTCGGGTCGGCTTCCGGCGCCTCCCCACGACGAGACGGGCCACACATGGCATCACCCGGACGAACAGCTGTTCCAGCTTACCAAGCAGGGTGTGGCGCCCTTCGCCCCGCCCGGATACGAGACCGACATGCCTGGATTCGCCGAGGCGCTGACGGACGACGAGATCCGGGCCACCCTGGATTTCATCAAGAGCACCTGGCCGGCCGAGATCCGCGAGAGCCAGGAATCGATCACAAAACGGTCGCAACAATGAGCCGCGGCCAGGAGGAAGCCCCATGAGCAGCCACGCCGAGCACGCGTCGGACGCGACCGTCAAGGACCCGGTCTGCGGCAAGAACGTCGATCCGGCCAAGGCCGAGCATCGCCACGAGCACGAGGGCGAGCGCTACTACTTCTGCAGCGCGCGCTGCGCCGAGAAATTCCGCGCCGCCCCCGGCGATTACCTGGGCGGAGCCAAGCCCAAGCCCCAGGGCGGCGCCGGTGACATCCACATCTGCCCCATGCATCCCGAGGTGCGCCAGGAGGGGCCGGGCGACTGCCCCATCTGCGGCATGGCGCTCGAGCCCGAGGCCATCGGGCCGCGCACGATCACCCAATACACCTGCCCCATGCATCCCGAGATCGTCCGCGACGGGCCCGGCGACTGCCCGATCTGCGGCATGGCGCTCGAGTCCATGACGGTGACGGCGGAGGAGGGTCCGAACCCCGAGCTCGTCGACATGCGGCGCCGGTTCTGGATCGGCACGGCGCTCACCGTCCCGGTCGTGGCGCTGGAGATGGGCGTCTACCTGCCCGGGCTCGAGCTCGAGGCGCTGGTGCCCGCCGTGGCTTCGGTCTGGATCCAGTTCGCGCTCGCCACGCCCGTGGTGCTGTGGGCCGGCCTGCCGTTCTTCATCCGCGGCTGGGCCTCGCTTCGGACCCGGAACCTCAACATGTTCACGCTGATCGCCCTCGGCACCGGTACCGCCTGGGCCTACAGCGCCGTGGCCGCGATCCTCCCCGATATCTTCCCCGACGCGTACCGCGGCCACGGCGGCACGGTCGCGGTCTATTTCGAGGCCGCGGCCGTCATCACCGTGCTCGTCCTCCTGGGCCAGGTGCTGGAGCTACGCGCCCGCGACCAGACCAGCAGCGCGATCCGGTCGCTGCTCGATCTGGCGCCCAAGACCGCCCGGCGCCTGGGTGAGGACGGCGAGGACGAGGAGATCCCGCTCGACCGGGTCCAGGCGGGCGACCGCCTGCGCGTGCGCCCGGGCGACAAGGTGCCGGTCGATGGCGAGGTCCTCGAGGGCCACAGCGCCATCGACGAATCCCTGGTCACGGGTGAGCCCATCGCGGTCGAGAAGTCGGCCGGCGACAAGGTCATCGGCGGCACCATCAACGGGTCCGGCGGATTCGTCATGCGGGCCGAGCGCGTGGGGGCCGAGACCATGCTGTCCCAGATCGTCCAGATGGTGGCCCAGGCCCAGCGCACCCGCGCGCCCATCCAGCGCGTGGCCGACCTGGTGGCAAGCTGGTTCGTGCCGGCGGTGGTGCTCGTCGCCCTCACGGCCTTCGTGGTCTGGTTGTTCCTCGGGCCGCCGCCTTCTTTCACCTTCGCGCTCATCGCCGCCGTCTCGGTGCTGATCATTGCCTGTCCCTGCGCCCTCGGCCTGGCGACGCCCATGTCGATCATGGTCGGCACCGGCCACGGCGCCCAGGTCGGCGTGCTGATCAAGAATGCCGAGGCGCTGGAGCTGTTCGAGAAGGTCGATACCCTGGTCTTCGACAAGACCGGGACCTTGACCGAGGGCAAGCCCACGGTCACCGGGGTCGAGCCCGTGGGCGATATGGCGGCGGACGATCTCCTGCGCCTCGCCGCCAGCCTCGAGCGCGGTAGCGAGCACCCGCTCGCCGCCGCCATCGTGGCCGGCGCGAAGGATCGGGGCATCGCGCTCGCCGAGGCCCGGGATTTCGAATCCCTGACCGGCATGGGGGTGCGAGGCACGGTCGACGGCCGGGCCGTGGCCCTCGGCAACGCGCGGCTCCTGGAGGCCGTCGGGGTCGAGGCGGGCGCTCTCGGGGACCGGGCCGAGACGCTGCGCACCGAGGGTGCGACCGTGATGTTCGTGACCGTCGAGGGTGCCGCCGCCGGCCTCGTCTCGGTATCCGACCCGGTCAAGAAATCGACCCCCGACGCGCTCGCGGCTCTCCGCAAGGAGGGCATTCGCCTCGTCATGCTGACGGGGGACAACCGCACCACGGCGCTGGCCGTCGCCGCCACCCTCGGCATCGACGAGGTCGAGGCCGAGGTGCTGCCCGACCAGAAGGGCGAGGTGGTGCGCCGCTTGCGGTCCGAGGGCCGGGTGGTGGCCATGGCGGGCGACGGCGTCAACGATGCCCCGGCCCTGGCCGAGGCGGACGTCGGCATCGCCATGGGAACCGGCACCGACGTCGCCATCGAGAGCGCCAGCGTGACGCTGCTCAAGGGCGACCTCGCCGGCATCGTCCGCGCCCGTCACCTGAGCCAGACGGTGATGCGCAACATCCGCCAGAACCTGTTCTTCGCCTTCATCTACAACTCGCTCGGGGTACCGGTGGCGGCCGGCGTGCTCTATCCCTTCCTGGGCCTGCTGCTGAGCCCGATCATCGCCGCCGCGGCCATGAGCCTGAGCTCGGTCTCGGTGATCAGCAACGCATTGCGGCTTCGCCGCGTGAAACTGTGAGGCCGGCCGAGACCATGTATCACCTCTATTGCGCGCGCCGGTCGGCGGCCATGGCCGCGCACGCCGCACTCGAGGAGCTCGGCGTCCCCTTCGCGCTCCACTTCATCGATGTCGAGAGCCCGCGGCCGCCCGAATACCTGCGCCTCAATCCCCACGGCAAGGTGCCCACCCTCGTCGTCGGCGACGATCCGGCCGACCCGTCCCACGCCCTCTATCAGGGTGCCGCGATCCTGCGCTACCTCGCTGACAGGCACCCGGAGGGGAAGCTGGCGCCGCCGCCCGGCAGCTTCGAGCGCGGCCGGTGCGATCAGTTCCTCTTCTACATGGCCGAGGCCCTGCAGCCTGCCTACATGATGCACTTCTATCCCGAGCGCTTCACCGCCGAACCCGACCAGGCACCGGGCGTGGACGCCAAGGGCCCGGATCTGGTTGCCGCCATCTGGAAGCACTTGGATCGCGTCGTCGGCGCGGGGCCATGGCTCCTGGGCGCGGCCTTCTCCGTCTCCGATCTCTACATGTACATGCTTTCGATTTGGAACCAGCCGCACCACGTCCCGCTGTCGGACTTCCCCGACCTCTCGCGCGCGCTCGCGCGAATCGGCGCCCGTCCCGCTGTCCGCCGCATGTACAAGGCAGTTTGCGCGGACTGAGCGCCCGGGCCCGTATTGATCGGCGCCGCCGATCGCGCGACACTCATCCCGGTCTTGGTGACCGGCAACCCAATGCGGCACCGCCGCGCTCATCCGTGAGGTCGAAGCATGTATCATCTTTATTACGGCCCGGGCACGGCTGCCATGGGCGTGCACGCGGCACTCGAGGAGATCGGCGCGCCGTTCGAGATCCACTTGGTCGATATCAGCCAGCCGCGCACGGCCGAATACCTGCGCGTCAACCCCCACGGCAAGGTCCCGACCCTGGTCGTCGGCGAGGACGCCGCCGACCCCACCCGCGCCCTCTACCAGTGCGCCGCAATCCTGCTCTACCTGGCCGACAGGCACCCCGAGGCCAAGCTGGCCCCGCCGCCCGGCAGCTTCGAGCGCGGCCTCTGCGACCAACACCTGTTCCTCATGGCCGAGGCGCTGCAGCCCGCCTACATGATGCACTTCTATTCCGATCGCTTTACCGCCGACCCCGATCAGGCGCCGGGCGTGGCCGCCAAGGGCGCTGAGCTGGTGGACGGCATCTGGAAGCACCTGGACGGCGTGGTCGGCCAGGGGCCGTGGCTGCTGGGCGCGGAATTCTCTGTCTGCGACATCTACATGTACATGCTCTCGCTCTGGCACCAGCCGCACCATACGCCGCTCACCGAGTTCCCCAATGTCGCGCGCGCGCTCGAGCGGATTGGCGCGCGCCCGGGCGTGCGCCGCATGTACGAGATGGCCTACCCGGACTGACCGCGCGGTCGTTCACGGCACACCGGTATGCGTTGAGGGAGGGTCCGGAACATGAGGCGACACCACGACATGGGCGGGCTCGAAGCCGGGGCGCTCGAGATACCCGATCACGACCACGCACCGTGGGAGAAGCAGGTGGACGCGGTGGTCCGCCTCCTCAGCGACGAGAAGCGGCGCATCATGATCGTCGACGAGATGCGCCGGGCCATCGAGGACCTGGGTCCCGGCGCTTACGACGAGCTCGGCTACTACGAGCGCTGGATCGCCGCCACCACAAATATCCTTCTCGAGAAGAACGTGCTGGGCGTCGACGAGCTCGGCCGCAAGATTGCCGAGGTCCAGGCCCGTCGGGCGCAGGAGGAAGGCGTATGACGGCCACGCCGCCTCCCCGCTTTGCGCCCGGCGACCGGGTTCGGGTGCGCGCCGCCTATCCGCCGGGGCATGTGCGCACGCCTCACTTCGTGCGTGGGCACATGGGCGCGGTCGAAAGCATCGCCGCCATCCACCCCAACCCGGAAATGCTGGCCTACGGGCTCGACGGCAAGCCGGCGCTGCCGCTCTACCGGGTCCTGTTCCGGCAGACCGATCTGTGGGCCGACTACGCCGGCGCGCCCCAGGACACGACCATCATGGACATTTTCGAGCATTGGCTGGAGCCGGCCGAAGGAGAGGCGCCATGAGCGGGACACGCCACGTCATCGACGCCCACGGCCATCACCGCACCCTTCAGCCCGACATCGAGGACCAGCCCCTGACCCACTACCAGGCGCTGACCCGGGCCGTGACGGAGCTCCTGATCGAGAAGTCCGTCTTCTCGCCCGAGGAGCTGCGCCACATGCTCGAAGTGCTCGACTCGAAGAACCCGGGCATGGGCGCGCGGCTCGTGGCGCGGGCCTGGCTCGACCCCGACTTCGAGGCGCGCGCGCTCGCCGATGTGGGCGCGGCGGCGGAGGAGCTCGATATCGATCCGGGGGCGATCCCCATCCGCGCGGTCAAGAACACACCCCTGGTCCACAACGTCCTCGTCTGCACTCTCTGTTCCTGCTATCCGCGCATGCTGCTCGGCGTGCCGCCCGACTGGTACAAGTCACGCGCCTACCGCAGCCGGGTGGTGCGCGAGCCGCGCCAAGTCCTGGCGGAGTTCGGCACCACCATTCCCGATGGTGTCGAGCTGCGGGTCCACGATTCGACTGCCGAGCTGCGCTACATGGTGATACCCATGCGCCCGGCGGGAACGGAAGGAATGGGCGAGGAGGCGCTCCAGGCGCTGGTCACGCGCGATTGCATGATCGGGGTCACCCTGCCGCGCGCCCCCGGCGCCTGAAGGCCAGCCGAACAGGCTCGTGGCCCCAGCCCGTTCGGGGGCCGGCGCCACGCCGCCCGGTCAAGCCGTCGGGCGATCAGCCGTCGTAGAGCCAACCGGCGATGTAGCCGCCCGAGATGGCGCCACCGGTCATGAGCGCGACACGTGTCACGGTCCACCAGGGATCCACCACCATCGCCGTGCCCACGTCGACGGGGATGGACGCCATCTGGCCCACGCCGATATTGCCGGCGGCCATGTCGCTCACCACGGCAATGGTCGGCCCGGCCGCGAAACCGGCCGTGGCTACATTGACGGCCCAGATGCCGGCGAGGGCGCCGACGCCGACGGCGATCAAGCGCCAGCCGTCGCCCGACTGCTCCTGCGCGCGCACCGCCTGGGTCTGCGCCGTCATGGTGAATGCGAACGTGGCGAGTGCCACCGCGATCAGAAGTCTGCGCATAGGTCTATTCCTCCCGGTCCCTTGCTTGCGCCAGCGGTACGCCGCCGCGGCAGTTATCGAGTTTCCGCCCCGCGTCGGCATCGTCGTGTCCGTCGGAGCATGGCACAGTATAGGCCGTGGCCCGCGTAAGAAATGAGTGGTTGATCGAATTCGGCCGAGTCCCGGGGTGGGGGATGGCGGCAGCGCCTCAGGAAAACATCAAGTGGAACAGAACCGCGCCACCGAGAAGCAGGCCGAGAGAGAAAATCCAGCGGTCGGCGATGAAGCGCAAGGCAGGTGGCCTGATCGGGGCTCCACAGGTAGCGCAGCGCTCGCGCACGATTTCGTCGCGAACGGTTACTCCACATTTTTTACAGGTGAATCGTTTGGCCATGGCCTATCGAGGCTCCATCCCCTCACAACTGAAGGCCCACCACTGGGATTCTTACATCATTCTTCTATTGTTCATAGTCGCAATTACGGGAATTTTCGGTCGTGAACCACATCGGTAAGCTGCGTGGCCCGACCCCGTTTCTCAGGCGATGCCCGCGACCCAGGCGGCGACGGCTTCCCCGATCTCGCGCGGCGAATCCTCCTGGATGAAATGGGCGCCCTTCACCGTGACCTCGGCCTGGTTCTTCCAGCGGCGGCAGAATTCGCGTTGCGCGCCCAGGAGGATGGCGCCCGGCTCGGCATTGACGAAAAGCTTGGGCAGGTCGTTCTCGGCCATCCAGTCCGCGTAGGCCTGGGCGATGGCCACCACGTCGGCGGGCTCGCCGTCGAGCGGGATCTCGCGCGGCCAGGTGAGGGTGGGGCGGCGCCCCTCCCCGGCCTCGGCGAAGGGCCGGCGGTAGACCGCCATCTCCGCCTCGGAGAGGTCGCGCAGGATGGACCCGGGCAGCACGCGCTCGACGAAGGTGTTCTTCTCCAGCACCATCCCCTCGCCCGCCGGGGAGCGGAAGCCCTCGAAGACCGGACGTGCTTTCTTGTTCCACTCGTCCCAAGTGAGCGGGCGCACCAAGCCCTCCATGTAGGCAATGCCGCGGACCGCTTCGCGATGCCGGTTGGCCCAGTCGAAGGCGAGGGCCGAGCCCCAGTCATGACCGACCAGGACGACGTTCCGGGCGATACCGAGGGCATCGAGGAGGCCGTCGAGATACGCCCGGTGCTCGACGAAGCGATAGCTGCCGGGCCCCGGCGCCTCGAGCTTCTCCGAGTCCCCCATGCCGATGAGGTCGGGCGCCACACAGCGACCGAGACCGGCGCAATGGGGCATGATGTCGCGCCACAGGTAGGACGAAGTCGGATTGCCGTGCAGGAAGAGGATGGGATCGCCCGACCCCATCTCCACGTAACTCATGCGCTTGCCGCGCACCGTGACGGATTTCTTTGGATGCTCGGGCGTCGAGATCATGAGCTCCCCTCCGCGGCGAGCCAGGAATCAGACCGCCGACGGCATCAGCATAGGGGATGCCTCTCTAGAGGAGAACCGCGGCGGTTATCAGGGCGAGGCTGCCGAACATAATCAGTCTCGGCCAGTTCCGCCGCGCCACCGTCATCATCGCGGGGGGCAGGGGCGCGCCGCAGGAGGCGCAACGCTCTGGCATCACGTTGTCCCGTGTTGCCGCACCGCAATTCGCGCAATGCATCCGAAACATGTCATTCACGCCCTTCTTCGCGACAGCGTCTTGAAAGGACACTAGCCCCGAGAGGCCTAACCGGAAGTGACCGGGGTCACATAATTGGGGGAGCAAGAACCATGCCGGCTCAGCCGTCAAAATGCGCCTTGTCAGCTTCCGACAGCGCGACGATGCGGCTCTCGACCTCCGCCCGCAGGTCGTCGGGCCAGGGGATGGACTTGCGCTCGGTGAAATCGAACAGGGCCTCGATGGTATCGAACGAGGCGGCGAGGTGGCCCGTCCGCAGGTTGTTCATCTTTTGGACGTAGCGCAGGCTGCGCCTGCCGATGGAGACGAAGGCGCTCTCGATGTTGTAGGGGTCGCCCTCGCTCAGCTCGGCCAGGTACCGGATCTTGTGGAGCACCGTGGCGAGGCCGATGTTCCGCGGCTGCAGGTCGCCGTAGAACAGGCCCGAGTTGCGAATGAGGAAGAAGGCCGCATCGTCGAACTTCGGGAAATAGGATTTGACCGACATGTGCCGGTTGAAGTCGATGTCGTCCTCGGTGACGATACCGCGCTGGGTTTCCATCCACTCCGCCGCCATGTGCTTCTCTCCTCCATCTCTGTTGATCTTCACCGGCGCCAGGCGATCGATGGGGCCGCCGGCGGGCGAGAGCCATAAATCGGGCGAAAACCATGCGCCGGTCAAGCCCCGGCTGTGGGAATCGCCGGCCGCCGCCATCGACACCGGAACGCCGAGTTACTACCATCGCCGCGCGCGCCCGGCGCGGGCCGTTCAGGGGAGGGGAGCCTTGGGCCTCGTGAGATCGATTGCAGCCTGGCCTGGGCGCCGGGGCCGGCGCGGCGCGGGGTTGGCCAAGGCATGAGCCGGCAAGAGAACCTCGCGCGGCTCATCAATCCCCGCCACATCGCCTTCATCGGCGGTGCCGACGCGGCCTATGCGTTGCGCACCTGCCAAGCGCTCGGCTACGCGGGCGAGGTCTGGTGCGTCAACCCCAAGCACGACGAGGTCGAGGGTGTGGTGTGCTACCCCTCGGTCGATGCCCTGCCCGCGGCCCCCGATGCGGCCTACGTGGCGGTGCGCGGCGACCTCACGATCGAGGTGGTGCGCGCCCTCGCCGGGCGCGGCGCCGGCGGGGCCATCTGCTACGCCGCCGGCTTCGCCGAGATGGGTGGCGAAGGGGCCGAGCGCCAGGCCCGCCTCGTCGAGGCGGCGGGGGATTCGATGGCCGTGATCGGCCCCAACTGCTACGGCGTCCTCAACCTCGTGGACGGTGTGGGCATGTGGGCCGGGCCGCTCACCATCGGCCGGGCCGAGCGCGGGGTGGCGCTCGTCTCCCAGAGCGGCGCGCTGAGCGAGACCATGACCTTCGGCGAGCGCTCCGCCCCTTTCGCTTATCTGGTCAGTGTCGGCAACCAGGCCATGATCGGTATCGAGGAGGTGCTCGCCGTCTATGTCGAGCTGCCCGAGATTACCGCCATTGGCATCTATGTCGAGGGGCTGCGCGACGTTGCCGCCTTCAGCCGCGCTGCCGTGCGCGCGCTCGAACGCGGTATACCGATCATCGCCATCAAGACGGGCCGTTCCGCGGCGGCGGGGCGCGTCGCCCTCGGCCATACCAGCTCCCTGACCGGCTCGGACGCGCTCTACGACGCCCTCTTCCACCGCTTGGGCATCATCCGCGTCGATTCGGTGACCGAGCTCGTCGAGCTGGCGAAGCTCGTCACCTTCGCCGGCATCCCGGAGGGCCGGCGCTTCTCCGCCGTCGCCGCCTCGGGCGGGGATATGGCCATGACGGCCGACCATGCCGACCGGCTGGGTCTCGAGCTCCCGCCCCTCTCCCAGGCGCAGGTGGCGGCGATCAAGGCCGAGCTGCCGCCCTACGTCAACGTGGCCAACCCGCTCGACTATACCATCGGCGGCTGGGGCAAGCCCGAGGTGCAGCGCCGGGTCTTCACCACCATGGCCTCGGGCGATGTCGATACCGCGATCATGGTCATGGAATACGCCCCCGTGGGCCGGGGCCACGACGAGGCCTGCCACGGCGCCGTCGACGGCATGATCGCGGCGCACGAGGCCACCGGCAAGCCCGTCTTCGTCACCAGCCACATGCCCGAGGACCTGCCCGAAAGCGCGCGCGAGCGCATGATCGCGGGCGGCATCGCGCCTCTGCAGGGGTTCCCCGACGCCATGCGGGCGCTCGCCGGGGCCGCCTGGTATGGCGAGCGCCGGCGGGCCTGGCGCGCGGGCCGGGCAGGCGCCGATCCGTCCCTGCCCGCCACCGCCACCGTCCCCGGCGCGCCCCGCCTCTTGACCGAGTGGGAGGCCAAGCGGCGCCTCGCCGCGACGGGGCTCCGGGTGCCCGAGGGCCGGCTCGTGACGGCGGCGGACGCGCCCGCCGCGGCGGCCGAGATCGGCTTCCCCGTCGCCCTCAAGGCAGGTGGGGCGGCGCTTGCCCACAAGACGGAGGTGGGCGCCGTCGCCCTCGGCCTCGCCGACCGCGACGCGGTGGCTACGGCCGTCCAGCGCATCGCGGCGGCGGTGCCGGAAGCGGCCGGGCTGATGCTGGTCGAGCGCATGGCGCCGGAGCCGGTGGCCGAGCTCATCGTCGGGGTCACGCGCGATCCGCTGTTCGGCCCCGCCCTCGTGATCGGGGCGGGCGGCATCCTCGTCGAGCTGATAGAGGATAGCCGCACCATCCTCCTGCCCACCACCCGGGCGGAGGTGGAGGAAGCGCTCGGATCGCTCAAGGTGGCAAAGCTGCTCGACGGCTACCGCGGCCGGCCGCGCGGCGACCGCGCCGCCGCCATCGACGCCATCCTCGCGGTCGCCGCCTTTGCCACCGCCCATCGCGACCGGCTCCACGAGCTCGACGTGAACCCGCTTCTGGTCCTGCCCGAGGGCGAAGGCGCCATCGCCGTCGACGCCTTGATCTCCATGGTGGCGTAGCGGCAGCTCTCCCCCGAGCGGGTGCGAGAGCGAATGCCGCCTCATACCGACCGGCCTTAAGGGTGACCGATCGTATGATCCCTCAAGCGCCGGGCGGCCGCGTCCGCGGCCTTGGCTTCTCATTTCGCTCAAGCGCCGCTAAGGCTGGCCTCGCATAAGCTCGGGCGCGCGGTCGCGCTTGCCAGACGGCGATGAGTCAAGCTCATCGCCATCTGGTATCAGCCGGTCAGAACAGCCCCACCTTCTCGGTGCCAATCCGGATGCCGAGGCCGTTGATGGTGCGGACCCAGTAGTTGAAGCTGGCGCTGACCTGGTTGACCTCCAGGATTTCGCCGTCGTCGAGCCCGACCGTCCGCAATGCCTCGATGTCGGATTCGACCATGTCTTGCGGGGCGTGGGTGAGCTTGGCGCTGTAGCGGAGGATGGCCGCCTCGCGCACGTCGAAGACTCGACCGAACGCTTCCTCCCGCAAGGCGACCAGCATCTCCTCCCCCCTCGCCGCATCGCCGAGCAGGGCTTTCAAGTTGGCGCCGTGGTGCGCCAACGCATAGTCGCATCCGGCCAGGATCGCCACCTGGCAGGACACGAGCTCGAGCAGCCATGGCGGCAGGCTGTTCTCGTCTCCGTGCATGATGGCCCGGTAGAGGCCGTCGGCCTGAGCCATGACCGCGGAGCGCGAGGCATAGGCCTTGTAGAGGTTGTGGACCGACCCGTCGGGCCGGCCGACCCGGGTATAAGCATCCCTGAGCCGGCCCTCGGCCACGCGCTCCGGCACGGTGGCAATCCAGCAGGGCCGATCGCTCACGCGGCGGTGTCCTTGCCCTCTAGCTCGATTTCGGCAGGTAGAGCACCATGCGGTAGCATTCGAGGTTGTTGGCCAAGAATTCGTACGCCGCGCCCCATAGGTAGAGGCGGAACTTCCGGTACTCGAACTCACCGAAATTCTTGATGATGGTGTCCTTGCTGTTCTCCAGGTTTATCGCCCACTGGCGGAACGTCAGGTAATAGCTGTGCCTGTCGTTGAAAACCTCGATGAGCTCGAATGGGGTGGTCGCGAGCTTGTCCATGAAATCGTGGAGGACGAGGAACGAGTGGTTGCCGGCATAGATGTGCCGCACCATGAACGAGGAGAGCTCGTATTTCTTCCGGGCGGCGCTGCCGTCGAGGAACACGTGCCCACCGGGCCTGAGCAGGCGGGCGAACTTCTTGACCACCCGTTCGTAGTTGGGCAGGTGCTCGATCACGCCCATGATGACGATGGAATCGAACTTCTCCGCGGGCTCGTAGTCGAGGAAGTCGGTCAGCAGGATCTGGAACCTCTCGGGATGGTTCGCGAGCTTCTCATCCAGATAGGCCTTGGAATAGCTCGAGTTCGTGACGCCGGTGAAATTCACGCCCGCGGCCAGCGCGTGATTCGCGAAGGCGCCCCATCCGGGCCCGATTTCCAGCACCCGCTTGGGCCCTGAAAGCTCGCACCTCTCCAAGCAGTAGTCGAACTTCCGGCCGAGCGCCGCGGACAGGGATTCGTCGTCGCTCTCATAGATGCCCTGGCTATAGGCCGGATGGACCGGATCGAGGAAGCTGAGGAACAGGGCGGGGTCGACGTCGTAGTGGGAGGATATGGCCGACTTGTTGGTATAGACTTGGCCGAACAGGAGCGGCTGAAGGAAGCGCCATATGGCGACGATCGGGTGCCGGTCGTCGAGCGAGGCGCGCAAGGCGAACGGCGCGATCATGTCGCCATCCATATCGATATCGCCCCTCAGGAACGCCTCGCCGATATTACCCTCATCGAGGCTGCCCAGGGCCTTGACCGCGCGATCGTTGCGAAGGGCCACATTGAACCTGGACTCACCTTGCCCGACGTTGCGAGACGAGCCGTCTGGAAGCTCGAAGCTGAACGGCGTCTCGATCGATCCCATCCGGTCAACGAACCGGTCGACTTTGCTCGTGGCCCCCATAGCGCTCATATACTCCTCCGACACGGCGGCGGTGGCCGCACGGGTTGCCGGCCATCCACGTTACGGTTTGGTTCTGAGGCCCTATTATACGTGCCGCCCTTGTCCGCTGAAAGTTTCGACTTGCGGAGGCTCGATTGATTCGTCGCCCCTCGGCTCAGAGCCTGTGAATCTTTCCCGGCGCTGTTTGCGATGTTGGAAAGTATCGGCGGGTTGTGACGAGATGTGGTAGTTTCATGGCGGTTTGTCTCCAGATATGGTGAGCACCATGGATCCAGCATTGTTCGCGGAGCTTCCCGATCAGGCTGCGCCCGATCGGTTGGGCGGCGCTCTGCCCCGGCTGCGCACGGCGGAACGCCGCCAGGTCGAGTTGCGGGCGGTGAGCCTGGAGGCGTTGGTTGCGGCCGATCACCGGGTGCGTCTGGTGTGGCGCTTCGTGGAGGGGCTGGACCTTTCGCCGCTCTACGCGGGCATCAAGGCGGTCGAAGGCCGACCCGGGCATCCGCCGGCCGACCCGCGCATTCTGGTGGCGCTGTGGCTGTACGCGACGGTGGCGGGAATCGGCAGCGCCCGCGCGCTGGCCCGTCTGTGCGTGGAGCATCTTGCCTTCCAGTGGCTGTGCGGCGGGGTCGGCATGAACCACAAGACGCTGGCCGATTTCCGCGTCGGCCACGGGCCGGTGCTCGAGGGTCTGCTGGTCGACAGCTTTGCCGCGCTGTTGAAGACCGGGGTGGCGAGCCTGGATCGCGTGGCCCAGGACGGCATGCGGGTGCGGGCCTCGGCCGGCGCGGCGTCGTTCCGCCGACACTCAAGCTTGCAGGCGTGCCATCGGCGGGCCAAGGCGGATGTCGAGCGGCTGCGCCGCGAGCTCGACGCCGATCCCGGAGCAGGCGGCCGGCGACGGGCGGCGGCGCGCAAGCGGGCGGCCGAGGACCGCGAGCGCCGGGTCGCGGACGCCCTGGCGATCGCCCAAGCATTGCACGCGGAGCAACAGGAACGGGCACGCAAGCGGGCCGAGCGCGCCGCCAAGAAGGGCGCGGCGGACGGCGGCGAGACCTCCGCCAAGGCGCCCGAGCCGGAGAAAGAGCCGCGGGTTTCGACCACCGATGCCGAGGCCCGGGTGATGAAGATGGCCGACGGCGGCTTCCGGCCGGCCTACAATGTCCAGTTCGCCGCCGACACCAAGAGCGGGGCGGTGGCCGGTCTGTCGGTGGACAACCTCGGCTCGGACATGGGCAAGATGGCGCCGATGAGCGACGCCCTGGCCACTGCGTATGGCACGCGGCCGCCCCAGCATCTGGCCGACGGCGGCTTCGCCAAGCTGAAGGACATCGAGGCCCTGACCTGGGCCGGGGGGGTGACTTACGTGCCGGTGCCGGCGCCCCGCGACGAAAGCCGCGACCGCCACGCGCCCCGCCCGGACGACCCGCCGGAAGTGGCGGGGTGGCGACGACGCATGGCGACCGCGGCGGCCAAGGCCATCTACAAGGAGCGAGCGGCGACGGCGGAATGGGTCAACGCCCAGGCCCGCAACCGCGGCCTCACCAAGTTCATCGTGCGCGGCATCGACCGGGTCGAAGCGGTGGCCGCCTGGCATGCCCTGGCCCACAACATGGCCTGCACTTGGCGTCTGGCATCCGCCTGATCCGGCACCGCCCGAGCCCCCGGCACGGCCGGCACCGGCCAGAGATCGAAACCCCGTTCCCCCCACCGAACACCAATCCGCCGCGCCGCACCCTCATAACCCAAGCCCCGCCGACATCATCCGCCAACCAGCCAAAGCCGCTTCCCGCGCCGCCACATCCCCCGTCGTCAGCCGCAAGCCAATTCATTGCCAGGCTCTCAGATCGACGTGAGGCGGGGCCAGAGGGCGTCGGCGCCTTCGGCGGCAACGAAGCGGCCGAGCTCCAGGGCCCAGACTGTCTCGGGGCCGAACTCGTCACGCCAGGCCCAGAGGCGGCGGGTGCGCTGCTGCAGGCTGTATTCGCGCGTAAAGCCGATGGCGCCGTGGACTTGGTGGGCGAGGGCGGCGCCGGCACCGGCGGCCTCACCCGCGCGGATTTTCGCCGAAGCCACGGCAATCAGCGCGCGGTCGTCGTCGATGCCGTGGCGCTCGATCGCGCCCGTTGCGGCGTCCGCCGCCGCGGCCGCCGCCGCCGCTTCGCCCGCGAGCACCGCGAGGTTGTGCTGAACGGCTTGGAAGTTGGCGATCGGGCGGCCGAACTGAACCCTGTCCTGGGCGTATTGGAGCGATTGCTCGAGGGCGCGGTCGAGCGCGCCCGCGATCTGATGGGCGCGCATCGCCGCCCCCATGCGCCGCAGCCATTCGCCGATCCCGGCCGGCACGTTCGTCGCCAGCGCCCGGGGCGTGACGGCATCGAAGGAGACGCGGTCCCGGGGGTCGCCGGTCGTGCCGGCGCCGGGCGTGATGCCGCAGGCCCCGGCATCGACGAGGGCCACCACCGGCCCGCCCGCACCCGCGGCCACCACGGCCATGTGCCGGCACCGCGCGGCGAACGGCACGCCCTCGGCCACGCCGCGCAAGGTGCCGTCCGCCGCCATGCCGATGGCCTCCCCGCCCTCGACGGGTGCGACGGTCATGGGGCCGGCGGGGGATGCGATGCCGGCTTCCGCGAGCAGCCACCCGGCCAGCAGAGTCTCGGCCACCGGCACGGGTGCCGCCGCCCCCGCCGCGAGCCGCGCCACGGCGAAGCCGTCGGCCAGGCTGGCGCCGGGGCCGCCCCGCGCCTCAGGCACCCAGGCGAGGGTGAGGCCCGACTCTTCGAGCGCTTGCCAAAGATCCGCCGGCCATGTTCCCGCCTCGCCGGCTTCCACCACCGCCTGGCCGCACAACTCGGCCAGCATGCGTGATGTGGTCTCGACGATCATCTCGTCCGGCAAACCCATGACTCCCGCTCCTAAACGCCCTTGAAGTTGGGCGGCCGTCGCTCCGCCATGGCGTTGATGCCTTCGCGGAAATCCTGGGTCAGGCGCAGCCGGCTCTGCTCCGAGAGCTCGTGATCCGTGGCCGCCGCGACCTCTTCGGCGAGGCCGGCCCGCAGGGTGGCGCGGATCGATTGGACTGCGAGCGGGCCCGAGAGCGCGATCTCCTCCGCCAGCGCCCGCGCCCGGTCCCGGACTTGCGCGAGCGGCACGAGCTCGTCCGCGAGGCCCATGGCCAGCGCCTCCGCGCCCTTGACGCGGCGCCCGGTATAGAGGAGGAGCGCGGCCCTGGTCGGGCCGACGACGCGCGGCAGGGTGGCGCTGAGGCCGAAGCCCTGGTGGAAGGCGAGGCGCGCGAAGTTGGCGGAAAAGCGCGCCTCCTCGCAAGTCACGCGGAAATCCGCCGACAGCGCCAACCCGAGGCCGCCACCCACCGCGGCGCCCTGCACGGCGGCCACCACCGGCTTCTTCGTCCGGAACACGCGCACCGCCTCGACATAGAGGTCGCCGGCCTGGGCGTCGATGCGCTCATCACCCCAGGATTCGCGGGCTTGGAAATTGGCTCCGGCGCAAAAATGCTTGCCCTCGGAGCAAAGCAGGGTGACCCGGCATTCGGGGTCCTCGTCGAGCCTTTCATAGGTATCGGCGATTTTGCGGATCAGCTCCGTGTCGAAGAAATTGTTGGGCGGCCGATGGATTTCCACCGTCGCCACATGCCCCGCGAGGTCGACCGTAAGGTCCTTGCCGTTCGGTTCAGCGCTCATGGCTCAAGCTCTCTCCCCCTGTCCTTGATTGGTGCCCGCCGATCGCTTGACGATGAGCGCATCGACGACGGTCAGCCCCTCGCCCCGCGCATGGACGATGACCGGGTTCAGGTCCACCGTCGCCAGGCGCTCGCCATGTGCGGCCGCGAAGCGCGAGAGCGCGACCAGCAAGTCGAGCAGCGCGCCCATGTCCGCCGGCGGCGCGCCACGCACACCACCCAGGAGCTTGGCCCCCCGAAGGCGGCCGAGCAGTACAGCGGCCTGCGGCCGCGAGACCGGCACGGGGGCGAACGCGACATAGTCGAGCACCTCGACCAGGATTCCGCCCAGCCCGACCATGAGCATGGGGCCGAAATCATCGTCGTGATGAATGCCGACGATCATCTCGACGCCCGGGGCCGCCATGGGCTGGACGAGGACTCCGCGGATATCCGCCTGGCGATCGAAGGCGCGGGCGTTGGCGACGACCGCCCCGAACGCTTCCTCGACGGCCGCCGGGGTGGCGAGGCCCAACGCCACCGCGCCGGCCTCCGTCTTGTGGGGGATCCCAGGCGACTGGACCTTGAGCGCCACGGGGCCGTCATAACGCGCCGCCGCCGCGACCGCCGCGCCGGCATCGTGCGCCAGCGCCCCGGTCGATACCGGCACGCCGCAGGCCGCGAGCAGGGATATGGCTTCGTATTCCGGCAGCACGGGCCCCGCCGCGTCGAGCCGGGCGTCGCCCGCCGCCGTCTGCGCCGGTTCCGGCACGGCATCTTCGTCGTCCTCGGCCGCGAAGCGTTCCAGGAAGGCGCCGTACGCGGCCATGGCGGCGATGGCCCGCGCGCCGTTCGGCATGCTCGTCGTGCAGGGGAAGCCCGCCTCGGCGAGAAGCGCCACCGCCCGTGGGCTGGCGCGGGTATAGGCGATGAAGAAGACCGGCTTGTCGATCGACCGGCCCAGCCGGCGCAGGCTCTCGGCTTCGGCCTCGATGATCTCCGGGTGGACGAGGGAGCAGCTGACGACGATCGCGTCGACCATGGGCGAGGCGGCGATCAGCGCAAGCGCCCCGGCATAGCCGAGGTTGAAGACGCCCTGGGCGGTGATGTCCACCGGGTTCCGCGATGTGCCGTAGGCGGGGATCATGGCGTCGATCTTGGCCCGCGTCGCGGCGTCGAGCGCCGGCACCTCGAGGTCCTCGGCCGCGCAGGCTTCCGAGAGCCACACGGCGGCGCCCCCCGATGCCGCGAGCACGCCCACGCGGGTGCCGCGCGGCAGCCGGTCACCGAAATAGGCGAAGCCGGCGGCGATATCGACCATCTGGTCGATCTCGTCGGCGAGGACGACGCCGTGATGGAGGAACATGGCCTCGTAGGACCGGAAGCTGCCGGCCAATGACGCGGTGTGGGAGGCCGCCGCCCGGGCGGCGGCTTCGGAGCGGCCCATCTTGGCGACAATGAGGGGCTTGCGCGCCCGGGCCGCGGCGCGCGCGACGGCGGGAAACCGGCGCGGCGCCCGGAACCCTTCGAGGAACACGAGCACCACTTGGGTCGCCGCGTCGCCGACCAGGTATTCGACCATATCGAGGCTGTCGAGCCCGGCTTCGTTGCCCATGCTGACGACGTAGGTGAAGCGTAGCTCCTTGGGCCGGCCGCGATCGTAGAAGGCGAAGCCCACGCCGCCGCTTTGCGATACCACGCCGATGCCGCCGCCCCGCGCGTGGCCCGGCAACAGGGTGCAGTCCAGATGGGTCACCGCCGGGCTGAAGGTCGCGCTGAGCGGCATGAGGGTGTTGAGGAAGCCTTCCGCGTTGGGGCCGCACACGGCCATGCCGTACTTCGCGGCAATGGCGCCGATCTCGCGCTGCCGCGCCCGCCCATCCTCGCTCGCCTCTTCCGCGAAGCCCGAGCTGATGATGACGGCCGCGCGAACGCCCTTCTCGCCGCATGCTTCCAGCGCCTCAGCCACGAAGGCGGACGGGATGGTGATGATGGCGAGGTCGGCCGGTGCCGGCAGGTCGGCGACGCTTGGGTAGCACGCGAGCCCGTCGATCTCCGCATGAGTGCGGCTGACTGGGAAAATCGGCCCCGCGAAACCGTATTGCCGGACCGCCGCCAGCACCCGCCCCCGGATGATGCTCGTATCGGGGGAGGCCCCGACGAGGGCGATCGACCGGGGCCAGAGCAGCGCGTCGAGGTCGGGCATCCGCGCGCGGCCTACCGCAGCCCCAGGCCGCGCGCGATGATGCCGCGCAGAATCTCGCGCGTGCCGCCCTGGATGGTGAGCTTGGGCGCGATCATGGTGGCGTGGCGGAGCGCCGCCTCGTAGGCCGCGCGGTTGTCCGAGTCGGCGTTTCCCGGCGGCAGCAAGTCCCGCGCCCGGTCGGGCAGGGCCTGCTCCCAATTGGTGCCGAGGTCCTTGACCAGCGCCGGCTCCACATCCCGCAGCCGGCCGGCCTGGACCATGCCGGCGACGGAGGCCGACATCTGCCGCAGGGTCGAGAGCTGCGCCACCAGCCGGCCGATGCCTTCGGCCGCGCGCTCGCCCGGACTGGTCCCCGCCGCGCGGATGAGCGTATAGAGCACGAAGATGGTCTCGAGGAAACGCTCCGGCCCAGCGCGCTCGTGGGACAGCTCGCTCGTCACCTGCTTCCAGCCGCCGTCAACCTCGCCGATCAGGTGGCTCGCGGGCACGAAGGTGTCGTCGAAGGTGACCTCGTTGAACTCGTGCGCGCCGGTCAGGTTGGGGACGGGGCGGACGGTGATGCCGTCCGCGTCCATGGGGACCAGGAACTGGCTCAAGCCATGACGCCGGTCCTCCTTGGTCGCGGGGGCCGTGCGCAGGAGGGCGATCATGTAGTGGGCGAGGTGGGCGTTGCTGGTCCACAGCTTGCGCCCGTTGATGCGCCAGCCGCCGTCGGCCCTGTCCGCCTTGGAGCGTACGGAGAACAGGTCGGAGCCCGAATCCGGCTCGCTCATCCCAATGCAGAAATGGCATTCGCCCTTGACGATGCGCGGCAGGATGTCGCGGCGGATCTCGTCCTGGCCAAAACGGATCAGCACCGGCCCGCTCTGCCTGTCAGCCACCCAATGCGCCCATACGGGCGCGCCGGCCGCCAGCAGCTCCTCGGTCACCACGTGGCGCTCGAGGAAGCTGAGCGCGCCGCCTCCATACTCCTTCGGCCAGGTCATGCCGATGAAACCCTCGGCCCCGCACCTGCGGCTGAACTCGGGCGAGTGGCGCATGAGGTCTCCGGGCTCGAAGCCGCCGGCCGCGCGCTCGCGCGCGAGGAACGCGCGCACCCTCACGCGCATGGCCTCGGCCTCGGGCGGCAGCTCGACCGGGTCGAGGTGAATGGTCTGGCCGGCCATGGCGACGCCTAGCGCATCACGAAGGGGTCGGCGATGGGCTCGGACGAGGTGTTGAGCCAGATCGCCTTGGGCCGGGTGTAGTCGTAGATCGCCTGGAAGCCGCTCTCCCGCCCGTAGCCGCTGTCCTTGAAGCCACCGAACTCCGCGATCGGCGAGACGATGCGGTAGGTGTTGATCCATACGATGCCGGCGCGCACGGCCTTGGCCACGCGCATGGCGCGCCCCACGTCGCGCGTGAAGATGCCCGAGGCGAGGCCGTACCTGGTGTCATTGGCGAGGCGGATGACCTCGTCCTCGTCGCGGAAGCGCAGCACGCTCAAGACCGGCCCGAACAGCTCGGTATCGACGATCTGGAGGCGCTGGTCCGGGCACTCGACGATGGTCGGCTCGTAATACCAGCCGGTGTTGAACTGGGGCGGCTTGCGGCCGCCGCAACGGATGGTGGCGCCCTCGCCCGCGGCCGTCTCCACGGCCGCGTCGATGCGCGTCAATTGCGCCTCGGTCGCCAGCGGCCCCATCTGAGTCTCGTCCTCGAGCGGGTCGCCGATGCGGATATTGCCCGCGCGCTCGACCAGGTTGTCGAGGAACCCGTCGGCGATGCTCTCATGGAGGTAGAGCCGCGAGCCGGCGACGCAGCTCTGGCCGCTGGCGCCGAAGATGCTGGCGACGACGCCGTTGGTGGCGCTTTCGAGGTCCGCGTCCTCGAACACCATCAGGGGCGACTTGCCACCGAGCTCGAGGGAGACTTGGGCGAAATTCTCGGCCGAGTTGCGCACGATGTGGCGCGCCGTCTCGGGCCCGCCCGTGAAGCTGATCCTGGCGACCAGCGGGTGCGTCGTCAGCGCCCGCCCGCAGGGCTCGCCAAACCCGGTCACGATGTTGACGACACCGTCGGGGAAGCCGGCTTCGGCGATCAGCTCGCCGAACTCCAGCATGGCGGCAGGGGCGTGCTCGGACGCCTTGAGCACGACCGTGTTGCCGGCGGCGAGCGCCGGGCCGATCTTGACCGCGACGAGGAAGAGCTGGGAGTTCCACGGCACCACGGCGGCGACCACGCCCAAGGGCTCACGCGTGGTGAAGACGCACAGGTCGGGCTTGTCGATGGGGAAGGTGTCGCCGTGGACCTTGTCGGCGAGGCCGGCATTGTAGTGGAAGAAATCGGCGATGTAGCGCGCCTGCCAGCGCGTCTCCTTGTAGAGCTTGCCCGTATCGATCGATTCGGTGCGGCCCAGCGCCTCGCACCGCTCGGCCAGGAGATCGGCGAGCCGGCGCAGGCACTTGCCGCGCTCGGACGCGGTCATCCGCGACCACGGGCCCTCGCGGAACGCCTTGTCCGCGGCCTCGACGGCGCGGCTCACGTCCGCCGCGCTGGCGTTGGGGGCCGTCGCCCAGGCCGCGCCCGTCGCCGGATTGACGGTTTCGAACGACTGGCCGCCGTCGGCATCGACCCACTGGCCGTCGATCAACATCCGGTAATGCTTCAGCTCGGCCATCCTTGCCGACCCTCCCTCGTTCGCACCTTGCCCGCCCGCTGCCCGGGACCCGGCGTCATGTTAGCGTGATTCGCGAACCGGCGTTCCCGGAAATTGGCGCGCCAGCCGGGCCCGGCCTATTGGGGCTTGTAGGCCACGACCTCTATCTCGATCCGAACATCGACCAAGAGGTCGCTGACCACCGCGGAACGGGCCGGCGGGCCTTCGGGGAAATACGCCCCATAGACCGCGTTGAACCCGGGGAAATCCGCCCGGTCCCGGAGCCAGACCATGGATTTGACCACATCGGCATAGGCGCAGCCCGCCATATCGAGCGTCTCCCCGATCGTGTCGAGGACGACCCGGGTCTGCTCCTCGATTCCCCCGGTCGTCATGGGCACCCCGTCCACGAGCGGGACCTGGCCCGTCAGGAACACGAAATCGCCCGCGCGCACCGCGCGCGACACGGTAATGGTCCTGCCGCCGATGACGACCGGCCCACCGATGATCTCTTTTCCCTTCGCCATGATGTTCTCCCCGATTCGGTTAAAGCCCGCTTCTACACCTTCGCCGCGGACGGGCGAACCCGGCCTCGTGCGCGGAGCCCTTACACCCGGCGAAAATAGTCTATGATGGCCGCTCCACGCCCACCGCCCGGCCGCAGTGACGCGCCCGGACGGACCACGCGCCCCGCACAGCCAGCACGCCGCTGCCGATGCACCGAAGGAAAGGATCAAATGGCCCGCAAACCAAACTACCGATTCGAGCGCATGGAGCGCGAACGCGCGAAAACCGCCAAGAAGACAGCCCGGGCGGAGGCCAAGAAGGCGGAGAAAGAACGCAAGAAGGCGGCGGACTCCGGCGAGGCGACACCCGCCGATCCGTTACCCGATCCCGATTGATTTCCATGAGTACGTATTAGGCCCGAGCGCCAGCGAGGAATCCCGGTGCCGCGCTCAGTATCGGCGGGCCGACGATCGGCTGGCCGGGCAAGGTCTAACGCATCCCCACAAAGACCGTCCCGGGACAAGGATTATAGTGGAGGCGGGCGGGCCCTCAGGCGGCGTGCGCCGCCCGCTTGCGCTCGTGCTCGCGCAACAGCTTCTTGCGGATGCGGATGGACCGGGGCGTGACCTCCACCAATTCATCGTCGTTGATGAATTCGAGGGCGTATTCGAGGGTCACGGGAATCGGCGGGCTGAGGATGATGTTCTCGTCGGTGCCGGCTGCGCGGATGTTGGTCAGCTGCTTGGCCTTGAGCGGGTTGACCACCAAATCGCTCGCGCGGGCGTGGATGCCCGTGATCATGCCCTCGTAGACTTCCGCGCCGTGGCCGATGATTAGGCGCCCACGCTCCTGATGATTGAACAGGGCGTAGGCCAGCGCCTTACCCGTCGTCATGGAGACGAGCACGCCGTTGCGGCGACCGCCCAGGTGGCCCTTCACGCGGGCGCCGTAACGATCGAAGGCGTGATACATCAGCCCCGTCCCCGATGTGGTGGTCAGGAAATCGGAGCGGAATCCGATCAGCCCGCGGCTGGGGATGGCATAATCGAGCCGGACCCGGCCCTGCGCGTCCGAGGCCATGTCGCGGAGGACGCCCCGGCGCTCGCCGAGCTTTTCCATGATGGCACCCTGATGCCCCTCCTCGACATCCACGGTCAATGTCTCCCAGGGCTCGCGAACCTCGCCGTCGATCTCCCTCAGGATGACCTCGGGGCGGGAGATGGCGAGCTCGTACCCCTCCCGCCGCATGCTCTCGATCAGGATCGAGAGGTGCAGCTCGCCACGCCCGGAGACCTTGAACCGATCCGGGTGCTCGGTCGGCTCGACGCGGAGCGCCACGTTGTGGATCAGCTCCCGGTCCAGCCGCTCGCGCAAGTTGCGGCTGGTCACGTACTTTCCTTCCCGCCCGGCCAGGGGGGAATCGTTGACCTGGAACGTCATGCGGATCGTCGGCTCGTCGACGACCAGCGGGGGCAGCGGCTCGACCGCCTCCACATCGCAGATGGTGTCCGATATTTTCAAACCGTCCAGGCCGGTAAAGGCGATGATCTCTCCGGCCACGCCCTCGTCACGCTCGATCCTCTCCAGGCCCTGGAAACCCAGGATCTGCAACATGCGGCCCTGCCGGGTGGACCCGTCGGCGGCGACGACCGAGACGGTGCTGTTGCGCGCGATGCGGCCCCGTTGGACGCGGCCGATCCCGATCACGCCGACATAGCTCGAATAGTCCAGCGCGCTGACCTGAAGCTGGAAAGGCCCTTCCCGATTCACCTCGGGCGCCGGCACGCGGGCGACGATGACTTCGAGCAGGGGGCGGATGCCGGCGTCGCGGCGGCCCTGATCCAGGGAAGTCCAGCCCTCGAGGGCCGAGGCATAGACGACCGGGAAGTCGAGCTGCGCATCCGAGGCGCCGAGCCGGTCGAACAGGTCGAAGGTCCGGTCCACGGCCCAATCGGGCCGGGCGCCCTGGCGGTCCACCTTGTTCACCACGACGATGGGGCAAAGCCCGCGCGCCAGCACCTTCCTGGTCACGAAGGCGGTCTGCGGCATGGGGCCTTCGACCGCGTCCACCAGCAGGAGGACGGAATCGACCATCGAGAGGATGCGCTCCACCTCGCCGCCGAAATCGGCGTGGCCGGGCGTATCGACGATGTTGATGCGCCAGCCCTCCCAATCGATGGCGGTGTTCTTCGACAGGATGGTGATGCCGCGCTCGCGCTCGAGCTCGCCCGTGTCCATGAGGCGCTCCCCGCCGTCGCCGCGCTCGCGCAGGGTGCCGGACTGGCGCAGGAGCTGATCCACGAGCGTGGTCTTGCCGTGATCGACATGGGCGACGATGGCGATGTTGCGGAGCGCGCTGATGCTGACTGGCATGAAGGTGATCTATCCGGTGTTCGTTGGGCGAAGCGGGTATCCGAGGAGCCGGCCGGCGTTATCCCGCCAAGCCACCATGGCCTTCCGGGCCACGTCCCGGCTCGGCGTCCAATTCCCGCAATGAATTCAGCCCGACCTGCTAAGCCGGGCGAAGGTCAAAACTGGCTTGCGTTTCGCGGCAGTTCATAGCACTCCCGGCGGCGCAAGGGAATGGGCGGCCGAGGCCGAGCCGGCTACACCGCTCCGAAAGCCCCGCGCAGGGCGTCGCAGGCCCTGGCATGAGCCTGCCCGGCGGCGTCGATCCGCGCGGTCGCGCTCCAGAACCCATGAATGAAGCCTTCGTAGTTGAGGTGTTCCGCCGGCACGCCGGCCGCGCGGAGCTTCTCGGCATATGCGCGCCCGTCGTCGAGAAGTGGATCGTGGCTCGCGGTAATCACGAGGGCCGGCGGCAGGCCGCTCATATCCTCCGCCCGAAGCGGGGACGCCACCGGATCCGCTTTGTCCTCGTCGCCGTTCAGGTAACAACCCATGAACCAGCGCATCATGTCCGCGCTCAGCGAATACCCGTCCGCGAAGGCCCGGTAGGAGTCCGTATCGTCCCGCATGTCGGTGAGTGGGTAGACGAGGAGCTGGAAGACCAGCGGCGGCTCGCCCTCGGCCTTCGCCTTCTGGGTCACCACGGCCGCGAGGCCGCCGCCCGAGGAATCGCCGCCGACGGCGATCCGCGCGGGGTCGCCTCCCAGGCCGGTGCAATTCTCGGCGAGCCAGCGGGTGGCGGCCCAGGCATCGTCGGCGGCTTTGGGGAACTTGTTCTCGGGCGCTTTGCGGTAGTCGACCGAGACGACGATGCATCCAGCACCCTGGCAGAGCGCCCGGCATACGTGGTCGTAGTTGTCGTGCCCGAGGAGCACGAACCCGCTGCCGTGAATGTAGACGAGGACCGGGAGCGGCGCGCCGCCGGCCGAATCGGGCCAGTAGACGCGGACCGGGACGGGGCCGTGGGGCCCCGGGGCCTCGCGATCTGCCACGCGCGCCACCGCTGGCCCGGGGGCGGCGCGCGAGCGCACCATGGTGTCGAAATCGGCCCTCACGTCCGCGATCGGCCGCTCCCATGGCGGCGGCCCTTCCACCGCGTTCATCTCGTCGAGTAGTGCTTTGACCTGGGGATCGAGATCCATCTTCATCCTTCTTTTGCACGGTGGCGGGCCGGCCGCTCAGGGCCGCAATTCGCCGATGGCGCCTTCCTCGCGGGCAATGAACTCGGCCGCCATATTGTCGATGGCGCCGTAATCGGACCAGACCTTGAAGCCCAGCAGACGCCGGAGCTCGGGCGAGGCGCCGCGCAACACGTCGGCGCGCGTGCCGACGGGGAAATTGGTCAGCTGCCGGAACATCGGCCCGCAATAGGTGGCGGTGATGCCGTGGCGCGGCTCGTCCGTGACGTTGAGGCCCGCGGCGTGCCAGGTGCGCCCCTCCCACACCACGGCCGTGCCCGCCGCGCCCTCGGCGGCGATGGTCGCCACCGGATGGGGCACGGTGCCGGACGGCTGGCGGCCGAACAGGTGACTGCCCGGGACGATGCGCGTGGCGCCATTCGCCTCCGTATAGTCGCTGACCATGTACATGACGTTGATGACGGCGGGCGGCCAGATGCGGGCGTCCGTCGCCGCCGGCGCATCCGTCGGCACGGTCGAGCGGGTGATCGCGCCGACCCGGGGATAGGCCGCGTCGGGCGCCACCGGGAACGGCATCCACCATTGGTCGGAGTGGAGCGCCATGGGGCTTCCGCCCCGGTTCACCACGTGGGCCTCGAGGACCGACAGCAGGTGCTCGGCGCCGAGCACGTGGGAGGTCAGCGCGAGGGCGACCGGGTTGGTCGCCAGCTCGACGAAGGGCGCGCCCTTGTTGATCAGCATGCCGACCCACTGGTTGGTCGCGTCGATATGCACGTCGTTGCCGAAGCCGAGGTCGAGCGCCCGCTCGGCCGTCGCCTGCTCATCGAGCCTTTCGCGGACCCGGACGAGCTGCCCGGGCGAGAGCGCCTCCGCCGCCAGGCAGTAGCCATATTCGTCGAGGTTGGCCTTGAGGCGCGCTAGGTCGGTCGTGGCCTTGGGCAGGCTGAAGGTGGTTGAGTCTGGCATCGCCGGAACTCTTTCCCCTATTTCGGCCGAACGGCCTATATCCTGGACGATATCACCAAGCGCTTCGCGGCGGCAAACCCGGTCCCGCATCGGCCCATCGGCGGTTGCCGCCGCCGCGGGCGTAGCCTACACAAAATGGTCGACACAGCGGCATGAAAGAGGAGAGTGAATGTCCGAGCACGTCCGTACCGAGCGCCGGGGGCACGTCTTCGAGATCACCATCGACCGGCCCAAGGCCAACGCCATCGATATGGCCACGAGCCATGCGATGGGCGACGCCTTCATCGCCTTCCGCGATGATGCCGACGCGCGCGTGGCCATCGTCTCGGGTGCGGGGGAGCGGTTCTTCAGCGCCGGCTGGGATCTGACCGAGACAGCGGGCGAGAACCTCGACTGGGACGTCGATCTCGGGCCCGGGGGTGCCGCCGGGCTGTGCGGCCTCTTCGACCTGGAGAAGCCGGTGATCGCGGCCGTCAACGGCTACTGCGTGGGCGCGGCCTTCGAGATGGTGCTGGCCTGCGACATGATCGTCGCGGCCGAGCATGCGAGCTTCTTCCTCTCCGACGTCAACATGGGCCTGGTCAGCGAGGCCGCCAGCATCCAGCGCCTCCTGGCCCGGCTGCCGCGCGCGATCGCACTCGAAATGCTCTACACCGGTGCCCGCATGGCGGCACCCGCGCTGGCCCGCCACGGCCTCATCAACCGCGTCGTGCCGGGGACGGAAGTGATGGCGGCGGCCCGGGAGCTGGCGAGCGGGGTCACCGCGGCGGCACCCCTCGCCGTCGCCGCCTGCAAGGCGGCAGCCGACCGGGTCCCCTCGCTCACGGCCGCGGAGGCGCACGCGCTCCAGCGCTCGGGCGGGCTGCCCCGGCACCGCCAGGTCTGGGAGTCCGAGGACGCCGTCGAGGGCAGCCGCGCCTTCACCGAGAAGCGCGATCCTAAGTGGAAGGGCCGCTAGAAGCCTGTCCGAGATTTGATGTTGTTGGCAAGCATTGGGGTGATGGCGAGTGGTCTTGTCGTGATTTTGGTGGTTTGGCTCATGGGTGGTTGCCTTCAGGGGCTTGGCGCGGCGAGAGGCATGATTGGTCTCGGCGTCTCATGGCGCTTGGGCGACGGCGAGCTTGGCCAGGTTGTGGGCGGTGCAGATCATCGCCCATTCGCATGTGACCTTCTCACGGCCGCGCAGCAGGAACTGACGGAAGCCCCGGGCCTGCTTGATCTGGCCGAACACCGGCTCGACGGTCTGCTTGCGCAGGCGGTAGCGGCTGCGGCGCCCGGCGCGCCTGAGGGTGGCCGCCATGGCCGCGACCCGGCCGCCGGGCGGCGCGGCGCGCGGGCCCACGGCGGCGGCTTGGCCGTGCTTTTGCCGCCCGGTCGCGATGTAGGGCTTGATGCCCCGCCTATCGGCGGCCTCCAGGTTCGCCTTCGAGCAGTAGCCGGCGTCCGCCGATATCTCCCTGGGACGCCGCCCGAGGTTGGCTTCGATGGCGTCGATCAGGGGTTCGAGCTGGCCCTGGTCGCTGGTCGAATCGGTCAGGGCGTGGGCGACGATGATCTGGCGTTTGGCATCGACCGCGGCCTGGGCATTATAGCCCTGGATGAAGCCGTCCTTGGTCTTGAGGATGCGGCTCTCGGGGTCGGTGAAGTTGCGCTGCGCCTTGTCCGCCGGCACATCCGCCGGCGGCTTGGGCTTGGGTCCCGGGCGCTTCGGCGCCCGCGTCTGGGCGGCGCGCGCGGCCGCGTCCCGCGCCTCGGCCTCCAGGGCGGCCTTGGCCTCGCGAATCTTGGCCAGACGCTTGGCCTTGTCGGCGACCCAGGCCGGCATCTCGTCGCCCCGCGCCGCGACCCCCAACGCCTCGTCCTCCGCCGCATCGGCCGCCGCCGCCCGATCGAGCCAGCTCTCGACCACCGCCTCGAGCCCGGCCTCCGCCCTGACCATGCGGGCGTAAGACATCGCCTTGTGCTTGGAGGCGTTGGCCTTGATCTTGGTGCCGTCCAGCGCCACATGGCCGAGCTTGACCAGCCCCGCCCGGCGGCACAGGGCCAGCACCTGCGCGAACAGCCCCGACAGCGCCGCGAGATGGCGCTTGCGGAAATCCGAGATGGTGCGGAAGTCGGGCCGCTGCATCCCTGTCACCGCCATGAAGTCGACGCGCTCCTCACACCCCCTGGCGATGCGGCGCGACGAATAGACGCCGACGCTGTAGGCGTACAGCAACAGCGCCACCATCATCACCGGGTGGTAGGGCGGCTGGCCGCGCGCCTCGCCATAGGCCGCAAAGATCGCCGACAGGTCCAGGCTCTCGCGCACCGCATCCCGCACCAGGTGCGCCGCGTGTCCCGCCGGCACGAAGTCATGGACCGAAGCCGGCAACAGCCAGACCTGATCCACGTCCCAAGCTCGAAAGGTTTTGCTCATGCCGTTTAACGAATCACACTCCGATACCCACGTCGAGCCAAATCCGAATTCTCGGACAGGCTCCTAGGCCGTAGGACCAGCGCACCGATGAGCGTGCCACCGCCGCGGAACCTGGTCGATCTAGTCGGCGACGAGCGGGCCAGCCTACCCCAGGCGTTCCTCGCCCGTGTCGCGCGTTCGGGGGACGCGGACTTCGTGATTTGGGAGGGCCGGCGCTGGTCCTACACCCAGGCGCTCGAGGAGGTCCGCCGGGTGCGCGGCTTCCTCGACGCGACGGGGGCCGGCGCGCCGGGGGACAGGGTCGCGAGCTTCCTCTCCAACCAGCCCGCGGCGATCTGGACCTGGTTCGGGACCACCTGCGGCGGTGGCGAGTTCGTCGCTCTCAACCGCAGCCACAAGGGCGCCGTGCTGGCCGACATGATCGGCCGGTCGCGCGCGCGCCTCTTGTTTACCGAGGCCTCGGCGCTCGACGTGCTGCCGCCGCTCGAGCCCCTCGGTATCGAGACCCTGGTGTTCACCGATGCCGTGCCCGCGGGCGCCCAACTCTTGGCGTCCGAGGTGGTGGGCTGGGACGCGGTCGTGGCGGCATCGCCCGGCGAGGTCCGCGAGGTTGCGCCCCACGCCGTCGCCGGCCTCCTCTATACCTCGGGCACGACGGGGCGCTCCAAGGCGGCGCTGCTGTGCCACAACCACCTCGTCCGCAGCGCCGCACGGATGGCGGAAGCCTACGGCCTCGGCCCGGGCGATGTGATGCATACCTGGCCACCGCTGTTCCACGTCACCGGGCAGACATACATGGTGCTGTCCTCGCTGGTGGCGGGGGGTGCGGTCGCCATCTTCCCCACCTTCTCGCGCAGCCGGTTCTGGGACCAGGTACGCGCCACCGGTGCAACCGTGACGGCCGGGCTCGGCACCATCGCGCCCATGCTCCTCTCCACCTCCGAGGCGCCGGGGGACGCGGACAACACGCTCCGCCTCGCCGTCTTGGGCGGCATCCTGGTCGAGCATATCGAGCCCTTCGAGCGCCGCTTCGGCACGAAGCTGCGCGAGGCTTTCGGCTCGACCGAGGCCGATCCCATGGCGACGCCCGATCCGATCCACGGCGCTCCGCCCGGCTCCTTCGGCCGGCCCACGCCCGACTTCGAGATGCGTATCGCCGACGCGCTCGACCGCCCGGTTCCCGATGGAGTCATGGGCCAGATTCTGGTCCGCCCCCTGGTGCCGGACGTGATGTTCCGCTCCTACGAGGACGACGACGCAGCGACCACCGCGGCTTGGCGCAACCTCTGGTATCACACGGGCGACATGGGGGTGCGCGACGAAGACGGCTTCTACTACTTCAAGGGCCGCGACAAGTTCACCATCCGGCGACGGGGCGAGAACATCTCGGTCGTCGAGTTCGAGGAGATCCTCGCCGCCCATCCGGATATCGCCGAGTGTGTCGCCATCGGCGTGCCGGCCGCGGTGGGCGAGGAGGACGTGAAGGTGGCCGTCGTGCCGCGCGCGGGCGCGGCGCTCGACCCGGCCGAGGTGCACGCTTTCTGCGCCGGGCGCATGGCCCGCTTCATGGTGCCGCGCTATATCGAGGTCCGCCCCTCACTCCCCTATACGGACCTCGCCAAGGTCAGGCGCGAGGAGCTCGGCGGCACCGGCCCCGGCGTCTGGGACGCGGACGGTGGCGCCTGAAACTCAGACGCCGAAACTAGTACCCACTTTCATAATTCCGTGTGCCATACGATCGCTTTTCCCGTCTCCTCGGCAGGAGGGGGCGCGCCGGCGATGCCGGGGCATCGTCAAGCGTCCCCGACGCCCCGAGGGGGCGGGAAAAGCGACCCGAAGGGCGGCGCCCCGAGGCCCCCGGACGTCGTCGCGCGACGCTTGTGATGCCCCGGCATCACGGCGCGCCACGCTCCTAGCCGGGAACCTCGGGGCGCCGTCGTATGACACACGGAATTATGAAAGTGGGTACTAGCCTCCAAGCCGGCCACGGCCCACCCTCACCCATATCCCGTCCGCATACCGTCGGCCTCCAGCCCCAGGCGTTTGATCGCCGCGCGCATGAGGGCCTGGTTGCTGGTCACGACCGGCTTGCCGAGATCGCGCTCCAGCATCCAGGTCGCCTCGACCGCCCGCATGTCGGTGCAGGAGAGGACGATGGCCTCGGCGTCGTCGTGGTCGGCGCGCAGGCCGAGCGCGTGGACCTCGTCTGGAGTGAGCGCGCCCATGCCGTAGTTGCCGAGGTCGTCATCCGTATGCGCGGTGGCGACGACCTCGAAGCCGCATTGGCGCAGGAATTCGACGGCCTCCTCGTTGAGGGACTGCACATAGGGAGAGGTGAAGCCGATGCGCCGGACGCCGAGATCGGTGAGCGCCTGGACCACCGCGCCCGCGGCCGTGACGGCCGGCACGCCCGCCTCCCGTTCGATGCGGGCCTGGAACTCGCGGTCGAAGGCGGGGCCGTGGGACAGGGTCGCCGAGGTGCAGCCGTAGAGGATCATGTGGGGCCGGGCCGCCACCAGAGCGGCCAGCACGCCGTCGAGCGAGGCGAGGGCGAATTGCCGCATCTGCGCGCCATCCGGTATGGCGTCGAGGTCGTAGCCGCCGGCGCGGGCGAAGTGGAGCGACACCCCCTCCGGCCGCAGCATGTTGAGGTCGGGCTCCAGGTTGGTGTTGGAGACGGGCACCACGACGCCGATGCGCGCCCGCCCCCGTGAGCCCGTCATCTCGGCGGGTGCCGGCTCCGCGTGTGCCATCATCACACTCTCCCCGGCTCTTCCATGGAACGCTCGCGGTCCTCGATCTGCGAGTCCACTGCGTCAGCTCCACGGAAAGGGGCTGTGGGAGACGGGGTGGAGCCGGCCCTCGGCGTAGCGCGAGAAGCGGAACGGCTCGAGCAGCGCCGAGGCCTCGCCCATCAGCTCTTGCGCCGCGAGCTTGCCGACACCGATCATCTTGAAGCCGTGGTTCGAATCCGCGATCACGTACGCGTTCTCGCGGAAGGTGTCGATGACGGGGAAGCTGTCGGGGGTAAACGCGCCGATGCCGCCCGAGGGCTCCTTGCGGTACTTGGCGCTCTTGCCGGCGAAACGCTCCTGGCAGAAGGCCAGGGCCGAGCACCACATGTGGGCGAAATCGTCGCCGACGACGAACTCGGGAGACTCGGGCCCGTAGGGGTCGACGGCCACCTCGTCGGCCGGCTTGTCCACCTTGTAGGGCACCGCACCCCCCTGGATGCCGTCGAAGTGGAAATCGGGCTTGTAGTAGATGCCCCAGAACCCGTCGGTGATCAGGCTGCCGTCCACATCCGAATGCAGGGGCGCCTCGGTGTCCACATGGACGACCGGCGGCATGCCGCCGTCGTTGGTCTTCTGCAGATCGGGGTCGACGCCAAGGGTGCCTTCCTGGAGGCTCCAATAGGTCCACATGGGGCCGGCGTCATGGGTCGCGCCTTCCGCGCCCTTGATGGACACGGTCTTGGGCAAATCGAGGAGGTCCCAGGCCGTCTTCACCCAGGGCCCCAGTGCGATCACCAGGTGGTCGCAGCCGATCGTCCCCTTGCTCGTCTCGACGGCCTCCACGGCGCCGCCCGCGGTCCTGATGCCCGTGACCTCGCAGCCCGTGAGGATGCGCACGCCCGCCGCCTCGGCCTCGCCGGCGAGGCCATGGATGGCGCGGGTGTTGTTGGCGTAGCCGCCTTTCTTCTCGTGCAGGACGGAGTGGATGCCCTTGGCCCGCCAATCGCTGAACAGGCCCTTCATATAGCGCTCGGACTCGGCCTCGCCGGTGACGAGCTCGGAGGTGTAGCCGATGGCGCGCTGCTGCGCGTGAACGCTCGCCATGTCCTCGGTCATGGATTCGGGGCTGATCTGCATGAAGCCGACCGGGTGGTAGGAGAAAGCCTCCGGATCGCTCTCCCAGACCTCGACGCTCACGGCCATGAGCTCGCGCATCGCCGGTTGGAAATAGTTGTTGCGGATGGTGCCGCAGGCGATGCCGCTGGCGCCCGAGGCGATGCCCGACTTGTCGATGACGAGGACGTCCGCGCCCGAGCCGCGCGGGCTCGCATTGAGCCGCGCCGCCAGGTGCCAGGCCGTGCTGAGGCCGTGCATCCCGGCGCCGAGGATCAGGTATTTGACGTGGGTTGGAACCGCCATCGCGTCGTTACTCCCGCTCTAGAAAAATCGCATGGCTGTCAGAAGGCGAGGTGAGTTTGTGCGCTGGCGACGACACATGGAAGATAAATCCGCCGCGCGATGGCTAGTACCCACTTTCATAATTCCGTGTGCCATACGATCGCTTTTCCCGTCTCCTCGGTAGGAGGGGGCGCGCCGGCGATGCCGGGGCATCGTCAAGCGTCCTCGACGCCCCGAGGGGGCGGGAAAAGCGACCGGTAGGGCGGCGCCCCGAGGCCCCCGGACGTCGTCGCGCGCCGCTTGTGATGCCCCGGCATCACGGCGCGCCACGCTCCTAGCCGGGAACCTCGGGGCGCCGTCGTATGGCACACGGAATTATGAAAGTGGGTACTAGCTCGGTCAGTATCCTCGCGCCGGATCGACCACGTTCTCGAGCGGCTCCCGGTTCCGCCAGCGGGTCAGGTTCTCGCAGAAGATCTCGGCCGAGCGCTCCTCCCAGCCGTCGTAGAGGCTCGAGCAATGGGGCGTCAGGATCGCGTTCTCGAGGTCCCAGAATGGGCTCTCGGGCGGCAGCGGCTCGTCCTCGAACACGTCGAGCGCCACCCCCGCCACATGGCCCGAGCGCATGGCGTCGAAGAGGGCCGCCGCCTCGACCACGCCGCCGCGCGAGACATCGACCAGGATGACGCCCGGGCGCATGGCCCGGAAGGCGGCCGCGTCGATGACGCCCCGCGTCCGGTCCGTGAGCGGCACCGAGAGGACGACATAATCCCCCTCGCCGAGCGCCGCGTGAAGATCCTCGCCGCCATAGACCCGGTCCACGTTCGGGGTCGGGCGTGGCCCCGCGCGCACGCCTGTGACGCCGAGGCCGAGCGCCTTCGCCCGCCGCGCGACCTCGCATCCGGTCTTGCCGAGGCCGAGGATCGTCACCGTCTTGCCGTCGATCCCGCCGATCGCGCGCTGTTCCCAGCGCCGCGCCCGCCGGTCGCGCTCGAAGCCGGGGAAGCCGATGGTCAGGCTGAGAATGGCGCCGATCGCGTATTGGGCCATGCTCGCGCTCGCCACGCCGGCCGCGTTGGTCACCGTGAAGGCGGCCGGGTCCCAGGGTGCGAGGTGGTCGGTGCCCGACCCGCCGACGGCCATCCATTTGACGGTGGGCGATTCGAGGATTGCGCGCCGCGGGAAGGTGGGCGTGCCGGCGAACCGGACACCGTAGATCACCTCCGGCCCGAACGCGTCGAGCACCCCGGGCAGATCGCCATAGGTGCGGCAGCAGCGGATCTCGAGCGCGGGCTCATAGGCCGCGATGACCGCGAGGCACTCCTCGGGCCGGTCGTGATGGATCAGGACCTTCATCGATCGCCTGCCTAGCGATCCCCGAGGATCGATTCGGTGACCGAGCGCGGGTCGCGCGCCTCCCAGCGGCCCGCCTCCACGGCGGCGTGGAAGTCGGCGACGGCGCGGTTGAACGCCGCCGTATCCTCCTGGTTCACGTTGTGGCCCGCCTTGGGGATGACGACCAGGCCCGCGGTGCGGATGGCGCGCTTCATGAAGACGCCGGGCAGGAGGCAGGGCTCGTCCTCGTCCCCGGTGAGGATGAGGGTGGGCACATCCAAGGCTCGGAGCCCGTCCTCGAGGTCCCAAAGTGAGGGCCGCTCGCGCTGTACGCCGCGCATGGTCAGCGCCGAGCCCGTGGCCGAATGCTCGCCCAGCATGCGCACGAACTCCGCCCAGCCGCGCGGGTCCTTGTTCTGGAACTGCACCCGCGTCGGGCCGGCGCCATAGATCGCGGCGAAGGCTTCCATGCCCTCGGCCTCGATGAGATCGGCGGTTGCCGCCGCCTCGGCCCGGAACTTGGCGCGCCGGTCGGGCTCGGCACCATAGCCACAGCCGGCGACCACGAGAGAGAGCGCCATGCCGGGGTGGGTGAGCCCGAAATGGAGCGTGGCGAAGCCGCCCATGGAGAGGCCGACCACGTGCGCCCGCTCGATCCCCAGATGGTCGAGCACGGCCTTGATGTCCGCGCAGGCCCGGGCCTGGGAATACATGGCACCGGCCTCGGGCACGTCCGAGGGCGGGTAGCCGCGGGCGTTGTAGGTGATGCAGCGATTGCGCCGCGCGAAGGCGCGGACCTGGGGCTCCCAGCTGCGGCAGTCGCCGGCGAACTCGTGGACGAAGATCACGGGCGCGCCCTGCCCGGTCTCCTCGTAATGGAGCTTGACCCCGTCATCGGTCTCGGCGAACGGCATGTCGGTCCTCCCGGTGGTGGCACGGCCGCGCCGTGTGGCGGGCCAATCGGCCAGTTCGGACCCGTCTCAGCACACCCGCTCGAACGCATCAAGCGACAAGCCGAACTCGGCCAGGCGCGCGGCGACGAAGCCGAGGTCGGATTGGTCCAGGTGATCGCGCCATTTGCCCACCGCGCCGCCGCGCATATGGCTCTCGCCAGGGGCCGTCTGGTCCCGCGCCAGGGCGCTGTCGAGCGCCGCCTCGATATTCTTGAGGCTCTCGGGCGTGCAGGATTTGAGCGCCTTGTGGAAACACGCCTCTTTGAACGGCGTGTCCAGCGCGAACCCCCAGAACGCCAGCATGCGGGCGAAGCTGGCTTCGGGATCCCCGACCAGGCGCTCGTAGGGCACCATGAGGATGTTCTCCCCATAAGCGTCCGCCATGGCATGGAAGGTGAAGTACTGCTTGATGTAGGCCTCGATCCCCGCGAGGCGCAGGTACTGAGAGGTGGTGGTCAGCTCGACCGCGGCGCCGTCGGTGCCGGTGCGCACCACCTTCTGCTGGTTCTTGTTGTGTCGGGCGTGGCGGAAGTAGGAGACCGCCTGGTCGAGCGGATTGTGGTAGAGATAGATGATCCGCACGCCCGGGTTCAGCGCCGGGGAATAGGCGCCGATGTTGGCGCCGATGAACTTCTGGGTGCCGTAGTCGTAGCCGTCCACGTAGAACGCGAGTGCGTCCCAGGCGGCCCGGTACGGCCCGTGGTAGAGGTCCGGGAAGCCCGGGCAGATGCTGTGAACGCTGATCTTGCCGAGGCGGAGCGAATCGTAGACCTCCAGGCTCATGCGCGTGCTCAGCGTCTCCCGCCCGGAGAGGTAGATGTCCAGGAACTCGAAGAAGTAGAACGAGTACCAGGTGCCCGACCGCGGCATGGTGGCCAGGAGGCCGACGGTATAGCCCTCGGGGATTTCATAGCGTGCCATGGCGGTGCGGCGCGGCCTGTTCGATGGATAAGCCTAGCGCATTCTCCACTTGCGCGGAATCGGTGCCGGCCCGCTCCCCTCTTCGAGCGGTCGCCTAGAAGACGAAGTCGCTGTCGTCGACATCGGTCGCGGTCACGCCGAGGAGCGTGATCGAATCGTCCGCGTCGACCTCGATCACCGTATCCCCACCGACCTGATTGATCGCTTGGAAGTCTCCGGTGTTCGTGAAGCCGAAGCCCGAGACATCAACCTGCTCGCTCGCCGAGAGCGCATCGAAGTCGGTGAAGGTGTCGTCGCCGTCGCCGTTATCGAAGACGAACAGATCGTCACCCGCGCCGCCCGCCAGCACGTCGTTGCCGCCGCCGCCGTCCAAAGTGTCGATGTCGGCGCCGCCCAAAAGCGTGTCGTTTCCCGCGCCGCCGGAGAGCGAATCCATCGAGCCGCCGCCGTCGAGCACGTCGTTGCCGGCGCCGCCATCGAAGATGTCGGCATGGTTGGAGCCGAAGAGGAGCGTGGTGTTCGCCTCCAGAATGCCGGCGTTGGCGGCGGTGATCGTCGCGCCGGTGGGGGCGATGACCAGGGGGTCGAACTGGAAGCCGTCCGCCAGCCCTTCGACGACAATCGACAGGTCGGTGATGTTGCCGCTCGCGGCACCGGCCGTGAGGAAACCGAAGCTGTCTCCCGCCGCCGGCGCGAAGCCGTCGATGAAGCTGAAGCGCAGCGTGCCGATATCGAGGCTTGCAAGCTCGGTCACATCCAGCACGTCGTGACCGCCCACTGCGGCGCCCGGACTCGTGCCGGCGATCTCGGTGTCGATAACGCCGGCAAGCATTTGCAAGGTGCCGTCAATCGTCAGGGTGTCGATCGAGCTTCCCGGGCCGATTGCCCCAAGCCCATGGGTGGTGACGTTCGCCTCGACCACCCCGTTGCCCGATAGGGTGCCGCCGCCGAAGAGGTCGACGGAAGACGCCCGCACCAGCCCACCGTCAGTTACGGCCAGCGAGCCGGTGCCCGCGAAGCCGAGCCGCACGTTGCCTGACAGGTCCAGCAAGGATCCAACCCCGGACACCGTCACCGCACCGGTGCCATCCGGGTCTTCGCCGACTTGCAGGCTCTCGCCATTGACCGTGCCGCCCGCGAGGATGTCGAGCGCGCCGTCGGCCGCCACGCCGGGCGTCCCGAATCCGCCGGCCGTATCGCCCTGGCCCACGGCGAAGAACCCGATAACGTCGAGGGTGGAGCCCACCCCCGTCACTGTTCCGACGCCGCTCGCGCCCGCCGTGGAGCCGAATTGGAGCCCGTCGCCCACCGTCACCGCCGCGCCGGCGGCCACCGTCAAAGCGCCCGTCCCCTCGAAGCCCACATGGAGCGTCCGCCCGACCGCGAGGGTCGAGCCCGCGCCGCTCACCGCGACCGAGCCATCGGCGCTCGCCCGCAGGCCGACATTCAGGCTCGAGTTGACGAAGTCGGCACTCGCGCCGCCGGTCACGTCGAGCGAGCCCGTGCCCGCGCCGCCGACAGCGACGAAACCTTGGACGCCCAGCGCGTCGACGTTCAGCGTCGAGCCAATACCCGACACCGTCACGGAACCGTCGCCGCCGGCCCGCGCGCCGACGCCGAGCGTCGCGCCCTGGCCGTCAATCCGCGCGTCGCCGCCATTGCTGACCGTCAGCGTGCCCGTGCCACCACGCCCGACCTGCAATCCGGGGCCTTCGACGAACGGGCCACCCGGCGGGTTCAGCGAGAAAATGTCGAGAATCGAGCCCGCGCCGTCGACCACCACCGTGCCCATGCTGCCGGCGTTGCGCCCAATTTGCATGAACTGAACCGTGGTGTCGTCGTTGCCGCTCGCAACGTCGCCAGAGCGCACCTCGACATGCGCGCCATCCAGAATGTTCAGGGCGCCGTCGCCGTCGCGGCCCACCCGCAGGAAGCCCGCTTCGTAGTCGTAGGGGGCCGAGAACCGGCCATCGTCGTTGGAGACGATGATGGTGCTGCCCGAGCCCGTCACCGTCGCCGTGCCCTCGCCCTCGCGGCCGACCTCGAAATGCAGCGTCTCGAGCTGGCCGCCCGCCTCGACCAGAAGCGTGCCCGCGGCGCCCGACGCGCGGCCGATTTGTACCGTGTTGTCGAGGCCGGTGGTGACCAGGCGCGAGCCCGCGCCGGAGACCGTCACGGACCCGTCGCCACCGGCTTCCCCGCCGACGCTCAGGTTGTTGAAACCATCCGACGCAATCATCACCCCGCCGCCCGCCGATACGCTCAACGCGCCCGTGCCGGCATTGCCCACGGTAAGGCCACCGGAACCGATGTTCAGCTCGGACCCGGCGCCCGAGACCGTCGCCACCCCGCTCGAGCCCGCCTGGTTGCCGATGATCCCGCTTGTGGCCGTCAAGGTGTCGCCGCTGATGGCGCCACTTGGAATGAAGGTGTCGCCCGTGGGCGTGACACCCCCGCCGATATCGAGGGTGCCCGCCGCCGTGTTGCCGACGATGAAGGGAAGGTCCGGGAGGCTGGTCTCGACCCCGTCGACGAAGACAAGCAGGCTCTCCCAGGCGCTCGCCGCCAGATCGAAGGCGTCGAATTGGAACACCGCGCCGTCCGCCTCGCCGGTGATCGTATCGACGTGCACGGCGAGGTACGACTGGTATTCCAGCAGATCCTCCTGCAACACCGGGTTCAGGAATTCGGCCGAGGTCAGATCGAGCCGCAGGGTGTCGATGCCCGAGCCGCCGTCGTAGACGTCGGTGGCGCCCAGGTTCTCCGCCGCCACGTAGTTGCCGGTGTCGTTGCCCTGCTGGCCGAACACCGAATCGTTGCCGGCGCCACCATCGAGATAGTCGTCGAAGGAGAGATCGCCGCTCCCCGAGCCGCTGCCGGAGGCGCTGCCCGACCCGGAGCCCGAGCCCGAGCCCTTGCCCTTGCCATCGCCATAAAGAATGTCGTTGCCGGCGCCACCGAGAAGGGTATCGTCGCCCTTGCCGCCGATCAGCAGGTCGTCGCCCAAGCCGCCGTCGAGCAGGTCGTCGCCGCCCTTGCCCTCGAGGCGGTCGTCGCCGGAGCCGCCGATGAGCGTATCGTCGCCCTTGGTGCCCTTGAGCTTAACGCCCGCGTCTGGACCGCCCGAGCCGCTGCCGCCGCTGCCATTATTGCCATTATTGCCATTGTGTCCCGCCATGGCCCTGTCTCCCAATACTTGCCGGTGCGCATACCCGATGGCGGGTGTGCGCTCGTAACTCCCGAGGAAGACCGGAGCACAGTAGGGCCCGATCCGGTGCCCGCCGGACCATGAGCAACGGGTGTCCCGACCCGCGCCTGACGTCTCCCCATCAATCGCCGCCCTTCCTGGGCGGTCTCGTCGTCACCGGGGCTTGGCCGGCGCGACGCACGGAGTTTTTATTCTTCCCGGAAAATGATAGCGACGGGTTCTGTAGTGCATAGCAATTTATACCGACCGGCCTTAAGAAAGACCGATCGTATGTTCCCTCAAGCGCCGGGCGGCCGCATCCGCAGCCTTGGCTTCTTATATCGCTCAAGCGCCGCTCAGGCTGGCCTCGCACAAGCTCGGGCGCCCACGCGGCGCTTGCCAAACGGCGATGAGTCAAGCTCATCGCCGCCTGGTATTATTCGACCGCGCCGCTGGTCCTTGAAGGCCTTCCGACCCCGGCGAGCCCTGTCAGCAAATTAAACGTGAAATCAATGCGATGTAAGATTACCAAGCCGGCCGCGCGGATCCATGTCTCGCGGGGCGCCGCGCCGGTTCGCTCGAAACAGTGGCGAATGGACCCGCCGTCAGTGACCGCCGGAGGGGGCGCCGCGCCGGTCCTGCCAGCGGGCCCAGCCCGTCAGCACCGGCATGAACCAGGGATAGCCGAAGAGGCTCGGCGTCACCCGAAACGCCTGGTCGTCGAAGGCCGTGCGCCCGGCCGCCTCACCCATCAAGCGGAGCGCGATCCGGTTGCCGATATAGGTGCCGAGCGGCAGGCCCGAGCCGTTGCAGCCGGGGGCGTAGTGGATGCCGTCATGGACGCCCAGATGGGGCAGGCGGTCCATGGTCATGGCCACCTTGCCCCGCCACAGGTGGCTGAAGCGCACGTCCGCCAGCTCCGGGAAGATCCGCGCCATGTCGGCCCGCAGCCGGCGGGCGAGCTCCTGGGGCGACTTGTACAGGAGCCCGGATTGGCCGCCGAACAGCAGCCGGTCCGCGTCCGGCGCCTTGCGCCAGTAATTGAACACGTGGCGCGAGTAGTCCACATATGTCCGCTTGCCGGGCATGAGCCGGTCGAGAAGCGCCGGCGCGAGGAGCTCGGTCGCCGCCATGGTCGCCGTGGTGCGGATCATGCGGCGCCGGAACCAGGGCGCTTCGCCCCCCGTATGGGCATTGGTCGCCATCACCACGTCCAGCACCTCGAGGGTGCCGCGCGGGGTGCGCAGGCTGAACCCGCCCCGGTTCCGCCGGTAGGCGGTGACGCGGGCATCGCCGCGCACCGCCGCCCCGGCCCGCACCACCGCGGCGAGCAGGCCGGCGTGATACAGGGCCGGGTGGGCGCCGGAGGTGTTGGTGACCAGGAGGCCGCCGCGCAGGCCGGCGGCGCGCAGCTCCTGCGCCGCCTCGTCCGCCGAGACCATGCCGCCTTCGATTCCGAGGTGGCGCTGCTGGAGCGCGAAATCGGCCGCCGTCAGGTCGTACTGGGCCTGGTTCCAGACCGGCAGGAAGCGGCCCCGGTGCGCGAGATGGCAATCGATTGCGTGCCGGCCGATGAGGTCGACCACATGGTCGTAGGCGCCCTCCGCTTCGCGGTACATGCCCCCCGCCGCCTCGGTGCCGATTTTGCGCTCCAGCTCGCCGAAGCCGGCCAGGAGCCCGCGCCCGACGAGGCCGGCGTTGCGCGTGCTGGCACCCACGCCGGGCTCGCCCACTTCGAGGACGACGACATCGCGCCCCGCCTCCGCCAGGGTGAGCGCCGCCGAGAGGCCCGTATAGCCGGCACCGACCACGGCGACATCGGCCGTCGCGGGCAGGGGATCGTCCCCGGCCGCGGGCGGCCGCGCCGCCTCCCACCACCAGGGGTCGGTGGTGAAATCCGCCGTCAGGTGCTCGCCGGCCATCCCATCCCACTCCGCCACCCCCCGAGCCACGATTATAGGGCAAGGCGGCCGGGAAGGCCGGTCCAATATGGGCGCGCCGAGAATTGTTAAGGTATGTTAAGGCTGGACGAGTTGGAAACGTTTAATATCAAGGGGTTAGGGATTTCAAGCCCGAACCTTGACAAACCTTGACATCTTCGCCCGATGAAATCGATGGATTGGGGAACGTAACATGAATCTTGGTGCGTGTCAAGAAAATCATTGGGGCCTGTCAGTAGCACAAGGTATGTCCGGAATGTGTAGCACGCGATATGTCCGGTTTCTTGAAGCGTTCCAAGGAACCGGGGGTATCGATGGATCCGGAGATACGGATTGTGCGCATAGCAGAAGCATTGGGCCGCTATGGCAGCGGCGCGTTGAGCTGTCTGGAGGCGGCGGAGGTCTTGGGGATGTCGGAGCGTCATTTTCGCCGGCTTCGCGACCGCTACGAGGCCGAGGGGGCGGCGGGTCTTGTGGACCGGCGCCTGGGGCGGGCCTCGGGGCGCCGCGCGCCGCTTGACCAGATCGAATGGGTCCTGGAGCAGTACCGCACGCGCTATTGGGACTTCACGGCCAAGCACTTCCACGAGCACTTGGTGCGCGACCACGGCTTCCGGCTCGGCTATACCTGGACCAAGATCCGCCTGCAGGAGGCCGGTCTTGTGAAGAAGGCCAGGGGGCGCGGGGCGCACCGCAAGAGGCGGCCGCGCCGGGCCTTGCCGGGGATGCTCCTGTTCCAGGACGGCTCGCCCCACCGCTGGCTGGTGGATCTGGGCCGCGACCTCGACCTCATCGCCACCATGGACGACGCCACGGGCGAGGTCGTCTCGGCCTTCCTGGTCGAGGAAGAAGGCACCTTCTCGAGCTTTCGCGGGCTTCGGGAAACGATCGAGAAGAAGGGCCTCTTCTGCGCCTTCTACACCGACCGCGGCAGCCACTACTTCCACAGCCCCAAGGCCGGCGGCAAGGTCGACAAGGGGCGCCTGACCCAGGTCGGCCGGGCCCTCGTCCAGCTCGGCATCGAGCACATCCCCTCCTACTCGCCCGAGGCCAGGGGGCGCATCGAGCGGCTCTTCGGCACCCTGCAAGGGCGCCTCCCCCAGGAGCTGCGTCTGGCCGGCATCGCCGCCATGGACGAGGCCAACCGCTATATCGCCGAGACCTTCCTGCCCGCCTTCAATGACCGCTTCTCGGTTCCCGCCGCCGGGGCGGGCTCGGCCTTTCTGCCCTATGTCGGCCGCGCGCTCGCCGACATCCTCGCCATCCAGGACGGCCGCCAGGTCCAGAACGACAATACGGTCCGCTACAAGGGCCTCGTCCTGCAGATCCCCGAGCAGGCCCACCGGCGACACTTCGTCAAGGCCAGCGTCAAGGTCCACGAATATCCCGACGCCAGCCTCGCCATCTTCCATGGACCGCGCTGCCTCGCGCGCTACGACCAGAAGGGAGAGCTGCTCCTGGAGCCAAACCAACAAGAGGTCGCCTGAATCCGCTCGGCGCCCCGGCCCGTGGATAACCGGCTTGCCTAGGCCTGACTCGTGACGGTCGCTACGCCAAGCCGGGTTACCCACAGGCCTCCTCACAAAGAAGCGGACATTTAATGTGCTACAAAAACCGGACATCTCTATGTGTCATTGACAGAAAATCATTGGGGCCAAAGCGTCGGCTTGCCGACGACAGCCTGAGCTGCCCGCCCGAAGGGTGTGGGCCGAAAGAAGAAAGGGGCCGACGCATTTCACCGCCCGCCCATATCGGTCGCCGTCGAGTTTCTGGCGCGATGTCGTCTGCGACGAACTTGGCCCTATGCGGCGCGATCGATGCGTGCCCGGAAGCTCCATAGCCTCGGGCGCACGAGCTCGAATTCGAGCGTGGTGATCTCTTCGCTCAACTCCCGCGCCTTTGCGGCCGACGCTGGCGCTCCCGAGACGAGGCCGTAACGCTCGCTGAGCGCGGCGGCGAGTCGCCTTTGCCGGGCCGCGGCGAAATCGATGACCTCGGCGCTCGTGACAAGCTCTTGCGCACGCCGTGCCTCCCCGGCTTCGGCGAGGGCGTGGGCCTGAAACAGCACGATGTTCGCCATCCTTTCGCGGGGCAACGCCGGTGTTTTCGCGAGGGCCACGAGTTGTCGCGCCGCCTCGGTCGCGCGGCGGTCGGCAAGCAGGGCCAGCGGCAGGGCGGTTTCGAAATATCCACGTACGTCTCTGAACGCACAAGATTGCGCGCTACGTTCGAGCTCTAAAAGCGCCTGCTCCACCTGGCCTGTCCGTAGTTGTGCAAGACTCAGAATATGTTTGGCGATCCAGTCATTCCGCGTCTGCGCACGGGTGACGGCGGGCCGAAGCACCGCCTCTGCCCGCTCCAAATGACCTAACTGACCAAGAAGATGGGCATATGCGTTCCGCGCCACCTCGTCTTGAGGGAAGCGGCCCATGGTCTCTTCGAAGCCGGCGAGCGCCTCCTCGTACCGGCCGAGGTCGCGCAAGGTCTCGGCGCGCGCGGTCGGCGCCACCTCGTTGTGGGGGAAGCGGCCCATGGTCTCTTCGAAGCCGGCGAGCGCCTCCTCGTAACGCCCGAGGTCGCGCAAGGTCTCCGCGCGCGCGTTCGGCGCCACCTCGTTGCGGGGGAAGCGGCCCATGGTCTCTTCGAAGCCGGCGAGCGCCTCCTCGTAACGCCCGAGGTCGCGCAGGGTCTCGGCGCGCGCGTTCGGCGCCACTGCGTCGTGGGGGAAGCGGCCCATGGTCTCTTCGAAGCCGGCGAGCGCCTCCTCGTAACGCCCGAGGTCGCGCAGGGTCTCGGCGCGCACACACATTAGCTGGCGCATCAAGGCTGCCAGCGTACTCAATTGCATCAAAGAGGCGCCATACCCACTCGAAAAGCTTGGCCCCGCGGGCGAGGTCCGCGACGGCCGTCAAGGTCTTGACGAGATCCTCCGCCCGGCTGCGCTGGCCTTGACGGTCGATCAACCTGACCAGTGCCTCCTCGGCGCGACCTGGCTCTCCAGCCCTGAGCCTCTCGCCGATCCAGGAAATTTCCCGCTGGATGCCCGGCAGGTCCGTCGAGCTGCCAACCCTCGTCGGACGTATTCGACCCTCGAATTGCGCGCGGGCGCGCTCCACGGCCACCATGATCGGGTCAGGCGCCTCGAAACTTTCGCTTTCTTGCGCCTCGTCGGCGATCGGTACGGGGCGATCGCCCGGCGTTCCCGCTGATATCGGCGTGGTACGCGTTTCGACGCGACCGATCACCGCGACCAGAATTTGCCCAGAAGCGTCCTCGGCCCGCAAAATCGGAAATTCGTCGCGCCGGAATACGAGTGATGACAGGGCCGTTCGATCGGCCCGAGCTTCGATCAGCGCGAGCTCGGCGACGATCCCCGAGCGCAATATTGCCTCCTGTTTCCGCGCGCCGTCGACGCCGCGACCGAATTTTCCAAACACGACGGCAGAAATGTCGTCCGCAAGGCGGTCAATTACCTCTTCCGCCAGTGGCCGATAACAATCGCCGGCGGCCGTGGCCCCGCCTTCGACGGCCAGCGCGAGCCCGCCCGCGGGGTCCCATTCTTGTGTGTTAGCGGGAATGAGAAATCGTTCGCGAATGCGCCGCGCCACGGCATCGTCAGCCGAGAGCACATCATCGGCGCGAGAGATCGCACGCCGGCGTGTCGTCATCGAAAAATCGCGATCCATGCCGACGAGCAGCCCATCGAGGCCACGAAAAAACCTGGTCTCCTCATGGAGACGTTCCCGCACCCGTTCGATCGGGACCGGGAAACCGTTCGGATCGACGGGCACAGCCTCTCGCGCGGCGTTGCGGAACCACTGGGGTTCGTTGGGCAGAGCCTCGCGCGGGTCGGCCGTCGGCGTGTCGAGAACGCAAACGGCACCGTTCTGGCGATAAATCGCCTGACCGAGCGATCCCGAAACGTAGGCTTCAGCGACTTGCATCCACGCCTCACTCAACAAACGTTATGCCGCGCCTGGTACATATTTCCTGAACCAGTTCGCGCCTATGGACTTCCTCTGGCGTATTAGCCGAACGCTGGACGGTGACCATGCTCACGTCATCAGTGTCGAGACCATCGTCCGCATAGATGGCGACCTCGATATAATCGTCATCGATGCGTGTCTCACCTGGCCCCAGGAGGAGGCTGGAAAGGGTGCTCTCGCCGGTCGCTGGCGTCAAGCGTGGCGCAATCTTGGCTGCCGCCAGCTTCGCTCTGTCTTCCCAGATCGCCCGATAGCCCGGCGGTATGGTCGCGCCACGGAGACCGAGGGAATGGTGATCGAAAAAAGTAAACGAATTCGTCTCAAGCAGCGAGGCACGCCTGCCGAGATAAGTCGGCGTGACCTCCCAGCGCACGGCGACGGGGCCATAGCTTGGAAGCCCACGCCCGTCCGGCGACAATGCGCCATAGTGAATATGGTGATGGTACTTGGGGAATAAACGCGCGCCGACCATGTCGCGGTCAGCGTGATCCCCCGAGCCCGCCGGAACGCGCTCGCCGCTTTCAACCCGTTTGTGATAGTTCCGATACTTGTCGGGGCGCAGGATATCGTCGCACACGGCGAAGGGCATGGCGATGACGGGACGGGAAATCTCGGCCAAGTCCTCGGACTTGGTCAGCAACGGCGCGACCCCACGAGAACGACAATCATCCCGTGCGACGGCGTGGCGATTCGTCAACTCGCCGCGCTCCTCCGTAGCCTTCCGATGGTTCGGAAAGCCGAGGAAATACTCACATCAGCAGTGAACAGCCCAATACTCGACGGCCCGGCCACGGTCCGGGCACTGGCTTGAATGCGCTGGCGTGACCTTCGAGACCGCCCTTCGCGCAATTTATCCGCGTAGCGGAAGACACAAATATGATTGGGCGCGCCGCGCCGGGCAAGTGCCTGACATTCGACGCCGCTCTGGGGTGCTCCCGGAACAATCCATGCCGCGCCGGCCTTCGCCGGGCCAGGCGCATTCGGCCCCATCGCCAATCGGTGCTATCCTCCCGCCGCCGCGCGCATGCGCATGCGCGGGCGATGGGGGAAGGGAGAGCCTATGGCATTCCGGTTGCGCCGGTCGCTGAGCCTCGGAGTGGCGATCTTCGTTATTCTCATGATCGGCGGCGTGGGGGCCATCGGAACCTATGGCTCGATCGTCAATGCGCTCAACGTCGCGCGCCAGCTCCAGGAGGTCCGCGCCCAGGCCGTGACCCAAAGGGTGGTGGGCTATTTCGAGACCCTGGAGGAGCAGGTCTCGGTCCTCTACGAGGTCTTCGCGGCCGAGCCCGGCCTGATGGCCGACGAAAGCGCCGGCAACCTCCTCTCCGCCCTCGTCACCAACCTCGACGGGGTGCGCGACATCACCCTGCTGCGCCGGGACGAGAGCAACGTCATGGTCTATTGGGACGAAGACGATGAGATCGAGGTCGAGCTCGACGGCGACCTCGACGACGAGGATATCGAATTCATGCTCGACGGGCGCCCCGGGGACGGGACGGAGGGGTTCGAGGACCTCTATATGGAGCCCTACGACAAGCGCCCGGTGATCTCCTTCTCCCTCCACCTGGGCGACGCCGACGGCCGGCCGATCGGCACCATCTATCTCGACATCGACGTGACGGCCCTCTCGGAGGGCATCGCCGGGCCGGCGGCGGGCGGCGCGGGCCAGATCTTCATGATCGACGGCCGCGGCGTGGTCATGGCCCATGTCGAGTTGCTCGGCGACGAGGCCGAGCGCGACACCCTGCCGCGGGTGGGCGAGCTTGCCGATCCGCTGCCCGCCGCCGTCTTCGACCTGATCGAGCGCGAGGCGGCGGTGCCCGAGCAATTGCGCGTGGGCGATACCACCTACCTCCTCACCGTCACCCGCACGCCGGTCATCGGCGATACGCCGTGGTACGTGGTCTCGGCCGTGCCGCGCGACGTGGTGCTGGGCGACGCCATCGCCCTGGCCTGGGTCATCGCCGGCATCGGCCTCGCGACCCTGATCGCGGCGGTCGGCGTGGCGGTCTGGGTCGGCCGCCTCATCACCTCGCCGGTCGCGCGCCTGGCCGCGGCCGCCGACGCCATCCAGCGCTTCGACCTCAGCACCGTCGCGGGCGCGGGTAGCGCGTTCGTGGAGCTGACCCAGGCCGAGCGCGCCTTCGCGGCCATGCTGGGGGGCTTGCGCGTCTTCGCCCGCTACGTGCCGAAGAAGCTGGTGCAGCAGCTCATCAACCTCGAAACGGAGGGCACCGAGGTCGTCGCCGAGAACCGCGTGCTCACGATCCTCTTCTCCGACATTGCCGGCTTCACCGGCGTCGCCGCCACCATGCGGCCCGACGACCTGGCCCGGACCCTCAACGAATACTTCACCGTCCTCGCCGGGCCGGTGCTGAAAAGTGACGGCACCCTCGACAAGTTCATCGGCGACGCGCTGATGGCTTTCTGGGGCGCGCCGGTGGCCCAGGACGACCATACGGACCGGGCCCTCGTCGCGGCCCTCGCCATGCGCCGGGAGATCGGGGCCTTCAACGCCGCGCGCGAGGCGCGGGGCCTGGGCCCGCTGCCCACGCGCATCGGCATCCATACGGGCGAGGTGCTGGTCGGCAATATCGGCGCCGAGGAGCGGCTCAACTACACCATCGTCGGCGACGCGGTGAACGCCGCCGCGCGCCTCGTGGCCCTGGGCAAGGAGGTCGGGTGCTTCCTCTGCATCTCGGCCGAGACCCGCGCCGCCGCCAAGGGCGACTACCCCTGGCGCGAGATCGGCACCGTGCTCCTGCGCGGCCGGGCCGAGGAGACGACAGTCTATACCATCGACGACGACGAGGCGGCGGCGGGCCGAGAGGAGAGCGGGGGGGCGTGAGGCGGCCGTAAGGCGCTAGAGCGGTTCCGCTTCGATCCGACCCACTCTAGCGCTCTATTTCGCTCGCGGCAGCGGACCGAATGGTCCGCGCCTGCGCGGGCGCGCCGGACGACCGGCGGGCCGCCTTGCGGCCTGGAGCGGTTCCAGTCGAGCTGGAATCGCTCTAGCGCTCTATTTCGCTCGCGGCAGCGGACCAAGAGGCCCGCGCCTGCGCGGGCGCGCCGGGCGACCGGCGGGCCGCCTTGCGGCCTGGAGCGATTCCAGTCGAACTGGAATCGCTCTAATACCAGCGGCCGATGAACTCGACTCATCGACCGCTGGCAAGCGCGACCGCGCGCCCGAGCTTATGCGAGGCCAGCCAAGGCCGCGGATGCGGCCGCCCGGCGTTTGAGGGAACATACGATCGGTTGTCTAATTCCGGTTCGTTGGTCAAGCCCTTCCGGACCCTTGTCTCCGCCGGGAACACGGTTGTCTGCGAAGTCTTCCCCGACGGGTCCGCCGGGTCGCTTCATGATAGTGCCCTTTGGCTTCGGCCTCCCAAGGTATCAGGCGCAATCGCGAACGGCTGTCCGCTTAGCAACCAAACGAACGGGATCGCCTCGGCCACCGTCCCGGCGGGGACGGGTCTTCCGCTTCTCGCGGAGCTCTCTCTTCTCCTTATCCAGCTATGCCGTGGCGCTCGCCTCCTTTTCCGGCCAGCGGAAGGCTTCGCCGGTGATCAGCATCCGGTGCAGGATCACCGCCAGCCGGCGCGCCAGCGCCACGCAGGCCTTCTTGTGGCTGGTCCGCCTCTTGATCCGGCGCGCCCAGTCCTTCAGCGGGTGGGCCCGGCGCACCACCGTCAGCAGGCTGTTGGCGGCCTCGTAGAGCAGCGCCCGCAGCATGGCGTCGCCGTGTTTCGAGATGCGCCCCGAATAGTCCATCCCACCCGACTGCCAGCGCCGCGACGTGAGCCCCACATAGGCGCCCACCGCGCGCGATTTGGCGAACCGCTCCGCTTCGCCAATGGTCGCCACATAGGCCAGCGCCGTCACCGGCCCCACCCCCGGCGTGCTCATCAGCAAACGGCAGGCCGGAGAGCCTTTCGCCCGCGCCACGACCGCCTCGTCCAGCCGCCCGATCTCGCGGCCCAGCGCCGCCGCCGCGGACAGAAGCGGCTCGATCATCACCTTCAGCTCGGGACGCCCCTCCAACGCCTCGCGGACGCGTCCGGCCAGCTTGCCCGATCCCTTGGGAAAGCGAAGGCCCAACGACCCCAACAGGCCACGGATCGCGTTCTCCGTATCGCGCCGCTGGCGCACCAGATGACAGCGCGCCTTGAGAAGTGCCCGCGCCTCTTGCGCCACCTCGATCTTCACCGCCACAGGGCGGCAGAACCCCGTCCGCGCGATCTCCGCCAAGAGCTCGGCGTCGTTCGCATCCGTCTTGTTGTGCTGAAGACGCATCACAGCGTTCGCCTGGCGCGCGTCGATCACCTCGACCGAGACCCCCAGCCGGCCCAGCTCCCGCGCCAGCCAGCCACTCAGCGTACCCGTCTCCAGAACGATACGGCCAGGGCACGGACAATGCTCCCGCAAAGCTGCGAACAGCGCCCCCGGATCGGTCGCAACCTTGCCCCGCGCCAATATCTTTCCCGCCACGTCCTTCACGCAAAACGCCGTCTCTTCCTTCGATACGTCAAACCCAACATACTCCGTCATGGTCACTCTCCTTGGTTTGCCTATTGGGGCGCTTACTCGTGACCCCGCATCATAGGCCCGGGAGAGTGACCACCGGAATTACGCTATGTATAAGACACTTCCCGAGGCGCGGGTGCGCACCCCCTCACCCCGGCCCTCTCCGCACTTCTTTCCTTGGGGGGAGAGGGGGAAACTTATGGCGCGCTCATGCTTGCGGGGCGGGCAGGCGCCTTATGGCGGTGATGGGCTGGGGCCGCGCCGCCGCGAAGCGGGCGAGGACCTCGCCGAGGGGCTGGACCACCACCCGCATGGCCCGGCTGCTGGCGTGGAGCAAGCGCCCGCGCCCGGCCACGAGGCCCACATGGCCGGGCAGGAAGACGAGGTCGCCGCGCCGCTCGTTGCCCGCATACCCCGCGATCGTCACCCGGGCGCCGAGCGCCTTCTCCTGCATGTCCGAATCCCGGGGGCAGGCGATGCCGGCGCGCTGGAGGCTCGCCTGGACGAGGCCGGAGCAATCGACGCCCGAGGCGGAGTTCCCGCCCCACACGTAGGGCGTCTCGAGGAAGGCCCGCGCCGTCGCGACGAAATCCGGCGCCGTCTCGCCAAGGGGGCACAGGTGGGGCGCATAGACCCAGCCGCCGCCACGGATGCGCCGGTAATCGCCCTCCGCTCCCGTCACCTTCACGGCCGCGTTGAGGGACAGCCGCGCGCGCACCGGGTGCTTGAAATCCGGCCCCCCGAAGACCGGCGCGCGCACCACCGCGACCACATGGTCGGGCGACCAGGGGCGAGGGCTCAGCGCTCGCGCGGCGACATAGCCCACATAGCCGTCGCGCGCGCATTGGCCCCAGGCCCAGCCGCCCGCGAGCTCGAAGACTTCGAATTCCTCACCCAGGAGTAGCTCGCTCGCCTGGCGCGCGGCCCGGTCGGGTGCCTCCCGGATGGGCGCGAGGGGGGTGATGCAGCGCATCCCCCGCCCCGCGGCGAAACGCTTCGCCCGGACGCGGCCGCGCAGCGCCGCCGCCGCCAGGTCGGCGCGGTAGGGGTGGGTGCGGGGATCGAGCCTTTTCGCCATGGGCCGGACATCCAATTCGAGGGCGGGGAGAAGAATAGCGCTTCGTCACCTTTGCGCGTGCGCGGAAAATGCTAGGATGGATAGGATGGAAGACCGTTCGAGGGACAGAGGCAATCCAAGGGAGGAGAGACGACATGCCCGGAATGCGGAGGACGCTTACCCCAATCGCGCTGGCGGCCGCGACGGCCATGGGCGCGCTCATGACGCCCGCGGCCGTGGCGGCCGAGGACGGCTCGATCGTGCTCGGCGCCGCCATCTCGGAGAGCGGGAAATACTCGACCAACGGCCAGCACACGCGCAACGGCTACGACCTGGCGGTCGAGCGCATCGCCGAGATGGGCGGCGTCAAGGTCGGCGACAAGACCTATAACCTCGAGATCGTCTATTACGACGACGAGTCGACGCCCGCGCGCGGGGCGCAGCTGGCCGAGCGCCTGATCAACCAGGACGGCGTCCAGTTCATGCTCGGCCCGTACAGCTCGGGCCTGACCAAGGCCATCGCCCCGGTGACCGAGAAGTACAAGATCCCCATGGTCGAGGGGAACGGCGCCTCGCGCTCCCTGTTCACGCAAGGCTACCGCTACCTCTTCGCCGTGCTCTCGACGTCGGAGCAGTATCTCGCGAGCTCGATCCAGCTCGCCGCCGAGATGGCGGAAGGCGCGGGCGGGTCGGCCGCGGACGTCAAGGTGGCCATGGCCTTCGAGAACGATCCCTTCTCCCAGGACGTGCGCGCGGGCGTGATGGCGGATGCCGAGAGCTACGGCATGACCATCGTCATCGACGACAAGCTGCCGCCCGAGCTCAACGACATGGCCGCCACCCTGACCAAGGTGCGGGCGCTCAAGCCCGACGTGCTGGTAGTCTCGGGTCACGCCAAGGGTGCCGCGACGGTCATCCGCCAGGTGGCGGAGATGAAGGTCGACGTGCCCATGCTGGCGATCACCCACTGCGATTCGGCGCAGGTCATCAAGAAGTTCGGCAAGGACGCGGAAGATACCCTCTGCGCCACCCAGTGGGCGCCCACCATGGCCTATAGCGGCCGCTGGTTCGGCTCGGCGGCCGACTACGCCAAGACGTTCGAGGAGCGCTATGGCTACGCACCGCCCTACCAGGCGGCCGAGTCGACGGCGTCGGTGCTGACCTTCGTCGACGCCTTCGAGCGCGCCGGCAGCCTCGACCGCGAAGCCGTGCGCGACGCCCTCGCCGCCACCGACATGCAGACTTTATACGGCAACATCAGGTTCGACGAGACGGGCAAGAACGTTGCCAAGCCCATGGCGCTGTACCAGGTCCAAGACGGCCAGTACAAGGTCGTGGCACCCCTCGAGTGGGCGGAATCGGAGCTCATCTGGCCCCGGCCCGACTGGTCCGCGCGCGAGTAGCAAGCGGGTAGTGGATCGAATCCAACGCTTCGAACCCTCTCCCCAGCGGGGAGAGGGTGGTGCGTGGAGCGCGCCGGGTGAGGGGGTGGCCGCCGGCGGGCGGCCGAAAGACTCCTTTCGCGCGTGGGCGCACACCCCCTCACCCCGGCCCTCTCCCCAAGGGGAGAGGGGGATTCTTCTGTCGTGTTTGCTCCGCTAGCCGAGGCCCGGCGCCGCGCTATCCGGCGGCGCCGGGCTGGACCGCGCCCGTGATCGACAACATCGCCATCCTGATCGGCGCGCCGACGCTCATCGTCCAGCTCGTCGTCGACGGCATCCTGGTGGGCGCGATCTTCGTGCTCGCCGCCTACGGCATGGCGCTCGTCTGGGGCGTCATGAACGTGATCAACCTGACCCAGGGCGATTTCGTCATCCTGGGCGGTTTCGTCACGCTCTACGTGGCGGAAGCGGGCATAAGCCCCTTCCTCGGCATCCCGGTGGCGGCGGCGATCCTGTTCCTCGTCGGCTGGGCGACCTACCGGATCGTTATCTTCCGGGTGGTGACCCAGGATCTCTTCACCTCTCTGCTGGCCACCTTCGGCCTCAGCATCCTGTTCCAGCAGCTCATGAACCAGGGCTTCGGCGCCGACGTGCAGACCGTACAGTCGGGCCTGGGCACCTGGTTCGCCTTGGATGACATGCTGGTCATCTCGCAGACCAAGGTTGTGGCGCTCGGCATTGCGCTCGGCATCGGCCTCGCCCTCGTCGTCTTCATGAAGCGCTCGCGCCTCGGCCAGGCCATCCGCGCCACGGCCCAGAACGCGCGCGCGGCGCGCATCCTCGGTGTCGATACGGACCGCGTCTATGCCATGACCTACGCGCTCAACGCCGCGATCTGCGGTGCCGCCGGCGCGCTCGTGGTGATGATCTGGTCGATCCATCCCTATCTGGGGATCATCTACACGGTGCGCGCCTTCACCATCGTGGTGGTCGCCGGCCTCGGCAACATCGCGGGCGTGATCGTGGCCGGGCTCGGCCTCGGCGCGGCCGAGAATTTCGCCGGCTTCACCCTCGGCACCGAGTACCAGGCCGCCTTCGTCTATATCCTCCTCGTCGCCATCCTGGTGTGGCGCAGCCGGCGGCTCCGGCGCCAGCGAAAGGTCCTGAGATGAGCGCCGGCCAGCGCGCGGCCCTGCTCTATGGCGGCATCCTGGTGGCCGGCATCTTCGCACCCATGCTGTTGCCGGCGCTCAAGACCCAGATGACATTCCTCTGGCTCATGGTCGCCTTCGCGCTGACCTGGGACATCCTCGGCGGGCAGATGGGCTACAACTCCTTCGGCAACGTGCTGTTCATCGGCGTCGGCATGTATGCCTGCGCGGTGGTGCAGGTGGGCCTGCATTACGACGTGGCGGCCTACAACGCCTCCTACGGCGCCATCCGGGTGGATCTGGACGAGGGCCAGTACTTCACCGGCCTCGCCCTCGGATTGGCCGCCGGGGCCGCGGCCGCGGTCCTCTTCGCCCTCGTCCTGGGCTCGGGCATCCTGGGGCTGAGGGGGCATTACTTCGCCATCGGCACCCTGGGCATCGGCATCGCGGCGGGTGAGATCGCCGGGGGCTGGGAGTATCTCGGCGCCGGCTCCGGGATGGTGCCGCCGCTCTACCCGGGCGAGCTCGGCGGGCGGGAGGGGTTCTTCTACGCCCTCTGCTTCGCCCTCGCCATCGCCACCTTCCTCTTCCTCAAGCGGCTCTATGCCGGGCGCTTCGGCCTCGTCGCCAACGCCATCCGCGACGACGAGGACAAGGCCGAGGCAATGGGCCTGCGCACCACCCGCTACAAGACCGTGGCCTGGGCCGTCGCCGCCTTCTTCCTCGGCATCGCCGGCGGGCTCATGGGCAACGTCATCGGCTTCATCGACCCGCGCGACGTGGCCTTCGCCGGCGCCACCTACGGCGTGTGGATGGTGCTGATGGCAATCCTGGGGGGCAAGGGCACCCTGTGGGGCCCGGTCATCGGCGCCGCCATCTTCCACGTGACGCAAGAGCTGTTCTGGACCTACCTCCTGGGCTGGCAGCGCGTGGCCCTCGGCCTGCTCATCGTCGTCATCGTGGTGTTCTTCCCGCGCGGCATCCTGGGCTGGGCGCGCCGGCGCTTCCCCGAGCGCTTCGGCCACCATGTGGAAGCGCCGGGGGAGGCGGGCGAATGAACCGGCTGCTCGAGGTCGAGGGTGCGAGCAAGGCGTTCGGCGGTGTGGTCGCCAACCACGACATCTCCATTGCCGTGGAGGCCGGTGAGATCGTCGGCCTCATCGGCCCCAACGGCTCGGGCAAGACGACCCTCTTCAACTCCATCGTCGGCCACCATGCCATCGACCGGGGCTCGATCCGCTTCGACGGGCGCGAGATCGCGCACCTGCGGGTGGCTGATATCGCGCGCCTGGGCCTCCTGCGCACCTTCCAGCAGACGCGCATCTACGGCCGCATGACCTGCGTGCAGAACATGCTCATCAGCGCGCCGCACCGCGCCGAGGGCATCCTCGCCATGTTCGCCAGGCACCCTCGGGCCGAGGAGGAGCGGGCCGAGGCGCTGCTCGAGTTCGTCGGCCTCTACGAGAAGCGCCGCCTGCAGGCGGGCGACCTCTCCTTCGGGCAGCAGAAGCTCCTCGAGTTCTCCATGGCGCTGATGAACGGCCCGCGCCTGCTGCTGCTCGACGAGCCCACGGCGGGCATCAACCCCACCCTCATCAACGGCCTCATGGACCGGCTCGCGCGCGCCAATGCCGAGTTCGGCATCACCCTCCTCGTCATCGAGCACAACATGCGCGTGATCATGAGCCTGGCCGAGCGCATCTACTGCCTCGCCCATGGCGAGCTGCTCGCCGAAGGGCCGCCCGCGCGCATCCGCGCCGACCAGCGGGTGATCGACGCCTATCTGGGGGCGGGCTGAACATGGCGGCGGGGACGAACGGGGGCGACCGGCCCGTCCTCTCCGTCGACGCGGTGGCGCGCGCCGCCGGGGCCCTGGCCGAGTCCGGCCCCGCTCAGGCGGACCTGCGGGCGCTCGCGCACGACGACCCGCTGGTCGAGGTGACAGCGCTTTCCGCAGGCTACGGCCGCATGGAAATCCTGCACGGCATCGACCTGTTCGCCGGCGCGGGCCAGTCGCTCTGCCTCATCGGGCCCAACGGGGCGGGCAAGTCCACGGTGCTGCATTCGATCTTCGGCTTCGCCGACGTGATGGGCGGGCGCATCGCCGTCGCCGGCGCCGAGGTCACGCGCCTCACGCCCAAGGACAAGCTCAAGCGCGCCGGCATCGCCTATATCCTGCAGGACAACTCGGTCTTCCCCGACATGACGGTGGAGGAGAACCTGATCATGGGCGGCTACCTCCTGGACCGCCCCGACGACGCGCGCGAGGCGGCCGAGCGCGTGCTGGGCAAGTACGAGCGGCTGGCCAAGCGCCGGGGCGAGCGGGCCGGGGTGCTCTCGGGCGGCGAGCGACGATTGCTCGAAATCTCCCGCGCCCTCATCATGGCGCCCAAGGTGCTGCTGGTGGACGAGCCCTCGATCGGCCTGGAGCCGCGCTTCATCGACCAGGTGTTCGAGATCCTGGCGGACCTCAAGGCCGCCGAGGGCAAGACCATCATCCTGGTGGAGCAGAACGCCAAGAAGGGCCTCGAGTTCGCCGAGATCGGCTATGTGCTGGTCTCGGGCCGGGTGGTGCTCGCCGGCTCGGGCGACGCGCTGCTCGAGAACCCGGAAGTGGGCCGCCTCTTCCTCGGCGGGTGATACCGCGCCGTCGGCGCCGGCCGAACATCCGCTTGACCTGCATGCGAAACGAACTGACAGTCCCGCTCCGAGCCGCGCGGGTCGCGGCTGTCCGATCTCGTGAGGCCCCATGGTCTTGCAGGTTGACTCGTGCATCGCGCGCCCGGTCGCGCCCGGAGCAGCCCCCACCGGCGTACGCGCGCGGCGTTTCCCATGACCGTCGCGCCCATCGCCGCGCCGCCGACCGGCCCGCGGCAATGGATGGTGATGGCGTCCGGGATCGCCGGGACGCTCATCTATGTCTTCGCCATCTCCGCCGCCGGCATGGCGCTGCCCCATATGCAGGGCGCCTTCTCCGCCGCGCCCGACCAGATCGCCTGGGTCGTCACCGCCTTCGTCGTCGCCTCGACCCTGGTCATGGCCTGCAGCGGCTGGCTCAGCACCCGCTTCGGCCGGCGGCGCGTCTACCTCATCTGCATCGTCGGCTTCACCGCCGCCTCGGTCCTGGCCGGCATGGCCGAAAACCTCACCAACGAGGTCGTCGCCCGCACCCTCCAGGGTCTTTTCGGCGCGCCCTTGGCACCCCTCGGCCAGGCCATCGCCATCGACGCCTTCCCGCGCGAGCGCCAGGGCTTCGCCACCTCCGTGTGGGCCATGGGCGCGCTCTGGGGCACCTTCCTCGGCCCCCTCGCCGGCGGCTATATCGTCGAGCATTTCGGCTGGCCGTGGGTGTTCTACGTGATCGTGCCACTCGGCGCCCTCTCCTGGCTGTGCAGCTGGGTCGCCCTGACCGAGACGCCGCTCGAGCCCGAGCGGCGCCTCGACTGGGTCGGCTTCGTTGCCTTGACGGTGGCTATCGGCGCCCTGACCCTGATGCTCAACCGGGGCGAGCGCCTCGACTGGTTCGCCTCGACCGAGATCGTCATGACGACCGTCGTCGCCGCCGGCGCGCTCTACATCTTCGTGGTCCATAGCCTGACCACGCGCCGCCCCTTCATCGATACGGGCCTCCTCACCGACCGGACCTACGTCCTCTCAATCCTCCTGGTGTTCATTTACGGCGGGTACAACTTCCTGCCGCTCTTCGTCCTGCCCCTGCTCCTGAACGACGTCATGGGCTATCCCCTGGCGACGATCGGCCTGCTCCTGTCCACGCGCTCGGCCGGGGTCCTGTTCGGCGTCCTCGTGATCGCGCGCATCGTGGATCGGTTCGATCCGCGAATCGTCATCCTCGCCGGCTTCATCTGCCTCATCGTGCCCCAATGGGCCATGTCGGAGTGGAACCAGGACGTGGGCTGGTGGGACATCACCTGGGCCATGGTCCTGCAGGGCATCGGCTCCGGCGTCCCCTACATCGCCATCAGCACCGTGGCCTTCACGACCCTGCCCGCGCGGCTCAGGACCGAGGGCATGTCGTTCCTCCATCTCGTGACCAACCTCGGCATCGCCATCGGTGCCGCGCTCATGTTCAATCTCGTGGGCCGCTACCGGCAAACCAGTCACGAGGAGCTGACCGCACATGTGAGCCCGTTCAACCCGGCCTTCCGGGGCGCGGCGCCGGGCCAGTCGTGGAACCTGGCCGAGGCCGGCGACCTCGCGGCCTTGAGCGCCGAGATCGGGCGCCAGGCCACCATGATCGCCTTCACCAACGCTTTCTACCTGAGCGCCGTCATGGGCCTCGCCGTCCTGCCCCTGATCCTGTTGCTGCGGGTCCGGCGCTAGACCGTGGCAGGACCCGTGCCTTGACCATGGCGCCCACCCTGTCGCCGCCGACCGGCGTCAGGCGGTGGATGATGCTGGCCACCGGGATCGCGGGTGGGCTCATCTTCGGGTTCGCGCTCGGCGCCATCGGCATGGCACTGCCGCACATGCAGGGCGCCTTCTCGGCCGCACCCGACCAGATCGCCTGGGTGGTCACCTCCTTCATCGTCGCCGCCACCCTGACCATGGCGGTGGCCGGGTGGTTCAGCACCAGGTTCGGCCGCCGCCGGATCTTCCTCATTTGTATCGCGGGCTTTACCCTGAGCTCGGTCTTCTGCGGCCTCGCCGGCAACCTCATGACCGAAGTCGTGGCCCGGGCGTTTCAGGGCCTGTTCGCGGCGCCGCTCGTGCCGCTCGGCCAAGCCATCGCCATCGACGCGTTTCCGCGCGGGCGCCAGGGCTTCGCCACCTCGCTGTGGTCGCTCGGCGCGCTCTGGGGCTCCTTCCTCGGGCCATTCGCGGGCGGCTACCTGGTCGAGTTCTACGACTGGCCGTCCGTCTTCTACGTCATCGCCGCCGCGGGCGTCGTGTCCGGGGTCTTGAGCTGGGTGTTCCTGCCCGAGACCCCGCGCGAGACGGAGCGGCCGCTCGACTGGATCGGCTTCGGCGCACTCACCATCTTCATCGGTGCCTTGACCCTGATGCTCAGCCGGGGCGAGCGCCTGGACTGGTTCGCCTCGACCGAGATCGTCGTGCTCGGCGTCATCACCTTGGGCGGCCTCTATGTCTTCATCGTCCACAGCCTGACCACCGGGCACCCGTTCCTCGATACGCGGCTGCTCCGGGACCGCAACTACGTCGTCGCCATCGCCCTGACGTTCTTCCAGGGCATGTACAACTTCCTGCCGCTCTTCGTCCTGCCCCTGCTGCTGAACGGGGTCATGGGCTATCCCCTGCGCACCATCGGCGTCTTGATCAGCATGCGCTCGATCGGAATCGTCATCGGTGTCGCGATCATCGCACGCCTCGTGGACAGGATCGATCCGCGCATCCTGGTCCTGTTCGGCTTCGTCTGCCTCATCGCTCCGCAATGGGCCATGTCGGGGTGGAACCAGGACGTGGGCTGGTGGGACATCACCTGGGCCATGATGCTCCAGGGCGTGGGCTCAGGCGTCCCCTACGTGGCTATCAGCACCGTCGCCTTCTCGACCTTGCCCACGAGCCTCAGGACCGAGGGCATGTCCTTCTTCCACTTGTTGAACAGCCTCGGCATCGCCATGGGCGCCACCCTGATCTTCAACCTGGTGGCCCGGTTCAGCCAGGCCAGCCACGCATCCTTGACCGCGCACGTCTCCCCGTTCAACGAGGCGTTCCGGGGCGCGGCGCCGGGCCAGTCGTGGAACCTGGCCGAGGCGGGCGATCTTGCCGCCCTGAGTGCCGAGATCGGACGCCAGGCCACCATGGTCGCCTTCACCAACGCCTTTTACGTGAGCGCCGTTATCGGCGTCGCGGTGCTGCCCCTGATTCTGCTGCTGCGGGTTCGGCGTTAGCATTGGATCGCATTGATCGAGGACCACCCACCCGGCCCTCATACTTCGACAAGCTCCGCATGAGGACCTCACCCTGAGCTTGTCGAAGGGTGAGGGTCGCACGAGTTATCGCCGATAGCGGACGCCCTGCTGAGCGCTAAAGCAGGCCAAGCCCCGGCGCTTGACCCGGGTTTCAATGAACCCGAGAGTCGGCGGGCGAATCCGTGGGCGGGGCCCGGCGGCCTGCCACCCTCCCGCGGCGCTCTTTGGTGAGGAAGGTTGGCTTGACGCTCGCCCGCACCGCCCAACGGGCCGTGGCGGCGCCCGTGCCATGACGATGGCACCCACCCTGTCGCCGCCGACCGGCGTCCGGCGCTGGATGATGCTGGCCGCCGGCACCGCGGGTGGGCTCATCTACGTGTTCGCGCTCGGCGCCATCGGCATGGCGCTGCCGCATATGCAGGGCGCCTTCTCGGCCGCGCCCGACCAGATCGCCTGGGTGGTCACGTCCTTCATCGTCGCCGCGACCCTGACCATGGCGGTGGCCGGTTGGTTCAGCGCCAGGTTCGGCCGCCGCCGCGTCTTCCTGATCTGCATTGCGGGCTTTACCTTGAGCTCGGTCTTCTGCGGCCTCGCCGACGACCTCCTGACCGAGGTCCTGGCGCGGGCGCTCCAGGGCCTGTTCGCGGCCCCGCTCTCCCCCCTCGGCCAGGCCATCGCCGTCGATGCCTTCCCACGCGAGAAACAGGGCATCGCCATCTCGCTCTGGGCGCTTGGTTCGCTCTGGGGCTCCTTCCTCGGCCCCTTCGCGGGCGGCTATCTGGTCGAATTCTTCGGCTGGCCTTCCGTGTTCTACGTCATCGCCGCCACCGGCCTCGCGTCCGGCGTCGTGAGCTGGGTGTTCCTGCCCGAGACGCCGCGCGAGGCGGAGCGGCCGCTCGACTGGGTCGGCTTCGGCGCCCTTACCATATTCATCGGCGCCACGACCCTGATGCTCAGCCGGGGCGAGCGCCTGGACTGGTTCGCCTCGACCGAGATCGTCGTCCTCGGCGCCATCACCCTGGGCGGGCTCTACGTATTCGTCGTCCACAGCATGACCACCCGCAGGCCGTTTCTCGATTCGCGCCTGCTCAGGGACCGCAACTACGTCGTTGCCGTCACCCTGATGTTCTTCCATGGCATGTACAATTTCCTGCCGCTCTTCGTCCTGCCGCTGCTGTTGAACGGGGTCATGGGGTATCCCCTGCGCAACATCGGCCTGCTCATCAGCATGCGCGCGTTCGGTGTCATCATCGGCGTCTCGGTCATCGCCCGCCTCGTGGACAGGGTCGATCCGCGGATCCTCGTCCTGTTCGGCTTCCTCTGCCTCATGGCCCCGCAATGGGCCATGTCGGGCTGGAACCAGGACGTGGGCTGGTGGGACATCACCTGGGCCATGATCCTCCAAGGCATCGGCTCGGGCGTGCCCTTCGTGACCATCAGCGCCGTGGCTTTCTCGACCCTGCCCACAGGGCTCAGGACCGAAGGCATGTCCTTCTTCCATCTGGTGAACAGCCTCGGCATCGCCATCGGCGCGACCCTGATCTTCAACCTGGTGGGCCGGTTCAGCCAAGCCAGCCACGCATCCCTGACGGCGCATGTCTCCCCGTTCAACGAGCTGTTCCGGTCCGAGACGCCGGGACAGGCCTGGGATTTGGGCCAACAGGCGGACCTCGCGGCGCTGAGCGCGGAGATCGAGCGCCAGGCCACCATGATCGCCTTCAACAACGCCTTTTTCGTGAGCGCCGTGGTCGGCCTCGGGGTGCTGCCGCTGGTCCTGCTGCTGCGAGTCCGGCGCTAGCACCCCGCCTACCGGCGGCGTCATGAGCGGTGGCGCGCTTCACGGGACGGCGGTATCCTTCGCCCGTCATGTCAGCGATCGAGCCCGCGCCCGTTACCGGTCCCCACGTCTGGGAAGCGTCCGACTTTCCCCGGCCACGCGCCTGGGCGCGCGCTTTGACCGATACCATGCTGGCGGAGATCGACGATGCCATGCGCGGGGTGCGCGCGCGTGGCCTCGCCTACTGGGACATCGCCAAAGCGGATTTCCCGCTGCCCGAGGCCAGCGTTCATCTCGCGGCCGCCCTCGAGGACCTGGAGGGCGGGCGCGGCTTCGCCGTCCTCTCCGGCTTCCCCGTCGGGCGCTATTCGTACGAGGAAAGCCTCCTCGCCTATGCCGGCCTCGCCGCCCACCTGGGGCGGATCGTCGAGCAGACCCACAAGGGCGACCGCATCATCGACGTGCGCGACGAGGGCCTGCCCTACGACCACCGCACGCGCGGCTACGGCTCCAGCGAGCGCCTGCCCTTCCACACCGACGGCGCCGATATCGCGGCCCTCCTCTGCCTCGGCACGGCGGCCGAGGGGGGACAGTCGGTGCTGGTCAGCGGGGCGGCCGTCCATAACCGGCTGCTCGCCGAGCGGCCGGACCTCATGGATGTCTACCGACGCGGCTTCCACCACCATCGCCGCGGCGAGGAGGCGCCGGGCGAGCCCCCGGTCTCGGCGGCACGCATCCCCGTCTTCGCGGCCCATGGCGGCCTCCTGCATTGCTGCTACAACCGCAACCCCATCGACTGGGCCGTGCGCGAGGGGGTGACGCTCGAGGCGCGCGAGGTCGAGGCGCTCGATGCGCTCGACGCGGTGACGGCGCGCCCGGAGATGCAGCTCGCCATGGACCTGGCGCCGGGCGACGTCCAGCTCGTCAACAACTACGCCGTCCTGCATTCGCGCGCGCACTACCGCGACGACGCGCGCCACCGCCGCCACCTCGCGCGCATGTGGCTCCACGCCCACGAGACGCGCTGGGCGGGGCCCACCATCCTCAACCTCTACGCCCCCCACGTGGCGCGCCAGCGCCTGGCCGGATGACGCCATGAAAATCGGCATCGTCGGCTGCGGCGCCATGGGCTTGGTCTATGCCGGCCTCCTCGCCGATGCTGGCAACGAGGTCTGGGCCGTCGACCAGTGGGCCGAGCATATCGAGGCCATGCGCGAGCACGGCCTGCGCGTCGAGGGGGCGAGCGGCGATCGCACCGTGCACCTGAACGCGACCACGGTTGCGGCCGAGGCCGGGGTCTGCGAGCTCGTGGTGATCGCGACCAAGGCCATGAACGTGACCGCCGCCGCCACCGCCGCCCGGCCCATGGTCGGGCCCGGGACCCTCGTCCTGAGCATCCAGAACGGCCTCGGCGGGCCGGCCCGCGCCGTCGCGGCGCTGCCCGGCGCCCATGTGGCCATCGGTGTGGCGGGCGGCTTCGGCGCCTCCATCCTCAAGCCGGGCCGCGCCCATCACAACGGATGGGAGCTCGTGCGCCTGGGCGAGGTCGAAGGCCCCGTCACGCCGGCGCTCGCGGCGGTGGCCGAGCTGTGGCGCGCCGCCGGCTTCCGCACCGAGACCGACGACGACATCCAGCGCATGGTGTGGGAGAAGCTGATCTGCAACGTCGCGTTCAGCGGAACCTGCGCCCTCACCGCGCTGACAATCGGCCAGGTGATCGCGGACCCGGGCGCCTGGCGCGTCGCCAGCACCTGCGCGGCCGAGGCCCACGGTGTGGCCCGCGCCCAGGGCATCGCCGTCCGCATCGAGGACCCGGTCGCCCATGTCCACGATTTCGGCCTCAAGATCCCCCACGCCCACCCCTCCATGCTGCTCGACCACCAGGCCCGGCGGCGGAGCGAGATCGACGCCATCAACGGCGCCATCCCCCCCGCCGGCCGCGAAGCCGGCGTGCCCGCCCCGATGAACGAGGCCGTGGCCGACCTGGTGCGGGCGAAGGAGGCGGGGTTCTGATCCCATGACCGAACTATACGACCGACCGCTCGCGGAGCTGGCCGCCGCCCTTGGCACCGGGGCGGTGAGCGCCGAGGCGGTGGCGGAGGAGGCGATTCTGCGCCATGAGCGCTACGGCGAAGCGCTCCACGCCTATAAGCTTTGGGACGCCGAGCGTTTCCGCGCCCAGGCGCGGGCGGCGGACGCGGCGCTGGCGGCGAGGCATGCGCCGGGGCCGGTCCACGGCATCCCGGTCTCGGTCAAGGACCTCTACGGGCTCGACGGCACCCCCACCTTCGCCGGCACGCCCCGGCGCCTGCCGCCCGAGTGGGAGTGCGACGGGCCGGTGGTCGCGGCCCTCAGGCGCGATGGCGCCGTCTTCAGCGGCAAGACCCACACGGTCGAGTTCGCCTTCGGCGGCCTCGGCACCAACCCGCACTGGGGCACGCCGCGGAACCCGTGGGACGCGAAGGATCATCGCGTGCCCGGCGGCTCCTCGAGCGGGGCGGGGGTGAGCGTCATCGAGGGCTCGGCGATCTTCGCGCTGGGCAGCGACACCGCCGGCTCGGTGCGTATCCCGGCGACCCTCGCCGGCATCGTCGGGCTCAAGGTCGGCATCGGCCGCTGGTCGGCCGACAGGATCGTGCCCCTCGCCTCGTCCCTGGATACGCCCGGCGTGCTTGCGCGCACGGTGGCCGACGCGGCCCATGCCTTCGCCGTCATCGACCCGGTCTGGGCCGGGCCGGAGGCGCTCCTCGAGCGAATCGATGGCTTCGACCTCGCGGGCTTCAGCCTCGGGATTTCCAACGACTACACGTGGCAAGACGCCTCGCCGGGGGTGGTGGAGGCGGTCGAATCCGCGCTTCGCGAGCTCGCCGACAAGGGCGTCCGCCTCGCGCCCATGGACTTGCCGGAAGCGAAGGCGAGCTACGATATGCACTTCGCGGGCGGATTGGTCGCGCCCGAATGCGCCGCCTTCCTCCATGACGAGCTGCCCGCGTGGATCGACCTCCTCGATCCCATCATCGCCGTCCGCATCAAAGGCATCGAGGGGCTTTCGGCCATCGAGATGATCTCACGCCAGCGGCGCGCCCAGGGCCTAGCGGCCACGGCGCGCGAGCGCCTGGCGGCGGTGGGCGCGCTGGCGATGCCCACGGCCGTCGTCAGCCCGCCGAAGCTGGAGGAGGTCGCCGATACGGACGACTACCTGCGGCTCAACCGCCAGATGCCGCGCAACACCGTGCCGGTGAATATGCTGGGCCTCATCGCCATCACCCGCCCGGTCGGGCTCGACGCCGCCGGCCTGCCCGTGGGGCTCCAGCTCGTCATGGGCCATGGCGAGGAGGAGAGGCTCCTGGCACTGGCCCTCGCCGTCGAGCGCGCACTCGGCACCGGGCGGGACCGCCTGGGGGTGGCTCCCCTCGTGGGCGGCTGAGGGCCGCGGCACCGCGCCGTTCCCGCGCTGTTGCCGGGCAGGCTGGAAACCATCGGCGCGTGGTGTAAGCTGCGGACGGGGAATCATCGGCGGGTCACGAGGGTGTGATTCCTAAGAACAGAAACAAGGCACTAAGTTGCCCTTCCGCACGGCCGCCCCGCCGGCCGCCGGTGATGTGCACAAGACGAACAGGGAGGTCGAAATGAAACACAAGGCTCTGGCCGCTTGCGCGGCTTTCTCGGCGGTGCTCGCCTTGGGCGGTGTGGCCGAGGCCAAGACGCTGGTCTACTGCTCGGAGGGCAGCCCCGAGGGCTTCAACCCCTCGCTCTATACCTCGGGCACCACTTTCGACGCCTCGTCGCGCCAGATCTTCAACAGGCTGGTCGAGTTCGAGCGTGGCAGCACCCGCATCGTGCCGGCGCTGGCGGAGAGCTGGGACGTCTCCGACGACGGCCTCGTCTATACCTTCCACCTGCGCCCGGGCGTCACGTTCCACGCCAACGACGACTTCACGCCCAGCCGCGATTTCAACGCCGACGACGTGATCTACAGCTTCGAGCGCCAGCGCGACCCGGAGCATCCCTTCCACAAGGTCTCGGGCGGCGACTACGAGTATTTCAACGCCATGGACATGCCGGCCCTCCTCGAGTCCGTCGAGAAGGTGGACGACAGCACGGTCCGCTTCACCCTGACCCGGCCCGAGGCGCCCTTCATCGCCAACATGGCGATGGATTTCGCCTCCATCATGTCGGCCGAGCACGCCGACGCCATGCTCGCCGCCGGCACGCCGGAGAAGGTGGACCTCGCATCCGTCGGCACCGGGCCCTTCCGGCTCGTCGCCTACCAGAAGGACGCGGTCATCCGCTATGCGGCCCACGACGACTACTGGGCCGGCAGGGCGCCGCTCGACAACCTCATCTTCGCCATCACGCCCGACAACTCCGTCCGCTACCAGAAGCTCAAGGCGGGCGAGTGCCACGTCATGCCCTATCCCAACCCGGCCGACGTCGCCGCCATGCAGGCGGACAGCGACATCGTGGTGCTGGAGCAGGAAGGGCTCAATGTCGGCTACCTCGCTTTCAATATGGAGATTCCGCCCTTCGACGACAAGCTGGTGCGCCAGGCCCTCAACCTGGCGATCAACAAGCAGGCCATCATCGACGTCGTGTTCCAGGGTGCGGGCAAGGCGGCCAAGAACCCGATCCCGCCCACCATCTGGTCCTACAACGACGCCATCCAGGATTACCCCTACGATCCGGAGAAGGCCAAGGCGATGCTGGCCGAGGCGGGGGTCAGCGGCCTCAAAACCAACATCTGGGCCATGCCCGTGCAGCGGCCCTACAACCCCAATGCCCGGCGCATGGCCGAGCTGATCCAGGAGGACTGGCGCCAGGTCGGCGTCGAGGCCGAGATCGTCACCTTCGAGTGGGGCGAGTACCTCAAGCGCTCGCGGCTGGGCGAGCACGAGACCATCCTCCTGGGCTGGACCGGCGACAACGGCGACCCGGACAACTTCCTCTTCGTCCTCCTCGGCTGCGAGGCGGCGAAGGACAGCGCCAACCGGGCGCGCTGGTGCAACCGGGCGTTCGACGACCTCCTGCTCGCGGCCAAGGCGGTCTCCGACATCGACGCGCGCACCAAGCTCTACGAGGACGCGCAAGTCGTCTTCAAGGAGGAGGCGCCCTGGGTCACCATCGCCCATTCGGTGGTGTTCAAGCCGGTGCGCGCGGAGGTCGTGGACTTCCGCATCGATCCCTTCGGCGGCCACGTCTTCTGCGGGGTCGACCTGAAGGAATAGCCGGGACGGCCTGGCGGCGGGCCGGCGGGGACGCATCTCCCGCCGGCCCGGCCGCCGCCCGGCTGCCCGCCGCCCCTTCATGCTCCGCTTCCTGGCCGTCCGACTGGCGCTGATCGTCCCCACCTTCCTGGGGGTGACGCTCGTCGCCTTTGCCTTCATCCACCTGATCCCGGGCGACCCCATCGAGGTCCTGGCCGGGGAGCGCGGCGTCACGCCGGCGCGCCATGCCGAGCTGATGGCCGAATTCGGCTACGACCGGCCGCTGTGGGAGCAGTATCTCGGCTATCTCGGCGACCTGCTGCAGGGCGACCTGGGCCGCTCCCTGTTGACCCGCCAGCCGGTGGTCGAGGAGTTCTTCATCCTCTTCCCGGCGACCCTCGAGCTTTCCATGGTGGCCATGGCGTTCGCCATCGCCGTCGGCCTGCCGGCGGGCATCCTGGCGGCGATCCGCCGCGGCTCGGTGCTCGACCATTCGGTCATGGGCATAGCACTCACCGGCTATTCCATGCCCATCTTCTGGTGGGGCCTGCTGCTCATCATCCTCTTCTCCGGCACCCTGGGCTGGACGCCCGTCTCGGGGCGCATCGAGGTGCTCTATTTCATCGAGCCGGTCACCGGCTTCCTGCTCATCGACAGCCTCCTGTCGGGCGAGGAGGGCGCCTTCGCCTCGGCGGCGCGGCACCTGATCCTGCCGACGGTGGCGCTCGGCACCATCCCCCTCGCCGTCATCGCGCGCCAGACCCGCTCGGCCATGCTCGAGGTGCTGGGCGAGGACTACGTGCGCACGGCGCGGGCCAAGGGCCTGCCGCCGCGCCGGGTGATCGGGCTCCACGCCCTGCGCAACGCGCTCATCCCCGTGGTGACGGTGATCGGCCTCCAGGTCGGCGTGCTGATGGCCGGCGCCATCCTGACCGAGACCATCTTCGCCTGGCCCGGCATCGGCAAGTGGCTGGTGGATTCGATCTTCCGCCGCGACTACCCCTCGGTGCAGGGGGGCCTTCTGCTCATCGCCTTCATGGTGATGCTGGTCAACCTCCTGGTCGACCTGCTCTACGGCCTCATCAACCCGCGCATCCGGCATGCGCGCTAGTACCCACTTTCATAATTCCGTGTGCCATACGACGGCGCCCCGAGGCCCCCGGCTAGTAGGGTGGCGCGCCGTGATGCCGGGGCATCACAAGCGGCGCGCGACGACGTCTGGGGGCCTCGGGACGCCGCCCACCGGGTCGCTTTTCCCGCCCCCTCGGGGTGTCGGGGATGCTTGACGATGCCCCGGCATCGCCGGCGCACCCCCTCCTACCGAGGAGACGGGAAAAGCGATCGTATGGCACACGGAATTATGAAAGTGGGTACTAGGCCATGACGGCCGAGGGACCCGTCATGGAAAGCCAGGCCGCGGCCGCCCCGCCGGGCCCCTTGCGCGAGTTCTGGCACTATTACGCCGAGAACAAGGGCGCCGTGGCCGGCATGGCGGTCGTCGCCGCCCTGGTCTTCATCGCCGTCTTCGCCGACCTCATCGCCCCCTATTCGCCCAGCACCCAGGACCGCGACGCCTTCCTCACCCCGCCCGTGTGGCAGGAGGGGGGGGGCTGGTCCTACGTCCTGGGCACCGACGCGACCGGGCGCGACATGCTCTCGCGCCTCCTCCACGGCGCGCGCTACTCGCTCTTCATCGGCGGCATCGTCGTCACCCTCTCGCTCTCCACCGGCATCCTGCTCGGGCTCGTCGCCGCCTTCTTCCGCGGCCCCGCCGGCATCCTGGTCGTGCGCCTCATGGACGTGATTCTGGCGATCCCGAGCCTGCTCCTGGCCCTCGTGGTGGTGGCGATTCTGGGCCCCGGCCTGGTCAACGCCATGATCGCCGTGGCCATCGTCTATACCCCGCACTTCACGCGCCTCGTCCGCGCCTCGGCCCTCACCGAGCTGTCCAAGGACTACGTGACCGCCAGCCGGGTGGCGGGCGCGGGGCTGGGGCGCCTCATGTTCGATACGGTGCTGCCCAACTGCGCCGCCCCCCTCATCGTCCAGACGACCCTCGGCTTCTCCTCGGCGGTGCTCGACGCCGCGGCGCTCGGCTTCCTCGGCATGGGCGCCCAGCCGCCGACGCCCGAATGGGGCACCATGCTGGCCGACGCGCGCGAGTTCATCCTGCGCGCCTGGTGGGTGGTGACCTTCCCCGGCCTCGCCATCCTCGTCACCGTGCTCGCCTTCAACCTCATGGGCGACGGGCTGCGCGACGCCCTCGACCCCAAGCTCAAGCGGAGCTGACCCGCCCGTGGCCGTCCTCGAGATCCGCAACCTCTCGGTCGAGTTCCCGACCTTCCGCGGGCCGTTCCGCGCGGTCGAGGGCATGGACCTCGACCTGGCCGAAGGCGAGGTGCTGGGCGTGGTCGGCGAATCCGGCTCCGGCAAGTCGGTCTCCATGCTCGCCCTCATGGGCCTCCTGCCGCCGGTCGCACGGGTCACCGCCGATCGCCTGCATTTCGGCGGGCGCGAGCTGCTCGGCCTCGGCGGGGCGCGCCGCCGCCGGATCGTCGGCAAGGACATGGCGATGATCTTCCAGGAGCCCATGACCAGCCTCAATCCCTGCTTCACCGTGGGCTTCCAGATCACCGAGGCGCTGGCCACCCATCTCGGCGGCCGCCGCAAGGCGCACCGGGCGCGGGCGGCGGCGCTCCTGGGCCAGGTCGGCATCCCGGCGCCCGAAAGCCGGCTCGGCGCCTACCCACACCAGCTCTCTGGCGGCATGAGCCAGCGGGTGATGATCGCCATGGCGATCGCCTGCGGCCCGCGCCTCCTGATCGCGGACGAGCCCACCACGGCGCTCGACGTCACCATCCAGGCGCAGATCCTGGACCTGCTGCTCGACCTGCAGCGCGATCGCGGCATGGCGCTCCTGCTCATCACCCACAACATGGGCGTGGTGGCCGAGACGGCGCGGCGCGTCACGGTCATGTACGCGGGCCAGCAGGTCGAGGCGCGCGACGCCGATGCCCTGTTCGCGCGCCCGCGCCATCCCTATACGGCGGCCCTCCTCGACGCCCTGCCCGAGCGCTCCGCCGGCCAAAGGCGGCTGCCGACCATCCCGGGCGTCGTGCCGGGGGCCGGGGACAGGCCTCGAGGCTGCCTCTTCCACCCGCGCTGCGCCCGTGCCCGCGCGGATTGCCGGACGAGCGCGCCGCGGCTCGAGGCCGACGGCGACGGCCTCGTCCGCTGCTTCTATCCGGGGCCCGCGGAAAAGGTGCCGGCGTGAGCGGTGCCGCGATCCTGGAGGCGCGCGGGCTGACCCGCCATTACCGCGTCGGGCGCGGCTTCCTGGGCCGGCCCGGGATCCTGAGGGCGGTCGATGGGGTGAGCCTTTCGCTCCGCCCCGGTGCGACCCTCGCCGTGGTCGGCGAATCGGGTTGCGGCAAGTCCACTCTCGGCCGCCTCCTCACCATGATCGAGCGGCCCGACGCGGGCGGCATCCTGATCGACGGCAATGACGTGGGCGCGGCCGATCGCGCCCGCCTCAAGGCGCTCCGCCAGGACGTGCAGATCGTCTTCCAGGACCCCTACGGCTCCCTCAACCCGCGCAAGAAGGTGGGCGCGATCCTGGAGGAGCCGCTGGTCATCAACACGAACATGGCGGCGGGGGCGCGGCGGGAGCGGGCGGAGGGGATGCTCGCCCGCGTGGGCCTGCGGCCCGAGCATTACGCCCGCTACCCGCACATGTTCTCGGGCGGGCAACGCCAGCGCATCGCCATCGCCCGGGCGCTGATGCCGGGGCCCAGGGTGCTGGTGGCGGACGAGCCCGTCTCGGCCCTCGACATCTCGATCCAGGCCCAGGTGCTCAACCTGCTCATGGACCTGAGGGACGAGCTGCGCCTGGCACTCCTCTTCATCTCCCACGACCTCTCCGTGGTGCGCCACATCGCCGACGGCGTGATGGTGATGTATCTCGGCCGGGTGGTGGAGGAGGGGCCGGCCGCCGCCCTCTTCGCCCGCCCGCGCCACCCCTACACCATGGCCCTGCTGGCCAGCACGCCGGCGGTCGACCCGGCCCTGCGGCGCGCCCACATCCCGCTTCCGGGCGAGCCCCCCTCGCCCCTCGACCCCCCGCCCGGCTGCGCCTTCCACACCCGCTGCCCCCACGCGACGGACCTGTGCCGGCGCGAGCGGCCGGCGCTGCGGGCGCTGGGGGAGGGGCGGGTGGCGTGCCACCACGCGGAGGCGCTGTAATCCGGCTCGTTGGCCCTCTCCGGCTGACGCCGGGGCGCCTCAGTCGAGATGCTTGCGCCGGCCCACCCCGCCTCACCAATCCTCTCGTCTCCCTCCGCCCGACGCCCTATGCTCGGGAGGATCGTCGCGGCGCGCAGTGGGGTGCCTGATCCATGGTTGGGAGCGGAGAGTCCTTCGATTACGTCATCGTCGGCGCCGGCTCGGCCGGCTGCACCCTGGCCGCCCGGCTGACCGAGGACAGCGCAACCCGCGTCCTCCTCATCGAGGCGGGCGGCAGCGACCGCGGCATCCTCATCCAGATGCCGACGGCCCTCTCCATCCCCTTGGGCATGAAACGCTACAACTGGGGCTTCGAGAGCGAGCCCGAGCCCTATCTGGACGGCCGGCGCATGAACACGCCGCGCGGCAAGGTGCTGGGCGGCTCCTCCTCCATCAACGGCATGGTCTATGTGCGCGGCCATGCCTGCGATTTCGACCAGTGGGAGGAAGCGGGGGCCCAAGGCTGGGGCTACCGCCACTGCCTGCCCTATTTCCGCGCGGCCGAGGCGTGGAAGGATGGCGGCGACGAATATCGCGGATCGGACGGCCCGCTCCACACGAGTGCCGGCAACGAGATGCGGAACCCGCTCTACGGTGCCTTCGTCGAGGCGGGCAGGCAAGCGGGCTACGGGGAGACGGCCGACTACAACGGCTACCGGCAGGAGGGCTTCGGCCCCATGCATATGACGGTCAAGGGCGGCGTGCGCTGGTCCACGGCGAGCGCGTACCTGAAACCGGTGCTGGGGCGCCCGAACCTCGAATTGGTGACCGAGGCGCTGACCCGGCGCGTCGTGTTCGAGGGCAAGCGCGCCGTTGGCGTCGAGTACGAGCGCGGCGGCCAGGCCCAAGTCGCGCGGGTGGCGCGCGAGGTGGTGCTGGCGGCGGGCGCCATCGGCTCACCGGCCCTGCTCCAGCTCTCGGGCGTCGGCCCGGCGGCCGTCCTGCGCGAGGCGGGCGTCGAGCTGGTCCACGACTCAGCCGGTGTGGGCGAGAACCTGCAGGACCATCTCGAGGTCTATATCCGGTACCGCTGTACCCAGCCCATCACCCTCAACGGCCAGCTCGACCCCTTTCGCAAGGCCCTGATCGGCGCGCGCTGGATCCTGTTCAAGAGCGGGCTGGGCGCCACCAACCATTTCGAATCCTGCGCCTTCATCCGCTCGAAGGCCGGGGTCAGGTGGCCCGACATCCAGTACCACTTCCTGCCCGCCGCCATGCGCTACGACGGGAAATCGGCCGTCGACGGCCACGGCTTCCAGGTCCATGTCGGCCCCAACAAGGCCAAGAGCCGGGGCTGGGTGCGCATCCGCTCGGGCGATGCGCGCGAGAAGCCCCGCATCCTCTTCAACTACCTCCAGCACGAGGACGACCGCGCCGGCTTCCGCGCCTGTGTCCGGCTCACGCGCGAGATCGTCGGGCAGGCGGCCTTCGACCCCTACCGGGGCGCCGAGATCGCACCCGGCGCGGCGGTCCAGACCGACGACGAGATCGATGCCTGGGTCCGCGCCAACGGCGAGACCGCCTACCACCCCTCCTGTACCTGCCGAATCGGACGGAAAAGCGATCCCATGGCGGTCCTCGACGCGGAATGCCGGGTGCGCGGGGTCGAGCACCTCCGCGTGGCCGATTCCTCCGTCTTCCCGACCATAACCAACGGCAACCTCAACGCGCCCACCATCATGGTGGCCGAGAAGGCGGCCGACATCATCCGCGGCCGCGACCCGCTGCCGCCGTCGAATGCCCCGGTCTGGATCCACCCCGCGTGGGAGACGGCCCAGCGTTAGCAGCATTTATTGATATGCTGGGGTGAGCTTGAGCTAGTACCAGGCGGCGATGAGCTTGACTCATCACCGCCTGGCAAGCGCGACCGCGCGTCCGAGCTTATGCGAGGCCAGCCTGAGCGGCGCTTGAGCGAAAGAAGAAGCCAAGGCCGCGGATGCGGCCGCCCGGCGTTTGAGGGACCATATGATCGGTCTTTCTTAAGACCGATCAGTATAAGGAAGCAACCATCATGGACACGAACCTGCCCCCCGAGACGGTGAGCCGCTACTGGGACATCGTCGACAAGCACCTGGTGCGCTACGGCAAGACCTTCCGCCCGGCCATGATCACCCGCACCGCGGGCAGCTACATGTACGACGAGACGGGGCGCGCCATCCTCGATTTCGGCTCGGGCCAGATGTGCGCGACCGTGGGCCACAACCACCCTGCCGTGGTCGCGGCCATCCGCCAGGCTTGCGACGAGCCCATGCACCTCTACAGCGTCATCCTGTCCCCCGCCGTCGTGGAGTTGGCGGAGGAGCTCGCGGCCCTGCTGCCCCCCGCCTTGCAAAAGTCCCTGTTCCTCTCGACGGGGGCGGAGAGCAATGAGGCCGCCATCCGCATGGCCAAGCTCAAGACCGGCGGCTTCGAGGTGCTATCCCTCGGCACCGCCTGGCACGGCATGACGGCGGGCGCGCAGTCGAGCACCTTCCACCGCTCGCGCAAGGGCTACGGCCCCGTGATGCCGGGGGTGATGTCTCTGCCCGCGCCCAACGGCTACCGCTGCCCCATCCGCCACTGCGCGGGCGAATGCGACCGCACCTGCCTCGAGGTCGGCTTCGAGATGGCCGACGCCCAGTCCGTCAAGGCGCCCGCCGCCGTGATGTGCGAGCCGGTGCTGGCGGCGGGCGGCGTCGTCGTCCCGCCGCCCGGCTACCTCGCGCGATTGCGCGAGCTGTGCCGGGAGCGCGGCATGCTCCTCATCTTCGACGAGGCGCAGACGGGCCTGGGCCGCACCGGCACCATGTTCCGGTTCGAGGCGGACGGCGTGGTGCCCGACATCCTCACGCTCTCGAAGACCCTCGGCGGCGGCGTCGCCATGGCCGCCACCGTCACGAGCGCGGAAATCGAGGAAGAGCTCGCGGAGCGCGGCTTCTATTTCTATACCAGCCACGTCTCCGACCCCCTGCCGGCGCGCGCCGCCCAGGCCATCATCCGCCTCCTTGTGGGCGGCAACCTGGCCGACCGCGCCCGCGAGATGGGCGATTACCTGATGGCGGGCCTGCGCGACCTCCAGCAGCGGCACGAATGCGTCGGCGACCTGCGCGGCGCCGGCCTCATGATCGGGGTCGAGCTGGTGCGGAATCGCCACACCCGCACGCCCTGGCCCGAGCTCGGCGCCCGCGCCGTCACCCGCGCCTTCGAATTGGGCCTCCAGACCACCCTCTCCGGCCCCATGGGCACCCAGTCCGGCACCGTCATCAAGCTCGTCCCGCCGCTCACCATCACCCGCGAAGAGGCGGACAGCGCGCTCGCCATCCTCGACCAGGTACTGGCGGAGGGGACGGGGTAGGGGGGTGCTTCCTAGTCTTTAGGGCTGGGAACCGGGACCGGCATCGCCCATCGCGGCCCGCACCGTCGCGAGGGGCATCATCAAAACCAAGGGATCCATTGGCGAGGCGAGGAAGCCGTGCCGCCGGTAGAAGGCCGCCGCTTCTTCGTCGAGGGCATGGACCAGCGCCGCGCGGATGCCGGCGATCTCCGCCGCGCTCGCGGTACGCATCAGGGCGTCGCGCAGCAGGCTCGCGCCAAAGCCCTGACCGTGCAGTCGCCGGTGGACGGCCAGCCGGCCGATGACCATGACCGGGATGGGGTCGGGCATGTTGCGCCGGAGGCGGCCGGGCGCGTTCCGGTGCAGGACGGCGCCATTGGCGAGGCAGTAATAGGCGACGACCTCGTTTCGCTCGCAGACGACGTAGGTGCGCGATGCGCCCGACTCCTCGTTCCTGAGGGCTCGTCGCTTGAGCCAGTCGTCGAGGACCGGCCTGCCGCAATCGAAGGCCGAAAGGTCGTGGTCCCGCGCGATCGGTCGCGGGGGTAGGGAGGTCACCGCTCCCAGGGCGCGGGCGTGGCCATGAGGCGGCGCAGTCCTTCGTTAGGCTTGGCCGGCGCATCGAGGCGCCGAACGAACTCCTCGAACGCGGCATCGTCGAGCAGGAACAGCCTTTGGTCGAGCAAGGCGTTCTCGGCCGCCTCACGCGCGCTCTCCAGCATGAAATCCGTGCGCGTCTTACCAAGGAGGGAGGCGGCGCGGTCGATCAGCGCCTTTTGCTCCGAGGAAGCGCGGAGATTGATCGTTTCCGACGATCCGGGAGTGGCCTTGCCTGGGGAGCTTGAAACCATGATCTCCTCATACCCGTGAATTCGCGGTCTATTGTAATGACATTGTATATATGAATTCGTACATACATTGTAAAGACGACTCCGGCAAAACGCCTACCCCTACAGCCACCCCTCCTCGAACGGGTAGCTTGACAGCACCTCGACGCCGTCCGCCGTCACCAGCACCTGCTCCTCGAGCTTCACACCCTCCTTGCCGCCCTCGGCGCCGATGAAGGATTCGACGCAGAGGGTCATGCCGGGCTCGACGATCCCGTCATAGCCCTTGGCCGCGAAATCGACCCGGTGCTTGATGTTCGGGTACTCGTCGGCCAGGCCGACGCCGTGGATGAGGCTGGTGTAGCGGTTGGAGAGGTAGTCGTCCGGGATCGGCCAGGCCGCTTCGGCCACCTCGCGGAAGCTCATGCCGGGCTTCAAGATTCCGATATTGTGCTGGATCTGCGCGTGGGCGGCGGCGTAGAGGCGGCGCTGGGCGTCGTCGGGCTTGCCCTCGCCGCAGCGCCAGGAGCGCGAGATGTCGGCGCAGTAGCCGTAGGGGCCGATGAGGTCCGTATCGAAGCTCACCATGTCCCCCGCCTCGATGCCGCGCATGGAGCATTCGCGGAACCAGGGGTTGGTGCGTGGGCCGGAGGAGAGGAGGCGGGTCTCGATCCACTCCCCACCGAGCGCGATGTTGGCTTCGTGCAGCTTGGCCCACAGGGCGTTCTCGGTGATGCCGGGGCGAAGTGCCGCGGCCATCGCCCGCATGCCCGCTTCGCACGCCTCGATAGAAGCGCGCATCAGCGCGATCTCGCCAGCCGACTTGATGGCGCGCGCGTGCTCCATCACCTCGAGGCCGTCGAAGAGCGCGATGCCGTGGGCACGGATGGCGTCGGTGCCCATGTGCGAGAGCCGGTCGACGGCGAGCCGGCGGTTGCCGCCGCCATGGGCGCGCACCAGCGCGGCGATCTGGTCGCCGAACTTGCGCGCCAGGTCCGGCCCGTTGGGGCCGGCACCGAAATAGTAGAAGGCCGGGAGCACCCGGTATTCATCCACCGTCACCAGCCCCTCCGCCAGGTGGGGCAGGTTGGCGTAGTCGAACAGCACCACCGGCCCCTCGGCCGGCACGAAGACGCAGCGCGTCTCGTAATGGGCGCACCAGACCTGCATGTCCGTCGAATCCGTGGCGTGGCGGGTGTTGATCTGATCGAAGAGAAGGACGCCCGCGTAGTCGCGCGCCACGAGCTGCTCGCGCACCCGCCCCAGGCGGTAGAGCCGCACCGCGTCCAGGTCCGTGGGCGGCGTGGTGTATTCCATGGCGCCGTGCTGGCGCGCGGCAGCCTGCTTGGTGCGGGCCTGGGCGGCCTCGATCGGCATGTCCTTCCCTCCTCGCGGCCTCAGCCCCGCATGCGTTCGCCCCCGGGGTCGAAGAGCGGCCGGGTCGCGAGGGTGGCGGGCCGCATCTCGCCCAGGATCTCGACCTCGAATTCCGCCCCCTCGGCGATTCCGTCCCGCGGCACAAGCGCGAGCGCCACGCTCTTCCCCACATAGTGGGCGTAACCGCCCGAGGTGGCGAAGCCAACGACTTCGCCGTCCTCGAAGACCGGCTCGTCGCCCCAGACATCGGCGTCGGCCGCATCCACCACCAGGGTGGTCAGGCGGCGCGGCGGCGGGAATGCCTGCTCCCGCAGCGCCGCGTCGCGGCCGATGAAATCCCCCTTGGTGAAATCGACGAAGCGGTCGAGCCCGGTCTCGGCCGGGGTGTAGTCGGGCCTGTATTCGCGCAGCCAGGCGCCGAAGGATTTCTCGAGCCGCAGGCTCATCATCGCCCGCATGCCGAAGGGCCGCAGGCCGAGCTCCGCCCCGGCCGCCGTGAGCGCCTCGTGAAGCGCCAGCTGATGCCCGGCATCGACGATGATCTCGTAGCCGAGGTCGCCCGTGAAGGAGAGGCGGCATACGGTCGCGGGGCAGTTGCCCACCAGCATCTCGCAGGCGTGGAGGAAGGGGAGGGCGGCACCCGAGACGTCCGCCGCCGTCGCGCGTGCCAGCATCTCGCGCGCCTTCGGGCCAGCGATCTGGAAGCCGATCTGTTCGGCCGAGACGTTGCGCACCGCCACGCCGCTCTCCGGCAAATGGGATTGGAGCCAGCGCATGTGATAGGCCTGGGCCAGATAGGAGCCGGTGAGGCGGAACCGCTCGGGCTCGAGGCGCACCACCGTGAAGTCCCCGATGAGGCGGCCTTTCGGGCTCAGCATGGGGCTCAGGACGATGCGCCCCGCCGCGGGCATGTGGTTCGCGAGCATACGGCTGAGCCAGGCCTCGGCCCCCGGCCCCGTCACCTCGAACCTGGAGAAGTTGTGGATCTCGTTGATGCCGACGGCCGTGCGCACGGCGCGGCACTCCGCGCCCACGGCGGCGAAGGCGTTCGAGCGGCGGAAGCTCGGCACCTCGACCGCTTCCTCGCCCTTGGCTGCGAAATAGTTCACATGCTCGAGCCCGTAGGCCGCCCCGAAGACGGCATTGCCGGCATCCCAGACATCGTAGGCCGGCGTCTTCAGCAGGGGCCGGCCAGCCGGCAGCTCCTCGTTGGGGTAGGAGATGGCGAAGCGGCGCTGGTAGTTCTCGCGCGTCTTGGCGACCGTATAGGGCTTGGTGCACCAGTCGCCGAAGCGGGCCACGTCCATGGCGAAGACGTTGGCCGAGGGCTCGCCCTCGATCATCCATTCCGCCACCGTGCGGCCCACCCCGCCGCCCTGGCTGAAGCCGGCCATGACGGCGCAGGCGCACCAGTAGCCGCGCAGGCCCGGCACTGGCCCGACCAGTGGGTTGCCGTCGGGCACGAAAACCATGCCGCCGTTGATCACCCGCTTGATGCCGGCTTCCCGCAGGCACGGGTAGCGGTGATAGGCCACTTCGAGCTTGTCCATCATGCGGTCGAGGTCGGTGGGCAGCAGCTCGTGCCCGAAATCGAGCGGCGTGCCGTCGAGCGCCCAGTGCCGGCAGTCCTGCTCGTAGACGCCGAGGACCAGGCCGCGCCCCTCCTGGCGCAGATAGCTCTCGCCCTCGGTATCGATGACGTGCGGGATCTCCACCTCGCGCTCGTAGATCTCGGGGATGTCGTCGGTGACCATGTACTGGTGTTCCATGGGCAGGCACGGCAGTGCCAAGCCCGCGAGCGCCCCGACCTCCCGCGCCCACAGGCCGGCGGCGTTGACCACGTGCTCGGCCACAATCGTGCCGTCCTGGGTCGCCACGTCCCAGGCGCCGTCCGCGCGCGGGTTCAGCTCGATGACCGGGTTGCGCAGACTGATCTCGGCCCCCTGCAGGCGCGCCGCCTTGGCATAGGCGTTCGTCGTGCCCGTGGGGTCGAGGTGCCCGTCCAACGGATCGTAGAGCCCGCCGATCACGCCCGCCGTGTCGATCACGGGCACCATCTCGGCGATCTCGGCCGGCCCGACGATGCGGGTGTCCATGTCCATGGTGCGGTGCTTTGCCACCTCCGCCTTCAGGAAGTCCATGCGGTCGGGCGTAGAGGCAAGGGTGATGCCGCCCACGTGGTGGAGGCCGCAAGCCTCGCCGCTGATCTCCTCGAGCTCCTTGTAGAGCTGGATGGTGTAGCCCTGGAGCGCCGCGATGTTGGGGTCGGCGTTGAGGGTGTGGAAGCCGCCGGCGGCGTGCCAGGTGGAGCCCGAGGTGAGCTCGGAGCGCTCGACCAGCATGACGTCGCGCCAGCCATACCTGGTCAGGTGGTAGAGGACGCTGCAGCCCACGACACCGCCGCCGATGACCACGACGCGGGCGTGGGACTTCACGCCCGCGAGCCTTTCCCCGGGGCGCCGAAATCGGTCTTAATGCCGCCCTCGGCGATGCGCCTATCGACATAGTCGTCGAGCTCGTCGGCGATCGCGGGGTCGAGGGGCGGCGCCTCGTACTCGGCCAGCAGGCGCTTGTAGAGGGCGTGGGCGCGCCAGGTCGCGTCCACCTTGCCGGCTTCCTCCCAGGTTTCGAAGTTGCGCCAGTCCGAGAGCAGCGGCGCATAGAACGCCGTCTCGTACCTTGCAAGCGTATGCGCGCAGCCGAAATAATGCCCGCCCGGCCCGACCTCGCGCATGGCCGAGAGGGCGAGGTCCTCCTCCCCCATGGCGACGGGATCGAGGAAAGCGGCCACCATGCCCAGCATCTCGGCGTCGATGACCACCTTCTCGAAGGACGCGCAGAGGCCGCCCTCGAGCCAGCCCGCCGCGTGCTTCACCAAATTGGTGTGGGCGAGGAGGCAGGGCCACAGGGACATCTGGGATTCATACGCCGACTGCGCGTCGGGCGCGTTGGACGCGTTGACGTTGGAGGAGCGGTAGGGCACGCCGCAGCGCCGGGCGAGCTGGCCGCCGATCAGGACGGCCTTGGCGTACTCGGGCGTGCCGAAGGCAGGCGCGCCGGACTTCATGTCGACGTTCGAGGTAAAGCCGCCATAGATGATGGGCGCGCCCGGGCGGACGAGTTGCGAGAAGGCGATGCCCGCCAGCGCCTCGGCGTTCTGTTGGACGAGCGCGCCGGCCACCGTCACCGGCGCCATGGCGCCTGAGAGGGTGAAGGGCGTGATGGTCACGGGCTGGCCATGGCGCGCCATCTCGATGATGCCGATCAGCATGGGCGCATCGTACTGCAGGGGCGAGTTCGCGTTGACCACCGTGAAGATGCTGGGCTCGTTCACCAGGCGCTCGGAATCGACGCCGCGGGCGATGCGCGCCATCTCGATCGAATCGCGGATGCGCTCGCGCCCCAGGCAATAGCCGGCGGCGAGCTTGTCCGAGAGCCGGATGACCGCCCGCTCCGCCTCCAGGTGGCGGATGGCGGGGTGGAGGTCGACGGGCTCCACCGGATAGCCGCCGATCTGGTGGACGACGTTGACGCCCTGGCCGAGGCGGATGAAGTCCTGGAAATCGGCGAAGTTGCCCGTCCGCCGGCCGCCCTCCAGGTCGCTCGCGTTGGGGGGGCTCGATACCAGGCCGAAATTGATCGCGTTGCCGCCGAATTCGAGGTCGTGGGCCGGGTTGCGCGCGTACGCCTTGAAGGTGGCCGGCGCCTTGGCGACCGCCGCCTCGACCATATCCCGGTCGAAGCGGACCCGCGTCTCGCCCAGCGTCACCTCGGCACCCGCGTCCTTCAGGATGTCGCGCGCCTCGTCGAGCAGGAAGTTGATGCCGATTTCCTCGAGCACGTCGAGGGAGGCCTGGTGGATGCTCTCGACCTCGTCGGCGCTGGCGATCTCGTAGACCGGATAGGGGATGCGCAAGCGCCGGAAGGGCGGCTGCTGGATCGTCGCCGACGGTGCAGCGCGCCGTGGCCGGTTTCCTCTTCTCACCGCGCCCCCGTTGGTACTCTTTCGGTCAAGATGAACCTCGCCCCGTTGCCGGCACTCTATGCTCAACCGCCCGGATGCCGACAGCGATATTTCGCCAGGGCACGCAAGCACGTCCCATGCGGCCCTTGCTGGAGGAGAGCTTTCCATTAGTCTGTCCCGCTGGCGCGACAGTGCGCCAGGATAGGCCGTCCCCCGCGCCTCGCGAGCTTGAGATGGATGCTTTTCGGCCCTTCAGCGACCTCCGCGTCGCCGACTTCAGCCAGGGCGTGGCCGGCCCCTATTGCGGCCAGCTCCTCGCCCTCTACGGCGCCGACGTGGTCAAGGTCGAGCCGCTGGAGGGCGACTGGGCCCGCCCCCTGGGCAAGAAGCCGCGCGCCGTCTCACCCGTCTTCCTGGCCGTCAACCGGGGCAAGCGCAGCGTCGCCATCGACCTCAAGCACGCGGACGGCCGGGACATCGCCGGCCGCCTCGCCGCCGGGGCCGATGTGGTCATCGAGAGCTTCCGCCCCGGCATCGCCGATCGCCTGGGCTTCGGCCACGGCGCCGTCAGCGCGCGCAACCCGGATGTGATCTACGTCTCGATCACGGGCTACGGCCAGGCCGGGCCCTACCGCGACCGGCCCGCGACGGACGCGATCCTCCAGGCCTTCACGGGCATGGCCGACTTCAACCGGGGCAAGGACGGTGTGCCCCACAAGGTGCGCACCATCCCCATCGACACCGCGGCCGGGATGTATGCCTTCCAGAACGTCTCCACCGCCCTCTACGCGCGCGAGCGGGGCGGCGGCGGGCGCCGCTTCGACGTCTCCCTGATGGCGAGTGCCGGCGCCTTCCAGGCCACGCGCATCCTCGAGTACCACCTGGACGAGGGCGACCCGCCGCCCGAGCAATACATGCCCGTGGGCCTCTACCAGGCGCGCGACCGCGCCATCGGTGTGGCGACCATCCGCCAGGGCCAGTTCGAGCGGCTGTGCGCGGCCCTCGATTGCCCCGAGCTGGCGGACGACCCCCGTTTCGCCAGCAACTGGGACAGGATGCGGAACGCCGATGCACTCGACGCCCTCCTCGACGCGCGCCTCGGCACCCGGGACGCGGCCGAGTGGAGCGCGCTCCTGGTCGCCAAGGGCATCATGAGCGCCCCCGCCAACACCTATACGGAGTTCCTGGCCGACCCCCATGTGGCCGCGGTGGGCGCCGTCGGCTGGCTCGACCAGGACGGAGTCGGCCGGGTCCCGGCGGTGAACGTCCCCGGCACGGACGAGGCCGCGCTCGATCCGCGGGCGGCCCCGGCCCTCGGCGCCCATACGGCGGAAGTTCTGACCGGCCTCGGCCTCGGCCGCGACGACATCGACCGCCTCCGCGCGCGCGGGATCATCCCGGCGGGCGAGGGCTGACGGCGTGCGCGCGCCGGCGCGGTGCGCTAGTATCCACTTTCATAATTCCGTGCGCCATGCGATCGCTTTTCCCGTCTCCTCGGTAGGAGGGCGCGCGCCGACGATGCCGGGGCATCGTCAAGCACCCTCGACGCCCCGAGGGGGCGGGAAAAGCGACCCGTAGGGCGGCGCCCCGAGGCCCCCGGTCGTCGTCGCGCGCCGCTTGTGATGCCCCGGCATCACGGCGCGCCACCCTCCTAGCCGGGAACCTCGGGGCGCCGTCGTATGGCACACGGAATTATGAAAGTGGGTACTAGTATCACCGTGATGGGGGCATCGTTCGTGGGAGGTGGGGAATGATCCCGGCCAGGCGAAGAATGCTTTCCAGTCTCCTGATCGCCGCGGCGCTCGGCGGCTGCTCCTCGGCGCCGATCATCGTGGACAACCTGGCGCCCGACCGGGTCCACGTCGCCTCGGCCACCTGGCGCGTCATCGAGACGGACGAGGCCATGGCGCTCGACGCGGCGCCGGTCTACTGGGTTGGCGACGACCGCGAGCATATCGAAAAAGGCATCTATCTTTGGCACATCGGCGGCGGGGTCGACCGGCTGCACGACCGCGCATCGCGGCCGTGCTATGCGGATGGCAACCTGTTCTACAAGCGCGCGCTCGGTACCGGTGTCGGGAGCCCGCGCCGGTTCGTTCTCATGTTCGGCCCCATCGGCAAGGAAACGCCCTATACCTTCCCGGACGCCCACCCGGCATCCCTCGCGTTCACGCCGCTGAGATGCGACTTCCTCGCACCGCCCGCCAGGGCCAGAGGCCGGGCATGGATCCCGCTGCGCGCGAAGGACGGCTTCCTGGTCGCGGGCGGCGACGGCATGCCGGGGATGCGGCTCCTGCCGCCGGACGGCAAGGAGCTTCAGCTCGCGATCCCGGACCCTCCCCCCGGCGGGGCGCTTCCCGCGGTCCGCCACTACCCGCATCGCGGCGCCTATCTCGTGGTGCCCGACCCGGGCCAGGGAGCATCGTCCGCCGCCGGCGGTTGTGCGGCGCCCGCGTAGTGGCTGTGGCCGAGCGGGGTCACCGAGGCCACCTGCATGCCCGAAGGCCCGGACGGCATGACCGTCAAGGGCCGTTACCCGACGCGCGCGGGCTGGTTCGTGATCGCCAGCCGCTGGCGCCTGATGGGCGCCGAGGCGGGGCCGGACGAGGGCTGGCTGATCTCGGCGCGCGGCCGCGAGCTGGTCCTCACGGGCTCCATCGACGATTCGCGCGAGGCCACCGATCCCGTGTCGCCCGACGGCTGCAAGGTGGCCTTCCGTTACGCCCCGACCCCCCTCCACCGCGCCGTCCGCGCCGTGGTCGTCGACCTCTGCGCGTCCCTCGCGCGGCCCGGGCCGCACGCTTAGGCGCCATCGCCGCCAAGGCCGCGAAAGCGTGGATCTACATCGCCGGCTGGCTCTTGAGGACGGTCCGGCCGATAGGGGTAACGCTCAGCTTGCTGAAGCCGGCGCCGTACGGTGCCTGGGTCACCAGCCGGGCTGCCTCGCATTCGACGAGGGTGTGGTGGAGTATGGTGCCGTCGATACCGTCGGACACGGCGATGTCGCCCGACATGGCCAGGAGCTCGAGAAGCAGTCTCTGCTGCGGCAACAGCTTATGCATCGGACGTCACCCTCTCGTTCGCGGCCCCGGCCCCATGCGCCCCCGACATGGGCTCCCCCGATACTGGCGCGCCCGGAGGGACTCGAATCCCCGACCCCGAAATTAGGAATCCCAATGCCGATAGACACTAGCAATGGCCACAGCTGATTTGAGGCTCGGAGGATTAACCGCTGGGCGTCATGGTGATTGCAACCCTGAGATACTATTAGATCGCAATGTCCGCCGTGGCCCGTGAGGCGCGGCTCGCGGCGGGCGAGCCCGAGTTGTGGGCGGCGAGCCGCCCTTCAGCGGCTACCAGCGCGTCATGGACGAATTTCTGGAAGAAGTGGACGTGATGCTCGCTGAATTCCGCGTGGTCGCGGTCCACCACGAACCGACCCTGGGTATAGCCGCGCGAATGGAGACCCTTCTGGACCTGCTCGCACAGGCCCACGTCCTCGACGATCAGGACATTCTTTATGTAGTCGATGAACCGGCGCTCCTGGTCGTTGATATCGCGGTGGGTGAAGTAGAAGTCGAAACGCTCGAGCGTCGTCTCGGGGCCGGTCGGGATGACCTGGAACAGCACCGCGCTCGGCGAGCCGGGATACCAGAGCGGGATCAGGGTCGGCCAGATGTAGCCGAACAGCGCATCCTGCTCGACCTCCTCGGACGTGAGACTGTAGGCGTCGTTGTCGAGCGCCTTGCGCTCGACGGCGTGCGTGAAGCTGATGCCGTCGTCGGACCAATCGGCCTTGTTGTCGTAGTCGACCAGCTCCATCAAGCTCTTGTGGTTGGCCGCGCAGTGATAGCACTCGTGGTTATTGTCGATGACGGTCTTCCAGTTGGCCGCGACGGCGACCTCGTGCCGCTCGACACGCACGAGTTCGCCGAGGCGCGGACAGCACCGGGCAATGTCCTCGATGAGCTTGGGCGCGAGCTCGATGAGGGGCGTGGCGTCCGGATCCAGATTGACGAACAGGAACCCGCCATAGTCCTCGACCCGCACCGGCTTCAGATCGGCATTCTCGGGGATCCAATCCTTGAGCGTCTTGCGGCCTCGGGCCTCGCGAAACCGCCCGTCCGCGCGGTAGCACCACTGATGGTAGGGGCAGACGATGCGCCGGGCGTTGCCCTGGCCCTGGAGCAGCGGATGGGCCCGGTGGCTGCAGACGTTGTGAAAGGCGCGAATGCGGCCGTCGTCGCCGCGGATGATGAAGATGCCCTGGTCCACCACATGGCCGGCGTGGTAGTCGCCCGCCTCGGGGATGTCACTGACATGACACTGATACCACCAAGTCCGGTAGAATATCACCTCGTGCTCCCGGCGAAAGATCTCCGGCTCGTAGTACCAGTGCGCCGGCAGGGTCCAGGAATTCTCCGCCACCGGGTCGAACCGGCCGGCATCGAGCAGCGACGACGACGGGGGATCGAAAGGCTCGTTCATGGCAGGGACCCTCTCATCCCGGCTCCCACGTGGAACCCGCCAGCGCGCTCGAACATCGCTCGATCCGACATTTCCCGAACAACCGTCAAACCGATGCCGACAGTAGCCAAATTTCGCCGTCATTGGAATGGCCTCACCTCCGCAGCCGTCCGGCAGCCAGATTGTCTCCTCATGGCCATCAGCAAACATGCGGGATCGGGTGCGGCACGGCAGGTTTCCGACGGATTTCGTCGGCTCGACCTCCGGCCGCGGATCCGCCTTGGGTGAGGGTTCGACCGCCGCTCGCGGCCCGACGCTTCAGCGCGTCCTGCCCGCCATCCTTCCTAACCCCAGATATCGTCGTATGGAATGATCAGCGTCGCCTGTTCGGCAGTGCCGTCGAGGGGGTCGGTCTGAAGCGCCACATCGTCATGGCCGATGACGTTCCACACCTCGATTTCGACCGAGCCGCCGACAAGGTCCTCGAAATCCCCGCTTGCTGAGACCAGGCCGTGCGCGGCGGTATAGCTCTCCCAGTCGAAAACATCGTTGGTGGCGAAAAAGGCGTAGGTCTCGACTCGCTGGGCCGTGCCGTCACCGTTGAAATCGTACGATACCCGCGCCTGGGTGCCGTTGCCGACAGTGTCGGAAGCGTCCAGAGGGAGCTCGAAACCCGTGGTGTCGCCCGAGCGATAGCTGCCGGAAAGACCGTCGATGCGGAAGCTCTGGCCGTTTACGGGCTCGTCGAAGCTCCGGCCGCCATCGGCTGAAGCGACGGTTGTCGCCGCGCCCGCGGTGTTCTGGTCGAAGGTGAGGCTGCCGTCATCGTTGAGATACAAGGTATCTCCCGGAGAGGGTATTGGATCGGGTATCGGGTCCGGCGCCGGGTCCGGTATCGGGTCTGGCGCTGGGTCCGGTGCCGTGCCGTCGTCGGCAAGGCCCGGATAGGGAAAGCTGAACCAGGACTCCGTGAGGTCGAAGGCAACGTCGCTCGACCCGAAAGCGTTCCACAACTCGACCGTTATCGCGCCGCCGGCAAAATCGGCGAAGGCGCCTTCGGCGTCTATCAACCCGCGCTCGGAGCCATAGGTTTCCCAGTCGGGCAGGTCGTTGCTGGGCATGTAGCCATAGGTCTCGGTGCGGGTTTGCGTGCCGTCGCCGTTGAAATCGTAGGTGATGCGCATCTGGGTGGCATTGCCGATACCGCTTCCGGCATCGATCCCCAGGGCGAAGCTGGTCGCCTGGCCGGGGTCGAAGGCGCCGGTCAGGTTGTCCAGCACCAGTTGGTGGGGGTTCCACGGTGTGCCGATGCTGTCGATGCCGTCCGCCGAGGCGATGACCGCCAAATCCTGACTGCCGGAGAAAGTGACCAATGCACCATCGAGCACCAAGGCCGGTGCGCCCGGGTCGGGGATGGGGTCCGGGATGGGGTCGGGGATCGGGTCCGGGGCGGGGTCCGGCGTCGGATCCGGGGCGGGATCGGGAGTCGGGTCGGTGCCATCGCCGAGCTCGGCGAACGGCAGGACGAAGCTTGATTGCGCGGCATCCAGGGAGACGTCGCTGGAGCCGAAGGCGTTCCAGATCTCAACCTCGATCCCGCCGCCGGCGAAATCGGCGAAGGCGCCGTCCGCCGAGATCAGGCCGCGTCCCGCGTCGTAGATTTCCCAGCCCGCCACGTTGTTGCTGGGAAAGTAGTTATTAGGTCTCCACGCGATCGAAACCGCCGTCACCATCGAAGTCATAGGAAATTCTCACCTCGGTGGCGTTCCCGACACTGCTCCCGGCGTCGAGAGCCAGATCGAACCCGGCCTGCGCGCCGTTGTACTGCCCGGATAGCCCGTCGAGGGTAAAGACGAGGGGGTTGTTCGGCGCACCGACGGAATGGGTGCCGGCCGCCCAAGGCACGGCGATCTCTCCCAGAGCCTCGGCGAACAGCACGTTGCCGCCAACCAGACGTAAGTCGTTCGCGGAAGGGGGGCCCGGGGTCGGGTCCGGCGTCGGGTCCGGATCGGGAGCGGGGTCCGGGGTCGGGTCGGGAGCGGGGTCCGGGGTCGGGTCGGGCGCGGGATCGGGCACCGGGTCCGTGGGCGCGGCGGTGGTCAGGTGTGTAATCGTCAGATCACCGACACCATCGCCGGAGGCGATGCTGTGCCCAGGCACCGTGATGACCGTACCGTCGGAGAAGGCCACATCGAGGTCGCCATCGCCCGGGTTGTAGGCGACATAGGTGAGGGCCCCATCCTTGTTGAAGACGGCGTGGAACGGCGTGTCGGCGGTAATGCCCCTCTCCACCTGCCCCATCGCCTGAAGGTTGGAAACCCAATGCAGGGTATGGGCCCTGGATTCGCCTTCCTCCGGCCCATAACCGGGATTGGCGAGAAGCTTTGCCATCGCCGCGTCCGGGTCGGCCAGGGCCAGATATTCCCATATCAAATCCCGCCACACGGTGGGCTCGCCGCCACGGGTGGCGACGATCTCGTCATAGACCGCACCCACATAGGCCGGGTCGTAGCCGAGATAGAGCGAGCCGCCGTTCACCGGCAGGAAGTTGATGCCGTGGATCATCTCCGGATTGGCGGAAAAGAAAGTGCGGTGGTCGCCGCCGTCGCCCCAGATCATGCCAACCGCGTCGTAGAGGAATTCCTGCGGAAAGACGGCGTTGTCCACATCGAACCAGTATTGCTGGACGGCATTGCTTTCGATGGTGTGCAGATAGACACCCAGATCCTGCAAGCCGGGTTGCCCGGTGGCGGCGCCCCAACGGGCGACACCGGTCGCGAAATTCAGGGCTTCGGAGCTGGATTCCTGGTTGTTCCCGGAGGCAAAAGCGCCATGCCCGGAAGCCCAGGAATTCCCGGAATAGGGATCGAAATTCCGCAGATACGGGAACATGCCGTCACCGCGGCCAGGATTGGCGACATCGGCGATCAGCAGATCGACCATACCGCCCCATTGGTCGGGCGCGGCCCATGCCGGGTCGAATTCGGCGATGGTCGCCGCGGCCTGAACGAAATAGCCGTAATGGAACTGGTGGTCGTTGATCTGGGTCTCGGAGCTGAAGCTTGCCGGATAGCCCTGCAGAGTGCCCCATTCGCTGTTGTAGAAGAATTGCTTGTCGGTCCCGTCGGTGGCGTCGAACCAATCCTGAAGCTCGGCCTCGACGACATCCAGGAAGTAGTCCCGGGCCTCGCTGTGGCCGATCTGGTTGGAGATATGGACCAGCTCCGAAAGCCGTCCCATTTCCTTGCCGGACCAATAGGTATCTTCCATCGGGAAGGGGTCGGGCCGGGCGAGGACTTCCCCATAGGCATCGTCGACGAGCTGGTAGAGCTGGGCGCGGTCGTAAGCGCCCATATCCGGGAGCGACGGCAAGAGCCCGCTTGCCTGTGTCTCGGTGGTGAATTGCGTGGCGGACAACACCTTCATCTCGCCGCGCGGTGATTGGTAGGTGTAATCGGTCAGTGGCGCATCCGTATTCAGCCATTGATGGCGGTAAAGCGACATCAGCGGGTCCGCGGAAAGATCGGCGCCGGTTTCCTTCATCTCGGTGGTTGCGGTGAAGACGTTTCGCACCGTGCCCGTCGCCGGGTCGTATTCGTAGTCGATGCGGCTATCGGTGACGAAGCTGTAGGCGTGCTGGCGGAAGCTTTCCAGCGTCTCGAGCATATTGTCGGGGAGGACCGCGAGCGAGAAATAGTCCTTGCCCCCGAGGTCGGACGCAAGGCCATCGGCGGTCCATTGCCACGTCGTGCCACTGGGCCCGAAGATGCCGTAATGGGTCCCGTTGATGGTCAGGCCGGCAACACCGTCCTGCTGGTGCCACAACGCCCCCGGCCCTTCCCAGCCGGGCACGCTGTTGTCCGGGCCGGTGGCGGTGTCGGTCGTGTCGATGGTGATGGCGGTACCCGCTTGGGGTGAAAGTGCGCTCGGCGCACCGCCGGCAACGGCACCACCGCGCAGGTACAATGCGTCCACGGCGCCGGTGGTCCCGGCCACCTGGAGATTGCTGAACGGCACCTGGATTTTCGACTGCGGGAGATCGCCGGCGGGCGTGTCGGTGGCGACCATGATGTCGCCATCACCGATGGCGTTCCAAATCTCGACCTTGATGCTACCGCCCGTGAAGTCCTGAAAGTCGCCCCGTTCGCTATGGAGGCCCTGGGCCTGGGTATAGCTTTCCCAGCCGTCCGCCGGATCCGTGGGGAAAAGGGAAAATGTCTCGGTGCGGTCGAAACCGCCGTCGCCGTTGAAATCGTACGAGATACGCACCTGCGGGCCGTTGGCGATGCCCGTCCCCGCGTCCACGGGCAGCACGAAGTCGGTGCCGGCGCCGTTATAGGCGCCGCTCACGCCACCGATCGTATAGACCAGGGGATCCGTGGGCTGGCCCACGCGATTTTCATTATGCTCCGAGAAGGTGAGGACGGCGTCCGCGGTGCCCGTGCGCTCGAAATAGACGAAGGGCAGGCCGTTTCCGAAAGTCGCGTCGAGCTTCGAGCCGCCGTCTTCCCAGGCGGCCCGAACGGTCCAGTCGCCGAAGCCGTCGAGCCTGGCATCGGGCGCCGCTAGCCCGGAAAGGCCAGCCTTGATGTCCGGCGCGCCGGTGAATTCATACTTCACCCCCTCACTGGCCGGATCGGACGGCCCTCCATCGATGAAGCGGGGGCTGTCGCTGTGCCCCATCGCCAGGCCGGAGCCGTCGGCCTTCAGTGCCAGGGGATTGGCGAACATGACCGAGGAGAAACCGTCACCGAAAAACGGATAGGACAGCGAGGACGACCAGCCGTTGGTCGGCACCGCCCCGGTAACGTTGGCCGTGACCAGAGGGCTTATGGGCGTATCGTTGAAATCCGTCACGGGCAACTCGCCCGGGGGCAATGTGGTGGTGTAGTTGCCAAGTCCGACCGTGGTGATGCTCATCTATCTCTCCGGTCCTCTCAGGAGGCGCCGTCACCGTCCGTGGCCAGCGCGGCCTGGGCCGCGCAATCGGGCTCGTCGGTCCGCTCGTCGTCCGTCCGGTCGGCCGAGACCCAAATCATCTCACCGCCGGGTTCCGGCGCTGCCCGTCGACCGAATGCCGTCAGCCGCGCGCGCCGGAAGGCCGGGATGAGCCACATCGATGTCCGCGGTGTGGATGCGGCCCCCGATAGTCAGCGCATCGCCACGGGGTCCGGTGTCGAGAACCGGCGCGCCGGGTGCCGATACCCGTCGCTGGTGAGAACCGTCGGCCCGATCACCGTGGCCGTGCGTGGGTGCGCGTCAGAGGAATATCTAAGGGATTAGCGGAGACTTATCAGGGACAAGGCTGTGACAAGGATGGGGCAGGTACTGCCCAGCAGGCCGCTGAAGGGCGGCTCGCATCTAGAGCGATAGGCTGGTGGTACGGGTGGTCGGACTCGAACCGACACTCTGTCGCCAGAACTGGATTTTGAGTCCAGCGCGTCTACCAATTCCGCCACACCCGCATAAGTGTATGAGGCGCATCAGCCTTTCGAGTCTGCCGCGTCTACCAATTCCGCCACAGAGCCCTAGGGACCGGCGATCATAGCTATGGGCGCGTGGCGGTCAACTCGGGCGCGGGCCCGTTCGAGCTAGTACCCACTTTCATAATTCCGTGTGCCATACGATCGCTTTTCCCGTCTCCTCGGTAGGAGGGGGTGCGCCGGCGATGCCGGGGCATCGTCAAGCATCCCCGACACCCCGAGGGGGCGGGAAAAGCGACCCGTAGGGCGGCGCCCCAAGGCCCCCGGACGTCGTCGCGCGCCGCTTGTGATGCCCCGGCATCACGGCGCGCCACGCTCCTAGCCGGGAACCTCGGGGCGCCGTCGTATGGCACACGGAATTATGAAAGTGGGTACTAGATGATCCCCTTCTCCCGGTAGGGCTCGCCCGCCGGCACGCGGGCGTAGCCGAAGCGGGCGAGGTCGAGGGTCGAGGGGCGGCCGTCGAGGATCCATTCGCAGAGGGCCAGGCCCGCGGCCGGGGCGTGCATGATGCCGTGGCCCGAGAAGCCGACCGCCATGTGCACGTTGGCGAGCCCACCCGCCCAGGGGCCGAGAATGGCCGTGAGGTCGAAGCGGTTGCGGGCGTAGTGGCCGGTCCAGCTGCGCTCCAGGCGCAGGGTCTCGAGGGCGGGCACGCGGCGGGCCACGGCCGGCCATACCAGGCGCTCGAAATTGTCCGCCGAGAGCTCGAAGCTCCAGCCCGCCGGCAGCGACCAGTCGGGCATGCCGCCGGCGTAGCCCACCCCCTCTGGCCGGAAGGCGAGGTGGGTCTCGGTCTTGATGAAGGGCAGGGGCTCGATTTCCGCATCGGTGCGGAAATAGTGGGTCTCGCGCGACAGGGGCTCGACCGGGAGATCGAGCCCGATTGCGGCCGCGAGCGGGGCCGACCAGGCGCCGGCGGCGAGGACGTGGGTATCGGCCGCGATTTCGCCACCCGAGGCGAGGGTGACGCGGCGCGCGAGGCGGCCGTCGCCCTCCCACCCCACCACCTCGTCGGTGAGGTGGCGGACGCCGAGGCTCGCGGCCTTGCGGCGGAAGCCCAGGAGGGCGGCATGGGGGTCGATCCAGGCATCGTTGGGCGAATGGACGGCGAGGGCCAGGTCGTCGGTGCGGATCGAGGGGAAGCGCCGCGCCAGGGCGGCGCGGTCGAGAAGCTCGGCATCGACGCCGCTCGCGGCCTGGAGGCGGAAGTTCTCCTCCATCTGGCGGTGGCCGCCACCGTCGGAGACGAAGAGGTAGCCCTGGCCGCGGAAGCCGATCGGGGCCGGCGCGCCATCCACGCCCATCGCGGCCTCGAAGCCGCGGTAGAAATCGAGGCCGTAGCGGGCCATGGCGATGTTCTCGGGCAGGCTGAAGAGCCGCCTGATGCCGCCGTTCGAGCGCGGGGTCGCGGCGCGCTCGTAAGTGGGGTCGCGCTCGACCACCAGAATCGCGCCGCCGCGCCCGTCCCGCGCCAGGTGGTAGGCGATGCTCGAGCCGACGATCCCGCCGCCGATGATGAGGATGTCGCAGCGCATGGTGGCTTCGCCCCGGTCCCGAAATCGCCCCTCAGACTACACCAACGCGGCCCGCCTTGCCCGCGCGCCGTCCCGCTGCTAAGCGTGGCCGCGACCGAATTCGCGAGGGAGGGCGCGCGCGTGCTGAGGGCTTCCTACGATCGGGCCATGGGGCTGGCCCAGCACAGGCACGCCACCTGGGCCGTGGCCATCGTCTCCTTCCTCGATTCCTCCATCCTGCCCATCCCCCCGGACGTCATCATGATCCCCATGATGGTGGCGGACCGGCGCCGGGTCTGGCGCATCGCCTTCGTGGCCACGGTGGCCTCGGTGTTGGGGGCGATCCTGGGCTACGCCATCGGCACTTTCCTGTTCGAGGCGTTGGGCCGGCCCATCATCGAGCTCTACGGCTATGGGGAAGACTTCGCCGCCTTCCAGGCCGCCTACAACGAATGGGGCGCCTGGATCGTGGCCGGCGGCGGCCTCACGCCCATCCCCTTCAAGATCGTCACCATCGCCAGCGGGGTGACGCGGCTCGATTTCGCCGTCTTCCTCATTGCCTCGGTGCTCTCGCGCGGCGCGCGCTTCTACGCCGAAGCCGCGCTGTTGTGGTATTTCGGCCCCTGGGTCCGCGGTTTCGTCGAGAAGCGCCTGGGCCTCGTAAGCCTCGTCTTCTTCGTCTCCCTCGTCGGCGGCTTCGCGGTCGTGAGATATATCCTGTAGGCGCGAAGGCGCGCTCGGGCGCGCGGTCGGGCTTGCCGGCGGGCCAAGAGCTCGGCTCGCCGGAAGCCGATCGAGTGGCGCCGGTGTTTTTCGAGCGGGGGATACATAACGGGGCGCCATGGGCTATATAGGCGGCGTCATGCGGCGCATGCTCATTTCCCTCGATCCCCGCCGGGCGGCCCAGGCCATGCTGGCCGTCGCCGCGGCCATACTGCTTGCGGTCTACGCCATGCAATACCTGGGCGGGCTCGAGCCCTGCCCGCTCTGCGTCTGGCAGCGCTATCCCTGGTTCGCGGTCCTCGGGATCGGCCTCCTGACCCCGGCGGTGGGCCGGGGCGGCGGGCGGATGCTGCTGGCGGCCATGGGCGCGGCCCTCATCGTGGGCGCCGGCATCGCCGGCTACCATGTGGGCGTCGAGCAGCTCTGGTGGGAAGGGAGCAGCACCTGCGCGGACGGCGGCGCGGGCGGCGAGCCGACATCTCTCGCCGCGCTGCGCGCGCTCGCCATGGGGACCCCCGCGCCGCGCTGCGACGTGCCCGCCTGGATGCTCTTCGGCATCTCGCTCACCGGTTACAACTTCCTCGCCTCGGTGGCGCTGGCGGTCCCCTGCCTCGCGCGCGCCGCCCTGCGGGGGGGGCCGCGGCGATGACCGGCGAGGCGCCGCGCCCGCGCATCACGGGCGAGGACGCCCTCCCCGGCGACCCGGGCCCCGCGGAGCTGATCGCGCGAATGATCCGGGTGGACCAGGCCGGCGAATACGGGGCCGTCCGCATCTACGAGGGCCAGCTCGCCGTCCTGGCCGGCACGGGCGCGGGCCGGGCCATCGAGGAGATGGCGATGCGGGAGCGCGAGCACCTGGAGGCCTTCGACCGCATGATGGCCGAGCGCGGGGTGCGGCCGACGGCCCTCTCGCCGCTCTGGCACGTGGCCGGCTTCGCCCTCGGGGCGGCGACGGCGCTCATGGGCCCGCGCGCCGCCATGGCCTGCACCGTCGCCGTCGAGGAGGTGATCGGCGGGCATTACGCGGCGCAGGCCGAGCAGCTCGGCGAGGACGAGGCGGATTTGCGCGAGACCATCCTCGAGTTCCGCGACGACGAGCTCGCGCATCTCGAGACGGCGGTCGAGCACGACGCCCGCGCGGCCCCCGGCTACGAGCCCCTGACGGCCGCCATCAAGGCCGGCTCCCGCCTCGCCATATGGCTCTCGACGAGGATTTAGCGCGTTTCTCTCCTACGTCGGCGCGGCCACGGCTCACGCCGCTGGCAGGCGCAGCTCGAAGACCGTCCCCTCGGCGCCCGTCCCGGCGAGGACGACGTCGCCGCCATGGGTGCGCATCACCTCCCGGGCGATGGCGAGGCCGAGGCCGGTGCCGCCGGGCCGGGCGGAGCCGGCGAAGGGCTCGAACAGCCGGGCCTGGGCCTTGGGCGGCAGGCCGGGCCCGTCATCCGCGATTCGGATCGCGTCGATGCGCCCCTCGCGCCGGGCCGAGACCAGCACGCGCCCGGCGCCGGCCTCGGCGGCATTCTTGCCCAGGTTCGCGAGCACCCGGGAAAGCTGGCCGCGGTCCGCCGCGACGATCGTCTCGGGGCCGACCTGGTTGTCCCAGGCGGGAGTGCCGTCGACGGCGAAGCCGAGCTGTTCGCCCACATCCTCGACCAGCTCGCGCAAGGCGAAGCGCGCCAGTGCGAGGGGCCGCTCGGCGCGCGCGAAATCGAGCGTATCGGTGCAGAGCTCGACCGCCCGGTCGATCGAGCTCACCAGGGTCGGCGTGATGCGCCGCGCCTCGGGGTCGTCGATGGTGGCGAGGCGGTCGGAGACGAGCTGCGCCGTGGCCAGGATGTTGCGCAGGTCGTGGTTGATCTTGGTCACGGCCTCGCCGAGGGTGGCCAGGCGCGTCTTCTGCTTGAGCGCCGTCATGAGGCCGGTCTGCATCTCGGCGAGGGCGTGCTGGACGACGCCGATCTCGTCGCTGCGCCGGCCCGGCACGATGGCGCGAGCCGGATCCTCAGGGTCCTCGCGGAAGGCCACGATGCTCTCGCTGACCCGGCGCAGGGGGAAGACCATCGTCAGTTGCAGGCTGAGATAGACCAGGGCGGCCGTGATCATGGAGATGAGGATCGAGAGCGCCAGGATGCGCTCGGAGAAGTCGATCATCGACATGCGCATGGGCCATTCGTCGATGATGATCTCGACGAGGGTCCCGGGCTCCTTGGGCAAATCGCCGCGCACCAGGATGACCCGGTTGCGGTCCTGGGCCAAGGTCGCGAAGGCCTGGTCGATGAAGCCGAAGAAGCTGCCCTCGCGCAGGTCGAACTCGGCGTCGATCTCGGGCGGCACCATGGGGCCGAGCATGAGCTCCTTGGGCGCGCCCGGACGGTAGAGCTCCACCACATAGGCGCCGGCATGGCTCAGCAGCTCCCGTTCGAGCGCGGGCGGAACCATCCCGTCCGGTGTGGCCTTGAGCGCGAGGGTGGCGATGTGCGCCGCGGCGATGCGCTCTTCCAAATACACCTTGCGGTATCGGCCGATCGACGGCGTATAGATGAACACCTCCGAGAGCATGACAAAGAAGATCGTCAGCAGAAGAAGGCGCGCCGAGAGGCTGCGATCGAGGCGCGGCAGTCTGAGCTTCCGTTCGGCCATGCGGGCGATTATAGCGAATCATCGGCCCGGCGCGCACCGTCCCATCGATTCGAGCCCGAACCGAATCGGGGCGCCCGCAGTTACCCGGCGGACGCCCCGATGTTACGTGCGGTCCGTCAGGCGGCTAGTCGGACGCCTTGCAGGGATTGCACGGATTGCAAGGATTGCAGGGGTTGGCGGCGCAGGGGTTGCAAGGATTGCAGGGGTTGGCGGCGCAAGGATTGCAGGGGTTGCAGGCCTTGGGGGCGCAGGGGTTGCACGGATTGCAGGCTGCGATCTGGACCAGCGGCGAGCTGTCGGCGGCGGCGACGGCGGTCGGCAGAGCCGCCACGGACGTCGCCAGGGCCGCAACGCTGATCGCGACAACGGTTTTCTTGATCATGAAGTCCTCCTGAGACCATTCAATCGGGTCTGTTCAGTTGGCGGCGCGGCTCATGCCGACGCCCCCCGTGTATCCACCATTCGATCGGCGCGGTGACCCGCGCGTATCGGGCAGGAATATTAGTAGCGCGTCCGTGCCGTCAGGCGGAGTCAATCAGTTTCAATTTTCCGTGAATGGCGCGGCGCGGGCCGGCGCCGCCCGATCAGCCGAGGCGGGCCAGAAGGCGGACGACCTTCTTCGTCCGCTCGCTGAACAGCTTGGGCATGTAATAGGTCCCGGCGGCGCGTTTGCTGACCTCCCCGAGGGTCGGGTAGGGCGCGATCATCTTGGCGATGGCGCCCACCTTGAGGCCGCTCGAGATGGCCAGTACCCAGGGCTGGATCAGCTCTCCGGCATTGTGCCCGACGATGGACGCGCCGAGGATGCGGCCCGATTTCGTCGCCACGGCCTTGATCAGGCCGTCCGTCTCGCCGTCCGTCCAGGCCCGGTCGTTCTCCGAGAAGGGCCAGCGCAGGACGCGGATGTCGCCGTGCGCCGCCCGGGCCGCGTCCTCGCCCAGACCAACATGGGCGAGCTCGGGGTCGGTATAGGTGACCCAGGGCACCGCGCGCACCTCGGCCTTGGCGGGCAGGCGGAAGAGGGCGTGGCGCAGCACCACCGTGGCCCCGTGCGACGCCGTGTGGGTGAAGCGGTAGCCGTCGGCCGCGTCGCCGATGGCATAGACCCGCCTGTTGCTGGTGCACTGGCGCCTATCGACGGTGATGCCGCCGGGCCCGTGGGCCACGCCGGCCGCCTCGAGCCCGAGATCGTCGAGCACGGGCTTGCGGCCCACCGCGACCAGGAGGTGGGTGCCCTCGTGCCAGGCCGCCGTGCCATGGCGGCTCACGCGCACGGCGAGGCCGGCGCCGCGCCGCTCGACCGCCTCGATGCGCGCGCCCTCGAGGATATCCACGCCATCGCCCCGCAGCCGGTTGCGCACCACGTCGACCAGCTCCGCTTCGTCGCGCGGCAGGATGCTCGACATCTCGATGATCGTCACCCGCGCGCCGAGCCGGCGGAAGGCCTGGCCCAGCTCGACGCCGATGGGGCCGCCGCCCATCACCAGCAGGTGCCCCGGCAGGACGGTTGCGCCGAAAATGGTCTCGTTGGTGTGATAGGGCACGTCTCCGATGCCCGGGATCGGCGGCACCAGCGGCGCGGCACCGGTGGCGATGACGAAGCGGCGGGCGCGGATGGCGCTCTCCCCCGCCACCACCCCGCCGGGGCCGGTAAAGCGGGCGTGGTCCTGGATAACGCGCACCCCCAGCCCCTCGAAGCGCTCGACGGAATCCTGTGGCGCGATGCTGGCGATGACGCCTTGGACGCGATTCTGGACGCGAGCGAAATCGACCCTGGGCTCACCCGCATCGACGCCGAACCTGGGTGCGCGCCGCACCGCATGAGCGGCGTGCGCGGCCGCCAGCAGCGCCTTCGACGGCACGCAGCCGTGGTTGAGGCAGTCCCCGCCCATGAGGGCGCGCTCGACCAGCACGGTCTCGGCCCCCATCTGCGAGGCGCCCGCCGCGACCGTGAGGCCGCCGGAGCCGGCGCCGATCACGCAAATGTCCGGGCGGATGACCTCGGCCATCGCCGCCTCCCCGCTTTCCCGCTTCCCTACCGGGCGCCGGGACGACGCCCCTTGCGGGCCTTGTATCGCTTGTAGACCACCGGCAGCAAGGCGAGCGCGGCGAGGGCGATGATGGCGGAGAGAATCTCGGGCTCCAAGATGATGTCGAGATCGGGCGCTTCGCCGCGGTCGAACACGGCACCAAGGCCGGCGCCGACATGGGCGAACACGACGCTGCCCGGAATGATGCCGAGGAAGGTGCCGAGGACGTATGTGCGCGGGCGCATGCCGAGGAGAGCGGGCACCAGGTTGACCAGCCAGAAGGGAAACAGCGGGACCAGGCGCAGGATCAGGAGATAGCTGAAGGCATCGTCCTGAAAGCCGGCCTGCATCTTTTGGAACAGGGGTCCCGTGGCCTTGCGGCGCAGCACGTCGGCGAATGCGGTGCGCGCGGCCATGAAGAGGATGGTGGCGCCCAAGGTGGCGCCCACGACCACGTAGATCGCCGCCGGCACGGTACCGAAGAGGAAGCCCCCCGCCACGGTCAAGGCCGCCCCAACCGGCAGGGAGAACGCGACCGCGGCCATGTAGAGGAGGATGAAGGCCAGCGCCGCCAGCACCCGGCTCCCGTCCACCCAATCCACGAGCGCCGCCCGGTTTTCGCGCAGGACCGCGAAATCGATATAGTGGTCCAGGCCGGCGGCGTAGAAAGCCACCAGGCCGAGGGCGAGGATTGCGAGCGGCAACAGTCGTCTGAGCGGCGTGGTATTGCTCACCGTTCGATCGGCGCTCACGTTGATCCCGTATGTTCGCATCGCGTCTTCGGGCGCCGGCGGCGCCAGAAAGGGGTCGAAGCCGTATGTATCATCGCCCCTCCGACACAACCAGTCACCTTGCCGTGAGGCCCGGGGCCGCGGGCGGGGCGGCGGCGCATTGACTTGGTACGCCCGAGCCCTTATACACCGAGCGCCTCGGGGCAGGGAGCTCTCTCTTGAAACGAACATTCCAGCCAAGCGTGAAGGTTCGCAAGCGCCGGCATGGCTTTCGCTCCCGGATGGCGACGCCATCCGGACGGCGCGTGCTTGCGCGGCGCCGTGCCAAGGGGCGCAAGCGCCTCTCGGCATGACCGATGCGGGTGTCCATTAGGCGCCTCAGGCGCCGCCCCGAATTCCTCAGAGTCGCACGCGGCCAGCACAAATCAGCCATGCCCGGCCTCGTTCTGCAGGCGTCCCCCGCCGCGGGCGCGCCGGGATGCGGGCCGGGCGCGCCGGAATGCGGCCTCGGCTTCACCGTCACCCGCAAGGTGGGCGGTTCCGTCACGCGCAACCGGGCGCGCCGGCGCCTGCGCGCCGCGGCGGACGCGGTGATGCCGGCCCACGCGGCACCGGGCCGCGATTATGTGGTCATCGGCCGGGCCGGCACCATTCGGCGGCCCTTCGAAGCGCTCAAGGGCGACCTCGCGGCCGCACTCGAGCGCCTGGGCTGCTATCGCCCGGGCGACGGCGGCGGGGCCGGGGCGTGAATCCCATCGGCGCTATCCTGCGGGGGGCGATCGGGCTCTATCGGCTATTCATCTCGCCGATCCTGCCGCGGAGCTGCCGCTATCACCCGACCTGCTCGGCCTACGCCATGGAGGCGATCATGCGCCACGGCGCGGTGCGCGGCACTGGGCTCGCGGTATGGCGCATTGCGCGCTGCCATCCGTGGGGCGGCTCGGGCTATGATCCGGTGCCCGGGAAGCCGGCCCGCCGGCACGCCCTCGGCCGCCAATAGCCCAGCCCACCACACGCCAGGAACGCGGGCCACCGCCTGACATGGATCAAAGAAACCTTCTGCTCGCGATAGCGGCTTCGCTCGTCATCATCCTCGGCTTCCAGTTCCTGCCCGAGATGTTCGGCTTGGCGCCCGACCGCCGGGCGCCCGACCAGAGGGTGGAGGATGCCTCGGCCCCGGGCGCGGGTGGCACGGTGCGCCCCCAGGCGCCAGGCGCCGCGCCGGCCGCGTCCGGCACGGCCCCGGCCGCAAGCTCGGCCGAGGGCATGGCGGAGAGCCGCGAGGCGGCGATCACGGCGTCGCCACGGGTGCGGATCGACACGCCGCGCTTGCGCGGATCGATCGCGCTCCGCGGCGGGCGCATCGACGACCTGGTCCTGCCCGACTACCGGCTCACGACCGACCCCGAAAGCCCGGCCATCGTGCTGCTTTCGCCCGCCGGCGCGCCCAACACCTATTTCGCGGAGGTGGGCTGGACGCCGGCGCGGGGATCGGACGCCGCCGTGCCCGGCCCCGACACCTTGTGGCAAGCCGACGGCCGCGCCCTGCGCCCGGACACGCCTCTCACCCTCACCTGGGACAACGGGGCCGGGCTGCGCTTCAGCCGCATCTACGAGATCGACCGCGACTACATGTTCCACATCACCCAGCGGGTGGTGAACACGGGCGCCTCGACGGTGACGCTTTTCCCCTTCGCCCTCATCTCGCGCTGGGGCACGCCCACGATCTCCGGCTTCTACATCCTGCACGAGGGGCCGATCGGCGCCTTCCAGGACGTGCTGGAGGAGGAGGACTACGAGGATGTAGAGGACGAGGGGTCATTCACCTACGAGGGCACCGGCGGCTGGATCGGCATCACCGACAAGTACTGGCTGGTGGCGCTGATTCCAGACTCCGATATACCCGTGCGGGGCCAGTTCCTCTATACGGGCGACGGCAAGAAGGACAAATACCAGGCGGATTTCACCGGGCAGGACGCCACTGTCCTCGCCCCCGGGGCGGTCGCCGAGGCCACCAGCCGGATCTTCGCCGGCGCCAAGGAGGTCAAGCTGCTCGACGACTATGCCGAGCTCTACAACATTGCGCGCTTCGACCGGGCGGTGGGCTTCCGCTGGCTCTATTTCCTAGCCAAGCCGCTCTTCTACCTGCTCGACTTCTTCTATCAGCTGATCGGCAATTTCGGCGTCGCCATCCTGCTCCTGACGGTGGTGATCAAGATCCTGTTCTTCCCGCTGGCGAACAAGTCCTACCGGGCCATGGGCCGCATGAAGGCGCTCCAGCCGAAGATGACGGCGTTGCGCGAGCAGTTCGGCGACGACAAGCAGAAGCTCCACCAGGAGATGATGGAGCTCTACAAGCGCGAGAAGGCCAATCCCATGGCCGGCTGCTGGCCCATGCTGATCCAGATCCCGGTCTTCTTCTGCCTCTACCAGGTCCTGTTCGTCACCATCGAGATGCGCCACGCGCCGTTCTTCGGCTGGATCGTGGACCTCTCGGCGGCCGATCCGACGACGATCTTCAACCTCTTCGGCCTGATCCCCTTCCAGCCGCCCGAGATGCTCATGATCGGCGCCTGGCCCCTGATCATGGGGGGCAGCATGTACCTGCAGCAGAAGATCAATCCCCAGCCGGCGGACCCCATGCAGGCGCGCATCATGATGATGCTGCCGATCATCTTCACCTTCATCCTGGCGCGCTTCCCCTCGGGCCTCGTCATCTACTGGGCCTGGAACAACACCCTCTCGATCGCCCAGCAGTGGGTGATCATGAAGCGCGCCATGGCCGTCGGCGCGCCGGGGGCGACGGCGCCGCGGTCGGCGGCGGCGGGGGCCAGGACTCTCATCGAGGGCCTGTTCGCGCGCATCATGGGGCGGACGGTGGCGCCGCCGGCGGCGCCGGCGGAGCCCCCGCCGGCCCCGAGCCACAAGCCGAAGAAGGCCGAGAAGCCCGCCGAGCCGGATGCGGCCGAGGGAGAGGCGAGCCCGGTGCGCAAGCGGCAGAGGCGGAAGAGAAAAAGGGGTTGAGCGCGGCCCGGCACCCCCTTTCCCCGACGGGCAAGGATGACGCAAGACCCTAGTACCCACTTTCATAATTCCGTGTGCCATACGACGGCGCCCCGAGGTTCCCGGCTAGGAGCGTGGCGCGCCGTGATGCCGGGGCATCACAAGCGGCGCGCGACGACGTCCGGGGGCCTCGGGGCGCCGCCCTACGGGTCGCTTTTCCCGCCCCCTCGGGGCGTCGGGGATGCTTGACGATGCCCCGGCATCGCCGGCGCACCCCCTCCTACCGAGGAGATGGGAAAAGCGATCGTATGGAACACGGAATTATGAAAGTGGGTACTAGAGCGCCCGAGGTGGAGGCCATCAGGCTCGGCCGCTGGCTGTTCGCCCAGGAATGCGCCTTCCTGCGCGGCGTGACGAGCCTCGACGGCCTGCCGCCCGTGGACCTGCCCGAGGTCGCCTTCGCCGGGCGCTCGAACGTTGGCAAGTCGAGCCTGGTCAACGCGCTCACCGGGCGCAAGAGCCTGGCCCGGACCTCCAACACGCCCGGCCGCACGCGGGAGATCAACTTCTTCGACCTGGGCGGGCGGATCGTGCTGGTCGACCTGCCGGGCTACGGCTATGCCCAGGTGTCCAGAACCCAGGTCACGGCCTGGACCCGCCTCGTCCGCGACTATCTGCGGGGGCGGGCCAACCTGCGACGCCTGATGCTGCTGGTCGATGCGCGCCACGGGCTCAAGCCCGGCGACCTCGACATGATGGCGGAGCTCGATAGGGCGGCCGTCTCCTACCAGGTGGTGCTGACCAAGGCCGACAAGGTGCCCAAATCAGGCCTCGGCGCCCTCCTCGAGGCGCTCGCGCGCGAGCTCGCCAGTCACCCGGCGGCCCATCCCGGGATCGAGGTCACCAGCGCCCGCGACGGAGCCGGCATCGACGCGCTGCGCGCCGCCGTCGCCGCGCTGGCGGCCCCGCGGTCATTCGGATAGAGTGCCGCGCCATGCCAACTGCCCGGGACATCAACGAAACCAAGCACTGGCTGCGCACCGCGCGCACCCTCTCGGAAGCGCTGCCCTACATGCGGCGATACGCGGGCGCCACCTTCGTGATCAAGTTCGGCGGCAACGCCATGGGCGACGGCAAGCTCGCCGAGAGCTTCGCCCGCGACATCGTGCTGCTCAAGCAGGTCGGCATCAATCCCGTGGTGGTCCATGGCGGCGGCCCTCAGATCGGGCGCATGCTCGAGCGCCTCCAGATCACAAGCGAGTTCGTAGACGGCCTGCGCGTGACCGACGCGGCCACGGTCGAGGTGGTGGAGATGGTGCTCGCCGGCTCCATCAACAAGCAGATCGTCTCCGAAATCAATGCCGTCGGCGGCGTGGCCGTGGGCCTGAGCGGCAAGGATGGCAACCTGATCACGGCCGCGAAGCTCGAGCGTGGGGGGGACAGAGCGGGCGCCGCGCCCGACCTCGGCTTCGTCGGCTATCCGAAGGCGGTCAACCCGCAGATCCTCGAGCTGTTCGCCAAGTCGAACGTCATTCCCGTGGTCGCCCCCATCGCCATCGACGAGGCGGGCCAGACGTACAACATCAACGCCGACACCGCGGCCGGCGCGATCGCGGCCGCCCTCAACGCCAGGCGCTTCTACCTCCTGACCGACGTGGCGGGCGTGCTCGACGCCGACGGCGCGCTGATCGACGACATGCCGGCGACGCGGGCGCGGGCGCTCGTGGCCGAGGGCACGGCGACGGGCGGCATGATCCCCAAGATCGAGACTTGCCTCGCGGCCATCGAGGGCGCGGTCGAGGCGGCCGTCATCATCGACGGCCGCGTGCCGCACGCGCTCCTCCTCGAAGTCTTCACCGAGCGCGGCGTCGGGACATTGATCTATGGCGGCTGAGGGCCGCCGAACTGGGATCTACGGCGGCTGAGGGCCGCGGGCATCTTCGATCCGCCGCCGATCGGCGACGCCCCACTCAGACCGCCGGCGCGGGGCCGCTGAAGGCGTCGATATCCACCGAGGGCCGGCCGAAGAGGTAGCCCTGGCCGAAGCGGAAGCCGCACTCCTTGATGACCTCGAGATGCTTCTCGTCCTCCACCATCTCGGCGATGGTGGTGATGCCGAGCTCGCGCAACAGCCCCGCCATGGCCATGAGGAAGCGCTTGCCCTCGGGCGTGGCGCAGGCGTTCTTGACGTAACCACCGTCGATCTTCACCACGTCCACCTGCAGGGCGCGCAGGTACTGGAAGGCGGCGGCGCCCGAGCCGAAATCGTCGAGGCAGACCTTGTGGCCGGCGCGGCGCAGGCGCTGGAGGAAGGCGTTGACCGCCGGGAGGTCGGTGATCTTGCTCGATTCCGTGACCTCGAACATGAGCTGGCCGCGCACTTGTTCGTATTCGCCGAGCAGCGCCTCGAGGGAAGAGGCGAAGGCGGGCGCGGAGAGCGAGCCGGCGGAGAGGTTGACGGCCAGGATGTAGCGCTCGTCCTGGTTTCTCTCCTCGCTCAGGAATTCGAGCACCTTGCGGCACATGGCGAGGTCGAACTCGTGAATGAGGCCGACCTGCTCGGCGAAGGTGATGAACTCGAACGGCGAGACGTCGAGCTTCGTGCGCTCGAAGCGGACCAGCACCTCGTAATGCTGCGTGCTGCCGTCATCGAGGTCGACGATGGGCTGGAAGGCGGTGTCGAACACCCCTCCGGCCACCGTGGCGCGGTAGGCGCCCACGCGGGCCGCCGCCGACGCCGCCAGCTCACCGAGCCCGGCGGAGAGCTGGGCGACGGAGAAGGCCTCGCCCATGTCGGCGCAGTAGCGGTTGATGGCGTAGACGAGCGCCTTGCCGACCCCGGCCGCATCCGCGGTGCCACCGCCGGGACGGTCCCCGCCGTCGGCGATCTCACGGGCGAATTCCTCGAGCCGGCGCTGCATCAGGTGAATGTCGGAGGCCGGCCCGCCGGCGCCCGGCCGCAGCGGGGCCATGCCCTCGGCCTCCGCCATCGGGCACTGATAGCAACTATGGAGGCGGAAGGCCAAATGCCAGCACCGGCCCGCGCCCGGCGGGCGGTAGCCGGCGAGGCGGACGTGGGGCGCAAGCCCGTCCGCCCGCCGCAGGCGCACCACCATGGCGCCGAGATGTTTGGGGCCGCCGGCCTGGCGCAACTCGTCGAGCAACTGGGGACGGTCCTGGGGCGAGACGAGCTCGGTCGCCGGCAGGCCGACCAGCGTCCCGGCGTCGCGACCGATGAGCGAGTCCGCCGCCCCGGCCACGCTCACGATCCTGAGCCCGGAATCGAGCTCGACGAGCAGGTCGGCGGCGCCGAAGGCGCGCGCGGCGATTTCGGCGCGCCCGGCCGGCGCCTCTCCCCGGGAGGGGGGCACGGCGACCAATCTGGCGGACGGCAAAGCCATCTTCCTACCCGCTTTCTCTGTCCGGGCCCCGCGTGGAGGGCATGAAGATCGAGTCATCCGCCAACCCTATGGGCGATACCTTAAAATATCATTGCGCGGTCACCGAAGACTTGCCCGGCATCGGCGCCCGTGCGAGACAGGGTGTCATGAATCAGCCACCCCTCGACCATGTGGAGGCCTGGGTCTTCGACCTGGACAACACGCTCTACCCCGCCTCGTGCAACCTGTTCGCCCAGATCGACCTGCGCATGAAGGCGTTCATCCGCGAGGTGGTGGGGTGCGGCGAGATGCGGGCGCACGAGATCCAGAAGGCCTATTTCCACGCCCACGGCACCACCTTGCGCGGCCTCATGGACAACCACGGGGTGGACCCCGAGGTCTTCCTCGCCCGGTGCCACGATATCGATCATTCGGCGGTGCCGCCGAGCCCGGCGCTCGATGGCGCGCTCCATCGCCTGGAAGGGCGCAAGCTCATCTTCACCAACGGCTCGGTACGCCATGCCGGGGCCGTGACCGACCGCCTCGGCATCAGCCACCATTTCGAGGCCGTCTTCGACATCGCCGCCGCTGGCTACGTGCCCAAACCAGCACCCGGGCCGTACCGGGAGATGCTCGCCCGCCACCGGCTCGACCCCCTGGTCACGGCCTTCGTCGAGGACAGCGCGCGCAACCTGCTGCCGGCGCACGAGCTCGGCATGACCACGGTCTGGGTGCGCAACGACGCCCACTGGGCGAGCGAGGGGTCCGACGGCGCGCACGTCCATCACGAGACCGACGATCTGGTGGTCTGGCTCGAAGCGCTGCTCGCGGCGCGGGAAGCGGGGGGAAGCCCCCCCGCGAGTTGACAGGCCGGGCGCGGCTGGCACATGGTCTGCCGCGATTTCGGCACCACCAGCGAACGGAAAAGCCATGGACAGAGCAGGGCTCCAAGCGACCCTCGATGCCGCCTGGGAGGCGCGCGACGCGGTCAGCCCGGACACCACGGGCGAGGTGCGCGACGCCATCGAGGCGGCGCTCGAGGCGCTCGATTCGGGGGCCGCGCGGGTGGCCGAGAAGGTGGACGGGGCCTGGCACGTCAACCAGTGGCTCAAGAAGGCCGTGCTGCTCTCCTTCCGGCTCTACGATTCGGCCATCATCAAGGGCGGCCCCGAGGACCCGTGGCGCGGCGAATCGGTGTGGTTCGACAAGGTGCCGTCGAAGTTCGCGGGCTGGGACGACGCGCACTTCCGCGACGCCGGCTTCCGCCCGGTCCCCAATTGCGTGGTGCGCCGCTCGGCCTTCATCGGGCGCGGCGTCATCCTCATGCCCTCCTTCGTCAATCTCGGCGCCTATGTGGGCGAGGGCACCATGATCGACACCTGGGCCACGGTCGGCTCCTGCGCGCAAGTGGGTGCCAACTGCCACATCTCGGGCGGGACGGGCATCGGCGGCGTGCTCGAGCCACTGCAGGCCGACCCGGTCATCATCGAGGACAACTGCTTCATCGGCGCGCGCAGCGAGGTGGCCGAGGGCGTCGTCGTCGAGGAGGGGGCCGTCCTCTCCATGGGCGTCTATCTCGGCCAGTCGACCCGCATCGTCGACCGGGATACGGGCGCGGTGCTCTATGGCCGGGTGCCGGCCTACTCGGTCGTGGTGCCGGGCTCCCTGCCCGGCCGGCCGCTGGCCGACGGCAGCCCCGGCCCCTCCCTCTACTGCGCCGTCATCGTCAAGAAGGTGGACGCGCGCACGCGCGCGAAGACCTCGATCAACGAGCTCTTGAGGGATTGATGGCGGGCACCAACGGGCCGCCGCCGCCCGACCCCGTCGCACTCGCCCAGGCGCTCATCCGCTGCCCCAGCGTGACGCCCGAGGATAGCGGCGTGCTGGGCGTGCTGGAGGCGGCGTTACGTCCCCTCGGCTTCCGCTGCGAGCGCATGACCTTCTCGGAGGAGGGTACGGCGGACGTGGACAACCTCTATGCCCGCGTCGGCACCCGGGGGCCCAATTTCTGCTTCGGCGGGCACACGGACGTGGTGCCCGTGGGCGATCGCGACGCCTGGAGCCACGACCCCTTTGGCGCCCAAATCGAGGACGGTGTCCTCTATGGCCGGGGGGCGTCCGACATGAAGGGGGCGGTCGCCGCCTTCGCCGCCGCAGCCGCGCGCTTCCTGGCCGAGCGCGGCCCCGATTTCGGCGGCTCGATCAGCATGCTCATCACCAATGACGAGGAAGGCCCCTCGATCAACGGCACGTGCAAGGTGCTCGCGGCGTTGGCGGCGCGGGGCGAGGCGCCCGACGCCTGCCTCGTCGGCGAGCCCACCAACCCCGAGGCGCTCGGCGACATGGTCAAGATCGGCCGCCGCGGCAACCTCGATGGCCATATCACCGTGCGCGGCAAGCAGGGCCACACCGCCTATCCCCACCTGGCCGACAACCCGGTCCACCACCTGGCCGCCATGCTGAGCGCCCTCGCCGACGAGCCCATCGACGAGGGCACGGAGCATTTCCACCCCACCATCCTCCAGATCACCACCGTCGATGTGGGCAACCCGGCCATGAACGTGATCCCGGCCACCGCCCGCGCCGCCTTCAACAGCCGCTTCAACGACCTGCACACGCCTCAGTCCCTGGAAACCCTCCTGCGCGCCCGGCTCGACCGGGTGGCCGGGGCGCGGGGGGCCAGGTACGAGCTCGCGACGCGGTCGAATGCCACCTCGTTCCTGACCCCGCCGGGGGCGCTCAGCGCGCTGCTCGCGGACGCCATCGAGGCCCATTGCGGGCGCCGGCCGGCCCTCACCACCACGGGCGGCACCTCGGACGCGCGCTTCTTCAAGGACCATTGCCCGGTGGTGGAGTTCGGCCTCGTCGGCCAGACCATGCACCAAGTCGACGAGCGTGTTCCGGCACGCGAGATCGAGGCCCTCGCGGCGATCTACAAGACGGTCCTGGACGGCTACTTCGTCGGCACATGATCAGCGCCAGGGAGGTTGCCTACGGGCTCTACGGGGCCTATCGCCTGGCCCACCTCGACCCCCGGGGCATGGACTATTTCGACGATTCGCCCCTCGGATTCTGGCGCTCCTTCCATGCCGCGCTGATCGCCGCCCCGGCCTACGCCATCCTGGTCGTCATCCATGTCGTCGACGCGGCCGAAGCGGGCATTCACATCCAGCACGGCTGGTTCCACCTGATCCTCGTCGAATCCCTCGCCTACGCAATCGGCGTGTTCGCCTTTCCCCTGGTCATGTTCCATTTCACCGCGGCCCTCGACCGCGGAGACCGGTATCTCGGTTTCATCGTCGCCTACAACTGGGCGGCCGTAATCCAGATCGGCCTGTTCCTGCCGGTGACCGCCGCCATCTCCGCCGGGCTGGTCCCCGGGGCCTTCGGCTCGGTGCTGTGGCTCGCCGCATTTCTCCTGATCCTCTTCTATGCGGGATATGTCGCCCGCACGGCGCTCCGGATCGGATCGCTGGAGGCGGCCGGCGTGGTGTTCGTGGACCTGTCCCTGAGCTTCGCCATCAGCTGGGTGGCGAACGGCCTCAGATAGGGCTCATACCAAGCCGCGGTGATAGGAACCCATTGAGATCGCCTCTCCGGCTCCCCGGCTAGGAACGGGCGCGCGGGTGAGCGGCGCATCGGCAAGCGTTTGCGACGACGTCCGGGGAGCCGGAGAGGCGACCCTTCGGGCGCTTGTCCAAGCCTTTCGGACAGCGTCGCGCTCCGCTTGCGATGCGCCGCATCGCTACGCAAAGCGCTCCTTGCCGAAAGACTTGGACAAGCGTCTCAATGGGTTCCTATCACCGCGGCTTGGTATCAACCGTAGCGGACTTCGGTAAGATAGAGCCCTTCGGCCGGGGCCGTCGGTCCGCCCGCCGCCCGGTCCCGCGCATCGAGCGCCGCCGTCACGTCGTCCGCCGTCCACCTGCCCTCGCCCACCAGGCGCAATGTGCCCACCATGTTGCGCACCTGGTGGTGGAGGAAGGACCGCGCACGGGCCTCGATCCGGATCTCCGCGCCAGCGCGGCTGACTTCGAGCGCGTCGAGGGTCCTCACGGGCGATTTCGCCTGGCACCGGGTGGCGCGGAAGGTGGTGAAATCGTGGTGGCCGAGGAAGCGTGACGCTGCGCCGGCCATGGCCGCGGCATCGAGCGCGCCCGCGACGTGCCAGGCCCGGCCGCGGTCGAGCGCCAGCGGGCCGCGGCGGTTCATGATGCGGTAGCGGTAGATGCGCTCGCGGGCGCTGCGGCGGGCATCGAAGCCCGCGGCCGCGCGCTCGACCGCGAGCACCGAGACGGGGGCCGGGCGGAGGTGGAAGTTGAGCGCATCACGCACCGTCGCGGCGGCGGCGTCGCGGGCGAGGTCGAGATGCGCCACCTGGCCCAGGGCATGGACGCCCGCGTCCGTGCGCCCGGCCCCGTGGACGGTCGCTTCCTCGCCGCAAAAGCCGGTGACGGCGGCTTCGAGCGCCGCCTGGACCGAAGGTCCGCTCGCCTGGCGCTGCCAGCCGAAGAACGGGCCGCCATCATATTCGATGGTGAGCTTGTAGCGCGGCATCGGCCTACTCGAGCACCGTGCCGGCGGGGCAGGACCAGCCGCGCAGGAGCGCATCCGCCGTCATGGCGCCGCGGCCCTGGCGCTGGAGGTGCCCGAGGCTGAGCGCATCCTCGCCGCAGGCGATGGTGAGGCGGTCGTCGAGTGCCGTGCCGGGCGGGCCGCCGCCGGGGACGACGGCGCATTCGAGCACCTTGAAGCGCTCCCCCCCATGGCCGAACCAGGCCCCCGGGGCCGGCGCGAAGGCGCGCACCTGGCGGGCGAGCGCGGCCGCCGGGCGCCGCCAGTCGAGGCGAGTCTCGCCGCGCGCCACCTTGCGCGCGTAGCTGGCGCCGTCCTCGTCCTGGGGCACGGCCTCGATCGACCCCGCCGCGAGGCCGGCGAGGGCCGCGACGAGGAGGGTGGCGCCGAGCGCGGCGAGCCGGTCGTGGAGGCTTCCCGCCGTCTCGTCCGGACCGATCTCGACCGCCTCGCGCAACAGCATGGGGCCGGTGTCCAGGCCCTCGTCCATGCGCATGATGGTGACGCCGGTTTCCTCGTCGCCGGCCAGGATGGCGCGCTGGATCGGCGCCGCGCCGCGCCAGCGGGGCAGGAGGGAGGCGTGGGCGTTGATGCTACCGAGGCGGGGGGTATCGAGGATCGCCGCCGGTAGGATGAGGCCGTAGGCGACCACGATTCCCGCATCGGGCGCGAGTGCGGCGAAGGCGGCCTGTTCGCCCGCGTCCTCGAGGCTAGCCGGGGTGCGCACCTCGATACCGTGGCTCTCGGCGAAGACCTGCACCGGGCTCGGCCGCGGCTTGTGCCCGCGCCCAGCCGGGCGCGGCGGCTGGCTGTAGACGCGGCCGACGTCGTGCCCGACGCCGATGAGCGCGGCCAGGCTCGGCACCGCGAAGTCGGGTGTGCCGAAGAAGGCGAGGCGGAGCGCCGCCATCTTCAGACCTCGGCCGACGCCTTCTGCTTGCGCGTCTTAGCCAGCTTGCGAAGGATGATGTTGCGCTTGAGGGCGGAGATGCGGTCGATGAACAGCACGCCCTCCAGGTGGTCGAGCTCGTGCTGGATGCAGGTGGCGAGGAAGCCTTCGGCCGCCATCTCCCGGACCTCGTTCTCGTAATCGAGGTAGCGGAGCTTGCAGGCATCGGGCCGCTCCACGGTGGCGTAGAAGTCGGGCACCGAAAGGCAGCCCTCCTCGTAGCCGACGAGCGAATCGGAGATGACCAGGATCTCCGGGTTCGCCAGCACGATCCGCTTGGGCGGCTGGTCCCGCTCGGCGATATCCATGACGACGAGGCGCTTGGCCACACCCACCTGGGGCGCGGCCAGGCCGACGCCGGGTGCCGCGTACATGGTCTCGAACATGTCGTCCACCAGCTTGCGGACCGCGTCGTCCACGCGTTCGAGTGGCCCCGACGTCCGCTTGAGCCTGGGATCGGGGGCGATGAGGATGGGGAGCAGGGCCATCGGCCGGTATCGCCTTCGAGTCTGTGCCTGTTTCCGCATGTCTAGGTATGACGCGGGTCCGCTTCCGTCAAGCGCGGCCGGTGCGCGGGTCCCGCGCCCGTGGTAGGGTCCGCGCGGTGATCGGAAAGGTGCTGGAGCGGCCCCGGCCATGGATGCATTGCTCGTGCTGGCGATCGTCGCCGCGGCGGCCGTGGGGGCGTTTCTCGCGTATCTCTCGTTGCGCCGCGAGCGCGGCGGCGATGCGTCGACGGCGGCGCTCGAAGCCCGCCTCAAGCAGCTCGCCGAAAGCCAGGCCCACGCCCAGACCCAGTTGGGCGAGCGCTTCCAGGCCCAGGAGCGGGCCATCTCGAAGGCGCTCGAGGAGCGGCTCGAGACGGTCACCAAGAGGGTCACGGAAGGGCTCGAGAAAAGCGCCGTCAAGGCCGACAAGTCCATGACCGACTTGCGCACCCGCCTCACCCTGATCGACGCCGCGCAGAAGAACATCACCGAGCTTTCGACCCAGGTGGTCGGCCTCCAGGACATCCTCGGCAACAAGCAGGCGCGCGGCGCCTTCGGCGAGATCCAGCTCCAGGACCTGGTGGCGAGCGTGCTGCCGCCTTCCGCCTTCGAGCTCCAGGCCACCGTGGGCGGCAACCGGCGCGTCGATTGCCTGCTCAAGCTGCCCAACCCGCCGGGCTCCATCGGCGTCGATGCCAAATTCCCGCTCGAGGGCTACCGCGCCCTGCGCGAGGCGCGCAACGACGCGGCCCGGGTGCAGGCCAGGCGCGCCTTCAGCGCCGCCATCATCAAGCATGTGCGCGACATCGCCGAGAAATACATCGTACCGGGCGAGACGGCGGACGCGGCGCTCATGTTCCTGCCCAGCGAAGCGGTCTTCGCCGAGCTGCACGCGAGCTTCCCCAACGCGGTCGAGCAGTCCCACCGCGCCAAGGTGTTCATCGTCTCGCCCACCACCCTGTGGGCCACCCTCAACACCATGCGCGCCATCCTCAAGGACGTGCACATGCGCGAACAGGCCAGCCTGATCCAACAGGAGGTCCAGGCCATGATGGGGGACGTGGGCCGCCTCGACGACCGGGTCGGCAAGCTGCGACGCCATTTCGGCCAGGCCGAGGACGACATGCGCCAGATCCACATCTCGACCGACAAGATCGCCCGCCGCGGCGAGAGCATCGAGAGCCTGGAGCTGGGCGAGGGGGAAGGCGGCATTGAAGCCGTCGCAAGCGGCGAACAAAGACTGCTCGGCGAATAGGGCCGGCCGACGGCGGCCATGGACAGGGGAATCACGACATGACGCGGCCGTTCGAAGGCATCAAGGTCATCGACCTGACGCACGTGCTGGCGGGGCCGTTCTGCGTCTACCAGCTCGCCCTCCTGGGGGCGGAGGCGATCAAGATCGAGGCGCCCGGAGAGGGCGACATGATGCGCCGTATCGGCGCCGACCGGGACCTGGGCGCGAAAGGCATGGGTACTGGTTTCCTGGCCCAGGCCTCCAACAAGCGCTCCCTGACCCTCGACCTCAAGACCGCAGCCGGCCAAGGGGTCCTGAGGCGGCTCGCCGAGCGCTCGGACGTGCTGGTCGAAAACTACCGGCCGGGCGCGCTGGCGGCGCTCGGGCTCGGCTACGAGGACCTGAAGGCGCTCAACCCCCGCCTCGTCTACTGCTCGCTCACCGGCTTCGGCCAGACCGGCCCCAAGGGCCGGCACGCGGCCTACGACAACGTGATCCAGGCCGCGTCCGGGCTCATGAGCATGACGGGGACGGCGGCGGCCTCGCCGCTCAAGGTCGGGGCGCCGCTGATCGATTACGGCACCGGCACGACGGCCGCCTTCGCCATCGCCAGCGCCCTCTTCCAGCGCGTCTCGACCGGCACGGGCCAGCGCATCGACTGCGCCATGCTGGACACCATGCTGACCTTCATGTCGGCCGACGTGGTCGGCCACCTCCATGGCGGCATCGACCATGGCCCCAAGGGGAACGACCATCCCCAATGGGCCGGCTATTCATGCTACGAGACCAAGGACGGGCTCCTGATGCTCGGCGCCTTCACGCCGGGGCAGAGCCGGCGCCTGTGGGAGGCGCTGGAGCGGCCGGACCTGGCGGCATTGCCGGATTGGGATGCCATCGAGGTGCGGCGCGACGAGATCGCCGCCGCCCTCGCGGACATCCTGGCCACGCGCACGGCCCGGGAATGGGAGGAATTCCTCTGCGAGCGGGGCTTGCCGGCGGCGCGGGTCGCGACCATGCCCGAGGCCCTCGCCGGCGGGCATGTGGCGCAGGGGCCCCTCCTCCACCGGTTCGAGGGCCTGCCCTGGGCGCGCGCGGGCGTCACCGTGACCACGGCCGGCTTCCGCTACGAGCATGGCGGCCCGCGCATCGATTCGCCGCCGCCCACCCTCGGCGCCGACACCGAGGCGATCCTCACCGAGCTCGACTTCGGCGCCGCCGAGATCGCCCAAATGCGCCGCGACGGGGTGGTCTGACAACGGCCGGCCCGTACGGATAGGCCAAAGACGGTGCGGCAATTTCGGTCTTCGAGGAATTGCATGACAGCGGCGCGATTCGCGCCCACCATCCGTCGCGCCGCTTCGCGAGCGATCCGGGCTCGGTGCCCGGCAAGGGTGATACATTGGCCCCGGGGCCGGAAAGGGAGGGAACGATGACCCATGGCATGATCGTGGCGCCGCAGCCCGAGGCGGTGGAGGCCGGGGCGGTCGCGCTTCGCGAGGGCGGCAACATCGTCGACGCGGCGATCGTCTGCGCCCTCGTGCAGGGCGTGGTGGACCCGCAGATGGCCGGTATCGCCGGCTTCGGCAGCATGCAGCTCTACCTGCCGGGCCGCGGCGTGCACGCGTTCCTCGATTTCCACGGCACAGTGCCGGCCGCCGCCACGCCCGACATGTGGGCCGGCCTCATCGAGGGCGAGACCCGTGACGGCTTCGGCTTCATCCTCGAGGACCGTGTCAACGAGGCGGGCTACCAGTCGGTCACCGTCCCCGGCAGCCTCAAGGCCTACCACGAAGCCCAGACCGCGTACGGCACCATGGCCTGGGCGGACGTATTGGCGCCCGCCATCGCCTACGCCGAGGACGGGTTCGCCGTCCGGCCCCACGTCTACGAGACATGGATCGAGGAGGACAGCGTCTTCGGCCGCGTCGACATGGTGGACAGGCTGCGCCTCACGGAGACCGGCCGGCGCATCTATTTCCGCGCGGACGGCACCCTCAAGCGCCCGGGGGAGATCGTCCGCAACCCCGATATGGCGCGCACGCTTCGCCGCATCGCCGAAGCCGGCGCGCAAGTCTTCTACGAGGGCGATATCGCGCGCGAGATCGACGCCGACATGCGCGCGAACGGTGGCCTCCTCTCGGCCCGGGACCTCGCCGATTACCGGACCACCCGCAACGAGCCCCTGTGGGGCGAATACCGCGGGCACCGCATCGCCACCAACCAGCCGCCGGGGGGCGGGGTGATGCTGATCGAGATGCTGAACATCCTCGAAAGCTTCGACCTCGCCGGCCTCGGCCACAACACGCCCGAATATATCCGCGTGGTGGCGGAGGCCATGAAGCGCGCGACGATCGACAAGGACGCCCATGTCGGCGACCCCAGGTTCCGCGACGTGCCGCTCGAGCGCCTCTGCGACAAGGGCTATGCGAAAGACCTCGCCGGGCGCATCGAGCGCGGCGAGAAGGCCCATGTGGAGCGCCTCCAGGACGGGGCCGAATCGCCCAACACCACCCACCTCTCGGCGGTGGACGAGGCGGGCAACGCCGTCGCCATGACCCATTCCCTGGGCAGCTCATCGGGCGCGATCACCGAGGGGCTCGGGTTCATGTACAACAACTGCATGGGCGTGTTCGATCCGCGCCCCGGCCGCACGGGCTCGATTGAGCCGGGCAAGAGCCGCTTCACCGCCATGTGCCCGACCCTGGTGTTCGACGAAGGTGGGCTCGTGCTCAACCTCGGCGCGCCCGGGGGGACCAACATCACCATGGGCGTGATGCAGGCGATCCTCAACGTCATCGACTTCGGCATGTCCATGTCGGACGCCGTCGCGGTGCCGCGCTTCTCGGCCACCAGCGATGTGATCGGCGTCTCCAACCGCATCCCGCGCTTCGTCACCGCCGCCCTCGAGGACCAGGGCTACGCGGTCGCGCGCAGCCCCCAGAGCTACGCCTTCGCCCGCGTCCACGGCATCCGCATCGCGGACGGGCGCTGGACCGGCGGCGCCGACCCCGCCGCCGACGGCATGGCGCTGGCGGTGTGAGGGGGGCGTGCGGCGCGGCCATCCGGTGCGACTATTCGATGAGCGGATCCTCGAACCTGTCCTCAGGGTGAGGATGCACCGGTCAATCTTGGTTGGAGCAATTTCCGCCAGGCAGAATCCCGGGCGCCTGCCCCATATTTGTCACAGCCTTGTCCAAGATAAGTCTCCGGCCAATCCTTAGATATTTCTTCTAACGCGCACCCACGCACGCCCACCCATCTCACGCAAATCCATCGGTGGGCGGGTTGGGTCGGTGCGGATACCACGTGCGTGGAACATGCGCTGGAGGATTTGCAATGGACCTGAACGTAAATCAAGCAATATCGGTCAACGGACGGAATGCGGAAATGACGGGCGTAAAACCTCTCCTGAACGGCTTTCGAAAATTCCGCGAAATGTATTTCGAGAAGTCTCCAGAGCTGTATCGGGACATGCTGAGCCAGGGCCAGAGCCCGCGCTTCGCGGTGGTGGCATGCTCGGATTCGAGAGTCGATCCCGCGATCGTCCTGCAGACCGAGCCCGGCGATATCTTCGCCGTGCGCAATGTGGCTGGCTTGGTGTCGCCCTATGACGGGGACGGTCACGACCACGGCACCAGCTCGGCCTTGGAATTCGCCGTCACGGGACTCGGTGTCGACCATGTCATCGTCATCGGCCATACCCACTGCGGCGGCGTCGCCGCCATGGTGCGCGGGCAGGAAGGCGGCCATGCCGGCGGCGAGCTCGTAGCGGCCTGGACGGGTTGCCTCAGCGAGGCGCGCGAGTGCGCCCTGGCGGCCGATCCGGGGCTCGATGGCGACGCCTTGCTGGGCGCCTCGGAACGTCAGTCGGTGCGGCTGTCGCTCGAAAACCTGGCCACCTTCCCGTTCGTCCGCGAGGCGGTGGCGGCCGGTGATTTGCGCCTGCACGGCTGGTATCTCGACCTCCATGAGGGGGCCCTCGAGGCTTGGAGCCCCGTCACCGAGTCCTTCGAGCGGCTAAGCTAGCGGACCAAGGTAATGAGGGCCCCTGCGTAGATCATCGGTAATTGGGGACAGTATATAATTATTACGCTTTCGAAAACCCTCTTAGATCGATAAGTATATACTGTCCCCAATTACCCGCGACGAGGAGGGGAGTGACCGTCCCTCCCGTCATCTTGCCACTAACTGGCCTCCCCCGAACGCCTCCTTGACGCCGGTGGACCACTGCTTCAAATTCCTATGGCTGCGGAAGAGCAGAATTTTTCGGCATGCTGCCAGCTCCCTCTCGGGGAGTCGTATGAGGGGTACTCGCCGGCCCTCCCGCGGTCTACCTTGAATTCCCCATCAAATCGGGGGGTCAAAAAGGTGTCAGGCACCTTTAATGCGGGAATTGGGGATGAGCGAAATCGAGACCCTGCTGAACGGCTTTCGAAAGTTTCGCGAAACCTATTACGAGAAGGCCCCGGGCCTCTACCGGGACATGGTGAGCCAGGGCCAGAGCCCGCGCTTCGCGGTGGTGGCATGCTCGGACTCGCGGGTCGATCCCGCGATCGTCCTGCAGACCGAGCCCGGTTGTCTAATTCCGGTTCGTTGGTCAAGCCCTTCCGGACCCTTGTCTCCGCCGGGAACACGGTTGTCTGCGAAGTCTTCCCCGGCGGGTCCGCCGGGTCGCTTCATGATAGTGCCCTTTGGCTTCGGCCTCCCAAGGTATCAGGCGCAATCGCGAACGACTGTCCGCCTTGCAGCCAAGCGAACGGGATCGCCTCGGCCACCGTCCCGGCGGGGACGGGTCTTCCGCTTCTCGCGGAACTCTCTCTTCTCCTTATCCAGCTATGCCGTGGCGCTCGCCTCCTTTTCCGGCCAGCGGAAGGCTTCGCCGGTGATCAGCATCCGGTGCAGGATCACCGCCAGCCGGCGCGCCAGCGCCACGCAGGCCTTCTTGTGGCTGGTCCGCCTCTTGATCCGGCGCGCCCAGTCCTTCAGCGGGTGGGCCCGGCGCACCACCGTCAGCAGGCTGTTGGCGGCCTCGTAGAGCAGCGCCCGCAGCATGGCGTCGCCGTGTTTCGAGATGCGCCCCGAATAGTCCATCCCACCCGACTGCCAGCGCCGCGACGTGAGCCCCACATAGGCGCCCACCGCGCGCGATTTGGCGAACCGCTCCGCTTCGCCAATGGTCGCCACATAGGCCAGCGCCGTCACCGGCCCCACCCCCGGCGTGCTCATCAGCAAACGGCAGGCCGGAGAGCCTTTCGCCCGCGCCACGACCGCCTCGTCCAGCCGCCCGATCTCGCGGCCCAGCGCCGCCGCCGCGGACAGAAGCGGCTCGATCATCACCTTCAGCTCGGGACGCCCCTCCAACGCCTCGCGGACGCGTCCGGCCAGCTTGCCCGAGCCCTTGGGAAAGCGAAGGCCCAACGACCCCAACAGGCCACGGATCGCGTTCTCCGTATCGCGCCGCTGGCGCACCAGATGACAGCGCGCCTTGAGAAGTGCCCGCGCCTCCTGCGCCGCCTCGCTCTTCACCGCCACAGGGCGGCAAAACCCCGTGCGCGCGATCTCCGCCAAGAGCTCGGCGTCGTTCGCATCCGTCTTGTTGTGCTGAAGACGCATCACAGCGTTCGCATGGCGCGCGTCGATCACCTCGACCGAGACCCCCAGCCGGCCCAGATCCCGCGCCAGCCAGCCACTCAGCGTACCCGTCTCCAGAACGATACGGCCAGGGCACGGACAATGCTCCCGCAAAGCTGCGAACAGCGCCCTCGGATCGGTCGCAACCTTGCCCCGCGCCAATATCTTTCCCGCCACGTCCTTCACGCAAAACGCCGTCTCTTCCTTCGACACATCAAACCCAACATACTCCGTCATGGTCACTCTCCTTGGTTTGCCTATTGGGGCGCGTCCTCGCGACCCCGAATCATAGGCCCGGGAGAGTGACCACCGGAATTACGCTATGTATTAGGGACCCGGCGGAGATCATCGGCCAGCCCGTCCGGGTCGTCGGGCCCATGGCCCGCATGGTGGAGCCGACACGCTGTCCGACCGGATCCCTACAACATCTCGGAGCGTTCTAGCAGCTAAACACGATATGTTGTTGACAACCGGCCGGCGCCCTGGTATCCGGATACCCGCACAAGTGCCATGGACGCGAAGCGAATTACCTGACGCAAAGGCCAAGGGCCCGACACGAAAACGTGCCGGGCCCTTGACTTGCGCGCCGGTCGACCGGCGCAATAGAAAAGAGGCGCCAAGTGCTCGGACGCGAAGCCCACGCAACGTATTCCGAAGAATACTCCTGACGCCTCTCAGACCGTTCCGCCCGAAGGCTTTCCAATCCACACAATGTCCAATCCGAAGACCGTTCAACGTGCAAGCTCATTGTCGAGCCGGACCCGATAGGGTGCAAGCTAAAAGAGCGAACGGGGTGCAATTTCTTGTGGATAAGAGTAGATATTACCCACTATTCATCCACTGGTTTATCCACACCCGACGGCGGCCCGCGGATCGTGCGCGCACCCTCGAGGCGATCGACGGCGCCGGGCCGGCCGGGACCGGCGCCGTCGATCGCCCCCCCCCCCCGACGAAGGCGCTATTTGGCGATCACCTCGCGCGGGATGTGGTTGACGCGCTCGGCCGCGCCATCGGTCACGATGACCGTCTCGCCGATGCACATGCTGAGACCCGCGTCACCATCGAACAGGGCCATGTGGGTGAAGAAGACCATGCCCGCTTCGATGACCTGGGGGTTGTCGGCATAGATCATGGGCCAGTCCATCCAGGTCGGCGGGTACATGGCCCCCATGGTGTAGCCGCACGCCGCCTGGGTCGCGTGGCCGAAGCCGGCCTTCTCGAAGGTAGCCCGCTGGGCGGCGAAGACGTCGCCCACGGTGCGGCCCGGGCGCAAGGTCTCCTGGCACGCTTGAATCGCGTCGCCGCAGGCCTTGTTCATATCCACGAGGCGCGGGTCGATCTTGCCGACGATCACGTTGTACATGGTCGCCGCGTGGTAGAGGCGGTATGCCGCACCGGGCTCGAACAGCACGTTGTCTTCCTCGGCGACGATGTTCTCGCCCGTGTAATAGCGGCCGAAGAACTTGGCCGCGCCACCGCCGAAGGGGTAGCGGCTCGCCGCCGGGTCGCCGCCCGCCGCCATCTGCGCCGCCACCATCTGGCCGAAGATCGCCTTGGTCGAGGCGCCGGGCTTCACGCCCTCGACGCTGACCTCGAAGATGAGGTCGCAGAGCGCCCCCGCCTTGCGGGTGTATTCGAGCTCGGCCGGGCTCTTCACCAGGCGCAACAGGCGCACCAGGTCCGAGGCGTCGATTGTCTCGCAGAAGCCGTCGAGCGCCGCGTCGACCATCTTGCCGCGCTGGGCCGTCAAACCGTATGCGTGGTACTCGATGCCCAGGCGCTTGCCGCGGCAGCCCTTGTCCTCGAGCATGTCGCGCAAGTCCTCCGCCGGCGTGGCGTCGGCGCGGTCGTACCACATGCGGATGTCGTCGATCACCGAGGTGGAGCGCGACTGGATGCGGTCGGCCGTGCGCGTGATGAGCGCCAAATCGCCGTCGGCACCGAGGTAGAGGGCCTGGAACATGGTGTAGCCCATGGTGTCGTAGCCGGTCAGGTAGTACATCGATTCCTGGCGGAACATGACGAGCCCGTCGAGCCCCTGTTCGGCCATCTTCGCGCAGGCGGCCTGGCGGCGGCCCGCGAGCTCCTCCCTCGAGAAATGCAGGATCGGCGTGTCCATGTGTCTGTCTCCTCCCAGTTCCGCAATATCAATAGGGACGGAATATATTTAAGCCGTAATGCGAATATACACCGTCTCTATTCAAGTGGCACCACCACCACCCGCCTCACGGCCCTTCGCGACGCGGCTCCGGGCTTGGCAACCTACTTCGAAATCACTTCGCGCGGGATGTGGTTGACGCGCTCGGGCGCGCCGTCGGTCACGATGACGGTCTCGCCCATGCACATGCTGAGGCCCGCCGGGCGGTCGAACAGGAACATGTGGGTGAAGAACACCATGCCCGCTTCGATGACCTGCGGGTTGTCGGCATAGATCATGGGCCAGTCCATCCAGGTCGGCGGGTACATGGCCCCCATGGTGTAGCCGCACGCCGCCTGGGTCGCGTGGCCGAAGCCGGCCTTGTCGAAGGTGGTCTGGTGGGCGGCGTAGATGTCGCCCACGGTGTGGCCCGGTCGCAAGACCTCCTGGCACGCGCCAAGCGCATCGCCGCAGGCCGCGTTCATGGCGGCGAGGCGCGGGTCGACCTTGCCGACGATCACGTTGTATACGGTCGCCGCATGGTAGAGGCGGTAGGCGGCGCCGGGCTCGAACAGCACGTTGTCTTCCTCGGCGACGATGTTCTCGCCCGTGTAGTAGCGGCCGAAGAATTTGGCCTCGCCACCGCCGAAGGGGTAGCGGCTCGCCGCCGGGTCGCCGCCCGCCGCCATCTGCGCCGCCACCATCTGGCCGAAGATCGCCTTGGTCGAGGCGCCGGGCTTCACGCCCTCGACGCTGACCTCGAAGATGAGGTCGCAGAGCGCCCCCGCCTTACGGGTGTATTCGAGCTCGGCCGGGCTCTTCACCAGGCGCAACAGGCGCACCAGGTCCGAGGCGTCGATTGTCTCGCAGAAGCCGTCGAGCGCCGCGTCGACCATCTTGCCGCGCTGGGCCGTCAAACCGTATGCGTGGTACTCGATGCCCAGGCGCTTGCCGCGGCAGCCCTTGTCCTCGAGCATGTCGCGCAAGTCCTCCGCCGGCGTGGCGTCGGCGCGGTCGTACCACATGCGGATGTCGTCGATCACCGAGGTGGAGCGCGACTGGATGCGGTCGGCCGTGCGCGTGATGAGCGCGAAATCGCCGTCGGCACCGAGGTAGAGGGCCTGGAACATGGTGTAGCCCATGGTGTCGTAGCCGGTCAGGTAGTACATCGATTCCTGCCGGAACATGACGAGCCCGTCGAGCCCCTGTTCGGCCATCTTCGCGCAGGCGGCCCGCCGGCGCCCGGCAAGCTCTTCCCTCGAGAAATGCAGGATCGGCTCGTCCATGTGTCTGTCTCCTCCCAGTCCCGGGCGGCCCGCCGCCCCCTATCAAGAAAAGCCTTGAAATCCCCGTTACAAGAACTAAATCCTAGTTAGGCGAAGCCCATCGCGGCGGCCGAACGGTTAAGGATTGTCAAGGTTCGCGCCGGGAATCCTCGGAAAATCCTAACAACACTTTGAAACTAGACGGTTATTCGTCTTTTCACGAGCCGAATCACCTTAACATTCCGTACATTTTCCGCCCCGAATCGCCGGATTTCCGGAGATTCCGCCTGGGACCGGACGGTGCACGCTCAGGCGTCGTGGCGGCCGACGATGGCGACGCTGGCGACGTTCTGGTGCGGCGCACCGCCCAGGTTGTGGGTCATGCCGAAGACCGGGTTGTCGAGCTGACGCTGGCCGGCGCGGCCGAGGATCTGGAGGTACATCTCGTAGAGCATGCGCAGGCCCGAGGCCCCGATCGGGTGGCCGAAGCATTTGAGGCCGCCGTCGATCTGGCAGGGGACTCCGCCGTCCGCGTCGTAGAAGCCGTCGAGCACGTCGCGCCAGGCGTTGCCCTCTTCCGAGATGAACAGGTCCTCCATGGTCACGAGCTCGGTGACGGAGAAGCAGTCGTGGCATTCGAACATGCTGATCTCCTGCCGCGGCTTCTCGATGCCGGCCTCCTTGTAGGCGCGCTCGGCCGCCTTGCGGGTGGTCATCAGGTAGCTGCCGTCCCAGGAGTTGTGGGATGCCTCGGTGCCGTTGGAGACGGCGAGCTGCAGCGCCTTCACGCTCACGAGGTCGGTCTTGCCGAGGCTCCTGGCGATCTCGGGCGTGGTCACGATGGCGGCGGCGGCGCCGTCGGAGACGCCGCAGCAATCGAAGAGGCCCAGGGGCTCGGCGATCATCGGCGCGTTCAGCACCGTGTCGATATCGATCTCCTTGCGCAGGTGCGCCTTCGGGTTCTTGGCCCCGTTGGCGTGGCTCTTGACCGAGATCTGGGCCATCGCCCGCTTCACGTCCGCTGGGTCCAGGCCGTGCTTGGCGACATAGGCGGTGGCCAGTTGCGCGAAGTTGCCGGGGGCCGAAGCATTGGCCAGGACCATGGAATTGAGGGTGCCGCGGCTGCGCTGGGGCAGCCCGCCATAGCCCGTGTCCTTGAGCTTCTCGACGCCGACGGCGAGGGCGATGTCGGCCGCGCCCGAGGCCACGCCGTAGACCGCACCCCGGAAGGACTCGGTGCCGCTGGCGCAGAAGTTCTCGACCCGGGTCACCGGGATATAGGGCAGGCGCAGGGCGACGGCGAGCGGGATCGCGGACTTGCCCACGTGCTCCTGCTCGAGCGCGGTCGAGAACCAGGCCGCGTCGATGCTCGACTTCTCGATGCCGGCGTCGGCCACGCATTCCTCGTAGGCCTCGACGATGAGGTCGTCCGCCTCCATGTCCCAGCGCTCGCCGAACTTCGAGCAGCCCATGCCGAGTATGGCGACCTTGTCCCTGATGCCCGTGGCCATGTCACTGTCCTCCCGTGGCGGCGCCGTCGAGGCCGCCCGCCGCGGGCGCCCCTTTCCAGAAATACTTGGTGAACCCGCGTTGCTCGTCGAATTCCTTGATGCGAAAGACCATGCGCAGCGGCGTGCCGACATCGATGCCGCCCACGTCCACGTCGATCACGTCGGCCATCATCCGGCCGCCTTCCGCGAAGACGATCATGCCGAAATGATGCGGCGGGTCGGGGGAGAATGTCAAATTGTCCGCCGTCCAGCTCTGCACCCGCGCCGGGATGTCGGCGAAGGGATGGTCGTCCTGGCTGTGGAAGGCGCCGCAGTTGGGGCCGACGCAGGCTTGCGTCTTGGGGAACTGGACGGTGCCGCAGATACGGCACTTGCCGCCCACGAAGCCGGTCACCATGTCGCGCTTGCGGTAGAGGGTCGAGAGCGCCGTCTGCTTGTCGGCTTCGGCGCGCAGCCCCTTGTCGCGGACGATCAGGTTGTTGAAGGCCAGGTACTTGTTGTAGTTGGCCTCCTCCCGGCGGCGGGCGAGAGAGCCGGTGATTCCCAGGCGTGGTGGCAGCGCGGGAAGCGCGTCCGTCGCGCGGAAGAGGAGGGCGTCGCAACCCTGGCCCCAGCCGAGGAGGAGGATGGTCTCGCCCGGTCGCGCTTCCTCGAGGGCCTTGACCAGCAAGACGAGGGCGTGGGCGGTGCCGCTCTCGCCCATCTCCATATGCAAGGTGGGGCGCACCGCGCTCTCGGCGATGCCGGCCTGCTTGGCCGTGCGCCCCGGCACGGCGCCGATGACGCTCGGCATGACGAAATGATCGATGTCGGCGGCGGTGAGGCCGGTCTTCGCGAAGAGGCCCGCGAGCGCGCGCGGCACGATCTTGGCGTAGCCCTCGTCGCGCAGCCAGCGCTCCTCCCAATGATAGTCGAAGGCCTCGTCGTGGCTCCGGTAATGGTCGACGAAATCGACCGCCACCTGGTGTGTGCCGACAAGCTCGGCGATGACGCCCTCGGTGCCGAGGGCCAGCGCCGCCGCCCCGTCGCCGTACATCAGCTCGTGAGTCCCCGCCGCCTTGGCGCGCCGTTTCTCGGCCGCGACGAAGAGGCTGCTGCCGCCATGCCCGGCCACGGCGTGCAGCGCATTGATCAGCCCCGAGGTGGCGGCGCGTTGCGAGGCGGTGACGTCCATGGTCATCAGCTCTTCGCCCAGATTGAGGGCGGTGGCGGCGATGCCGGCGTTCTGGCGGTCGTCGAAGGGCAGCGTGGTCGAGGCGAGGGTGAGGGCCCGCAGGTCGCCCGGCACCTGGCCGCCGAGGCAGTCCCGCGCGGCTTCGACGGCCATGGTCAGGCTGTCCTCGTCCCAGTTGCACATGGACCGCTCGCCCTTGCCCAGGCGGGCGATGCCGGGGTTGAACCAGGCATTGGCCTCGACGATGGCCTTGCGGCTCAGCCTCAGCCGCGGCACATAGCCGCCATAGGCGGTGATCCCGATCATGTCGCCGTCCTTCCCGCTTCTCGCTCGCCCCGCGATAGTTACTACTAGCTGGCCTTCTTGGCGAGAGAGATCACCGGCTCCATCGATTGGAGGATATGGTCGGCGAGGTGGCATTTGATGCTGTGCCCCTGGCCGAGATCGCGCATCGGCGGCTCCTCGCGGTCGCACAGGCCGCCCTCGACCTGATGCTTGCGCGGGCAGCGCGTCTGGAAGGGGCAGCCGGGCGGCGGGCTCATGGCCGACGGGATGTCGCCCTCGAGCACGATGTGCTTCTTCTGCACCGACGTATCGGCGATCGGCACGGCCGAGAGCAGCGCCTCGGTATAGGGGTGATAGGGCGGCGAGAAGACCTCGTCGGTCGTGCCCTGCTCGACCACGTGCCCGAGATACATGACCACGACCCGGTCGGCCAGATAGCGCACCACCGAGAGGTCGTGGCTGATGAACAGCATGGTCGTTCGCGACCTGCGCTGGATGTCCATCAAAAGCTCGGTCACCGCCGCCTGCACCGAGACGTCGAGGGCCGAGACCGGCTCGTCGGCGACCACCACCCTGGGCTGGCCGGCGAAGGCCCGGGCGATGCCGATGCGCTGTTTCTGGCCGCCGGAAAGCTGCCGCGGCAGGCGCTTGGCGAACGCCTTGGGAAGCTTGACCAGGTCGAGCAGCTCGAGCATGCGCGCATCGCGGTCGGCGACGGTCTTCCCGACCTTGAACTTCTCGAGGGTGCGGACGATCTGCGAGCCGACGGCCTGGCTGGGGTTGAGCGTATCGAACGGGTTCTGGAACACCATCTGGATCGAGGCGACGGTCTTGGCGTCTCGGTCCGCGATCCCGACCGCGCCGATCTCGACATTGTCGAGCATGACCGAGCCGTCGGTCTTGGTCTCGAGCCCCAGGAGGACCTTGGCGAAGGTCGATTTGCCGCAGCCCGATTCGCCGACGATGGCGACGGTCTCCGCCTCCCGGGCTTCGAGCGAGATGGATTCGTTCGCCTTGACCGTGCGGCTGTCGCCGCCGCCGAAGATCGCGTTGCCCGAGACTTCGTAATGCTTCCTCAGCCCGTCGATCTTGAGGACCGTGGCGCCGGCTTTCACCTCCTCGTGGGTGACGGCATCCTTGAGCGGCGCGTCCCAGTCGATGACCCCGATCCGCGCGCAGCGGGTCATGTGCTTCTCGTCGCCGCCCGCGGGGACCATGTGCAAATCACCCGCGTCACAGACCCCGGCCTCGAAATGATCGCACCGGGGGCCGAAGTTGCAGCCCCGCGGGCGCTCGTGGGGAAGCGGCAGCTGGCCCGGGATGGCGACCAGGGGATGAGAGAGCTTGTCGGCCCCCGGCAGGGGGATCGAGCGGAACAGCCCCTGGGTATAGGGATGGCGCATCTTGTCGAAGACTTCGTCGACCGAGCCCGTCTCCACCGCCTCGCCCGAATACATCACCGTGATGCGGTTGCAGGTCTCGAGGATCAGGCCGAGGTTGTGGGACACGAAGATCATGGATGTGCCGGACGTCTCCGCCAGCTCCTTGATAAGCTCGACGATGCCCGCTTCGACCGTCACGTCGAGTGCCGTGGTCGGCTCGTCGAGCAGGAGGAGCGAGGGCTTGGAGAGAAGGCCCATGGCGATCACCACGCGCTGCTGCTGGCCGCCCGAGAGCTGGTGGGGATAGGAGCCGAAGATGCGCCTCGTGTCCGGCAGCTTTACGGCCTCGAGAATATCGAGCGCCATCTCCGCCGCCTCGCGCTTGCTCTTGCCCTCATGGAGCATGGGGACTTCCATGAGCTGCCTGCCGACCTTCATCGCCGGGTTGAGCGACGCCATCGGCTCCTGATAGATCATGGCGATCTCGTTGCCGCGCAGGTGGCGGTACTCCGCATCGGATATCTTGGTCAGGTCGCGGCCCTTGAACTTGATGGAGCCGCCGACGATGCGGCCGTTCTCGCCGAGGTCGCCCATGATGCCGAGGGAGACGGTGGATTTCCCGCAGCCCGATTCGCCCACCAGCCCCATGGTCTCCCCCGGCATGACCTTGCAGGAGAAGTCCATCACGGCCGGAATCTCCCCCGCGCGCACGAAGAAGGAGATGTTCAGGTCCTCGATCTCGAGGATAGGTTCGGTCATCGCTTGGCCCTCCTCAATCCTTCAGCGATTGCTCGCGCAGCGCGTCGGCCAGGAGGTTGAGGCCCAGCACGAAAGACATCAGCGCGATCGCGGGCGGCAGCGCGGGGTGGATGTAGGCGCGCAGGAGGCGGCTGCCCTCTTTGATGGTGGTGCCCCAATCGGGGCTCTCGGGCACGAGGCCGAGGCCGAAATAGCCGAGGGTGCCGAGGAGGATCGTCGTATAGCCGATACGCAGGCAGGTATCGACGATCAGCGGGCCGCGCGCGTTCGGCAGGATTTCCCACAGCATGACGTACCACGGGCCTTCGCCACGGGTCTGGGAGGCGGCGACATAGTCCCGCGTCTCGATATCCATGGTCAGCCCGCGAACGATGCGGAACACGCCGGGGCTCGACGCGAAGACCACGGCCACGAAGATGTTGAGCTCGTTGGGGTCGAGGCTCAGCACGCCGAAGGGGTCGGCATCGAACACGAGGCTCGCGTAGCCCCATCCGCCGATGGTGGCCACCAGGAGGAGCTGGACGGCGAGCAGCCCGGGCCGCTCCCTGAACCGGCTCGTGAAGAGGACGGCGCAGAAGACGATCGGGAACAGGAAGAAGATGCCCGCCATGGTCGTCGGCAGGGCCGTCTCGCGGATGCCCGGGGTGACCAGCAGGTAGAAGAGCAGGATCACCGGGAAAGCGAGGACGAGGTTGGCGAGGAACGAGAGGACGTTATCGATCCGACCCCCATAATAGCCCGCCGGCAAGCCGAGCGTGATGCCGACCATCAGCGCGAAGGCCGTCGCCGCGGGGGCGATCACGAGGACGATCTGGCTGCCATAGACCATGCGGCTGAACACGTCGCGCCCGAACTTGTCGCCGCCGAAATACTCCACCAGGCCCGTGCCGGGCTCGATCGTCCCGGGCCCCTTGTTCTTGAGGGCCGCGAACTGCTCGAGCGGATTGAAGGTCGCGACCACGTCCGCGAAGATCGCCGTGAAGAGCCAGAACAGCACGATGAAGAGGCCGGCGATGCCGAGCGGGCTGCCGTAGATCCGACCGTAGAACCCGAGCTTGGGATGATAGATCCAGCTCAGGCCCATGACGGCCGCGATCGCCAGCCAGACCGGCCAGAAGCGGCCGCTGACGCCGATGACGATCTCGAAGGCTCCGATGGATTCCATACGGCGCTCCTAGCGCACCCGGATGCGGGGATTAAGATAGGCATAGCCGATGTCCGAGATCAGCTGGGTCAGCAGGACCACGGCGACCGAGACGAGGGAGCAGGCCAGCAGGAGGTCGATATCGTTGTTGCCCGCCGCCTCGACGAGGAGCCACCCGAAGCCCTGGTAGCGGAACATGACCTCGACGATGATGACGCCCGTCAGCAGCCACGGGAACTGCAGCATGATGACGGTGAACGGGGCGATAAGCGCGTTCCGCAGGGCGTGCCTGAGCACGACGGCGCGGAAGCTCAGGCCCTTCAGGCGCGCCGTGCGGATGTATTGCGAGGTCATCACCTCGGCCATCGACGCGCGCGTCATGCGCGCGATATAGCCCATGCCGTAGATCGCCATGGTCATCACCGGCAGGGCGAAGTTGTAGAAGGTGACGCCCTTGGAGGTGGCCGTCGCCGCCGATCCGTTGAGGATGCCGAGCCAGGACGCGAAGATGACCGAGAAGACGACGCCGGAGACGTATTCGGGCGTCGCCGTCGAGGTGATCGAGAGGACGGACAGGTAGCGGTCGAGCCGCGTGCCCTCGCGCATGCCGGCGAGGACGCCGATGACGAGGGCCGCCGGCACCATCGTCACGATGACCCAGAACATGAGCAGGCCCGTATGGCCGAGCGCTGGCAGGAGGCGCTCGATAACGGGCTTGCGGAATTTGGTCGAGCACCCGAAATCGCCCTCGATCACGCCCGCGAAAGTGGGTTCCGTGGGCTCGTTGCAGAACGAGAAGCGCGGTTTCGCCACGCCCGTCTCGGGGTCGATGGCCGGGCTCTTGGGCCACACGCCGAGCCATACGCCGTAGCGCTCGAGGAACGGCTCCCTATAGCCGTTGTTGACCAGCCAGCCCTCGATCATCGCGTCGGTCGCCCGCATGTTGGTCTGGCTGATCGACAGCTTGCGCAGGTTGGGCTCGAGGTTGACGAGGTAGAAGACGGCGAAGGTGAGGCACACCATCGTCAGGAGCATCATGCCCAGGCGGCGTAGAATGAAGATCGCCACGGTACCCCCCGCCGCTGTCTATGGCTCAGCGGTTATGGCCGAAAGCGGCGTGAGGGGCGGCAAGCCGCCCCCCCCCCGCCACATCGATTATTCTTCCAGCCAGACGATGTCGAAATGCTGCTCGAAGGTCGGGTGCATGCCGTCGCCCTTGAGCTTCGGCGACATGTGCTTGTAGAGCGAGCGCCAGTAGGGCTGGATGAGCACGCCGCTGTCCTGGAGGATCGACTCGACCGTCTCCATCAAGGCCCGGCGCTTGTCGGTGTCGGCAATCTTCATGGCCTGGGTCAGGGCCTCGTCGAACGCGGGATCGGCCAGGGCCGTTTCGTTCCACGCCTCGCCCGAGCGGTAGGCGAGCGCCAGCACCTGGACGCCCAATGGGCGCATATTCCAGTTGGTGATCGAGTACGGGTACTTGGTCCAGTCGTTCCAGAAGGTCGAGCCCGGCAGGATCGTGCGCTTCACCTTGAAGCCGGCGTCGCGCAACTGCGCGGCGATGGCGTCGCCCGAATTCCGGCGATAGTCGTCGTCGATGGTGATGAGTTCGTGCTCGAATTTCATCTGCCCGGCTTCTTCCATCAGCGCCCGCGCCTTCTCGACGTCGCGCTGGATCGGCGGCAGCTGGAAGTATTCCGGATGTATCGGGCAGACATGGTGGTTCTCCGCCACCGCGCCGGCGCCACCATAGCCGAGCTGGAGCACGGTCTCGTTATCGACGGCGAGCTGGAGCGCGTTGCGGACCCGCTTGTCGTCGTAGGGCGGGTTGTCGATGTTGGTGCGGCAGACGATCGTCGCCGCGGTGACCACCTCGGATTTGACGAGCGTCCCGAGGCTGTCGAGGATCTCCACGTAATCCGCCGTCGTCGTGTAGTTGGTGTGGATCTCCTCGGACTCGAAGGCGGCGATCTCGGCGGCCGGGTCGGTCCCGTAATCCGTCCACACGATGCCGTCGAGAAAGGCCTCGCCACGCCACCACGAGCCGTTCTCGCGCCGCTTGACCTCGGCGCGCGAGCCGACATCGAGGGACACGAGCTCGAAGGCGCCGGTGCCGATCGGGTTCTCCGAGAGCTTGCCGCCATCGGCGTCGAAGTTGCGATGGACGATCAGCCCCGGGTAGTCGATCACGCCCGGGATGATCGTGATGTCGGGCCGCGGCAGCACCAGCCTGACCGTATAATCATTGACCTTCTGGATAGCGCCCTCGAGCGCCAGGCTCGTGTCCGGGTCGATCAGCGTCGCCATGCGGCCAGCCATCGAGTTGCCCTCGACATCCTTCTCGCACCATCGCGTGATGTTGTAGACCACGTCGTCGGCGTTGAAGGTATCGCCATTGGTCCAGGTCACACCCTGTCGAACGTGGAGGAGATATTCGGTCGCGTCCTCGTTGACGTCCCAGCTCTCGAGCAGCCAGGGCTCGAACGTGAAGTCGCGCGTGTAGCGGACGAGGTTCTCGCAGAACTGGCGCCCGACATTGCCCATCTCCGACCAATCGAAGGTGCGCGGGTCGTCCACCCGGCGGACGTTCATGGAGACGCTGAGGACCCCGCCCTTCACGCCCTGCGCGCTCGCGTGCTTTGGCACGGCCAGGCCGAGCAGGCCGTAGGCCGTGGCCGTCGTGGCGCCGAACGCGGATGCCAGCGCCAGGAACTCGCGCCGGTTCATGCGGCCGTCCCGCGCCTCCGACGCCCACATGGTGATGGCCTTGTGAAGCGGGCGGCCGAGGCGGTCCGTGAAATGCTTGCTCATTCTCCACTCTCCCTGTCGATTTATTTCTGTCCCGAGGCTTGCGCGACGTTCGCCCCCTCATGCGCCTTTGCCGCCTCCTCCATCACCATACGTTGCTCTGGGGTGCCGCGTCGACTCGGGTGCCGGGCGGCGCGGCGCGTCAATCGCCGGGGTAGCGGGCGGGCGGATAAATCGCCCTGTTCCTGCTGGGCGTCAATGCAACCGGCAAGCATGCCCTGGTCGATGTCGCGCGCGCCCCTCGAGGCGAACCGGCCCGACGGCCAAGGTCGTTCGTCGATTCGTTGTCGGGGTCGCTCAACCGGCCGCCGGCGACCACATCACGGTAGCGGGACGATCGTCGCGGATGAGGCACTTCCTCTTTGGTCTGCCTCGCACTACGAGATTCAGGCGCGCCTTGACGGTAGTTATACCGTGGGCGGTAGCGGAGTTATTTTCCTGCAAGCTGTCGCAGATAGCGTCTATTCGGCGATGCTGGAGCTTGGAACTTTCTATCTATTGAGGGCGGCGCTAAAGCGGTTGACCAAACGATATGGATCGGAAGGACAACGTGAAATTCTGGAGTATAATAGGCGGACCGTAGCCGTGTACGGCGGCAATTTAGAGTGAATGATCGGAGTCGCTCGACTCCATGAATTTGGTATCATGCTTTTTCTGCAACCGCTTCTGGGGGTCGGTGGGAAAACTTTGCGTCCCTATCCGGTTAATGCAGGTAGCGCGTCGTTGGGTTGCAGACCGTGGATCAACTGGCGGTATGTGATGGTTGGCCGGGCCATGGCGCGGCTCAGGACGAAGTCGCCGAGGTCGTCGATCCGCCGGCGGCGGTTGAAGCGATAGGCCCATTCCCGGCCATAGCGCGGCAAGTGCTTGGCGCTGACGCCATGGTAAGTGCCGTTGAGCCAGGTCTTGAGGTTGCTGAACAGGACGTGGATGATCGGCATCTGCGTCTCGGCGTTCTTGCCTTGGCCTTGGACGGTGGGCTGGTGCCGGTAGACGGCGCCGAGCCCGGCATAGCCCTTGAAATCGTCGGTCAGCAGGCGCGCGCGCGGCGTCACGGCGGCCCGCACGAAGCCGCCGAGCTGCTCGGCATTGGCCCGGGGCAGGATGGCAAGTCGCGCCCGACCGGCGACGAAGCCGCTGGCCTCGACCCCCTTGCCCGGCGCCACCGCCACCTTCTCCACCGCCAGCACGAGCAGGCTCTTGTTGGCATTGGCCATCCCGCGGCCCCGGCTCTCGGGCTTGCCGCGCCCGCCGTAGTAGCTCTCATCGACCTCGACCATGCCGTCCAGCAACGCATCCGGCCGCTCCGCCAAGCCATGGCGCAGCTTGTGAGCCATCAGCCATGCGGTCTCATAGCGAAGCCCCAGCTCGCGCGCCAGGAACAGGGCCGAGACCCCGCGCTTGTCCCGCCCCATCAACCACGCCGCCAGGAACCATTTGGGCAACGGTGTGCGGGTGCGGTGGAAGATGGTTCCCGCCGTCACCGACTCTTGACGACCGCAAGCCGCGCATTCGAAGACGCGCGCCCGCGCCTTGTGCCGATAGCCCCGCCGGTGCCCGCAGCGGGCGCACGCAAACCCAGACGGCCAGCGTCGATCCGCCAAGGCCAGGATGCACGATTCCTCGTCTCGGTAGCGCTCTTGGAACGTCAACAAGCCGCTCATGCCCTGTCTCCCGACCAATCCTCAGAGGCGGGAACAGTACACCCTTAGAGCGAACATATAAAGAACACTCGGTCGCTACCTGCATTAACCGGATAGGGACGAAACTTTGAGCAACGCGGAAGAAAGTCTGGTGAGATCCGCGCCCGTCGCGCTCAGGCGTGCGTTCTATCGGGACGCTCGCGTCCTCTTTGATCGACTGAGCGAGAAATATGCTCTGGATAATAATGTTTGTGTGTCCGATCTAAGCCCTGTCTTCGAAGAGACAGTCGAGACAGTCTACGCGGATACTGGGCACCTATTGCCTGTGGGTAACGGTATTGTTGCCGAAGCCATGGTTCGACAACTGTCAGTGTGTGGCTTTCTCCCTTGGCAATATTCCCGTTGAGATCGAGCAGCGCTTCGCGCCAGGACTGGGTGCGCCCCCGGTAGCCGTCGGCGAACGCCGGGGGATCCCGGCGGGCCGATCGTCGGCGCCGATGGCTGCGGCCATGTCGGTGATGCCGGCGAGCCTGAGCTCCTGGGGCAGGCGCTTCTGCAGGGTCCCGAACATGCGCTCCGAGCGCCCCCGGGCCTCGGGTGAATAGGCCGGGATCAGTTCGACGCCGAGTTGGGCGAGCGCGCGGCCCACTTGGGTCGGGTTGTCCCGGTCCACCTTGGTGCCAGCCTCCGGCGTGTGCCAATAGTGCGACGCCCGGTCGGCGTAGAGCGAGCAAAACAGCCCCTTCGCGGAGATCGCCTCAGTGAGCCCCTGGAAGCCGCTCATGGTGCCCTCCTCGGCGACGAAGAAGGCCGAGTAAGATGTCGCTCGTCGCTTCGTCAATGGTCACGATCAGATCCCAGGACTGGCCCCCACCCAGTGGTGCGTGGAGCCGTCCTGGTGCAGCATCATCCCCGGCAAGCGGCCAGCGCGGCCGCTTCCTGCGGTGCGCCCCGCGGCGCGGTGTCGGCCGCATGAGCCCGTGCGCCTGCAAACTCAGACGCACTCAGTTGTAGCTGCGCTCGAGGTCGTGCTCCGAGACCAGCTTCTCCCAGAAGTGTTTGGCCGTGAAATCCCAGTAGCGGGCGTCGAACAGTGTCAATGGCGGAGCAAAAAGGGACCACCTCGGCGGTGTAAGAAGGGACTGCTTGGCGGCTGCGGGCTTGTCCCCGTAGTCCACGGGAGGGCCCCGCGCGCGACGCGGTGTGCCCTCAACAGGCTGACGCGGCGGCGCGCGCGGGAGGGACCTGTGGGCCCACGGGGTCAAGCGTGGGCTGGGTGGTCGGTTCAGTTAGCAGTCGGGGTTTGACGCCTGCGGCTCTGGTTGAGCCTGTAGCTGTCACCGTTCATCTCGAGGATGTTGACGTGGTGGGTGAGGCGATCGAGGAGCGCGCCGGTGAGGCGCTCGGAGCCGAACACCTCGGTCCATTCGTCGAAGGGCAGATTGGTGGTGACCAGGGTCGAGCCCCGCTCGTAGCGTTGGCTGAACACCTCGAACAACAGCTCGGCGCCGGTCTTCGACAGCGGCACGAAGCCGAGTTCGTCGACGATCAGAAGCTTGTAGGTGGCGAGCTTCTTCTGGAACCTCAGCAGCTGCTTGTCATCGCGGGCCTCGATGAGTTCGTGGACCAGCGCGGCGGCGGTGATGAAGCCGACCGAGAGGCCCTTCTGGCAGGCCGCCAGGCCGAGACCGAGGGCGATGTGGGTCTTGCCGGTCCCACTGTTGCCGAGCGCGATGAGGTTCTCGCGGCGCTCGATGTACTCGCAGCGGGCCAGCTCCAGGACCAGCGCCTTGTTGAGCGAGGGGATGACCTTGAAGTCGAAGCTGTCGAGGCTCTTGACCACGGGGAAGCGCGCCGCCTTGATGCGCCGCTCGACCATGCGGCGCTCGCGGTCGATCAGCTCGAGCTCGGCGAGTCTCAACAGGTAGCGGACGTGATCGACGCCTTCCGAGGCGCACTGCCGGGCGATCTTGTCGTACTCGCGCAGGAAGGTCGGCAGCTTCAGCGTCTCGAGGTGGTGGGCGAGCAGCACTTGCGGTGTGTCGGTCATGCGCCGAGCCCCGACAGCAGGCTCATGTACGACTTGGCGGACGTCATCGCGACCCGGGCGCGCGGCAGATACGGATAGACGTCGAGGTTGAGCCTGGGCGGCCGCCGCTCGATGCGGCACAGTACCAGGTGCTTCACCGCATCAAAGCCGATTGCGCCGAGCCGCAGGGCGTCGCCGACCGCACCCTCGACCTCCTCGAGCCGGAAGGTCTCCAGTAGACGGAGCACCTGGACGTACTCGCGCTTGCCTGCCTTGCCCATACGAGCTTCGAGGAGCCGCCGCAGAGTGATGAAGGCCTCGGGCAGGTCCCAGCCCGCCAATGGCGCGGCCTGGTCGAGGGCGCCGATCTTCTGCTCGATCAAGGGCAGGTAATGCAGCGGGTCGAAGATCAGGTCCTCGCTGTCGTAGGACCGGCGGTGCCGGGCGATCACCTCGGCCCCGCAGCTGATCACCACCTCATCGACGTAGCCCCGGATGAGCACCTCACGGTGGCCGTAGGCCACGGGCACGGAATAGTCGTTGCTGCGGTAACGCACCAGCGACAGCGAACTCGCCCGTCCAGGGCGCTTATCGCAGGCATCATAGGGAGCAGGCGGCAATGGCAAGAGAACTTGACGATCCCGCTCGAGACGCTCGCCGATGGTCTCCTTGTGGCCCCGCAGCCGCGCCGCCTGGCGCCGGCGGCACTGTTCGGCGAGAGCATCGTTGAGGGCCGCGAAGCTCTCGGCACGCGGGACGGGGACCAGGAAGTTCCGCCGGATGAAGCCGACCAGTCCCTCGACCTTGCCCTTGTCGTTGCCCTTGCCCGGCCGGCCGAACCTGTCCTCGAACAGATAGTGGGACTGAAGCTCCGTGAAGACGCGCGTTCGCTGCCGCTTCCCATCGCCCAGGATCCGGGCAACCGCCAGCTTGGTGTTGTCGTACAGGATGGATCGGGGGACGCCGCCGAAGAAGGCAAACGCCGCGTTGTGGCCATCGCAGAATGCTTCGGTCGTCTCCGCCGGATAGGCCGCAACAAAGCAACCATCACTGTGGGGAAGGTCGAAGGCAAGGAAGTGGATCTTCCGTAACGCGCCGCCGATCACCGCCATCGCTTCGCCGAAGTCCGCCTGGGCGTGACCGGGGGAATGGGAGAGTGGCACGAACACCTCACGCGACCGAAGCCCCTGCTCACGAACGTAGTCCTTCACGATGGTGTAGCCGCCCGTGAAACCGTACTCGTCCCGGAGGCGGTCGAAGATGCGCTTCGCAGTGTGCCGTTGCTTGCGGTGGCTGGTCCGATCGTCTTCCAAGATCCGATCGATGATTCCCGTGAACGAACCCAGCTTTGGCCGCCTCGGCGGCGCGCTTCGGCGATACCCTGGCGGCACCGAGAACGACAGCATCTTACGGACCGTCTTGCGGTCTACACCAAACACCCGCGAGGCCTCGCGGGTGCTCATCCCCTCGACATGACACGCCCGCCGAACCCGTGCGTACAACTCCACCCGATACATCCCCCCCGCCTTCCAGTCAGAGCAACCCTGACAGAAGGCTATACGCGGTCCCATTTTGGTCCGCCGCAGCCGGATCGACCGGCCGCTTCAGTGGGGGATTATTGCTCTGCCGTTCTCACTTACGGTGAACCGTTCGGTCCTCCTCCAGAATACGGTCGATGATATCCGTGAAGGGGGCCAGTTTCGGGCGTTTCGGTGGCTGGCGTCGCCGATATCCCGGCGGTTCCGAATGCCGCAGCATCTTCCTCACCGTCTCGCGCGCAATGCCAAACCGACTTGCCGCCTCTCGCTGGCTCAGACCATCAACATGGCAGGCCAGCCGAACGCGCAGATTTAGGTCCACGGTGTACATCCTCCCGCCTTCCATCTCAAAAAAGATCGAAGGCTACAGGTGGCAGAGTTTTACTCCGCCCGCGGCTGGGAAATCCCGCCGCTTCCGTGGACTAATTTGTCACCGCCGTTCACTAGTGTCCGGTTAAAAATCGAATAAATTCAATTGGTTGGTTATTTGCGAAGCATTGCATCTGTTTTCGTCTCCCGCAAGTGCTTGATGTATGGGCATTTTCTCGAAGAGGGTCACCGAGAGGATCTGTAACAAAGTGTAGAGCGAGGCGTCCAGGTCGAGGCGCTTCTTGACGATGGCGACGAGGACGTAGACCGAGACGGCAATCCAGATCTGCGTCTTCACCGCGTTCTCCGACGTGCCGTAGAACTGCTTGATCCGAAGATGCTGCTTGATCCACTTGAAGAAGAGTTCCACCTGCCAGCGGCTTTTGTAGAGCGCGCAGATGGTGGCGGCCGGAAGCGAGAAGTTGTTGGTGATGAAGACCAGCGTCTTGCCGGACTCGGGGTCCTTGAAGCGGATGCGCCGCAGAAGTTCGGGGTAATCCTGACGGGTGTAGAAGCCGTCCAGGGAGATGGTCTGGTCGCAAATGATGCCGGTCGAGCGATCCGTCGGCGCCGAATAGACGCGATGAGCATCGATGTTCGACTTGGCACGCGTGACGAAGAAGGCCCCGGCTTGGTGCAACACATAAAGGCGGGCAAAGTCGACGTAGCCACGATCCACGACGTAGATGGCTCCGGCTTCCGGCAAGAGCATATCGAGGGCATGAACGTCGTGCAGCTTGCCATCCGAGATGTGGATAAAACTCGGAATGTTGCCCCGCAGGTCGAGCAGCGTGTGCATCTTCACCGCCGCCTTGGTGGTGCGGAAGTGCGCCCACGGAAAGACCGACAGGCACAGAGCGATGGTCGTCGAGTCCAGGGCGTAGACGGTATTGGTCAGGTCCAACCCCAGTTCTTCGTCGACGTACAGCGTCCTCGCCTGGGTGATGAGCCGCTGGGCCAACGCCGCATGGATACGCCAGTCGCGCCTTTCGTTGGCATCGGCCAGCGTCGAGCGCCGGACCGGCTGGCGGAAGCCCATGTGATAGAGTTTCGATGCGTGGACCGAGAGGCAGGTCTCGATGTCGCGCAGGCTTTCCCGGTAGGTCAGCTGGGCGAAGGCCATGGACCGGTATTGCTCGGCGCAGGAAAGCGTCCGGACCCGGTGATCGCCGCCATACCGGTCGACGATCCGCGTGAAAGTAGTCCATGGCAGGAAGTCCATGAGCTGAGCGAACAGGGTCTTGCCGGTGTTCATGAGCATCTCCTCGGAGAAACTCCGAAAAGTGCTCCATCCAATTCAAATCGACACCATGCATTTTCGCTTCAAACCCCGCAGAAATCCTGGCTCTCAAAGCCAGCACCGCTCAGTTAACCGGACAGCAGTGACCGCCGTTCTCAACGAAATCGTCGCCATCTGTTGCCAAGCCTGGAACAAGCTCATCAATCAACCGTGGAAGATCATGTCCATCGGTCTGAGGAAATGGGCACATGGGTTCTGATTAATACTCGTATATATTACCAGGGACCTTGGCTCGGTCACGGCGCGACCCTCCTCAGGTTTTGTGTGCCCGCTGGCGCGCCAGCGGAAGCCGCGTGACAGGAATCCCGAGGGGTGTCACGTAGAGGCGTGATGGGTTACGGGCTTGTTGACAACGCTTCCGTGGACAACCTCACCGTACGTATCCGGTCGGCGAGTCTGAAAGTAGCTCCACTTCTGCCGCATTTCCTCGATGAGGTCCAACTCGAGGTCGGCGACGATGAGTTCGTCGTTATGTTCGCTGGCCTGCACCAGCGTCTCGCCTCTCGGATCCACGAAGAAGCTCGAGCCGTAGAAGGCACCGAAGTCCCAGGGCTCGACGCCGACGCGGTTGATCGCACCGATGAACACGCAATTGTTCAGGGCTGCACAGCGCTGCTCGACGTCCCACATGGCCCGCGACATCTGTTCCGGCGTCGCTGACGGATTGACGATGTACTGCGCGCCGTTTAGCGCAAGCGACCGCCAGCCCTCCGGGAAGTGACGATCGTGACAGATGTAGACGCCGAGCTTACAGTAAGGAGTATCGAAAACTGGATAGCCCATGTTGCCTGGGGTGAAGTAGAAGCGCTCGGCGCCGTTGGGCGTGTTTCTGATGTGATTCTTCCTGTACTTTCCTAGATACTTCCCGTCCGGACCAAGGACGGAAGCGGTATTGTAATAGACCCCATCGTCGATTTCGAAGATGGGGACGACGATGACCATTCCCAACTTTTTTGCATGCGTGCGCATGAATTGTGTGCTGGGCCCATCGGGAATCTTTTCGGCTGCGGCGAACCATTTGGGATCCCGGGATGGGCAAAAGTACGGTTGGTCGAAGACCTCCTGGAAGCAGAGCACCTGTACGCCTTTGCGGCCGGCCTCTTCGATGAAGGGCACGTGGGCGGCAAGCATTTGCTCGCGCAACTCGTCCGGAGTCTGTTCTACATTCCCCTTTAAGCCCATTTGGATGAGGCCTGCCTTCACACTTGCCATCGTTTCCATCCCTATCCGCTATTGAACTGATGGGCGGCGCCCCGAGTACTCGCCGCACACGCACATCGTGACTTAAGGCGCGCATTGTAGAGGTCGTCAAGCTCCACCCAGACTCATGAACCGGCGCCTGCCGCCATTTTGCGGCGCGCGTGGGAGGGGCCTGTGGACCCACGGGGACAAGCCTGGGCGTGGTGGTTGGTTCAGCCGGCGGTCGCAGTTCTCGATATCTGCGGCTCTGGCCATCCTCCTTCTTCAAGGTTCAGAATAAGCCAGATCTTCTCATTCAACCCGGACCACTTTTCCCAGGGCAGGTCACAGTATGCTGGCGCCGAAGTTACGGTCCGGATCCATTTCCGGCTCCAGCCGACCAAGGGGACGTGCAGCGCTCGAGATATCTCGGGCAAGGAATCGCCCACTCCCGCGCTCGATCTTCAGCTCTCCGTCCTCAACAGCAATTCGACCTCGGCTCAGAACAGTGGTCGGCCACCCCGTGATGCGACGGCCTTCGTAAGGCGTATATTCGGCATTGTCATGGAGCATGGCGCTTGTGATCGTGACCTCCATGTCAGGGTCCCAGATAGCGATATCTGCATCCGCGCCGACTGCAATCGTGCCCTTGCGCGACTGCAGACCGTAAATCTTGGCAACATTAGTCGCTGTCACTGCCACGAATTGGTGGAGGTCGATCCGACCCTTACCAACCCCTTCGGAGAACAAGAGGGGGAGGCGCAGCTCGATGCCTGGAAGACCGTTGGCGATTTTGTTGAATACAGGCTTTGGGCCGGCGCTGAGCTTGCCGGTCTCGTCGAAGCGAAAGGGCGCGTGGTCGGAAGAGAACACCTGGAACGTTCCGTTCCCAAGGCCGCGCCACATCGCTTCCGGGGCCATTTCGTCTCGCGGCGGCGGACTACAGCAGAATTTCGCCCCCTCCATTCCCGCGCGATCCGTATCTGCTGCCGTCAGAAACAGGTACTGGGGGCAGGTCTCGCCGTAGATCTTTAGCCCGGCGGCCTGGGCCTTTTGGATTTCGTCCATCGCCTCGCTAGCCGAAACGTGGACGATCAAAATAGGCACGTCAACCAGCTTCGAGAGGGCGATGGCGCGGTGCGTCGCCTCGCCTTCGCCGACCCGGGCGTGGCTCACGGTATGGTACTTGGGCTCCACATGCCCATGTCCGATGAGGCGCTCGCGCAGCCAGCGGATCATGTCGTGGTTCTCCGCATGCACCATGACGAGCGCTCCGAGGCGCCGGGCAACGGAGAATATCTCGAGCAACTGGAAATCTTCCAGTCGAAACATGTCGTAGGTCATAAAGACCTTGAACGACGTATAGCCATTTTCGATAAGCGCTGGAAGCTCCTGCCCGAGCACCTGCGCGGTCGGATCGGTAATGATGAGATGGAAGCCGTAGTCGATTACCGCCTTCGGAGTTGCGCGGGTGTGATAATCCTCGACGACCTGGCGAAGCGACTCGCCGCGGTGTTGGGCCGCGAAGGGAATAACCGTGGTGGTGCCGCCAAATACGGCGGATACGGTCGCCGAGTAAAAATCATCCGCCATCATGACGCCGGTGGTCGATTTCTGTTCGATGTGGCAGTGGCCCTCCACGCCGCCCGGCAGGACAAGCTTGCCACCAGCATCGATCGTGCGCTCCGCGGTACCGAGCCCATGGCCGAGGGCGACGACTTTGCCGTCTTTAATCGCTACATCGCATTGCATGCGATCCGCAGCGGTGACCACGGTTCCATTACGAATGATCGTGTCATACTCGGTCACGGTTGCTTCCTCCTTACTGCCTTACAGCAGCTGGGTATTCGCCGCGTCAACGGGCGCATCACGTCGAGACACCGGTTCCAAGACGGACGCCCCGGTTCACCCTCATGACCGGGAGTGTCGATGGTCGTAGGGCTCGTAGCTCTCGCCGGTAAGGTAGTCGTCGTATATGGATTTGACATAGGGCATCACCCGTTCGGCGATGGAGCGGCGCAGCCGATCGTCCTCACTGGGTGGCCCACTCAAGGAACGCGCGAGTTCGTCGATGGCGGCCTGTTCGTCAACCCTTGTAAATCGGCCGTGCTTGAGAACCGGCTCACCGCCCACGAGCACCGTGTCAACACCGCTGCTCCGCCCACGTTGTACCAAGGCATCTACCGCCGAGACACGGGGATCGAGATAGGGGTGGGCGATTTGCGACCATTTGGCGAGGACCAAGTCGGCGGATCGCCCTGGTTCGATGGTGCCGATCTGGTCTTGGAAGGCCGTCGTTTGCGCACCATGCTCGGTCGCCATGCGAAAGACCTCCGCGGCCGTCGGCACCCGCTGATCGAAACCGGGCACGCGATGCACCCGCAGGACCTGGCGCATTTCCTGCAACATATCGCGGTCGTCGTTGATTGTCGCCTCGTCGATCCCTATGGCGACCTTGATGCCCCTGGCGATCATGGCGTTAAGCGGTGCCGTGCCACTCCTGAGCCGCATGTTGGAACTGCAGTTGTGGCAAATGCGGGTGTCGGTCTGGGATACGAGGTCAAGATCCTCTTCCGTCATCCACACGCCATGCCCAAGTGTCAGCAGTGGCCCGAGCAAGCCCTTCCGCTCGAGGTGCCGGACCGCGGACCCGCCGGTTCGCCGTCGCGCGTAGACTTTCTGGTAGACAGTCTCCAGAAGGTGCATGTGAACACAAACGGCCTTTCGGCTGGACAGATCGGCGACTCTCTCCAGGGCCTCGTCCGAACACCAATGAAGATTGGTCGGCGCCAGCTGAATCGATACCAAGGGCTCGGCCGCGTAGGCGTCACAGAGCGCTTCGAAGAGAGTGAAATTGTCCTCCAAAGGCAGCGACAGAGCCGATAGATAAGGTCCGAGGTCGGCGACAAGGGCCGCCGGCAGGCGCGCGAGAAAATCCTCATCCGCCTCGTACACGAGCCGATTCTGATCGCGTATTCCGTAAGAGTAGGAAACGCGCATGCCTAAGTCTTGGTATGCACGGATAATCTTGCCAGCGCTTTCCTTCACCTCCTCGATACCGCCGAGATGGCGTACGTGGAGATGCTGCACAGTGGTTACCCCGGAGCGTATCAACTCAAACGCCGAATAAAGCGTGTCGAGATACAGATCGACCTTACGCCCGCCAATTCTGTCGCCGAACCACAATTCCAACGGAAGGTCGGGGGAGCCCAGCTGCACCGGCGTGAGACCAATGTGGTGATGCGAATCGACAAGCCCCGGAAAGACCACGTAATCAGAGCCGCCCAACACCTCGGCACCCTCTGCTTGGGCTTCCAACTCGGCGCGTGAGCCGACGGCTGAGATCTTACCATCGTGCACGAGCACGGCGCCGTCATCAATCTGGCGGACCTCCCCAGAACCCTCGACGCCGCATATGACATACTTGCCTGTAAGCAACATCACCGACATTGCGATCCTCCTTCTTCGAGGTTCAGAATAAGCCAGATCCTCTCATGAAGGTGGACCACTAAATCAGGCCGGTCAGTTGATGCTTTTCCCCCTAACTTCCATATGTTTCGCCGGGTTGGCGTTGATCGCTCCGACTTTGGCGTGCTGGAGGACCATCTCCGAACGAGACCGGACCATGCGGGCCTTGCACGAAAGCGAGGCGCGCTTGAATGCGTTCTCCGTTTCTTCTCCCGCTGGTCTTGCCATGCTCGATCTCGACCTCCGCTACAGGAAGATCGCGGGCACGCCACTCGATAGCGGAGATCACGCGCGCAATACCCTCGGAAGCATTGCCGACGAACGCATGGTCGCGCGCCGGACGCCCGGTCAGGCTCTTGAGGCTCACTCTCGCCTGATCACCGATCTGCCTATGATTCTCGTAGCCCGCGCTACCCCGCGACTTGTCCAGGCGGATTCGCTCGAACGCATCGCGGTGCGACTTGAGCATCGGCGGCTGGCCGCCGGTGGCCAGATGTACGGTGGTATCTTCGAGACCGAGGAAGTCGGATTGAGGGGCTAACATGCGCGGAGTATCGCATACCGACTATGCGTTTTGTTCCGCGACACTCGACTCGATGCGGTCGCGTTTATAGCATCAGCGGGCAGCGCCCGTTTTGGAAGTGGTAAATGTCCGACAACCGAGAAGACCAATCAGCCGAGGCTCGCGCATTCATAGACTGGGCGCGCGAACGAGTCGTCCCACTTTCGATACCGCGTCACGACGATGATTTCGACGACATGGGCTTTCTTGGCGAGGTCGTTGCCGGCAAGCGTATTGTCGCCTTCGGCGAGAGCGCCCACTACCTGCACGAGTGGAATCGCTGGCGCACGCGACTGTTCAAGTACTTGGCCGAGAACCACGGCTTCAACACGTTCGTCCTCGAGTCCGGTCTGGTCGAGGGACGCGCGGCTCACGACTACGTGGCGGGCGCCGATGTCGAGTGGGACAGCGTCGTCGCGTCGATCACCAACGCCTGGGGGGTATGGGCCGAGCTGAATGAGATGATTCGCTGGATGCGCGCGTGGAATTCGAGCCCCAATCGCTCTCGCGAGCTGCGCTTCTATTGCATGGACGGCACCGGCAACTGGTCGCACGCGCAACACGCCTACACCGCCGTGCACGACTATGCGCGGTGCGTCGACCAATCGCTGGCGCAAGACGTTCGCCGCGACTTCGAGCAAGCCGTGCAAGACGTCACTTTCGAGACCCGTAAGAACGTCGAAGAGTCGACCTGGCGTCATCTGATCGGTTGCGCGTCGGTGTTGGTGAGCAGGCTCGAACAGGCACGCATCCGCTATATCGGGGCGAGCTCGAACGACGACTTCGAATGGGCGCTCAGAAGTGCGCGGATCCTGAGAGACGTGTTCCTGGCTCTCGCCCAGACAGAGATGGATTTCGAGGTTGGGTTGCGTCAGTTCTGGAACATCCGCGATGCTTCAATGGCCGAATCACTGCGTTGGATTCTCGACCGCGAAGGTCCGCGCGCGAAGATCGTGGTCGGCGCCGCGAACACGCATCTGCAACAGCATCCCGTGCGCGCGCAGCGCGCCACGTCGATGGGCTCCTATTACGCCAGCCGATTCGGCCGTGAAGAGATTCTCTTCATCGGCGCCGCCAGCGCCTCGACGGCCAAAGGCGATCTGCCTCGGCCGGATTCCAATCAAGCGGTCTACGACCGGATTGGGCCGGATTGCTTTTTCCTCGACTTGCGCGGCGCGCCGTCGAGCGGCCCGGTCGCGGATTGGCTTGGCGGGGAGCGGCCCGACCGCTCGACCTTGCGCTATCAACCAGTGTGTCCCGGAGATGCCTGGGATTGTCTGGTCTATCATCGCACGCTTCGTCTCGCCGAGGTCGATCTGCCGAGTTTTCTCGGCGCCGAGTCGGCGCCGCCGATCGGCGATGAGATGGACAGGCTCGCCGGCCGGTACTTGATCGACGGATTCATGGGGGCCCTCAACACCCTCGACGTGTTCCGTGACGGGGACAGCTTCTATACCAGCGGGTGGGACGACACCAGCGGCGAGCTGTTTCCATCCCGCCGAGCGCCGTTCGAAAAGAGTGCGGACGGACGCTTTCGCTGGCAAGTCTGGCCCGCCAGTGTCGAGTTTCACGACGGCCATGAGCAGGGCAAGATCACCATCGATATGCCCGGCATGGGCATCTTGAGAACGGCGGTGACAAATTAGTCCACGGAAGCGGCGGGATTTCCCAGCCGCGGGCGGAGTAAAACTCTGCCACCTGTAGCCTTCGATCTTTTTTGAGATGGAAGGCGGGAGGATGTACACCGTGGACCTATATCTGCGCGTTCGGCTGGCCTGCCATGTTGATGGTCTGAGCCAGCGAGAGGCGGCAAGTCGGTTTGGCATTGCGCGCGAGACGGTGAGGAAGATGCTGCGGCATTCGGAACCGCCGGGATATCGGCGACGCCAGCCACCGAAACGCCCGAAACTGGCCCCCTTCACGGATATCATCGACCGTATTCTGGAGGAGGACCGAACGGTTCACCGTAAGCAGCACCACACGGCGAAGCGTATATTCGAGCGCGCCTTCGCGACGAACATGGCTTCACGGGCAAAGAGACCATCGTGAAGGATTACGTTCGGGAACGGCGCCTTCGTCGGCGTGAGATGTTTGTGCCGTTGTCACATCCTCCGGGCCATGCTCGAGCGGACTTTGGCGAGGCGGATGCGATCATCGCCGGCGTCAAGTATCGGGCGCATTTTTTCGTCATGACACTTCATGCTCCAGACGGCGGGCGAGGTTGCGCAAGAGCCGTTCGGCCTTGGCCGCGTCGTCCTGCTGCCAGGCCTGCCGCAAGACCTTCCTGACGCCGGCATGGAGGCTCTCGTCCAGCCGGTCCGTGATGTTGCGCCCCTTGTGCACCTGGCAGCGCTGGAGGGCCGCCGCCCGCCCGAAGGTCCGCCGGATCGCCTTCGAGAGCGCCTTGGCGCCGTCGACGATGTAGAGCCGAGGCCGTTCGGGATCGAGACCGCGCTCGATCAGGTTGTCGAGCATGGCTTGCACCGTGGCCGCGTTCTCCGTCGCGCCCTCGGCCAGGCCCAGCACGTGCTTCGCGCCGCCGGTGTCGATGCCGATCGCCGCCACCATCAGGTGATCGCCGACATGGAGCCCGTCGATCTCGAGATCCCACAGCGATGCCTGCTTCGTTGCGGCCTACCCGGCGGCGACGACGGAGGCCTGGCTGGACGGGCACAACAGAGCCTTTGTTTTTTTCGGCGGCGTTCCCCAATCGATTCTTTACGACAACGACAAGTGTCTGGTGTCGCGCATCTTGTCAGATGGCACGCGGCAACGAACGCGGGCGTTCAGCGGGCTGCAGTCCCATTACCTCTTCGAGGACCGCTACGGCCGTCCCGGCAAGGGTAACGACAAAGGCAATGTGGAGGGGGTGGTCGGCTATGCCCGGCGGAACTTCATGACGCCGCTTCCCCGGTTCGCGAGCTGGGACGCCTTCAATGGCCACCTGGAAGAGCAATGCCGCAACCGGCAAGGCAACGTCCTGCGCGGCCACCGCGAGAGCATCGGCGAACGGTTTGTGCGTGACCGCGAAGCGTTGAAGAGGCCACTGCCGGCACCGTTCGACGCGTGCGACAAGCAGGGCACGCGGGTCAACTCGCTGTCCCTGGTGCGCTACCGGACGAATGACTATTCCGTGCCCGTCGCCTACGGCCATCAGGAAGTCTGGATCCGTGGCTATGTCCACGAGGTGGTTATCGGTTGCGGCGCCGGGATCATTGCCCGACACCCCCGTTCCTACGACCGGGAAGACATGGTCTTCGATCCGATCCACTACCTGCCTTTGCTGGAGCACAAGATCGGTGCCCTGGATCAGGCCGCGCCGCTAGCCGGATGGGAACTGCCTGATGCCTTCCCAACCCTGCGCCGTCTCCTGGAGGCGCGCATGGGCAAGGCCGGCAAGCGGGAATACGTCCAGGTCCTTCGGCTTGTGGAGACCTTCGATCTCGAGGTGCTTCACGGCGCGGTGAAGGACGCCCTGCGCCTGGGTGCGATCGGCTACGACGCCGTCAAACACCTTGTGCTGTGCCGTATCGAGCGACGCCCGCCCAAACTCGACCTGGATATCTATCCCTACCTGCCTCGGGCCAACGTGGCGACCACGGCCGCCGCCAGTTATATGAGCTTGTTGGGTGGAGGCGCGTCATGACCGATACGCCGCAAGTGTTGCTGGCCCATCACCTCAAGACCCTGAAACTGCCGACGTTCCTGCGCGAATACGACAAGCTGGCCCGCCAATGCGCCACCGAGGGCGCCGACCATGTGCGGTATCTTGTCCGTCTGACCGAGTTGGAACTGATCGACCGTGAGCGCCGCATGGTCGAGCGGCGGATCAGACAGGCCAGGTTCCCCGCCGTCAAAAGCCTCGACAGCTTCGACTTCAAGGCCATCGCATCGCTCGACAAGATGCTGGTTCTGGAGTTGGCGCGATGCGAATACGTCGAGCGTCGTGAGAATATCATCGCGCTCGGCAACAGCGGAACCGGCAAGACCCATATCGCCCTCGGTCTCGGTCTGGCGGCCTGCCAAAAGGGGCTCTCCGTCGGCTTCCTCACGGCCGCTGCCCTGGTTCATGAACTGATGGAGGCCGGGGATGAAAAACGCCTGTTGCGCCTGCAGAAGCAACTGGCAAAGTATCACCTTCTGATCATCGACGAACTCGGCTTCGTGCCGCTCTCGAAGACCGGCGCCGAGCTGCTGTTCGAAGTCTTCAGCCAGCGCTACGAGCGGGGCTCGATCCTGGTGACCTCCAACTTGCCGTTCGATGAGTGGACGGAGATATTCGGCTCGGAACGCCTGACCGGGGCTTTGCTGGACCGCCTCACCCACCATGTCCATATCCTGGAAATGAACGGCGAGAGCTATCGTCTCAACCAAAGCCAAAAACGGCGGAAATCCCCAAAAATACCTGCTTGACCGCCGGTGCAATGGTTGACCCGGTGGGTCCACAGGAACCTCCCACGCTGCTTCGCTCCGCGTAACGCAAGCGCTACACGAAGCAGCGCGGGTCCCTCCTATGGACTACCGGGACAACCCCCCAACACCGCGTACCGCATAACGTCAAGTGGACTAGTTTTGCTCCGCCCGGGTGGACTAATTTTGCTCCGCCGTTGACAGCATCTATCACGGCGAGCGAGTCGGCGACGCGCAAGCGTCGTAGAAGCACGTCGTTCGCCGCGTCCGAACGAGCGCCGACAGCCCAGCCGCGCTGGCGCGCGAAGTCTGGGGTGACAATCAAACCGTGGTTGCGAACGGACCATCGGCACGGAGTGAATCGGTCGTGTCCCAGGACGTGGTGTAGGATCTGTGGGTAACCGGCTTGCCGTAGCGACCGTCAAGAGTCTGGCCTAGGCAAGCCGGTTATCCACAGCGGGCGGCCATCGCGGTTTCCGGGTTAGGGTTGGGTTGGAACAACGCAACCTGGAACCGAGGAAGACCACGATGACCGACGATATGATGACCCTTCGCACGCTGCTTGAGAAGAGCTCGGATGCCGATCTGCTGCGCGAGATGATCGGCTTCACCGCCGAGCGCCTGATGGAACTGGAAGTCCTGGGCCTGACCGGCGCCGGCCACGGCGAGCGCTCGCCGGAACGGATCAACCAGCGCAACGGTTACCGCGACCGGGTCTGGGAGACCCGCGCCGGCACGGTCGAGCTGAAGATCCCCAAGCTCAGGAAGGGCGCCTACTTCCCCGGCTTCCTGGAGCCCCGCCGGATGGCCGAGAAGGCGCTCGCGGCGGTGATCCAGGAGGCCTACATCCAGGGCGTCTCGACCCGCTCGGTCGATGACCTTGTCCAGGCCATGGGCATGTCCGGCATCTCCAAGAGCCAGGTCTCGCGGCTGTGCGCGGAGATCGACGACAGGGTCCATGGCTTCCTGGAACGCCCCCTGGAGGGCGACTAGCCCTATCTTTGGCTCGACGCGACCTATGTGAAGGTGCGTCACGCCGGGCGCATCGTCTCGGTCGCCGTAATCGTCGCCGTCGCCGTCAATGCCCAGGGCCGGCGCGAGATTCTGGGTATGGCGATTGGCGCCTCGGAGGCCGAGACCTTCTGGACCGAGTTCCTACGCTCCCTGGCCAGGCGCGGCTTGCGCGGCGTGAAGCTGGTGATCTCCGATGACCACAAGGGCCTCAAGGCCGCCGTCGGGCGAATCCTGAACGCCACCTGGCAGCGCTGCCGGGTCCACTTCATGCGCAACCTCCTGGCCCATGCCGGCAGGCAGGGCCGCCGCGTGGTGGCGGCCTTCGTCGCCACCGCCTTTGCCCAGGAGGATGCCGAGGCCGCCAGCACCCAGTGGCGCCAGGTCGCCGACCAGCTCCGCCCCAAGGCGCCCAAGCTGGCGAGCTTGATGGACGAGGCCGAGCCCGACGTCCTGGCCTATATGACCTTCCCCAGGGAGCACCGAACCAAGCTGCACTCGACCAATCCCCTCGAACGCCTCAACGGCGAGATCAAGCGCCGCACCAACGTCGTCGGCATCTTCCCCAACGAGGCCGCCATCACCCGACTGATCGGTGCCATCCTGCTCGAACAGAACGACGAATGGGCGGTCCAGAGGGCACGCTACATGACCCTGGAAACCATCGCCCCGATCAGCCAAGATGACTGGGTCAAGCTGCCGCCCGAGGCGGCTTGATCGGTCCGGCTCAACCCGCCGGATCCCGTGAGGCGCCCGCCGCTCTTACACCACCCCACGGGACACGATCCATCGAACGGCGCCGGCGGCAAAACCATCAACGCTTCGCAATCGCGCCTGAGGCGCTCGCCGATAGTCTCACGGTGGCCGCGCACGACCTCGCCCTGCCGGTTGCGGCATTGTTCCTCCAGCTGGGCATTGAAGGTGTCCCAACTCGCAAACCGGGGACGCGGCACCATAAAGTTCCGCCGGGCGTAGCCAACCACCCCTTCTACATTGCCTTTATCGTTGCCCTTGCCGGGGCGGCCGTAGCGGTCCTCGAACAGGTAATGGGACTGCAGCCCGCTGAACGACCGGGTCCGTTGCCGCGTGCCGTCCGGCAGGATGCGCGACACCAGACACTTGTCGTTGTCGTAGAGAATCGATTGGGGAACCCCGCCGAAGAAGGCAAAGGCCGCATTGTGCCCGTCCAGCCAAGCCTCCGCCGTCGCCGCCGGGTAGGCCGCAACAAAGCAGGCATCGCTGTGAGGAAGCGTCATGACGAAAAAATGCGCGCGATGCATGACGCCGGCAATGATCGCATCCGCCTCGCCAAAGTCCGCCTGGGCATGACCCGGAGGGTGCGCCAGCGGCACGAACATCTCCCGCAGACCAAGGTGCCGTTCGCGAACGTAATCCTTCACGATCGTCTGCTTGCCCGTGAAGCCATGTTCGTCACGAAGACGCTCGAAGATCCGCTTCGCCGTGTGCCGCTGCTTGCGGTGAACCGTGCGATCCTCTTCCAGAATGCCGTCGATGATATCCGTGAACGGCGCCAGCTTCGGGCGCTTCGGCGGCTGGCGTCGCCGATATCCCGGCGGTTCCGAATGCAACAGTATCTTGGCAACCGTCTTGCGGTCGATCCCGAACTGGCGAGAAGCTTCCCGTCGGCTCAAACCCTCACGATGACACGCCAGTCGCACTCGTCGATAAAGATCCACTCCGTACATCCCCCACCTTCCATCAGGTCAATCCTGACAAAGGCTATAGACGGTCCCATATTGGTCCGCCGCCGCAACCGGACAAACCGGCCGCTTCACTGGGGGATTATTGCTCCGCCGTTCTCAGGTTGCGGGCCAGTGGTGGGACCTGATCGTGGCCATGGACGATGCGACATCGGAGGTCTATTCGGGCTTCTTCGTTGCCGAGGAGGGCACGATGAGCACGTTCCGCGGGCTCGGCGAGGTGATCGCCGAAAACGGGCTGTTCTGCTCGCTCTACGCCGATCGGACCTCGCACGGCGCTGTCACGGTAACTGGCTGGTGTCAGCTGCGGGTGGCGAGTAGCTTCCTGTTATGAACAAGATCAGCTACCGCCGACATCGGTTTCCTGCAGAGATAATCCAGCGTGCCGTCTGGCTGTGTTTCCGGTTTCCGCTCAGTTACCGCGATGTGGAGGATCTGCTCGCTGAACGTGGTGTCGATGTTTCTTACGAGACGATACGGCGCTGGGCTTTAAAGTTTGGGCAGGCCTATGCCCGAAAACTGAGACAATCACGCCCTCGACCAGACGACCGGTGGCACCTTGATGAGGTGTTTTCCTCCATCAACGGAAAACGGATGTATCTATGGCGGGCGGTGGACAGCGAGGGTGAGGTGCTGGATATGTAGCGCACCCGGTTCCTTGGACACAAGTTTGTCTCACGCGGCGGGCCTGATTGAGATCGCGGCGTGCCACGCCTGACGAGCTTGAGCGGGGCTCAGGTAGCCGTTCTTCTCCACGATCCACTGGGCATTGTAGAGTTCGACGAAGTCGCGGACGGCGTCCCGCAGCTCCGCGATGTTGCGGTAGATGCGACCATGGATGATCTGTTCCTTCAGCGTGCGATTGAACCGCTCGGCGACGCCGTTGGTCTGGGGCTCGGCGACGAAGGCGTAGGACGGCTGGATGCCCCAGAACTTGATCTGGTTGGTGAAGTGGTCCGACAGATACTGGGAGCCGTGATCCATCCGCAAGGCCAGCCCCCGAGCCGCGCCGGCCGCGGTCGAGCCATACAGCCCGGCAAGCCCCATGGAGATCGGCTGCAGGGCGGCGAAGCGGTCGCCGCGCTTGCAGACATGCCAGCCGACACACTCGGCGTTCCAATGCTCGACGGCGGTGAAGATCCAGCCCCAGCCGTCGTCCACCGTGAACACCCGAACGCCATCGGTGCCCCACATGAGGTTGGGGGCATGAGTGATGATCTCACCGTCATGGGGATTGCCGCCACGGCGGCGGCAGCGATGGGGCGAGAGCAGATTGTTCTCGCGCATCAGGCGGAGCACCCGCTTGCGGGCAACCCGGATGTCGCGACAGACCCGAAGCCGAGCCCAGACCTTGCGGTAGCCCTCGCCCTCCCAGGGCGATGCCTCCAGGTCGGCTTCGATCGCCACCAGCAGCGCCTGGTCCGAGATCGCGGGCTTCGGTCCCCGACGCTTTGCCGGCGGCTGCTCGGCGTGCTGGCCGGAGGTCATGGCGTAGAACGAGGAGCGGGCCATGCCCCAGGCGGCGCAGACCCGCCGCAGGCCGTAGGCCAGACCCGTGCCGGGCGAGGTGGCGGCACTCATCGCCGCGACCTCCGCCGCCCCAAAGGGCCGAAGGTCTCCGTCTTGGCCTCCAGCAGTTCCACCTGCATGGTCAACTCTCCGATCCGCTTCATGGCGCTATCCAGTTCCGCCTGCACCGGATCGCCCTTGCGTTGCTTGAGCGAGGCGTCGATCCCGCCGATCGCTTTCTCACGCCACTGCTCGAGCCGGAAGATCTCTACGCCCAACTGGCGCGACAGAAGTTGCACCGGCTCGTCACGCAAAAGCCGCAGAACGACCTCACGCTTGCGCGCCACCGTCCATCGCTGGCCAAGTCCCAGCGGGCCTGCCGGCAAAGCCTGGCCTGGGGAAAACGTGGACGAGCCAAGCTCGCCCGCATTTACTACAGGCCCATCAACAGCAACTTTCTTCTCAAAATTATCGGTCATGTTCCGGTCCTCCTTGGACACTTCGATTAAGCCAATTCTGTGTCCAAGGAAATCGGGTCCGACTCAGTGAGGTGCTGGATATCCTGGTTCAGTCCCGGAGGAACAAGAAAGCAGCACTCAAGCTGATGCGCAAACTGCTCAAGAAGCAGGGGTATGCGCCGAATAAGGTGGTGACCGATAAACTGCCATCTTACGGGGCAGCATTGCGTGATCTCAACATGACGGGGAAACACGTTACCGGCGGACGGAGCAACAATCGGGCGGAGAATTCGCACCTGCCGGTTCGACAACGAGAACGCAGGATGCAGGGCTTCAAGTCATCAGGATCGGCGCAAAGGTTTCTCTCCACCCACGCCGCCATCTACAACACCTTCAATGTCCAACGTCATCTGATCACTCGCAAGACAATGCGCCAATTCCGCGGTGACGCGATGAACACGTGGCGGACCGTGACCGCTGCTGCTTGAGCCGCTCAGTTCAGACGTTCAACTGCGACCTGCCTTCGTTAAGTTGACAGCACCTTCCGCTTGTCGAAATGCCTTAAGCCCTTCCAAACTCTTTGTGCCGTAAGCTATGAAAAAGTGCGGCCGTTCGGTTGTGGCCTTGTCGATTTTCGTCGAAATTACAAACTCGAAATCGCCGATAGCCTTAAGCGTCTCACGAAACAGCGTCTCAACCGCGTGACCGCGATCAAGTCTCGGGTCGAGGCGATTACGCCAACCGGCTCCTCCCAGAATCGGGTTCAATGAAGTAATAGTGTCTTCGTCCTCGCTGTGAACAAAGCGATGAACAAACGCATACATGAAATTGATAAGAACCTCGCACTTGGGTCGCGCGAAGAGGGGCTTTATCTTGTCGAACGGATAACCTGTCCATCCTGTAGGGTCGATAAAAATCAACGGAAATGAACTACCGATAAACGCCTGAATTTCTCTGACAGCATCTTCGAAATCGCCGAAGTAAGTCTTGATTTCGAACCCTTCCGCTGGCCTGTGAAACGGTTTGACCGGCATCAACCAGACCATCATGATGAGCCTGTCGATGGTGGTGGTCGCCGCGCTGATCGGCGCGGGCGGGCTCGGCTACGAGGTTGTGCGCGCGCTGCGCCACATGGAGACCGGCAAGGGCGTGCTTGCCGGCATCGTCATCGTGTTCTGCGCGATGATCCTGGACCGCATCGTCCAGGGCTCGCGGGAAAAGGGGGGCGGCCCCCGACTCGGCTAATCAGGCGGGGTGTTCGAGCCGTCCACACCGACATCCAAGGGAGGAGAAAGCGAATGAAAGCCATATCGAGAATCCTCGTGCTCGGCGCGGCGCTGACCATGGCGCTCGCCGGGGCGGCCGGCGCCAAGGAGAAGATCGTGGTCGGCGAGCTCAACTGGAGCGGCGCCATCGCCATCCAGAGCGTCATAAAGGTGGTCATCGAGGATCGCCTCGGCGCCGAGGTCGAAATCATCCCGGCCGACGCCGCGGTCATCTTCGCCGGCATGGACAAGGGCGACGGCAGCGTCGACGTCTACACCGACCTGTGGATGCCCAACCAGGCCGGCGGCTGGGCCAAGTATATCGCGGAGGGCTCGCGCGAGACCGTGCTGGTCAACAAGCAGCCCTACACCGGCGTGCAGGGCCTGTTCATCCCCGGTTACACCCAGGACGAGCACGGCATCAAGTCGGTCCAGGACCTGCTCGACCCCGAGGTCGCCAAGCTCTTCGACACCGACGGCGACGGCCTGGGCGAGTACTGGCCGGGCGGCCCGGGCTGGAACTCCACCGACGTGGAGCAGATCAAGGCCAAGAGCTATGGCTACGACGCATACTTCGAGCCCTTCGTGGTCGAGCAGTGGGTCATGGAGGCCAAGCTGGCCGCCGCATACAAGCGCAAGAAGCCCGTGCTGTTCTACTTCTGGACGCCCGAGTGGATCCACTCCAAGTACGACTTGAGACAGCTCGAGGAGCCGGGCTTCAACGGCTACGCCAGCGACAGCAAGAAGGACGACTCGCTCTATAACGCGGATGGCTGTTGGAACCATGTCGCGGCCTATGACGATCCCGAGTGGCTGGAAAAGAGCAACATCGCCTGCCAGTGGCCCGACGCCGAGGTCTGGGTGGCGTTCTCCAAGTCGCTCGCCGAGCGGGCCCCGAAGGTGGCCAAGTTCCTGAGCCAGATTGCGCTCGACCCAGGCACGATCAACGCCTGGATCCTCGAGATCTCCCAGGAGGACCGCGACCCCGAGGAGGTCGCCCGCGACTGGGTCGAGGCCAACCCGGACATCGTGAACGAGTGGCTGGAGGGGACCGGCGCCTGAGCGCACCAGCCGCGCGCGCGGAAGGGGCGCCGCCGTCCGTGCGGTGCCTCTTTCCCGCGGGTCGCCGGGCGTGGCGCGCGGCGCCAGCGGTGCTGTCACGGTAACTGGCTGGTGTCAGCTGCGGGTGGCGAGTAGCTTCCTGTTATGAACAAGATCAGCTACCGCCGACATCGGTTTCCTGCAGAGATAATCCAGCGTGCCGTCTGGCTGTGTTTCCGGTTTCCGCTCAGTTACCGCGATGTGGAGGATCTGCTCGCTGAACGTGGTGTCGATGTTTCTTACGAGACGATACGGCGCTGGGCTTTAAAGTTTGGGCAGGCCTATGCCCGAAAACTGAGACAATCACGCCCTCGACCAGACGACCGGTGGCACCTTGATGAGGTGTTTTCCTCCATCAACGGAAAACGGATGTATCTATGGCGGGCGGTGGACAGCGAGGGTGAGGTGCTGGATATCTTGGTTCAGTCCCGGAGGAACAAGAAAGCAGCACTCAAGCTGATGCGCAAACTGCTCAAGAAGCAGGGGTATGCGCCGAATAAGGTGGTGACCGATAAACTGCCATCTTACGGGGCAGCATTGCGTGATCTCAACATGACGGGGAAACACGTTACCGGCGGACGGAGCAATAATCGGGCGGAGAATTCGCACCTGCCGGTTCGACAACGAGAACGCAGGATGCAGGGCTTCAAGTCATCAGGATCGGCGCAAAGGTTTCTCTCCACCCACGCCGCCATCTACAACACCTTCAATGTCCAACGTCATCTGATCACTCGCAAGACAATGCGCCAATTCCGCGGTGACGCGATGAACACGTGGCGGACCGTGACCGCTGCTGCTTGAGCCGCTCAGTTCAGACGTTCAACTGCGACCTGCCTTCGTTAAGTTGACAGCACCTTGCCGAAGGAGGTGGAGCACTGGTCGATGACGACGTTGCGCGACAAGCTGGTGAAGATCGGGGCCAAGGTTGTCCGACATGGCCGCTACGTTACGTTCCAATTGGCCGAGGTGGCGGCACCGAGGGAGCTGTTCCGGAAAATCCTGAGCTTGATTGATGATCTGCGACGAAGATCCGCTCCGGCGTAGGCCGAGGGAATCGACGGCGAGGAGAAAGCGACAGGAGAGGTGTGTCTGGATGGCGAGAAAAATGACCGAGTGGCCTTCCAAGCGCGGGCCGATTACCAAAATCATGCCATCGGATGGCTGCATAGGGGATACAGTTCCCTTGGCGGTGGGAAAGTGGTACGATTTCCACGAATTTGGATGGTATATGGGGAATGTCGGTTCATTGAGTTCAGGCAGCGATGGCGATGACGGCACAGGGATTGATGTTGTCGTTGGCCGGTGTGTCGGTTGCGCCGATGATGGCCTTCCATGCCCGGTCGAAGCGAGCGGATTTGATCAGGGCGCGGAAGGTCAGCACAGCCTGTCCGCCGGCGATCCGCCAGCGCATGCCGGAGCGCTTCATGCGTTGGGTCACCAGGGTCTTGTTGGCCGCCTCGACCACGCCTGAGCCGATGGCGACGCCCTCTGCCTTCAGGGCGTGGTAACGCATGCGCTGGCGGTGCTTGCGGAAGAAGGCGAGTTCCCGTTGATACCGGCGACGGCGTTGGGGATGGCGACCCACAGGCGCAGCCAGCCCTCGACGTGCTCGATGGTCTCCTCGGGCGCGACCACGAAGAGGTCGGTCTTGCCGTCTGCCAGGATCAGGGGATCGAAGCTGGACTTCGAGCTCGAAGTGGCGGACGAACGCGTCCCGTGCAAGCTGCAAAGCGGTCCGCTCTACGACCCTGAGATGAAGCGAGCGAAGAGTTGATGCTTGGAGCGGCCCCCTCGGTTATTGAATTCGTGTAGACCGTGGGGATCAAAGTTCGAAACCGAGCCACAACCCAGGGGGCCGTCCATGCCGCTCGTGACCACCTGCATCGGCTCCTATCCCAAACCGCGCTATGTGCCGCGCATTGCCTGGATGCACGAGAACGTCGAGGTCGGCGAGGTCGAGGCCGGGGACTTGTCGCCGGAGGAGCGGCTGGCCGCTTTCGACCGTGCGACACGAGAGGTCGTGGCCGAGCAGGCCGCTATCGGAATCGACATCCCGACCGACGGCGAGATCCGGCGGGCGAACTACATCCGCTACCACTGCAGCCATCTCGACGGCTTCGAACTCGATACGTTAACCGAGTGCACCATGCGCAACGGTGCCTGGACGGCCGAGATGCCCACCTTCACGGGCAAAGTCGCGGCGCGCGAACCGTTCCTGGTGCGCGATTGGGAGGTCGCGCAGGCGGCGACGAACAGGCCCGTCAAGATCACCGTGCCCGGACCGCTCACGATCGCGGACTCGACCGCCAACGTCTTCTATGCCAACCGCCGTTCCTGGTGCGCCGATCTGGCCGGGGCGCTCAACGTGGAGATCAGACGCCTGGCGGAGGCGGGGTGCCGCCACATCCAGGTCGACGAGCCGCTCTTCGCGCGCCTGCCGGACCAGGCGCTCGACTTCGGGGTCGAAAATCTCGAGCGCTGCTTCCACGGCGTCCCCGGCGGCGTGACCCGTACCATGCACATGTGCTGCGGCTATCCCGACATGCTGGACGAGACCGACTACGTGAAGGCCGATCCGGAGGTCTACCGACGGCTCGCCCGCGCGGTGGACGCCAGCATCGTGGACGCTATCTCCATCGAGGATGCGCACCGGCACAACGATCTTGCCCTGCTCGACGCGTTTTCCCGCACCACGGTCATCCTCGGCGTCGTCGAGATCGCCTCCAGCCGGGTTGAGACGGTCGACGAGATCGTCGCACGCCTGCGGGCGGCGCTCGACCGCATCGACGCTGACCGGCTGATGGCCGCGCCCGACTGCGGGCTCATCATGTTGGGAATCGAACTGACGCGTGCCAAGCTCGGCCGTCTCGTCGAGGCCGCGCAGGCGGTCTGAGGCCTCGGTTGAAAGTTGGCCCGCTAGAAACCGCAGCCGCCGAACTTAGGGCCGGCCGGCATGGTTCTGCCGAGCGCAAACTGAAGAAACATCTGAAGTTGCGGCCGCGCGATCCGATCGCGCGACACCTGCTCGGCCTCGCCCACCTCGCGCGCGGCGAGCCCGGCCCGGCGGTGAGACAGTTCCGGCGAACCGAGGCAGTCACCTTCAACTCCTCGGTCCTGCCGCTGGCCGACGACGAGGTCTACGCCTACATCCTGTTCATGGTGTTCCCGGTCTACAACACGATCGAGACGCTCGATCCCAACCAGATCGAGGCCGCCAAGGATCTCGGCGCCTCGACACTGAGGACCCATCTGCGTGTTGTCCTGCCACACGCCAAGCCGGGCATCGCCGTGGGTTCGATCATGACCTTCATGCTGGCCGCGGGCTCCATCGCCGTTCCCGGCCTGGTCGGCTGTCCCTCCTATAAATTCCGTCCGGCGCAGAAATCCGGACCTTTCAGGGTGGTTGTCCGTCCTATTAATTCCATCCGGCGCAGAAACCCAGGTATTTTGGGCGCAACCAGCGACTGGCTTCACTGGTTGCGCCGACGAGGCCCGGTGATCTCGAGCTGTCGCATGGCGCGACTGCGAAAGTCCGAGAGAACGCCGTGAAGCAGGGTCGTGTGCGGATCACAAACGCTATCGGGCACCACCCTGAAAGGCCCGGATTTCTGCGCCGGACGGAATTTATAGGAGGGACAATCCACATCGAAGGAATCACAACTCCAAATCCAATGCACGGAGTTTTTCAGCAGCCTGCTAGATCATTTTGATGTCCGTTCCGGCAAACCGAGCCGTCCTTGGGAGGGCCGATGTAATAAATAGAAGGGACAGGTCCGCTCAGGGTGCCGGTTCGAGGCGTTCGTGAACGATGATGCAGACCGCATGCGACCTTCGGGCAAGGAAGACACGGACCGTTCCGCCCAGACCCGGCCGGCTGAACGGCAGAAGCTTTCCGAACGATCCTCGGGCATCCCCGACCCGCGCGACCGTCCGGTCCTGCATGTCCTTGCCCGAGAGTGACAAGCGGGTCCTTGAACCGTGATAATAGTCTGCGGGTATGAGGCCAAGAATGCCTACGCCGCAATGATCCGGCCGCTCGTTGAACGGATGATCGAATGGGCGTCAGCGCATTCCACGCGCTTGTCCACAGCAGACGTGAACACGATCGACGGCCTAGGCGATCTCACGCTGTCCCTTCCATTTATTCCATCGTGCCTCCCAACGACGGCTCGGCTCTCCGGCACGGACATCATTTTGAGCCAGTGGATTTTGTAATCGACCATGGGCGCGGTCATCACGATGCTTATTCCGCCGGATCGTGCCAGCGAACCTATGCAAGGGCATGCGGATGCCGGCAGCGTCCACGTTGCCACAGAGAGGAATTGATCGAATCCGAGCCGGGGTGGTCAGGCCGCGAGGCGTTCGTAACGATGATGCAGACCGCCGACCTTGGGCAAGGAAACGACCGTTCCGGACCCGGCCGGCTGAACGGGTCGTCCATCCGGGGTGTCCTTGCCGAGCGACAAGTGGGTCCTTGAACCGTGATAATAGTCGAGGTATGAGCCAAGAATGCGCCGCAAATGCCGCTCGTTGAGGATGATCGAATGGTCCAGGCATTCGCGCCTCACGCTGCCGATCAGGCGTTCCACATACGGATTTTGCCACGGGCTCCGTGGCGCCGTAACGACCTCTTCCACGCCCATCGCCGTCACGGTCGAGCGGAACGATTGCCCGTATGCGCCGTCCCGGTCGCGGATCAGGTACCGCGGCGCCGTGCCCCACGGGAATGCCTCTCGGATCTGCTGTGCGACCCACGCCATCGTCGGGTTCGCCGTTACACCGAAATGCACGATCTGGCGGCGCTCGTGGTGGAGCACGATGAACCCGAACAGGAGGTGGAACGTGGCCGTGGGGACCACGAAGAAATCGATCGACGCCAGGCAATCGGCGTGATTTGTAAGGAATGTCCGCCACGACTGCGATGGCGGCGATGGGTAACGGACCATGTATTTCGAGACGGCGGCCTGGGAGATGGAAAAGCCAAGCTTCAAAAGCTCGCCATGGATCCGAGGTGCGCCCCACCGTGTGTTCTCCCGCGACATCCGTCGGACCAGATGGCGGATCTCCCTCGACACCGGTGGTCGGCCCGGCTTTCTCCGCCGCGACTTCCATGTCCAGAAAAGCCTGAACCCCTTGCGGTGCCAACCGATGACGGTCTCGGGCCTGACGATTACCAGGGCGTGGCGCCAGCCAGGCCATAGGCAAGACAGGATGACCCAGAAAACCCTATCTGCCTTCCGAAGCGATGGCCGGGGCCTTTTCCGTTTCAGGACAGCTACCTGCTGTCGCAGGGCAAGGATTTCTGTGTGGAGCGCCGCGCGGTCCGCGAAGATTTCGATGATCTTATGCATGCCGGAAAGGGTATCCGGTGGTGATGCAAAATTCCAAGGTTTCTGCGATGGATGGAATAAATGGGAGGGACAGGGGACGCGATCCCGCCATGCGCTGGATTGTTGGCGGCAAGGCCATCGAAAGACAGGCCGCTTCCACCAGCCAGATGGGACGCTTCGAGACGGAGCTATTGGCCACCGACGAGAACGTTGAAGCCGCATTTCCCAAGCATCGTCGATATTCAGTGCGGCGAGAAGGCGATTCTGCTCTAAGAATCATGAAGTTGTAGCATACATGGAGCGGCGGATATGGGACACCCGATGGGTGAATCGAAACGGGACAGTTTACGGGTCGATTTTGACCGTCGATTGAAGCTTGAATTCCATGGTTCCAAGATTACTTCTGACGCCGGGTTGCTCGCCTACCGGGAGCTTGACGATGCCCTCGGCCTGACTGAGATGGCCGAGGGTGTTTTCCAGGATAGCCGTACCGGCAAGAACGGATGGCACGGCAAGACGGGTCAGTTTCGCCAGTCCGTTTTCGGGCGCCTTGGCGGCTATGACGATGTGAACGACGCCGACCGTCTGGGACGCGATCCCGCCATGCGCTGGATTGTTGGCGGCAAGGCCATCGAAAGACAGGCCGCTTCCACCAGCCAGATGGGACGCTTCGAGACGGAGCTATTGGCCACCGACGAGAACGTTGAAGCCTTGGTCGACATGAACGGGGTGTGGATCGACAAGGTTCATGACCGCCATCCGCCGAAGATGATCATTCTCGACATGGACAGCAGCGTCAGCCCGACCCATGGCGAACAAGAGGGAACAGCGTACAATGGTCACTTCGGCTGTACCTGCTACCATCCGCTATTCCTGTTCAACCAGTTCGGCGACTTGGAGAGATGTTCCCTGCGCCCCGGTAATGTTCACAGTGCCGACGGATGGCGGAATGTTCTGGAGCCGGTGGTGATGCGCTATAAGGAAAGGAAGGTGCGGCTGTATTTTCGTGGCGATGCCGCCTTCGCTTCACCGGAGATATACGAATATCTCGAAGCCGAGGGATTACTCTACGTCATCCGCCTCAAAGCGAACGCGATTCTCCAGCGGAACATTGCCCATCTGCTTACGCGACCTGTCGGTCGCCCGCCCGACCATGTTCGCCGTTTCCACGCCAGCTTCAGCTATCAGGCCGGATCGTGGAACAAGAAGCGCCGTGTCGTGGCCAAAGTGGAGTGGCACCCCGGCGAGCTGGTTCCTCGCGTCGGTTTCATCGTCACTAATCTGTCGCGCCCTACCAAGCGGGTGGTGGCGTTCTATAATCACCGTGGCACGGCGGAGCAGCACATCAAGGAAGGCAAGAACGCCATCAACTGGACCCGTCTGTCATGTCGCAAGTTCCGCAACAATGCCGTTCGGCTCCAGCTTCACGCCCTGGCCTACAATCTGGGCAACTTCATGAGGACACTGGCTTTGCCGAAGGAGGTGGAGCACTGGTCGATGACGACGTTGCGCGACAAGCTGGTGAAGATCGGGGCCAAGGTTGTCCGACATGGCCGCTACGTTACGTTCCAATTGGCTGAGGTGGCGGTGCCGAGGGACCTGTTCCGGAAAATCCTGAGCTTGATTGATGATCTGCGACGAAGACCCGCTCCGGCGTAGGCCGAGGGAATCGACGGCGAGGAGAAAGCGACAGGAGAGGTGTGTCTGGATGGCGAGAAAAATGACCGAGTGGCCTTCCAAGCGCGGGCCGATTACCAAAATCATGCCATCGGATGGCTGCATAGGGGATACAGTTCCCTTGGCGGTGGGAAAGTGGTACGATTTCCACGAATTTGGATGGTATATGGGGAATGTCGGTTCAAACAAGACTGAGCCGCCGCCTTGGCCGAGTGGCGTCAACTCGCAGCCTGAGAGGCCTGGATTGTAGGTTCTTCAGGCCCGATCCAGTTAGTCTGACAATGCCTTTCGCCGGGTTCCGCGCCGCCGAGGTAGATGAACACGCGGGTCCGGTCCGCGCTGGTGGAGATGCCGCAGGTTGCGGCCTCGCCGTTTTTGCCGAATCCCTTGCTCATTCCGGTGCCGCCCTTCGTGGCCATGCGGATGCGCGCGCAGCCGTGCATTTGCAGCGGGGCCTGCCAAGAGCCTTCATTCGGCCGATGACGCGTCCGCCGCGAGCCACCGCGCGAGCGCCTTGCCGGGGTCGGCGATCTCCTCGACCGAGCCGTACCACCAGGCCTCCCAACCCGCTTCCGGCAGGCCGGTGAACACCATCAGGTTCAGCGGATAGGCTTCACTGTCGGTGCAGCGGCGAAAATCGTCACGGAACAGGAACACGGGCTTTCCCCAGGCGATCGCCATGCCAAGCTCCACCATCACCTGTCCCTCCTATAAATTCCGTCCGGCGCAGAAATCCGGACCTTTCAGGGTGGTGCCCGATAGCGTTTGTGACCCGCACACGATCCTGCTTCACGGCGTTCTCTCGATCTTTCGCAATCGCGCCATGCGACAGCTCGAGATCATCGCGCCTCGTCATCAACTGGACGTCCTTCGGCGCTCCAGCGAAGCCTGTGGCCGGGACACTCAAAATACCAGGG
>CAXXKO010000008.1:0-16200 GCA_963666705.2 Alphaproteobacteria bacterium | reverse complement strand
TACAACGAGAACCTCGAGCCCGTCGATCGGGTGCCGGTCTGCGTCTCCACCTGCCCGGCCTCGGCCCGGCATTTCGGCGACCTGGCCGACCCGGACTCGGACGTCTCGCGCCTGGTGGCGGCGCGGGGCGGCTACGACCTCATGCCCGAAGCAGGCTACGCGCCGACCAACAAGTACCTCCCGCCCCGGGCCGCGCCCGACCGCGATGACGCGCCAGTGGCGCTGGCCGCGGCCGAGCCCGAGGGCGGCTTCCTCGGTTGGGTCGACAGGCTGTTGTCCTAGGGGCGCCATACGCCGTGCATCCCGCGCCGTCCCTCATCTTCTTCACCGTCGCAACGGGCGCGGGATACGGCCTCCTCTTCCTCTTGGGCATCCTCGCGCCGATGGGCGCCCTGCCGGCGCAGCGCGGGCTCGGCGCCGCCGGGCTGGCTCTCGCCCTCGGCCTCGTCTCCTTCGGCCTCCTCTCGTCCGTATTCCATCTCGGGCGGCCGGGACGGGCGTGGCGGGCGCTCAGCCAATGGCGCTCCTCCTGGCTCTCGCGCGAAGCCGTCTTCGCGCTGCTCACCTACCTGCCCGCGGCCCTGTTCGGGCTCGGCTGGGCCGGGTTCGGGCAGGTGGGCGGCTGGTGGGGCGCGGCCGGCCTCCTCGCGGCCCTCGGCGCCGCCGGCACGGTCTGGTGCACGGGCATGATCTATGGCTCGCTCAAACCCATCGCGCGCTGGCACCAGCCCCTGACCGCGCCGGTCTACCTGGCCTTCGCGCTGATGACCGGCGGGCTCTGCCTGTCGGCCCTGTCGCGGGCCTTCCGGGCCGATGGGGCGTGGCCGGCCGCCATCGGCCTGGCCGCCGTCTTGCTGGCCTGGGGCCTCAAGGCCGCCCAGTGGCGCGCGGCCGGAAGCGCCAGCACGCCGGAGACGGCAACCGGCCTCGGCGCCATCGGCCGGGTGCGCCTCCTGGAGTCGCCGCACAGCGGGGAAAGCTACCTTACCCGCGAGATGGGATTCCGCGTTGCGCGCAAGCACGCCGCGAAGCTCCGCCGCCTGGCGCTCCTCTTCGGCGCCGGCCTGCCGGCGGCACTCACGGTGGCGCAGTTCGGCCTCGAGGGGTGGGCCGCCCTCGCCGCCGCTATCCTCGCCCTCACCTCGGGCGGGGCGGGTGTTCTGATCGAGCGCTGGCTGTTCTTCGCCGAGGCGCGCCACACGGTATCGCTCTACTACGGCGCGCGCGGCGCGTGACGCCAATCGCGGGCGACGCGCGACGCGCGCGCCGTCATCATCCTATCGCCGCCGGGGAGCGCAAGCAGGGTCGGCGGTCAGCCGACGACCTTGATATCGCCGGCCGACATCTTGCCCTTCTGGTCCTCGCCCAACTCGAATTCGACCCGTTGGCCTTCCTGGAGCGTGGTCAACCCGGCGGCCTGCACGGCCGAGATATGCACGAAGGCGTCCTTGCCGCCCTCGTCCGGCTCGATGAAGCCGTACCCCTTCATCGGGTTGAACCACTTGACCGTACCGACAGCCATAAGTCTCGTCCCTTCGATTGTTCGCTCGCACGGGCGAGCAACATTCCAGGACCCTAGCGTCCGACGTCCGAGCCGCGAATGGGGCCCCGGCCATACAATCGCGAGACTCGATCGACATCGGTCGCCCAATAACCCTACTCGAAGTTGGTTAAGGATTGAATAGCGATTGCATGGCAATTCAATCGAGGTCGCCGGCGGCCCTGGGGGGCCGCCCTATCAGGACGCGAGGCGGGGCGCCGACGCCTCCTCGATCGCGCCGCGGCGCAGCAACACGTCCCTGAGGCGCGCCTCGCCCGCGGGCGAGAGAGGCTGGACCGGCTCACGCGGTACCCCGGCCGGGACGCCGATCATGTTGAGCGCCGCCTTGAATGCCGCCGGGCGCGTCTCGAGGTCCATGAGCAGATTGAAGACCTCGGTAATGCGCGCGTGCCACTGTCGCTTCTCGGCCGAGGGGACCGCGCCGGCCAGATCCATGATGCGCCGGACGGAGGCCCCGAACAGCTCCGGCCCCGTCGAAAGGTAGCCCACGGCCCCGAGATCGAGCGCCGGGACGATATAGTGGCCGGCCCCGACCAGGACCGCGATGCGGCCCGCGAAACGCTCGATGACGCGGCTCACATGAACGAAATCGCCCGACGCTTCCTTGACGCCCATGACGGGTGAGACGCCGCACACCGCCTCGAGCGTCTCGGGCGAGAGGTTGAGGCCCGTGCGGCTCGGCGAATTGTAGACCATCACGGGCAGCGGCACGGCGCGCGAGACGGCCTCGAAGCGGGCGACGATCTCGGCCTCGGTGCCATGCAAGAGGTAGGACTGGGGCTGCAGGCCGAGCCCGTCCGCCCCCGCGTCGGCGGCGATCCCGGAGAGCGTGATGGTGTCGCGCGCGGTGATGGCGCTCGTGCCGGCAAAGACCGGCACCTGTCCGGCCACCTCGCGCACGGCCGCCTCGGTGAGCTGGCGCAGCTCCCCGGGCGTCAGCGCCCAGGCCTCACCATTGTCGCCCGCAAGGAAGATGCCGCCCACACCGCAGTCGAGGTGCCAGTGGAGAATCTCGGCAAAGGCGTCGAGCATCAGCTCCCCCTTGGCCGAGAAAGGCGTCACCGTGGCCACGACTTGGCCCCGCATCATCGGCTCGTCGCCGGCATGTGGGCTCACCATGATCCGATCCTCCGTTCCAAGACCGGTGAGTTTAGCGGACAGGTGCTCGCACGGCCACGTCTATGGCTCGCCATCCGTCCCAGCGGGGTAGAACTCGCGCACGATGCGCCACGCGTCCTCGGCCCTCTCGACGAACTGGAAGAGGTCGAGGTCCTCAGGGGCGATAACGCCCTCCTCGACCATGGCGTCGAAATCGACGATCCGGGTCCAATACGCCTCACCGAACAGGATCACGGGCATGGGCTTGATCTTGCCGGACTGGATCAGGGTCAGGGCCTCGAACAGCTCGTCCATGGTGCCGAAGCCGCCCGGCAGGACCACGAGCGCGCGGGCGCGCATGAGAAAATGCATCTTGCGGATGGCGAAATAGTGGAACTGGAAGCAGAGCTCGGGCGTGATGTATCGGTTCGGTGCCTGCTCGTGGGGCAAGACAATGCTGAAACCGATCGACTTGGCCCCGGCCTCGCTCGCCCCCCGGTTGGCCGCCTCCATGATGCCCGGACCGCCGCCCGTCGCCACCACGCAGTGCGGCGCGTCGGCCGTGTGGTTGGCTTCCGAGACGATGCGCCCGAGCTTCCTCGCCTCGTCATGGTAGTGGCATTTGTCGAGAATCCGCCTGGCAACGCGCGCGGCGCGCGCGAGCGCCGCGTCATCGGGCGCACCCACCGCCGCCGCCTCGGCCTCGGCCAGCCCACGCTCGGCCTCCACGCGGTCGGGGATGCGGCTGCTACCGAACACCACCACGGTCGATTCGATGCCCTCTTCCTGGAGCAGGAGCTCGGGCTTCAAAAGCTCCAGCTGGAGCCGCACCGGGCGCAGCTCGTCGCGCAGGAAGAAGTCCGGATCGCCAAAGGCTAGGCGATAGCTCGGCGACCGGGTCTGCGGGCTGGGGACCGCCAACTCGGCCGCGCGTGCGTCCTCGCGAGCGTTGGGGAAGCGTCTATGCTTGGCGAAGTCGCGCATCTCGGGCCTCGTCGTTGGGCGGGCGTCAGTCCCCGCGTGAAAGGGCCGTGTAGTCGATGGGCTGTGTGCGGTCGATCCGCGCGGTCACGGGCGGCATGGGATATTTGAGGCCGCTGGCGCAGTTGAAGAGAACCGCGCTCTCACCGGCCGCGACGAGGCCCGCGGTGCGGGCCCGGCGATAGGCGGCGTAGGTCGCCGCACCCTCGGGGCAGAGGAGGATGCCCTCCTCGAGGGCGACCTCACGCCGCGCATCCTCGATCGCCGCGTCCTCGACGGCAATGGCGAAGCCGCCGCTCTCACGCAGCGCCCGCAGGATGAGGAAATCGCCGATCGCGGCGGGGACGCGGATGCCGGCGGCGATGGTATGCGCGCCCTCCCACCGCTCGGCCCGCTCGGCACCCGCCTCGAAGGCGCGCACGATGGGCGCGCAGCCCGCCGCCTGGACCGCCACCATGCGCGGCAGCCGCCCCTCGAGCCAGCCGATCTCCTCGAGCTCGGCGAACGCCTTCCACATGCCGATGAGTCCGGTGCCGCCGCCCGTCGGATAGAAGATGGTGTCGGGCAGGGCCCAGCCGAGCTGCTCCGCCAGCTCGAGCCCCATGGTCTTCTTGCCCTCGATCCGGTAAGGCTCCTTGAGGGTCGAGGCGTCGAACCAGCCCATGGCCTCCTTGCCCGCGCCGACGATGGCCCCGCACTGGTCGATGAGGCCGTTGACGCGGAACACCTTCGCACCCTCCACCGCGATCTCGCTCAGGTTGATCTCGGGCGTATCCTCGGGACAGAAGACGAAGCTCTCGATGCCGGCGCGCGTGGCGTAGGCGGCCAGCGCCGCGCCGGCATTGCCGTTGCTCGGCATGGCCATGCGCGAAACACCAAGCTCCCGCGCCATGGAAACCGCGAGGCAGAGACCCCGGGCCTTGAAGGAGCCGGTCGGCAGGCGCCCCTCGTCCTTGATGAGAAGGGTGCCGCCGGGCTCGAGCGCCGTGGCCGGCAGGAGTGGCGTCATGCCCTCGCCCAGGCTCACGATATTCGCCGCCCCGCGCACCGGCAGAAACTCCCGGTAGCGCCACATGTCCTGCGGGCGGTGGGCGAGCGCCTCCTTGGTGAGCGCCGCCCCCAGCGCCGCCATGTCGTAGCGCACCAGGAGCGGCGCGCCCGCGCGGCTGAGGCCCTGGAGCGTGTCGGCCGGATAGCGCTCCCCCGTGGCGCCGCACTCGAGGTGGCTTGTGAAGGTCGGCCTTTCGGCCGTGAGGTTCGCGTTCGAATCCATGCCGCCTCCTATGCCCCGCCGCCGCGCACGCGCTGCACCGCGCGCCGCCAACCGTCATACAGCGCGTCCCGCCGCGCGGGCGCCATGGCTGGCTCGAAGCGACGCTCGCCCCGCCAGGCGTCGGCGATTTCGTCGAGGGATTCGTATAGGCCGATGCCGAGGCCGGCGAGGTAGGCGGCGCCCAACGCCGTGGTTTCCACCACCACCGGCCGCTCGACCCCGATGCCGTTGATGTCGGCGAGGAACTGGCAAACCCAGTCATTGGCGACCATGCCGCCATCGATGCGCATCTCGGCGAGCGGCAGGCCCATGTCGCGGCTCATGGCCTCGATCAGGTCGCGGGTCTGGTAGCCCTGCGCCTCGAGCGCGGCGCGCACGATATGCCGGGCGCCTGTGTCCCGGCTGATGCCGACGAGGGCGCCGCGGGCCTCCGAATCCCAGTACGGCGCGCCGAGGCCCGTGAAGGCCGGCACCAGGTAGACGCCACCCGTGTCCTCCACCGCCGCCGCCATTTCCGCCGAGTCGGCCGCCTCGGCGAGGAGTCCAACCTCGTCGCGCAGCCATTGGATCGCGGCGCCGGCGACGAAGACGGAGCCCTCGATGGCGTAGGTCGCCCGCCCACCCAGCCGGTAAGCGATGGTGGTCAGGAGGCGGTGATCGGACTCGACGAAGCGCTCGCCGATATTGAGAAGCGCGAAGCAGCCGGTGCCATAGGTGCTCTTGACCGCGCCGGGGCGGAAGCAGGCCTGGCCGAAGAGCGCCGCCTGCTGGTCGCCCGCCATGCCGGCCACGGGGATAGGGGCGCCTAGCAGGTCCGGCTCGATTCCGCCGAAGACGGCGCTGTTGTCCCGTACCTCGGGGAGGATGGCGCGCGGCACGCCGAAAAGCGCCAGCAGCTCCTCGTCCCAGTCCTGGGCGCGAATGTCGTAGAGGAGCGTGCGGGCGGCGTTGGTGGCGTCCGTCGCGTGGACCCGGCCACCCGTCAGGCGGTAGAGGAGGAAGCTGTCCACCGTGCCGAAGGCAAGCTCGCCGGCTTCGGCGCGCGCCTTCGCGCCGGCCACGTTCTCCAGCAGCCAACGGATCTTGGTGGCCGAGAAATAGGGGTCGAGGAGGAGGCCCGTCTTGGCCCGCACCATGGGCTCGTGCCCGGCCCGCGCGAGCGCCCGGCAATCATCGGCCGTGCGCCGGTCTTGCCACACGATGGCCCGGTGGATCGCTTCACCCGTGGCCCGGTCCCACAGGATCGTGGTCTCGCGCTGGTTGGCGATGCCAATGGCCGCGATCGCGTCGGCGCCGAGGCCGGCCCGGGCCATGCAACCCCTCAACGCGGCGACCGTATCGGCCCAGATGTCCTCCGGGTCGTGCTCGACCCAGCCGTCGCCGGGATAATGCTGGCGGAGGGGGCGCTGGTCGGCGGCGAGCGGCCGGCCGGCGCGGTCGAACAGGATGGCGCGGGTGCTGGTCGTTCCCTGATCGATGGCAAGCAAATAGGTCTCCGGCACCGCGGTCACACTCCAAATCCGGTCACGGGCCAATTCCAGTCACGGGGCAGAGCTTACCCCACATGGCCCGTCGCCGCAGGCTAGCATTCGCCCGCGCGATATGAACTTTCCACCGGCATGTGGTAACAGAGCCTGGAGCCAACAGCTTTCCGGGACCCGGCGCACCCACTCCTGTTTACCCGTGACACACCAGGCTCGATCGACGACCGCCTCCAATCCGCCTTGGACGACGAGGAGGGGGACAGCCTGACGCTCGCCTTCCGCGTCCGACTGGCTGCTTACGGCGCGATCGCCGTTTGGGTGGCAATCGATTTGGATCCCCTGCCGGCGCTCTACCCCGTCGGGGTGATCCTCGGGTTCGCGGTGCTGGCGACGGCCCAGTGGTCCCTGCGGCGTGGCCGGCACACGGCGCCGTGGCACGCCTATGCCTTCGCGCTCCTCGAGGCGGCCCTCCTCACCTACGTGCTGCTGGCACCCAACCCGCTCGAGCCGGTGACCTACCCGGTCCAGGTCGGACTGCGTTTCGGCACTTTCACTTTGTTCTTCGTGCTGCTGTCGCTCGCCGCGCTTACATATTCGCCGCGGCTCGTGATCTTTACGGGGGTCAGCATGGCGGTGTTCTGGACCCTCGGTGTGTGGTGGATCGCGGGCCTGCCCAATTCGCTGACGCCCTTCGGTCACAAACTAAGTTCGGCGCTCGGCGACAAGGCCCTTCTCGATATCTATCTCGATCCCCGCTACGTCGATCTTTACCAATGGGCGCTCCAGATTGTCACCCTGCTCATCGTCACGGGCGTGGTGGCGGTCGCCGTGCATCGCTCGCGCCGGCTGGCGCTCAGCCAAGTGGCGACGACCCGGGAGCACGCGAACCTCCAACGCATCGAGGAGGAGCTGTCCACGGCCGAGCGCATGCAGCACTCCATCCTGCCAAAAAGGTTCCCCGATCGGCCCGATATCGAGCTCTTCGCCCGCATGACGGCGGCGCGCGAGGTGGGCGGCGACTTCTACGATGTGATGGAACTCGACGAGGACCGGGTCGGCATCGTCATCGCCGACGTCTCGGGCAAGGGCGTGCCGGCAGCCCTCTTCATGGCCGTCTCTTGCACGGTCATCAAGTCCATCGCCGCGCGCGGCGGTGCGCCGGGCGAGGTCCTGGCCGAGGCCAACGACATCCTGTGCGAGGGCAACGACGCGGCGATGTTCGTGACCGTCTTCTACGGCATCATGAATTCGCGCACCAGCGCTTTCACCTACTGCAACGCCGGCCACAACCCGCCCTACCTGATGCGGCCCGAGGGTAGTATCGAGCCCCTGGCGATAACGGACGGTGTGGCACTCGGCGTCATGGATGGGCTGCCTTACGCCGAGCGGACCATCGAGCTCGGCCACGGGGACACGGTCTTCTGCTATACCGATGGCGTGACGGAGGCGTTCGACTTGGCCGGCAACGAGTTCTCCGATGCCCGTCTCGAAGAGGTGCTCTACGACAGTCACGGCCTCGAAGTGGAGACGATGGCCGTGAAGGTCATCGACCGCGTCCGGGAATTCGCCGGCGCGGCCCCCCAGTCGGACGATATCACCTGCCTCGTGATCCGCTACCGGCCTGTGGCCGGTGCGGCGGCGACGGGCGAGGACACGCCGAGAATAGTGACGGACGAGATGGTGGTGCGCATCGCCAATGACTTGCCCGAGCTCGAACGGCTGGCCGGTATCGTCGATGCATTCTTCGCCCGCAACGGCCTGCCCGCCAAGTTCGCCTTCAGCGTCAACCTGGCGCTCGACGAATTGGTGACGAACACGGTGAGCTACGGGTACGATGACGCCGGCCGGCACATGATCGAAGTGCGCTTCAAACACCACGGCGATATATTGTCGATCGACTTGGAGGACGATGCCAAGCCCTACAACCCGCTCAACGCGCCCGAGCCTGATTTAGAGGCCTCGGTCGAGGACCGGAGGATCGGTGGCCTTGGGGTCCATTTCGTGAAAACCATCATGGACACGGTCAATTACCGCCGGGTCGACGACTGTAACCAGCTCGCCATGACCATGCGGGTCCAACAGGAGGGAACGACGACAGATGGAGCTTAAAGAGGAACGTGAGGGATCGGCCCTCGTTGTAAGTGTGGGCGGCCGGATCGACAGCAACAACGCCAAGTCGTTCGAGGAGCAGTTCCTCGGCTTCATCAAGGCTGGGAACCTATCGGTCGTGCTCGATATGAGCGCCCTCGACTACATCAGCAGCGCGGGCCTGCGCGTCATCCTCATGGCGGCCAAACAGCAGGGGGCGGCACAAGGCAAGCTGGCGCTGACCGGCATGTCGGACCATATCCGCGAGGTGTTCGACATCAGCGGCTTCGCCAAGATCCTGACCATCTTGCCGACCCGCGCCGAGGGCGTCGCCGCCGTCTGAGCCGGCCGCCCCAACCACACCACGAGCCCGTGGCTCTTCTTCGAGGCGCGAATCCTCGGGCGGTCATCCGGGGCAAGGCGCTCAGGGTTCCATTTTTCAATCCCCACTTCGGGGAAGCGCGCGGCGCGGGATCGAGGCACACCGCGCGGCAACAGGGGGCTTTTTCGACGGCACGCTAGACGGGCAGACATATGCGCTCCACGTTTCAACCGAATAGTGCGAGCAATGTATGTCATCGAAGGCATTTCAGACATGACCCTACAAACGCGAATCCTGCTGCTGGTCTCGCTCCTCCTCGTCCTGGCGGTGACCATCACGTCAGGCGTGTTGAGCTGGAGCGCGCGGCATTCCATCCTTGTCGAGGCCGAGCGCCAGGCTGAAAGCGTCGCCCGGCTCCTGGCCTACTCGGCCGCCTTCGCCCGGGATGTGCCCGACGAAGTCGAAGAGCTCGTCTCCGAGCAGATGTTGGCCGAGGCAACGATCACGGCCCACTTCGTCGCCGCGGCGGAGAGTGGAGGGATCGACAAGGCCGAGATCCTGCGGGTCCTCAAGAAAATTGTCGAGGCGACCAGTCTCGATGAGATCATCGTGACGGACGAAACGGGGTACGCCTATCTGAATACGGTGCCCGGCGTAGATTTCACGTTTTTTCCGACCCACAGGCGAGCGCCTTTCTTCCCCTGCTCACCGGTGAGGCGACACAGGTCGTCCAGGACGCCCGCGTCCGCGCGATAGACGATAAAGTGACCAAGTATGCCGCAGTCACCGGAGTCGACAAGCCGCGCATCGTGCAGGTCGGCCACGATTTCAGCTACGTCGATGGCTTGCGCCACCACTTCGGGCTCGATCAGCTCCTGCCCTACCTCATGCAGGGCGGCGGAATCAACGCCATCTGGGTGTTCGACGAAGTACTGGGCACACTGTCCCATAGCGCGCTTCCCGGGCTCGATGTGTCTCCCCACAACCTAGCGGCGGACAGGGCGCATCTCACGGGCGTGATCGAGCAGGCCCGTACCGAGAGTAGCTTCGCAGGCAACCTCCTCAAGGTCGCTTCGCCTATCACCCGACGGGACGGCGCGGTGACGGGCGCGGCGCTGGTGTACTTCCCGCTCACCCACCTGGAGGAGACGCTCGCCCGTAGCCTCAAGCTCTCGGTCGCCGTCAGCGTCGTCGTACTGTTGCTGGGCCTATACCAGTCCATCTTCGTGGGCCGCCGGTTGACCCGGCCGGTGATGGCGATCAGCGCGGCGGCCCAGGCCTTCGAGGGCCAGCGCTTCGACCCCGCGAGCCTCGGGAAGACGCGCGAGCGCCGGGACGAGCTTGGCAACCTCGCCCGGGTCTTCACCCGCATGGCCGAAGAGGTACAGGCCCGCACCGATCACCTGGACCGGCTGGTCGGCGAGCGCACGGAAGCCCTCAACGAGAAGAACACCGAGCTCGAGAAGGCCCTCCTGCGGATCGAGGAGGAGCTGGCCATGGCCCAGCGCATGCAGCTCTCCATCCTGCCGCGCCAGCTCCCCCAACATCCCGGCGTCGCCCTCTTCGCCCGCATGACGGCCGCGCGCGAGGTCGGCGGCGATTTCTACGACGCCTTCGATATCGACGAGGAGCGGATCGGCATCGTTATCGCCGATGTCTCGGGCAAGGGCATGTCCGCGGCCCTCTTCATGGCCGTCTCCTGCACCGTCATCAAGTCGGTCGCCAGCCGCCGGCGCCCGCCCGCGCAAGTGATGGCGCGGGCTAACGAAATCCTATGCGAGGGCAATGACACGGCCATGTTCGTGACGGTCTTCTACGGCATCGCCAATATCCGCACGGGGGAGCTCGTCTACGCCAACGCGGGCCACAACCCGCCCTATCTGATTGGGGCGGCGGGTAAGGTCACGCCGCTTCCGACCACGGACGGGATGGCGCTCGGGGTCATGGAGGGCCTCGCCTATCAGGATCGGACCATCATGCTCGGCGACGGCGACACGGTATTCTGCTTCACCGACGGCATCACCGAAGCCTTCGACGACTCCGGCAACGAGTTCTCGGAAGCGGCCCTCGAGGAAATCCTGAGCGAGACCCCCGGCCTGGCGCCCGACGCCCTGGGGGAGAAAGTCATCGGCCGGGTCCAGGAATTCGCCAGCGCGGCCCCCCAGTCCAACGACATCACCTGCCTGGTTCTGCGCCGGGGCCGCGCGGGACAGGGCGGAGGGTGACGTGCGACCTCATATTTGTCTAGGATCGACCGGCGCGCCAAATATCGTGGGATGAAGAGCGAATGACGGAGACCACCTGCGTCCGCAACATCGACTGGCTGATCGCCTGGGGCGGTGACGGGCATCACTACCTGCGCGACGCGGACCTGGCCTTCTCGGGCGGCGCCGTCACATTCATCGGCCGGGGCTATGAGGGGCCGGCGGAGCGCGAGGTCGACGGGCGCTCGAGCATGGTCATGCCCGGCCTCGTCAACGTCCATTGCCACCCCACGAATCAGCCGCTCCTCAAGGGCGTGCGCGAGGAGCTGGGCAACCCCCACCTCTACGGCAGCGGCCTCTACGACTTCAGCGCGCTGGTCACCACCGACGTCGAGGCCAAGCGGGCGGGCGCCGAGTACACCTACTGCGAGCTCCTATCGAGCGGCGTGACCACGGTTGCCGACCTTTCCGTCCCCTACGACGGGTGGATCGACATCATGGGCAAGAGTGGCCTGCGTGGTTGTGCCGCGCCCATGTACCGGGCCGCCGCATGGCGCGTGCGCGACGGGCGGGTGCTCGAATACGACTGGGACGAGGCGGCGGGCCGCAAGGCCTTCGCCGGGGCGACCGCCGTTATCGAGGAAGCGGAAGCCCACCCCTCGGGACGGCTTTTCGGCATGGTCTCGCCGGCCCAGATCGACACCCTCGACGAGGCCCTGATGCGCGATAGCGTGGCGCTCGCGCGCGAGACGGGCCGCCCCCTCCAGGTCCATACCTCGCAGAGCGTGGTGGAGTTCAACGAGATGACCCGGCGCCACGGCGTGACGCCCGTGCAATGGGCCCGCGACATCGGCCTCCTGGGGCCGGGCTCCTCGATCGCCCACGGCATCTTCATCGACCAGCATAGCTGGATCCACTGGCCCACCCGGGAGGACCTCGCGATCCTGGTCGAGACCGGCACCGCCGTCGCCCATTGCCCGACCGTCTTCTCGCGCTACGGCCACCTGATGCAGAGCTTCGGTGGCTATCTGCGCGCGGGCGTCCACATGGGCATCGGCACCGACACCTTCCCCCACAACATGATCGAGGAGATGCGCGCCGCCGCGATCCTGTCGCGCGCCGCGGCCGGGAACATGCACGACGTGACGACGGCCCAGGTGTTCGAGGTGGCGACGGTCGGCGGCGCGCGGATGCTGGGGCGCGAGGATATCGGCCGCCTCGCGGTTGGCGCGCGCGCCGACTTCTCGGTCGTCGACCTCGACCACCCTCTGATGCAGCCAGTGCGCGACCCCTTGCGCAACCTCCTCTACACGGCGGCCGATCGGGCCATCCGCGATGTCTATGTGGATGGCGAGCAGGTGGTGCGCGACGGCCGGGTCCTGACCCTCGATATGGCCGACGCAGGTCGCCGCCTGCAGGCGGGCCAGGAGCGCATGGCGGCGTCGGTGCCGGGGCGCGACGCCCTCGGCCGCGCCCTCGACGAGGTGGCACCCATGAGTCTGCCGGTGGGCTGATCCATCGGCTACCGCACCATGGGCCAGATGGTGCCCGGCGTGAGGCCGACCCGCGCCGTCAGCCGCCGGGCGGATGCGCGCGCCGCCGCGTGCACGGCCCCCTGGTCGACCCGTGTCGGCACGCCGTCCTTGAGGGCCACCTGGCCATCGACGATCACCGTGTCCACGGTCTTGGTGCGGCCGATCAGCACCATCTCCTGGACCGGGTTGAGGCCGGGCTGGGCGTCGGCCAGGGCATCGGTGCGGATCACCAGATCGGCGCGCTTGCCCACCTCCAGGGTGCCGATGCGGTCGGCGAGGCCGACGGCGCGGGCGGCGTTGACGGTCTGCATCTCGAACAGGGACTCGGCCGGCAGGTAGCCCCCCGCCTCACGCGTCACCAGATAGCCGAGGAATGGACCCTCGCCGATGCTCCAATATTTCGCGATGTCCGTGCCGAAGGCGATGTTGACGCCGCGCCCGTACAGCTCGGCCATGCGCGTGCGCTGGTGCGCGCCGATGCCGTAGAACATGAAGTTGCCCGGATGCCAGACGATGGAGATGCCCGTGCCCGCGATCGCCTCCACCTCGTCGTCGCGCAGCACGTTCATGTGGACGAAGGTGCAGTTGGGGCCGAGGGCGCCGATCTCGGCGTAATGGACGAAGAGGTGGCGGCCGCGGCGCGCGTCCTCGGCGGCCACCTCCTCGACGGTGAAGGACTGGTGCTGGTGCAGGGGCACACCGTGCTCGTCGGCGCGGGCCTTGGCCGCGAGCTGCAGCTCGTCCGAGGCCGAGGCGCTGCCGTAGATGGCGATGTGGCCCTGGACCAGGGCCTCGGGACTGGCGTTGCGCCACAACTGCCCGCCCATGATGTCGAGGCAGCGCTCGAGCCCGAACGGCGCGCGCTCGAGCTCCCGCGCCATCTGGGTGCCGGTGGCCAGGTCCCAGAGGAAGGGATCGGCCAGGGTCGCCCGGATGCCCACCGCCTCCACGGCCGCCGCGGCGGCTGCGGGCTCGAAGATCGTGCCCGGGTCCATGAAGCAGGTGTAGCCGTTCCGCAGCATCTCGAGCGAGGCGAGCATGGCGCTCGCGTGCTCGTCCTCGTCGGTCAGGGCGTTGAACCACTGGCTATAGATCGCCGGCTTGCCCGTGTCCTGCCCACCGACGGCGCGCTGGTTGGGGTCGTCGGTCACGGCGCCGCGCGTCAGATGCATGGTGACGTGGTAGTGGGCGTCGATGAGACCGGGGTGGACGGGGGCGCCGCCAGCGTCGAGCACGCGCCGCCCGCGATAGCGCGCCGCGACCTCCCTCTCGCGCCCCACGGCGACGATGTCGCGGCCCTCAATCGCGACCGCGCCCGCGGGATAGACCGTGCGCGCCCCATCCATGGTGATGACGAAGCCGTTCTGGACCAGGATGTCGCAATCCTGGCGGCCGGATCCTGTCGCGCTCATGCCCGTCGCTCCCCCGTTTACACGACGTTGAGAGCCAACTGTAGCGCGATCGGGCCGCCTTTGGCCCAAATTATGGGCGCCCGGCCTTGTCTCCCGCATCCCCGCAAGTCACGATCACCGTCAGGGGCGAATGAAAGCGTCGAGGGGGCGGGCATGACGGACATGGGATTGGTCGAGACCTGGGAGGTGCGCAAGCCGGCGGTCGAGTCCGCGGCCGGCCTCGTCGCCAGCCACCATCACGTCGCCTCCGACGTTGGTGCGCGCGTGCTCGCCCAAGGCGGCAACGCGGTCGATGCGGCCATCGCCACCGGCCTCGCCATCGGCGTGGTCGAGCCGTGGATGAGCGGGCTCGGCGGCATCGGCTACATGCTGGTCCATGTGGCGAAGGAGCGCCGCACCCACGTGGTTGATTTCAACACCCATGCCCCCAAGGCGCTCGACCCGGCGACCTATCCCCTCTCCGGCGGCATGGCCGGGGACCTCTTCGGCTGGCCCGCTGTCGAGGGCGACCGCAACATGCGCGGCTACCACGCCATGGCGTTGCCGAGCTACGTCGCCGGCATCGCCCTCGCGCTCGAGCGCTTCGGCACCTGGGGCTGGGCCGAGGTTTTGGCACCGGCCACCGAAATCGCGGAGCGCGGCCTGCCCTGCGACTGGTACGCCACCCACCGAATCGCAACAGGCGCGCGCGAGCTGGCCGAGTTGCCCGAGTCCAAGCGCATCTACCTCCCGGACGGCTTCCCTCCGGTCGGCGAATGGGGCGGGCCGACGCCTACCATCCCTCTCGGCAACCTGGCGAAGACCCTGCGCCGACTCGCCGACGCCGGCCCCCGCGATTTCTACGAGGGCGAAATCGCGCGCGACATCGCGGCCGACCTGGCCGATGGCGGCGCCTCACTCGCGGCCGACGACCTGGGCGGCTTCGAGGCCGAGGTCATGGAGGCCGAATCGATCTCCTATCGCGGCGCCACGGTGCATACGGCACCGGGCCTCAACGCCGGGCCGTCGCTCCACCAGGCCCTCGGCATGCTGCGCGACGGCCTCGATCCCCGGGGCGCGCCGGGCGCCGGGGCCTTCGGCGCCTATGCCCGCTCGCTCCTCGACACCTACGCCCACCGCCTCGCCCATACCGGCCACGGCGGCGAGGGAGGCACCCCGGCCTGCACCACCCATTTCGGGGCCGTGGACGCCGAGGGCAACACCGTCGCCCTGACCCAGACCCTGCTGTCCCTCTTCGGCTCCAAGGTGGTGCTGCCACGGACCGGCATCCTCATGAACAACAGCATCATCTCCTTCGATCCGCGCCCGGGCGGCCCCAATTCGATCGCCGCCGGCAGGCGCCCGCTCTCCAACATGTGCCCGGCGATCGTCGAGCGCGCGGACGGTTGCCGCTTCGCCGTCGGCGGCTCGGGCGGGCGGCGCATCCTGCCGGCCGTGTTGCAACTCATCTCGTTTCTGGTGGATTACGGCATGAGCGTCGACGAAGCCATCCACCACCCGCGCATCGACGTGAGTGGCACCCAGACGGTCACCCTCGACGAAAGGCTGCCGGCGGCGGCAATCGACGACCTCTCCACCCGCTTCTCGACGCGGACGGCGCCACAGGCGGTCTATCCGACCCTCTATGCATTGACGAATGTGGTCGGGCACGATCCCAACCGGGGCCGCAACATGGGCGGCGCCTACGTCATGTCGCCCCTCGCCAAGGTCAGCGTCGGGATTTAGTGCTCCAGCGGTGCCTAGTACCCACTTTCATAATTCCGTGTGCCATACGATCGCTTTTCCCGTCTCCTCGGTAGGAGGGGGCGCGCCGGCGATGCCGGGGCATCGTCAAGCATCCCCGACACCCCGAGGGGGCGGGAAAAGCGACCCGTAGGGCGGCGCCCCGACCCCCCCCCCCCCCCCCCCCCCGGACGTCGTCGCGCGCCGCTTGTGATGCCCCGGCATCACGGCGCGCCACCCTCCTAGCCGGGAACCTCGGGGCGCCGTCGTATGGCACACGGAATTATGAAAGTGGGTACTAGTGGATCAGGGCGGCCGGCCTTACGCGCCCGAGGCGATGGGGATCCAGTGATCGGCCAGGGCGATATAAGTGGCGAGCATGCTCAGCACCACCCAGGCAGTCCAGACGAACGTGTCGAACAGGGAAATGCTGGCCTTCCGCCAGTCCAGTCTGTCCACCATCACGTCGTTCATCGAACCGATCCTTCCTTCACTCGCCAGCCCCGGTAATCTCCCATGC
>CAXXKO010000007.1:0-28337 GCA_963666705.2 Alphaproteobacteria bacterium | reverse complement strand
CGCCGACGCCCCGAGGGGGCGGGAAAAGCGACCCGTAGGGCGGCGCCCCGAGGCCCCCGGACGTCGTCGCGCGCCGATTGTGATGCCCCGGCATCACGGCGCGCCACCCTCCTAGCCGGGAACCTCGGGGCGCCGTCGTATGGCACACGGAATTATGAAAGTGGGTACTAGGCACCAGCGACAAATCTAACAAAATCACTAGTGTCCGGTTAACTGCGGCGGTTTTCCGGTTAGTGGGTTGTGGTTAAACGTTCTTTCGGGATATTCGCGTGTCACCGACTTGAACTCCCGGTGTTAAGCCAGACATGCTCCTGCCTTCCCGGTCAGGAGCATGGCTCATGTATGCAGGCAAGATCGTTTTCGCCCAGGTGATCGACCATCTGCCCGTGCACAGCTTGCGCCGTTGCGTCCACCGCTACGGCGGCGATCGCAGGCTGCGAAGCTTCTCCTGCCTCGATCGGTATCTGTGCATGGCCTTCGCGCAGCTGACCTATCGCGAGAGCCTGCGCGACATCGAGGCCTGCCTGCGCGCCCAGCACACCAAGCTCTACCACATGGGCATCCGCGGGCGCGTCGCCCGCGCCACCTTGGCCGACGCCAACGAGAGGCGCGACTGGCGCATCCATGCCGACTTCGCCCAGGCGCTGATCCGCATCGCCCGGCCGCTCTATGCCCAAGACAGCTTCGGCCTCGAGCTCGACCACACCGTCTATGCCCTCGACTCGACCACCATCGACCTCTGCCTCGCGGTCTTCCCCTGGGCCCCGTTCCAGCGCACCAAGGCCGCCATCAAGCTCCACACCCTCTTGGATCTGCGCGGCAATATCCCAACTTTCATCCATATCAGCGACGGCCGATGGCACGACGTGAGGGTGCTCGACGAGCTGGTCCCCGAGCCCGGCGCCTTCTACGTCCTGGACCGCGGATACATCCATTTCGCCCGCCTCCATCGCCTGAGCCAGGGCGCCGCCTTCTTCGTCGTCCGGGCACGGGCCAAGTTCCAGTTCCGCAGGATCGCGTCCCGCGCAATCGACAAGACCACCGGCCTGCGCTGCGACCAGACCATCCGCACCGCCGGCCAGCACACCGCCACCGACTACCCGGACAGGCTCCGCCGCGTCCGATACCGCGACCCCGAGAGCGGCAAGGCCTTCACCTTCCTGACCAACAACTTCACCCTGCCGGCGCTGACCATCGCCCAGCTCTACAAATGCCGCTGGCAGGTCGAGCTGTTCTTCAAATGGATCAAGCAGCACCTGCGCATCAAGCGCTTCTACGGCACCTCCGAGAACGCCGTCAAATCCCAGATCTGGATCGCCGTCTCCGTCTATGTGTTGATCGCCATCGTCAAGAAGCGCTTGGCTATCAACGCCAGCCTCTACACAATCCTCCAGGTCCTCAGCCTCACCGTCTTCGAAAAAACACCGCTCCTTCAATTGCTTACAAATCCAGAAACCACGACACCAATCCACCCCCATGCTAACCAATTGAATCTATTCGACTATTAACCGGACACTAGTGTAACAAAATATTAAAACAAAGCATCCAATACTTGTATTTCACTGTATAATTGCCTCGTTTAATTGTATTACAATTGCCCTCGGCCGGGCTGGAAGGAGATTTGGGCCCGCGTGGCCGAGGGGCAAGGAGCAAGCGTGGTCAAAGCGCTCGATCCGACATGGAGTTCCGTGGCGGCACGCGACCCGACATGCGCCGTGGGCCATCGTGCCGCTCGGGCCGGCGCTCGCGCGGCCCCCCATGGGCGCGCGCGCCGTTGAGTCATGGACAAGCTCTCCCGCCCCCGGAACAAAACGACCACCGCCAAGGCCCGCGGCGAGCGGCAACAGCCCGCGACACGTGCCGAAGAGGCGCTCCTTGCCGACATCGCCGCGAACATGCCCGTCGCCATCTTCCGGCGGATGTTGAAGCCTGACGGGAGTTACGTGGTTCATTTCGCCAGCGCCGGAACCTATGAGATCTTCGGCTACGACCCGGCGAAGACCGCTCCCGACGACCTCCTCGATGCCATCCATCCGGACGACCGCCGGAAGTGGGAGGGCCAGGCCCGCGAATCAGCCGCCAACATGGCGCCATTCGACTTCGAGATGCGCGTCCGCACCGCGGCCGGCGAGACCAAATGGGTGCGCACCGTCGCGCGCCCACACGTGACTGCCGATGGCGAGACCGTGTGGGATGGGGTCGATTTCGACATAACAATGCAAAAACGCACCGAGGCGGCGCTGCGCGAATCGGAGGCTCGCTTCTCGAGCATCGTCGCCAACTTGCCTGGAACCGTATTCCGCCGCGTCCAGCACGCCGACGGGAGGATCGAATATCCCTATATGAGCCCGACCTTGCTCGACTTCCTCGGGCTCGAGGCGGACGCGGTCATGGCGGACCCCGGCCCGCTCATGGATTCGACCCATCCAGACGACCGGGCGCGCATGACCAATGCCTATGCCCGTTCGGCGGAAGACCTGCGGCCGACGGATTTGGTGCGCCGAATGACCAAGTCGTCGGGAGAGCGGATATGGGTGCGGACCATCGCGCGGCCGATTCGAACCGCGGATGGCGATACCGAGTGGCACGGCATCACCCTGGACGTGACGGCCGAGCACGAGGCGACGGAAGCGGCCCGGGAGCGCCAAGAGACCCTTAAAGCCCTCGCCGCGAATATCCCGGGCATCATCTACCAGCGCGTCCTTCATCGCGACGGCCGGACGACGTACCCCTACGTGGGCGAAGGCGTGTGGCGGATCTACGGCCACGGCGTGGGCGAGGTCACGTCCGACCCCGCTCTCCTGCTCACCACCGCGTCGCCGGAGGAACAGGCGTCCCACGACGAATCCCTGCGCCGCTCGGCCGAGGACCTGTCGCCGTGGGTTTGGGAAGGGCAAATCCAGACTAAGGACGGCGCGCTCAAATGGGTCGAGACCACGGGCCGGCCGCGGCGGCTCGAATCGGGCGAAACCCTGTGGGACTGTTTCCTTTTCGACGTGACCGAGCGCAAGCGGACCGAGCTCGCGCGACAGGAAAGCGAGGTCAAATACAAGGAGCTGTTCGATCAATCGCCGGTCGGTATCTGGAACGAGGACTATTCCTTAGTAAAGCGCATTATCGATGAGCTGCGCGCACAAGGCGTGCGCGACTTTGCGCGGCACCTCACTAAGAACCGCGATGAGCTGCGCCGGATTTTCGAAGCCATTCGGCCCATCGACGCCAACCGCGCCTGCGTCGAGATCTTCCGGGCGCCCAACAACAAGGCGCTCTTCGGCGCCGTGCTGGACGATTTCGACATGTGGGCGGAGCATTATATCCGGGAGGTCGCGGCCCTAGCGGCGGGCGAGACCAGAATCGAGCTGGAGTTCGACCTGAAGGCTTTCGACGGAACGGAGATCACGGTCCTCTTCAGCACCTTCATCCCCACCGCCCACACGGATAGCTGGGCGCTCGTGGTCACGGCCATGCAGGACGTGACCGAGCGCAAGCGTGTGGCACGCGCCCTCATGGATGCCTCGTCGCACTTCCAGGCCGTGCTCGAAAACATGGCCCAGAGGCTGGTGGCGCTCGACCAAGACCTGAATATCCAATTCGTCAACGACCGGGCGCGCCAGCTCCTGCGCCATCCGCCCGACATCCTGGCACCCGGCGTAAATTTCCAACGCACGGTGACCCTCGCCGCCGCGCGTGGCGACTATGGGCCTGGCGACACCGCGACGCTGGCGGCCACACGCATGGAGACGATCCGCGCCGGCCAGGGCCATGCCTCCGAGCAGCAGCTCCCGGGGAGCGAAATGATCGAGGTCCGGGAAACCTCGCTCCCTCTGGGCGGCTATGTCATCACCTACACCGACCTGACCGAGCGCAGGCGCGCAGAGGCGGAGCTGCGCGACAGCGAGGCACGTTTCCGGGACATTGCCGAAGCGTCGGCGGAGTGGTTCTGGGAGATGGATCGGGACCTGACTTTCACCTTTGGCAGCGATCGGTTTTTCGAGATCACCGGGTGGAAGCCCGAGGAGATATATGGCCAAGGCCGCGTGCGGCTGGTTCATCCGGAGCTGGAGGATCTGGAAAGCGAAATATGGTGTCAGCACTTCGCGCGAATGAAGCGGCATGAGCCCTTCCGAAACTTCGAGTACGCGGCGAGCCGAAGGGACGGCTCGCCCTTCTATCTGTCGCTTAGCGGAAACCCGGTTTTCGCGGCCGATGGAGCATTCCTTGGCTACCGGGGCGCCGGATTGGACATCAACGAGCGCAGACACGCCGTGGCGGAGTTGCGCAAATTGTCCCTCGCTATCCAGCAGAGCCCTGTCTCGATCGTCATCTTCGACACCGAGGGTATCGTCGAATACGTGAACCCGACCTTCACCAGTATCACCGGCATCTCTCACGGCGATGCGATGGGCAATCCGTCCGAAGTGCTGTGGGCGATGATAAACGCGGTCGACCCCCATCGCGGTATTTGGAGAAACCTCGAGCGCGAGGATCCGGCGCGCGGCGAATACGTGGCCGAAAACAAATCGGGAAAGCGCTTCTGGTTCCGCGAATCGATCACGCGCGTGAGGGAGTTGGGCGGCGAGGTCACCCACTATCTCTCCATCGGCGAGGACATCACGACCCACAAGGAGATGGAGATCGGGTTGATGCAGGCCTCGAAGCTGACCAGCCTCGGCGAGATGGCCGCCAGCCTCACGCACGAGCTCAACCAGCCCCTCAACGTCATCCGAACCGCCGCCGACGGCACCCTCATCCTGGCCGAGGATGGGATCGAGGACCCCGAGTTTTACAAGGAACAGCTCGAGGTCATTAGCCGTCAGACCACGAGGATGGCCGAGATCATCAAGCACATGCGGGTCTATAGCCGCGGCGACATGACCACCGCCACGGCCTTCTACCCCCTGCCCATCGTCCGCGGCGCCGTGGACATGGTGGCCAACGACATGCGCCTCGCCGACATCCATGTCGGACTCGAGCTGCCGATGGCGAGCGCCCGGGTACGCGGTCATCCGGTGCGCCTCGAACAGGTGATCGTCGCGGTGCTCAACAACGCGAGGGACGCGATTCTCGCTACCGACAGCGGGCCAGTTGGCGAGGAAGCGCAGGGTTTCCACGGAAAGATCGAGGTCGCGCTCGAGGACCGGGCCGAGGCGGGTGAGGTCATCATCATTGTGACCGATACCGGCGGCGGCATCCCCGACGACGTGATCGGCCGCATCTTCACTTCGTTCTTCACCACCAAGCCCATCGGCAAGGGCACCGGCCTCGGCCTCTCGGTCGCGCACAACATCATCGCCGAGATGGAGGGCTCCATCGAAGCCGGCAACACGGGCGCGGGCGCCCGTTTCCGGATCGCCTTGCCCACTTACCAGCCCGAGCCAGAGGCGGCGGAGGGCGAGGCCAACATGAACGGCTCGGACCCGGCGTCGATGGCTGCTTCCGACCGGAACAGCGCCACCCGGCGCGACCAGTAGGAAAGGGAAACCCATCATGTCCTCTCACAGCGGCAGGGGCCAACTCCGCATCATCGAGGGGCCCGACGTCCTGGTCGTGGACGATGACCCCGAACAGGCGCGCCAGATCGCCGGCTTCCTCGACAAGCGCGGCATCGCCGTGACCATGGAAACGAGCGGCCCAGCCGCCATCAGCGCCATCCAACGCGATTCCCCCAAGGTCGTCGTCATGGACGTCAACATGCCCACGGTCGATGGCATCGAAGTCACGCGCCAAGCCATGGCCGGCGATGTCAAACCAATCATCATCCTCATGTCCGGAGAGCCCGATAAGGTCTACGAGGCCGGTGCCGCGCAGCTCGACATCTTCGCCGTGGTGGACAAGCCCGTCCCGCTTCGCGTCCTCGAAACCTTCATCCGCCGCGCTCTCGCGAGGGGTCACACCGGCGCTCGGTAAGGGACCGTGGCCGGAAGCGGGGCCTTGACGAAATAGGAGCTCGTGCCCATATTACGTGCATTCGCCCCGGCCGGCCGCGCTCGGTGGAGCCTCGGGAAATCAAGAAATGTCAAGATTTGTCAAGGTTCGAGGCCGTTATTATCAAATAATTGATTTCATTTACTTTTACCTGCCCCCACCCTGACATATCTTAACATATTGGCAGCCCGGCGGGCCTATCGGCCGCCGGCGCCGATCCGCTAGAATGGGCGCCCAGGGACCGGCGAGATGGGAGCTGGGGATGTCCGAGTCCGGTATGGCCGCGGCGCGCAAGGAAGCGGTCGCGGCATCGATCGAGAGAATCCGCGCCATTGTGGCCGGGCGGGGCGTGAGCCGCGCGGCGCTCGAAGCCATCCGGGCCGAGCTGATCGCGCTCGGCGCCCGCAAGGCGCTGTTCCCATCCGCCGGCTTCCCGCTCGCCGATGGCGGCGGCTCGCGGATCCACCTTCTCCAGGAGGACAGCGACGGCCGCTTCGCCCTCTATATGTCGGTGGGCCAGGCGGGCAAGCGCACGCCGCCCCACGACCACACCACCTGGGCCGTCATCGCCGGCGTCGCCGGGCGGGAGCACAACATCTTCTACCAGCGCGTCGACGACGGCTCGGTCACCGGCCGGGGCGCGGTGCGGGAGGCGGGCGACTTCATGGTCGAGCCCGGCACCGGCGTCTGCCTGATGCCCGACGACATCCACAGCGTGCGCCTGGAGGATACGGGCAAGGCGATGATGCTCCACATGTACGGCCTGGCCCTCGACCGCCTGGATGGGCGCGTCGCCTACGACATGGATCAGGGCACCTACGCCCACTTCCCCGCCACCAACATCGCCAAATGATACGGCGCGTCGGCCCCGCCGCGCTCGAGGCCATGCTCCTCGACGAGGGGGAGCTGGCCCTCCTCGACATACGCGAGGAAGGGTCGCATGCGGGCGGCCATCTCCTGTTCGCAAGCTCCCTGCCCTTGAGCCGGCTCGAGCTTCGCGTCGCCGACATGCTGCCGCGCGTTGGCGTGCGCATCGTGCTCTGTGATGGCGACGGGGGCGCGCTGGCGGCGCGCGCGGCCCGGCGCCTGGCCGAGCTCGGCTATACCGACCTCGCCATCCTCGAAGGCGGCTGCGCCGGTTGGGCCGCGGCGGGCCGCGAGCTCTTCAGCGGCGTCCACGTGCCGAGCAAGGCATTCGGCGAGCTCGTCGAGCACCATTACGGCACCCCCCGGATCACGGCTCGCGAGCTTCACGCCAGGCAGGCGGCGGGGGCGGATCTGGTGGTCCTCGACAGTCGGCCCATGGCTGAGTTCCGGGTCATGAGCATCCCCGGCGGCATCGACTGCCCGGGCGCGGAGCTGGTCTACCGCGCCCACGACCTCGCACCCTCGCCCGCGACCCTGGTGGTGGTCAATTGCGCCGGCCGGACGCGCAGCATCATCGGCGCCCAGTCGCTCATCAATGCCGGCATCCCCAACCCGGTCGTGGCCCTGGAGAACGGTACCATGGGCTGGCACCTGGCGGGCTTGGAGCTGGCGCGCGGCGAATCGCGGCGCTACGGCGCCCTCAGCGACGACGGCCTGGCCAAGGCCCGGGCGGCGGCGGCGCGGATCCGGGCGCGCTTCGGCGTGCCGGTCATGGACATGGCGGGCCTCGACGCCTGGCGGGCGGAGGCGGACGAGCGGTCCCTCTACACCATCGACGTGCGCGAGGCGGCGGAGTTCGAGGCGGGACACCTCGCCGGCTCCTTCCATGTGCCCGGCGGCCAGCTCGTGCAGGAGACGGAGGCCACTGTTGGCGCCCTCCGCTCGCGCATCGCCCTCATCGACGATACCGGCGTGCGCGCGGCCATGACGGCCTCCTGGCTCATCCAGATGGGCTGGCCCGAGGTCGCGGTGGTCGAGGGCGCGCTCGAATCCGGCCCGCTCGAGACCGGGCCGCGCCAGGCCCCCATCCCCGGGCTGGACGCGGCGGAGACTGCCCTGGTCACGGCCCGGGACTTCGAGGCCGGCGGGGCGGTGGTGGTGGATGTGGGGTCGAGCCGCGCCTACCGCGCGGGCCACATCCCCGGCGCCTGGTTCGCGGTGCGCGCCCGGCTCGCGGCGGCGTTAGCGAAGCTGCCGGCCGCGGAGCGCCTCGTCTTCACCTCCGATGACGGGGTGCTGGCGCGATTCGCGGCGGCCGAGGCGGCGGCCCTCACCAGCCGGCCCGTGGCGGCGTTGGACGGCGGCACCGCTGCCTGGCGGGCGGCGGGCCTGGCGCTCGCGCAAGGGCCCGAGAACATGGCCACCGAGGACGACGATGCCTGGCTCAAGCCCTACGACCACGAGGCCGGGCAAGAGCAGCGCATGCGCGACTACCTCGCCTGGGAGACGGCCCTCGTCCCGGCCGTGAAGCGCGACGGCTGCGCCCGTTTCCGCCTCTTCCCCGAGGCGGCGGGCGGCGAATAGGAAGAAAGCGGCGATGATCGAGCTCTACACCCACGGCACGCCCAACGGCCGCAAGGCCTCGATCATGCTCGAGGAACTGGGCCTCGACTATCACGTGCATGTTGTCGGCCTCTTCGACGCCGAGCAGTTCACGCCCGCGTTCAAGGCCCTCAACCCCAATTCCAAGATTCCCGCCATCCTCGACCCGGACGGCCCTGGCGGCGCGCCCTTCGCCGTGTTCGAATCGGGCGCCATCCTCATCTACCTGGCCGAGAAGGCGGGGAGCCCGCTGCTGCCCGCCGAGCCGCGCGGGCGCAGCGTGACGATCCAGTGGCTCATGTTCCAGATGGCCAATATCGGCCCCATGTTCGGCCAGTACCACCACTTCCACAGCCACGCCAAGGAGCGCATCCCCTACGCCGTCGCACGCTACGGCAAGGAGGTCGGCCGCCTCTACGACGTGCTCGATGACCGGCTGGGAGAGAGCGCCTATCTCGCGGGCGCCGGCTACTCGGTCGCCGATCTGGCCAACTACACCTGGGTCGAGCGCTTCGAGCGCCCGGACATCGATTTGGACATCGGCGACAGGCGGGCGCTCTGGTGCTGGTACGACACCGTCTCGGCCCGCCCGGCGGTCGCGCGCGGCATGAAGGTTCCGGCCTGAGCGGCACGCGCCGCATCACTCGAGGACGACACGGGGGAAAGAGAGCGGGACGACCCAGTTGGGCCTGCTCGTCGCCTCGCCTCTCGCGGCGCGTCGCCAGCCTCCACACATTGCCAAAAATTAATGTTCGCGCAAGCACGCCGTAAGGCGCTTGAGCGCAGAAATGATCCTAGGCCGCGCCTGATGTGGGCCGGCTTCGTTCAACAGTGGGAGTCATGGACGATGTCCGTTTCGATGAATTCCTCCAATTCCGGCGCACGGCGCATGCGGGGCCTTCGCCTGCTGGCCGGCGCCCTCGTCGTGGCGTTGCCAGTCTCGGTGGCCGTCGCCGTCGCCGGGACGACGGAGACCGAATCCCTGTCCAATCGCGCGATGCTCGAATCCACGGCGGCCATGGTCGGTTTCGCCGACCTCGTCGAGCGGGTCTCGCCGGCGGTGGTCAACGTCTCGACCACGCAGCTCTACCACGCGTCGAGCTACGATCCCGAGCGCGGGCCCGACATGCGTAACTTCCCGCAAGACGGCCCGTTCGGTGAGTTCTACAAGCGCTTCTGGAACCAGCATATGGAGTCGCCCGAGCGCGACCGGCCGGAGCGCATGTCGGGTGTCGGCTCGGGCTTCATCATCGACCCGGACGGCTTCATCGTCACCAATGACCACGTCATTGACGACGCCGAGACCATCGAAGTGACGCTCAGCGACGGCCGGCGGTACGAAGCGGAGGTGATCGGCACCGACGAGAAGACCGACCTCGCCCTGCTCAAGATCGCGGCCGACCGGCCGCTCCCCTTCGTCTCCTTCGGCGAGGAGGACGAGACGCGTATCGGCGACTTGGTCATCGCCGTCGGCAATCCCTTCGGCCTCGGCGGCACCGTCACCGCCGGCATCGTCTCGGCCCGAGGCCGCGACCTGGGCGCCGGCCCGTTCGACGATTACCTGCAGGTCGACGCGCCCATCAACCGCGGCAACTCTGGCGGCCCGCTGTTCAACGTCAATGGTGAGGTGATCGGCGTCAACTCCGCCATCTTCTCGCCCAACGGCGGCAGCGTCGGCATCGGCTTCGCCATCCCCGCCAGCCTGGTCAAGCCCGTCGTGACGCAGATCGAGGACTTCGGCGAGGTCCGCCGTGGCTGGCTCGGCGTCCACATCCAGACCGTGACCGACGACATCGCGAAGAGCCTTGGCATGGAGCTGGCCGTCGGCGCGCTGGTGGTCGACGTGGAGGAGGACAGCCCCGCCGCAATGGCCGGCCTGGCCCAGGGCGATGTCATCGTCGGCTTCGATGGCCGCGAGGTCACCGAGATGCGCGACCTGCCCCGCATGGTTGCCGACATGGCGGCCGGCGAGACGGTCTCGGCCGACATCTGGCGCGATGGCGGAAGCATGGCGCTCGAGGTTGCGATCGGCATCCTGGGCGAAGACGAGGACGACGCCGAGGACGAGGAAGGCGCGGCCGAGGAGGCCGACGAGTCCGAGTTCTCGCTCGGGCTCACCATCGCCCCGATGACGGCCGAGGCCCGCGCCTATTACGAGGTGGAGGAGGAGATCGGCGGCGTGATCGTCGTCGCGGTCGAGTCCGGCAGCATCGCCGCCGAGAAGGGCCTGCGCCCGGGTGACGTGATCGTGAAGCTCGGCAAGACGTTGGTGACCTCTCCCGAGGAGCTGGTCGCCACCCTGAAGGAGGCTCGGGAGGCGGAGCGGGAGACGGTTCTGTTCCTCATCAATCGTGATGGGCGGGACCGCTATGTCGCAATGGACGCGCACTTGTCGTAAGTCCAAGGCCGGGGCGCCTCCCACGGCGCCCCGGCCCCGCTCTCGGTCTTCACCCGCCGGTGGTCGATGTGCCCCCAAGACCGCCGGCGGGTTTCCTTTGACCGCGCCGGATGGGGCATGCCCCATCCAGGCTAAACGCTCGAGGGCTTTGTGCGCTATGCTGTTCGACATGCGTATCCTGGTCATGGAAGACGACGCCGAAGCCGCGGCCTACCTCGCCAAGGGCCTGCGTGAGAGCGGCTACCTGGTCGAGCACGCGAGCGACGGCATGGACGGCCTCTACATGGCCACGTCGGAGGATTTCGACCTTCTCATCGTCGACCGCATGCTGCCCAAGCTCGACGGCCTCGCCGTGATCGAGGCGCTGCGCAAATCGGGTCTGGCGATACCCGTCCTCATCCTGAGCGCGCTCGGCGAGGTCGATGACCGGGTGCGGGGCCTGCGCGCCGGGGGCGACGACTACCTGACCAAGCCCTATGCCTTCGCCGAGCTGCTGGCGCGCATCGAGGCGCTGTTGCGCCGGCGGGACGGCGCGCCGGCGGAGACCAAGCTCGCACATGCCGATCTCGAGATGGACCTGTTGGCCCGCACCGCGCGGCGCGGCGGCCGCGAGATAACGCTCCAGCCCCGGGAGTACCGCCTGCTCGAATACCTCCTGCGCCACTCGGGCCAGGTGGTGACCCGGACCATGCTGCTCGAGAACGTCTGGGACTACCATTTCGACCCCCAGACCAACGTCATCGACGTCCATATCAGCCGCCTGCGCCAGAAGCTCGATCGCAACGGCGACGCGCCCTTGATCCACACCGTGCGCGGCGCCGGATATTGCCTCCGCGCGGCGGACTAGCCCATGAGCGAAAACCGGACCGATGGTTGCATCGGTGGCACTCCTGCTTCGACAGGCTCAGCATCAGGACCGTGGCTATAACAAGCGCCGAACCTCGCCCTGAAGCTCATGCTTCGACAGGCTCGGCGTGAGGACCGTGGCTATAACAAGCACCGAACCTCACCCTGAAGCTCATGCTTCGACAGGCTCGGCGTGAGGACCGTGCCTATCACAAGCGCCGAACCTCGCCCTGAAGCTCATGCTTCGAGAGGCTCGGCGTGAGGACCGTGCCTATAACAAGCACCGAACCTCGCCCTGAAGCTCATGCTTCGAGAGGCTCGGCGTGAGGACCGTGGCTACAACAAGCACCGAACCTCACCCTGAAGCTCATGCTTCGAGAGGCTCGGCGTGAGGACCGTGCCTATCACAAGCACCGAACCTCGCCCTGAAGCTCATGCTTCGAGAGGCTCGGCGTGAGGACCGTGGCTATCACAAGCACCGAACCTCACCCTGAGCCTGTCGAAGGGTGAAGGGCCCCCGCCATCTCATGCAGCTTCGCACGCGCCTCCTCCGCACCTCGACCTTCAGGCTGGCGGTCGCCTATACCCTGGTATTCGCGGCCTCGGGCTTCGCCATCCTCGCCTTCATCTACTGGGCCACGACGAGCCTGATGGACCGCGGCATCGTCGAGGCCATCAACGCCGAGACGGAGGAGCTGGCCCGCCAATACCGCCTCGGCGGCCTGCCCGTCCTCGTGGCCGAGGTGGACCGGCGCGGGGCCAGTTATCGCGGCCGGTCCCAGCTCTACCTGATCACCGACCCGCGCCTCGTCGGCCTGGCCGGGAACCTGAGCGGCTGGCCGAGCGAGGAGCCGAATGCCGGGGGCTGGGTCGACTTCCCGATCCGAGAGCCCGGCGTGGGCGCGGACGGCGAGCATTCGGCCCGCGCCCGCCTCATCCGGCTCGAGGGCGGCTACCACCTCCTGGTCGGGCACGACATGACCGAGCGCAACCGCTTCGGGCGCATCATGACGGGCGCCATGGCGGTCGCCCTCCTGATCACGATCCTGGTCGGGCTGCTCGGCGGGCTCCTCATGGGCCGGCGTGTCCTCGGCCGGCTCGAGGCCGTCAACCGCACCAGCCGAGAGATCCTCGGCGGGGCGCTCGACCGCCGCATCCCCTTGACCGGCCGCGGCGACGAGTTCGACCAGCTCGCGGACAACCTCAATGCCATGCTCGAGCGCCTGGAGAAGCTGATGACCGGCATGCGCCAGGTGACGGACAACGTCGCCCACGACCTGCGCAGCCCCTTGAGCCGCCTGCGCAGCCGCCTGGAGGTGACGCTCCTCGGCCAGCCCGACGCCGCGGCGTACCGCGAGGCCCTGCGCGATACGGTGACCGAGGTCGACGGGGTGCTGGCCACCTTCAATGCGCTTCTCGGCATCGCCCGCATCGAGGCCGGCACGGTGCGGGCGATACGGCACCGGTCGATCTCGCCACCCTCGCGGCGGACGCGGCCGAGCTCTACCAGCCACTCGCGGAGGAGCGGGGCCTCGAGCTCGAAACCGACCTCACCCCCGGCCTCACCATCCGCGCCGACCGGCACCTCCTCTCCCAGGCCATCGCCAACCTCCTGGACAACGCCATCAAGTACGCGCCCGAGGGGGGCAAGGTGGGCCTCGCAACCCTTCTCCGCGATGGCCGGCCGGCCGTCACCGTCACCGATACCGGGCCAGGCATCCCCGCCGATAAGCGCGCGGCCGTCCTCGGGCGCTTCGTGCGCCTGGAGGAGAGCCGCAACGCGCCCGGCAGCGGCCTGGGATTGAGCCTCGTCGCCGTCGTCGCCGAGCACCATGGCGCCGCGCTGCGCTTGGAGGACAACCAGCCCGGGCTGAGGGTCACGATAGACTTTCCCGAGACTGCCTAGTCACCGCGCCGCTCGCTTGACGGCCCTGGGGCCCGGCTCTACGCTTCCCCGCCGGCCCGCCGAGGATCGGCCGGGGAGAAACGCGAGCCATGCAAAGTTACGCGCGTTCGGAAGAGCTCTACGCCGAGGCCCTCGACCATCTGGCCGGCGGGGTCAGCAGCAACTTCCGCTACGGCACCGTGCCGGTGCCCCTCTTCTATACCCACGCCGAGGGGCCGCGCCTCCACGACGTGGATGGCAACACCTACATCGACTACATGCTCGCCAACGGCCCCGCCATCCTGGGCCACGCGCCGGCGCCGGTCTTGAAGCGGGTCGCGGACACGCTTGTCCTGGGGCAGCTCTATGGCGGCCAGCACGCGGACGAGCTCGAGCTCGCGAAAAGGCTCACGAGCCTCCTGCCCTGCGCCGATCTGGTGCGGTTCGCAAGCTCGGGCTCGGAAGTCGTGCATGCGGCCCTGCGCGCCACCCGCGCCCATACGGGCCGGCCCCTGATCGTCAAGTTCGAAGGCCACTATCACGGCTGGTTCGACAATATCCTGGTCAGCGCCTCGCCCTCCCTCAACGAGGCCGGGCCGGTCGAGGAGCCGGTCCCGGTGCCCCACTCGCCGGGTCAGCTTCCCGGTGCCTATGCGGAGGTGGTGGTCCTGCCGTGGAACGATTTGGGTGCCCTCGCCGCGGCACTGGAACGCCACCGGGGTGAGATCGCCGGCGTCATCATGGAGCCCATGATGCTCAACAGCGGCGGCATCCTGGCCCGCCCCGGCTACCTCGAAGGGGTGCGCGCGCTGTGCACGGCGGACGAGATCGTGCTCATCTTCGATGAGGTCATCACCGGGTTTCGAGTCGCGCTCGGCGGCGCCCAGACCCGGCTCGGCGTCACGCCCGATATCGGGCTTTTCGCCAAGGCCGTGGCCGGGGGGTTTCCCCTGGCTGTCATCGCCGGCCGCCGCGACATCATGTCCCAGTTCCGCGAAGGCGGCGTCCTCCACGGCGGCACCTATAACGCCGCCGTCCTCTCCATGGCCGCCGCCCTGGCGACCCTCGACGAGCTGGGCCGCGATTGCGGCCGCCGCTACGGCGAGATGGAGCGGCGCGGCGAGCGCCTGATGGAAGGACTTCGCGGCGCCGCGGCCAAGCACGGCCACGACGCCCTGATCCAGGGCTTGGGCATGATCTTCCATATGGGCTTCACCGACCAGACCGAGTTCACGGACTACCGCGACCTCGCGCGAAGCGACATGGCCAAGAGGGTCCGCTTCTGCCAGCTCATCCAGCATGAGGGCGTGCGCATCACCACGCGCGGCATCTGGTTCATGTCCATGGCGCACGAGGACGAAGATATCGACGAGACGATAGAGGCGGCGGACCGCGCGTTCGCGCGCCTCGCGGAGGAGGGATGATGGAAAGACCAGCGCGTCTCGGTTTCGTGCTGCCGGGTGGCGGCGCCGAGCACGAATACTACGCATTCGCCGAGGCCACGGGCGACCGGGCCAAGGTGTTCATAATGTCCTCGCGCATCGGCCCGGGCGAGGAGGACCACGATATCGACTCCCTGCTCGGCACGGCGCGGGTCGACTGGATCACCGAGGCGGCACGCCGGCTGATATCCCTCGAGCCCGACTGCGCCGTCTGGGCCTGCACGAGCGGCAGCTTCGTGGTCGGGCGCGCCGGTGCGGAAGCCCAGGTGGCGGCCATCAGCCAGGCGACGGGCGTGCCCGCGGGCAGCACGTCGCTGGCCTTCGTCGAGGCGCTCCAGGTGTTGGGCCTGCGCCGGGTCGCGGTCCTCGCCACATATCCGGAGCCGGCGGCACGGGCTTTCGAATCCTTCCTCGGCGAGTTCGGCATCGAGATCGTCCACCTGCATTGGCTCGACGCCGGCAGCGGCTGGGACGCGGCGCTGCTGCCGCCCGAGCGGATCATCGCGGCGGCGAAGGCGGCAGCGGTGCCCGAGGCGGATACGGTCCTGCTGCCCGATACGGCGCTGCCGTCCCTCCACCTGATAGCACCAATCGAGGAAGCAATCGCGCGACCCGTGCTGACCGCCAACCAGGTGACCCTGTGGCAGGCCATCCAGCTCTCGGGCCGGCAGGTGCCGGTCGCGGGCCATGGCCGGCTGTTCGCGCTCGACCAGGCCATCGCCGCCCAATAGAAGACATCACCAGGGGAGATATTCGATGAGCAACAAACGCACCGTCACCGCCGGCGGACACCAGCTCACCATGAACGCGCACAAGCGCCTGCCCTTCACGCTCGAGGAGTACCAGCGCCGCTACGACCTCGTGCTCGACCACATGAAGCAGGCGAAGGTGGACGCCCTGCTCGTCCGCAGCCCAGAGAACATCACCTACCTCACGGGATATGAGACGCCGGGCTATTACGGCTACCACTGCCTGATCGCCGCGCGGGGCGAACAGCCGGTCCTGGTGGGGCGGGAGCTCGAGCTCACCAACGTGCCGGAGTTCTCCTGGCTGGTGCGCACCGCCGGGGTCAAGGACCACCAGGTACCGGCGGAGACGACCAACGCCACGCTCACCAAGCTCGGCCTCGCGCGCAAGAAGATCGGCGTGGAGAAGTCGGGCTGGTTCTTCACCGTGAACGAGTACGAAGCCCTCCAGGCCGGCCTGCCCAAGGCCACCATCCTCGACTGCTCGACGGTCGTCGAGGAGGCGCGGATGATAAAGTCCGAGCCCGAGGTCGAAATGATGCGCGAGGCGGTGCGCATCGCCGACAAGGCCTGCATGGCCGGCATCCGCGCGACCAAGGCCGGCACCACCGAGGACATCATTGCCGGCGCCCTGCACAAGGTGTGGTGCGAACAGGGGGCCGAGTACACGGGCCTGCCCAACTTCATCGTCTCGGGCCGGCGCTCGGCCGCCTGCCACGCCACCTGGCGCGGGCGCAAGCTCAACAAGAACGACCACTGCATCTTCGAGATCGCGGCCTCGAAGAACCGTTACTGCGGCGCCGTCTTCCGCACCGCCACCGTGGGCACCGTGCGGCCCAGGATGCGCCGCCTGTTCGAGGCCACCAAGGAGGCGCTCGAGGCGACCATCGACACCATGAAGCCGGGCGTGCCGGCCGAGAAGGCGGACAAGGCCGGGCGCGACGTCATCAAGGCCCACGGCTTCGGCAAGCACCACAGGCACCGGCTCGGCTATTCGATCGGCGTCAACTACCCGCCCGACTGGGGCGAGGGCCAGATCATCAGCATCCGCAAGGGTGAGAAGCGCGAGCTCCGGGAGAACATGACCTTCCACCTGGTGCCGGGCTGCCTGATCGCCGAAGACATGGGCATCGTCACCAGCAACTCGGTGCGCGTGACCGCCACCGGCTGCGAAGTGCTGAACACCCTTCCGGTAAAGCTCTACGAGCGCTAGAGCGTTTCCACCTCGACTGGAATCGCTCCAGGCCGCAAGGCCGCCCACCGGTTGTCCGGCGCGCCCGCGCGGGCGCGGACCACTTGGTCCGCTGCCGCGAGCGATAAAAAAGGGCTAGAGTGGGTCCGATCAAAGCGGAACCGCTCTAGGGAAGAGGTCTGCGCTCAGGCTCCGTACCGCTCCCGCCAGGCGGCGGTGATGGCGGCTTCGTCGGCGTCGTCGTTGAAGAGATAGGCGGGGGAGAGGACGGGGGCGGCCTCCTCGACGCGGATTTTGACGACCTCGTGGATCGGGTATTGGCCACCCTCCCGCTCCCACAGGACGTGGGCCACGAAGTCGAACTCCGGCCCCTCGCCGAAGATTTCCCCCTTGCCCTTGAAGCGGTAGCCGCGGCGGGCGAACATATCGACCACGTTGCACTCGATGGCGGGGTTGCGGCCGAGGTTGGCCATGGTGTTGGGCGAGGCGATGTTGGCGAACACCAGGTGATCGTCGTCATAGACCATGAGCGTCGCCTTGGGCGAGAGGTTGGGCGTGCCGTCGGCATTCACCGTGGCGGCGAAGCTGAGCCGGGCGCGGGCGAAGATGTCCCGCATGTCCTCGGTGATGATCCCCATGTCTCGCTCCCTGGTCAGCCGGTGGTGGGCCCCCGGCCGCCCCTCCCGGGCGAGAAGCCCGCCGGGCCGTTGTATATGATACGAACTCGGGGATCACGACATTGGCCGAATTGCCGGAAAAACAGGGGAGAGCTTCGATGCGTGTCGTCATCGCCATGATGAAGCACGAGACCAACACCTTCTCGCCCGTCCTGACGGATCTCGCCCGCTTCGCCCGCGGGCGCGCGACGCCGCCCGCGGGCAAGGAGGCCTACGACGCCTACAAGGGCACGGGCACCTGCCTCGGCGGCTTCATCGACCTGGCGGAGGAGGAAGGTGCCGAGATCGACATCGCCATCGCCGCCAACGCCTGGCCCAGCGGCCCCGTCCACGACGACGCCTTCGAACATATGAGCGGGCGCATCTGCGCGGCCGTGGCCAAGGGCTGCGACGCCATCCTCCTCGACCTCCACGGCGCCATGGTGACCGAGAGCCACGAGGACGGCGAGGGGACGCTGCTCTCGTGCATCCGGGAGATCGCCCCCGACGTGCCCATGGCCGTCGCCCTCGACATGCACACCAACCTCTATGACGAGATCGGGCGCGGTGCGACCGTCATCGCCGGCTACCAGACCTATCCCCACATCGACTACCGCGAGACGGCGTTCCGCGCCGGCCGGCCGCTCTTCGCGGCGCTCCGGGGCGCGGTGCGGCCCACCATGGCCTGGGGCAACCGGCCCATGCTGCCCCACGTCATGCGCCAGGGCACGGACGACTTCCCCAACCAGGCCCTGCAGGCCCGCTGCGCCGAGATGGAGAGGGCCGAGGCCCTGGTGGCGAGCCTCTTCACGGGCTTCCCCCACGCCGACATCCGCAACGCGGGCCTGAGCTGCGTGGTGGTGACCGACGGCGACATGGCGGCGGCCGAGGCTTTGCGCGACGAGCTCCTCGACTTCGCCTGGGCCGAGCGGGAGAAGTTCGTCTACAAGGTCGAGCCCCTCGCCGCCTCCCTGGCCCGGGCACGGGGGGTGGCCGAGGGGCCGGTCATCCTCCTCGACCATTACGACAACGCCGCCTCGGGCGGCACCATGGACACCATGACCGTCTTGAAGGGCATCCTCGACGCTGGCCTCGAGGACGTGGCCGCCTTCGCCATCCACGACCCGGACGCCGTCCAGGCCATGATCGCCGCGGGCGTCGGGCACAAGGTCAAGCTGGCCCTGGGCGGCAAGCTCGACATGCCCGCCATCGGCCGCAAGGGCGAGCCGGTCGAGGTCTCGGGCCGGGTCAAGCTGATCTCCGACGGCCAGTTCCGCAACCTGGGCCCGGCCCAGCCGGGCGTGCTCATGGACATGGGGCCGACGGTGGTGCTGGACACGGGCAAGGTCGAGATCGTCGTCATCGCGCGCCATCAGGAGCCGAACGACCTTGGCTGCCTCCTTGAGTCGGACCCGATTTCCTTGGACACAGAATTGGCTTAATCGAAGTGTCCAAGGAGGACCGGAACATGACCGATAATTTTGAGAAGAAAGTTGCTGTTGATGGGCCTGTGGTAAATGCGGGCGAGCTTGGCTCGTCCACGTTTTCCCCAGGCCAGGCTTTGCCGGCAGGCCCGCTGGGACTTGGCCAGCGATGGACGGTGGCGCGCAAGCGTGAGGTCGTTCTGCGGCTTTTGCGTGACGAGCCGGTGCAACTTCTGTCGCGCCAGTTGGGCGTAGAGATCTTCCGGCTCGAGCAGTGGCGTGAGAAAGCGATCGGCGGGATCGACGCCTCGCTCAAGCAACGCAAGGGCGATCCGGTGCAGGCGGAACTGGATAGCGCCATGAAGCGGATCGGAGAGTTGACCATGCAGGTGGAACTGCTGGAGGCCAAGACGGAGACCTTCGGCCCTTTGGGGCGGCGGAGGTCGCGGCGATGAGTGCCGCCACCTCGCCCGGCACGGGTCTGGCCTACGGCCTGCGGCGGGTCTGCGCCGCCTGGGGCATGGCCCGCTCCTCGTTCTACGCCATGACCTCCGGCCAGCACGCCGAGCAGCCGCCGGCAAAGCGTCGGGGACCGAAGCCCGCGATCTCGGACCAGGCGCTGCTGGTGGCGATCGAAGCCGACCTGGAGGCATCGCCCTGGGAGGGCGAGGGCTACCGCAAGGTCTGGGCTCGGCTTCGGGTCTGTCGCGACATCCGGGTTGCCCGCAAGCGGGTGCTCCGCCTGATGCGCGAGAACAATCTGCTCTCGCCCCATCGCTGCCGCCGCCGTGGCGGCAATCCCCATGACGGTGAGATCATCACTCATGCCCCGAACCTCATGTGGGGCACCGATGGCGTTCGGGTGTTCACGGTGGACGACGGCTGGGGCTGGATCTTCACCGCCGTCGAGCATTGGAACGCCGAGTGTGTCGGCTGGCATGTCTGCAAGCGCGGCGACCGCTTCGCCGCCCTGCAGCCGATCTCCATGGGGCTTGCCGGGCTGTATGGCTCGACCGCGGCCGGCGCGGCTCGGGGGCTGGCCTTGCGGATGGATCACGGCTCCCAGTATCTGTCGGACCACTTCACCAACCAGATCAAGTTCTGGGGCATCCAGCCGTCCTACGCCTTCGTCGCCGAGCCCCAGACCAACGGCGTCGCCGAGCGGTTCAATCGCACGCTGAAGGAACAGATCATCCATGGTCGCATCTACCGCAACATCGCGGAGCTGCGGGACGCCGTCCGCGACTTCGTCGAACTCTACAATGCCCAGTGGATCGTCGAAAAGAACGGCTACCTGAGCCCCGCTCAAGCTCGTCAGGCGTGGCACGCCGCGATCTCAATCAGGCCCGCCGCGTGAGACAAACTTGTGTCCAAGGAACCGGGTGCGCTACACTTGGCTGCCTCCTGAGCCTCGGCATCGACCCCAGGCGCAAGCGCTTCCTGATGCTCAAGAGCCGCGTCCACTATCGCGCCGGCTTCAGGGACGTCGCCAAGGAGGTCATCGAATGCGCCGGCACGGGCGTCTGCACCTCCGATTACGACATGCTCGACTTCCAGCGCGTGCGCCGGCCCATCTATCCTCTCGACCTCATCAACGAGCCCGGCGCCGGGGTTTGATGCCCGGGCCGCGCCAACGGGCTTGCGGTCCCGCGAAACCTGCTCCTAAATAGCGCCATGCACATTCGCACCGCCAAGTTCGAGATCGGCCAGATCGTCAAGCACCGGGTCTATCCGTTCCGGGGCGTGATCTTCGATGTCGACCCGACTTTCTCCAACACCGAGGAGTGGTGGGAGTCGATCCCGAAGGACGTGCGCCCGACCAAGGACCAGCCCTATTACCATCTGCTCGCCGAGAGCGCCGGCGGCCCCTATATCGCCTACGTCTCGGAGCAGAACCTCTTGACCGACGAGGCGGGCGACCCGGTCTCGCACCCCGACATCGACAAGCTGTTCTCGAGCCGCGAGGGCGACCGCTACCTGCCCCTGCCCCGGGTGGCCAACTGATCCGGCTCGACTCTCGGCTCCGCCACTCGTGCCCAGGGCCTCGAGGCGCCTCATGGCCCGGCCCCGGGTCCCCCGATCGGCGATGAGCGAAGCGTAGATCACGAGCGAGGGGACGATTCGTGGCATCCACCGGCGACGCGCTGCTCCAGCCCTTCACCTTGAAGGGCGTCACCTTCCGCAACCGGGTGATGAGCACCAGCCACGGCCCCGGCTATGCCGAAGCCGGCATGCCGGGCAAGCGCTACCAGCTCTACCATGCCGAGAAGGCCAAGGGCGGCATCGGCCTCACCATGTTCGGCGGCGTCACCACCTTCACCGCCGACGCCCTCTCGCTCGACTACAACCGGCTCTATGCCGGCGACGACCGCATCATTCCCCACTTCCAGGCGTTCGCCGAACGCATCCACGGCCTGGGCGCGCGGCTCATGTGCCAGCTCACCCATGTCGGGCGCCGGTCGCGCTGGAACATCGACCCCTGGCTGCCGCCCGTCGCCCCCAGCCGGGTGAGCGAGCCCTTCCACCGCTCCTACCCCAAGCCCATGGAGCCGTTCGACTTCAAGCGCATCATCGCGGGCTACGGTGCCGCGGCGCGGCGCTGCAAGGAAGGCGGGCTCGACGGCTGCCAGATTCAAGGGGCGTTCCAGAACCTGTTCGACAGCTTCTTGAGCCCGAGCGCCAACAAGCGCACCGACCGCTATGGCGGCAGCCTCGAGAACCGGTGCCGGTTCGGCCTCGAGGTCTTCGCCGAGGTCCGCAGGCGGGTCGGGGACGATTTCATCGTCGGCCTGCGCATGACGGGCGACGAGCTGCTGGAGGGTGGGCTCGACCACCAGGAGATGCTGGAGATCGGCCGCATCTTCGCCGAAAGCGGCATGGTCGATTTCTTCGATATCGTCGGCGGCACCACCTGGGACTTGAAACAGACCTCGCAATCCATGGCCAACATGTCGTCTCCGCCGGCGCTATATCTCGGCCTCGCCAGCGCCTTCAAGCGCGAGCTCGGCGTCACCGTCTTCCACGGCCTGCGCATCACCGACCTCGGCACCGCCCGGCGCGCGGTCGTGGAGGGCCACCTCGACATGGTGTCCATGACCCGGGGCCACATCGCCGACCCCCATATCGTGCGCAAGCTCACCGAAGGCCGGGAGGACGACATCCGCGAGTGCGTCGGCGCCACCTGGTGCGTCGACCGCCGCCTCGTCGGCCAGGAGGCGCTCTGCCTCCAGAACGCCGCCACGGGGCGCGAGGCGACCATGCCGCACGCGATTCAGCCCACGGCTGGGCCACGCCGCAAGGTGGTCGTTGTCGGCGCCGGGCCAGGCGGGCTCGAGGCCGCGCGCGTCTCCGCCGCCCGCGGGCACGCGGTCTTATTGATCGAGAAAGCCGACGCGGTGGGCGGCCAGATCATCACCGCCGCCAGGGCCCCCAAGCGCGAATCCCTCTCCGGCATCGCCCGCTGGCTCGATGGCCAGGTCCGCAAGCTCGGCGTCGACCTCCGCCTCGGTACCGAGGCCACGGCCGCGATGGTGATGGCCGAGGCGCCCGATGTGGTGGTGATCGCCACGGGCGGCGATCCCGACGTGGGGCCGTTCGTTGGCGCCGAGCTGGCCGTCACCACCTGGGACATCCTCGATGGCCGGGTCGAAGCGAGCGAGACCGTGCTGGTCTACGACGACGACGGCCGCGGGCCGGCGACACTGGTGGCCGAGATGCTGGGTGCGCGAGGTGTGAAGGTCGAGCTGGCCACCCCCGACCGGCAGGTCAACCACGAATCGGGCCTCGCCAACCTCGCCCACCGTATGAGCGGCCTCTACGAAAGTGGCGTGGTGCTGACCACCGACATGCGCATTACGCAAGTCTACCGGGAGGGCAACAAGCTTGTCGCGGTGCTGCGCAACACCTTCACCGGGGCCGAGGAGGAGCGCGCGGTCGATCAGGTCGTGGCCGAGCACGGCACCATCCCGCGCGACGCCATCTATCACGCCCTCACCGCCCATTCGCGGAACCTGGGCGAGATCGACCTGTACGGCATGGCCGCGGGCGCGCCTCAGCCGATTCTCTCCAACCCCGATGGCGCCTTCGAGCTCTACCGCGTCGGCGACGCCCTCACCAGCCGCAACATCCACGCCGCTATCTACGACTCTTTGCGCATCTGCAAGGGGCTGTGAGGGGGATAGGGCATTCGACGCCTCGGCGCATGGGCCAACACGATATCGATATTGCCATCGAACCCGCGATTTCTGACCCGGTGTTTTCCGTCGAGGAAGCGATGAAGTCGTGCCCCCGGAATACGCGGCGCCTGCATGTCACTGTATTGGTGCACCGTGAGCGTCAGGGAGTGGAAGGACATCGACCGCGCCGGCCCACATAGGGTACGATAGATGTATAAGCGTATAAGTACATAAACACGGAAAACTGACCCATGACCCGATGGAATCTCACGATCCGTGAGACGACGGACCGGGCGGTCCGCACCTACCTTGCACGAACCGGTGGCAGGAAGGGCGACCTGTCCCGGTTCGTCGACGAAGCCGTGCGCCGCCGCGTGCTGGACCTCACCGTTCGCCAGGTCAAGGACCGCAACGCTCGCCATGACCAGCGGGACATCCTCGACCTGATCGACGAGGAGGTGGATGCAGCGCGTGCGGATCGTCCTTGATACCAACATCCTGATCGGCGCCTTGATCACCAAGGGCACCCCGCCGGACCAACTGTACCAAGCATGGCTGCGCGGCCAGATCGAGCTTGTCACCTCGACCGCACAAATGGCCGAGGTCGCCAACGTTCTCACCCGTCCCCGCCTGCAAAAGTATCTCGACGTCGAGGAAGCGGCCGCCATCGTCGAAAACATGGACACACGCGCCCTTGTCCTCGACACGCTGCCAAACGTGAGCCTTTCTCCCGATCCCAAGGACGACCCGATCTTGGCCACCGCAATCGCCTGGAAGGTCGACCTGATCGTCTCCGGCGACAAGAAACACATGCTCGCGCTCGGCGAGGTCGAGGGCATCCCCATTGTCACGGCCCGTGACGCCCTGGACCGTCTTGGCAACGCATGAATACCGGGGACACACGACAGAATTCCGGAGACTGAATACCGAGAACACATGACTATCGGCTGGTCGTGGCCGTGGACTTCGAGAAGGCGATTCTCTGGATCAAATGGGTCGGCACCCACGAGGACTACGACCGGATCGACGAGAAGGAGGATCGCCATGAACGCTGACATCAAGCCGATCCGAACAGAGGAGAATTACGAAGCGGCGCTTGCCGAGGTCGCGGTGCTGTGGGGTGCGAAGAGCGGGACGCCCGAAGGTGACAGGCTCGACGTGCTCGCCACCCTGATCGACGCCTACGAGGCCCAGCACCATCCGATCGACCCGCCCGATCCGGTGGCGGCGATAGAGTTCCGCATGGAGCAGCAAGGCCTCACCCGAAAGGATCTCGAGGGCATCATCGGCACGCGCACCCGCATCGCCGAGGTCCTGAACCGCAAGCGCGGCCTCTCCATCGGCACGATCCGCCGCTTGCACGACCGGCTCGGCATCCCCGCCGAGGTTCTGATCCGTCCCTCGCGGACGAAGGCCGCATAGAAGGAACGTTGCCACGACTGCTCCACGGTTCCGGGGACACGTACGGCTCGGGGGGACATGACAAGTCCGCATGGGCGCGGAAGCGTGCGAGGCCCCAATCGTGCTATCGTCCTGACGCGACGAAAACGAAATGGGGCCAGCACAATGAATGACGGCGGCGGCGGCGAGCTGATCGACTGGCACACCAACCTGTGGCTCGACGAGCATCTGGCGGAGCAGTACCGCAAGGACATGCATGTCCGTAGCGGCGGGCGGGCGACGGACGCCGGGCCCGATCGGCATGCCGAGAAAGTGGCCGGGGTGGCGGACAAGTTCATCGTCCTCGCCCTGCGCTGGACGCAGCTCGGCGTCGTCGTGCCCAACGAGTACGTGGCCGAGTACGTGGCCCGCTACCCGGGCCGCGCCATCGGCTTCGCCAGTGTCGACCCCGCGGACGCGGACGCGCCCGACGAGCTCGAGCGGAGCGTCAAGTCCCTCGGCCTCAGGGGCCTCAAGCTCTCCCCCGTCTATCAGGGCTTCGACCCCTGGTCGCCCGAGGCCTGGCGCCTCTACGAGGTCGCCGACGGCTTGGGCATCCCCATCCTGTGGCACCAGGCCTCGGCCTTTCCCGCCCAGTCGTTCCTCGAATACGGCAACCCCCTCCTCCTCGACAAGGTTGCGCGCGCCTTCCCCGAGCTGCGCATGATCCTGGCCCATTTCGGCCTCCCCTGGTCGGACATCACCGTCCAGCTCCTGCGCAAGCACAAGCAGCTCTATACGGACGTCTCGGCCCGCATGTACCGCAAGTGGGAGATGTACAACGCCCTCCTCCACGCCCTCGACTACGACGTGATGGGCCAGATCCTCTTCGGCTCCGACTTCCCCGTGCAGACGACCGAGGAGGCGCTCGCGACCTTCCGCTCCATACCCGCCTTCGCGCCGGGCCTGCCGCCGATCCCCGAGGCGGTCATCGAGGACATCATCCACAACCGCCCCTTCGAGCTCATCTGGCCGTCGTCTTGAGCGAGCCGGTTACCCTGCTCGTCCATTCCGACACGCCAGAAGTCTTCTCAAAGCGTATCGAGGCGCGGTTTCCGGATATCGCAATCCACACCTGCGGCGAATACGGCCAGCTCGAAGCGGCCTTGTGGGAGGTGGCGCCCGATATTGTGATGAGCCACAAGTTCGAGAAGGGGCGCTATCCCGGGCACGCCATCACCGCGTGCGAGAGCGTGCGCTGGGTCCATGTGGGCGGGGCGGGGATCGACCATCTCCTGCCCTGGGATCCGGCGCGCCTGACGGTCACCAACTCGGCCGGCACCGGGGGCACCATCATGGCCGAGTTCGCCTTGTGGGCCGTCTATTCCCTGAATCTCAATTTCCCGCTCTTCTTCCACCAGCAGAAGAATCGCGAATGGCGGAAGAAGGACGTGTGGGTGAGCAAGGGGGGCACCATGTGCGTCGTCGGCCTGGGCCAGATCGGCCAAGCGATCGCCGAGCGGGCGCGGGTCGTCGGCATCGCGGTCACGGGCGTCAGGCGGAGCGGAGCGGCCGTCCCCGGTGTCGGTCGCGTCCACACGCCGGACGACATCGAGGCCGCCCTCGGTGACGCGGACTACATCGTCGTCACCCTGCCCCGCACGCCGGAGACGATGGGCCTGATCGATGCGCACGCATTCGCGGCCATGAAGCCGGGCGCCATCTTCGTCAACCTCTCGCGCGGCGGCATCGTCGAGGAAGCCCCTCTTCTCGACGCTCTCCAGTCCGGCAGACTGCGGGGCGCCGCGCTCGACGTCTTCGCCGCCGAGCCCCTGCCCGCCGAGAGCCCGTTCTGGGGCCTGGAAAACGTGATCATCACCCCGCACGTCGCCGGGTTCTACGAGGGATGGCGCGAGCCCGTGGCGGACCTCTTTGCCGAGAACCTCGCGTGCTGGCTCGACGGACGCCCGCTTCGGAACGTCGTCGACCCGGAGACTGGGTACTAAAGGCCCAGCACCGCCTTCGACATGATATTCTTCTGGATCTCGTTGGAGCCTGAGTAGATCGCCGTCTTGCGCAGGTTGAAGTAGCTGCGGGCCGCGTAGCCTGTCTCCATCGGCCCCACGGGCTCCGCGTTGTAGCCCTCCTCGAGCTGCTCGGGCACGGACGGCAGGGCATAGCTGCCGAGCGCCTCCATCGTGAGCTCGCTGATCTTGTGCTGCACCTCCGTGCCGCGGACCTTGAGCATCGAGGCTTCGGGGCCCATGGCATCGGGTCCGCCGGGGCCGAACAGGAAGCGCTGCTCGACAAGCTCGAGCGCGCGCAGCTCGATCTCGATCTCGGCGATCCCGGCAGCGAAGGCCGTATCCTTGATCAGCGGGCTGGCGCCCCGGTCGGACTCCCTCGCGAACCGCTTCAAACGCTGGAGGCTCACGGCCGAGCGCGACACCTCGGCAGTACCGAAGCGCTCGAACCCGAGGATGTACTTGGCGACCGTCCACCCCTTGCTCTCCTCCCCGATGCGACCCGTGGCCGGTACGCGCACGTCGGTGAAGAAGGTCTGGTTGACCTCGTGGGTGCCCTCGAAGGTGATGAGCGGCCGGACCTCGATGCCGGGGCTGTCCATGGGCAGCAGGAGCACGGTGATGCCGTGCTGCTTCTTGCCCGAGCTATCGGTGCGGAAGAGGCCGAACATCCAATCCGCGAAATGCCCGTCCGACGTCCAGAGCTTGGAGCCGTTGATAACGTAATCGTCGCCCTCGCCCACGGCGTGGCAGCTAAGGGCGGCCAAGTCGGAGCCGGCGTTCGGCTCGGAAAAGCCCTGACAGAACAGGATATCGCCCGTGAGGATCGCGGGCAGGAATTTCGCCTTCTGTTCGTCCGTGCCGTACTCGATGATGGCGGAGCCGATCATCCCGGGTCCGAAGCCTTGCAGGCGGGGCGCGTCGCCGAGGGCGATCTCGCGGTCGAACACGTACTGCTGCTCGAAGCTCCAGCCCGGGCCGCCGTGCTCCTTGGGCCAGCCGGGGCAGCTCCAGCCGCCCTGGTCGTTGAGCAACCGCGCCCAGCGCTTCTGCTGCTCCGACGAGAGAACCATTTCCTCGCGCCGCGCCCGGCGACGGAGGTCGTCGGGCAGCTTCTCGGCGAGAAACGCGCGCACCTGCTGGCGGATGGCGTCGGTCTCGGGACTGAAGTGGATATCCATGGCACTCTCCCGTACCCGCGGCTTGGAGGACCAATTCTAGATCAGCCTTGGCCGGTGTACTACCATCCGCGCCAGGAACAACTTAGGAGGATCCGATGAGCGAAGAGCTGCGCGAGACCGGCCGGAACATCATGCGAGAGGCGTTGGGCGAGGCGTATTTCGAGCGGCGCGAAGCGTCCACGAATTCGTTCAACGCGCCGCTCAGACGGTTCTCGAAGGAAGCTTGCTTCGGCACCATCTGGTTGCGGCCCGGTCTGCCCCGCAAGGTGCGCAGCATGCTGTGCCTCGCCATGTTGACGGCGCTGAACCGGCCCCACGAGATCCGCATGCACGTCGTCTCCGCACTCAACAACGGCTGTACGGTGGAGGAGATTCAGGAGGTGCTGTTGCAAAGTGCCGCCTATTGCGGCCTGCCCGCGGCCATCGACAGTGTCCGCGTCGCGGAAGAGATTCTGCGCGAGCGCGGCCTGATCGAATGAGGCGCCGACATTGACATCGGGCGCACGGGCACCTACATGACGCTCCACGCAACTGAAGCCTGAAGAGACATCAATGCGCTTTATGAATCGCCACCTCACCCGCACACCGATGCGT
>CAXXKO010000006.1:0-51216 GCA_963666705.2 Alphaproteobacteria bacterium | reverse complement strand
ACGTTCTGCATCCGCCCAAGTCCCCGCGCCATTGCTTCCGCAAGCGCGACACCATCGCCGTCCCCGCCGATCTCGCCTTCGCGGGCGAGGCCTGGTCGTCGGTCCATGACGCGCTGCCCTGGTGACGGCGGACAGCGGTATCGCGCCCGAGGGACTCGCCCGATTGTTGCGTACCGCGTTCTTCAGTCCCAGCGACGACGCGGATGCGGACTCCTGGGAGACGCAACTCACCCGCTTCGAGGAAGACGCCCTGCATATGTCCCTCAAGCTCATGTGCTCGGTCGAGGAAGCCCGCCAGCGCACCATCGCCGATGCGGTATGGCGGGAAATCTTCTGGCTCATGCCACGCGACCGCACGGTCACCATCGTGGTGCGCGGCGGCAAGGCCAGCGTCGATATCGGGCCCGTATGCACGGAGGCAGCAACCGATGCCAGTAATGTGGAGGTGGTCCAATGACATATTTTACCGTCTGTTGCGGCTACGCATCCCACTACCACAACTGAGAACGGCGGCGCAATAATCCCCCACTGAAGCGGCCGGTTGATCCGGCTGTGGCGGACCAAAATGGGACCGCGTATAGCCTTCTGTCAGGGTTGCTCTGACTGGAAGGCGGGGGGATGTATCGGGTGGAGATGTACGCGCGGGTCCGGCGGTCGTGTCGTGTCGAGGGAATGAGCACCCGCGAGGCCTCGCGGGTGTTCGTGCTGGACCGCAAGACGGTACGCAAGATGCTGTCGTTCTCGGTGCCGCCGGGGTATCGCCGCGGCAAGCCGCCACGGCGGCCGAAGCTGGGTCCGTTCACGGGAATCATCGATCGGATCTTGGGAGACGATCGGACCAGCCACCGCAAGCAACGGCACACTGCGAAGCGCATCTTCGACCGCCTCCGGGACGAGTACGGTTTCACGGGCGGCTACACCATCGTGAAGGACTACGTTCGTGAGCAGGGGCTTCGGTCGCGTGAGGTGTTCGTGCCACTCTCCCATTCCCCCGGTCACGCCCAGGCGGACTTCGGCGAAGCGATGGCGGTGATCGGCGGCGCGTTACGGAAGATCCACTTCCTTGCCTTCGACCTTCCCCACAGTGATGGTTGCTTTGTTGCGGCCTATCCGGCGGAGACGACCGAATCATTCTGCGATGGCCACAACGCGGCGTTTGCCTTCTTCGGCGGCGTCCCCCGATCCATCCTGTACGACAACACCAAGCTGGCGGTTGCCCGGATCCTGGGCGATGGGAAGCGGCAGCGAACGCGCGTCTTCACGGAGCTTCAGTCCCACTATCTGTTCGAGGACAGGTTCGGCCGGCCGGGCAAGGGCAACGACAAGGGCAAGGTCGAGGGACTGGTCGGCTTCATCCGGCGGAACTTCCTGGTCCCCGTCCCGCGTGCCGAGAGCTTCGCGGCCCTCAACGATGCTCTCGCCGAACAGTGCCGCCGGCGCCAGGCGGCGCGGCTGCGGGGCCACAAGGAGACCATCGGCGAGCGTCTCGAGCGGGATCGTCAAGTTCTCTTGCCATTGCCGCCTGCTCCCTATGATGCCTGCGATAAGCTCCCTGGACGGGCGAGTTCGCTGTCGCTGGTGCGTTACCGCAGCAACGACTATTCCGTGCCCGTGGCCTACGGCCACCGTGAGGTGCTCATCCGGGGCTACGTCGATGAGGTGGTGATCAGCTGCGGGGCCGAGGTGATCGCCCGGCACCGCCGGTCCTACGACAGCGAGGACCTGATCTTCGACCCGCTGCATTACCTGCCCTTGATCGAGCAGAAGATCGGCGCCCTCGACCAGGCCGCGCCATTGGCGGGCTGGGACCTGCCCGAGGCCTTCATCACTCTGCGGCGGCTCCTCGAAGCTCGTATGGGCAAGGCAGGCAAGCGCGAGTACGTCCAGGTGCTCCGTCTACTGGAGACCTTCCGGCTCGAGGAGGTCGAGGGTGCGGTCGGCGACGCCCTGCGGCTCGGCGCAATCGGCTTTGATGCTGTGAAGCACCTGGTACTGTGCCGCATCGAGCGGCGGCCGCCCAGGCTCAACCTCGACGTCTATCCGTATCTGCCGCGCGCCCGGGTCGCGATGACGTCCGCCAAGTCGTACATGAGCCTGCTGTCGGGGCTCGGCGCATGACCGACACACCGCAAGTGCTGCTCGCCCACCACCTCAAGACGCTGAAGCTGCCGACCTTCCTGCGCGAGTACGACAAGATCGCCCGGCAGTGCGCCTCGGAAGGCGTCGATCACGTCCGCTACCTGTTGAGACTCGCCGAGCTCGAGCTGATCGACCGCGAGCGCCGCATGGTCGAGCGGCGCATCAAGGCGGCGCGCTTCCCCGTGGTCAAGAGCCTCGACAGCTTCGACTTCAAGGTCATCCCCTCGCTCAACAAGGCGCTGGTCCTGGAGCTGGCCCCTGCGAGTACATCGAGCGCCGCGAGAACCTCATCGCGCTCGGCAACAGTGGGACCGGCAAGACCCACATCGCCCTCGGTCTCGGCCTGGCGGCCTGCCAGAAGGGCCTCTCGGTCGGCTTCATCACCGCCGCCGCGCTGGTCCACGAACTCATCGAGGCCCGCGATGACAAGCAGCTGCTGAGGTTCCAGAAGAAGCTCGCCACCTACAAGCTTCTGATCGTCGACGAACTCGGCTTCGTGCCGCTGTCGAAGACCGGCGCCGAGCTGTTGTTCGAGGTGTTCAGCCAACGCTACGAGCGGGGCTCGACCCTGGTCACCACCAATCTGCCGTTCGACGAATGGACCGAGGTGTTCGGCTCCGAGCGCCTCACCGGCGCGCTCCTCGATCGCCTCACCCACCACGTCAACATCCTCGAGATGAACGGTGACAGCTACAGGCTCAACCAGAGCCGCAGGCGTCAAACCACGACTGCTAACTGAACCGACCACCCAGCCCACGCTTGACCCCGTGGGCCCACAGGTCCCTCCCGCGCGCGCCGCCGCGTCAGCCTGTTGAGGGCACGCCGCGTCGCGCGCGGGGCCCTCCCGTGGACTACGGGGACAAGCCCGCAGCCGCCAAGCGGTCCCTTCTTACACCGCCGAGGTGGTCCCTTTTTGCTCCGCCATTGACAGGCGAAGGCCGAAAAGCTCTTGCGCAACCTCGCACGCCGCCTGGAGCATGACGCCCCCGGCGTCTCGGGCTCGATCCTGGAGGTAATTGCTCACCTGGGGTCGTCCGGGCGGCTCCACGGATGGTGTTTTTCGCCGGCTTGATGCCCAGATGTTGATTTTCCTTGATCGAGGAGCGCAAATGTGAGTCAAGGTATGGATGACTCACGCGCCACCGCTTGCCGACCTCAGCCAACTTTCCGGCGCGGAAAAGGAGGCGCTGATCGTGGCGCTCTGGACGCGGTTGGACGCGGCATTGGCGGCCAACGCGGAACTGATGGCCAAACTGGAGGCGCTGACGGCGCGGGTGGCCGCGTTGGAGGCGAAGTTGAACGAGCCTGCCAAGACGCCGGACAACTCTTCCCTGCCGCCCTCGCATGGCCACAAGGCCAACAAGCCGCTTCGCCGCAAACCGCGGAAGGGCCGCCGCCCCGGCGTCGGGCGGGCGCTGCATCCCGACCCCGACCACATCGTCGAGGCCCGGGCCGCGACCTGTCCTTCCTGCGCGGCGGCCTTGGCGGAGGGCGATCAGAAGCTGCAAGCCGTCTTTGAGCGGATCGAACTGCCGCCGATCAAGCCCATCGTCACCCAGGTCCGCCTTCACGGCGGCACCTGCCCCCATTGCGGGGAGGCGTTCACGGCGCCGCCGCCGGGTCTAGAGCCCGGCTCGCCCTTCGACCCCTCGATCGAGGCCCTGGCGGTCTACCTGCACCATTGCCAGGCCATCGGTTTCGAGCGGCTGTCCGCCCTGTTCCGGGACATCTTCGGGGTGCCCATAAGCGAAGGGGCGCTGGCCAATCTGTTCAAAAGGGTGAAGCCGCGCTTCGACGAACAGGCGACCGCCATCAAGCAACGGGTTCTGGACAGCCCCATCGTTTGCTCCGACGAGACCTCGGCCCGGGTGGAGGGGCGGAACTGGTGGGAATGGGTCTTCCTCGGCAGCGATGCCGTCCTCCACGTCATCGAGCCCAGCCGGGGCAAGAAGGTGCCGCAGGGGATCTTCGGAGACCGCCGGCCCGCGGTCTGGGTTTCCGACCTGCTCGGCGCCCAGCAGGGGCACGCCGAGGATTGGCAGGTCTGCCTCGCCCACCAGCTTCGCAACGTCCAGTACGCCATCGATGCCGGCGACGACATCCTCTCTCCGATGATGAAACGGCTCCTGCTTCGCGCCATTGCCATCGGCAAGCGACGAGACCGGCTCAAGGTCGGCACGCTTCTCCAATACCGTGCCGACCTCGAGCGGCGCATGGACGCGATCATGAAGCTGCCGCCGACCAACCGCCACGGCATCCGTCTGCGCAAGCGCTTCGCCAAGATCCGCTCCAACCTCTTCGTCTTCGTCACCGACCGCGACGTGCCCTACACCAACAACGCCTCGGAACGCGCGCTGCGTCCCAGTGTCGTCTTCCGCAAGGTGACCAACGGCTTCCGTTCCCAATGGGGCGGCCAGCTCTTTGCCGCCGTACGATCCGTCGTCGACACCGGCCGCCAAAACCGACTCTCCGTCTTCCAAGCCATCCGCGCAACTCTCGACGGAAACTCCATCTTCATGCCAGCGTAGCCCTGCCGGGGTGAGCAATTACTCCTGGAGGGCCTGGACGAGATCCTGACGGTGATCCGGCTCGGCCTGCCGCTGGAACTCCGCCGCTCGCTGGCCTGCACCAACGCCATCGAGAACGCGATCGGCACGGTGCGAAGAGTGCAGCGCAACGTCAAGCGCTGGCGCAACGCCGAGATGGCCTTGCGCTGGACCGCCGCCGGCCTCTTGGAAGCACAAAAGACCTTCCGCCGCCTCAAGGCCTATCGTCAGCTCCCCATCCTCGACGCCGCCTTGCGGGAGGCGGTGAGAAAGGGCGGAGCAAACGCCGCCATTGAAGACATCGAGGAGGCCGCGTAGCCTCTCGATCAGGCGATGCTTACCTCGCTCTTTTCAACAACGAGCGGGACATCCCCCCATGGGTGGCGGATGGAGGCGCGTGGCCACAGGATTTCGGTCATGCGCTCCAGTCGCCTCCTGTCCGTCATCAAAACAAATGGGACTGTTGAGCGTGTTTCATAAGGGAGGATCTGGCTCATCTTTGTTTGATTCCCTAAAATGCAAAGTCGCCCGGACTTTTGCCCCTGTTACGGTTGGACAACTTAAGTCCTTGATTCTACGCGAATACTTCTGTCCTGGAAGGGCAGGTTTGAGGTCACGATGGTGGCGCCGTTCTCGTAGCGCCGGCTGAAGACGTCGAACAGCAGCTCGCTTCCGGTCTGCGACAGGGGCACGTAGCCGAGCTCGTCGACGATCAGGAGATTGACCCTGGCGAGCTGGGCCTGGAGGCGGAGCAGCCTCTTCTCGTCGCGCGCCTCGATCAGTTCGTGGACCAGGTGGGGGGCGGTGGCGAAGCGCACGCCGAGGCCCTTCTGGCAGGCGGCGAGGCCGAGGGCGAGAGCGACATGGGTCTTTCCGACGCCGCTCGGGCCGAGCAGGATTACGTTCTCGCGGCGCGCGATGTACTCGCCGCGGGCGAGATCCAGCACCAGCATCTTGTTGAGCGCCGGGATCGCCTTGAAGTCGAAGCTCTCGAGCTGTTTGACGACAGGGAACCCGGCCTGCTTGATACGCCGTTCGACGAGGCGGCGCTCGCGGTCGATCAGCTCCAGCTCCACCAGCCGGGCCAGGAACTGCACATGATCCAGGCCCTCGGCCGCGCACTGGCGCGCCAGTTTCTCGTATTCCCGCAGGAAGGTCGGCAGCTTCAGCCTCTTCAGGTGATGTTCGAGCAGGATGCGGGGGGCCTCAGCCATGGCCGGCCCCTCCGGCCAGCAGGGTGGCGTAGTCGGCGCTCCGCGTGGCGGCGACGAAGGGCTGGGGCAGGTGCGGATAGCGCGACAGGTCGAGATGCACGGGCCGCCTCTCGATGCGCGCCAGCAGGAGATGCTTGACCGCATCGAAGCCGATCAGGCGCCGCTTCACCGCGTCGCGCACCGCGGCCGCCACCTGCCGTTCCGGGAAGTCTTCGTGCAGGCGCAGCACCTGGATGTATTCGCGCTTGCCGCGCGGGCCGAAGCGGGCTTCGAGGAGGCGGCGCAACGTGTCGAAGGCCGGATCGAGCTTCCATCCCCGCAGCGGCGCCGCCTGGTCCAGGGCGCCCGGCTTCTTCTCCAGCAGCGACAGATAGTGCAGCGGGTCGTAGACGACGTCGCCGCGGACATAGCTGCGCCGATGGCGGGCGACGATCTCGGCGCCGAGCGCGATCTCGACCCGGTCGACATAGCCCTTCACCATGACCTTCTTGTGGGCGTGCGCCGCCGGCGCCGAGTAGTCCACCAGCCGGTAGCGCACCAGGGCCGTGGACGAGATCTGGCCCGGCACATGCTCGCAAGCCTCGAAGGGAACCGCCGGCAGATCGCGCAGGGCCTCGAGATCGGCCAGCAGCGCCGCCGCCTGCCCCCCTGCCTCCAGCGCGTCGAGCCGCTCAAGGCAGCGCGCCAGCAGCCGCTCGTTCAGGACCGACAGGTCATGCACCTTCGGGATCGGCACCATGAACCGGCGCCGTGCCGTCTTCACCAGGGCCTCGACCTTGCCCTTGTCGTTGCCCTTGCCGGGCCGGCCGAAGCGGTTGCGGAACAGGTAGTGCGATTGCAGATGCGTGAACGCCTGCGTGCGCCGACGCGTGCCGTCGCCCAGGATCCTCGCCACCGCAAGCGTCGTGTTGTCATAGAGGATCGATCGCGGCACACCGCCGAGGAAGGCGAAGGCGCTGACATGGCCGTCCAGGAAGGCCTCCGTCGTCTCCCTCGGATAGGCCTTGACGAACCAGACGTTGGAATGGGGCAGGATCAGGCAGAAGAAGGCAACCTTCTCCCGCCTGCCCCCGACCTCCACCACCGCCTCGCCGAAGTCGACCTGGGCATGGCCCGGCGGGTGATGCAGCGGCACAAAAGCCTCGCGCGTCGACTGCCGCCGAGCCCGGACATAGTCCTTCACGATGGTATAGCCGCCGGTGAACCCGTGCTCGTCCCGTAGCCGCTCGAATATCCGGTGCGCCGTGTGGCGCTGCTTGCGCGGCACGTCCGGATCCGTGTCCGCCTCCAGGATCGCGTCGACGATGCCGGTGAACCCGTCCAGCTTGGGCCGCCGGACCGGCTTCGTCCGGCGGTAGCCCGGTGGCGCCGAGTAGGTCAGCATCTTCTTCACCGTGCGACGGTCGATGCCGAACCGCCGGCCCGCCTCGTGATGACTCAGACCCTCGTCGACAACCGCCAGTCGAACCGCCGCATAGAGCTCCACGCCGTACATCTCCTGCCCCTCGTCGCAACCGACAAGGGACCATGAGTGGCACAATTTTGCGCCGCCGCGACCGGACCGCCCGGCCGCCTCGCGTGGAGCATTATTCCTCCGCCGTTAACACGGCCGACCAGCCGTGCGAGTGGAGGGGTTTCAGGACCGACTGCTCTACCTCCCGGCGAAGAATGCCCAGTCGTGGGTTCGCTGGGTTAACTCGGTCATCCATATCGGCAACTCTCGACGCTCGTGGATTGGTGCGCTACGCTACTACGTCTGCGGTTTCGAGTTGAATCGCCTCCCCGAGCGCCGCCGTTCGCACGGACGCCGCTGACCATCAAGTCCTGACGGTTGGCAGCCCGTCGGTCGGAACTGGGTGTTCCGGGCGTAAGAGCTGCTCCGGAGCCGGCGTCGAAAGGGGTGGGCAGCAGCAAAGACGGCAAGAGTTATATGCAACTCGCCGTATGGCTCCGACCACAGACTGTTGGAATCGGAATTCGGTCAGCAGCGTCGCTTTTTCCGCAACCGCGGCGGCGAGACGAACGCCTGGTCCACGACACGCTGCTGACGATCTCCACCTTCATCCTCCGATCCGCAGTTGAGGTGCCCCCACATCGGGCGCTTCGAGCGCCCGGTACTTCGACAGCCTCTCGGTGATCACCAGGGCGCCGGCAATGCCGACGACGTAGAGCGCGACCATCTTGATATCGAAGGTGGCGATCATGACGAGGCCCGTTACCCCGATCGATCCGCCCAGGATCGTGGCAAGAGCGCCCTTCATGGTGATCAGCTGCGATCGGAGGATGCGATGATGAAGGCCTCCGTCGACGAGGTGGTGATTGTCGCCGATGGCCAGGAGATTGCCCGCCATCGACGTTCTTACGAGGCCCGCGACCTGGTCTCTGAATCCCCTGCATTACCTGGCCCTGTTGGAACAGAAGGTCGGGGCCCTGGACCGGGCGGCGCCATTGCAAGGATGGGATCTACTGACCGAGTTCGCCACGTTGCGGCCTCACGCAGCGCCCGCACAATCTCTTCCACCGCCTTCCTCACCCTCCGCGACGCCGAGCCCGATGAATGCGGAGCACGCAGAATCGAACACTCGCGGCGCCGAAGCTTGCGAACGGTGAGCCCTAAAGACGGCTTTCTTCGGCCGCTCTCCCATACGGACGACGATGATCTCCCGCTCCTTCTAACGTTGCCGGGTCAATTCCCGAAGAATTCCCTGCCCATTCCCCGTTACAATAGGGAAATTCGGCGGAGACAGGTTCGCTCGAGACCGCCTGCACCGCCAATCGCCTACCTGCTTATCCGTGACACTCCGCCTGTGGGGATGTATGTTCTCAATATGTTCTGTATGAGGGGGTCACGGTTATGGGGTTCAAGGTTGCATCGCGCGTGCGTGGTCTGAGCGACGAGGCGTTTCGGGAGGCCTTCGGTACGGAGGAGCAGTGGCCGCTCGGCGCTGGTCCGGCTGCGCTGGCCGGGCGGCTTCCTCTGCCCCTGCTGCGGCCATCGGGAGCATTGCGTGCTGGCGGGTCGGGGTCTCTATCAATGCAACAGGTGCAAGAAGCAGACATCGCCCACGGCGGGCACGATCTTCCATGCGACCAAGCTGCCGCTGACGCTCTGGTTCGCAGCCATTCACCTGATCGTGACGGCGAAGAACGGCATCTCGTCGGTGGAACTAGGCCGCCGTCTCGGGGTCAAGCAGCCGACGGCCTGGGCCGTGAAGCACAAGATCATGGCGGTAATGGCGCGGCGCGAGGAGGAGACGGCGCTATCGGGGCGGGTCGAGATGGACGACGCCTATCTCGGCGGGGTGCGCTCCGGCGGCAAGCGGGGCCGCGGCGCGGCGGGCAAGACACCCTTCGTGGCGGCGGTCTCGACCAGTCCCGAGGGGCGCCCGCGCAAGCTGAAGCTGGTGCCGGTCAAGGGCTTCCGCAAGCGTGAGATCGCGCGTGGCGCCAAGCACTGGCTGGCCCCCGGCGCGGCGGTTGTGACGGACGGCCTGGGCTGCTGGAGCGCACTCGAAGAAGCCGCCTGCAGCCATCAGGCGATCCGCACCGGGTCGGGCCGACAGGCGGCCCGCATGGCATCGTTCAAATGGGTGAACACGACGCTCGGCAACATCAAGAGCGCGATCACCGGGACTTATCGCAAGCTCGGCCCCGATCACGCCGGACGCTATCTCGCCAGCTTCGCCTGGCGCTACAACCGGCGCTATCAACTCCAGACAATGATCCCGCGTTTCGTCCATAGCGCCGCACGAAACCAGCCTATGCCCTATCGCCTCCTCATCGCCGGATGACTTTCAGGGATAAGCAGGATCGCCTAAGACCTTACGGTCCAGTCGTTTAGGCCATGCCCGTCTGGGATCAACCTGGGCACCCTCGATGTCCGCTGATGACCCAAACCGGACATTGGGCTTGACTTGATACACTGGCTGCAAGCACACGTAGGAAACCGCCACCGCCACCGCCGCCGCCGGGACGCTCGGGCTGATCTACGTCGCCTGCGGTCGCACCATCGGCTACTTTGAACCGCACATCAATTCGTGGGATAGTTACGGTGCCGTCGCCGTGCTGCGCGAGGCCGGCGCCTGGGTTTGCGACGCCGAAGTTGGGGACGGCCTGGTTGCCGGTTGCGAGATCATCGCCACCGCGCCCGGCGTCAAGCAGCCGCTCCTTGATCTGCTGGCCGCCGTTAAGGCAGCCCAAGCCGAGTGAGATTGCTGCGCTGGACCTCGGACGAGGTTAACAACACGGCGCCGTGGGGGACCCCCGAATGGAAGAGGCAAAGATCGACCCTGCAGCCATGGGGCGCTTGGCTAAAGCTTTGGTTTTCATCTGCGGACCGGATCATTCGACTACGGTTGCGCTCAAAGCGGCCGCCGAGAGTGGTTCTGAACAAGACATCAAGAAAGCCCGCACGCTGTTTCTTAGATTGAAGCCGGGAGACCGCCGGGCCGCATTGACCATGCTCGCCGATTGATCGGTGCCGTGCCGGGTCGTTCCTGTTGCGCTAATTTAGCGACCTAAAGCCCGAGCGCGGGCATTGTCGGGCGTCGATCGACCCATTAAGGGGCGTTGCCAGTCGCGATGTCGGCTCACAAGCCCAAAGCGGTCAACCGCAACAAACGCGATGGACATCCGGTTCTGGCCAGTTTCGCCGTTCGGTGCGCCGCTAAGTTACCGCCGTTTTCAGATGGTCAGCAGACGTTTGGGCCGCTGGTGTCCGCCTTACCCCTCAGAGCAGACCATTTTCAGGGCTAGCGGCAAGGTCCGTCCTGACCCGAAGCGGACACGGGGGCTACGCCGCTTTGCCTGGACTCCACTTGGAGCGCCGGGGCTTGCGGCAACGCTGACCCTGGCGCTTCTTCCGCTGGGGGCCACGCTTGGCCGGGCCGGTAAAGTTGGCGATATCGGCCGCGTGGTAGGGGTGGTCCTCGATTACCGGCACGCTCTGGCGGATGGTCTTTTCGATGTCGCTAAGGTAGGCGCGCTCATCATGGTCGCAAAACGATATGGCGATGCCGGCCGCCCCGGCCCGTGCCGTGCGGCCGATACGGTGTACGTAGCTTTCAGGTTCGTTGGGCAGATCGAAGTTGATGACGTGGGTCACGCCATCGACGTCGATGCCGCGCGCGGCGATGTCGGTCGCCACCAGGGCTCGGATTTGTCCGGAACGAAAGCTGTCGAGGGCCCGCTGCCGGGCGTTCTGGGCCTTGTTGCCGTGGATGACGTCCGATTGGATGCCGCTTTGGCGTAGGTGCCGGGCGACACGGTCGGCGCCGTGCTTGGTGCGGGTGAAGATAAGCGCCCGCTCGATATCCTTGTCGTTCAGAAGTTCGCTGATCAGCGCCCGCTTCTTATCCTTGGGCACGAAAAGGACCCTTTGGTCCACCTTCTCGACGGTGGTTGCCGAGGGCGCGGCCTCGACCCGTACCGGGTCGCTCAGCAGACCGTCGGCCAGACCCTGGACCGATTTCGGCATGGTCGCCGAAAACAGCAACGTCTGGCGGCGCTTGGGCAGTGCGGCGGTAATCTTCTTCACGTCGTGGATGAAGCCCATGTCGAGCATACGGTCGGCCTCGTCGAGGATGAAGACTTCGACCGCATCAAGCCGCAAGTTGCCCCGATTCATTAGGTCGAGGAGACGCCCCGGGGTGGCGACCAGGGCGTGGACGCCGCGGGCCAAAGCCTTGATCTGGGAACCAATGGAGACACCGCCGAAGACGACGTCCGAGCGCAGGTGCAAATGGCGGCCGTAGGTCCTGAGGCTGTCGCCGATCTGGCCCGCCAGTTCGCGGGTCGGGGCTAGGATCAGCGCCAGCGGCTGGCGCGGGTGGGGCTTGCCGGCGGTTTTCGCCAGGCGGTGCAGCAAGGGCAGGGCGAAGGCAGCGGTCTTGCCGGTGCCGGTCTGGGCGATGCCCAGCAGGTCGCGACCGTCCAGCAGTGGCGGGATGGACTTGCTCTGGATGGGGGTAGGGGTGGTGTAGCCCTCGTCCGCAATGGCGCGAAGGATGGGTTGGGCCAATGCGAGGCCCGCAAATTTAGTCATGTATTGTTTTTCTTTCTCTATCAAATCGTCGTAACCCTCCGCCCCGAAAGCGGGACGACGGGCGTGCAAGCACAATGCTAGCATCACCGACCGGGCGTGCCCTTCGCAAAAGCAAAGGCAGGGACCGATCTAACGAAACGCCTACATATGTCGGAAGGAAAAGTGGCCGACCCTATTAAGTCGCCGGGGCGGCGAATGATCAAAATTCAACATTGAAAGGAGTGTCGCTGGCGGCACAAGGGGCTAACGGTGCCGGGAAGTCAAGATAATTCGCCTCTTGCCGCCAATCCGAGCGCGCGGATTGCGGTTCCGCATTACCTGCGTCCTTAGGTCCGCTTATGGCTATTAGCGGACACTCATGCGTGGGACGAAAACGCAGATGGTCCAGTGCCCAGATTTGTGCCCCTCCCTCCGCCACCCTACGCCTCCGACTTCGGGTGGCAGCCACGAAGTGGACTGGCGCGCGAAGGCGCTTAGGCAGAGGAGTGTCTCCCGTAGCTCTTCCGAGAGCGAAGGGAGACTATTCCCGCTATGTGGTACGTCTATTTTCTCCGCCTGTACGGCGGGGACATATACGTCGGTCGACAAATGACCTTCGACGAAGAATTGCTTCGCACGAACAGGGCCAAGTAACGTCAACCAAGGCGTACATGCCCGTCACGCTCAAATCCTACATTGCGGTGCAAACCGAGAAAAATGCCCGTGAGCTCGAAAAATAATTCAAGTCCGGATCAGGCAAGGCATTTGCAAAGAAGCGGTTTTGGTCGTGACGCTCGAGCTGACGCCGTAGGCGGCATTCCCCCGGACCGAAGCCATTTCCCTAAGACCTTACAGTCCAGTCGCTTAGCTCATGCCGCTTTGGGATAAGTTCGGCACCGCCAACGTCCGCTGATGACTTCAAGCGGTCAGCGGTCTCTTGGGATCGCCGTCATGTGGTGGGAGCGCTGATTTGTCCTCTACGACAGATGTTTCTTGAAAAACGCGACCGTGCGCTCCCAGGCCAGATTTGCGGCGCCTTCGTTGTAACGGGGGGTCGAGTTGTTGTGGAAGCCGTGCCGGGTTCCCGGATAGGTATGCATCTCGAACTTTGCATTGTTCGCCTTGAGCGCGGCTTCATAACCCGGCCGCATTCCATTGATGCGGTCGTCATCCGAGGCATAGTGCATGAGCATCGCCGCGCGGATTTTCGAAACGTCCTCTGAATTGGGTGCGGCACCATAAAATGGCGCGCCCGCGTTCAGGTCCTCGCCCATCTCGACGGCCAGGAAATTGATCACACCACCGCCGTAGCAGAAGCCGGTGGCGCCAAGCTTGCCGTTCGACAGCGCATGCGATTTGAGAAACTTCGCGCTGTTGAGAAGATCGGTACGTAGCTTATCCCCATCGAGGCTCCGCTGCATCGTTCTGCCGTCGTCGTCGTTGCCGGGGTAGCCGCCGATTGGCGCCAGTCCATCGGGTGCCAGCGCAACGAATCCCTCGACCGCGGCCCGCCGCGCAACGTCCTCGACGTAGGGGTTCAAGCCGCGATTTTCATGAACGACCAGAACGGACGGGAACGGGCCGGATCCGGAAGGCTGCACGAAATAGCCGCGCATCTTGCCGGAAGTGCCTCCCGGGGAATCGTAGGCTACATAGCGCGCCTTGATCCGCTCGTCGGTAAACGAAATCGTTTGTGCTTCGGCATAACGGGGAAACAATGCCTGCGCCATCGCGAGCGTGGATCCGCCGCCGATTATCATTATGGCCGCGGCGCGCCGGAAAAATTCACGACGCTCCATAGTGCTATGGCAATACTCGTCATAGAGATCGTAGATTCGCGGATCAATTTCGTGCTTATCCATCGATAACCCTCCCTTCCTATCAGGACCTATTTTCTAGCCGAACCGTACAGCCGGATGTTGTCAAGCCATAGTGCAGCCGTTCACCAAAACGTTATCGAAATTGGAATGGTTGGTGGCCATCGCACCAAGACTCGCCGCTGAGAGTCGTCTTCTTGCTCGCCGACGGTCCGGTGACCGGAAGCAGCAATGTCCGCATCTCTCCGCGTTCGGAATTGAACGGCAGATGCGCCAGAGCCGTCAAAGGGTCCGATCGGCGACACCCGGCGGCCAGACGATTTCAAACCGTTCGAACACGGTTTCGATCGTGTCGGACATCTCGAAGCCCTCTCGCCGTGCTTGGGCAGAAAGCTCTTGCCGGTGGGCCGATAGCCACCAGTCTCGCGTTCGGTCCCCTTCGCCCTCGTCCCAGGCAAAGGCGTCGTCGACGTCGTTCAAGGGCTTCACCATGATCTCGGTGGTGCGCCAGATGCACTTAGGCCGTCCTCCGCCGTCGACGACCATGACGAAATCGCCTGCTTGCGGCACCGCCTCGCTTCCAGTCGCGTAGTCCCGGAGCAGGGACACGGTCGCGCGCTTCCTACCTGATAATATGAGGGCGACAAGTTCGTCGGCCATCGCGGCCGTAACACCACACGCCACGACCGTATAGTCGGCGGCGCCATCGCCGGTTGCCGCTATGAACTCGGCCCAATAATCATCCTGCTTATCCATGAAAGTCATCCAGCGATGAGCGCCCGGTATGGGATGGGTTGGGTTCGTGCGGCGCTGTGAACGAAGCGCGGGATCATGGTGTTGAGCTGGTAGCGCCGGTTGTATCGCCAGGCGAAGCTGGCGAGGTAGCGTTGGGCATGATCGGGGCCGAGCTTGCGGTAGGTTCCGGTGATCGCGCTCTTGATGTTGCCGAGCGTCGTGTTGACCCATTTGAAGGGCGGCCTGCCGCCCGGAGCCGGTGCGGATCGCGCGATGGCTTCCGACGACCCCGTCGAGCGCGTTCCAGCAGCGCAGGCCGTCGGTGAGGACCTCGCTTCCGGGGGCCAGCCAGCGCTTGGCGCCGCGCGCGATCTCGCGCTTGCGGAAGCCCTTGACCGGGACCAGCTTGACCTTGCGCGGCCGGCCCTCGGGGCTGGTGGAGACCGCCGCCACGAAGGGCGTCTTGCCCGGCGCGCCACGGCCCCGCTTGCCGCCGGCGCGCGCGCCGCCGAGGTAAGCATCGTCCATCTCCACCCGCCCCGACAGCGGCGTGTCTGCCTCGCGCCGCGCCATCACCGCCATGATCTTGTGCTTCATGGTCCAGGCGGTCGGCTGCTTGACCCCGAGACGGCGCCCCAGCTCGACCGAGGAAATCCCGTTCTTCGCCGTTACGATCAGGTGGACGGCCGCGAACCACAGCGTCAGCGGCAGCTTGGTGGCGTGGAAGATCGTGCCCGCCGTGGAGGATGTCTGCTTCTTGCACCGGTAGCATTGGTAGAGGCTCCGGCCCGCCAGCACACAATGCCCGCGATGGCCGCAGGCGGGGCAGACGAAGCCGTCCGGCCAGCGCAGCCGGGACAATGCCGAGCGGCACTGCTCCTCGGCGCCGAAGGCTTCGCGAAACGCCTCGTCGCTCAACCCGCGCACCCGCGATGCAACCTTGAACCCCATATCCGTGACCTCCCTCGTCAGGAACGTACCAAGAACATATGCCTTCCCAAGCGGAGTGTCATGGATAAGCAGGATAATCATTGGTCGAGGGCGTTTTTTCCAAGCCCATCGGGCATGCTCCGCGACGTGAAGCGCGCAAATGTCGTGGCTCGAGGGTAGCGAACCGCAACCCGGAAATCCATGTGGCGGGTGTGTGCGTGGGGACCGGAAAAGACACCCCGCTTGGCAAGAGGTCGCCCGGCGGATCCGAGGCCACCGCCTCTCTCATACGCCCGCGGCGAACCGAGTGCTTTTCATTCTTTCGTTGCGCCGGCGTAGAAACTCCGCGGTCCCCATTAGCAAGATCGAGAAACTGACTAGCACGGTGGCCACCGCCGTGATGACCGGATTCAATTCCTCGCGCACGCCGCTCCACATCTGGCGCGGTATCGTCATGTAGTCGGACCCCGATATCAGCAGCGCGATGATCAGTTCGTCAAACGAGGCGACGAACGCCAGTACCGCGCCCCCGAGCACGCCCGGGAGAATCTGAGAACGGCGGCGCAATAATCCCCCACTGAAGCGGCCGGTTGATCCGGCTGTGGCGGACCAAAATGGGACCGCGTATAGCCTTCTGTCAGGGTTGCTCTGACTGGAATGCGGGGGGATGTATCGGGTGGAGATGTACGCGCGGGTCCGGCGGTCGTGTCGTGTCGAGGGAATGAGCACCCGCGAGGCCTCGCGGGTGTTCGGGCTGGACCGCAAGACGGTACGCAAGATGCTGTCGTTCTCGGTGCCGCCGGGGTATCGCCGCGGCAAGCCGCCACGGCGGCCGAAGCTGGGTCCGTTCACGGGAATCATCGATCGGATCTTGGGAGACGATCGGACCAGCCACCGCAAGCAACGGCACACTGCGAAGCGCATCTTCGACCGCCTCCGGGACGAGTACGGTTTCACGGGCGGCTACACCATCGTGAAGGACTACGTTCGTGAGCAGGGGCTTCGGTCGCGTGAGGTGTTCGTGCCACTCTCCCATTCCCCCGGTCACGCCCAGGCGGACTTCGGCGAAGCGATGGCGGTGATCGGCGGCGCGTTACGGAAGATCCACTTCCTTGCCTTCGACCTTCCCCACAGTGATGGTTGCTTTGTTGCGGCCTATCCGGCGGAGACGACCGAAGCATTCTGCGATGGCCACAACGCGGCGTTTGCCTTCTTCGGCGGCGTCCCCCGATCCATCCTGTACGACAACACCAAGCTGGCGGTTGCCCGGATCCTGGGCGATGGGAAGCGGCAGCGAACGCGCGTCTTCACGGAGCTTCAGTCCCACTATCTGTTCGAGGACAGGTTCGGCCGGCCGGGCAAGGGCAACGACAAGGGCAAGGTCGAGGGACTGGTCGGCTTCATCCGGCGGAACTTCCTGGTCCCCGTCCCGCGTGCCGAGAGCTTCGCGGCCCTCAACGATGCTCTCGCCGAACAGTGCCGCCGGCGCCAGGCGGCGCGGCTGCGGGGCCACAAGGAGACCATCGGCGAGCGTCTCGAGCGGGATCGTCAAGTTCTCTTGCCATTGCCGCCTGCTCCCTATGATGCCTGCGATAAGCGCCCTGGACGGGCGAGTTCGCTGTCGCTGGTGCGTTACCGCAGCAACGACTATTCCGTGCCCGTGGCCTACGGCCACCGTGAGGTGCTCATCCTGGGCTACGTCGATGAGGTGGTGATCAGCTGCGGGGCCGAGGTGATCGCCCGGCGCCGCCGGTCCTACGACAGCGAGGACCTGATCTTCGACCCGCTGCATTACCTGCCCTTGATCGAGCAGAAGATCGGCGCCCTCGACCAGGCCGCGCCATTGGCGGGCTGGGACCTGCCCGAGGCCTTCATCACTCTGCGGCGGCTCCTCGAAGCTCGTATGGGCAAGGCAGGCAAGCGCGAGTACGTCCAGGTGCTCCGTCTACTGGAGACCTTCCGGCTCGAGGAGGTCGAGGCTGCGGTCGGCGACGCCCTGCGGCTCGGCGCAATCGGCTTTGATGCGGTGAAGCACCTGGTACTGTGCCGCATCGAGCGGCGGCCGCCCAGGCTCAACCTCGACGTCTATCCGTATCTGCCGCGCGCCCGGGTCGCGATGACGTCCGCCAAGTCGTACATGAGCCTGCTGTCGGGGCTCGGCGCATGACCGACACACCGCAAGTGCTGCTCGCCCACCACCTCAAGACGCTGAAGCTGCCGACCTTCCTGCGCGAGTACGACAAGATCGCCCGGCAGTGCGCCTCGGAAGGCGTCGATCACGTCCGCTACCTGTTGAGACTCGCCGAGCTCGAGCTGATCGACCGCGAGCGCCGCATGGTCGAGCGGCGCATCAAGGCGGCGCGCTTCCCCGTGGTCAAGAGCCTCGACAGCTTCGACTTCAAGGTCATCCCCTCGCTCAACAAGGCGCTGGTCCTGGAGCTGGCCCGCTGCGAGTACATCGAGCGCCGCGAGAACCTCATCGCGCTCGGCAACAGTGGGACCGGCAAGACCCACATCGCCCTCGGTCTCGGCCTGGCGGCCTGCCAGAAGGGCCTCTCGGTCGGCTTCATCACCGCCGCCGCGCTGGTCCACGAACTCATCGAGGCCCGCGATGACAAGCAGCTGCTGAGGTTCCAGAAGAAGCTCGCCACCTACAAGCTTCTGATCGTCGACGAACTCGGCTTCGTGCCGCTGTCGAAGACCGGCGCCGAGCTGTTGTTCGAGGTGTTCAGCCAACGCTACGAGCGGGGCTCGACCCTGGTCACCACCAATCTGCCGTTCGACGAATGGACCGAGGTGTTCGGCTCCGAGCGCCTCACCGGCGCGCTCCTCGATCGCCTCACCCACCACGTCAACATCCTCGAGATGAACGGTGACAGCTACAGGCTCAACCAGAGCCGCAGGCGTCAAACCACGACTGCTAACTGAACCGACCACCCAGCCCACGCTTGACCCCGTGGGCCCACAGGTCCCTCCCGCGCGCGCCGCCGCGTCAGCCTGTTGAGGGCACGCCGCGTCGCGCGCGGGGCCCTCCCGTGGACTACGGGGACAAGCCCGCAGCCGCCAAGCGGTCCCTTCTTACACCGCCGAGGTGGTCCCTTTTTGCTCCGCCATTGACACGTAAACTCCTGATTGTAAAACATTCAGAAAGGCGGTGTGCAGCCGCCGAAAGGAGCTTACGCCATGAAACATCTTACGGCATCGACGTCGCCCAGTCCATTTTCCGGTGAGAATTGGTTCGATCCCCTGGAGGATGCGATCCGCTTTCGCGTCCGCGCCTTCATCGAGGCTGTGGTGGCGGAGGAAGCGCAAGCGGCGCTGGGCGGCCGTGCGCGCTATCAACGCAGCGGCGCGCCCAAGGGTTATCGCAACGGCCACCGGTATCGGCAGCTTGTCGGCACCTTCGGAGCGCTGACGGTTTCGCTCCCCCGCGTCCGCCTGCTCGATGGTGATGGCGGTGAGAAGGAATGGCGGAGCCAGACCATCCAGGCCTACAAGCGGCTGACCAAACGGGCCGAGGCGATTATCGCCAATACGTACCTTGCCGGCACCAACACGCGCCGTGTCCGCCGAGCGCTGGCCGGCCTGTTCGGGGGCAAGGTCGGCAAGGACGCGGTGAGCCGCGCCTGGCGCAAGGTAAAGACCGACTGGGAGAGCTGGCAGGCTCGGGACTTGTCGGGCGAGGACATTGTCCGGCTGATCCTGGATGGCACCGGCGTCAAGGCGCGCCTTGATGGGCGAGTGCTGTCAATCCCGCTGCTGGTCGTGCTTGGGGTGCGGCGGGACGGCCAGAAGGTTCTGCTCGCGGTCAAGAACATGGGCGGGGAGACCGAGGCGGCCTGGCGCCATGTCCTGGAGGACCTTCTCGGCCGTGGCCTGAAGGCGCCGGAGCTTCTGATCGTAGACGGCGGCAAGGGCCTGGAGGCGGCGCTGGCCAGCCTGTGGAGCGATATTCCGGTGCAGCGCTGCACGGTGCACAAGGAGCGCAACCTCCTCGCCCATGCGCCGAAGGCGTTGCACGACGAGGTCAAGGCCGACTACACCGACATGATGTACGCCGAAAACGCCGAGCAAGTGCGCAAGAAGCGCAAGGCCTTCCTGGCCAAGTGGCGGCTCCGCTGCCGGGGCGTGGCGGACAGCCTGGAAGAGGCGGGGGAGCGGCTGTTCACCTTCCTGCGCTATCCGCCGCAGCAATGGAAGTCCTTGCGGACCACCAACGCCATCGAACGCCTGCACGGGGAATTCAAGCGCCGGGTGAAGACCCAATGCGCACTACCCAACGCGGAAACGGCGGCCATGCTGTTCTGGGCCTTGATGGCCTCGGGGCAGATCACCATGCGCCGCGTCGGTGGCTGGCAAACACTCGACCAAGCGCCGGTCAAGAAGCCGATTGACCTCGCCGCCTGATTGAGCAACCGATCGTGATCGGGAGCTACGCCAAAAACCAATTTCCACCAACTATCGGACACGACCGTCGGCAGTTTCAGGGTCTTGAGGTGATGGGCCAGCAACACTTGCGGCGTATCGGTCATGACGCGCCTCCACCCAACAAGCTCATATAACTGGCGGCGGCCGTGGTCGCCACGTTGGCCCGAGGCAGGTCGGGATAGATATCCAGGTCGAGTTTGGGCGGGCGTCGCTCGATACGGCACAGCACAAGGTGTTTGACGGCGTCGTAGCCGATCGCACCCAGGCGCAGGGCGTCCTTCACCGCGCCGTGAAGCACCTCGAGATCGAAGGTCTCCACAAGCCGAAGGACCTGGACGTATTCCCGCTTGCCGGCCTTGCCCATGCGCGCCTCCAGGAGACGGCGCAGGGTTGGGAAGGCATCAGGCAGTTCCCATCCGGCTAGCGGCGCGGCCTGATCCAGGGCACCGATCTTGTGCTCCAGCAAAGCCAGGTAGTGGATCGGATCGAAGACCATATCTTCCCGGTCGTAGGAACGGGGGTGTCGGGCAATGATCCCGGCGCCGCAACCGATAACCACCTCGTGGACATAGCCACGGATCCAGACTTCCTGATGGCCGTAGGCGACGGGCACGGAATAGTCATTCGTCCGGTAGCGCACCAGGGACAGCGAGTTGACCCGCGTGCCCTGCTTGTCGCACGCGTCGAACGGTGCCGGCAGTGGCCTCTTCAACGCTTCGCGGTCACGCACAAACCGTTCGCCGATGCTCTCGCGGTGGCCGCGCAGGACGTTGCCTTGCCGGTTGCGGCATTGCTCTTCCAGGTGGCCATTGAAGGCGTCCCAGCTCGCGAACCGGGGACGCGGCGTCATGAAGTTCCGCCGGGCATAGCCGACCACCCCCTCCACATTGCCTTTGTCGTTACCCTTGCCGGGACGGCCGTAGCGGTCCTCGAAGAGGTAATGGGACTGCAGCCCGCTGAACGCCCGCGTTCGTTGCCGCGTGCCATCTGACAAGATGCGCGACACCAGACACTTGTCGTTGTCGTAAAGAATCGATTGGGGAACGCCGCCGAAAAAAACAAAGGCTCTGTTGTGCCCGTCCAGCCAGGCCTCCGTCGTCGCCGCCGGGTAGGCCGCAACGAAGCAGGCATCGCTGTGGGGAAGTGTCATGACGAAAAAATGCGCCCGATACTTGACGCCGGCGATGATCGCATCCGCCTCGCCAAAGTCCGCTCGAGCATGGCCCGGAGGATGTGACAACGGCACAAACATCTCACGCCGACGAAGGCGCCGTTCCCGAACGTAATCCTTCACGATGGTCTCTTTGCCCGTGAAGCCATGTTCGTCGCGAAGGCGCTCGAATATACGCTTCGCCGTGTGGTGCTGCTTACGGTGAACCGTTCGGTCCTCCTCCAGAATACGGTCGATGATATCCGTGAAGGGGGCCAGTTTCGGGCGTTTCGGTGGCTGGCGTCGCCGATATCCCGGCGGTTCCGAATGCCGCAGCATCTTCCTCACCGTCTCGCGCGCAATGCCAAACCGACTTGCCGCCTCTCGCTGGCTCAGACCATCAACATGGCAGGCCAGCCGAACGCGCAGATATAGGTCCACGGTGTACATCCTCCCGCCTTCCATCTCAAAAAAGATCGAAGGCTACAGGTGGCAGAGTTTTACTCCGCCCGCGGCTGGGAAATCCCGCCGCTTCCGTGGACTAATTTGTCACCGCCGTTCTCAGCCATCCGCTTGTATTGATGTCTTCAAGCTCTTGTGGAGCATCGCGGCCACGCCGGGGCGTCCGTCATCAGGTCGTCGGTCGATGCGCCATCGCCGGGTTGCCATCAATGTGCGAGCTGTTCAGCAACGAATTCACGGTTACAGCCACATAGGCCCCTGGTTGTAGGCAACCCTCGATGCATGAATCCTCAACCCCCATTTCCCAAGTGAACTCGATATTCCATGCCCCGTGATGGGAATTCTGCTATAAGAATCAATATGTTGATGCATTGATGGAGCAGCAGGTATGGGACACCCGATGGGTGAATCGAAACGGGACAGTTTACGGGTCGATTTTGACCGTCGCTTGAAGCTTGAATTCCATGGTTCCAAGATTACTTCTGACGCCGGGTTGCTCGCCTACCGGGAGCTTGACGATGCCCTCGGCCTGACTGAGATGGCCGAGGGTGTTTTCCAGGATAGCCGTACCGGCAAGAACGGATGGCACGGCAAGACGGGTCAGTTTCGCCAGTCCGTTTTCGGGCGCCTTGGCGGCTATGACGATGTGAACGACGCCGACCGTCTGGGACGCGATCCCGCCATGCGCTGGATTGTTGGCGGCAAGGCCATCGAAAGACAGGCCGCTTCCACCAGCCAGATGGGACGCTTCGAGACGGAGCTATTGGCCACCGACGAGAACGTTGAAGCCTTGGTCGACATGAACGGGGTGTGGATCGACAAGGTTCATGACCGCCATCCGCCGAAGATGATCATTCTCGACATGGACAGCAGCGTCAGCCCGACCCATGGCGAACAAGAGGGAACAGCGTACAATGGTCACTTCGGCTGTACCTGCTACCATCCGCTATTCCTGTTCAACCAGTTCGGCGACTTGGAGAGATGTTCCCTGCGCCCCGGTAATGTTCACAGTGCCGACGGATGGCGGAATGTTCTGGAGCCGGTGGTGATGCGCTATAAGGAAAGGAAGGTGCGGCTGTATTTTCGTGGCGATGCCGCCTTCGCCTCACCGGAGATATACGAATATCTCGAAGCCGAGGGATTACTCTACGTCATCCGCCTCAAAGCGAACGCGATTCTCCAGCGGAACATTGCCCATCTGCTTACGCGACCTGTCGGTCGCCCGCCCGACCATGTTCGCCGTTTCCACGCCAGCTTCAGCTATCAGGCCGGATCGTGGAACAAGAAGCGCCGTGTCGTGGCCAAAGTGGAGTGGCACCCCGGCGAGCTGGTTCCTCGCGTCGGTTTCATCGTCACTAATCTGTCGCGCCCTACCAAGCGGGTGGTGGCGTTCTATAATCACCGTGGCACGGCGGAGCAGCACATCAAGGAAGGCAAGAACGCCATCAACTGGACCCGTCTGTCATGTCGCAAGTTCCGCAACAATGCCGTTCGGCTCCAGCTTCACGCCCTGGCCTACAATCTGGGCAACTTCATGAGGACACTGGCTTTGCCGAAGGAGGTGGAGCACTGGTCGATGACGACGTTGCGCGACAAGCTGGTGAAGATCGGGGCCAAGGTTGTCCGACATGGCCGCTACGTTACGTTCCAATTGGCTGAGGTGGCGGTGCCGAGGGACCTGTTCCGGAAAATCCTGAGCTTGATTGATGATCTGCGACGAAGACCCGCTCCGGCGTAGGCCGAGGGAATCGACGGCGAGGAGAAAGCGACAGGAGAGGTGTGTCTGGATGGCGAGAAAAATGACCGAGTGGCCTTCCAAGCGCGGGCCGATTACCAAAATCATGCCATCGGATGGCTGCATAGGGGATACAGTTCCCTTGGCGGTGGGAAAGTGGTACGATTTCCACGAATTTGGATGGTATATGGGGAATGTCGGCTCAAAATAGTTACCGGCAACGAACATATCAAGAATTCGGCCAGCAAGGCTGTAAAGCGCTGCGATTGGCGCTTTATGCCCGGGCCGATACTGGGACGACCGCACCACCGGTGGTGGGTTTTCAATACCACCGGCAATTCGAGGGTGCCGATGAGGTCGGCATTTTCCGCAACGATGCCGCCATAATCCGCCTCGTCGGCGCCGCCCCCGCCGAGCAGAGCGACGAGTGGGGCGTCTCAAGACGCAATATGACGCCGGAAACTCTGGCCCGCTCGGGCCATCGTCAAGACAGTCTGATGGCGTCCACCGCGAATAGAGCCGGCAATCTCAACCGGCATGGAAAGATGCAAGGCCGTCGTTCTTTCACCGCGTCCAGCGACGCGACCCGCGCTCGCCCGGCCGGTCCTGATTGGAATCTCCCGCACCCTCCCCGATGGCAACATCTCGCCGATCGACACTAGGCTAATGTAGTCCGAAATCCGGGTTCCCTTGGGTAGTTTCGACACTGCCCGTGCTATGATTTGATCCTCTTTTCAATAGAGAAGCATACCAAAAATATAGACATACAATAATTAGCATTGAACTGAAACGGGGTGAACTTCGAATTTCCATGATTTCTCCTATTTATTTCCTTATGAAATTGTAGTAAATTTGCTATATGTAGCGCACCCGGTTCCTTGGACACAAGTTTGTCTCACGCGGCGGGCCTGATTGAGATCGCGGCGTGCCACGCCTGACGAGCTTGAGCGGGGCTCAGGTAGCCGTTCTTCTCCACGATCCACTGGGCATTGTAGAGTTCGACGAAGTCGCGGACGGCGTCCCGCAGCTCCGCGATGTTGCGGTAGATGCGACCATGGATGATCTGTTCCTTCAGCGTGCGATTGAACCGCTCGGCGACGCCGTTGGTCTGGGGCTCGGCGACGAAGGCGTAGGACGGCTGGATGCCCCAGAACTTGATCTGGTTGGTGAAGTGGTCCGACAGATACTGGGAGCCGTGATCCATCCGCAAGGCCAGCCCCCGCGCCGCGCCGGCGGAGGTCGAGCCATACAGCCCGGCAAGCCCCATGGAGATCGGCTGCAGGGCGGCGAAGCGGTCGCCGCGCTTGCAGACATGCCAGCCGACACACTCGGCGTTCCAATGCTCGACGGCGGTGAAGATCCAGCCCCAGCCGTCGTCCACCGTGAACACCCGAACGCCATCGGTGCCCCACATGAGGTTGGGGGCATGAGTGATGATCTCACCGTCATGGGGATTGCCGCCACGGCGGCGGCAGCGATGGGGCGAGAGCAGATTGTTCTCGCGCATCAGGCGGAGCACCCGCTTGCGGGCAACCCGGATGTCGCGACAGACCCGAAGCCGAGCCCAGACCTTGCGGTAGCCCTCGCCCTCCCAGGGCGATGCCTCCAGGTCGGCTTCGATCGCCACCAGCAGCGCCTGGTCCGAGATCGCGGGCTTCGGTCCCCGACGCTTTGCCGGCGGCTGCTCGGCGTGCTGGCCGGAGGTCATGGCGTAGAACGAGGAGCGGGCCATGCCCCAGGCGGCGCAGACCCGCCGCAGGCCGTAGGCCAGACCCGTGCCGGGCGAGGTGGCGGCACTCATCGCCGCGACCTCCGCCGCCCCAAAGGGCCGAAGGTCTCCGTCTTGGCCTCCAGCAGTTCCACCTGCATGGTCAACTCTCCGATCCGCTTCATGGCGCTATCCAGTTCCGCCTGCACCGGATCGCCCTTGCGTTGCTTGAGCGAGGCGTCGATCCCGCCGATCGCTTTCTCACGCCACTGCTCGAGCCGGAAGATCTCTACGCCCAACTGGCGCGACAGAAGTTGCACCGGCTCGTCACGCAAAAGCCGCAGAACGACCTCACGCTTGCGCGCCACCGTCCATCGCTGGCCAAGTCCCAGCGGGCCTGCCGGCAAAGCCTGGCCTGGGGAAAACGTGGACGAGCCAAGCTCGCCCGCATTTACCACAGGCCCATCAACAGCAACTTTCTTCTCAAAATTATCGGTCATGTTCCGGTCCTCCTTGGACACTTCGATTAAGCCAATTCTGTGTCCAAGGAAATCGGGTCCGACTCAGTAAATTTGCTATATGATGAGTTTTCTCGTCCATGTAGCACTAAAAATACGGAGACATGCCTTCGCAAAATGTCGCAACCGTAACTTCAACCTTACGAACGGGAACGCGACCAACGACAACAGTTCGAATCCGCAGGAGAATCACGAATTGGAATGATAATCAGAAATACAGTGTTAGTGCTACCGACGGCGGCCTTGCTCGCTGTCGGCCTCATGTCGGCCGCGCCGGTCGGCGCAGAGGAATCCGTTACCATGGTAAACTGGGGCGGTGCCTGGAGCGAGGCGGTCATAGGCACCTACAACGAACCCTATACCGCGTTCAGAGGCGTCAGCCTGCGGTCGCTAGTACCCACTTTCATAATTCCGTGTGCCATACGACGGCGCCCCGAGGTTCCCGGCTAGGAGGGTGGCGCGCCGTGATGCCGGGGCATCACAAGCGGCGCGCGACGACGTCCGGGGGCCTCGGGGCGCCGCCCTACGGGTCGCTTTTCCCGCCCCCTCGGGGCGCCGGGGATGCTTGACGATGCCCCGGCATCGCCGGCGCACCCCCTCCTACCGAGGAGACGGGAAAAGCGATCGTATGGCACACGGAATTATGAAAGTGGGTACTAGTATGACACAAAGCTTCGAGAGGCGCCGAAATCGGGTCGATCGACCCTTCGTGGGCATTCCCACGTTCCTGCGCGCACCCTTGTGTCTGGACCTCGACACGCTCGACGCCGACATCGCTGTCATGGGCGTTCCGACCGACGACGGCTCGCCGTTCATGCCCGGGTCGCGCTTTGGCCCGCGCGCCCTGCGCGAGCATTCATTGCGCTTCACTGGCGGGTCGGCTGGCTACTACGACCCGGAGACGCGGCGCGAGTACCTTGTCCACGAGATGGAACACGACCGCATCGTCGATACCGGCGACGTGGACGTGCTGCCGACCAACGTGGGCCGCACCTTCGACAACACCACGGCGATGACGAGGGCGATCCTCGACCGCGGCGCCCTTATCGTGGTCATCGGTGGCGACCACGCTATCACCTATCCGGTCGTGCGCGCATTCAGCGAGCCGTTACATGTCGTCCACTTCGACGCCCATATCGACTACGCGCCCTTCGTGCACGACTTGCGCTTCACCAATGGCCACGCCTTTCGCCACATCAGCCCGCTGCCCCATGTGAAGAGCCTGATCCAAGTTGGAATCCGCAGCCTGCGCAACACGCGCGAAGCGATCGACGACTCGATCGGTGACGGGAACAGGGTGATCACCATGTCCGAGTTCCGCACCGGTGGCCCGAACGCCATCGCCGAGGCCGTGCCGAAGGGCGCGCGGTGCTACGTCAGTATCGACATCGACGTGCTCGATATGCCGTTGGTCCCAGGCTGCGTATCGGCCGAACCGGGCGGCATGACCTATGCGGAGCTGCGCGACACGCTCGCCGCCCTCGCCGTGCACACCGATGTGGTCGGCTTCGATCTCGTCGAGGTGAACCCCCAGCTCGATGTCGGCACCGGCGCCACCGGCTATCTCGGCGCCCACACGGTGATCGAGTTCCTCGGCCGCATCTGCGAGCAGCCCCGCTGGATCGCCCGGCGCACGATGTGATCGCGAAGCCCGGCCCGCGGCCGGGAAGACACCTGTATGGACATGGGGTGGATTGGCACTACGAGCGTGCGTGCGGCAAATGTGACATCAACGCGGCACCCGGCGCACGAAGTGGATCCTCTCCATCAAGAACAGCTTCTTCATCGGCATCATCGCCACAACCTGGTGGGCGACCACGCTCGGCACCCTCGCGGCGCTCAGGCTGAGCCGCGCCCACATACCGTGGCGCACACCCATCATGGCGGTCCTCATCTCGCCCATGATCGTGCCGCTGATCATCACGGCGGCGGGCATGTTCTTCTTCTACTCCAAGATCGGCCTCGCCCAGACCTATCCCGGCATCATCCTCGCGCACACGGCGCTCGGCACGCCCTTCGTCGTCATCACGGTGACGGCGACGCTCATGGGCTTCGACCACTCGCTCACGCGCGCCAGATATGGGCCGGCATACGCGAGCAGATCAGCCCCACCATCCTCGCGGTGGCGACGACCCTGATCCTGTTCTCGATTCTGCTCATGTTCGCGCTCGAGCTGCTGCGCCGGCACAACGAGAAGCTGCGCGGCATCCTCGAGACCTGATGGGCGGCGGCGTTTTTCCCTTCGTCGGGTGCTCTCTATCACAAGACCGCGCCACCCGCCTCACCCTTCGACAGGCTCAGGGTGAGGCCCTCATGCTGAGCTTGTCGAAGTATGAGGGCCGGTGGGGCGGAGCGAGACCGAGCGCCGTCAAATGCCACGTCGGAAAGCGATGATCACGCGGGGACCCTGTGCACCTCGCGTGGGAGGTCGGTGATCCTCTCCGTACCCGACTCCGTAATATGGATGGTCTCGCTCAGGCCCACGCCGAAACGGCCCGCGACGCGGAAGCAGACGGGCAGGTGGAATGTCATGCCGGCGGCCAGTTCGAGCTCGCTTCCCTGGGCGATGAAGCCGAAGCGCTCGGCCCAACTCGGTGGGAAGCCGACGCCCACATGGTAGCCATAGGCGCCCGAGAAGAAGATCTCCTCGTCCACATGTGCGTGCCTCCGTCCGGCCGCGACCGCCACCTCATGACAGGTGCGGCCCGGGCGCGCGGTCTCGAGAATTGCCGCGACGGTGGCGTCGGCGGCATCGGCGATGCGGTCGAGGCCCTCGGGCGCCTCGCCAATCACGGCCGTCCGCATGGCGGGCGCGGTGTAGCGCAGATGGCAGCCGCCATATTCGAGGAACACCACGTCGCCCGCCGCCAACGGGACGCGCCTGAAGGTCTGGTGGACATAGGTGGTGCGGATGCCCGAGTTGACGATGGGCTGGACCGACATGAACTCGCCGCCCGCCGCGATCATGGCGTCGTAGCCCGCGCGCGCCACGTCGTTGTCCGTCACGTCCGGGCGCATGGCGGCGTACGAGGCCTCGATGGCGGCACCCGTATAGGCCGCGGCAAGACGCAGGCAATCGAGCTCCCGCGCTGATTTGACGAGCCGGACGCGCCCCACCATCTCCGAGGCGTCGGCCAGCCGCGCGCGGGGCAGCGCCGCCGCAAGGCGGTCGCGCAGGTGGGGCATGAGGCCGGGCATGGCCGGCTGGATGCCGAGCGCGCCCTCGGTGAGCCCCTTATCCGAGACGATGCCGGCGAGCTGGCCGGCGGCATCGGTCTGCAGGTGCCAGTCGGCCACGGCCACGTCCTCGACCCAGCCCGTGACCACCGCGCCGGGGATCTCGAGCGAGGTGACCTGGAGCGTGGGCGCGCCGGCGCGCGGCAGCACCAGGCAGGCATGGTTGCCCGAGGAGAAGGTGTGATAGCCAGCCAGGTAGTAGAGATCGGGAAGGCTGGTCACGAGCAGGGCGTCGAGCCCCGCCCCCGCCATGGCCTGGCGCACGCGCGAGACGCGCGCCTCGTATTCCGCGAGGGGAAAGGCAAGCTCCTTGCCCGCTTCGCTTTCCTTGAGAGCCCTGATGAATGCCGCGCTATCCATCGCCCGTCCCTCCTCCTGCCCATGCGCCGGACGGGAAGTCTAGCCGAAGCCAAGCGCGCCCGTCCTAACTGAGTTCAGGCCGTAACGACGTGGATGTCGCGCGGCAGGTCGGTGAGGCGCTCGCACCCGCTATCCGTGATAAGCACGGTCTCGCTCGCGGCCATGCCGAAAGCGCCGGGAATGCGGTAGGTGATGGGCAGGTGGAAGGTCATGCCGGCCTCGAGCGGCTCCTCCGTGCCCTCGGCGATGAAGGCCAACCCCTCGGCCCAGGTGGGCGGGAAGGCGATGCCCACGTGATAGCCAAAGGCGCCCGAATGGTAGGTCTCGTCTGCCACTGGCGCGTGCGCCCTCTTGGCCGCCAGCGCGACCTCGTGGCAGGTGCGGCCTGGCCGCGCCGTCTCCATCATCGCATCGACGGTGGCATGCACCGCGTCCATGAGGCGCCGCATGTCGTCCGTCGGCTTGCCGAGGGTGGCGGTGCGCATGATAGGTGCCGTGTAGCGCTTGTGGCTGCCGCCGTATTCGAGGAACACCACGTCGCCGGCGGCGAGCGGCGTGCGCCGGAAGGTCTGGTGCCCAAAGCTCGTGCGCATGCCCGAGGTGACGATGGGCTGGATGGCCATGAACCCGCTGCCCGCCGCGGCCATGGCGTCGTAACCCGCCCGGGCCACGTCGTTGTCGGTGATGCCGGTCGCGATGACGGCGAGCGAGGCCCGGATGCCGGCATGGGTATAGCTGGCGGCCGCGCGCATGCACTCGATTTCCCGCATCGACTTTACGAGCCGGATGCGCGCCACGAGGCCCGAGGCATCCACCAGTTCCGCATCCGGCAGGCCCTCTTCGACCCGCGCGCATACGTGGGGCGAAAGCCCCTGGCGCACCGGCTGGATGCCGACGCGCGCCCGCGACAGGCCCTTCTCGCGCACAATGCCGGCGAGGTGCGCGCCCGCGTCGCCCTGGAGGTGCCAGTCCACCACCACCACGTCTTCCACCCAGCCGTTCACGACCGCGGCCGGGACCTCGATGGACACCACCTGCAGACTGGGCGCGCCGTTCAAGGGCAGCACCTGGCACGCATGGTTGCCGACCCCGAAGGTCTCGTAGCCGGCCAGGTAGTTGAGATCGCAGGAATGGGTCACCAGGAGAGCGTCGAGCCCCTGCTCCGCCATGGCGCTCCGCACGCGCGCGACGCGCGCCTCGTACTCCGCCATGGGAAACGCCAGCCCTAGGCCCGCCGCGCGGACCGCCAGCCGCTTCTTGAATTCAGCCGTGTCCATCGCTCGCCCCTCCCTCGCCAAAGCCGAAACCCACGGCGACTCTGTCGGTTAAGACGTCCCGCGGCAGTCGATTGATCAAGCCCTTGTATGGACGGGCGCGCGCGGCGGGGCGCTACTCGGCCACAGCCGCGGCTATCAGGCGCTGGTAGCGGTGGACCGGGCCATCGAGGTAGGGCGTGAAGTGGCCGCCGTCCCAGGCCGTCGTCTCGAAGGCATGCTGAAGGCGCTCGATCATGCCGATGTCCTCGGCGTTGAACGCGCGGAAGCGGTCGACGAGGGTCTTGCGCGTCTCAGCGAGGCCCGGGTCGGTCGCCGCCTCACCCACGAGGAAGACCTCCACCCGCTCGGTGCAGCGGCCGGGGCCGTCGGGCTCGACCAGGATGATGCGCAAACTGTCGTGAAACATGGTCATGCAGAGGTTGGGGAAGATGCCGAACGCCTCCATGATCCGCGAATCGTCCTGTGAGAGGCCGGGGAAGGGCGGCAGCGCGCCGGCCGCGTCATCCTCGGGCACGTAATTTGTGAGGCCCTGGCCGAGATAGACCTCGTTGTCGCACACGAGGTAGTGGTCCTTCATGTCGCAATAGCTGTTGAGGCTCGGGTGGACGATGGGGACGTGATAGGTATCGATGAAGTTCTCGATCGCCAGTTTCCAGTTGCCGGCGATCTCATAGCGAATGCTCTCGCCCCGGCGCAGGACGGAGAGATCGTAGGCCGCCCAGCGCGCCGCCAACGGCCGGATGTAGTCCTCGAAGGCGGGCGCGTCTTCTGAGAGGTTGGCGAAGACGAGTGGCCCCCAGACGGCCGAGCGCACCGGTGCGAGGCCGGGGATGTCACGCGTTAGCTCGGCTCTATCGTGCCGATCGATGCCGGCCACGTGCGGCGTCCTGAGGAGCTGGCCGTCGAGCCTGTAGCTCCAGGCATGGTAGGGACAGACGATGCCGCGCATCCTCTCACGCGGGGCATCCACGAGGCGCATGCCCCGATGCCGGCAGTAATTGTGGAAGAGGCGGACCTGACCCTCCAAATCGCGCAGCAGGATCAACGACTTGCCGGCAACCGTCACGGGACGGACGGCACCTGGTGCCGGCACGTCCTCGGTGAGGCCGACGCAGATCCAGCGCCGGGCGAACAGGCGCTCGTTCTCGCGCGCGAGGAAGCCGGGGCTGGTATAGGCCGCGGCCGGCAGGCCGCCCGCCTCGCCCGTCGGCCGGTTGAGCCGATCCATCACCTCAGCCGTCAGAATTTCGTCGCCGCCGGGCATGGCGCCCCCTTGGTTGGATAATGAAGCGGGCGAATTCTTAGCCGTGCGCCGCGCCGATGCAACAGTTGTAAGCGGAGCCTGGCTGACGGCGGCGGCCGGGCGGGCTATAAACGGGCGCCTGAGTTCCGCGCACCCGCGAGGCCCCATGATCCCACGCTACAGCCGGCCCGAGATGGCCGCCATCTGGGAACCCGAGAACCGGTTCCGCATATGGCTCGAAATTGAGACCTTGGCCGCGGAGGCGCAGGCGGAGCTCGGCGTGATCCCAGAATCGGCCGCCGAGGCCGTGCGCGCGCGCGGCGCCTTCGAGGTCGAGCGCATCGACGAGATCGAGCGCGAAACCCGCCACGATGTGATCGCCTTCCTCACCAACGTCGCCGAGCATGTGGGCGACGAGGCGCGCTTCCTCCACCAAGGCATGACCTCCTCGGACGTGATCGACACCTGCCTCGCGGTGCAGCTCACCCAGGCCGCGGACATCATCATCGCTGGCCTCGACGCCCTGCTCGCCACCCTGCGGGCCCGGGCGGAGGAGCACAAGCACACTGTCTGCGCCGGCCGCAGCCACGGCATTCATGCCGAGCCCACTACCTTCGGCCTCAAGCTCCTGGGCCACTACGCCGAGTTCGCCCGCGGCCGGGGGCGCATGGTCGCGGCGCGGGAGGAGGTGGCGACCTGCAAGATCTCCGGCGCGGTCGGCACATTCGCCAACATCGACCCACGCGTGGAAGCCCATGTGGCCGCGGCGACGGGCCTCAAAATCGAGCCGGTCTCGACCCAGGTGGTGCCGAGGGACCGGCACGCCATGTATTTCGCCACCCTCGGCGTCGTCGCCAGCGCCATCGAGCGCCTGGCGACCGAGGTCCGCCACCTCCAGCGCACGGAGGTGCGCGAGGCGGAGGAGCGCTTCGAGAGCGGCCAGAAGGGCAGCTCCGCCATGCCCCACAAGCGCAACCCGATCCTCAGTGAGAACCTCTGCGGGCTCGCGCGTCTCGTGCGCGCGGCCGTCACCCCGGCCATGGAGAACGTGGCCCTATGGCACGAGCGGGACATCTCCCACTCCTCGGTCGAGCGGGTGATGGCGCCCGACGCCACCATCGGGCTCGACTTCGCGCTCGCCCGGCTCACGGGTCTCGTGAAGGGGCTCGTCGTCTACCCGGACACCATGCGGGCGAACCTCGACCGACTCGGCGGCCTCGTGCATTCCCAGCGCGTCCTCCTGGCCCTTACCCAGGCCGGGATGAGCCGCGAGGACGCTTACGATACTGTCCAGCGCAATGCCATGGCGGCATGGGAGGGCGGCGCCGATTTCCTCGCCCGGTTGCAGGCCGATGGTGCGGTCACGGCCCACTTGGGTGGCGAGTCACTCGCCGCGCTCTTCGACCTCGCCTACCACACCAAGCACGTGGAGACGATCTTCCGCCGGGTGTTGGAGGAGGGCTGATCCGGCGCCTAGGTTCCAGCCTCGATCTCGGCGCGGGCGACGCCCGTGAGGCGGTCCATCTCCTTGCGCAGCCGTTGCTCGGTCATCTCGGTACCCTTGCCCTCCAGGTCGCCCATGACCTTGCGGTAGACGTCCTCCTCGCCCGGCTCCTCGAAGTCGGCCATGACGACATCCTTCCCGTAAGCCTCGGCATCGGCGCCGGACATGCCCATGAGCTCCGCCGCCCACAGGCCGAGCAGCTTGTTGCGCCGGGCCATCACCTTGAACTCCAGCTCCTTGTCCCGCTTGAACTTGGCCTCGAAACCCTTTTCGCGATCGTTGAAGCTCGCCATTCGCCGTCAACTCCCTTCGTCCAAACCCCCTCGGGCGTGGCGCCAACCGCCCGCCCCCGTGTCTGATTATTATTTAGCGCCCCGCGCGCCCCCGTGGTAGGCGAAACTTCCATGTGCACCGTCGTCGTCCTGCGCCGCCCCGGCCATGCCTGGCCCATCCTTATCGCCGCCAACCGCGACGAGATGGCCGCGCGGCCGGCGCGGCCGCCTGGCCGCCATTGGCCCGACCGGCCGGACATCGTCGCCGGGTTCGACGAGCTCGCGGGCGGTAGCTGGATGGGTCTCAACGACGACGGCGTGGTCGCTTGCGTCCTCAACCGCCCGGGTACGCTCGGCCCCGACGAGCTGCTGCGCAGCCGGGGCGAGTTGGTGTTGGAGGCGCTCGACAACGCGGACGCGGCCGGTGCCGAGACGGCCTTCCGCGATCTCGACGCAAGCGCTTACCGCGGCTTCAACCTGATCGTCGCCGACGACCGCGATGCCTGGTGGATCAAGGGCGAAGGCCCCGGGGGTGGGGGAGCCGTCCATATCGAGGAGATCCCCGAGGGCCTTGGCATGGTCACCGCCCACGATTTCAACGACCCCGCAAGTCCCCGCATCCGCCACTATCTGCCGCAATTCCGCGCCGCCCCCGCCCCGGATCCCGACAGCGGCCAGTGGAACGCCTGGATCGCCCTCCTGGCGGCGCGCGAGCACGAGGCTGGCTCCGAGTCACGGGAAGCCATGACGATCGTGACCTCCTTCGGCTTCGGAACGGTCTCGAGCGCGCTGCTCGCGCTGCCCCGGGCAGGAGACGATGAGCGCGGCCCGCAATGGCTCTACGCCGACGGCAAGCCGGGCGAAGCGCCATTCGAGCCGGTGGAGCGGTAGGGACACCCCAGCGACCATTGTTTTGCCCGCGAGCTATTGCTATATGATAGCCAATCCAGGGCGCTGTCGTTTTCGGGGGGCGAAGGGGGTTCTTCGTACGCGCTCTCTTTTGCGACCGCACCCTCCTCCAAGACCGGCGACCAATCATGGCCAGACGCAGACGCATCTACGAGGGCAAGGCGAAGGTCCTGTTCGAGGGACCCGAGCCGGGTACCATCGTGCAGTATTTCAAGGACGACGCCACCGCCTTCAACAACCAGAAGCAAGGCGTCATCACCGGCAAGGGGGTGCTCAACAACCGCATTTCCGAATACCTGATGATGCGCCTCGCCGAAATCGGCGTGCCGACCCATTTCGTGCGCCGCCTCAACATGCGCGAGCAACTCGTCCGCGAGGTCGAGATCATCCCCGTCGAGGTGGTCGTGCGCAACATCGCGGCCGGATCGCTATGCAAGCGCCTGGGCGTGCCCGAGCGGACGATCCTGCCGCGCTCGATCGTCGAGTATTATTACAAGAACGATGAGCTCGGCGACCCCTTGGTGAGCGAGGAGCATATCACCGCCTTTGGCTGGGCCGCCCCCCAGGACCTCGACGACATGATGGCGATGAGCCTCCGCATCAACGATTTCCTCTCCGGCCTCTTCCTCGGTGTCGGCATCAAGCTCGTGGACTTCAAGCTCGAGTACGGCCGCTTGTGGAACGACGAGGAGATGCGCATCGTCCTCGCGGACGAAATTTCGCCCGATTCCTGCCGCCTGTGGGACGCGGAGACCAACGAAAGCATGGACAAGGATCGGTTCCGTCGTGACCTTGGCAGCATCGTCGAAGCCTATCAGGAGGTGGCCCGGCGCCTCGGCATCCTACCCGAGGCCGGCCCGCGCGACCTCAAGGGCCCGGCGACGATGCAATAGATGAAGGCGCGCGTCCACGTCACCCTCAAGGCTGGGGTCCTCGATCCTCAGGGCAAAGCGATCCAGAACGCGCTCGGCGCGCTCGGCTTCAAGGGCGTGGCCGGGGTGCGCCAAGGCAAGTACCTGGAGCTCGACATCGCGGAGACGGACGCGGTGCTGGCCCGCGCCGAGGTCGAGCGCATGTGCGCCCAGCTCCTGGCCAACCCCGTGATCGAGAACTATACGATCGATCTCGGAGGGTGATGGTCGGGACATGAAAGCCGCCGTCATCGTCTTCCCGGGATCGAACCGCGACCGCGACATGATCGAGGCACTCGCCCGGACGACGGGGCGGCCACCGCTCACCGTCTGGCACCGGGACACGGAGTTCGACGATGTGGACCTGATCGTCGTCCCCGGCGGCTTCACCTACGGCGATTACCTGCGCGCGGGCGCCATGGCGGTGCATTCCCCGGTCATGCGCGAGGTCCGGCGCCGGGCCGAGGCGGGCGTGCCGACCCTCGGTGTCTGCAACGGCTTCCAGATCCTGACCGAGGCGGGGTTGCTGCCAGGGGCGCTGATGCGCAACGCCGGCCTCAAGTTCGTCTGCCGGGACGTCCATATCCGGGTCGAGACCAGCCAGAGCCTGTTCACGAGCGGGTATGAAGCGGGGCAGGTCCTGCGCGTGCCCGTGGCGCACCACGACGGCAACTATTTCGCCGATCCCGAGACCCTCGACCGGCTGGAGCAGACGGGGCGCGTCGCCTTCCGCTACACGACGCCCGAGGGCGAGGCCACGGACGCGGCCAACCCCAACGGCTCGGCCCGCAACATCGCCGGCATCTTCAACAATTCGAAGACCGTGCTCGGCCTCATGCCCCATCCCGAGAACGCGACCGAAGCATTCATCGGCGGCATCGACGGCCTGGCGCTGTTCGGCGGCCTCGCGGCGGCGCTGGCGTGAAGGAAATCACTCCCGAGATCGTCGCCGAACACGGACTTTCGGCGCAGGAGTACGACCGCGTGCTCGACATCATGGGGCGGGTGCCCAACTTGACGGAGCTCGGCATCTTCTCCGTCATGTGGAGCGAGCATTGCTCCTACAAGACCTCGAAGCGCTGGCTGCGCACTCTGCCGACGGAAGGCCCGCAAGTGATCCAGGGACCGGGCGAGAACGCCGGCGTCGTCGATATCGGCGATGGCCTCGCCGTCGTCTTCAAGATCGAGAGCCACAACCACCCCTCCTTCATCGAGCCCTACCAGGGGGCGGCGACGGGCGTGGGCGGCATCCTGCGCGACGTCTTCACCATGGGTGCGCGGCCTATCGCAAACCTCAACGCGCTCCGCTTCGGGGCGCCCGACCACCCCAAGACGCGGCACCTGGTCGCGGGCGTGGTGGCCGGCATCGGCGGATACGGCAACTGCATCGGCGTGCCCACGGTGGCCGGGGAGTGCCAGTTCCACGAGAGCTTCAACGGCAACATCCTGGTAAACGCCATGACCGTCGGCCTGGCGCCGGCGGACCGCATCTTCTATTCGGCCGCGGCGGGGCCGGGCAACCCGGTGGTCTATGTGGGCTCGAAGACCGGGCGCGACGGCATACACGGCGCCACCGTGGCCTCGGCCGAGTTCGGCGCCGACATCGAGGAGAAACGCCCCACCGTCCAGGTCGGTGACCCCTTCACCGAGAAGCTGCTGCTCGAGGCCTGTCTCGAGCTGATGGCCACGGACGCCATCGTCGCCATCCAGGACATGGGTGCGGCGGGGCTCACCAGCTCCTCGGTCGAGATGTCGTCCAAGGGCGGAGTTGGCATCGAGCTCGACCTCGACCGCGTGCCCCTGCGCGAGACCGGCATGACGCCGTATGAGATCATGCTCTCGGAGAGCCAGGAGCGCATGCTCATGGTGTTGCGCCCAGGGTGCGAGGACGCGGCGCGCGCCGTCTTCGAGAAGTGGGACCTCGATTTCGCCGTCATCGGCCAGGTGACGGAGACGGGGCGCCTGGTCCTCACGGCGGATGGCGCGGTGGTTGCGGACATCGCCGTCACCCCGCTGGTCGAGCAGGCGCCCGAATACGACCGGCCGCGCGAGGCAACACCGCCCGCACCCGAGCTGGCCTCCGCCGAGGTTCCGGCCGCCGACCCGGCCGAGGCGCTCCGCCGCCTCATCGCCTGCCCCGACCTGGCCAGCAAGCGCTGGATCTGGGAACAGTACGACCACCTCATCATGGGCGATACGGTGATCCGTCCAGGGGGGGACGCGGGCGTGGTCCGAATTCGGGATACGGGCCGCGGCCTCGCGATGACGACGGACTGCACGCCGCGCTACTGCGCCGCGGACCCCCGCCGCGGCGGCGCCCAGGCGGTGGCCGAGGCGTGGCGCAACCTGACGGCCGTGGGTGCGCGCCCCCTCGCCGTCACCGACAACCTGAATTTCGGCAACCCCGAGCGGCCGCGCGTCATGGGCCAATTCGCAGGCTGTGTCGAGGGCATGGCCGAGGCCTGCCGCGCTCTCGACTTCCCCGTCGTCTCCGGCAACGTCTCCTTCTACAACGAGACCGAGGGCAGCGGCATCCTGCCCACGCCCGTGGTCGGTGGGGTCGGGCTCATCGAGGATCTGGGGCGGGTCGTCGGGATCGGCCCGCACGCAGCCGGAGAGACCATCCTGCTGGTCGGTGAGACGCGCGGCTGGCTCGGCTGCTCGCTCTACCTGCGCGAGGTGGCGGGTCGGGAGGCGGGGGCGCCACCGCCGGTCGACCTCGTGGCCGAGCGCCGCAACGGCGATTTCGTTCGGGGACAGATCGAAGCCGGCCGGGTGACCGCCTGCCACGATATCTCGGACGGCGGCCTCCTGATCGCATTGGCGGAGATGTGCCTCGCGGGCGGGATGGGTGCCAGTATCGCGGCCCCAGCGGACGGCCCGCCAGCCCACGCCTGGCTCTTCGGCGAGGACCAGGGGCGCTACGTGCTGACGACGGCCGAGCCCGAGGCGATGCTCGCCGCCGCCCGCGAGGCGGGCGTGCCGGCGATTCCGATCGGCACGACGGGTGGCGCCGCGTTGACACTCGACGACACCAATCTTATATCCGTATCGGACCTGCGAGATGCCCACGAAGAGTGGCTTCCGGCCTATATCGAAGTCCGCTAGGGAGCCTTGCTGAAAGGGAGCAGAGGGACAGCCATGGCGATGGACGCCGCGGAGATCGAGCGCCTGATCAAGGAGGCGTTGCCGGACGCGCAAGTCTCGATCGAGGACTTGCGCGGGGACGGTGATCACTACGCAGCCCAGGTCGTATCCCGGGTCTTCGAGGGCAAGAACCGCGTCCAACAACACCAGCTCGTCTACCAGGCCCTCCAGGGCCGCATAGGCAACGAGTTGCACGCACTGGCGATCCAGACGGCCGTCCCCGACGACGGCTGAGCAGCGCGCGGCGCGACCATTCACCCACCCCAACATTCGGGAACCGCAGCATGATCGAAAAAGAGACCTACGACCGCCTCCAGGCCGAAGTCACCGCGAAGGACGTCGTCATCTTCATGAAGGGCTCGCCGAGCTTCCCGCAATGCGGCTTCTCGGCCGCCGTGGTGCAGGTGCTGGACTATCTCGGCGTCGAGTACGGGAGCGTTGATGTGCTGCAGGACCCCGAGGTCCGTGAGGGCATCAAGGAATTCAGCCAGTGGCCGACCATCCCCCAGCTCTACGTCAAGGGCGAGTTCATCGGCGGCTGCGACATCATCCGCGAGATGGCACAGACGGGCGAGCTCAAGGAGCTGTTCCAGGAGAAGGGCGTGAAGAGCGCCGCCTGACGACCACTTGCGAGTCGAATCGAAACGGCGCCCGGTGGCGGGCGCCGTTTTTCGTGGGGTGGTGGGAATCGCCTACCGCGAATAGAACTCGATGACCAGGTTGGGCTCCATCTGGACGGGGTACGGTACGTCCGTCGGCTTGGGGCCGCGGACGAAGGTGCCATGCATCTTCTGATGGTCCACGTCCATGTAGTCGGGCACCTCGCGCTCCGGCGAATCCACGGCCTGGAGGACCATGGGCACCTCGCGTGAGCCGTCCTTGACCTCGATCACGTCACCGTCCTTCACCCGGAAGGATGGGATATTGACCCGTTTACCGTTGACCTTGATGTGGCCGTGGTTCACGAACTGGCGCGCGGCGAACACCGTGGGCACGAACTTCATGCGGTAGACGACGGCATCGAGGCGCCGCTCGAGAAGCTCGATCAGGTTCTCCTCGGTGTCGCCCCGGCGGCGTACCGCCTCGGCGTAGGTGCGCCGGAACTGCCGCTCGGTGATATTGCCGTAATATCCCTTGAGCTTCTGCTTGGCCTTGAGCTGGGTGCCGAAGTCCGACGGCTTGCGCCGCCGCTGGCCGTGCTGCCCGGGGCCGTATTCGCGCTTGTTGATGGGGCTCTTGGGCCGGCCCCAGAGGTTGACGCCGAGGCGCCGATTGATCTTGTATTTGGCCGCAATTCGCTTGCTCATGTTTCCATCCCGAGTCTGGCCGGTGTTGTTGTCCGGATAGGCCCGCGCGTTGGGACGGGCGGGGTCCTTGGACCCACGTTCTCCGAAGTGGCGCGGAGTATACGGCGGCCGGCCGCCGTGTCAAACGCTTCCCAGTGCCGGCGGGGCGAACGCCTCGCGCGGCTCGGCGACCCCGCGCAGTCGGTGCTCGCCCAGCGACCGCCAGTTAATCGGCAACGCGCGGGCGAACTCGGCGGACGCCAGGACGGGGGTGCCCAGGTCCTTGGTCAGCTCCTGGAGACGGACGGCCACGTTGGCCGCCACGCCGATCACCGTGAACTCGACGCGCTCGGCAACGCCGATGTTGCCGAACAGCACCTCGCCCGTGTGAAGGCCGAGGCCGTAATCGAGGTTGGTTTCCGACGCCTCGACGCGTGCCGCGTTGAGGGCGGCCATGCGGCTCTCCGTCTCGCGGGCCGCGGCCAACGCGCGTTGGGCGGCGCCCTGGGCGCCGTCTGGGCCCGCCAGGGGAAAGATCGCGAGGACGGCATCGCCGATGAACTTCAGGACCTCGCCACCATGGCTCAGCACCGGCCCGGCCGCGCACGCGAAGAAGCTGTTGAGGGTGGCGAGGAACGCGGGCTCACCCATCCGGTCGGCCAGCGCCGTCGAGCCGCGCAGGTCGGCGAACCAGATGACGGCCTCGATCGCCTCGCCGTCGCCGAGCTGGATATTGCCGTCGAGCACGCGGCGCCCGGCGTCCGCCCCCAGATAGGCCGCCACCACGTTGGCGGCCGTCTCCTCGCGCTTGGCCATCTTGCAGGCGACAGCGAGTCGGAGCTGGAGCCGCTCCAGGACCGCAACCTCGCCATCGGTGAACCCGCCCGGCCGGTCCGAGACCCAAGAGATGATGACGCCGTCCTGCCGCGCCCTGGCCGTCTCGATATCGCCGAACGGGGTCAGGATGGCCAGGTAGTCGGTCCCGCCCGCCTGGCGAAACTCGTGCAGCATCGGGTGGCGCTCCCAATCGCCCGGCGATTCGAGCCGGTGGCGCAGCCGCGGCAGGAAGCGCTCGACGAGGGGGTAGAGCGGGCTTTCAAGCCACCGCGCGCGCGTGTCCGCGCCATGCTCGATCTCCTCGGTCTCGGCACCACCCTCGCGCCACCAAGTGACGGTGACGGTTTCGAACATCGGGTGCAGCGCGCGCATGGCGAGATGCCCGCGCAGGAGTGGCAGGCCCGCGCTCACCAAGCGCCCGCCGAGAGCCCGGAACAGATCTTCGAGATCGACGGTGCCGAGGGCCTCGCCGATCAGCCAGTCACTGATCTCCTGAACCGCGGCCTCGGCGGTTGCCCCGATGAGGGCGGCGGACATTAGATGATCGACCCCAGGCTATTAATAGATTTGATGATATCGTCACCCTCCGGCCACAAATACCACTTCTCAATTCCGAGCGCGCGAAGCTCATCCATTCGGCTTCTTACGTCATCCGGTGAACCGTAAAGTCGTGCGGAACGCTCAACCAGCCAGTCATAGAGCCCTAGCTTTCGGGCTCGCTCCGCAAGAAGCTCACCTCGACTACCCGCATAGTTCTCGAGATTGTACCTGTCGGCGTGCAGCTGCCGGAGCTTGGGGACAAAGCCTTCTGGAATCCTTTTGCCCTTGGTACTGCCCATGGTGAGCCAGACCGAGCTTGACGCTATCCCCGCTGCCGTGGCGTCGGCAACGCTATCCGAGAACCTCACATCTGCGCCCCACCAAAGGTCGAGCTCCTCCGGATCACGGCCAACCTCCGCACACCCTTCCTCGACAAGAGCGCGAACGTGAGCGATGTCCGCGGGTGTATAGCCCATCTCCGCAATGATTAGTCCATCGGCTAGCTGAGCGGACGCCTTCAGTGTCTTGGGTCCTGAGCACGCAACATAGACCGGTGGAGCCAAAGATGGATCGAAGTCCTTCCAGTGCCCTTGGAAGGACGAGCCGCGCCAGATAGCCTCCTCTCCGCGCAGCAACGCTTTCAAAGCAACGATGTATTCACAAAGCTCGCCGACTTTCGCCGGCTTTAGACCCACCCCCCACACCGCGCTGTCACCGGTGGCGATCCCGATGACGACCCGGCCGGGTGCCAGCTCACACAGCGAGAGTGCACTGCCGGCGGTGACCGAGGGATGGCGCGTTACCGGATTGGTGACCGCGGTTTGAACGCGAAGCTTGGCAGTCTGGAGCAGACATGCCACGCAAGATACGTAGAGATCACGTGAAACAAGTGGGGAATCCACGATTCCAATGTCACTTATCCCAGCGCGCTCGGCGGCGTCAGCAATCTCGGTGACCTCCGGCCACTTGGGCGGCATTAAGGTAATGCAAATATTCGTGGCTTTTTTGATTCGGTCAGCCATTCTCGAGCCCTCTCCGCCATGCCACCATTCTCCCGCGCGCCTAGTGGACGTAGGACGCGCCGCCCACGTCGATGGTGGCGCCGGTCGAGTAGCGCGCGAGGCCCGAGGCGAGGAAGGCCACCACGTTGGCCACGTCCTCGGGCTTGCCCATCTCGCCCAGTGGGATCTCGTCCACCGCTTCGCTTTTGCCGTAGAGGCGGATGAAGTTGGAGATCTGCGTGGATTCGATCATGCCGGGCACGACCACGAACGAGATCACCTCGTCGGACGCGAACCAGCGCGCGATGCCGCGCGCGAGCGCCACCATCCCCGCCTTCGACGCGCCGTCGTGCAGGAAGTCGGGCCGGTCGCCGCGGAAGGCAGGGCGGCTCGAGATATTGATGATGGTGCCGCCCACTTTCTCGGCCCGGCCCTCGTCACACGCTTTGAAATGCGCCATGGCCAGGCGCGAGAGGTGGGCCGTGGCGATCAGGTTGATGCGCATCGACTGCTCCCAGGCCCGGTCCCACTCCTCGAAGGGGGCGTCGATGGCGGCCTCGATGCGGACGGCGGCGTTGTTGACCAGCACGTCGATTCGGCCCTTCCACCCGACGGCCGCATCCCACAGGGCGAGCGGCGCCCGGGGCTCCGAGAGGTCGGCATGAATGAGCAGGCAGCGCCCCTCGGGCGCCGCCGCCGCGATCGCCTCGGCCTCCTTGGCGCTGGCGTTGTAGTGCAGCACCACGTCGGCGCCCGCCCCCAGCAGCACCTTGACGATACCTTCGCCGATGCCGCGCGAGCCGCCGGTCACCAGGATCACCTTGCCCGTAAGATCGATCATGCCGTTCACTCGCCTCCCCTGTTCCGTCCCCGTGCGCCCACGAGGCCCTTGACGATGCCGCGCAGCGTGCGGACCTCCTGCTCGGTCAGGCCGGCGCGCTGGAACATGTTGCGGATGTTCCGTACCACGTTGGGCCGCATCTCCGCCACGCGCAGGAAGCCGCAGGCATCGAGCTCCCGCTCGAGATGCTCGAAGAAGCCGAGAAGCTCCGCCTTGGTCGCCGGACGGTTGCGTTTGGCCATGCCGTCCGTCGACACCGCGGCCTCGCCCCCCTGGTACCATTCGTAGCCGAGGATCATCACCGCATGGCCGAGCTGAAGCGAGGCGAAGGCGGGGTTGAGCGGCACCGTCACCACCGCGTCCGCGAGCGCCACCTCGTCGTTGGTGAGGCCCGAGCGCTCCGGGCCGAAGAGGATGCCCGTCGCCTGCCCGGCGGCATACGCCACACGCAGCTCCTCGGCCGCCTGGCGCGGGACGATCGCCGGCTTGAGCATGTCGCGCGAGCGCGCGGTCGCGGCATAGACGAGATTGAGATCGGTGACGGCCGCCGCCGCCGTATCGTAGAGCCGCGCGCGCTCGATCACCGCGTCGGCCCCAGCCGCGGCGGCCCGCGCCTTATCGTTGGGCCAGCCGTCGCGGGGCGCCACGAGGCGCAGGTCGGTGAGCCCGCAATTGAGCATGGCCCGGGCGGCGAAGCCCACGTTCTCGCCAAGCTGCGGGCGCACCAGGACGATGGCCGGCCCGCCGCCGTCGTGGACCGTGGCGGGCGGCGCCCTAGAGCTATCGGTCCCAGCCATTTCGGTCGCTTGCCGCCGCCCGGCGCTCAATCATGGGGCGCGGCGCCGTCGCGGTAGAGCTTGTAGGTGATCGAATCATGGAGCGCGTTGAAGGAGGCGTCGATCACGTTGGCGGAGACGCCCACGGTGGACCAGCGCTCGCCCTCGCCATCGGCGCTTTCGATCATCACCCGCGTGACGGCGCGCGTGCCTTCGTTGGGCGTAAGGATGCGCACCTTGTAATCGACGAGGCGCATATCGTCGAGCTCGGGGAAATGGGGCAGGAGCGCCTTGCGGAGCGCATTGTCGAGGGCGTTCACCGGGCCGTTGCCCTCGGCCACCGTCATGGTGTGGTCCTCGCCCACGTCCACCTTGATGGTGGCTTCGGAGAGCGTGACGAGCTCGTTGCGCGCGTTCCAGCGCCGCTCGTCGATGACCCGGAAGGTGACCAGCCGGAAATACTCGGGCACCTGGCCCAGTGCCCGCCGGGCCAGGAGCTCGAAGCTGGCTTCGGCGCCATCGTAGGCATAGCCCTCGAACTCGCGCTCCTTGACCAGCTCGACGAGGCGCGCGATTCCGGGCGCCGCCGCATCGATCTCGAGGCCGATCTCGCGAAACCGCGCGAGGATGTTCGAGCGGCCGGCCTGGTCCGAGACGACGATGTGGCGCTCGTTGCCGACGAGGTCCGGGGGGATGTGCTCGTAGGTGGCCGGGTCCTTCTCGACGGCGGAGACGTGGAGCCCGCCTTTGTGCGCGAAGGCCGATTCGCCGACATAGGGCGCGCCCCGCACCGGCGCCCGGTTGAGCCGCTCGTCGAGCAGGCGCGAGACATGGGTGAGATGGGTGAGGCCCTCGTCCATGACGCCGGTCTCGAAGCCCATCTTGAGCATGAGATTGGGGATGATGGACACCAGGTTGGCGTTGCCGCAGCGCTCACCCAGGCCGTTCAGGGAGCCCTGCACCTGGCGCGCGCCGGCGCGCACCGCGGCGAGGGAGCCGGCGACCGCGTTGCCCGTATCGTCGTGGCAGTGAATGCCGAGGCGCTCCCCCGGCACTCGCTCCGTTACCTCGCCCACGATGCGCTCGACCTCGTGCGGCAACGTGCCGCCGTTGGTATCGCAAAGGACGATCCAGCGCGCACCCGCTTCGCGCGCCGCCTCGAGGCACCCAAGCGCATAGCCGGAGTCGGACTTGTAGCCGTCGAAGAAATGCTCGGCGTCGAAGACCACTTCCTTCTCGCGCGCGACGCCGTGGGCCACGCTGTCGGCGATCATGACGAGGTTCTCCTGCCGGCTGACGCCCAGCGCCACGTCGACGTGGAAGTCCCAGGCCTTGCCGACCAGGCAGACCGTCTCGACGGGGGCCGAGAGCACCGCCACCAGGGCCGGGTCGTTGGCGGCGCTGCGGCCCTGGCGGCGGGTCATGCCGAAGGCGGTAAAGCGGGCGTGGGCGAGCCGCGGCAGATCGGCGAAGAAACCGTCGTCGGTCGGGTTGGCACCCGGCCAGCCGCCCTCGATATGATCGACGCCCAGGCGGTCGAGCTCACGCGCGATGGCGATCTTGTCGCTGACGCCGAAATCGACGCCCTGAGTCTGGGCGCCGTCACGCAGGGTGACGTCGTAGAGATAGACGCGATTGTCGCCGCTCATGCCCGCACCGCCTCGAGGGGGCCGTTGTTGTGGCCCAACCGGGCGTGCCCGTCAACTTCGCAAGCTGGCGGCGGCGAAACCCGGCGCTATGGACTTCGAGGCTGGCCGAGGACTTCCTCATCCTCCTCGTACCAATGATCCACACGGTCCCAGTAGAAGGCGAGATAGCCGCCGATCTTCGCGACCTCCCCGTAAGGGCCCTCATAGCTCCAGACCGCGTTCTCGCGCGTCTCGCCGCCAACCTTTAGAGACCAATAGCTGGCGTCCCCCTTGTAGGGGCAGTGGGTGGCGTGGTCCGTGCGCGCGAGCAGGTCCATGCGCACATCCTCGGGCGGGAAGTAATAGACCGGTGCCAATTCCTCCTCGAGCATGAGCATTGCGCGCGTCGTGTCCACCACCGTCTCGCCGCCGGCCAGGCCGCGCACGCGGCGTGGGCAGGGCACGAAGGCGACGCGGTAGCCAGGGTTCTTCGCGTAGCCCGACGGCCGCCTCAGGGCCGTCTTTCCTCCATCGGTCATCCGTATCCCCCTTCTCGGCCGGTCTTCAATCCGCGGCCGGTGCCTCGTCGGCGGCCTGGACGTCACCGCCGATCCGGCCGCCCGGCTGGATTTCGATCTCGCCATAGCGGACCGTACCGTCGATCCGGCCGCGGGGGCGGACCACGAGGCGGCCCCGCACCGTGAGCACGCCGTCGAACCGGCCGCCGATCTCCGCCGCCTCGACCCGGGCTTCCCCGGCGAAGGCGCCGTTCTCGGCGACCTCGATGGCACGGGCCACCATGGAGGACTCGACCAGGCCTTGAACGACCAGGGTATCGCAAGACGAAATATCACCCTTGAATCGGATCTCCGGTCCGACGACGAGTCGCCCCTTGCCGGACACTTCCCGTGGCGGTGCCGACGCTTCGGGCCTTGCGGCGAAGGTGGGGAGCCTGAGGGAGCGCGGTATTTCGGAACCGCGCCGGGGCGGCTCCGGCCGTGGCGTCCGAACCAATTTCTTCGCCTCGGCCGACTCGCTCTGCCGCGCCGAGGGAGGAGTCGCAATGACCGGCTCCTGACGGGCGAGCTCTGACTCCCCGCGTCGCGCCTTGCCCCGAAATATGCGGTTCAACGTCATGGCAGTTCCAAGCCCCCCTTGTCCCCATGCCCCGCCGCAAAATAGCGCCGGGAATGCCGTCTACTGTCGTTCTTAACCTGACAAAATGTCAATTCCGTGGCAGATCGACGCGGCGGCGGCCGGGTATCGCGCTCAGCCGGCCCGTTTCCAGATCGTGCCGTGCGGGCCATCATCGAGGGCTATGCCCTTCGCCGCAAGCGCTTCGCGAATGCGGTCCGCTTCGGCAAAATCCTTCGCCGCGCGCGCCGCCGTCCGGGCCCCGATCAGCCCCTCGATCTGGGCCACGTCATCGGCCGGTCGATGGCCTTTGAACCATTGCTCCGGGTCTTCCTGTAACAGACCCAGGAATGACGCGCTTTCCTTCAAGGAGCGACAATGAAACGACCGCTCCGAAGGGTCGGACGCCTGGTGGACCAGGTTCGCTTGCAGGTGAAGGTGATGGAGCGCATCGGGCGTATTCAGGTCGTTGTCGAGCGCGGTCAGTACCGGGTCGGCCGCTTGAACGAATGGTGCATCTGCCCTGCCCCCCTCCTCCGTCCTCAACGCACCGTAGAGGCGGTCGAGCTGGGCCTTTGCCTCGGCGAGCTTCTCGCGCGTGAAGTCGAGGGGCTGGCGGTAATGGGCGCTCAACAGCACGAGGCGGATGACCTCGCCGGGCCAGCCCTCCTCCAGCAGCTCGCGCACGGTGAAGAAGTTGCCGAGCGACTTCGACATCTTCTCGCCGCCCACGGTGACATAGCCGTTATGCACCCAGTAGCGCGCGAGGGCCGCCCCGTCGTGAACGCAGACCGACTGGGCGATCTCGTTCTCGTGGTGGGGGAAGATGAGGTCCTGGCCACCACCGTGGATGTCGAAGGTGATGCCGAGGTGCGCCGCCCCCATGGCCGAGCACTCGATGTGCCAGCCTGGCCTGCCGTGCCCCCAGGGGCTGTCCCAGCCCGGGATGCCGGCCGGGCTCGGCTTCCACAGCACGAAGTCCGCCGGATCGCGCTTGTAGGGGGCCACGTCCACGCGCGCGCCCGCGATCATCTCATCCCGGTTGCGGTTCGAGAGCCGGCCGTAACCCGCCATCGAGGGCACGTTGAACAGCACGTGGCCGTCGGCCTCATAGGCGTTTCCCGCACCGATCAGCGTCTCGATCATCACGACCATCTCGGCGATGTGCTCAGTCGCCCTCGGCTCGATATCGGGGTCGAGCGCGCCCAGGGCCGCCATGTCCTCGTGGAAGGCGCGCTCGGTGCGCTCGGTGATCGAGGCGATGGGCTCGCCGCTCTCCTTCGCGGCGTTGATGATCTTGTCGTCCACGTCGGTGATATTGCGCGCGTAGGTGACACGCCCGAACCGGTGCTTGAGCAGCCGGTAGAGCACGTCGAACACCACGACGGGCCGTGCGTTGCCGATATGGGCGAAGTCGTACACCGTCGGCCCGCACACGTACATGCGGATGTGGGCCGGGTCCAACGGCTCGAACACCTCCTTGCCGCGCGCAAGCGTGTTATGCAGCGTGAGCGCCACTTTCAGCCCCGGCGAAGTGATTTCAGCCGGCCCCGCAGGCCAAGCGCGGGAGAGGTAGCAGATTCCGCAACCCCGGTCCATGGCCACCGGTGCCGGGCGGCTGGCGGCCGTCACACATCGTCCTTGAACCAGTTGGTGATGGGATAGCGCCGGTCGCGGCCGAACGCGCGGCGCGTGATCTTCACGCCGGGCGGGGCCTGGCGGCGTTTGTATTCGGCACGTTCCAGCATCCGCCAAACGGCGTGCACGGTTTCTGGCGGGTGGCCGCGGGCGACGATGCCGGCCTTGTCCATGTCGCGCTCGATCAGGCATTCGAGGATGTCGTCCAGCACGTCGTAGGGCGGCAGGCTGTCCTGGTCGGTCTGGTCGGGGCGCAGCTCGGCCGAGGGGGGCTTCTCGATGATACGCTCTGGCACCACCCTGCCCCGGGGCCCGAGGGCACCCTCGGGCCAGTGCTGGTTGCGCCAGTGGGAAAGCGCGAAGACTTCCGTCTTGTAAACGTCCTTCAGAACCGAATAGCCGCCGCACATTTCGCCGTAGAGGGTGGCGTAACCCAAAGACATCTCCGACTTGTTGCCGGTCGAGAGGACCATATGGCCGAGTTTGTTGGAGAGCGCCATCAAGGTGATGCCGCGGGCGCGGGCTTGGATGTTCTCCTCCGTCGTATCGGGCGCGCGGTCGCCGAAGCTCGGCCGCAGCATGGCCTCGAAAGCCGCCATGGCGGGCAGGATCGAGATGGATTCGAGCCGGACACCCAGAAGCGCCGCAGCCGCCGACGCGTCCTCGAGGCTATCGCCCGAGGTATAGGGCGAGGGCATCATGACGCAGTGCACCCGCTCAGGTCCGAGCGCGTCGGCCGCGACGGCGGCCGAGAGCGCCGAATCGATGCCACCCGAAAGACCGATGATGACGCCGGGGAAGCCGTTCTTACCGACATAATCGCGCAAGCCCAACACGAGCGCCTGGTATATGCCGTCGCGGCCGTCGGCCGGTCGCGCGCGCTCGCCCTCCTCGCACTCCCATGCGCCATCACCGTTGCGGCACCAGCGTGTCGCCAGCAGATGCTCCCGCCAGGCCGGTGCCTGGGCGCGCAGGCTGCAGTCGGCACCGAGGACGAAGGAAGCGCCATCGAACACCACGTCGTCCTGCCCGCCCACCTGGTTGACGTAGGCGAGCGGCAGATGCGATTCAGTGATGCGCGCGACAGCAACGTTGAAGCGCGTATCGTGCTTGCCGGTCTCGTAGGGCGAGCCATTGATGACGATCAGAATCTCGGCCCCCGATTCCTCGAGGCACTCCGTCACCTCGGGCTCCCACAGGTCTTCACAGACCATGACGCCCAGGCGCACGCCGCGAAAATTCACCGGCCCCGGCAGCGGGCCAGGCGCGAACACGCGCTTCTCGTCGAAGATACCGTAGTTCGGCAGGGCGTGCTTGAGGCGCACGGCCGTCACGGCGCCACTGTCGAGCAGATAGGCCGCGTTGTGGACCTTGCCGTCCGCGCGCCTGAGCGCGCCCACCAGCAGGGCCGGGCCGCCATCGGCTGTCGCCGACGCCAGGTCCGCGATCGCGGCCTCGACGGCATCCTGGAAGGCGGGCTTGAGAACCAGGTCCTCCGGCGGGTAGCCCGGCACCACGAGCTCGGTGAAGACGATCAGGTCGGCTTCCTCGGCCTTCGCCCGCGCGTCCAGGACCCGCCGCACGTTGCCCGCGATATCGCCCACGGTGGAGTTGAGCTGGGCCAGGGTGATGGCGACGGTGTCGCTCATGCGTGCCTTCGGAATCTGCGTCTTCGACCGCGGGCCGCAGACTATAGACCCGGCCGCGGCCGGGCGCCAACGCGGGGCACGGAGCGCGCGCCCTCGTCCTATGTATAGACGGCCGGCGCACACGCTGCCAATGTGTCGCCGGCTCACCTTGGGGCGGGCCAAATCACCGTCGGGCGAGAGGCCGCGCACCGCACATGGACCGAATCACCGCCTATTTCGGCGAGGCCCGCTGGCGCCAGCCCGAGATGCTGCTGCTGCTGATGGCGGCGGCGGTGCCGATCTCCTTCGGCACCTGGAGCGCGCTCCTGAACAACTTCGCCATCGAGCGCGCGGCCTTTACCGGTGCTGAGATGGGCATCCTGCAGAGCCTGCGCGAGATCCCGGGCTTCCTCGCCTTCGCGGCCGTTTGGCTGCTACTGCTCATGCGTGAGCAGACCCTCGCGCTCGTGGCCCTGGCGCTTCTCGGCATCGGCACGGCGATCACGGGCTACTTCCCGTTCGTCGTCGGCCTCTACGCCACCACGGTGCTGTCGTCGATCGGCTTCCATTACTACGAGACCATGCAGACCAGCCTGACCATGCAGTGGATCGACAAGCGGCGCGCTCCGCTGGTCTTCGGCCGCATCATCGCGGTGGGCGGCTTCACCTCGCTCCTGACCTTCGCCCTGGTCTATGGCGCGGCCGACATCCTGGGCTTCGACTTCCCCGCCATCTATCTCCTGGGCGGCGGGGTCACGGTGGCCATCGCCCTGGTCGCCTGGCTCGCCTGGCCGCGCATCGATTCCCATGTCGAGCAGCACAAGCACCTGGTCTTGCGCCGGCGCTACTGGCTCTACTACGCGCTCAACTTCACGGCCGGTGCCAGGCGGCAGATCTTCGTCGTCTTCGCCGGCTTCCTGATGGTGGAGAAGTTCGGCTACACGGTGGCCGAGATCAGCCTCCTCTTCCTCATCAACTGCGCCATCAACATGGTGCTCGCACCCCAGGTGGGCCGCCTCATCGTGCGCTGGGGCGAGCGGCGCGCGCTGACCTTCGAATATATCGGCCTGATCGGCGTTTTCACCGCCTACGCCTTCGTCGAGAACGCCAGCTGGGCGGCGGCGCTCTACGTCATCGACCACCTGTTCTTCGCCCTCGCCATCGCCATGCGGACCTATTTCCAGAAGATCGCCGACCCGGCCGATATAGCACCCACGGCGGGCGTGGCCTTCTCGATCAACCACATCACCGCCGTGGTCATCCCCGTCGTCTTCGGCTTCGTGTGGCTGTCGAGTCCGGCCGCCGTGTTCCTCGCCGGCTCGGCCATCGCCGTCGCGAGCCTCGTCCTCGCCCTGCTCGTTCCCCACGACCCCAGGCCCGGCAACGAAACCATCCTGCCCCGCCGCGTCCCTGCACCCGCCGTCGCGGCGGAGTGAGGGGAGAAGCGAAGCCACCAAAATCAGCCGGCGGCCGCCAATCCGCTCAGTTCCCCTGACCGCCGGCCTGAAGCCGTGCCTCGTGCATGGCGCGCCGGACGGCCTGTTCGTCGAGGCCGAGGACGCGGGCCGCACGGGCGAAGTCGGGCGGCGGTGGGCCGACCGCATCGCGCAGGGCATCGACACTCACGCCGAGCGCCTCGGCCG
>CAXXKO010000005.1:0-10603 GCA_963666705.2 Alphaproteobacteria bacterium | reverse complement strand
TACCGCGGCATCGCCACCGCGGGCGTCGAGTCCATGCTCGATACGGGCGTCGCCGCCGACATCCACACCGCCATCACCGCCGCGAACAACAAGGCCCAGGCCGGCCTGGGCGAGGGGTGCGGGAATCAAAGGAATCGGCCTGGAGGTAACACCCGACGCGAAATCCAGTGGCGTCTGTCCAACCGACGGAGTGTTGATTGCGTTGCGTTTTCCAGGTTGAAACACTAATCATGCATATCATCAATGCTCTCGGTATTTTTAGGCCACGAATTGCACTTTAATCTCGAAGCCTTGAACGATGAGGTCACGGGGTTACGTTCCGCGCGTGACCCGGCGCTTCGGGCTGTCGGTGACAACTTTGCCTTCGAGGAAAATGTCGGGCCGAAACGGCTCGTGGATTTCGAGGAATTCGATGCGATGGGTGGAGGCCTCAAGAAAATCGCGGCGGAGTACTATCACTCTTCGGTGCAGGGAGAAGAGCGAAACCACACGCCGTCAACGTTCCGTCTGGTGAACGCATCGGCGCTGATGTCGGTCAATATCGAACGCGCGCAAAAGATCGTGCGAGTGGAGCACGTCGACGATGCGCTTCAGAAGGCCCAGATGAACTTTGACGATTTGCGCGACGCCGTCGCTTCCAATCCACCGGACGATAGTGTCGTCGCACCGTTCCTGCGTGTGCTCAATGAATATTCGGGAGCCCGACCGGCCTTTGCCTGCTTCAAGGCCGAAGTCGCCGCCGATCTCGCGGAACTGGACTGGCTCTCGCGGCTACGCGTACGGCTGGGTCTTGGGCATCACGCGCTTTCCGATGGTCAGCCGCTCACTTCGCGCTGATGGAGTACACGGTGGGGGAGGTCTTCGAGCAAGCGACCGATGCTATTGAGCGACCGTTTGCGATTCCGACGGTTCTGGAATCTCGGAACAGTGAGTTCTTCTTTCCCGCGCCATCCGGAAGTGGAGAAGGCTACGCCGTGGATCTCGATACATCCGTCGCGCGCGATCCGATTCGCGAATTCCTTCACGTGCGTTTAATCTACAAGCACGATCATTTGGCGCGGGTCGTACATAGTACGGGACCCACGCCGCCGGTCGATCTCGCGGCGGCGCGCAATACGCATCTCGTGTCGGTGCGCGCACGGTGCGCGAGGCCGGACTATGGGGCGCGGATGTCTGAAGAGGTGGACGCGTAAAGTGTCTTCAATCGCTACCAAAGAGACACCTCGACGGCATCCCTGGCTGGCGGCGCTCGTCGCCGCGCCGGAACAGGAGCTGCGCGCTCTGGTCGGTGGATATGCCGAGATTGCGCCCTTTGGCCGCGCGGAGCCCGCGGACGCGGCGGTTTCTCTCCTCTTTGGGCTGGCCGCAGACGATCCGGCCAGCCGGGCTTTTGACGCGGGCTGTCATGCACTCCTCGAAGAGCTGCGCCAGGCCATGCTCGAAGCGAACGAAAGCCGTTTCAGGCGCTTCGCCGCGACACTTGACCGCCTGCTCGCGGTGATTCGCCGGACGCGCCCTCCCGGGACTGTGCGCGATCTGCACATGCGCTACGCGTACTGGTTTGGCGTCTTGGAGACGTCGGCGATCGATCACTGGCTCGATCCACGCCGGGAATACTGGAGAGTGCTGGCGCTGACCCAGGACATGGTGGGCGAGGATTTGGCACCCCGTCGGCTCATGGCGCTTTGGTTTGACATCTGTGCGGAGGCCGGGCCGCTCGGGCGCTACAACGAGACCTATCTCGATGTTGGGCTGACTGGCCTGCGTCGCCTCTCGCTTGGTTCCGAGCACGACTCGAACGAAGAGGCGGTGTGCCATGGCATTGCCCGTTGGGCGGCGCGGCAACGGCCGGACAAGAAGACTTTCGTAAATCGCTGGTACGAGATCGAAAGCGCTTATCCGCGCGCGCCGACATATTGGCCGCTACTCGGCGCCGACGTGATCGCGGCGGTGGAAGATGCGCTTCGCCTCGATACCAAATCGAAGGATGCCACATTCCCCGCCGCGGCTTGGTGGCGGGCGGAGCTCGATCTACCGCCCGCGTCCATGGGATCGGCACCACCCTCGGAACGCAGGCGCGCAATCGAGCCACCACCGCGCGAAGCGCGCGAACGCATTCTTCGCGATGTGGCCACCAGGCCGATCGAAACGCTCGAACCGCGCATTGAGCGCCTTCTCACCAGTCACCGTCGCTACGCCGACGCGACCGGCGACCTGTACTATCTGGTGCGCACGGCCTGCAATGTCGGGATGCGTCTTCTGAGACAGAAACCGGCTGAACGGGCGAAACGTGGCGTCCTCGCGGCCAGGCTCGCGCGACAAGCCCTCGATTACGCGCCTGCCAACGTCTACGCCTGGGCGCTGTGGCGGGATGGCCTCGCCGCACAAGGTGCGGTCACGGCGGCGGAGACGGTGGGCTGGGAAGCGGTACGCCGTTTCCCGGAAGACCCGCAGTGGCGCAACCAGCTCGCGACACTACTGACTAAAGAACTCGGGCGTTCTGATGAGGCGGAACGGCTCTTGCGGGAGACGATGGGCTTGTTCCCAGTCAATGCAGTCGTCCGCGCCCAGCTTGCAACTCTGCTTGCTGAAGAGTTGGGGCGTTACGATGAGGCGGAAAGGCTCTTGCGGGAAACGATCGTACCTTGCCTATCCGGTTATCACCCACACCCACTATATGTAGTGTGTCTCCTTGGACTGCAGGCAAGGGCCGGCGCAGGCGCATTGAGGAGGCGATCCGGCTAATTCTTGATTGTTCTGAAAACCGAACCGGAGTTTAATTCACGTCACGTACTTAACATCGGGGGACGGAACGGTGGCGACCAAGGGAAAAACGAAGAAACCCACGGCCAGACGGGAAGCTGCTGATGAAACGACATCGTCTGAGCGATTGACGGCACTAGTCGAAGAAAGCGACGCGCTGGCACGAATCGTTGCGAAGAACCCGTCCGCGCCTGTTAGTCTCCTGCGCGTTTTGAGTCGCAGCGAAGACGAAGCGACACGCAAGAACGTGATCCTCAATCCGTTTACTCCATATGACGTATTGAGCGAACTTGAAAACCAGTTCACAGAGCTATTTGTGAATAATCCGGCACTCGAATCCTACAATTCAATGAAGCTCTGATTTCCTGGAATATTCCATCGGTGTCGTTCACCTCCGATTTCAGATAAATTTCAATGAAGTGACGGTCCTTTATGCAACGTGGCGTTTTGCCAAATCCGACTCAATGATTAGGATTTCCACCACGCTAAAGTGTCGCCTAAAAGCCGCTACAATGCCGTCCGAGTCCCTGCTCGGCATCGCCGGAGATATCTCCGCTTCGACCTGCACCGAGCTTTACTCAGGAAAATGGGTGCACACTACATATAGTGGGTGTGGGTGATAACCGGATAGGCAAGGATCGTACTTCTTCCTGACAACCCACACACCTACACGCAACTCGCCATCCTACTGGCGGATCACTTTGGTCGGGCTGACGATGCCATCGGCGCGCTAGAGATGCTTCTGAAACGGCAGCCTGACGACACGGTCGCGCGCGATCTTCTCACCAAGATGCGCGCGGGCCAACGCCTTCGGCGCAAACAGCTAAAGACGAAGAGCCGGGCGACGGTCGCGACTGAAACAGTCGAAATCGATATCGACTTCCCGGCCGCGCGAGCGCGTAGGGCGCTTTTCCTGGTGGAGACGGCCGGAAACACCGACCGCGAAGAGGCGCTCGCCGTGGTAAAGCGCATCCTCGCTGAGTATCCCGGCTTGGCCTACGCCCGTTACGTCGCGGAGCGACTCGGCCTGCCATCGACCGGGCGGCCCGAAACGGCGTTCGCATTTGCTTTCGAAAAGGCGGTGGGTGAGGGCTCCGCCGATGTATTGGAAGCGCTACGTGGTCGGACGCATGGAGTCGACGCCTATATCGTCCGCGCCGGATTGACGCTTGTCTCAGGCGAAACGTCTTTCGAGTTGCCCGAGGCCGCGAATGATGTGGACGAGGGTGCCGCCTCGCGCCGCTTGGGCAATCTTACCGGTGAAATTTCGCCAGCCCTTGAGCGCCCTGACATTGATCGTTCGCCTTTTCAGCGGCTTCTGTCCGACTTTGCCGCCTCTGGACTCTCACTTGCTCTGGCCGCGTGAACCTGTCAGGCAAGGTATCGGTATAGCTATTTCCTACATTTCAGTGCCAGTATACCTATCTTTTGCCACTGATCCGCCGCTCACCGCCTCGCCCGCACCCTCCGGTAGCGCCAGATCGCGAAGGCGCAGAAGAGGCCGCTCACAACCGCCAGGACCACGACCAGCCCGTGGGGGTCCCAGGCGTCCATGCCGAGGCCGCCCACGATCGGGCCGGCGATGCTCCCGGCCTGGATGACGAGGATGAAGGCGGCCGTCGCTGGGCCCAGCTCCTGGGGCCGGAAGGTCTCGCCAAGGCGGATCAGCGACAGGGTATAGAGGCCGATACTGGCCGCCCCCCAGGTGAACAGCATGACGGCCAGGAGGGCGGCACTCCCCAGCAGGAGCGGCAGCAGGAGGCACAAGGCGAACACCGCCAGGCTGGAATAGATCAGCAGCAGGCGCCGGTCCATGCGGTCGGCCAGCCAGCCGATGGGGATCGCCACCGCGATCTCGCCGATGGCGATCGCGCTCAGCATGCCGATGGCGAAGCCTTCTTCGATCCCATTGCGGATGGCGTAGAGGGGCAGGAGGATGAAGATGGCGCTGAAGAGGAAGCCCTCGATAAAGCCTGCCATCATCGGCGTCGGCGCGCGCCGGGCCGCGGCGAGGAGGCTGCCCCGCCCCTCCCGCCGGGTCGAGGGTGCCGCGTCCATCGCGAAGGCCAGCGGCAGGGTGCCGAGGATGATGATCCCGGCGCCGATCAGGAACGGCCAGGCGCCCGCCGTTCCCATGACACCGAGCACCAATGGGCCACACGCCATGCCGATCGAGAACAGGGCCACGCTCGCCCCCAATACCCGGCCGCGGTGCGAATCCTCGACGGCCGCGTTGATCCAGATCTCGGCCGCGACCCAATGCAGCATCATGCCCGCGCCGAGGACGAAGCGGAGCGCGGACCAGACCCAGACGTCGGGGAAGAAATCGAACAGGGGGATGGGCGCCACGATCAGGACCGCGCCCAGGATGATGACGCGCGGCAGCCCGAGCCGGTCGTTGAGGGCGGGCAGCAGTGGCGCCACGATGATGGCGGCAATAGCGGGCATGGCGGCGTTGACGCCGTTCCACGTGGTGCCGATGCCCATATGCTCGAGCCGCAGGGCCACCAGCGGGTTGATGAGGCCGTAGAGCACGCCGGCCGAAGTCACGGTGATGAGCACCGCGATCAGGCCGCGCCAGCGCCGTACCTGGGTGAGCGCCGTCAAGTCCACCGCCGGGTCCGCCGGCGGGTCCGGCACGGGTCTGGTGTGTGCACCCTCGTGATCCCCGTTCTAAGGCCTATTCCCCATGGACGGATTTGGTATCGACCCCGACCGCTTTGGGGCGCCGCGAATGGGGTGGGTCGTGGCCCGCCTCAACCCATCGTGGGCGTGCCCACCTTGGTGTAGAGGCGGCAGCCCGCGGTCGAGAAAGGGGCGTGGCTGGATCCGACGGGCGCGCGAATCCAGGTGCCCGCCGGGTAGCGGCCGTGCTCGTCCTCGAAGGTGCCCTCGAGAACGAAGAGCTCGACCAATTCCGGATGGTTGTGGAACGGGGCCCGCGCCCCCGGCTCCCAATGCTCGAGCTGGATGCGCTCGGGCCAGGCGTCGTCCTGGTAGAGCACGATGTGGCTGATGCCGACATTGGGGCTCTCGGCCCAGCGCCCGTTGCCCGTGTCGATGGCGACGTGCCGGCGGCCCTCGCCGGCGAACTGTCGCAGGCGCACGAAGAGGGTGCAGCCGTCCTCGGAGAAGGGCGCGTGGCGAAAGCCCTTCGGGTTGAGGAGGAAGGTGCCGGCCGGGTAGTCGCCATGCTCGTCGGAGAAGGTGCCGTCCAGGACCAGGATCTCCTCGCCCGCGGGGTGATCGTGGGCCGGGAAGCGCGCGCCGGCGTCGAAGCGCACGACGGAGGTGACGGCGCCCTTCTCAGGATCGCCGCGCAGCATCAGGCGCTTGCGCCAGACGCTTGTGCCGGGGCTCGTCTGCCAGTCCATGGGCGCGGTCTCGATCGCGGCCGCCGCGCCGAAGTCGGCATTGAGGGAGTCTGTCATCGCGCTGTTCCTCCTTGGCTCACATGCCGCGGTTGAGCCCGCCATCGGCCAGGATCATCTGGCCGGTGATGTAGCCCGCGTCCCCGGAGAGGAGGAAGGCCACGGTGCGGGCGATCTCGGTGAGGGCGCCGAACCGGCCCAAGGGGATGGTCTCGACGATGGTCGGGTCCTTGGCCGCGGCGGCGGCGTTCTCGATCATGCCGGGCAGCACGCAGTTCATGCGGATGCCCTCGGACCCGTAGCGGTCGGCATAGATCTTGGTGAAGCCGTGAAGGGCCAGACGCACGGATGCGAGGGGGTAGGCGACGCGGGGCTGGGCCGCTTCCATGCCAGAGATGTTGACGATCGATCCGCCGCCGCCGGCGAGGAGGTGCGGCGTCGCCGCGCGCGCCATCTTCACGCAATTGAGGACCATGAGGTCGAGGTCGTCGTGCCAGACCTGGTCGGCGTAGGCGAGGATGTCGGGCTTGAACCCGGCTTCGTAGGAGAGCCGCGGCCCGGTCACGGTCGGGGCGCCGGTGATGCCGTGGGCCTTCAGCACCTCCGCATGCCGGCCCGAGTTACTGACGACCGCGTCGATGCGCCCGTAGGTGTCCATCGTCGCCGCGACCAGCCGATCGATGTCCGCCTGGTCCGTGACCGAGCCCATGGTGCCGATGCCGCCCAGCTCCTCGGCGACCCGGGTGGCCCCGTCCGAGCGGGACATGAGGGCGAGCGCGTAGCCGCGCGCCGCCAGCTCGCGGGCGATGGCTTCACCGATGCCGCGGCTCGAGGCCGTCACGATGGCGACGCGCTTCTCGGTCATGTCGTCTCTCCCCGCGGCCCGTGGGCTCGGTTAAAGGCTTCGGTTGATGCCGCCATCGACGAGGATCATCTGGCCGGTGATGTAGCCCGCGTCCGGGCTCAAGAGGAAGGCCACGGTCTTGGCCATCTCGGCAAGCGTGCCGGCCCGGGCCATGGGCACGCAGGCCTCGATGACATCCTGGGTGACCGTGCTGTGCTCGACGATACCGGGCAGGACGCAGTTCATGCGGATGCCGTCGCGGCCGTAGCGGTCGGCGTAGATTTTGGTGATGCCGTGGAGGGCCGCCCGCGCCGGGCCGAGGGGGAAGAGGAGCCGCGGCTCGACCGCTTCGAGGCCGGAGATGCTGACGATGGCACCACCACCCTGGCGCAGCATGATGGGCGTGACGGCGCGGGCCATGCGGATCACCGAGATCACCATCATCTCTATATCCTCGCGCCAGGCCGCGTCGGGGATGTCGAGGAAGTCGTACTCGAAACCTGGGTCGTAGCCGTACATCGCACCTGTCACGGGCTGCATCGTGGGCGTCTCGTACTTGGCGATGATGGCGCCGTGCTTGCCCGAGTTGTTCACCACCGCGTCGATGCGGCCGTAGCGCTCGAGCGTCGCCGCCACCAGGTTCTCCACGTCGCCCGCGGCCGTGAGGGAGCCGTTCATGCCGAGCCCGCCCAACTCCTCGGCGAGCGCCACGCTTGCGCCCGAGGGCGACATGAGTGCCAAGCGGTAGCCCCGCGCGGCGAGCTCCCGCGCCGTGGCGGCGCCGATGCCGCGCCCGGCGGCGGTGACGATGGCGACAGGTTGATCGGTCATGTGCGCCCCCTTAACCGGCTGTCCGCTCTTCTACAGGCCGCGGTTGATGCCGCCGTCGACCCGGATCATCTGGCCCGTGATATAGCCCGAATCGGGGCCCAGCAGGAAGGCGACGGTCTTGGCCAGCTCGGCCATGCTGCCGAGGCGCCCCATGGGCACGGCGGCGCGGACGGCCTCGGGCGGAATGTCCCCGTTCGCCATCGTGCCGGGCAAGACGCAATTCATGCGGAGACCGTCGCGGCCATAGCGGTCGGCATAGGTCTTGGTGATGCCGTGGACGGCGAGGCGCGCCGGGCCCATGGGGTAGACGAGGCGGGGCTGCTCCGCTTCGAGGCCCGTGATGTTGACGATGGCGCCACCCCCCTGGCGCACCATGATGGGGGTCACGGCGCGCGCCATGCGGATGACCGAGATCACCATCATCTCGATGTCCTCGCGCCAGGCCGCGTCGGGGATGGCGAGGAAGTCGTAATCGAAGTTGGGGTCGTAGGAGAGCGATGCCCTCGTCGTCTCGGGCAGCGGCGCCACCCCGTGCCGGGCCATGACGCTCGAGTGCTGGCCGGCGTTATTGACCACCGCGTCGATGCGCCCGTGACGCTCGATCGTCTCCGCGACCAGGCGCTCGATGTCGCCCGCGGCCGTCAGGGAGCCGTTGATGCCGAAGCCGCCCAGCTTCTCCGCCAGCTCGACACTGCGGCCCGAGGGCGACATGAGAGCCAGGCTATACCCCCGCCCCGCCAGCTCCCGCGCGATGGCGGCGCCGATATTGCGCCCGGCGGCGGTGACGATGGCGACGGGCTGGTCGGTCAAGGCATTCCCCGTGAGTGGCGTGAGAGTCGGGAAACCCTAACACGGCTCGTTGCGGAGTCCATGCCGGCGCAGCGCCTTGCCGGAGAGCTGACGCTTCACGGTGACCCTCGGGATGGCGTCGGTCACTCCGGCTTCGCGAAACCGCTCCCACGCTGGGTCGTTGGGTGGTGCTGGCTCGCGCCGGAACTCGTACCAGACGCCGGCGATGCACCGCAGCTCCAGGTGCGCCGATAGAGGCTTGCGGTTCGTGTCCGCCGGCCTCTCGTTGCGGCGGCGGTGTTCGGCGTCCCTCACCCAAGGGGGAACCCATCCCCTGAGCGCCCCGCTGCACCGCAGGATCCCGGTTCTCCGGTCGACGAAGAACGGCGTGGACCATTCGGTGCTCGGCCGGTCCCACCGATTTTCGTGGACCCAGAGCTTGCCGCTCTCGTCGTAATAGGCCCGCGTCGAGACGAAGTCCGGGATGTGCTTGCGCACGTGCTGCTTGACCGTGCTCTTGCCTTTGAGCCCGGCGCAGATCTCGGAATAGACTTTGTCCCACGGGCGGCCGACGCTGCGCGCCAGGAAATGCCGCAGGGGGGCGAGGTTCTCGTTGAGCGATTTTTCGGCGCCACGCATCGAATGGGGCCGGCGAATGCCTTCCTTATGGGGGAGGTCGTCGTAGGGCGTCCGGGGCCGCGGGGCGTTTCTGATCCAGCGTCCCCATCGTGGCCGCTCCACGATCACCTTGAACATATCGGGTCGCATGGCTCGTCACTCTCATCCCTCGTCCGTTGGGTCCCGCGCCAGGCCTCAGCCCTTGACGCAGACCACCTGCTTCAGGGTGTGGAGGATGGCCACCAGGTCCTCCTGTGCCGCCATGACCGCGTCGATGTCCTTGTAGGCGCCCGGCGTCTCGTCGATGACGCCTGCGTCCTTGCGGCATTCGACGCCCGCCGTGGCCTCGCGGTGGTGCTTCAAGGTGAAGCTCTGTCTGGCTTCGCCCCGGCTCATGGCCCGTCCCGCGCCGTGGGAGCAGGAGTGGAACGAATCCGCGTTGCCCCGCCCGCGCACGATGTAGGAGCGCGTCCCCATGGAGCCGGGGATGATGCCGATCTCGCCGTCTCGCGCGCTCACTGCGCCCTTGCGCGTGACCCACACCCGGGCGCCGAAATGCTCCTCCCGCGCGACGTAGTTGTGGTGGCAGTCGACCGCCTCCTCGGTGACGCGGAAGCCCTTGAAGGCTTTCCTCATGACCGCGAGCACGGCATCCATCATCACCTCCCGGTTGGCGAGCGCGTAGTCCTGCGCCCAGCCCACGGCCTCGACATAGTCGTCGAACAGGGTCGAGCCTTCCGAGAGGTAGGCGAGGTCGCGGTCGGGCAGGTGCACGTCCGCGCGCACCATCTCCTCGCGCGCCTTCTCGATGAAGTAGGTGCCGATACGGTTGCCGATTCCGCGCGATCCGGAATGGAGCATGACCCACACCCGGTCCGCCTCGTCGAGGCAGACTTCGATGAAGTGGTTGCCGCCGCCCAAGGTGCCGATCTGGCCAACCGGGGGCTTGCGCGTCCCAACCTTGGGGTGCTTCTCCTGGATCGCCTCGAGGCCGCGCTTGAAATCGCGGTACCAGACCTTGTCGGCGGCCTTGGGCGGCTCGATGCCGAAATCGCGCCGGCCGACGGGCACCGCCTTCTCGATGCCCGCGCGCAAGCCCGCGAGGTCGTTCGGCAGGTCGTGGCTCGTCAGTGTCGTGCGCACGGCCGCCATGCCGCAGCCGATATCCACGCCCACGGCCGCCGGCACGATGGCGCCCCTGGTGGGGATGACCGAGCCCACGGTGGCGCCCTTGCCGAGGTGGACGTCCGGCATGGCCGCCACGTGCCCGTGGATGAAGGGCAGGCTGGCGATGTTGCGGAGCTGCTGCTCCGCCTGCCGCTCGACCGGCACGCCGTCGACCCACGCCTTGATGGGCGCGCCCGCGGTTTCGATTGTGCGATATCTG